>DASXUY010000054.1:0-72382 GCA_036504535.1 Capsulimonadaceae bacterium
TCGTGCCAAATCCAAAACCGCCGCCTATTCTTCACGGTAAGATCCACAGCCTGCCGCCAAGCGAACCCCACCAACCGCCGCACCGCCGTCTTCGGCGACAAGGGTCCAGCGGCACGCTGGTGCCAGCCGCATAGGCTGCCCGCGCGGCGAGCGCTCTTCCCTACTCCACCGTCACGCTCTTCGCGAGGTTGCGGGGCTGGTCGATCTCGCGGTCTAGGTCGCGGGCGATATAGTACGCCAGCAGCTGGAGCGGGACGATGGCGATGATGGGCATCAGCACGTCGTGTTTGGTGGCCGGGATGGTGAGGACGGCGTCGACGGAGCGTTCGTCGAGGCCCTGGTCGTTCTCCTTGACGAGTGCGATGGCGATGCCGTCTCGGGCTTTGACTTCCTTGACGTTGGAGAGCATCTTATCGTAGAGCGCGCTCTGGGTGGCGAGGCAGACGACGGTGACACCGGGTTCGACAAGGGCAAGCGGGCCGTGCTTGAGTTCGCCGGCAGGGTACGCTTCGGCGTGGATGTAGGAGATCTCCTTCATCTTGAGGGCAGCTTCCATGGCGACCGCGTAGTCGAAGCCTCGGCCGAGGAAGAAGAAGCAACTGGACGTGTGCGCCAGCCGCGCCGCGATCTGTTCAATGGCTGCGGTATCGTCGAGAACGCGCGCTAGCTGGTCGGGGATAGCGAGCAGGTCTTCGACATAGGCGGCGACGATATCGGCGGAAAGCTTGTTCTCCTTCTGCGCGACATACAGGCCGAAGAGGTAGAGAGCTACGAGCTGGGTGACATACGCCTTGGTCGACGCGACACAGATCTCAGGGCCAGCATACGTGTACAGCACATCGTCAGCCTCGCGGGCGATGCTGGAGCCGACCACGTTGACGATCGCGAGGGTGGTCGCTCCCTTGGCCTTGGCTTCACGAAGCGCGGCGAGGGTGTCGGCGGTCTCTCCGGACTGGGAGATGATTATGGCCAGAGTCTTCGAGTCTACCAGCGGGTCGCTGTAACGAAACTCGCTTGCGACCTGCACTTCGACGGGCCGCCTGAGCAGGTGCTCGTAGAAGTTCTTGCCGACCATACCGGCGTGGTATGCGGTGCCGCACGCGACAACGACGATGCGGTTGAACGATTTGAGCTTGGCATTGGAGATCTTGAAGTCAGGGAAGACGATCTGCCCGGTGTCGCTGATCCTGCCCCGGAGGGTGTCGCGTATCGTCTGCGGCTGCTCGTGGATCTCCTTGAGCATGAAGTGTTCATAGCCGCCCTTTTCCGCCGTGTGGACGTCCCATGTGACCGCGAACTCGTTCCGGACCAGCGGTGCGCCGTCGAGAGTTGTGAGTGTCACCCCATCGGCGGTCAGTTTGGCGAAGTCGCCGTCCTCGAGCACATAGACACGCCGAGTGTAGCGCATAATGGCCGGGATGTCCGACGCGAGGAAGTTCTCCCCGTCGCCGAGGCCGATAATGAGCGGCGATGCGGTCTTGGCGGCGTAGATGGTGCCGGGTTCATGGGCGCTGACGACGCAAATAGCGTACGCTCCAGTCACGAGGCGCAGAGCGGCGCGAACCGCCGTTTCCATGTCCCCGGTGCGCACATGTTCGCGTTCGATCAGGTGAACCAGCACTTCGGTATCGGTGTCGCTGGCGAAGACGTGGCCATCGGCCAGCAGCTCTTCCTTCAGTTCGAGGTAGTTCTCGATGATCCCGTTATGGATAAGCGCAATGTTGCCGCTGCAGTCGGTGTGCGGGTGCGCGTTCGCATCGCTGGGACGGCCGTGGGTGGCCCACCGGGTATGCGCGATCACGGTGCCTTTGGCTGCTCCTAGGTCGCCGAGGGCGCTGGTGAGATTGCCAAGCTTTCCCTGGCGCTTCAAGAGTTTCACTTCGCCAGGGGTCGCGACGGCCACTCCGGCGGAATCGTAGCCCCGGTATTCGAGGCGCTTGAGGTTTTCGAGGACGACGGTGACGCTGCGGTCACGAGGGCCGACATATCCGGCAATACCACACATGAGGCGAGTGCTTCCTTTCGCGCCGCAGTGGCGCTGCCGTCCCCATGGACGGCGGTGAGCTAAATTCACCCGGCACTGAAGTACCGGGCTACTGGTAGGATCACCTTTGGTGACAAGTACGCTTGGCCGAAGACGGCAAAGTCACCGCGCACTCCGTGCAGGTGTCGCTACGCGACGATCTGTTGTTAGTGTGAGCTCGACGTGAATTATTCGAGTTATGAAGCCTGGGCTTTGACGTGGGCCAGGTAATCGTTCACGACGTGGACAAGGTGTTCGGGTGAGAACGGTTTGGTGATGTACTCGTTGACACCCACTTCGAGGCCCTTTTTGACATCATCGTCCTGAGCTTTGGCAGAAAGCATGATGATGGGCGTCGCGCTAATCTCAGCGTCTTCGCGAATCCGGCGTGCGACTTCGTACCCATCGATACGCGGCATCATGATATCGAGCAAAATGAGGTCGGGCTTTTCCGCACGGGCCTTCGCGAGGCCGTCTTCGCCGTTGGTCGCGACGAGAAGCGTGTGGCCCTGTTTGGCGAGGATGAACTCCATCAAACGGACAAGCGTAGGTTCGTCATCGACTACGAGAATTCGGTAGGACATAGAATGCGGGCACCCTTTCTCATCTATTTTACCGCACGGGGCATCAAAACCCCCCTGCTCGGTCGGCTCGCTGTTCCCAAGATTTGGGGACGATGTTGTCCGGGGGCGGCTTGGCAAGGCCGTTTTGCGCGTTTTGCGTTGCGCAACGCGATTCTATTTTTTGCGCAAAACACCCCGGCTCGCTTAGGCTCGCCACCCCAGGCGAGCTGGGGTTATGATGTTGCGCTCAGAAGCGAGGTCACCAACTACCTCTTGGCTCGCCGGGTTCGCTACATCGTATCCGGACATAGCCGACGGGTACGCGTGCGGGAGCGGCGGGTGCCTGGGTAGGCGTCGCTAGGCTATGAGGCGCGTGTGCGCGTTGTCAAGGTTCAAGATGGCTCTGCTGGTTATATTGTACCACAATATAGTAACAATAAAGCCTTTACAAAAGATACATATGTTCGTATATATTGTTCGATTGCATGGCACACATCGAACGCCACACCTTGCGCGTTTTCTTGTCAGTTCTCTAACCAATGCTTGCGGTATGCTATGAGGACAACTTGGATGCTGACGGCAAACCAAAATCTACTCATCTTGTGTTTCTTTTGAGTTGCCCCCGGGATGCTGCTTTCCTCAGGCGACGCGCCGTCATCGGCATTTGTAACTGCCTGCCAATACCCTATCCCGAAGACGGGGCTGGCACGATGGAATTGCCGTCTTCGAAGTCGATTTTCCAATCTTGTGACGTAAATACGGCGCCTTCGAACGATAGCTTTAATCCAGAGTCAAATTGGATTAGTAGACGATCACCGAGAACAATATGTGCGCCGGAGACAGTGGAGCCGACCAATTTCCAGAGGTTGAAACTGGTGCGCGCCGCACTTTTCGAATCGCGGTCAAGAGTCGTGCCTTCGTTGTCCTTTAGGTGCCAACGTCCGGAAGAATACAACGTGTTTGTATAGCGCAAGTGGTCCTCGAAGAAGAGTAACGCGACGGCATCGGGCTTCAGCGCTACACGCGTTACAAGTTGACCAACCAATCGCTGTGCCTCGCTCGCTTCATCCTGCGTCATGACTGTACGTCCTTATCGATATCCACCGCCGTCGCCGATTAGGGGAAAAAACGCGACTTGTGAATCGGGTCGCCCCTCGTTATACACCGTTGATAATCACCCAAGCTCCGCCCCTAAACCGGAGGCCCCAGTCCTCAAATCCATCGTCATCCGCAAAGGCGCGAAGCGTGAGACCGCAATCAAACACCAGCTCTAGTGTATTCTCATCTGATATTGTGCTTCTGATAACCGTTGAATCCAGCACCTTCCAGGCATGAAATTCGTCATTCTGAACGCCCTCGTCGCCGTAATCAATGACCACATTGGAACTATCCAGCAGTTTCCACGGACCTTCAATTGCCAAGGCCGCATTTTCAAAGAGGAACGTGACCGACAACTGGTCGACGAAGAACTCCGTCACCTTATGGCCGACCAGGTTATCGGCCAATTTAACCCACTTTCTATCCATCGACTCCTCAGTCATTCGCGAGAAACTGTCACTCGCGCTGGCGCAGCGTTTCGACGGGTCGAAACTGTACGAGAGAGTCTGATCATTCACCCTCCGGAACGACAGACCGCTGGGTATGCACCGAATTTGACGCAAGATTGCCTCGTCCCAAAGTGGACTTTCAATAGGAATAGCGGCATGCCGACCGCTGCGCCTCACGGCGAACGGGCCGCTCCGTGGCGAGGGTTGGCGACGATTGTTTCGGGGACAGCGTCCTCGAAGGCGGCCCCAAACAGCGGCAGTGCCCCACGATTGGGATGATCGGTTTGCGAATTTGACGATATGTTTGGTGGCTTTTACCCCGCGAACAAGTGGTGCCACCTTCTGCGGGGCAGTCCCCAGGCTTGGTTTCGTCCGGAGTTGTGGCAACATTGGATCGGATGGCCCAATCGTGAATCGCACCCGGACCGCTGGCTACACAGGAAACTCGGTCGCCAATGTCAACAGGGTCGTGCTGAATATCGTCTGGTACACGCCCCTGCGGATGCGTAGAATCTCAATTCTAACTACAACTGATCCGAAAACACTGTGTTCCAGTGCTGGCGCAGTCGCCGTTGCGTTTCAAGGCAACATGCTACCATCGCAAGTCGCCCCGTAGCGTTACTGTCATCAGAAGGCGCAGTGAGAAACTCCAATTTCCAAATGAAGTCATTCAGAAGTAGGCTCAGGTCCAGCTTTTTGTGGGCACTCATTAATGCGTGCCCCTGCCTGTCAAATTCTTTGTCGGTTATCTTCGAACCAATATAGTCAGTCATGAGAGAGTAGAGGCTTCCCATGTACAGCATTTTCTGTGCGAGTTCATCCTCATTGCAATAGCTTGGGGTATTTCGAACTTGCACCCTAAATTTTGCGAGTGTTTGACGCAACAACTTCGCGTTGGCGCGATCATCACAAGGAAGTCCTATCCTTGCCATTTGCTGTCGAAAACTTGTTGTTGCCAATTCCTTCAGAGAAGCACAAACGTCGTCAACTTCAGCCGTGCCTTCGAGCAAGAATGCATCGATTATGGTTATCGCATTACTAGTCTTTGTCATAGTTTGAGGTCGATACAAATTACCGAGAGATACTGCTGCTTGGGCGCTTGCAACGCAGATTCCAAGTTGGCGAGGCAAGACAGTGCCTGAGTGGTAATAATGTACACCCGGCGTTCATTCCGATGCTTTCTCAAGCCAGTCAAGACTGGATCGAGACTGAAATATGGTTCGCTTTATGAGAGACCGACACCTTCCTCTTTGAGCCGTTGGGCTGCGATTCGAGATAATTGCAGAGGATTATCATCCTCAGCCTTTCCCCTGCACGGCAGAGCAACCATAAGACCAGAAGGTTTTTGCTTGAACGGGGCCTATGACCTTGTCCCCTAACCCGGCGAATTGGTTGGCGTACATACTGCGGTAGAAGACTGCTTAGGAGAGGAGCCCGTCATTCGTGCCGCGGTCGACCATTTCTCGCCCATTGATGACTTTGATTTGGCGCGTTTCCCAGAGGCGAATTTTCAGCGCGAGTTCCGCTAAGCCCTTACAAAATTCTGAACGACAACATGTTGTCGTTGGCATTACCGCCGCGAACCCCGATGCAGCCATCAACGCGGCTGAAGCCGCTCCGACGTCCCGGCAGGGACAGTCATATATTCGCCAGCCACTGAATTCATTCAGTGGTAATCGTTGACGCAAAGCGGCCATCTATTTCAAGCGAAGTCTTGAAATAAGCGTAGATATCTTAACTCACGAAACACGTGCAAAATGAGTTAAGTTTCTCACCGATGACGACCGGGTCCTTATCGAAACCGCCACCACGCACTGAAGTACGTGGTTAGTTATTGAGGATAGGATCTCCGACCCACAGGAATTCCGCAGGGTGTGGACCGGGACTTCGCTCATCGGGTCTGATACGGAAAATGGAGAAATCCACAAAGGGACTGTTCGATTATGTCTTGTCGGCCCGAGGCGAGGCTTCGCTAGAAGTTGAACGCAACGTTCGGCGTGGAGCCGAACGCATGAATAAACTGAATCGCTCCATCCAGACATTTTTCGATGTAGTCATCATTCTCGGGATTCAGCGCGGCCACGTAGTTACTCGTCGCTAACCATTTTGGATCTCCTCCGTCGATAGTGAATGCTTCGACGCCAACAATGGCGCAGGCTTTCGACGCGAGAAATCTTGTCACGTCAAGGGCGCTGTCCTCCGGCCATGCAAGCTCATTACCACAGCATATGGCACGATCACGCAAGGCTCTAGGCAGGCCGTGCGTCAAAATATTATCAATACGATACTCGGTATAGTTGGACACGGTTTTGCCTTTAAAGTAGGGCACGTGCATTCACAAATGATAGTCGTCGCGGCGCGCAAGAGTAGCCGATAGTTCTGAACATTTGACTCTGAATAGCTCGCGTGTACCTTTCCGAAGCTTCTAGAGCGTCGTCATTTCTGAGCCGGTGGCGCTTGACGAATTACCACAAACAATATAGCGGACATCGGATTGCATGGTTTCGACCGTCTCGGGCAAGTTTTCGATTCTCACTCGTTCCTCACAGGTGGCATGAACTTCTTCATTTTGTATCCAGCCGCTCATCCAGTGGAGAAGCAAAGTAATCGAAGGCACATTCTCGCAACCGAGCAGGGCCTCTACACCTGATATCAGTAAGGCTGATTTGTCATTATTATGCGTCCTTCGAATCGCGCCTTTTCCGACCAGCGACGCGGAACTGGACCCGATTTGCAGAGTGTACGCCACCCACGACGATCGCCCGCGGGTGGTCGCGCGTCCAATAGGAAAGTCGGTCACGTCCCCAATATATATCTGACTGTCCAACGATTCCCGTAGCTTTGAAACGAGTTGGGGCGGGATACCAACAGCCAAGTAGAACGACATAGCAACACCTCAGCACCTGGGCAGTCAACCGGATAGCGCGGGAGTCTACTCCATGTAGCTTACAACGACCAGCGCATCGTCGAAGTCCGGAAAGGTAAAGTACTGATGACACGCGTGCTCGGAATGGGCTACGGGTTCCATCAAATCCCTGCACTCAGCCCACCCATCCAGCGTGTTTATCCACAACGGAAACTCCGCCCCAGCTTCGCGACCATGGTAGAGCCTCTTTCTGGGACGGGAATCAGTGGTGGTGCGCAGGACGACAGCGAACGGATCAGAAGCACCACTGCTGGGCCTTTGCACCAGAACAATCTCGTCCCGATCTCCAGCGGCGAGGTTGGTAAATATCACCAACAGCGTTTCAACGTCGGCAGAGTCACGCGGCATGAGCCATATTTCCGGGTAGCGGACATCCGGTGTGATTAGCATTTCAAGATCGTAGCTTAGAGTCATCAGTCACACCCTGCGTCAATGAACTACCGTGTCAGCTTCTTTTGTATTCACTATTCCTTTGCGTCCATCCGCGAGAGGATTGCGTCGCGAAGATTGTTCCGAGCGCTCCTTGGCCTGCGCGATTCTGCGACAAGAGCTAACAGGTCCTGCAAGACATCTGAAGGGGCAGTAGCGATAATCGGGTATGACAACCAGTCGGCTCGCTTGCTTAGCGTGCACGCCAATTTGTTCACGTGGCTGATCGAACCGTCGTTGTATACCACTAACGCGTCCAGCTGGTCCAGCGAGTGCCACCCCTCCAGCTTTGCCTCTACCATTTGTTGCCGGAGCCAATCCAAGTCGTTCACAGAGACTTGGCCGCTCATGATGATGTCCGATAGAAGTGAACTCACAGCAGCCAGCCAGTCCGTATGCGTCAGGATTTCGGTCAGATCGTTCCTGTTGATGTACGTAAAAGCCTTCCGGTGACAGCTCCAGAAACCATAGAATGCATGCTCCCGGTCGTGACTGCTCAACAACGGGTCTTCATAGGCAAGCGTCAACAGCTGCTTTTGATGATCTGTGGCCATTTGATCCTCCACTCTCAGCATTGTTCCACAATCAGCACAATCCGCCGCCAGTCGCGTCTCGCGCATCTCCGTCCGCGCACGGCGACGCCCGCCTCAACTCCTAGCTCCAAGGGAGTTCTCCCCTTCCCAGGCACCGATTCATCGGATGACACCACCGTCCCCAACCATACCCTGTCCCAAACCCCTTGCGTCGCGCCTCGGTGCGCCATTCGCGCGGGCCGGTCCCGACCGTTCGGCGGAACGCTCGGCTGAAGTAGAGGGTGTCTTCGTAGCTTACTCTTGCTGCCACCGAGTGGATGGGCATGTTGGAACGGCGCAGTAGCTCTTGCGCGTTTTCGATACGCACCCGCGCTACATACTCCATCGGGGTCGTGTCGGTGCGCTACTGGAAGGTTAATATGCCGCTGATAGTTGGTCGGCACGGCATTGAAGTATAAAGTGCGCCATAGCCATCTCAGATTTGGCGAACTCAATCTGGCGCACAATTGAATAATCGGTACGTTTATGGTATATTTATGTTAACGAGGGACGAAAATCGGCTTCATGCCGTGTGAGTTACTTGGCTCCTATATCCCCCGCTAGTATTTCCGAACGACCGCCAAAGTCAGCGGTCGTTTTTGTGTGTAATGCCTTCCAGCTAAGCTTCGATCATTATCCGTCGTATCGATTACCATCCTGTATCGCGGCCAAAGAGCTTTCATATATCGATCTTCGCCCCTCTCGTAGAAGCGCTGCAGCGTCCACAAGAAGTAGTCGGCCGCTTGAAGTCCACCCACGTCCCGCGAACTCTCAATTGAAACCTTAAGCGCTGGCGTCGAAGCTATACCGCGCTCCTCAATATATCTCGATTGGCATAGGATCACGGCGGCCTTCAAAGCCGCCGTGCGATCCGCCTTCCCTCTTCCGGCGAAGTGAATGTGATAGGATGAATGTCTATGTAATCTCCCCCGTAATAACCGCTGAACTTGGTAGTCATACATCTGATTAGGATGGTACCGGTAGGTGGGGTCAGCACTGTTCTGCTCGTGAACCATTTTCAGGACGCTCTTCTTACTGCTGACTACGGCGAAAAAACCCAGATCTTCACGGCGCAGCAATTGCATCACAGCCCATCGAACTTCAGGCAGGTCATCCTTTGCGTGAAAGCCAATTGCGGTCTTGCGTTGCGCCAGGTCAAACGAAGGAACTCCTTCAAAATAGGGGTCAGTTATCAACGACTGCCGCAGAGTTTCCAGGCGGTTTGACAAGCCTACAGGGTCGGCAACGGAGATCATCCCGAGCATAAAGTAATTCGAGCAGCCTTCCGAACCGACCAAGATCCGACCGTGGTGGTCAAAAAGCGTCCCATCTCCCGCCTCATCGAGGTAATAGTGGCGGATTGGCACTTGGTTTTGCATATATGTACGCACAAGCTTGTATGTTTGATGACTTTCGAAGAACCACTGCACTTGCTCTCGTTTTGCGGCGAAGTATTGGACCCTCTCCCACAAAGGTTGTTAGATTGTGGGAGAGAGGTACTTAGCGGTTATGCACCAGTGCCACCTTGCCGAGACCAGCCAAAATACTGATCAAAAAGCACTTCATGCTCAAGCTTGACAGCCCTGTGCATGTTGTCATAGCGACTGATCACGCAGTGGTTTCCATGAATAAGTTCAGCAACGTGATTCTGGGCGAGACCTTTTTCAATCTGCGACATCCTCAGCCTTGCCGCAATCATCGGATCAATCGGAACGCGATGCCGACTGCGATTAGATTCCATCATCTTGCTTCCATGCGCGCGCGGATTGCGACGCGAAGCTCGTGCCGGGTGCTCTTTGGCCTGCGCGATTCTGCGACGTAATGTCAGCGCCGGTCTCGACGATAGAGCGGTTCACAACACGAGAAGGCTATTAATTCGTTGGGATATTAAGGCCTTCCATGCGAAGTGTCATTATCGTGTCGCGCATATCGATAGTTTTTACCTTCCGTTTCGAATTATTGTATAGGGTTACGCGCGACCTAGCCGTCTTAAACGCTCCGTACGCAATCGGAGGCGCTGATGAGTTGTTACCAACTCCCAGATCCACGTGAACAAGCTTCCATATTGGGATCCACGATGGATTCAGGCCAGACGTGTGCTTCACGTAACACCGTAAAAACAGGTACGAGTCATACCTATTTACCCCTGAGTAGTTCGATCCGACAACGAGGAACAGATCCGAAGTTTCCCCTATTGAGTGGAACGAAGGGCCAGTCGGGAAAAACTTTTCCGCCCACGCCGCAATTCCGGTGATTGAATCTGACGACTGAAGAACCGGTACTCCTGTTACGTTTGTCGGCAACCGAAGTCGTGAAAGTTTCGGATCAGGCGAGAAAGACTGACGAATGACGACGGATTTAGCAGTCTCTCGCTGCACCTGCAACTGGCGACCTTCACGCGGCTTTACCTGTCCGGAGCTTGTGCTGATGGCGAGAGTTACGGCGAACACCGCGATTATCGCCCATGTGCATGCTTTCACTTATAGCTGCCTCCAAATCGAAACAATCGTGGTATTCACGAACGTCGCCCTACGGCGGCCGTGTCTCGTGTATTGCAGGATAGTTAGCAATCGCAATGGACAATCCCTACCTGCCCGGTACCAATATTATCGCTCGTAATCACGCCACGTGTTTCCCGTCCCACCGTCCGCGCCCCTACCCCGCCGCAAACCCCTTGCGTCGCGCCTCGGTGCGCCATTCGCGCGGGCCGGTGCCGACCGTGCGGCGGAACGCTCGGCTGAAGTAGAGAGGGTCTTCGTAGCCAACCCTTGCGGCGACCGAGTGGATGGGCATGTTGGAGCGGCGCAGGAGCTCTTGGGCGTTTTCGATACGCACGCGCGTCACATACTCCATCGGAGTCGTGCCGGTACGCTGCTGGAACCAGCGGTAGAAGTGGCCTTCGCTGATATCGCACAGGGCGGCGAGAGAGGCGACCGTGAGCGGGGACGCGTAATTGGCGTGGATGTGCCACACGACACGGCTAAAGCGCTCTGGCTCGGTGACTCGGTCGTCGTTATCGCCCGACACAGCGTGAAGGACGCGGCCCACAATTGCCTGAACCAGGCCGTCGATCTCCATGCCACTCAATGCCCAGTACGGCAACCGTGTTCGCAGCCAGAGCTGTTCGCACCACGGAGCCAGCTCTTCGGCGCGCGCCAGCAGGACCGCGTCGGTCGGCAGCGTCTCCAGGCAGCTGCCCTCGATCCCCACCCACAGAGTGTCGATATCGGCGCTTTCGGACTCCTCGCGGTGGACCAGGCGCGGCGGCACAATGAGAGCGGTGCCCGCGACAAGCGGCGTCGAGCTACCGGCCTCCACCGCCTGCCCTCGCCCGCCAAAAACATAGATCAGCTCCCAAAACCTGTGCCAACTTGGGGCGGTCCCGACCCGCGGGCCGCAGTAACGCTGCACGTACAGCGGGGTGAGCACAGTGGAGCGAGGCGCGCCGCGAGCCCACAGACGGCTGTCAAGCAGCCACGCGTCGTTCAGCGGGATCTCTTCTGCGTTTGCGATGGCCATGCTAGGATTATCCATGTTTTCGCGTTGGAATGTTACATGGAATGGGAGACGGAGGCTTATAATGAACCCCTGCTCGCACCGCTCGCTGTCCCCAAAATTTGGGGACTATGATGTCCGACCACTGCTTGGCTCGCCGGGTACGTTCCGGAACGGGCCGACTGTAAATTGCTCTGAGTGCCCAAAGGGTACTTTCAAGCACTTCGGAGCCGTAGGTTTCAACCTACGGGACATTTAATGGGCATTTTCGATATCTTAGCCTCACACACTTCACAGGAGAACCACTATGAACCCAATTCCGCTTGACGGGAAAGTTGCATTTATCACAGGCGCGGCGCGCGGTATCGGCTTTGGCATTGCCAAGCGTTTCGCTGCCGAGGGCGCGACTATTGTCATTACCGATGTCAACATCGAGCTTGCCGAGAAGTCGGCGCAGCGGATCGCCGACGAGTCCGGGCGGCCTGCCATGGCCGTCTTCTGCGACGTTACCGACCGCGCATCCGTCGACGGCGCTGTTGCGGCGACCGTGGCGAAATACGGCGGCGTGGACATTCTGGTGAGCAACGCCGGTATCTGCCCGTTCATCGAGTTTATCGGCATGGACAACGCTACATGGCAGAAGACCATCGATGTCATCCTCACCGGTTCTTTCAATGTCGCACAAGCATGTGCCAAAGTCATGATCGCGCAGGGCAAGGAGCGCGGCGGGCGGATGATCTTTATCACATCGGGCTCGACTGTCCAAGCGAACAGCAACCAGGCCGACTATGCTGCTGCAAAGTCGGGCGAGCGCATGTTCATGGCGGCAATTGCGCCCGCGATGGGCCGCCACGGGATCACGTGCAACGCGCTCGAACCAGGCGTCATCTACACCGAAATGGGCGCATTCCACTGGGATGTCCCCGAACACCGCGAAGAGTACGCCAAGCAGAACCCATGCGGGCGAATCGGCATGCCCGAAGATATCGCTTGCGGCGCGGTTTTCCTGGCTGGACCCGACGGCAGCTACGTCACCGGTACGACCCTGCGCGTCGATGGCGGGCGGCTCTGTATCGGTTAATGTGAAGATGCCCTCTCTGGCCGGGCGGGCCATGACCTCACCCCCGGCCCCTCTCCTAGGATAAGGAGAGGGGAGCCAGAAAGAGATTGGCTCGTGGCTTGTTCTTTCTCCCCTCTCCTTATCCTAGGAGAGGGGTTAGGGGTGAGGTCATCCGACTAAAAAGGAAATAAAATGATTAATATAGACCTAACAGGCAAGCGCGCCATCGTTACCGGCGCATCGGGCGACCTCGGACGCGTGATGGTGCGCACTCTGGCCAAGGCGGGCGCGGATGTGGCCATACACTACGGCAAGAACGCAGCGATGGCCGACGCGCTGGTGGCGGAAGTGGCCGCGCTTGGGCGCAAGGGCTTCGCGGTGCAGGCGGATATTACGGACAAGGCGAGCATCTTCGCCATGCGGGACAAGGTATTCGCCGAGTTTGGCGGCATCGATATCGTGGTCGCGAATGCGGTGGTTCAATATGCGTGGACGTCGATCCTGGAGCAGGACGAAGACGATTACGTTTCGCAGTTTCGCTCTTGCGTGCTGCAGAATGTGTTCCTCGCCAAAGCGTTCGCTCCGAGCATGATCGAGCGCGGCGGCGGGCGGTATATCGCGATCAACACCGAATGCGCTATGCAGAACCTGCCCAGCCAGTCGGCGTATGTATCCGGTAAGCGCGGGCAGGACGGGATCATTCGCGTGCTGGCACGCGAGATCGGTCACGCCGGGATCACCGTGAACCAAGTAGCGCCGGGATGGACCATCAGCGACCGCATCCGGGAAGCGGGCAGCGAAGACCAGCCAGGTTACGCCGCCGAATGCGCCCTGAAGCGCCGCGGCACCGACCAGGAGATTGCGAATGCTGTCCTGTTCCTGGCATCGGATCTGGCGTCGTATATCACCGGCGCATATATCCCCGTCTGCGGCGGGCACGTAATGCCGGCGATCTAGGGCTGAACCGCAGCCCGGTTTACCGATGTGGGTGAACAAGCATGAGGCCGTACGCGTGTCGACGATTGCTGGCTAACACGCGCAGTGATCGAAGCGCGATAAGGGTCCAGGCTCAGCCTGGTTGACCGGTGTGGGTGAAATCGAGCACAATAGCGCATGCTCGATTCGCCCCTCGGTCAGCTTCATGCCGCTCTTTCACAGTGCCGACGCTGCGCGGAGATGGGCTATCCGATCTCGTCGCCGCCGATCATCCAGCATCACGATGGCCCGCCTATGGCCCCGTCGCCGTTCCTCGTTGTCGGCCAAGC
The DNA here is from genome assembly GCA_036504535.1 of Capsulimonadaceae bacterium. Lineage (GTDB taxonomy): Bacteria > Armatimonadota > Armatimonadia > Armatimonadales > Capsulimonadaceae > JARLGU01. The sequence continues at coordinate 13,881 of DASXUY010000054.1, forward strand.
GCCCAGCCTTACTGATTTGCGAGTGGGCCGGACCTATCAGGGACCGGCGGGGAAGCGGCTCGTCGAGTGGCTGCTGAAGGCTGGCTTTGCGGAGAGCGAGATTGGCACAACCGTCGCCATGACGGCTCTTACAAAGTGCTTTCCGGGCCGCCTGCCGGGCAAGTCGACCGATCGCGCGCCATCGGCCACGGAGCTTGCCAACTGCCGACCGTGGCTGGAGCAGGAACTCGGTATCGTGCAGCCGCGCGTCATACTCCCCTTCGGCAAGATGGCCATCGACACATTCCTGCGCCCCGTCCTGCCGCTGGATCAGCGTATCGGGCAGCGGTTCGAGGTGGACGGCGTGACGTACGTCCCGCTGCCGCACTCGTCGGGCGCGAGCACATGGCTGAACCACGCGGCAAACCTTGCGCTGCTTTCGAATGCGATTGAACTGATCGCGCGAGAGCGGATTACACAAGCGTAAGGTTGGGTATAAGTAGCAGTTGCATACTGCCCGCAGCTATAGCGATTGGTGTCTAGGCATTAGAACGACCACAGGAAAAATTAAGCTCATTCTGAGCGCGGCTCAGCCTAGATTTGCCGGAATAGCGCATTGACTTGAACACCCGCGCCGTCTTCGGCGCGTCAAGGGATGACTTCGCGGTCTGCCGCGCACCTAGGCTCAGCCTGGTTAGTTCATAACTGAACTTTCTAGCGACTCATTCTCACTCCACCAGCACCCAACCAGATCACAGGAGATCACCATGCCATTGAACGTTCGCGGCTATGCCGCACAGTCAGCCACGTCGCCCATCGCCCCGCACGAGTTCACACGGCGAGATGTCCGGCCCGATGATGTGCTTATCGATATCCTTTACTGTGGCGTCTGCCATTCGGATATCCACCAGGCGCGCAATGAGTGGGGAGGCAGCCTCTATCCCATGGTCCCTGGCCACGAGATCGTCGGGCGTGTCTCCAAAGTTGGCGGTGATGTGACCAGTTTTACTGTCGGCCAAATGGTCGGCGTAGGCTGCATGGTGGACTCATGCCAGCACTGCCACTCGTGCGAACTAGGTCTTGAGCAGTACTGCGAAGAGGGCATGGTAGGCACATATAACGCGACCGACCGACGCGACGGAATGCCGACATTTGGCGGCTACTCCGAGCAGATCGTGGTTTGCTATAAGTATGTGGTGCATGTTCCCGATGCGCTTGACATTAAATCGGCGGCGCCGCTGCTTTGCGCGGGCATAACGACCTACTCGCCGCTCATCCATTGGAAGATCGGTCCCGACATGAAGGTGGCAGTCGTCGGTCTCGGCGGCCTGGGCCATATGGGTGTCAAGTTCGCGCATGCCCTCGGCGCCGAAGTAACTTTGTTCACGCGTACTGCCAACAAAGAGCCCGAAGCGCTCCGACTTGGTGCCGATCACGTTGTACTTTCGACCGACGAAGCGCAGATGAAGGCCGTTGCGAACACCTTCGACTTCATCCTCGACACCGTTCCAAACGCGCACGACTTCCAGCCGTATTTAACCACTCTCACTCTTGACGGCACGCTCTGTATTGTTGGCTTGATCGGTCTCATTGAGCCGGCAATCAGCAGCCCAGCCTTGATCTTCGGGCGCAAGAACGTTACCGGTTCCTGCATCGGCGGTATAAAGGAAACTCAGGACATGCTGAACTTCTGCGCCGCAAAGGGCATCACGTGCGACACCGAGATGATCACTATCCAGAACGTCAACAACGCGTACGACCGGATGCTGGCGAGCGATGTGCACTACCGGTTCGTAATCGACATGGCGTCGATTAAGAACAGCTGAGTGTAATTTCAGGCACGTCTCCTGACACGACCCGCATTACTGCATGCGCTTCACGGCGTATCAGAGCGCGGGTCGTTTCTGCGCCTGGCACCGACGGGTAACAGATTCGCGACCACTACCGTATAATGAAACGACCGCTCATCGCCGACTATCTTCTTAGCGGCTATGACCTGTGCACCGCGCATTCGCCATGACTCTACGCCTTGCAACTCAACTAGCCGCGCTTACGATGCTTGTGATTAGCATCGCAGGGTGCACCGACGACAAGCCAGTGCCGATGCAGCTGACCGATAGAGGTATCGAACGCGCCGCCGATCGCGAGGGGTATGTGCCGACGTGGAGCCACCCGAATCCGCTCGAATATTCGCCGAGCCCGGGGATTGGCGAGAATGGGCAGGAGATTGTCAAGCATGACCCCCTCCTTCGCGACACGCCGAAGCCGTTTGACGTGGTGGACAACAAGACGCTCGAAGATCCAAACGCAGACCCCGTAGTTGATCTGGCGGACCCGCTGGTTAACACAGCCCGCCCGAAGAACTGGTACTGGATCCGGGGACGAATCCGATCGGGGTTAGTCGAGGTAAAGGTAAACAGCCACTTTATCGGCCGCTTCTCGGTGCACGTCGACCGCGAGATCACCGACAACCTGCGACGGGGCTACAACACCATCGAGTTCACGCCGGTGCCGAATATTAGAGGAGCGGAAGTGGGCGCGCGCCTTGAAGTGGTCTACAGCCAGCAGGATCCCGGAGCAGCGCCCGTGCTGATCTACGACTCCTCGCGCCTTGACGCGAGTCGGCCAAATCGGCTCCCATCGCACGCCCCGCAGATCGGCGGCCCAACATTCGCGGCTAATCCGGGGGAATCGTCGGCACTGAATGCCATCCCCGACCTCGGTCCCCGGACGACCACCATGAAGCTCGTCGCTAGATAGCACAGACTACGCCGCCGGGCGCGACCGGCTACCCCAGCTTTTCGTCAATCTCACGTTTCCGTGTGAGGATAATCTCTTCAACGAGCGCTTCGGGGATTGGATTGCTTGCGGAAAAGCGGATAGTGCCTGCCGACAGACTATAGGCTGTTAGCTTATCGCGAAGCTTATCGACAACTTTGCCACTCATCGGGTAAATGCTGAGGTGCTTCTTGGCCGCCATAAAACTAATCAATCCTTTGCCCCTGTATTTAACCGTCGGCATACCGTACGATAGCCCATCCTCTGTATCGGGCACGACTCGACTGACGATGGAGCGTATTCGGTCCAGCTCAACACGCTCGTCGGGCTTGACGGTCTCAAGGTAGTCATCGTATACGGACATCGGGTTTAGCCTCCTACTTCAGGAAGTAGAGCAGCGCGAACGCACCGAGGCAGCAGATGGCGGCGATGCCGTAGATCACCCAAACTGCCTGTTTGGTCGAAAGGCCGCGGTTGATGAGGATGTGGTGCAAGTGCGATGTGCGGTCCGGCAGGTGCGCGGGGACGCGGTTGATGGTGCGCTGGGTAACGACCCGCATGCCGTCGAAGATGGGCACGCCGAGGACGATGATCGGCAGCACAACGCTGACCGTCGCCGCCATCTTGAACGCGCCAAGCATAGCGACCGCAGCCAAGATGAAGCCGATGAACTGAGCACCGATGGTGCCCATGATGATGGTCGCCGGGTTATAGTTGTGGCGAAGGAAGCCGACACACACGCCGACGAGTGCGGCGGCAAAGATGCTGACCTCGTATTGGTGCGCCTGTGCGGCCATGAGCGCGAGCGTTATGCCTGAGATTGCGCTGATACCCGCCGCGAGACCGTCAAGCCCATCCATGAAGTCCACGGTTTTGGCAACGCCAAACACCCAGACCAGCGTAAACAGGCAGCTCCAGCCAAGCGGAATTGGCATCCACGTAGCGGCAAATGGGTTGGTAATGCCATCGATGCGAACGTTGCAGAAGAAGAGTATCAGGCCAGCGCCTACAAGGGCGAGCGACTGCCAGATAGCCGAGAGGTCGAACTTGTCGTCGAGCGCGCCGACGATAGCGACAAGAGTCGCGCCCGCCAGAATCCCGGTGTATTGCTTGAAATGCCCTGGGTCGAGAAGGCGGGGGTGCGCGTCGGGATGAAGTTGGAACCGTAGCACCATCCATGCGAGTATTAGGGAAACGGTAAGCATGTACGCGGCGTACATGGCGACACCGCCCCAGCGCGGGATAGGCTGTTTGTGAACGTCACGCTCGCGCGGGATGGCGACGGCACCGTACTTGACCGCGAGGTTTCGTACCAGCGGCGTGAGCAGGTAGCAGAGCACCATCGCCACGATAAAAGCCAACGGCGGCAAAAGGGGAAAAGGAGTTTTCATTCCAACTTACTCAATTAATGCGGCCAACAGCGACCGCCGCAGGTATCGCTTAGATTTCGGCAGATGCCACTTTGCGGTAGACCAATTCCACGCCGCCAGCGTTCAGGACTTCAAGAGCAAACTCGTCGGGATAGTCGCCGCCGATGACCACTTTGACTATACCGGCGTTCACGATCATTTTCGCACACATGTTGCACGGCTGCGCGGTGCAGTAAAGGGTTGCGCCTTCTGTTCGGACGCCGAAGAAAGCACCTTGAATGATTGCGTTCTGTTCGGCGTGCAGACAACGAATGCAGTGGCCGTTGACCATGTGGCAGCCCACATCCTGGCAGTGCGCAAGGCCGATGGGTGCGCCGTTATAGCCAGTGGTGAGGATGCGGCGGTCGCGGACGATGACGGCGCCCACCTGTCGGCGAAGGCACGTTGCGCGGGTCGACACGTCGACCGCGATCTGCATGAAATACTCATCCCAAGATGGTCGATTAGACATTGGCACTCCCGTTTACTACCAGGCCCGCTGCGGCCTATGTTCCCGGCCCTCAGCCGGCGCGTTTCGATCATTCCGCAATGTGTTAGATTTTGCGCCATTCGCGGAGAATGACCATCGCTTTGGGCGGCGGATCTTCCCAGAGCCAGTTAACTTTGATCCATAGGTCGGGCAGGATCTTGCTGCGATATATTCCAGATTCGCCCATGCGCGCTGGGACCAGCTGCTTTTCGGCGTTGCGAATGTAGAACGTCGCGACCTTGTGTTCGGGATCGATCAGCCAGTATTCGCGAACTCCGGTTTGCTCGTAATCGGCGAGGCTGGATGTTCGGTCTTCGGGGTCGCTGCCCCATGGTATGATTTCGATAGCGATATCGGCCGACCCTTCGAGACAGTCATCGGCAATGAGACCGAGGTGCTCCCGCACAACAATTTGCAAGTCCGGCATCATTTCGACATCGTCGCCGCAGTTCATGATGAACGGAGCCGCAAAGACAGCGCCCGCGTCATTGTAGTCGGTGGAGAGCTTGAGAATACAAGCCAGAAACACGATCAGAGCCGAGTGTCGGCTGGTGACCGGGCTGATTTCGACAACATGTGTTTCCATAGGGTGAAGGGTGAAACAGTTCTACTAGCGGTTAGTCAATATCGGACGCTTCCAAGCGTTCCGAAACCTGATCGACGTTTGCCTTTAGTAATATACCGTATTTTAGCTCGCTGCATGAGGCGCAGTCCTGCCTAAGTGCGAGACGGTTATTCATTTGGGGTATTTGTAGCGAGATTACAGCCGATTGATGAGCCACCGCGCAAACGAGAGATTTGGCGAATTCTCGAATGGCGGTATATATTAGTGCGGCGACCAACCTTAAGCCTCCCACTTGGCAGTAGCATGTCAGGTTTAGAGTACAATGGAATTCAGCAAACAGCGCGTGACTATGGGGTCCGCAATCCGTCTGTGAAGCATCAGATACCTCACATGCCAATACAAACCCTTTCCAAGTTCCAAGTCTCCGACATCACTGTCCGCTACCAGCATGACGACTCCACGGGACGTGTTTCCGTCGAGCTTCTGCCCACCGAAACCATCCAGAGCGTCCCGGTGCACCGCGAAAAGCTGAGACCCTCTGATCCGGTAGCGTTTCGACATTTGCCAACAGCCTGGGATCCGCTTGCGGTCACTTTGGACCCGGTGGCGCATGTCAAGATCGTCGGCGACGAGTACACCGGCGGATTCGGGCAAGGACGCACCATGCGCAGCGCTCCGTCGAACGGCAGATTTAAGTTCGACAAGCAGGATGTCGTCACCGAGGGAGCCAAGACTACGGTTATTACTCGCCTCGTGAGCGAAACCGGCTACGCCATCGAACACCATTTGTCGTGGCACGACGGCGATGCTGCGGTGCAGGTGCATACGGTCTTTATCAACACCTCCAAACTACCGGTGACGCTGGAAATGCTCACAAGCTTTTCTCTCGGCGGCATCTCGCCCTTTGACGAAGCCGATGCGCCGGAGCGATTGATCGTCCACCGATTTCGGGCGGGTTGGAGTTCCGAGGGGAAATTAGACTCCCAATCGATCGAGGACTTGCATCTTGAGCCATCATGGATCGGACACGGCGTTTTTAGCGAACGGTTTGGTCAGGTCGGCTCTATGCCTGTTCGTGGCTGGTTCCCCTTTATCGCCATCGAGGATGTCGATGCCGAAGTGGTTTGGGGCGCTCAGCTGGCGTGCTCCGGCTCGTGGCAGATGGAAGCCTACCGCCGCGACGACTACGTCGCGATCTCCGGTGGTCTTGCTGACCGCGAGTTTGGGCACTGGACTAAAACCGTCGGTGTCGGCGAGAGCTTCACCACGCCTCCCGCAACTCTCTCCTCGGTTTTCGGTTGCCTCGACGACCTATGCGACAGATTAACAGCGGTTCAGCACCGCGCGGCCGACACTCACCCTGCAGTCGAACAAGACATGCCCATCGTGTTCAATGAGTGGTGTACGACATGGGGCGATCCAACGCACGAGCGCCTGGAGGGGATTGCTCGTAAGCTGCAAGGCTCGAAGGTGCGATACCTTGTGATCGACGCTGGTTGGTATAAGGTGGATGGCGTCGATTGGGGTTCGTGTCATGGCGACTGGATTCCCAGTACAACGCTCTTCCCGGACGGGCTGAAGGCAACGGCGGACATGATTCGCTCCCACGGGCTCATCCCTGGGCTCTGGTTCGAGATGGAGACTTGCGGGGCGAGTTCCGAAGCCTTTCAATTGGTCGACCTGCACCTCAAGCGCGACGGCGTTCCGATCACGGTAGGGGGACGACGTTTCTGGGACTTGAATGATTCGCGCGCTGTTGACCGATTGTCGGAACGCGTTATCGACCTGCTTGAAAGCTGCGGATTTGGGTATATGAAGGTGGATTACAACGAAACCATCGGCATAGGCGCGGATGGGGCCGAGTCACAGGGAGAAGGGCTCCGCGCGCACGTGGAAGGAGTTCACCGATTCTTCCGTAAAATACGCGAGCGACTACCTGACCTTGTGATCGAAAACTGCTCGTCCGGGGGCCACCGCCTTGAGCCGGCGATGATGGGCCTCACGGCAATGTCGTCGTTCTCGGACGCTCACGAGACAGTTGAAATCCCAATTATCGCGGCCAACTTGCACTCGTTGATGCTGCCTCGCCAGTCGCAGATTTGGGCTGTCTTGCACGATGACGACACAGACCGCCGCCTGGTCTACAGCCTCGCTGCAACCTTTTTAGGGCGAATGTGCTTATCGGGCGATGTTGACAAGCTCTCTGATCGCCAATGGGCCATCGTTCACGCTGCAGAAGACCTGTACGAACTTTCCGCAGGCACAATAAAGTACGGCAGCAGCCACATGACCGGGGAGATGGGCACGAGTTGGCGCCACCCTCGAGGGTGGCAAGCTGTAACCAGAATCGCGGACGATGGCGAATCTGCGCTCGTGGTCGTTCACGCGTTCGCTGCAGCACCATCGGAAATCGAAGTACTACTCCCGGACGAAGGCTGGGCCATCTCAGGCCAGTTGTCATCGGGCTCTGTCGCCAAACTCAACGGTGACGCACTCGGAATTTCCCCCGAGGGAGATTTCAGTGGTCACGTCATTTTGCTCAAGAAAGTGTAAGGTGGTTCCAATGAAGCGAAGCCTTTGCAAGACCCTGATAGCGAGCATCGCCCTCCTCGTACTCTGCGCTACGTCGTCCCGCGTCATTGCTGATCCGATAAAGGGATACCATGTGACGCGCGGCATCATTGTGCGCGATGGCGTCCCCATGGCCCTGCGTGGCGTTAACGCGTTCCATGTTTACGCGGGAGACGGTTCGGATCTCGACATCTGGCCTGGTATCTCAATCGTTCGCGAGTATGTTCGGAACCTCCGAGATACTCCACTTGACGCCAACGTGACCGTGGACGACAAACCCAACCACGCTCGCCTGCATTCGCTGACAGACGTGGTCGCCAATAACACGGCGCGGGGGCGTGTGACAATCCTTTGTCCGTTCGGCTGGGATGGAACCAAAGACACCCTGTTTCGAGGGAAGCAACCGTCAACCACTCCCTATTACGCCGACTATAAGGCGCGCCTTCACGATTGGGCGGTCAAGTTCGCGTCAAACCCGAATGTGTGGCTAGAGGTGTGGAACGAGCCGTTTGCTGGCCCCACTACCCCCGAGAATGAAGCGCTGTGGCTGGCCGACATGACGGCGATGGTTGACAACTTGCGCACGGCTGGCTGGGATGGAATCATTGTCGTTCCCACCACATCGTGGGGCCAGGACGAAGGCGTCATCTTCCGCAAGGGCGGCGACCTGACGAAAGATCGGAAAGACGTCGTATTCGATGTCCACGTCTACGAGCAGTGGCTGAAGGGAACTGCGGACATGATGGGTGTGAGGCTAGATGCGGTTAAAGCAACCGGGCAAGCGTTCATCATTGGCGAAGTCGGGCCACAAAACAATCTGGACGTTCTCGACACGGCGCCCTTCCTGAACGCAGCCCGCTCTCGACAAATCCCGGTGCTGGGATGGGTCTTCAGCCGATCAAACAAGGAAGCGAACGCACTTCTCACTCGCGATGGCAAACCCCACGATACTGGCAACTTCAACTGGGGATCGACATTTCGCGACTACCTGGCCGCGCCAAAGTAGCTCTCAGCCCCACCTCCGGCCATTATCCCGGAGGTGGGGAGAATCCGCAGCCGCCTTCACCGCACCTGCTGGCCCTTGGCTGGCGGCACGACGCCCCTGTCATCCCCACCTCACTGCCTCAAACCCGCTTCACATGCAACCTTTCCTGACACGCTGTGTCAAACTGTGACAGGGATTAAACCGCCGCGAACAGAACATTGTGCCCGGCAGGCGCGACCACTAAAATCACCGAATCCGTTCGCCGCCCATTGGCCCTTAGGAGGGCAATATGACTACCGTTATCGTTGTTATCGTCATTGCAGTTGTTGTGATCGCCCCGTTGGTCGTCATCTACAACAGCCTCGTGACGTTGCGTAACCGTTACAAAAATGAGTATTCGCAGATCGATGTTCAGCTACAGCGCCGCCACGACCTCATCCCGAACCTGGTCGAAACGGCGAAGGGCTATATGGCTCATGAGCGTGGGACGCTCGACGAAGTCACTCAGGCGCGCAATATGGCAACGGCGGCCGGACGGGCTGCGGCCGTAGCGCCGGGCGATGTCGATGCGATGCACAATATCAGTGCCGCTGAGGGCGCTCTTGGCGGCGCTCTTAGCCGTCTGCTCGCCGTGGTCGAATCCTATCCTGACCTCAAGGCCAACCAGACAATGATCGTGCTCATGGAAGAGCTTACGTCCACCGAAAACAAAGTGACCTTCGCTCGCCAGGCGTACAACGACTCGGTGATGGTCTACAACACGGCGCGGGAAACGTTCCCGAACAGCGCAATCGCCGGAGCGTTCAACTTCGCCGCCGCCGCGCCGTTCCAGGTGGACGATGCCGCCGTACGCGCCGCTCCCGTCGTGAAGTTCTAACCATGCCACGATCAATGGATTTCTTCGCCGCGCAAGATCGCGCAAAGCGGTCGACAGTGCTGCTTGTGTTCCTCTACATGGTCGCCATTATCGGCGTCGTGGTAGCAACCGATGCCGCCGTGTCGTGTGTGACTGCCATATTTATAGTCGACAAGATCCACTATACATTTGAGCAGGTGTTCAGGTTGCTGTTGCCGTACATCGGCGGGGTTGTAACGGTGATTGTCGTCGGCGCGACTGTGATGAAGGCGAACGAGATCGGCGGCAACGGCACCAAAATAGGCGACTTGCTGGGCGCGAGATGGCTGAACGTGACCCCCACAGTCCCGTCCGAGATACGTTTCAAGAATGTGGTCGAGGAAATGGCGCTTGCTGCCGGCGTCCGACCGCCGCGTATGTGTATCCTCGACAAAGAGATGGGCATCAATGCCTTCGCCGCAGGGACGAACAATGTCGATGCGGTAATAGGCGTCACCGCTGGATGTCTCGGCCAGCTATCGCGCGACGAACTCCAGGCGATAGTCGCCCACGAGTTCAGCCACATTCTGAACAACGACACGCTGCTCAATACGCGCGCATTCTCCATGGTGTTCGGACTCCTCGCGATCTCCACAATAGGATCGGGCATGTTGACGTTGACCTCCGAAGTCAGCTCGCGAGACACGCGTAACAGCAACAGTGGAGGAGTGAGCGCCGCGTTCTTTATCCTCGGCCTCATACTCGTTATCGTCGGCAGCATCGGGGCGTTCGCCGGTCGCGTACTGCGAGCCGCTATCGCCCGCCAACGCGAATACCTCGCTGACGCCGCCGCCGTGCAGTACACGCGCAACGCCGACGCGGTCGCATCGGCGCTGTACAAGATGGCGACCGCGGGATCTCACCTGAAGTATTGTCCCGGCGAAGAAGTGGAGCACTTTCTCTTCGGCGCGGGCTCAAGCAGCCATTGGGGACGTATCCCCGTTACGCGTGCCCATCCGCCTGCACCAAAGCGCATCCTTGCGGTTCGCCCCGGGTTTCAGCCTGTGGGAAGTAAAGCCGTGCCTGTGTCGGAGTTGAAGGAAGACGACGACGGCTTCGGCACTGCGGTGACACCGTGGGACGAGTTTGACGCTAACAACCAGGACCTCAGCAACCCAGAAGTGAGGGACCTGATGCTGCAGATCCCTGGCACAGGCGGCTTAGGCGGCGTCATCTCCGGGGTGATCGCCGCGCACGGCACCCAGAAGCCGCCCCCGAAGGCTCTCATGCCGCTTCGGGAAGCTGTGCCGCCCACGCCAGCGTTCACGCCGCCGCCTGGCCTGGTCTCGGCTCTTCCACCTACCGTGAGATCATCCGCCACTGCGCCGGAAAGCGCTGCCGCCGTCTGCTTTGCCATTGCCGCTGCCAACCAACCGCCTGCGGTATGGACGCCAATCATCGCAGCATCCGCCGATGCTTCGACGGCGGGAACGGTGAAAGCAGCGGTTGCGGAAATAACGCCGCTGGCGATCCGCTCCCGAATGGCGCTGCTGGATGCGGCTTCCGTTACCGCTCAAAGTCTGCGGCAGGATGAAGTCGCGACGCTTGTCCGGGCGGTCGATACGCTGGTGGCGTCGGCGAAAAAGGCCGACCTCGCCACCATGGCCGTCTACTGGCGGCTCAACCGCATCACCGCCCGTGTACCGCAAGCCGACGCGGCTCGCGCAACGTGGACTGAAGGTTCGAAGCACATTGCCGTCCTCATCACCTACCTGGCGCGACTGCAATACGGGACTGGAGTGCAAGCATCGAATGCCTACGCTGTCGCGTCGCGCTCATTCGCATCCCTCGGCGCGCTTCCGCCGATGCCCAGGCCCGGCGTCATCATGCCGCAGCAACTGCCGCAAGCGCTCAATGCCCTCGCCGGAGCATCCGACTCCACCCGCGACGTCCTCGTCGAAACCGCCGCCGATCTAGTGATCCAGGCCCAAATCCCCCAACCCGGCGCGGACACCCTGCTGCGCATCATCTGCGACGCTGCCAACCGCAACGTCCCGGAGGCGGTAGGGCGGTGGGTGTGAGGGGGTAGCGGGCAGGTGGCGCAGAGAAGACGGTGGAGCATGTGCGTGGCGAAAGCGCTGCAATCCGTCCGTAGGTTGGAAACCTACGGCTCTTAAGTGCTTGAAAGTACCCCGTGGGCACTAGGAATATGATCGCTCTATCACAATCCGCAGGCAAACTGCGTGGCTTCTTCCTCATACGTGCTGAACGGGTTCGAGCTAGTGGAGTGCGTAAACATACTCCCCATACCCATGTATAAAACGTCCTAATCCATCTCCGTAAGCATCCTACTGCCGACGATGAGCACCGTGTTTGAGTAGTAACTTTATGAGCGCTCGCCGAGTCATAGGGTCGCGTTTCGAGCCGCCTTCGCTCTCAAATGATGCAATCTCTAGAGGTGAAATAATCCCCAATGAGCCTGCATAGCAATTGATATTTGTACTGGCACCATGCGCGATGAGTAATTTTGCAATCGAAAGTTGCTGGGCAGCACAGGCGTTGAATAGGGCGGTCCTGCCTCCCGGGTCTTGTGTATTAGCGCGAGCACCGTGTGATAGCAGTGTGGCTGCAATCGTGGGGTTATCGAACGCAGCGGACATGAGTGGGGTCTTGCCTACACGATTGGCCGCATTAACGTTGGCACCGCTGCGTACTAACAGCATCGCGGGGGCGATTGAATTGCCTTTCGTGAGCGGGTCAAGAGCAGCGATCAGCGGTACGTCGTCCTTGCCGGGAATGACAGGATCAACACACGCGCCGTGTGCGATCAGATACTTCATTATCGGAAGAGATCCCGCTTTGCTCGCCGCGTAGAGAGGCGAAGTAGCACCGGGATCGCCATCCAAATCGTACCGCACCGTCGTCCAATCCTTATACGGCAGAACCTCTGTGCAGCGAAAGTTAACGTCGGCCCCGTGAGTCACAAGCCGCTGTACCTTCGCCAACTCGCCGTACAGGCACGCTGCCATGAGTTGGTGGTTCATGCAGGCGAGTCTCGCCTTGGCGGCGTCACGTCGTGGCAAACTCGGCAGCCGCCGGAGCAGGAACTCAACCGCTACGCTGTCGCCTTGGATCGCTGCCCAATCGAGTCCAGTCGTAAGGGCATTGTGAAGAGCTTGAGACTCACGTGGGGTGTGCGGCGCATGGACCCTTGCTAGAAGCATCTCCAGGACGCGCATGTTCCTGCCGTCCGCAGCCGCTTCCAGGTTCGTCGTCCTGTTTATTCGCATATAGGGGTCAGCACCCAGGTCCAACAACAGCGCTGCTGTCCTGACGGGATTTGGGAACTCATTTTGGTAAACAGCCGTAAAAAGGGCGTTGGCGGTATCTGCACCGTGGGCAACGAGCATTCTTGCCATCGCTCTATCATTTAGCACGGCGGCGAAGAAGAGTGGTGTGGCGCGGTCCATGTACGAGTTTACATCCGCGCCAGCTTTGATTAAATTCTCGGCGGTGGCAACGTCGCCCTCCTTGATGGCAGTTGCGAGAGGAACGTTGACTTCATCTTGCTTGGATGGCGGAGGCATCCATGCGGGGATTGGATGTCGCGAAATAGGAATCAAAGGAATGTTGACTTCGTTTTGGGTGGGTGCTGGCGTTATCCGGGCGGGTACTGGAGGGCGGGAGTTTGCGACCCGCGGGTTAACGTGCTGATGGAACGCGACCGCACCACACGTGCCGATAAAGCAGAGCGCTACTAATAGATGCCATCCGCGCCGCTTGCGATCACGACTCGCCATGAACGTTTCCCTCGTCGTCGCAATCCACCAGTGCTGGGCATTGCGCGGTTACAATGTCGGTACATCACATGTCACTCGGGCTAGGTGCCCCGTTCCACCACAGCCCGCACGCGAATTGGATCGCCTCCGCTTCATATGTGCTGAACGCGTTCTTGAGCTCCAGGTGGCGGCACTTGTTGATGTACGGTTCACGATGCTGTCGAACTCCAGTCGATATTGAAAACGTCCTTGTATGTAAATCCGGAAGCGTCTTTGTGCCGAGGATTGGCTCCATGATTGAGTAATAGTTTGATAAGCGATCGTCTGATATTCGGGTCACACTTTACGCCATTGACGCTCCTAAACGACGCCATCTCCAGCGGTGAGGCGATCCCGTAGCAAGAGCCTCCATCGCCACAAATGTTCGAGCTCGCGCCGTGCGCGATCAGCATCTTCGCTACCGACAGCTGCTGAAACGTGCAGGCACGAAACAGAGCGGTACGGCCCAGCTTGTCCTGAGTATTAACTCGTGCGCCGTGTGAGAGGAGGGTGGCTACACGCGAAGGGTTATCGAAAGCAGCATACATAAGCGGCGTTTCGCCAACAGCGTTGGCTACATTCACACTTGCACCGTGCTCCAATAAGAGCCCCACGGCGGCCATTCGGTTAGCGCTAGATAACGAGGCGATGGCGGCATTAATTGGTGGGTTATCCTTGCCTATCTTCGCAGCATTGACGCACGCCCCGTGTGCCAACAAATACCTCATGACGCTCAGTGCCCCGGCTCCACTAGCTGCAGAAAGTGGTGTTTCAGCAGCTCGGTTGCCTTCCAACGGATAATATTCCCCGTTCATCCACTCAAAATTCACGTCCGCTCCCCGCGCAATGAGCAACTCCGCTCTTCGCAAGTCCGCTGCATGGCAAGCCATTAGAAGTTCATGGTTAAGGCAGTCACGCCGTGCCCCAGCGGCATCGTTTGCCGGAAGATCGGGGAGCCGCCTTAGTAGAAACTCAACGGCAACACTGTCACCGAGCTTGCAAGCCCGGTCGAGGCCTATTGTTAAAGAATTGCGGAGCACTCGTGCCTCGCGGTCGGAGCGCGGAGCGTGGATTTTGGAGATAATAAACTCAAGTACCGGCATACTGCTGGAATTCGCTGCTGTTTCAAGGTTGGTGTGAGTCGCGTCCGCGCTGTCCCCCTCATCGAAGTACGGATCGGCCCCGACTTCCAACAATCTGTCGACTGTTCTTATCTGGTGAGGGTAATCGTTAAAGCAAACAGCCGTAGAAAGGGCGTTGGCGGTATCTGCACCGTGGGCAACGAGCATTCTTGCCATCGCTTTATCGTTTAGCACGGCGGCGAAAAAGAGTGGCGTGGCGCCGTCCATGTAGGAGTCAACATCTGCGCCAGCTTTGATTAGCTTCTCGGCGGTGGCTAGGTCCCCCTCCTTGATGGCAGTTGCGAGAGGAACGTTGACTTCATCTTGCTTGGATAGCGGAGGCATCCAAGCGGGGATTGGATGGCGCGAGGTAGCGACTGGCGGGTTAACGTGCTGATGGAACGCGACCGCACCACACGTGCCGATAAAGCAGAGCGCTACCAATAGATGCAATCCGCGCCGCTTGCGGTCACGACTCGCCATGAACGTTTCCCTCGTCGTCGCAACGCTCCAGTGCTGGGCATTGCGCGGTTACAACGTCGGTACATCACATGTCTCTCGGGCTAGGTGCCCCGCCGCGCCTACAACCCGCTGGCGAACTGCGTGGCTTCTTCCTCGTACGTGCTGAACGGGTTCTTCAGTTCGAGGTAGCGGCGCTTGTTGATGTAGATCAGGTCCCAGTCGATCACGTAGTCACGTGCCGATTGGGCGAGCAGCTTTTCGATCACCACGCCACGCCCTTTGGCGCGCGTGTTGGTGGGCGGCTTGAGGGTTGCTTCGATAATCGCGAGGTCGTTGGTTTCGCGCTTGATCAGGCCAGACTGTTCGAGGCCGTAATAGAGACCGGTAGCGGGATCGACGTTGTGGTATTCGAGGTCGATGGAGTGCAGGATATCGTCGCCCCAGCGCACATCGGGCTCGGCTTCCATGTAATCTTCGATCATCTTGCGCTTGGCGACCCAGTCCAGCTTGTCGACCAGCTGCATCGGGTCGGTTTCCAGCTTGTTCAGGGTGTCTTCCCACTCAGCCAGCACGTAATCGGTCTGCTCGTCACGCCCCTTGAAGTTCTCGATGGCGCGCGCGAGGTAGATCCGCTGCAAGTCGACGGCGCCGATGGTGCTGCCATCCTTCAGCCGAACGGTCCACTTCCACGAAGGGTCGCGGGAGACAGTCTTCAGCGCTTCGAGCGGGTCGGCCAGCTCCGTGTCGCCTAGCGGTATGCCGCTCTCGATCAGGTCGAGGACGATACTGGTCGTGCCTACCTTCATAAGCGTGGCGTACTCCGACATGTTGCACTCGCCGAAAAGTATGTGCAGGCGGTGCAGGTTCGAGTAGTTGTAATACGAATCCCATTTCGGGTTGATGATGGCCCGGTTGAAACGAACACGCCCGCTAATGGTCTTGACGATGTGATCGGCACGCTGCGAGAGCTGGTAGTCAATCGTGGGATCGACTTCGACACCGTAGAAGTTGCCCACCCATTGATAGTCCACCTCGTAGTCCGAGATGGTCATGATATTGTTCTTGAGGCTCTTATAGTTGAGTCGGTGGCCGCCGACACGCCCTACCCCGGCGAATATCTGGCGGGTGACGAGGAATGGCAGCAGGGTAGCGAGGGCGTCGAGGAACGAGCGGTCGTCGATGCCGACGAGGTAATTTTCATGGCAGCCGAATGTGTGCCCGCCAAAGTGGTCCACGCTGTTCGAGTGGAACGAGACCTTGTCTTCCAGCTCAAGCTCCCGCAGGAACCGCTGCAGCATGACGCGGCCCGCCTTGTCGTAGCGCACTGCATCCACGAAATCGGTGCATTCAGGCGTCGCGTATTCCATGTGCGACCCAACAGCGTCGATGTAGAGACGGCCGCCTGACCGCAGAAAACCGCCGCATCGGGCTGGCTCGAACGCGTAGTCGCGCGCATGCAGATCAATGACGCCAACCTTGTCCTTGTAGAACGCGTGGTCCTTGATTATCTCGACAACCTGCTCGGCATTGCCGATCGAGTCATCCTTGATCAAGCAGCCGAACTCGGTCTCAATCCCAAAAATCCGTTTGTCCATACGTCAACTACGCCTCTATCCTTACGAAACGTTGCGAGCGTTGCGGGAATACACTGAAATGGTACCCCATCTCGATGGTCGCTCATTCGTGATAAGAACACGTGACTAGTGGGCATAGTTCGCCGCTTTTTGACGGCTAGGCATAACGGGTGCCAAACTGGGTGATCGAAACGCTGGTTACAAACGCGAACGAAGCCGTCGCCACCCTTTTATAAAAAAGGCCCAGCGGCCCGAGCGTTCCTAAACGACGCTACCCGACGCGTACATACACGGCGTAAGGCTCGTCGCGAACATCGTTCAGTGGGATAAAGCGGGTGCCGACAGGCTGGCCGACGGTGCGCCACGTGCCCGCGTTCCACCAACCGTGGTGGCGCTCACGGTCCGGGGTGAGCAGCGTCGCAGGCGCAGCGGGGTCGCCGACTAGCGCGCGGTCTTCGTCGGTCAGTGCGGCGAGGACGAGCGGTCCATCGACAAATGCGACGGCGTGCGGATCGTCGGGCAGCGGCACGGCGACGAGCGCAGTGCGGAATTCGACGTGAACGGTCTGCGCGGCCCACCCGCGAACAAGGGTCACAACAGAACCCGGAGCGGCGGTAACGGGCGGTTCGGTCGCGACGGTTACCGTCGCCTCGCCGTTCACCCACTCGGGGATACGCAGTTTCAGCGGAAACCGCGTCGGCTCCAGTGCTGCTACGGTGATATCGTAAACGTAGGCGTTGGGCCGATGCGCCGGGATAGGCTGGTTGTGGACGTGCTGTATGGCCGTGTGGCCGGCTTGCGAGAACTTCTGCCCCATGGCGACTCCCCGCTGCGTATCCTGCGCGACAGTTAGCGTCACGCTCTTATCGCCTACGTTCAGTGTCGTGATTGACGGCAGATACTGTGCGACCACAACTCCTTCGGCGTCGGTGAAAACAAGCGCATCGTCGACACCCGCATGGGCCTGCATCAGTGTGCCGTGGCAGCACCAGAAATCGTTCGTGGGCGAGCCCCACGTCTTCGTGCTTCCCGCGCCGAGTGGCAGGAAGTAGGTCACCATGCCGGTATCGGGGTTCTGCTGGGCGAGGATGGCGTTCACATAGTTGCGCTCCCAGTAAGCGGCGTATACGGCGTCGCCAGTCCACGTGTGCAATGTGCGCGCGAGCCGCATCATGTTGTAGACGGTGCAGTGCTCGTGCGGGCTCTGCAGGCGTGCCGACAGGCTGAACGGCGACGTCCACACCTCGCCGTTGGAGCTGCCGCCCGTAACGAATGAGCCGCGATCGGTGACGGCGGCGCGCCAAAACGCTTCCACTACGCTTCGATATCGCTCGTCGCCTGTCACTTCGTAGGCTCTCGCCGCGCCAAGGATCTCGGGGATCTGGGTGTTCGCGTGCTTGTTGGTGAGCACATCGTCGCCCTCAAGCAGCCTGTCGAAGAAACGGCGGCGGTCGTAACGGCGAATAAGCTCGCGGTGCGTCGGGTCGCCGGTGACGCCGTAAAGCGTGGCCCACGTTTCCAGCATCCCGCCCGTCTCCCAGTCGAGGATATTGTCCATCTGCTCGTTGCTAAAGTCCTGCGTCCAGCGCGAGCACCAGGCTGTAAATCGCGTAGCGATCTTGAGCGCATCTGTGTCGCCAAGGGCGGCATGTACATCGAGCAGGCCCATGAACAGCTTGTGCAACGTATACTGGGGCGCCCACACGTACTCCCCTTTCACGATCCGGTGAAGGTAGCTTTGCGGAAACGACCCCGCCCACTCGCCCCCATTCGCTGCTTGGCAACGAGCCAACTCGGCGACAACATGGCTGAGCTTTGCGCGCAACTGGCCATCGCCAGTCTGCGCCACGATCCTCGCTGCGGCCGACATCCAGTGGCCCAGAATATGCCCGCGCAGCTCACATGTCACCGACTCCCATCCCCAATGCCACGTCGTCGGTCCATCCTGCGTGGCGACACCGATGGTCGTTCCCGCCGACCCGGAATAGCCCCACAGCCCTGCTTCGAGCAGGTATGGCCGCAGCAGGTTCTCGGCTGTGAGCGATGCGACATACCGATGGTTAAGATCGAATCGCGCCTTGAATGTGCTCTCGGTGAGTTTCGTTTGCCCAGCGGACATCGGCATGAGGCGTGTGTAGGTCATATCTTGCTCCAACGCATTACTTGACGAGTTTTGCTAGTTCGATAACAGGAGTAAGTAGCTTATTCCGAGCTGAGTTGTGCGAAGCGACAACCCACCCGCCCGAAACGGGATGGAAACTTGCTTGGGCACTACGATTCTTGTGATTGGCAATGCCTCAGCCAGTTTCCTTCCCGTTGCGGGAAGGTGCCGAGTCCGCGAGGCGGATGGGTCCGCGCGAAACGTATCTCGTCGTAGCCGAGCTAGGTCGCGGCCAACGATTATCAACAGCGGTCAAATTCGAACTAGCAAAACTCGTTACTAAGTTCCAGTGGGTCGGAGACCCTATCCTCAATTACTAACCACGTACTTCAGTGCGTGGTGGCTCTTCGATGCCGTGATCAACCCATGCAACGTGGCCCCGCCCAATTTCCTGTGGGTCGGAGACCCTATCCTCAATTACTAACCACTACTTCAGTGCGTGGTGGCTCTTCGACACCTTGATCAACCCATGCAACGTGTTTCCGCCGCCGTTATCCTGTGGGTCGGAGACCCTATCCTCAATTACTAACCACGTACTTCAGTGCGTGGTGGCTCTTCGATGCCGTGATCAACCCCTGCAACGTGGCTCCGCCGTCTTTATCCTGTGGGTCGGAGACCCTATCCTCAATAACTAACCACGTACTTCAGTGCGTGGTGGCTCTTCGATGCCGTGATCAACCCATGCAACGTGGCTCCGCCGCCGTTATCCTGTGGGTCGGAGACCCTATCCTCATTTACTAACCACGTACTTTAGTGCGTGGTGGCGTCATCAGTGCGTGGTGGCGTCATCAGTGCGTGGTGGCTTCTCAGCGTCACCAGACATCACGGTATAGTGGACCCAATCCTCATTCACTACCCGTACCTCCCAGCCCATGCTGCCTCCAAGACCTATCCACTACCCTTTCCCCAAACATACAAACATACGAACTTATTTTACACTCATATTGATATAATATCCCCAAATAAGTGGTACAATTTCAGTAGAGGCGAATAACCCAAAGCGGTCGCCCTCCATACCTTGACAACCTACCGCGATGCATCAGCATGCACCGATCCATACCCCATGGTGCCGCAAGACTCGCGTGCGGGGCGCACACCGCGCATGATTTCGCCCAACACGCATATTATGCGCGGTAAATTCGACCCCTTATGCTTATTATCCACTAATTTCATACCACTCACGAGGAAAACTCATACCCACCTCCTTTTTCAAAATTATGAGCGAGTACAGCTTAACTCCCCGAGGATTTCCCAACCTTTATCAGCACGGCCCCGTGAGCCGGGACATCCACCGAGTACGAACCGGTGATCATACCAAGATCCTTATGGAGCCAGAGATCTCGAGCTGGCTGAGTACCGTTCAAGCCTATCTCGGAAAGCAGAACGCTGCCCTTGGATGATTCGGTACCGGTGTTGATTAACCCAACAGCCACGGTACCGTCGGAAAGCGGCCGCCACCAGACTTCGACCATTGAAGTGCTTGCGAGTTTGCCAGCAGCGCGACCAAGCGGGTCTTGATTGATATCGAGAACCTCGTCGTTGGTGAGCACGGCAAGGGTGAACTCGTCCAGCTTCTTCATATCGCAGCCGATTAGGAGAGGTGACGCCAGTAGGCTCCACATGGTCATGTGCACGATCTGCTCGTTCTGTGTGAGCTTTGATGGATGCGGGCTCCCCCACCCTACTTGACCAACCACCAGCATGTCGGGGTCGTTCCAGTGGCCGGGACCAGCATACTTTTCGAGCCCGTTCTGAGCCTCGTAGATCCCATGCATACTGCGCCATGTGTCCGTAATATCGCCCGTAGTCCGCCAGCAGTTGCCGCCCAAACTAGCACCCCACGATGCGACGTTGCCCATTCCGTACTGGCAGAAGCTGAAGAGGATATCGCGACTTACCTTGCTAAGCGCCTCGCCCATCACGGCATACGGCTTTTGTTTGGCCTCTAACGAATTGTCGCCCTTGACGATCCCGCCGTAGCTGCACCAGTCGTACTTGAGGTAGTCAAAGCCCCAGTCGGCATACGACGCCGCATCCTGAGCCTCATGCTGATAGCTGCCCTCAAAGCCACCGCACGTTTTCGGTCCAGGCGACGAGTACAGGCCGATCTTGAGCCCGCGCTGATGTACATAGTCCGCCAGCGACGTCATATTCGGAAACTTACTATTCGACTGGATTTTCCCCGCCTCATCGCGCCCCGCTTCCCAGCAGTCGTCGATGTTCACATACTGATAGCCGTGCGCAGCAAGCCCGCTGGTGATCATCGCGTCCGCTGCGTCCCTCACCTTGGCGTCGGAAATATTGCCAGCCCACACGTTCCACGAGTTCCAGCCCATCGGCGGAGTCTGCGCCAGCTTATGGTCACCACTAACAAACGTCAGCTTTCGCTTGGTTGCCCCAGCTGCGTTCTTGACCGTTATCGTCGCAACAGTCGTACCAACAGCTTTGATCGATCCGGAGATAATCCCGGTTCTGGGGTCAAGTGCCACTCCAGCCGGCAGACCGATGGCACCATAGGTGAGCGGTGCATCGCCCGTCGCAGGGACCAGGAACAGAAACGGGCGCCCCGGTGTCGCCCCGACAGCCTTAGGCCCGTGGATACCGGGAAGCGGCGTCACCGGCGGGACGGTCATGCGAGGAGGATCGTTCGGTACCGACACAGCGGGAAGCGCAACCGGGCGAAGCTTGGCGTCTGGCGCCATCGTGATTTGGGCATCTCCCCAATCGGCGTGATCGCAAGTGATACCGTCACCGCCATCGGTCGCAACCAGGCGCAGCGTCTTTGCGCCTGTTAAGTCGACATTGACAGACTTGGCTTCGTCGCCAACACGCATCACTGGCGTCGACAGAACGCGTTTGCCATCGATGTCAACGGCGAACGCAACCGACCCAGATGAGCACGCTTCATCGTCGACTCCAACGCGAGCCGTGAACCGCGTGGCCTCGCCGTGGAGATCGATTAGCATGACAAACGCAGCATGAGACCCGATACCGTGCTCGAATACGGTCTTCTTAATCGTTAACGGCGCATTATCAACAGAGCGCTTCGGTCGAGGCGACGCGTACTCTTGATCAGCCATCGACAAATTGAGCGATTCGATCCAGACGCTCCCCGGCGGTGTTTCGGCCTGCGCTGGCGAGGCTGGGCAAAATGCTATGGCGGCAAGAGCAGTTGCGAATAGCACAGGAAGCTTCATCAGTTCAGTCCTTTTAGGTAACTCGATAGGAAAGGCACACCACACGGTGTTCGCATTTACACAAGTTTCCTTCCCGCTTCGGGAAGGTGGCAGTCAGACGCAAGATATCTTGCGCCTGACTGACGGATGGGCTTCTTACTTTTGGGGCGTAACATAGTAAATGCCACCCGCCTCGGCCATCCATTCCGTGACATTGCCGTCCCGCTGCGTGGCAACCTTGACGCCGTTCGTTGCAATGTCAATTGCGATGCTAGACGCTATACGACAGGGACCGTCCAATTTAGCATGCACCGCAGCATGGGTGACGCGCCCATCCTGCCACGCGATGTCAACAGTGAACCCGCCGCGCGCCTTAAGGCCGCGGACGCTGCCTGTTGGCCAGGCGGACGGAAGCGCTGGCAGCAGATTGATCGCGCCAGTCTGGCTCTGAATCAGCATCTCGGCGATAGCGGCCGTGGCGCCGAAGTTGCCGTCGATCTGAAACGGAGGGTGAGCATCGAACAGGTTGGCGTACGTGCCGCCACGGTTCTCATAATCGACGCTTTCAGCGTTAACCGGTGTCATCAAGTTGCGTAACAGGAGGTACGCGTGGTCGCCGTCGCCAAATCGTGCCCAGAATGATGTCTTCCAGGCTCGCGACCAGCCAGTGCCGCCATCGCCGCGTGCTTCGAGCGACTTCCGTGCTGCGGCAGCAAGATCAGGAGTGAGCGACGGCGAGATCTGGCGACCTGGATAGACGGCGAAAAGGTGGGAAACATGACGGTGCTTGTCATCGGGATCGTCGCGGTCGTCCAACCATTCCTGCAACTGGCCCCATTTGCCGATCTTTGGCCCAATGAGCCGGTCGCGCATCGAAAGCGCGACAGCACGATAGTCGCTGTAGACCTCTAGAGTGTCGCACGCTTCGATATAGTTGGTGAGGAGGTCCCAGATAATCTGGTGGTCGTAGCTCACGCCATCCTCGGTTGGCCCATGCTCCGGCGACCAGCCGTCCGGCGCGACAAGGGAACCGTCGGGAAGTGGCTTAAGCTGATCTTCCCAGAACTCGACCGTTTCCTTGAGGAGCGGATAGGCAACATCGGCAAGATACGCCTTGTCGCCTGTGAACGCGTAATGTTCAAAGAAGTGCTGACAGTACCACGCGTTCGCGGGTTTGTTCCACACAAATGTGTGCCCGCCCCGAGGCGACGTTTCTGTCCGAAGCGTCCAACCGCGCACATCGCGGCCCGGCTTCTGAAACTGTGCTTCGACTTGGGTGTGCTTGCGGAAAACGGGAACCTGAACGCGAATAAGGTCCAGCATCGGGACATGGCATTCCGAAAGGTTTGTCACCTCCGCTGGCCAGTAGTTCATCTGAATGTTGATATTAGAGTGGTAATCACTCTGCCACGGCGGAGTATTGCTATCATTCCAAAGACCTTGTAGGTTCGCCGGTAGGTTGCCTGAACGCGACGATGAGATAAGGAGGTATCGCCCAAACTGGAAGTACAACGCGCAAAGCTCAGGGTCGGAATCGAAGTCGGCGAACTCACGAAGCCGCTGATCGGTGGGAGACGCGGAGTGCTCAGGAGGTGACGTGCCAAGGTCAATGGCGACCCGATCAAACAGGGATCGATAGTCAGCCACGTGGGCTGCGCGAAGCTCGCCAAACGACATCGCCCAGGCGTCTTCCAGCGCGGCAGCGACCGCCTCGTGGGGGTGTTCGCCAGTCCAGTTCTTATCGTAGTCCAGGGCGTAGTCCGTGCCCGCCGCAAGGAGCAACACGAGTTCGTCGCACGCTTCGAAGGTGAGCCCGGCGCTCGATTTGAACAGCGTACCGGTTGACGCGATCACGCGCAGGCGAGCTTCGTACTGCTGACCGTTAGGCAACGCGCCCGCAAGTACGAGTTCGTCGCTATCGAATGTCGTTGTTTCGCCGTGTGCGCCAGTGAGTTGAATGGTGCCCGTAAGTGAGCCACGCTTGCTGGCACGGTATCGGCAGGCGATCACCTGCCCGGGTGCCGACGCGAAATACTCGCGGGTGAACGTTACGCCTCCAGAGACGTATTCGACGTCAGCCAGCGAGCGCGTGATATCGAGGCTCCGACGGTATCGTGTCGGGACATGATCTGAAAACGTCACAAAAATGTCGCCGAAAGCCTGGTAAGCGCCAAGATCAGGAGACTTTTGCGCACAGACCTCGGTACCGGTCCAGAGGGTGTTCTCATTGAACTGGATCCGGTCGCACGGAACGCCGCCAAAGATCATTGCGCCGAGGCGACCGTTTCCAATAGGCAGGGCTTCAGTCTCCCAATCGGCTGCTGGCTTGTCGTAGGTAAGCGTGAAATGAGCGCTGTCGTTTTGAGTCGAGATTTTGGTTTGTGTGGGCATTACGGGTTTCCGAGGATGGACGAGGACCAATGTATCCCTCACTCGCCGTCGATGGCGCGGAAAGGGTCAAGGCGCAGCCTGGCTAGTTGGCGGTAGCGCGTGCGAAGGACTCCTCGCGTGCGAGCCATTCCGACCTTGTGGCAGCGTTGGGCAGGAACGTTTCTGGGTCGAACGAGTTGCGGCACACTTGACGCGCCTCTTCCCAGCTTGCCACAGCGCCGCTCCCGACCATTTGTGTAAGCACGTTGCCGACAGCTGTGGCCTCGCCCGGCCCGGCGACAACCGGGATGCCGCACGCATCGGCGGCAAGCTGGTTGAGCAGCAGGTTTTTTGTGCCGCCGCCAACGATGTGAAGCACCTCAAACTTGGTGCCTACGACGCCTTCGATGGCGTGCAAAGTCCGTCGATAAGCAAGCGCAAGGCTGTCGAGACAGCAGCGGATCAGTTCTGCGTCGCCGCTCGGCGGTGTCTGGCCGGTTTCAATGCAAGCCGCTCGCAATTCGGTAGGCATGTCGGCCGGCGCTAGGAAGCGATGGTGCGTGGCGTCAACCACTGGCCCGTCAGGAGGTGCGCCAGCCGCAAGCATAGTGAGCGTGGCGTAATCGTATTCGCGGCCTGCCCGGGCGAGGGAGCGGCGGCACTCTTGAACCAGCCAGAGGCCCATGATGTTCTTAAGCAGGCGAGTGGCGCCTCGGACACCGATTTCATTGCTCAGGCCCATCTTGTAAGCATCAAGTCCGAGCACCGGAGTTTCGCTCTCGATGCCCAGTAGCGACCAGGTGCCCGACGAGATATACGCCCAGGTCTTGCCGTCGATGGCGGGCACTGCGGCGACCGCGCTGGCTGTATCGTGTCCGCCGGTAGCCCGCACAACCGTTCCGCCGGGAGTAGTACCATACGTTGCCCCGGGCTTCACGATAGGTTGGAGGAAGTGATACGGCAGTCCGAGTCGGTCCAAGAGCCTCGTGTTCCAGGTCTGGGTGCGTGGATCAAGCATCTGGGATGTGCTTGCGATTGTTAGCTCACTGGCACCAGCAGGGTTGCCAACCAGCGCACTTGCCAGAAGGTCAGGCATGAAGAGCAGTCTAGCCGCTTTGGCGAGGACGTCGGGGCTCCGCTTCTGTATGGCGCGAACCTGAAAGAGCGTGTTGAATGGCATCAACTGGATACCTGTTTCGGCCCAAAGGTCCTCGCCAGACATGCGGCCGAGGGTTTCGTCCATGGCGGCCCCGTGCGATGCGTCGCGGTAACAGGCCGGATCCTCGATTAGTTCGCCAGCGGCATCGATAAGACCAAAGTCGACGCCCCACGTGTCAACGGCGACACCGGACAGCTTGTGATCGGCCTCTGCCGCCTTGAGGATGCCGCGGATCTGCGAAACGATCTCGCGGTAGTCCCAGCGCCAGACACCGTCAGGGCCAGGCTCTTTGGCGTCACCCGTGGTCGGAAAGCGCCCTGCTTCGCTAAGGGTTAGCTTCTGGCCATCGAATTCGGCGAGCACGCCGCGTCCGCTTTCGGCTCCAAGGTCGAATGCTAAAAATGTCTGATTCATAGTGGTCTGAAACTCCTCTGGGAATTCGGCGAAACCGGCAGACACGCAACGAGGCGAGAGCGGTACGCTTGAAAATTGGGTAACGGATAGCGGATGGGCGGCGACTCCGTCATATATCGTCTATCAAGTTCGCGTTTGCTTCTCGGATTCCTTGTTTAGAAAGCCGGTTCATTGCGAAATCAGGATCGCACGCTGAACAGCGTCAGTAAAGTACCGATAGTTATCGAAGGAGATGTCGGCAGAGACCGAGTGGTCTATCGACGGCAAGTACCCGCCTTCGACGATTACCGGGCGAAGGCGCTCAAACTCGGCATCAATCGCGGCAGGGCCCTGAGCGACTACCCGCTTGTCGAAGCCGCCGACCATTCGAAGGTCGCGACCAAACTGGCGGCGCAGCTCGACAGGGTCCATACCGGCCGCGACTTCGCACGGTCCCACACCGTTGATGCCAATGGAAAGGTAATCCGGTAGAAGCAGTCGAAGATCGCCGTCGCTATCATGCCAGGTGAACTCGACACCGATCTCGTGAGCTCTTTCCATCGCTTTCTTGTATCGGGGCAAGATCATAGAGCGGAAGAGAGCGGGAGACATAAATGGGCCATTCTTGCCCGCAATGTCCTCGCCGAACCCCATTACGTCAATGGTAACAAGCGAAGGAAGTCGGCGCAGACCCTCCATCACCACCGCGAGGTAGCGCTCGAAAAGCTCCTCGACAGCGTCGGGGGCGTCGTATAGCAGGTATGAGGCGCCTTCAATGCCAGCGAGCGACCGGAGAGTCCAGTAATAGCAGCCAGCGTCGAGCATAACGACGCAATCCGTGCTGGTGGCAACGCGGACGCGTTCTTCCCAGGCCGCGTCAAACCGTGAGTCCATGTCGGAAACGTCGAAATGCTCATCGAGCAGCCGCCATAGGTCGTCGCCAGTTTTGACAGGGAAGTCGATCCATTCAGGAAATGACGTTTGGTACTTGAAATTGCGAACAGTCCGTCCGTAGAGATCGATGGATGTGACCGTGGTGTCGTCTTCAGAGAGTACCTTTTGCTCGAACGCGGGATGGAGTCCGGCGGTGCCTGTGACATTGACCACGCGCAAGGGGGTGAGGCCTAGGTAAGCATTCACATCAGTCACGTCGCCAGGAAGGCCCTCGGTATGCCAACGCGCCAGCGTGTCAAACCATGGCCCAACCAGATGGAGGGGACGTCGGTCAACGGGTTCGTAGCGCATCGTACGAAGAAACCGTTCATTTTCAGTCATGGGGTACCACTCGCGCCACCCGCTCTGGATGCTACTTAAGAAGACCAAGCATCAGCGCGGGACCGCTCATATCGCTTTCGCCCAGACTTCGGACGAGGTACGGAAACCAGGCTTCACCGTAGGGGACATTCACTCGCACCCGATAGCCGTCGTCGATCAGGCTCTGCTGCAGTGATGGATTGCCGCCCAGCGGTAGCTCAAACTCAAATCGGTACTGCGGAATGTTGCGTTTCTTAGTGTAAAGCTTAGCGGCCTCGATCATGCCGGTGTCGTGCGTGGCAATCGTGTGGAATGTGGTGCTGTCGAGCAAGCGGAACATCTGGCGCCGATAGGCGGCATCAATCTCGTCTTTGCGGGTAAACGCCACCTTTGGCGACTCGTCATAGGAGCCGCGAACCAGGCGAAGCGGCATCTCTAGGCCCAGAAGTTGATCCAGATCGCGATCAGTGCGGCGTAAGTGGGCGGCGAGGACGCCGCCAATGTTGGCTTTTTTGGAACGAACTTCGCGGACGATCTTGATGATAGAGTCAACGTTCTCGGAGCCCTCCATGTCCACCCGCAAGAACACGTTGCCGCGCCCGCATGCTTCGTCCATGAGACGGTTCAGGTTGGTGAGGGCAAGTTTCGGGTCGGTTGCCAGGCCAATCGCAGTGAGTTTGACGGAAACAACGGTGTCGGGGTAGAACGCCGAAACAGCCTTTATGACCTCAACATATTCGGCGACGCTGGACTCGGTATCTTCCTCAGTGGTGAAGTTCTCGCCAAGGTATTCAAGGGACGCGTTAGCTTCGTCTTCCTTGATGCCTTTAACAACCTGAAGCGCTTCGTGGCGCTGCTCGCCGGCAATGAATCGGCGCGGGATGGCACCGTCGACGCCGCGACGAATGATCATCGACTTAACTGTTGGGTTCTCGGCCAGTGACGCCGCAGCCGATCGGCTCATTTGGACATCTCCTCGATAATAAGTGAATGCAAAATCGTATTGGGCTCGATAAGGCAGTAGGACTTCAAGAACTCGTCGACGCCATCTCGTTGGAGCGTAGCCTGCAACTCGACGGCCGCTGGATCGCTCGCGTTATCGTATTTTAGCGCAGTTGCGATCACAACTGCAAGTGCGTCTGGCTTGATGCCGTGTTTGACACAAAGGTTCGCAGCGCCAACGAGGCGGTCACTGGGCCGTAGTTTGCGCATAGGGTCCGCTGCGACGCGTGCGACGGTGTCGCCAAGTGCCTTGTTCTCAAATCGTTCGACTAGGTCGTCGGCAAAGGCCTTCAAGTCAGCGTCGACAAACGCGTACTCAGCAACTAGCGCCTCGCGAGATTCGGCCAGCGCCTCAATGCACACTGATCTTATGGCTGGGTCGAGCGCGGCCTCCCATATGTATTGATGACGAGGGTAGGCAAGATAAGCTAACGACGCATGGGCCGCGTTGTGTAAGAACAGCTTCCTAGCTTCGAACGCATCGAATCTGGCAGCGGGTTCGACACCGACAATAGACGGCAGATCGCCGACAATCATCGATGCGGCAATCGGCAAATGCTTGTACGGCTCGGCGACAACGAGCAAAGGGTCAATTGCAAGTGTCTCAGCGGACGGCGCTGGCACCATTCGCCCGATCACCGTTTCGACGAGCCCGAGCTTGGTCGCGGCATAGGCAGACGCTGTTGGCGTGAGATTAGGCGTAAGTATGTCGCGGACCATGGCAGCTGCGTGCCACTGGTTCTCGCACAGCAATACGTTTAGCGGAAGCGCACCGGCAACGGCGCGCGCATTGATACCGGCAGCGAAAGCTTTTGCGATATACGGAAGGGCTTTTACGCCTACACTCGTGCCAGCAACGTCAGCGGTAGCAATCTCTGCTGCTACAGCGTCGATGTCGCGACCATCGACAGCGCGAACGGGCCCAATCGTGAGGTCAGTCGTATCGCCACGACTACCGACGAGGCGCAGTGGGTAGCTGCCGCGACTATTTATAGTGGCGATCAACACGGCATCGACATCAATATAAACCGTCTCAAAACCCGACTCTGCGTAGAGCTGCCCGATGAAACCGCGACCGATATTACCGGCGCCAAACTGAACGGCCTTAAGCATGATTCAAGTAGATCCAATCGGCGGAACCGCCGAAAACCAGCGGACGCGCGGGTTGATCATTGTCCAAACCAGCGGTCACTAGGGTTGACGAAAGGGCTCCAAATACAATATAATTTCGTGAAATGTTTCTTTCGGTAATTATACCCGCGTTCAATGAAGAAGCACGTCTGCCCATGACCCTGGCCGCTACGCGGGACTATCTGGCGCAATGCTTCCCCAATGACGCAGAAATCCTCGTTGTCGATGATGGCAGCTCGGACCAAACCGCCTCCGTAGCCGAGAAGTTCGCCGCTAAGCACCCCGATGTTCCTATCAAAGTGCTCTCGTATGGCAGCAATCGCGGCAAGGGTTACGCGGTCAGGTTCGGCATGCTTGCGGCGACGGGTGATTGGCGCCTCTTCTGCGATGCAGACCTTGCGACCCCTATCGAGGAGTACGCAGTCGTCGCAGAGCGCATGAAGGCTGACATAACCGTGATCGGAATTGGGTCGCGCCCGCTGCGCGAGTCTCACCTCGTCGTCCATCAGCCATGGTATCGCGAGGCCCTTGGACGAGCATTTAATAAGGTCGTTCAGGCGCTGACAGTCCCTGGCATCCAGGATACGCAGTGCGGCTTTAAGATCTTTAGCGCAGATGCTGCCAATGAAGTCTTTAGCCACGCTAAGCTGGACGGCTACATATTCGATGCGGAGATCCTCTACATAGCTAACAGGCTGGGCTATTCGATCTCCGAGGTCCCCATTCGCTGGTCGCACAAAGACGGCTCGAAGGTGAGCCTGTTGCGGGACGGATTGAAGATGGTAATCGACTTGCTTCCCATTCGCCGCATGCACAAGAATTTGAAACCTAAGGATCCCAAATAACAGTATGAACCTCGAAGAATACGAGCGGATGTTTACGCTAGAAGATTCATACTGGTGGTTTATTGGCCGACGAAACCTGATAGCCACACTATTAGGCGATTTGAAGCTGCCAACTAATATCGACATTTTAGACATTGGCTGTGGCACTGGTGCCATGCTGGATCAACTTGATACATTCGGCGAAGTGACTGGCGCAGACTTCTCGCCGGAGGCGCTCTCGTTCTGCAGGCAACGCGGGAAGCGTATGGGCAAGGAATACAGACTTGTGCGCGCAGACGTCCGCAGCCTGCCATTTGCCGACGATAGCTTCGACGTAGTTACGGCGATGGACATTATCGAGCATATCGACAGAGATAAGGACGCGATGGCAGAGATCCTCAGGGTGCTCAAGCCCGGCGGACGTTTGCTTGCAACTGTCCCCGCTTACATGTCTCTGTGGAGCGAGCATGACGATGCGCTACATCATCATCGACGGTATACGGCCCACAGCTTCCGAGACCTTGCACGGCGCGCGGGGTTCATGGTCGACAAGCTGTCCTACACCGTATCGTCGCTGCTGCCTGTCGTCTGGTTTGTTCGCACAGTCAATCGTCTCAAGGCGAGCAAAGGCAGCGCGCCTAAGGCGGATGTTGGGCCCCTTCCATCTTTAGTCAACAAGCTCCTACTGCGCATCGTCAACAACGAAACACAGATTGTTCGGCGCTCATCGCTTCCATGCGGAGTAACCGTCGTGGCAATAGCTCGGAAGGTGGACGGTTGAGCAACCCGCTAAAAGCTGCAGTAACTGGGCTTGTGACAGCGGGCGCCGCGTGCTTCGCCTACGCCACATGTGTTGAACCATACGCTATCGAACTCGTAGAGTTCGATCTGCTTTGTCCTCGGCTTCCTAAAGCGTTCGACGGTCTCACTATCCTGCAGATATCCGACCTCCATATGCGCCAATTTGGGCGCCGGGAGCGCAAAATAGCAGCTATGGCCAGCGGGCTTCGCCCTGACATCATCGCCCTGACGGGCGACCTTGTGCACACCTCCGGCGGAATAGTCCCGTTTCTCAAGATGGCAAAATCATTCCAGGCTAATGTTGGCATGTATGCGATCTACGGCAACTCCGAGCACAAGAACGGCATCCTTGGCTCCAGGCTCGCAAAAACATTGACTGCGAATGGGATCGTTCCGCTCCTCAACGCTCACATAACAGTTAAGCGAGGCGAGAGCGAAATCGCCGTGTGTGGTACGGATGATCCGGTGACGGAACACGACGACCTCGAAGCTGCATGCGCCGGGATCGCCACCGAAACATTTAAGCTTCTGCTTATGCACACGCCTGATAATATCGGAGAAGCCGCTCATCTCGGAATCGATGTCGTCCTTAGTGGGCATACACATGGCGGCCAAGTTCGCGCTCCGTTCTACGGGCCCCCATATACGCGCTCAATTTTGGGAAGGCGTATGAACGCAGGCTACTACGGCGGTCGGAGCCTCATGGGCATTACAGGACGCCGCAATGGTTCCACACAGCTTTATGTGTCACGTGGCGTAGGCGCTAGCGGGCTCGCACTAAGATTTTTATGCCGACCAGAAGTAACATTTGTCACACTCCGGTCGCTATAGCCTCGATTTTATTCGACAGCCCCTATTCATCCACTTTTCAGCGTATTTGAGCTCAAAATACGCATTGGCACGTCAAATCATTCCTGAATAATACTTATTTTAGCAAGCGCTCTTTATGATTCTTGTAATCCTAAATCGCTTTTTAGATATTAAACAGGCAAAAATTACAGATGAAGCCTCTAAAGTTGCAGAGCATTGTGGCCGATACTATCCTCAGTGATCGTTGCCTCGGAGCAAGGCACGAGCTACCAGAATATCGCTCAACTCTGAAGGAGAAGACAGGCATATGAAAACTTTACGCAAGGCAGCTGGCTTTACTCTCGTCGAAATCATGATTGTTGTCCTGATTATCGGCATCCTGCTGGCAATCGCCATCCCGAACTTTGTTACCGCCCGCAACGCATCCCGATCCCGAGCTTGTGTTGCCAACCTGAAGCAGATCGACAGCGCCAAGCAGCAGTTCATCATGGACACCAAGGCAGCATCAACCGTGACGCCTACGAACGCTAACCTGACACCGACCTATATCCGCTCGTTCCCGGCCTGCCCGGCAAGCGGCACCTACACGATCGGCGACGGCAACACGAACCCGAGCTGCAGCTTTGTTGACGCCACCTATCCTCACCAGCTAACGTAAGCTCTGTTAGCTGACAACGAGACACTCGTTATTTCAGGCTCCTGCGCACTACCCGCGGGGGCCTGAAATGCTTGGGAGCTCTACTCGACTCCGTTGAAAGTGGTATCCCCGTCGTAATGCCCGAAGGAAAAACCATGAAGACCAATTCCAAACTCCCGCGCCAGGGAGCATTTACACTGGTTGAGATTATGATCGTGGTGCTGATTATTGGCATCCTACTCGCGATCGCAATCCCGAATTTTGTTACCGCGCGAAACTCGTCCCGTTCTAAAGCCTGCGTGGCAAATCTTAAGCAGATTGATAGCGCCAAGCAGCAATACATTATGGACAAGAGGCTCACATCGGCCACATCGCCCACTGCGGCGAACCTCGCACCGACCTATATTCGCGCATTTCCTGCTTGCCCCGCCAGCGGCACATACACTATCGGCGACGGCAACTCGAACCCGACGTGCAACTTCGTTGATGCGACGTATCCGCACCAACTTACGTAGGCTGGCCCAATCTACGTTACTGATTACACGCTGGAGCCCAAGCTGATGTATGGCTTGGGCTGTACTCTACAACACACCATCCCGCGCACACTACGCGCCTTAGCTTTATTTGAGGCACATTCCATGAGCACTGAGTTTTGGAAACGTAATAGCGGATTCACTTTGATCGAAATCATGATCGTCGTCCTTCTCATCGGCGTGCTGCTAGCGATTGCTGTCCCGACCCTATTTCATGCGCGTGACGTTTCTCGTGCCAATGCATGTGTAGCGACGATGCGGCAGATTGAATCAGGGAAAGCGCAGTACCTTATCGAAACCAAGCAGCCTAGCACGCATAACTTCTCAAGCGATCCTCAAGGCGGTATAGGCGTGATCTACCCGAAGTATGTCAAGACGTATCCGGTATGTCCATCTGGGGGGATATATTCGCTCAATACAGGCAACAATGACGTTACGTGCAGCTTCGTAGCTCAAGACGCCGCCCACGTATTGTAATCGTCGACCCGCAAATAGAAAAGCCACTCGCCATCCAATTGTAGTTGGAGAGCGGGTGGCTTTTTTACAATGTGGACTACCAACTATTCGTCAATTGGCTCCGGAGCTAACGGATAAGGGTTAAAATCCGAGTGCAGGTACTCATCCCACACACGGTTGTACGTATCCGTGGTTTGCTGGGCGATATGGTGCCAGTTAAACACGTTGAGAACCCTCTCGTAAGCCGTCACAGCCATTTGACGCGCCTTTATGGGGTGGTGAAGCACATTGAGGATACCATCCGCCAGGCTGTTTGGATTGCCTGCATAGGTTGTAGTGCCCGTAACACCGTTTTCGACAACCTCAGGCAAACCGCCAGCATCGGAAACAACAACAGGTGTTTTGGTCGCCATGGCTTCCAGCGCTACGATGCCGAACGGCTCATAAAGCGACGGGAAGCAAGCAACATCGGCGATGTGGAAGATCTTGAGCAGGTCTTCGTCAGGCACGAAGCCTGTGAAGTGGACGAAAGGCTCGACGTTCAAATACTGCGCTAACTGTTGCAGGTGCGCGCGCTGTCCACCGCCAACGATGACGAGTTTCGCGTCATTGTAGCCCCACCGAATTTTAGGGAGTGCCTCGATGAGGATTTGAACGCCTTTTTCGCGTACCATTCGCCCAACGAAGAAGATGATCTTCTCATTCGGAAGAGCGTATTTTGCGCGAAACGCCGCGCGTTCCTCACCCTTGAAATCTAGTTCGAATTTGCCGGGTTCGACACCATTGAATATGATGTCCATCTTGTCCCAGGGCGTCCCCAAGGCGTGCTCACATTCCAGCTTCATGAACTGCGTACATACAATGACACGCCAGGCGGACATTTGCAGTTCCCATTCGACATGGTTGATGTAGCTCTGCGTCGGTGTACTAATTCCGTTGTTACGGCCATACTCGGTGGCGTGGATGGTAGCGACCACAGGAAGATGGTACTTTTGCTTGAGGCCGTTAGCCGCAAAATGAGCCAGCCAATCATGTGGGTGAATGATGATTGGTTCGCGGTCATCCTCGGTATAGTCGTAGTCTGGGCTATCTGGTTCCCCGATTAGCTCTGCCAAAAGGCGATCCGCACGAGCGAACATGGCATCGTTGAGGAGCTGCACCCAGTGGATAAAATCATTGCCGCCCCACGCTGGAGAAACACGCGAGATCTCAACGCCGTTCTCAACCTGTTCGGCAGGAGCGCCAGGATGCTCGCAGGTGATGACGTTAACTTTTACTCCCTGAGCCACGAGAGCGTTGGCGAGGTCATAGACGTGACGAGCAATTCCGCCAACAATTTTGGGAGGGTATTCCCAGGAGAGCATTATTACGCGCATGGTAACTCCTTGGTGTTCTTACACGCACACGATCGTGCGGTAAATACGGCAACTATCGTCGCGGAATCGCAACGGGAGAGCTTGCCCATATATCGGTACGCCACGCGTACTGCGAGCGTGGCAGGCTGGAAGCCAATCTGCGCGAACATTACGCTGGCAACGTATCGCGGCCTCCAGTTCCGCTTTAAATTAAGGATTGAACCAAGCAGGCTCTCATGTAATTGACACAGATACGATTTGACGGACGCGTCGCGTTATCCTTCTCGGTCCGCGAAAAATCGACCCGTAACGCATTCGGAATTGAAGGCATGTGTTAGGGCATAGCCTGATAGCCGATATCGTTACGATATTGAGCGCCATCGAAATCAATAGCTCTTACGGCGGCATACGCCCGAGCGCGAGCTTGGCCGAAATCGGCACCAACACCGGTTACCGAGAGAACACGACCGCCGCTTGTGACCACCCTACCCTCGTCGTCATTCTTTGTGCCAGCGTGGAAGACGACAACATCCGACAGCTGCGTCACTTGATCAAGGCCATCGATCAGCTTTGCCTTGTCGTATGGTCCCGGGTAACCACGGGAGGCCATTACCACCGTCACAGCGGCATCCTCACGCCACCGAACGTCAACATCACGCAAGTGGGCATCTGTGACGCCAACAAGGATATCGACGAGGTCTGTTTCGAGCAGGGGTAGCACAACTTCGGTTTCGGGATCGCCAAACCGGCAGTTAAACTCTAGGACTTTCATTGTGCCATCCGGTGCAATCATAAGGCCCGCATAGATGACGCCCTTGTACGGGATCCCAGTTGACTTAATGGCGGCCACTGCTGGCTTAAGTACGGTCTCGACAGCGATCTGCACCTGATCCGGCCCAAAGAAAGGCACAGGGGCGTACGCGCCCATACCACCCGTGTTGGGCCCGGCGTCGCCATCATAGGCGCGCTTGTGATCTTGTGCCGGGACCATAGGTACCACTGTGACTCCATCCGTGAACGCCATGAGCGATATTTCGCTGCCGACGAGCCCCTCTTCGAGCACTACCTTAGTACCGGATTCGCCAAATTCACGATCAACAAGAATGCGCTTGAGAGCGGACTCTGCTTCCTCGATGACACTGCACACCATCACGCCCTTGCCTGCCGCTTCGCCATCAGCTTTGACGACTAGTTTTTTGTCTGTATGGACGCTGAAGTACTCTCGCGCATAGTTGACGGCTTCTGTGAAATCGGTCTGAACGACAAAATCAGCAGTTGGTATGCCGTACTTACGCATCAGTTCCTTCGCGTATATCTTGCTGCCTTCAAGCTGTGCGGGTTCACGGGACGGGCCGAAAATGCGCAGTCCCTTGGCCTCGAACGCATCCACAATTCCTGCAATAAGTGGGGTCTCGGGCCCAACTACAGTAAGGTCAACGCTGTTTTCTTCTGCGAATCTGGTCAGCGCATCGAAGTCGTTGACAGCGATGGCAACGCTTTCAGCGTTCCGGACAGATGAAACACCAGGATTGCCCGGAGCGCAGAAAAGCCGTGAGACTTTAGGCGACTGTGCTAGCTTCCAAATCAGCGTATGCTCTCGGCCACCGCCGCCGATCACGAGAATATTCATCATCATATTAGTTGGTCCTCAAACTCGGCTGCCGCAACGGGCAATCTGCCGCACCTAGTTTCGTGAGAGGCAGAAATAGTCGCTCACCACCGGTGGGAAATCAACTCACTCGACGTAAACAGAAAATCGAGCAAGGGCCTGAGTATTGCTTAATTGAGCCAGGGGTCGGATATGCCGAACGATGGCGAAAGAGAGATAGCACGTGTTCTGGAAGAGTGCGCGATTCTCAACTAGAACGCCGTGGATCCGTCCTCCATGTTTCTTTCGAGATTAACAAACTTAGCGTAGTCTGGCATGAACCCAACCTTAACCATGCCCGTTGGTCCGTTTCGATGCTTGCCGATAATAATCTCGGTTTCTTCGATATTCTCTTCGGTTGGCCGCTCAAATATCTCGCCAGCTTCCTTAGCTTCCTTCATTTTGTAGTATTGATCACGATACAAGAAGCACACCAAGTCGGCTTCAGCTTCAATTGATCCCGATTCCCTAAGGTCTGACAGCATGGGGCGCTTGTTTTCGCGGTGCTCGACAGCTCTCGAAAGCTGAGAAAGAGCGATCACTGGCACCTGCATTTCACGGGCAAGAGACTTCAACCCACGTGCAATGTCGCCAATTTCCTGCGTCCGGTTCTCAATCTTTCTATGCGAACGCATGAGTTGCAGATAGTCGACGATAATTAGGCCCAAACCATGCTCAGCGGCGAGACGGCGACACTTAGCTCGCATTGTCATCGCCGAAGTTTCCGTGTTGTCGTCAATAAAGATAGGCGTATCGTACATATTTTGCACGGTCATCGCCAGATCGTTCCACTCTCCCTCGTTCAGATTGCCGGTTCGCACGCGGTGACCGCTTACTTTGGCTTCAGAGCACACCATGCGAAGAGCTAGCTGCTCTTTGGACATTTCAAGCGAGAAGATCGCTACTGTCACCTTTTCCTTCATGGCGACATGTTGAGCAACACTGAGGACGAAGGACGTTTTACCCATCGACGGGCGGGCCGCAAGGATGATAAAGTCGGTCTTTTGAAGCCCGGCCGTCATCATATCGAAATCGTCAATGCCTGTCGCAATTCCAGACAACTTCGATTTCATCTCGTTGAGCTCTTCGGCTCGGTCAAAAACGCCAAGAAGCAATGGTGACAGTGGCGAGAAGAACTGGTTCATCCGGCGCTGAGAAACGTTGAAAATAAGGCGCTCCGCCTGATCGATCAGGTCGTTGACGTCCTGCTCCGGCTCTGGATTGCGCGCCAACCCAACTATTTGCATAGCAGAATCGATGAGCTTTCGCAGCATCGACTTCTCTTCGACAATCTTGGCGTAGTGTTCAACGTGGGCCGCAGAGGGCACCGCGTCAAAAAGGGCTGTCAAATAGCCAATCCCGCCAACGATTTCCAACTTGTCGCGCTTACGGAGTTCGTCTTGCACCGTGACCAGGTCAACCGGCTCGTTTCGGGCCGATATAGCGAGCAGTGCTTCGAACAGGGCCTGATGCGATTCTCGGTAAAAGTCCTCAGGGCTGAGTACCTCTCCAGCCTTTTCTACGGCGACCCCTTCAAGCAACATCGATCCGAGAACTGACTGCTCGGCTTCGATATTGTGAGGCGGTAAATATCGCGCCAACAGTTCGGAATTTTCCGGTTCCATCTCTATGCCGCCTGGCTGCCGAAGAATTGGGTGCGACAAGGGTGCGATTGATCGGGCTTAATTGCCCGTCGTACACTCGGCGAATGCGATGCCACCACTTGGCTTCCCCTGGTGGCACATCCGATTCGGATGTAACGCGCAGGATGCTTTCGTCAACGTAGACGATACACAAGCGGATGGATAGAAAGAGGGCGGGGCCGGAAATGCCGTCATAGGCAGACCGACCCGCGCATTTCAGTGGTCGCTAGGCTGCGGCGACAGTGACTTTTACGTCAACAATGATATCCTTGTGAAGCTTCACAGGAACATTGTATTCGCCGAGTTGCTTGATAGCGTCGACAAGGCTAATCTTTCGCTTGTCGAGCTTGACACCCAAGTCCTTGCCGATGGCGTCGGCAATGTCCTGCGTTGTGATACGGCCGTAGAGCTTGCCTTCACCCGATCGCGCGGCGATTGTGATCGTCTTGCCTTCGAGCTTAGCCTTGTCGGCCTCGGCCTGCTGGACGATCTTCTCGCTACGTCGACCTTCGAGCGCCTTTTTGGCTTCGAGGTTCTTGAGAGCCCCACCCTCGGCGGCAACCGCGAGCTTCCGTGGGAAGAGGTAGTTGCGACCGTAGCCGTCGGTAACCGTGATAACGTCGCCTTGTTTGCCAGCGGACGGGATGTCCTGCAGCAGAATTACTTTCATCAATATTGCTCCTTCTCGTACGTGTTTTTATTGATGGCTCACAAGCGCGATAACCGTCCAGAACATTCTAGACGATCCCATCGGCTAAGAGCCACGCCTTCTTAATGCGGAAACTGCGGCGCAAAAACAGGGAAACATCGGACGTGCTCACCGATGCAACTTCTGCCTTCACTACCGCTAATGTCGCAAATCTAATCCGAGCGAAACGCCAGGGTTGCGCGGAATATCTTCCATGCCAAGGTAAATCGCCGTACCGTGTCCGATACCTATCCTCTGGCGAAGATCGATGCTCACTCGGTTTGGATTGTAAAGATCGGCCGAGAACGAGTTGCTCCCGAGGATATCGTAGTCCAAACCTACCCCAACCTTGCTGTTGAAAACTCCCGCCCTTGCGGAAACCCGATTATTATACCGCTGGCCGTACTGGAAGTTTAATCGGTTCTCGCCCGTAATATCACGAATCCCTGCTTTTAGGAAGTCATTGCTGCCCACAGGAGCGTAGAGATCAAAGTCAGTTCGAAAGCGCGGCGTGCGTAAATTCTGCCAGAAAATGAGATCGGTGTTGAACGCGATACTCTTCCGGGAGTTCTTGCCACCCGCCAAAATATTGAGACGATTGATCAACTCGTTAGTACTGCCAGAGGCTTGAGCCACATTGTGAATGGTGGTTTTGAGCTCGCCCTGGACCGTCTTGTCACCCGTGATAGTCCGCAGATCATCCTGAATCATGTTCAGCTTTTCGGTCGCCGTCTTAAGGTTCGCGACAGTTGCGACAAGGTTGTCTGTAACCTTCCCTTTGTTCATGGCGTCGGATGTTGAGTCGAGCAATGCATTCGAATGCGCGACAAGCTTGTTAACTTGCGCCGATGTGTCGTTCAGGTTGCTGATGATCGAATTCATCTTGTCGTGATTGGATACTGTGAGCTTGCGTAATTCGCCAGTTGTATCGTTGACATTGCCAAGCGACATTTGGAGCATCTTGTTGTCCGTGGCCAACGCTTCACGCAAATCGTGCGTAAGCTGAAGCCCCTGCGACGACGCGAGATGGATATTGGCAACGGTGCCAGTCAGGCTTTGCTTGAGAGCAGGGTCAGATACGATATTGTTAGCAGCGACAGCGGTTTCGGTGATCTTGTCGAGGAGGGCGTTCGTCTTCTTGCTCGTGATCGTTAGATTGTCGACCAGCCCGCCCGCCTTTTTCATCAGCGTTCCAGCTTCGGTTTGCAGCGTGTCGAACGAGAGCGCGTCTTTGCCGGTGATAGTGGCACCGGGATCATAGTAAGTGGCGCTTACTACGTGCTCTGCGGTGTGCGGAGGCGCTATTTCAATGGTCGACCTGCTTCCGAGTAGGCTGGTGCTAATTGAAACCGTCGCATCTGTGGGTATCTTCACGTCCTTATTTATTCGGGTCTTCACCAGAGCAGTACCGACAGGCGAAAGCCTCACATCTTCAACGTGACCAATAACAACACCAGAGTATTCAATATCCGAGCCGACGCGGACGCCTTGAGCATTATTAAAGCTTATCGTTATCAAGTACGAGTTCTGGCCAATCTCTGAGCGCTTGAAAAAGATATATCCCGACACAAACAGGACGGTTCCCAAGACAACCAGAATGCCAACCTGCAGTGCCGATCGGGCAGTATTCATGAATAAGTCCTACCTGTATCCTTGTGATGCTCGCGACTTAAAGCTAAGTCGGAGCTAGTGCCAGCACATAGCTAGCGAGTGGCAACTTCTATCGGCCCGCTTGTTCGGCCTTCAATAAACTGCTGAACCACCGGGTCCGGTGAATTGCGAATCTCGTCGGGCGTACCAAACGCCCACAAGTGTCCTTCGTGTAGCATCGCAATATGGTCGCTCATGCGAAACACGCTCGAGACGTTGTGCGACACAACCACGCTTGTCACGCCCAGTTGGTCTCGCATGCTGATTATCTGCTCGTCGATGACGGATGCTACCACTGGGTCCAACCCGCTCGTTGGCTCGTCGTACATCAATATCGTCGGTTCGAGGGCCAAAGCTCGCGCTAGACCGACCCGCTTTGCCATACCGCCAGAAAGCTCTGAGGGGTGAAGGCGTTCTGTACCCGGCACCGCTGCAAGCGCAAGCTTTTCTTTAACGATACGCGTGATGTCAGCTTCACTCAGTTTGCGGCGGCGGCGGAGGCCAAATGCGACGTTTTCGAACACTGTCAGCGAGTCGAACAGCGCGGCATACTGAAAGACCATTCCCATGCTTTCGCGCACCTTGTTCAACTCGCGCTCAGGCATACCGACAATTGCATTGTCGCCAATGTAGATCTGGCCCGATGTCGGATGCGTCAGGCCACCCAAACAGTGCAGCAAAGTCGTCTTGCCGCAACCGGACATTCCCATCACGGAGACAATTTCGCCTTTATCTACACTAAATGAGACGCCTTTGAGGATATCCTTGCCGGATACGCTGAACTTAACGTCGTCAAGCCTGATCGCGATCTGGTCGCTAGGTTGTGCGGTTTCGTCAGTCATAAATTGCTGTCGGCTATATTTCTACTGCACTTACGAAGCGGAATAGCAGATTTTAGTCGATGCGTCCACCGAACATAATATATGCAAGCACGAAGTTCGTTATATAGATAAATACAATCGAAAGTACGACCGCATTTGTGGTAGCCCGCCCAACTCCAGTGGCGCCGCCCTTGGTCTCGAAGCCCTGATGGCATCCCACGAGCGCAATAATCAGACCAAAAAACACTGTCTTAACCATCCCCAAGTAAAAGTCTCGCGGCTCGCAATAAGCGCGAATCGCGTCTGGGAATGATGACGACGGCACCCCCTGCCACACGGATATTAAGTAGCCACCAATAAGACCAGCAAAATCCGCCACAGCACAAAGGACGGGCATCATTATCAACGCAGCGAGCAGGCGTGGCACGATTAGATATTGGATCGGGCTGACCGCAAGCGCACGAAGTGCATCGATTTGCTCGGTCACCTTCATCGTGCCGATCTCTGCTGCGATGGCGCTTCCAGCGCGAGCTGCAACCACAACGCCAACCAATACGGGTGCGAGTTCACGACCGAGCGACAACGCGACTATAGCTCCGGTAAGGTCTGCGGCACCGTATTGGATCAGGAAGTTAGAAAAGTATAGGGCTATCACTGCAGCCGACGAAAACGTCGTCAATACAGCGATGGGCACGGAGTTCACGCCAATCGTCGCCATCTGCTGAATCAGGTCCGCCGGGTCAATCGCGCCGCTAAATATGTAGCGCATCGACCGCGCGACGAGGATCGCTATCTCACCAAGATACACAAATGTGCGGGTCAGCAGATCTCGTAGCCAAGTGAATGGCGTAAGGATATAAGTTGTTGTCGGTCGATTGGCCTGACTTGCCGCCATAAACAGTGATGCTCCGGCACGTAGTATACCTTACGCTGTCTTTAGGGTGCCCGTAACTGTCACGGTCTCTGACTATCCACACCCTGTCAACATACATCTTATAGCGAATGATTATCTTTTAATTTTAATTCCCGGTAATTTCACTTATTTAGCGTTGGGCTAACACTGGCACAATTAGAACCAGAGGCTGTAGCCACCGCAAGTTGAACTGGGACATTCGTCATCACACCCACCCTCTTTCCCAGATGCGTGGCAACCTCATTATGAGTCACTTCGCAATCCGACAACGGCAAACCATTCGAAAGGATGGGACGCAAAGCCACGGGCCTCTCTTTCGCAGTTTGTAGAGCGAAAATGGTAGCCGGGCTACCGGACTGCCGGTTACGGAGGACCGACCATTGTTTAAGGTTATTGGATCAAAGCTCTTTAGCGCGCTATCGCTGTGCGCATTCTTCGGCATATCGGCAGCAATATCGCATTCTGCCCCTCTCGCGTCTAAACTCGACAGTAAGCTGGCCCAAATCGGCTGGGGCTCCAGCGCAACGGGACCTGTAAGCGTTATCGCAAAGATCGACGGAGAGCTAAGTTCCTCCGTTGATGACAAGGTAAACGCCATCGGTGGTGATGTATATCGCCATCTCCCATTGATTAATTCCCTGGCAATCGAGATTAGCAAGACCAAGCTAAACAAACTTGCGTCACTTCCCTTTGTGTCTCATCTGTCTTACGATGGCCGCGTTGTAAAGTGCGACGCTTTCACCGTCAGCAGCAGCGAGGCGGATGTTGCCGCTACAAAGTACGGCGTTACCGGCGCTGGCGTCGGAATTGCTGTCATCGATAGCGGCGTGTTTCAACACCCAGATATCGGCACCGGCGGCTTGCTTGGCTCTCGAGTCCTTGCGCAAACCAGCTTTGTGCCGCTGCTTAGCATGGCAGCGTCGATGAAGTGGTACCTCACGCTGCCCACCTTACTGCAGATAACCAGCGCCCTGTCCGGCGATCCATGTGGCCATGGTACTCACGTCGCTGGCATCCTGGCAGGTAACGGCAAGAGCTCCGCAAACGTTGGAAAAACGACCGTCTATACGCAAACCTTCAAGGGCATCGCACCAGAAGCTAATATCATAAGCGTTCAGGTGCTGGACGCGGTTGGCGGCGGGTCCGTCAGCAACGTGATCGCAGGAATTCAATGGACCGTTGCGAATGCGAAGAAGTACAACATCCGTGTAATCAACCTCTCCCTTGGCCATCCGGTTGCCGAGAGTTACACCACGGACCCTCTCTGCAAGGCGCTCGAAGCTGCATGGAAAGCTGGCATCATCGTTGTTTGCGCTGCTGGGAACGAGGGCCGCGCCAGCGCCTTCTACAATGCGGGTGCTGGAAACGAAGGATGGGGAGCCGCGTACGGTTCGATCAGTTCGCCGGCGAATGATCCCTATGTGATTACAGTTGGTGCGATGAAGTCCATAGACGGCAACCGCGCCCATGACGCGATCGCCACCTACTCCAGCCGCGGACCAAGCCGTGGCGACCTGATAATGAAGCCAGACATCGTCGCTCCTGGCAATCAGGTGATATCAACTCTGTCGGATCAGTCGTACCTTGACACCGCGTTCAGCAAATCTAATCAGATCCCGCAGTCGGCTTACGTGGCCAAAGGCAGCACGAATGCCAGTTCCAACAAGTATTTCCGTCTATCAGGAACGTCAATGGCTGCCCCTGTCGTGGCGGGCGCAGCCGCCCTCATGCTGCAGAACGATCCTACACTGACACCCGAT
Source organism: Capsulimonadaceae bacterium (assembly GCA_036504535.1). Lineage (GTDB taxonomy): Bacteria > Armatimonadota > Armatimonadia > Armatimonadales > Capsulimonadaceae > JARLGU01. The sequence goes on from DASXUY010000054.1 coordinate 57,653, forward strand.
ACCGTCAAAGCTCGGTTGATGGTGTCGGCGGACAAACTGGCCGGGTCAGATGGCGTAGGCGACCCGTTCACTTACGGAGCTGGCTACCTAAATATCCCGGCGGCAATAGAATGCCGCATTATCGCCAAGGAAGCGTCCATCAGCCCCACGCTCTACGTAGATAACGGCGGAAACCTCGCTGTCGAAATGGACCGCGCTGTTTGGGGCAAGATGGGCCTCTACGGCACCTGGGCTATATGGGGCACCAACATCAACGACATGCGAGCAGTATGGGGCAAGTTCTCGATAACCGACTCGTCCGCTGACACGAATGCTAGCCGTGCCGTCTGGGGCAAAACCGGCGTTGCCGCGAGCCGCGCTGTCTGGGGTCGCAGCGGAGTATGGGGCGACCGGGCGGTCTGGGGAGCATCAACGGCTTCTGTAGACCTAAGTTCAACAGCTCTCAAGGGCGAATAACGCCAATCACCATGAGGGCAAACGCCCGCCGCAACCACTGCGGCGGGTGTTGTCATGGGTGGAGTTTGTCGATTTCAGTTGAAAGTTGAGCTAACGTCTAACTGTTCATAATAATTATGCCGATTATTAGTAGCGTGTCATTCTCGATACCGAGTCAAGTCCCAAAGTTGCCGATGTCGCGATTACCTACCGAAATATGAGCAGTTTGCCACCCAAAGCACAAAAGTTTCTCGTTCTCGTCTGCCTCGTAGGTGCGGCAGCGCTCCTTAGCACGGTGAGTGGACACTATGTCCGGTCTAGTGCCCCTCTATGGGAATATGGCACCTTCGTATTGTTAGCGCTTGTTGGTGGCGGCAAAAAGATCACCCTTACGAAGGCGCATGGAGGTGACGATGAAGGCTCCATGTCGGTGGGCTTCGCAATCACGTTCGCCGCAATGCTTCACCTTGGACCAGCAGCGGGCATATGGACTGCAGCCGTCGTCAGTTTCTCGAACGGGATGTTTCCCCAGCCGCAGAAGCTGCACCAGATGCTCTTCAACATCTGCCTCGCGTGTATCGAGTCCTGCGTCGCTGGCGCCGTGTTTATTGCCCTGAACGGCAACCAGCTTGTTCTCGACCCGATAACATCTTTCCCAGCAATCGTCGCCGCCTGCCTCGTTTACTTCGCCATAAACACTGGCGGAGTAGCCACGATTATCGCCCTTTGCAGCGACGAAAGGGTCAGCACCATTTGGCGAGACACATTCATGTGGACTGCACCAAGCTATTTCGCAGGTGCATGTGCAGGCGCAATCTCGCTGATGGTCGCGGGCCGGCATATTGGCGCTGCACTCTTGCTCGGTTCGCCGATTGCCTACCTCACTTACCAGTCGTACTCAACGTACATGAAGCGGGAGCAGGATCGTCAGAAGCACATTGAAGAGCTCGAAATTGGCAAGGCTCATCTCGCTGACCTTTATCTCGCAACCATCAAAAGTCTCGCGCTTGCCATCGATGCCAAGGACCAGTACACCCACCAGCATATCTTGCGAGTACAACGCTATGCCGTTGCAATCGCCAAGCACATGGGACTGACCGGGAATGAATTAGAAGGCGTCAATACCGGCGCACTCCTGCACGATATCGGAAAACTCGGAGTACCCGAGTACGTTCTTCTGAAGCCGGGGCGCCTGACCGATGATGAGTTCGACAAGATTAAGAAGCACCCTGAAATCGGCGCCGCCATTCTCGATCCGGTTGAGTTTCCGTGGCCAGTACTGCCGGTAGTACGCCATCACCACGAAAAATGGGACGGCACGGGATACCCCGATGGACTTGCTGGCGAGAATATCCCCCTGACGGCTCGCATTATGGCTGTTGCAGACGTATACGACGCGCTGACGTCCAGCCGCTCTTACCGCAACGCGTGGACGCATGAACGCGCTGTGAGTGTGATCACCAAGGACGCTGGCACACATTTTGACCCGGTGGTAGTAGCGGCATTCCTTGAGGTTATTGATGGCGTCGTGGCAGACATGCGTGAGGAAAACAAGATCGTTCAGCAGCCGGTTTCCAATTCAGTTGAAACAGTGAGCAAGTCGGCTCAAGCCGCAAAAGCTATACAGCGTGCATCTTCCGAGCTCTGGGCCATGTATGAGGTCGCGCAAACGCTGTCATCGAGCCTTGGGCTTCAAGAGACACTAGACATCCTATCGCGCAAGCTTGAAGCCATCATGCCAGGAACAACATGCGCATTCCTGCTGCTCGACGAATCCCGGACGTCCCTACAAGTTCACTCTGTGGTAGGGGTTAACGAGGCGTTCCTTTCAAGCGCAAAAACCCTGTCAACCAATAGCCTTTCGCAGCAGGTACTCAAAAATCGCGAGACATATTTTGGCGAATTTGACCACGACGATCTCTTGCTGACCGGAACACACCTCGGCGAGTGGAAGACCCTCAAAACAGCAATCATCGTTCCGATCGTGTTCGAGAATAACGTTCTCGGTACCATTAACGTTTACCATACCGATGAAGGGGCATTCTCTGCAAGTGACAAGCAGCTTCTCGAGACCATCTCCGAGCGAGCGGCGATGGCGATCTACAACGGTTTGCAGTTTGAACGTACGCAGACGAGCGCCTTCCGCGATTCGCTAACTGGGCTGTACAACTTACGGTATGCAACCGAGCGTGTAGAGGAAGCCTGTCACGCTGGTGCCACACCTCCACCGTTTGCGCTGATCTGTGTTGACGTTGACAGCTTCAAGCCACTGAATGACAACTTTGGTCACCGCAAAGGTGACACGGTTCTGCAAGAGATTTCGGTCATTCTACAGGCTGAGGTTTCCGAGCGAGACATCGTAGCAAGATACGGCGGAGACGAGTTCGTTATCTTGCTCGCGGATGCCGACGACACCCATGCGAGCGCCCTTTGCGAGCGGCTGCGACACGCTGTCCACAGCTATGACCCTCAACTGCACCACGAACGCCTGGGATGGCTTCGTGTGGACGTAAGTGTCGGCCACGCATGCTTTCCCACTGATGGAGCGGACTATCATGCCCTCGTTTCAACAGCTGATGCTCGTATGTACCAGGCCAAGACAGAACGAAAGCTTGGCGCGCTGGCGGATCCTACCGCTCTCCAAGCCGTGCTAGTGCACCGGAAAGCTGCTTAGCGCTCGACAACTCGTGCAGAGAGGCAAGCTATAGCGGTCAGGCCCAATAAAAAACCGCCCCTCTCGCGCAGTTGATTTGCACTTGAGGGGCGGTTATTGCGTTGCGGCTTAGTACGCGTGGTCTGCGTCCTTAAGCTCTACCCGCCCGCTGAAGATCTTGTGAACGTATACCGCATACAAGATCACGATGACGGTGCCCACGATATTGATCACGCCAGCAACTATTAAGTTCGCTTCCGGAGCCGCCGTGTTGGCTATTGTCAATCCGCCCGTCGCTTGCCCAAGGTTCGGCAGCAAGTTCGGGTAAAGGCTAGCGCCAGCAGATCCCATCAGGCCCACCAACGCCGCTGCGCTGGAGTACAGCGCCTGAATATCGTTCTTCTTACGAAGCGAAACCCCAATTCCGACAAACCCAGCTATGCTTAGGAGCGGTATCAGGAAAAGCACTGGCCAGCGTGTGAAGTTTCCAAGAAGGTCAGGGCGTACCAGGAAGCTTGCGCCGGTTGTCAACAGGGCAACGACCACCACGATGGCATAGATCACGCCAGCGTACTTTCGAGCCCGGTCCCGGTGCTCGTCGATGCCCGACTTCACTGCCAGGAACAGAGAACCGTGCATCGCGAGGTATACAAGGCTCAACACGCCTACAAGTATGGCGTATGGGTTCAATGCTAGCCCGAGCGAGCCTATAAACGTGCCGGTCGTCCCGATGAACGGAACTCCCCGGAACACGTTCCCCACCGCCGCCCCGAAAAACACAGCGAGTAGGATGCTCGAAACACTGTAACACGCATCCCAGAAGTTACGCCACATGTCGTTATCGACCTGCTGACGGAACTCGATCGATGTACCACGAACGATCAGGAGCCAGAGCACGATGTTCAGCACGATATAGAAGCCGCTGAAGCTTTTGGCGTAGAGGTCCGGGAATGCCGAAACCATCGACCCGCCAGCGGCAAGGAGCCAGACTTCGTAGCCAAACCATACTGGACCGACCGACGCGAGGTGCACACGGCGTTCGTCGTTGTTCTTTCCGAGGATCAAGTGCATCGCACCTGTTCCCAGGTTTAAACCATCAAGAACCGCGAAGGCGATCAGCATACCGCCAAGAATGAGAAACCAGAGTGTGCTCATTTCGATCCCTCCAACGCTTGCTCACCAGCCCCAGGGGCAGCAGGCGAATCCAACGACGTGGCAGTATCTGATTCGGGCCCTTTGGCAATGATCTTGCCGACTAGGATGAGGAACAGAACCCCGAGAACAATATAGAGTCCAACAAACCCGATCAGCGTGAAGACCGCCTCACCGGCAGATACGTTGGCGGAATACCCATCGTTTGTCCGCATCAGGCCATAGACCAGCCACGGCTGACGACCAACTTCGGCAACGCACCAACCCGCTTCGTTAGCTATGTACGGGAACGGGAACGCCAACATCAGTAGCCAGAGGAACCAGCGCGCCTTATAAAGCTTCCCGGTTAGCTGCAGGATTAAGGCGATGCCGAGAATGCCGATAAACGCTACTCCGAGCCCGATCATGATGTGGTACGCGTAATACGTCACTTCAACGGGCGGACGATTCTCCGCAGGGATATCGTTCAATCCCGTGACCGATGCCTCTGCACTGCCATATGCTAAGTAACTCAGCAGCTTCGGAACATAGATCGGGTCGAGTAGTTCGCCGCGCTTGGTATCCGGCATGCCGATCAATGCGAGCGGCGCGCCTGGCTCAGTCTTGAACTGGCCCTCCATGGCAGCCAGCTTTGCAGGGTTGTATTTGACGATCTGCTCACCGTTCTTCGCCCCTGTGGGAAACGCGAGAAGCACCGAGAAGACCACCCCAGTAACAACGCCAAGCTTAAGACACAGCTTTGAAAACTCGGCGTGCCGGTTAGAAAGCGCATAGAACGCACCCACCGCAGCTACAACCATTGCTCCCGTCAACAGGGATCCGGTGATCGTATGCAGGTACATCCACAGCTCGTACGGGTTAGTCAGGTACATCCAGAGGTCGTTCAATACGAGTTTCCCCGTAGAGCTTATCGTATAGCACGGTACAGGGTTCTGCATGAACGAGTCGGTAACGGTAATAAAGTAACCCGACAGCAGTGTGCCGAAAGCGAGGAGTACAGAGGACAGCCAATGAACGAATGGTGTTACCTTCTTCTCACCGAACAGAAAAACACCAAGGAAAACCGACTCTAGGAAGAAGGCGTAGACCCCCTCCATCATAAGTCCTGGGCCTATCACGCCGCCGCCTGTGGCTGCAAATTTTGCCCAGTTTGTGCCAAACTGGAACTCCATCGGCACTCCGGTCGCTACACCAGCGCCGAAATTGAGCAGGAATATCTTCGCCCAAAATCGTGCCGCGCGGGCATAGCGTTCGTCCTTCTGGAAGTAGTGCTTGCTCTTCATGATCGCAATCATTACCGACAACCCCATCGTCAGCGCGGGGAAGAGATAATGGAACATGATGAGTACGGCAAAATGGGTGCGGTGGGCTATAACAGCGCCGTCCATAAGTTCATCCTTTCGTCGTCGGAGCTAAGGTTACCTGCGCAGCCTTAGAAAATCCGACCTTTGGGTCCATTATGGCGATACATTCTGGCCATGAACCTCCACGTTTTAGCGTATTGACCAACATTCTTACTAATCAATATCAACGAATAGCAATTACGCCCAAGGAGATGGCTTCTGCAGAGCCGCGAACTTGACACAGTATGCTGTTTCCGGTAACATACGGCCTAGGACGCTACCCAAACTAACCCGCCCCTGAAGTCATCCAAATGTCCCTCATCGATATATCGCTGAACCTAAACTCGTCTCTCGTCACCTGGAAGGGAGAGGATGCAGGCCTGCGTTTGCGATGGGTGGACCAGTTCGGCATTGACGGATCTGAAAACTGCACGTCCGAGGTGCGGTTCGGAAGCCACCTGGGAACTCATCTGGATGCACCGCTACACTTTATACCGGGCGGCGGTACTGTCGATCAAATCTCACCTGACGTGTTAGTCGGGGGCTGCTACGTTGCGGATCTCATGAGCTTCAGCAATCCTGAGATCACCGTAGAAGCGCTAGATGCTGCAAGTATTCCCTCAGGAACTCGCCGTCTCCTCCTTAAGACCGCGAATAGCGCCAACCGACTTCTCAACGACTCTCAATTTCATGACGAGTTCGTCGCCATCGGCCCAGACGCAGCCCAGTGGATAGTGGCCCAAGGTATTGCTCTCGTGGGCGTGGACTACCTCTCTGTGGGGTCAGCGACCACGGGCAACGGCAGCGAAGTGCACCGTGCACTTCTCGGCGCTGGAATTGTCGCTGTCGAAGGACTTAACCTTACCAATGTCGCTCCTGGCCCATACACATTGATCTGTCTACCACTCAAAGTTGTGGGTGCCGAGGGCGCTCCGGTGCGGGCGCTTTTGGCGACACCTGGACACTTTGACGTGAAATCGTGACGATGGATCACTCACAAATCTCACCACTCGATCGGGACTTCTCTATGACCAACCAGCCTACCGAATACTCTCACGGCGCGCTACGTATCACTGTAAATGAAGCTGGACATGTATCCGGCGTCTCGTTTCGCGGCGATAACCTGATGCTTCCCGCGTCAGAGTGGGGCTTTTCGCTTACGATCGATGGCGCAGAGTCCGCTGACTGGCAACTCCAGTCGCAATTCACCACGAAGCTCCCAAACGGGATTGAAGTGACACTGGAGTACTCGTCGCCAAGCGTGGCTGATTTGCGTGTCTGGCAGATACTGGACCTCTACGGTGACGCTGGCCGAATCGAACGGTGGGTGCACGTAGCCACTTCGCCCAAGACGCCGCGATCGATGACAAAGGCTACTCTCACTATGACGGGGCTGACCGCTGGCTCTCCAGAAAAGACAGGCGTCTCCGTGCCGATGGCCCGCATCAAACCGGGCACACCGCTTGCGGATATCGCACAACGGCCCCGCGTGTTCCCATCCGGCGACAAGCCCAACGATCACGGCGACTTCGATCTCGTGCTCTCGTCGCCCGACCTCATCCTAGGAACGGTCACATTTTCCCGAAGCGAACCTCCGCTCCACGTTGCTGTGACACCGTTCGCCGAAGACATCCCCGCTACAACGCGACTGTACGGCGCCGGTGACGGCCCGGTGGTTGTCGTCGAACACGAGTTTGCTACGGAAGTACGGCTGAACGGCGAAGGAACGGTCACGGCAGGAGAGCAAGTGATGCAGATCCAGCACAAGGACTGGAGAGGCGCGCTTCCGGCAATCGGCAAGCTATTCGGCCAGCGTGGCTATATGCCGCCCGATGACCGGCCCTCTTGGGGGAGTAATATCTCAGTCTACGAAGCTGACATGGTTCACCACAACGGATTCAAAGGGCTCGAGACGCGACTGGCCGAGATTCAAGCCGCGGGGTTCAACACCATCTATCTTATGCCATGGCATGTCGGATGCTACGCCACATTGGATTACCTCACCGTCGCGCCTGAGCTTGGGAGCTTCGATGACCTTAAAGCTCTAACCTCAGCGATCCACGCACGCGGTATGAATGTGCTATTCGACCTCCTGCTCGTGATAGCAATGCCAGAAAGCAACTATTACAGGGACCATCCTGAGTGGTTTTACCGGAACGAGAGCGGCGAAATACAGCCCCACCCTGTTTGGAAAGCGCCCTGTCTTGACCCGGCGTCGCCTGGTTTTCGCGATTTCCTTACCGCATATGCCGTCCGGTGCTGCTCGGAATGGGGCGCGGACGGCTTCCGTGTCGACGCGCCGGGCCACCGCGGCGGCAACTGGGGCAGCACGCTCGAAGGGCTGCAGCCGCACGAGCACTCGGCGGCGATCTTCTCCCTTCTGGACGAGATCCGTGAAGCGATCCGCGAGGTCAAGCCACACGCCATCTTGCTGGCCGAAACATTCGGCCCCGAATTGGTGCGAAGGTGCGATCTGGTCTGCTGGCAGTGGATATTTACTGTCGATTGGCTCGTTGAGCGCGTACTTGACGGAAGCTTGAGTGGTGCAGATATCCAGCGCGTAATCGGCGAACAGGTCCTCGCGCAACCTCCACGAGCGTGGCTGACGTTCTTCACCGTCAATCACGACACTAAGGCTTTTAGCGGCTTCGACCGGGAAGGCGACGGGGAGCGCGCGCTTCGAGCAACTCTCGCCCTTATCGGCGCGGGATTCCTGAATTTCGGTGGCGGCTGGGGAATGCGCGATAGGCCGTCAGCTGACGAAGCCAACGAATTCACGCGTCTTCTTGAAACAAAGCAGCGTCTCGGTGGTCTAAGCACATCGGACGTAGCATTTCCGCCGTCGGCAGATAACGCTTTGTTCATTGCGGAGCGTATTGTAGGCGGCACTGGGGAGCGCGCCAAGGGGCAGCAGGCTCACGTTAGGGTGATCACCAACTTCTCGAATGAGTCGAAAGGCATGCCGGAAGGACTGGGTGACGTTATCTACTCGCGGCTTGGGTCTACTTTGGGAGAAGTTGCGGCGTGGGACACAATCGTAGCACGCGTTAGCTAGGGGAGCTTAATCCCACTTGAGAGGATGGTGCCGAAGGGGGGACTCGAACCCCCACGGGTTGCCCCAACGGTTTTTGAGACCGTCGTGTCTACCATTCCACCACTTCGGCACGAAGGACGGGACGGCATCATTATAGCCACTTGAACGCCGTTGTGTCAACCAGAGCTATCGCAATGTCCACTTTCGCCGCCCGTTTGCGATGGGATAAGCGCCCGTCCAACCGGTAATGATTAGAAACTGATTGACTTGTATACTTGCCGCGAAGCGCGAGATTGTCTCGATAGCCGGTAACATAGTCGTACATGTGAGATTTGGGATCGGACCGGCGCGCCCGGACCGAAAGGCTGCGAACAGGTGATCATCGAACGATTCACCGTCGCCGCTCGTCGAAAGGAATAAAGATGCTCAGTTTGATTAAGCGATTTCGATTGTTTGCCATTGTGGTAGCGGCCGCTGTTTCGGTGGCGGCAATTTCCGGGTGCGGGAGTAGCAGTTCGTCAACTTCGAATACGCTGCTTCGGGTTGCAGACACCGTTTCAGACGGGACGGCGACGATTTTTAACAATGGTGTCGCGGTAGCCCCAGCGCAAACGTTCTTCCAGTCGTCGAAGTTCTTCTCGACCACCCCCGGAGTTGATTCCCTCACATTCTCTCTCAGTAGCGCACCGGTCGGTGTCACGTATCCGGCTATCAGCCAGACGCTTAGTACGGGGACGCCTTACACCGCCATGCTTTTTGGTCGCGCCGACGTTACCGTGGCAACCGATGCGCGGTTCCCGAAACTTGTAGTAACCGCTGACGATCGAACCATCCCTGACACAAACAAGTCACGTGTTCGCATCGTTCACGCTGGCCCTGACCTCGCTGCTTGCGACGTCGCTCTCAACTCCAAAGCACTGGTGACTAATGTCGGTTACCTTTCTATCGGCTCGTATGCCGATGTGGATGCTGGCAATCAGGTGTTCGCGGTAACGCTGAACGGCGCAGGCACAGCAGTTGCAGGCGGAACGTTCACGTTCAACTCTGGCCAGCTTTACACGGTTTATATCCTCGAAAGCCTCTCGACAGGATCGCCGGTTTACTCCATTCAGGTTACGAACGACTCCAACGCCACAACGTAATCGCAGTCAGTCGATTACGGCCTAGCGCATTTAGTTGCGCTGGGCCGTTTTGCCGTCCATGATGATCGCGACCATTTCCGGCGAAGCCCGCGCGAAGGGGTAATTCGCGCTACCTTACTGCCCCTTCTTTGCCACAAAAGGATACGCATCCTCATCGTCGCCTATTCGAGACGACGCAGAGCGGGTAAGGTACCCGTCGTCGTATCCTGACGCTGTCCGCTCCGTGGTCTGGCGCAGCAGAGGGCGCTGAACGACGGCGCCTGTCATCGAGCCGTGCGGGATGTGTGTCGCCATGCCATCAGGGGCATCGGCCAGTTCGGCATCCGCCAGCAAAGCTTCCTCCTCGGATATCGCCTTCGCTCGCCGCTTCACTTTCCATCCCAGCCGTCTCCACGCAACATCCAACAGCAGCAGGCCAGATGCTATTACAAGTAAGCCAGGCGTGAGAGCTACGACAGCCACGTCCCAGAGTCGTGTGTTCCGGAATACGTCGACCGGTCGTGTCAGGAACTTCCCGCCGGTTCCGGACGTAAGCGCTGACAAGACCACCGTATTCGGCGGCGAGTTCTGGTACTCAGGCGAATACGGCACCGCCAGCGCTGCCGATTGGCTAACTCCCGGTCGGCTATTGTCACGCACATTGACCAGATACAGCCCGCTCTGATCAGCATCGAAAGCTCCCTCGTATCGTCCCGGAGCAGTCTGGTTCAACGTTAGCCGTGTTAGCTTCTGATCGCTGCCGACTACAACCGCGCTCAGGCTTGCGCCATCGACAAAGTCGCCCGTGGGCGTGAACGCATCCACGGCGATGTGGCCGCGACCGGCATCACGGTCCACGCTGGTTTGGAGGCCAGCGCTAACCTCGTTTTTGAGCGACCAACGCACGGTTTGAGCCCAGAACTGGTTGAAACCGCCCCACCCAACCCACTGAGCCGCCCAGTGGGCTCTATCGTCACTTGTGAACGCGAAGGTTCGACCCAGCCCGTACTGCCGGTAAGCCATCAACGTGTCCCGATCCCCGGGTACAGTGAGCGCTACAGTGGCGTCGGACTTCGGGGTGACAATGTTGTAGCCGAGCAACGGCGGCTCGCTGGCGAACGGCACCCCTCCCAGTACGGGATCTGTTGGGTTGAAGATTGGTCGAAATGGCTTCTCGACAAACAGGGACGCCTTGATCGTCTGCACATCGCGCGCAAACATGCGCGGCAGGTCCGACGCCCTCGACACAGCCTGCATCTGTCCGTGTCCTGCGGCCGCGACTGACTTTTGGAACGGCACGTGCGGATCGCCAGATTCACCGATGCCTATCATGCTCGTCGTGATCTTGCTGGACACGAATTCGACGCGAGCCATATCCGCGCAACCTTCCTGCTCCTCGGAGTCAGTTGTGTCAGCGCACATGATCACGTGACGGGTTGGAAACTTGGTCGCCTCCAGCATCGAATACGCTGCCTGAAGGCCAGTCTTGCAAGCAATGCCGCCCCCGCCAGCTTCGAGCCCATTGATCAGCTTCGCCGCCTCCTTGGCCTTTCGCGCGGCCTGTAGCGGCACCACAACAGTGGGCTGCTCCGTGACTGCGATAACAGCCACTTCGTCATCTGGCTGCAGGCTCTTCATGAGATTTACGGCCGCCTGTGCGGCAAGCTGCACCTTCTGCACACCGCCTTCGGTCGCTGACATCGACCCGGATGCGTCGAGGACGATCACTACTGCGACCGGCGGAACGCGCTTCTTCTCCGGTACGCGCATATCGACCGGCAGTGCGGCCTCGATTGGGGTGTCGTTGTACAGGCCGCTTCCGAACGAGTTCAATCCGCCCACCATTCCGAGACCGGTGCCAAAGTCTTTCACCGATGTCGCAAGGCTGGTCATCTGGTCCGGAGAGAAGTCAGTCGACGCCACGTCGGATATAACCACGGAATCATACGCCTGCCATTCCGCCACAGATTTCGGGGAGTTAGCGGGTGCGCGCACATCGAGTCCAACCCCTTGCGCAGCCAGCGCCGCCCTGAGGACACCGGCAGTGGAGCTGCCCGATGACGCGATATACAGCACGCGAGGAGTCCCGTGAACATTCGTCACGCCGAATGCATGATTGTTTTGCGATACAGTGTCTTTCGCGGCGACAACCACGGCCTCATAACGATGTGCGCCTGCCATGGTTTCCCGGCCCGTGAGCGCGACGATATTCTTCCCTGCATGGAGTGCAACCTGTGTGGCGCTGATCTGCACTCCGTCACGATTGATCTTAACGGTGGCATCCTGGGCGACGCTTGAGCTGACAACCACCCGGACAGCAAACGGCGCATCCTTTTCGACATGCGCCGGCAGCCTTACGGAATCGACACTCGTTTCCGGCGACTGGCTGGCGTCCAGTCCAACCGGCGCCACATCGACTTGAATTCCCTTCTCCTTCAACGCGGCAACTTCAGCCGCAGCATCGCCCGCGTTCTCTTTGCCGTCGGTAAGCAGCACAATCTTCTTGCCGGTATCGGTCGGGAATGCTGCCTCAGCGCTCTTGATGGCGTCCTGCAGGCTGGTCGCGTCACTGGCGACAGCGGCGTGCGACCCAGTGAACTTTGGGTCACTCGACGGTTGCGTTTCGAGGTTGGGATAGCGGCCGAAGGTCACAACGCCAGCGCGATCACCACCGCCACGCGCATCGAGTGAGTTGGTGATAAAGCGGTTGGCTGCGGCGCGCTGATCGGGCCGCATGGAGTCTGACAGATCGAGTAGGTACATCACGGTCAGATCATGCGAAAGAACGCGCCAATGAGGCTGTGCTAGCGCCACCACGACTAGAGTTACGAGTATCGCCCGCACCACTCGTGTCTGGCGTATCTGCTCCACGTCCAGCGGCGCATGGGAATGCCGCGATGCCGCCCACACGACCGCCAGAACAACAGGCAGGAGCAGCAACGCCAAAGGTTGATCAAAGCTAAGCGGAAACGCCATACTTGATTCTAGCATTCCGTTTACCCAAAGGCTCATTGTGTAATCGACGGTCTAGCAACAATTTGTTCGCCTATCCACTTTCAGCACTTCGCAAGTCACCACGCCCCACATCAAACCATGGCAACAAACCGCCACCGTTACCTAAAGATCTCCTGGCGGCATGAGCCATCCTACCAAAATCACCCTGAACCCGCCCCACCCCGCAACCGACAATCACCATAAGGCAAGCTGCATCAACGCACCGGTGCAGATGCACAAATGCACATATGTCATACGGATCAGCGCCGATAACCAGTCCATTGCAATCGCTCGCAACTGCGTGGCGCGTTTTGTCGCGACTCGGCGGACCGCAAACCATGGCTGCAGGTGTCACCGACTTCCTGGCGACGCCCCAAGCTCCCCCGTCCCAGCAGATCGTTTCGCAGCAGATGCTCGCGACAACGCTCATGGAAATCGGCGTCCCGGTCGACACAAGCACATTGGCGTTAGCGGAATCGTTTTCTCGCGTCGGAGTGGCGATTACCCAACCCAACATAAGCGACGGACGCGGATTATTGAAACGCGATCCCGAGATCACACCAGCCTCAATTGCACTGGCGTCAGCCCTCGGAGCACCGAAGTCTGATGGCGTCCTGAGGGCGCTGTCTGCCGTGATCCGCGGGCTTCCGGAGAGTGGGAACGTGTCCGACGAGGCACTTGAACAGCTCACGGTCAGCTTGGGGAATGGTCGCGAAGCCGAAGCAACCGCAACACAATTGAAAGGTCTACTCAGCCGGCTTGGCCACAGCATCGAAAACAAGATCATCGTTCGGGAAGCAATAGACTCCGATCCCCGGCTCTCCCTATTGGCGCTGTCGTCACGCAGCGACCGCAGAAGCGAAGGCGCAAATCAGTTGGCATCGAATATCGAAGGTCAGCAAGTTCTAAATCAAGCAGCAAGCGGCCACGGGCCAGCTGCGCCATTCTATTTTGGGTTTTATGCCGCAGGTCCCGATGGGCGAAACATACCAGTTGAAATTCAAGTGAAGCGTGAGGAACAGAGGCGCGGGGGAAAGCATCACAGCGACGATGACGACGTCACGCTCACCACCCTCCGCATTTCGCCCGAGCGTCTCGGCCAACTGGAAGTGCGCCTCGCCGCCACAGAGTCCGGCGCGATGCGCTGCGATGTTCGCGCAGCCCAACTTGGAACCATGCGTCTGATGCGGCGTCATGCGCCCGATCTCGCCGATTCCCTTACTGCCGCGGGTTGGCAGGTCCAGCGTGTCACCGTCACGCAGGAGAAAGAGTTTCCGCCGCTGTGGTTTGGAGGCGAAATCCTCGCCCAACCGCGGAGTTTGCTAGACAGGAAGGTTTGACCATGCCAGCTATTGCCGAACCAGAAGTCGAAGAAACAGGTGCGACGCGACACCCCGTGAGCGAACGAACCGCTATCGCGCTTCGTTACGACAAGTCAATCGACAGCGCGCCAACGATTCTTGCCACTGGTCGCGGCTACACGGCGGACAAGATCGTCGAAACCGCCCGCAACCACGGCATACCGCTTCGTAGCGATCCCGGTCTTGCCGCCGCCCTGTCGCAACTCGATATCGGCGCATCCATCCCCCCCGACATGTACCGCGCAGTCGCCGAAGTGCTCGTGTGGGTGTACGGGCTGGAAAGCCAGGACAAGCGCTAGGCGGACAGGGACAATGTGGCTTACGGTGCAGCTTCCCGGGGCGCAATCTTCGCTTCGTACACCCGCTGTTGCATAGTGCTCATCACGCGCACCATTCGTATCGAAACCACTGTTGAGACGCCGTAGATGAGATAATCGATCATCCTCAAAACGATCAAATCTGATGTCTCAGGCGCAACAATGCGTGGTATATTTACCGTAACTACTCAGGCCCCCTTGTGGCTGACGCTCTAGTTCGGTTTCTTTGAAATAGTTGATCATTTCGGGAATCTTTTGTCTTTGTAGTTCGTTGATAGTCGTAATGGCTAACGAACTTGATCGACAAAAGCTCAACTCGC
>DASXUY010000055.1:0-130176 GCA_036504535.1 Capsulimonadaceae bacterium
ATATCGTAAGCGCAATGCCAACTCTTAGTAACAGCCATGCCTAAAAGTATAACACTCTCGCTTTACGAAACCAACCGAGCTGACGAACAGCTTCAGAGACGCGCTGGTCCGTGGCAAGCCACGGGGAATTCTTTTGTATTAATATCAACCCCCCAGCCGACACACTTCATAGTAGCGCCAACTGTTACCCAGGGTTCGAAGACGGAATCGTCGCCCAATGAGTGCCAGAACATTTGGTATCGGAGGTGATTTTCATAGCCACGAAGGAGTGGGTCTGAGCAGACGCATGCTGACTGCGGCATCTCGTGCCAGGCGAAAGCGCGGACATAGATCAATGGCCTAGTCATGATAAGGCTATTGTGTCGCCGCCAGAGTTCGCGGCGCTCGTCTTGCACCGGTTCCGAGCAGATGTCCCGGTATTGCCGGGCGAGATCCCGCAGGACTGTCAATTCATTAGGGGATACGATTTGTGTCATTATGTAGTCCTTCGTAGGTTGCGCGCACGATCATCGCGTCCCTGTTGGGCAGACGCTAGCTCCTTCTGAAGACCAACAATACCAATGGTTTTCGTCGTACGCGCTCATGCTGGTCGTTGGATGGGGCACAAATTCCTGGCGTGGAGAGCCTTACATAACATTGCAGACAAGCAAAGAGGGCTTTCTGTACATGCCCTGCGAACCAGTCGCGACGCGCGATTTATCCGGGTTGTCTCAAAGGAAACAACAGGGGCACGTTATTTTTATGAATCGCCCCATGGCTCAAGCTGTCGGGAAGATTAGTTGTAGCAATCACGCGTGCTTCACAAGGTCGACACCTGCATCAAGAAGGGCGTTGACTCCCGCTCGCGTAGGGCATTCTGCATAGACGCGAACTACGGGTTCCGTACCTGAGGGCCTCACGAGAAGCCACGATCCGTCGTCGAAATTGAACTTCGTGCCGTCTAGATTGGAAATCTCCAGAATCTCCCGGCCTGCCATTTGCGTGAGGTGAACTGTGCTTAACATAGTCCTGATATTAGGCATTCGGACCGCGTCTGGATGCAAATCTATCCGGGCATATTCATGATGTCCAACATCCGTCATGATCTCACTAATCAAGCTCTCAAGCTTTAGATTGCGCGTCGCCATCACTTCTAACAGAAGCAGCCCCATCAGCACGCCATCGCGCTCGGGAATGTGGTTTTTCACACCGATGCCGCCCGATTCCTCGCCGCCGATAAGAACATCACCCGCCAGCATTAAGTCGCAAATGTGTTTAAATCCAATCGGAGTCTCGTGAAGACGTAGGCCATATAGCTCGGCAAGCCTATCGATCATACGCGTCGTCGATACGGTCTTAACAACAGAGCCTGTCCAGTGTCGGTGCTCCACAAGGTGACGGAGCAGAACAGCGAATATTCGGTGACAGTCTACGAAATTACCTTCGCTGTCAACTGCGCCTAGTCTATCCGCGTCCCCGTCAAGTGCGATTCCGATATGGGCGCCAGCATGCACAACGGCTTCGGATAGCGCCGCCATGTTCTGTTCGATAGGTTCGGGGTTGACGCCTCCAAATGACGGGTTTCGGTCGCCCCGAATCTCGATTACGTTCTCGCAGCCGCCTTGACGGAGTAGCGAGCTTAAATAGCCAGCACCGCTGCCGTGCATAGAATCGACGACGATCCGGAGGTTGGCAGTTGCAATCTGGCGCAAATCAACAAGCGTGCTCAAGTGGCCAAGATAATCCGAACTGAGATCGCGATATTCGACAACGTCCATGACTCGTGCAGGTGTCTTGGGGTGCCGCTGATCGCTGATAAGGCATTGGAGTCGGTCTTCAATGACCTTGATGATCGCGGGGGAAGCCGATCCGCCATAGTGCGCCTTCACCTTGAGCCCATTAAAGTTCGGCGGGTTATGGGACGCGGTCACCATGATACCGCCGCACGCTTGGACGTGTTGAACCATAAACGAAACGGCTGGTGAGGAACACGCTTGAGATGAGAGGATCGGTAGCAACGAGTTCATAGCGACAATTTTCGCAACTTCGGCGGCAAAATACTCGCTTTGAGAACGATTATCGTAACCGACAATAACGATGGGCTTTTGACCGTGGACGTTTACGGTGAAGTACTCAGCTATAGCCTGGGTCACTAGGCGAACATTCGCTCCCGTGAAATCGTCGGCGATAATGCCTCGCCACCCGTCGGTGCCAAACTTGATTATGGGTTGCTCTGATAACATGCCATTTCCTTATGCGCCGAGAGAATCCAATATTTGTAAGATTGAAAACTCGGCCGAGCACACGACATAATCCGACGCGCCGTAGTAAACCGTGACCTTATCGCCGTCGACGACATGCCCGTTGGTGAAGATAACCTCACCGAAGAAGCCAGATGTCTCGTAAGGCTCAACTGGCTGCATGATCGGTTCTTTCGAGCGTGCTATGACCTTCCAGGGCTCATTTATGTCGAGCAGCAGAGCGCCCAAGCAGTATCGGTGCGCTTCGGACGCGCCATGGTAGATTTCCAGCCAGCCAGCGTCGGTGCGTATGGGAGACGCCCCAGCGCCGATACGCCCGCTGTCCCACATTCCGGCCCGCGACGTTGCGACACAGCGATGGTTACCCCAGTGTAGCAAGTCCGGCGACTCAGCGATCCAAATGTAATTTCCGCCGATTTCTACGCTGCTCGGCCTATGAAGCGCATAGTATTTGCCACCAATCTTGTGTTCGAAAAGCGCACAGTCTTTGTTATGCGGCGGCAATATCATGCCGTGCCGGATAATAGAGCGCCAATCTTGCGTACTGGCTAGGCCAACTCCGACCCCAAGCTCAGAAACCTGCGTATACGTCAAGTAATGCGTGCCTTCGATGAGAGACACGCGGCAATCCTCTACGCCAAACGACTCGTATGCACCATCGCCCATTATCATAACCGGCGCTATCGGTTCGGAAAAGCGAACGCCGTCATCGCTAGAAACAAGCCGCAAGTGCGAGAGCGTTGTCAAATAAGAACGACCGCCGTATCCGATGACACGCGGATCTGACAGGTCAAGTGATGGATCGGACTTGTCAAAATCCATAATCTCCATACCACCGCGTGATAGGACGGGGAACGATATGCGCCCTTCTACTTGTGCCGGTCTTTCGGCGACACGTAGTAGCAGCCACGTTTTGCCGTCGAAGCAAAATGCTCCAGGATTGAGCAAGCATGCGATCTCGAGTCCGGGCATGCTTGGGCGTATATCAGAGGGAGTAAGTATAGGGTTGCGATTGCTTCGAGAAGCAATATCCGAAAATTGAGCAGGTGTTCCGATATCCATAATCAAAATGCCTCATTATCTACCGCTGAATGGCTGCGTGAGTCAGATGTCGACTGACGAAGCGCCGAGTCCGCTGCGTCCGACGTGCTGTGATGCTCACGCATCTGCCAAAAATCGACATCGATGGCGTCCTGCTTGGTATGGCGGAAGGCAAATTATTTCATTTCTATGCGCGCAGTTTTGTCACGAATCTTGGGGCGGTCACCACAAGTCGTATGTTTACCGTACTGTTAAGTGGTTCAATGAAAGCGAACCATCGCTGATGCGCCCGTGTGCTTCCGCTATAGGAGCACCGTCACAAACTACAACTTCGTCACGAAATACGCGTGTCACGGCATAGCCTGCAGGCTTGCGTCGGCACCTGGAGTCGTTGGTCATTGGGTCGGGAATGCACGGGAAACTGTCGTGCTACAGGCTCGATCTACTTCGTCTGCGCGTCCCCAGCACCGGGAGCGGCTTCCGGCTTGCCAGCGTTCGCGGGCTTCCAGATCTTGCCCTCAATCTCGGGACGCGCCTTGCGAGCCAACTCGAAGAATCGGTCGAGCTTCACCGGCTCGAACCGCGACACAGATAGGCGCTGGGCCACCTGCGCAAACTTGTAGGGCGTTCCGCCGTACACCACCACGAACCATGGTCCTTTGATGCCCGACAGGTCGGTCGTCATCTTCGCCGCGAACTGCTCGGGCGTCTGCTTATCGAGGGTGTAGTAGTAGTTGCTGTGTATGATAGGGGTCCCATCAATCGGTGAATACTCGACGCCTTGATGATCGGACCACGCAGTCAGGCCTTTGGCGTCTGTGTGGTTAAGGAATGGGAAGAACAGGTTCTTGGCTCGCAATCCGCCTGCCCACCAGATGTCGATGATCGGCGTCTTGGCTAAGTCTAAGCCCGCGCGCACCTGGTCTGCGTAGGGCAGGACGCGGTCGTCGGGGAGTCGTTCGGGATGTGTGTAGCCCCATCCGGCGGTCGCCGCGAAGAAGTAGTCGTTTGGCGTTGCTGTTGCCATGTAATAGCCCATCAGCCCGGGAAAGTCGCGATAGATGAGCGGATCCACTCCCCAGTTGACCGGCAGCGTCCCTCGTTCGGGCTGCGCCCATGTGAGGCATTGCAGATTGGCTGCGTTTTTGATCGTGTCCCCTTCGTTGGTCATAAAGGCGACGTAGATCTTCTTTTCCGGCGTGCCAATAGCTTGCGTTGCGCCAGGCTGTCGGAACTTTCCACCGGCACGTGGCAGCGCCGCATAGAACGAACCGTTGCCGCATCCGCCGCAGATGAGGACGCAGTTGTCCATCGTTATCCGGCGGCACGTGTTGTTTTCATCCGGGCTGCCCCATCCGTAAACCGGGCTGAATGGCTTGAGGCGTTTCAAAACCTTGTCGATGAGAGGCGCGTCAGGTAGCGCAAAGCCGAATTTGGGGTCTGGTTTGTCGCGCTCGTTCCGCGTCTGCTCGCTCAGGTAGTTAAGATCGAAAGTCGCCCACTTATGCTCGACCCCCATATCGACATCCACGATCGTGTCGTGAAGGTCGAGACCGTAGGTCTTGTTTCGGCTGATGGCACCTGTAGTCCCGCAATCTTTGATCACGTTATCGACCATCCACTGGTGAGCGGAGATTCGTTTCGACGCCGCTGGGTCGTATTTCGCGTAGAGCGAGCGCACATCGAATATTGTCTTAAGGCTAGACTTGTTGTTAGCAACTAGCTGGGCATACACGACGTCAGTCATCGGGAGTGCCGATTTAACGCCAGCCATAGTCGCTGCTATCGATATGTCATCGTCGACCGAACCATAAGCGATCCGACCGGATAGCTCGGGACTAAGCTTTATGAAGAGATCGCTCAGGCTGACCGTTTGAAACGTACAAATGCCGCGCTTCGTAAGGTCGTCAATCCAGTAGTCGCCGATCGACTTGTAGTGCGTCGAAATCTCGGCAGCCCAAGTAGCGCTCCCTGCAGGGTTCGACGCCTTGTCTATTGGCAACTGCATCCATCGCACCGTGTCACCAGGGTTGAGGTAGACCCGCGGCCCCTTGCGGTTGGCAATGCCCTGTAGGCAGATCGCGGTAAAGCGCTCGTCAGCGCTCATGCCGGTGAGGTTGACTGTGTAAACCAATGGCACACGAGAGGATTGTTTCGCATTGTTATTCGCCGGTGATGCCGCGCACCCTATTCCATGCGCCATGACGATCTGGCAAGCACAAACCGATGCTGCCAAAATCAACTTACAAGACTGAATTGTTTCCACACATAGTCTCCTAACAGGACGTACCGCATATCATGTATACAGATGTCTGCATCAAAATTTATGCGTTAGCTCTCGAGCAGCACTGCTCGCCGCTGCGTTTCTAAAAAAGCAAATATTGATCGAGTGAGGCGGCGCTATAGGCCGCCCCGACCTTTGCCATCCGAAATGGCTCAACCGCTGACTATATCAGTTGATGCTAAATGTTGCCGTATAGGTGCCGTTGCTAATGGCGCTGGTTCCTGTGAACCCAACGCCAGTAGCATAGCAGAAGTCGTTGCTGCTAGAGCAAACTGTTGCGTCCGCTGTCGATGTCGGATTGTTGCCGCCCGAGGAAACGAGGCTGGGATTCAGGTACTTGACGTGCCCATCGGCCAGTAGGAAGTTAGAACCGTTGCCGTGGCGCGGAACCACATTGTAAGCATTATTAGCGCCGTCCCAGCCCGATGCATGCCCCGTACCCCGACCACCGAGCATTCCGGTAGCATACTTGCCGTTTGGGCCGAGTTCACCCGCACTAGATGCCTGCCCAGCTAGGCTCAGCACTCCATTACCCACCGGCGATTGCGGCTTTATTTGCGTGCCGTAGGCAGCTGGCACTGTTTCTAGCCCAGTGGCGTCATTGATCCAGGCCGTATATTTGGTTATTTCAAACGCTGCGACGGTACTGCCGGGTCCAGTCATCTGGCTTATCTGTGTAGGGGGACTGTGCTTCCAGTCGGTATAACCCTTTAGTCCGGCCATGCTAACAATATTCAAATTGAACCCGTAAGACAGCTGCACATCTCCAAAGGAGCCGTCTTTGGTGGCGTCGGAGGGGCACTGGAGCAGCTTGTACGCCTTGGTGTATGGCGTGAGCGTTCCTGCCCAACCTTCGCCTTCGTACCAGGAACCGGTCGGACTGTTCGTGCCCATTAAAATGCCGCACGTGAATGTCTCGTCGTAGTCCTGGCAGTATTGCAGCATAGCGATGCCGATCTGCTTCAAGTTGCTGGCGCAGCCGGTCTGGCGCGCCTTTTCTCTCGCCGTGGCAAATACGGGGAATAATATAGCTGCCAGGATCGCAATAATTGCTATAACTACGAGGAGCTCTATTAATGTAAATCCGCTAATTCTCTTCATGATAATTTTCCCCACAGCACCTGCCTGCCATTTAGTTTACAGAAGTGTGTATATAAACACAGTGTATCATCTCTAAGGCAGCTAGTCAATAGCATTATTGACGTTACGCATTAATAATTTGCCTCGTCAGTAGATTACCGCATCGGTCTTGACAGCGAATGGGTACGGAGCACAGTTGCTAATCACGAAACTTGCGTGTTGCTGGAGCCGGTGCCACAAGACCTAGAATCTAAGGCGGATTGTCTTGATTTCGAACGGGCTGAAATAGAGCTCAATACTATCGTTTTCGAAGGGGAGCAACTGACCTGATTCCTCAAGCAAGTTCGATTCCTCGACTGCGCTCACAGCGCATCGAAGCTTGAGTGTGCAGTGTGTTCCAGTTCTTCCCGCTTCGTATAACCTCAATATAACGCCATCGCCATCATCAGACTGCTTTATCGCTTCAATGATTACATTCGGGACACTAACCGTAATAAAGGTAAAGTCCGGCGTTCCCGAAGCGTTTACGGGGAACACACGGGTGACCGGCAGATTCAGCTCGTACGCCGGTCGAACGACACTCTCGACACAGAAGCCTCCAAGATGCGGCAGAATCGCATAGGTAAACTTGTGCGTACCAGCATCGTGGCGGGGGTCGGGATGTCCCCCTGATTTTATCAGGGTCAGCCGGAACTCGCTATGCTTAACGGTGCAAGCATACTTACAATCGTTGAGAAAGGTGACCCCGTATCCTTCCTCGGACAGGTCGGTCCACTTGTGAGCGCATGTATCAAATTGGGCGCGATCAACCTTTGTGTTATCGTGAGCCGGTCGCGTAATATGGCCGTACTGAATCTCATGTCTTGCCGAATCGATCATCAGGCTCGTCGGGAAGGCCACCTTAAGGAGGCGGTATTTTTCATTCCACTCAACCATGGTCTCGAATTCGACACGGGCAGTCGTTGAGTGGAACACGATATCCTGGGTCAAAGTCGACGACGCACCAAGTGAGAAGCGCTGGCGTATCCGCAGTTGCAACGGGCCGTCGGCAACCACGTGGCGGCTGAGCAGACTGCCAGCAACGCCCAGCTTAATCTCTTGATGGCGGTCTACGTCCCAGTTATCCCAACCAGCGGGCACATCTTCCCCGAGAAGGAGGCGATTGAAGTTCGCCCCAGCCGCAACAAGCTCCCGTCTGGCTGCCAAGTCGTAAAATGAGGTGACCGATCCATCGGCACCGAGCACAATTTTAGCGAAAGGTGTTTCCACCGTCGCACCGTCGAACCGAAATGGTGACGAGGCAGAGGGTGGCGGAATATCTGATGTGGCGACGGTGGCAAAGCCAGTCGACGGCACCCCAATACCATGAAGAGCGAGGAGGTCGGCACCATCGACTCCTTGGACCTCCTGTACGATAAGGCCGTCATGAACTGGATACCGTTCACCCGGCAGGGCGTCTATCACTAATTCACCATCCCGATCCCAGCTCAACGAGTTCGCTAGAAGCATTGATTGCCCGCCATCGCCCGCGCCTGTGATCTGATTAAACGACTTTGTTGTGAGCGCAAGAGAACTGGCTTGACAATCGGCTAGCGCCGCGATTGCCTGGTCATTCACCTCGGCAATGGACGTGCCAGGCAGTATGTCATGGAATTGGTTGAGTAGCAGAACTTTCCATGCCGCTTCAATGTCGGCGGCTGGGTAATCCGCCCCCGATAGTAAGGTCGCCAGCGTAGCAGCAAATTCTGTGTCACGCAGCGCAAATTCACACTTTCGATTGAGGCGCTTAATGGCCGCTATCGAAGTCAGTGTGCCCCGATGCCCTTCCAAGTACAACTCGCCTACCCATCGGGGGAAGCTCTGCGACGAGCCGTCCAGCGACGTCATGAACTCGCTCACGCTCATGTAGGCTGATCGCGGACAGCCTTCGAGGTCGGTAACGAGCCGCGCCATCTCAATCATCTCAGCCGTTGGCCCACCGCCTCCGTCGCCCCAACCGAACGCGATCAGACGGCGATTCTGGATATCCTTGTGCTGCACCTCTTTCCAGGCACCGATAAGCGTTTCGGGGTCAGGCTCGCAGTGGATTCGATTGAAGTGTGCAAGCAAGCTTGTGCCGTCAATGCCTTGCCATAGGAACGTATCGTATGGAAACTTATTGGTGTCATTCCAGGCAAGCTTTGTTGTGCAGAAGTACTTCACACCGCACTGCTTCAGAATCTGCGGAAGAGCGGCTGAATAGCCGAAAACGTCTGGCTGCCAGAGCGTGTCCGAGGAGATTCCAAACATTTCCCGAGTGGAGCGCTGCCCATGCACCATTTGGCGGACCAACGCTTCTCCTGACGGCATATTACAGTCAGGTTCGATCCAGGCCGCACCATTAATCTCCCATCGCCCCTCTTTCACTCGCTTCTTTATCTGCTCGAATAGCCAGGGGTTCCGGTCGCGAACGACCTCCACGTGGTACGGAGCACTCTGGGTAAATCGAAACTCGGGATACTGATCCATGAGTGCGATCACCGAGGAAAATGTGCGGATAAGCTTCCGATGGGTTTCGTTGATCGGCCAAAGCCACGCGGTATCGATATGGGAGTGGCCGACGATACCAGCGAATGGCGCGGTGGCGGAGTTTGTGGTGCTCAGCGCGTCGCGCATGGCGTCACGGGCGACCGCCAGCGCAGGTCGCCAGTCATCGATATCGATTTCGTTGGGTTTTTGGTAGACTGCGGCAAAGACACTCTCTAGCACTTGCTGCAGCCGCGCCTTACGCAAGGAGTCTGCATCTAGCCCGTCCATTAACTGTCGCAGCGTTCGGAGTTCAAAAACGAACGCGCTCACATCGGGGCGCTCAGCGACAGGCATGACGATTTCGAACGTGCAGCAGTTTTTTGTGACCGCAAAATTGCGTCCCTGCGGCGCGCCACCAGGAGTCGTAATCGGGTTATCAAACGGCTGGGTGCCCGGGTGCGAATGACCGGCGTAACTTTCCAGGTGGATGGTGTATTCGTGGCCCGGCGACGGCGTTAGGCTAATCATCCGTACAGGATGATTGTCATCGAACACGCCACGAGGTTGACCGTCGACGAATAACTGCGTCTCTCGACCACCAGTGGCGGCGAGCAAAAAGAGGGGGTGCCAGTCCATTTCCGGCATTACGCTAAGTGAACCCCGAAACCAGCCTGTAGCCCAACTGTCTCCCCACTTGTGGCCCGTTTCAATCGGGCGCCACTCGAGAGATGAATCCGCAGCCGAGCTAGTGTGGTAGTGGTCTCGAGTTTCAGCGAATTCGACGTCGATAGCTCCCACTCGGACATAGCGGAGCTCCGCATACGTCTTTTCTATGCGAGCAATTTTGCCAAGCAGCTTTGGATCTGTTAACATGTATTTCTAATAGATACCTCAAAATCTGTGGGACTACCGTATAGGTGCTTTCGATGACGAGTCAGCCTCCTCGAGGGCCCCTGCTAAGCGATCTGCCGACACGTCGCGAAAGACACGTGCTACCGCCTCGGCAGCGGGCTTGAGCCTTCGCCAGAAGTCGATGATCGATGTGTTCGCGGTGCACGGAAAGCTGTCGTGCCCCATCCAGAGCAGGATGCCGCCGCAACGCCCGAACCTCGCTTTGCACGCGCGTACGGCTATTTCCAACGCAGTCGCCTGCCTAGCCTGGCTCCACGCGACATACTCCTCGAGGTCGTCAGGATCCCGACCCATCTCAGCGATAAAAACGTGCCATTCGATCCACCACGACGACCGGCGCCACAGCGGGTTGTCTAGCGTACCGGGAACGACGGCGAATTGGCCAGCGTACTCGCGGATCAAGTCGGCCCCGCTTGCGCCAGGGCAGCCTGTTTCAGACCGGAATAGGGAGTCGTCGGTGTTCCAGTACCGATGCCAGTCAGCCAACTCGCCGTCCAGGCACCAAGGGCCGTGAACGTCCCAATGGATTCCCTTGCCGAAGTCTGGCTCGAACGCCATAAAGCGGGGTCCGCTTGCCGACGTCGCCAGAAATCGGCGGTCGGGATCGTCCTCGGCAACGATTCGCTGAAGCCGCGCCAGCATAGGGTGCGATGCGTCCACCGGCTTGCCAATACCCTGACGGTTGCCGTCGATTGCGGTCTGCAACTCGTTTCCGCCGCACCACAATAGGATCGACACATGATGCGCGCGGCGACTTATGTACGACCTGGCGATGAGTTCCATTTCGCCGATGCTGTTGTCGTCGTCGGGAGGCCAGTTGTCGAGGCCCGACGATGACAGCGGGAACTCCTGCCAGACCATGAGGCCGAGTTCATCGCAAATGTCGTAAAATATCTGCTTTTCGAGAAACGCGCCGCCCCACACTCTTAGAAGGTTGCAGCCAATATCCTTGTACTGCCTCAGTAGCTTGAGATACATGTCGTCGGACACGTCCGCGAAGTTAGGCAGGATCGGCGTCCAGTTGATCCCTTGAAGAAAAACGGGATAGCCATTGACCACACATATCCAGGGATCGGCTCCTTCCGGCGCGTCGTCGTTTGCCTGCCAAATTATGTTCTTGAAACCGACCCGCCTCTCAGCTGTGTCGATAATCTCTCCTGCCCGCGAAATGAGTTTGACCTCCACTCGGTAAAGCTTTTGCGCGCCGAGCCCATTTGGATACCAAGATTCGACGTCGAACCCTCCAAGCTGGACTCCGGCGCGCATCTGGGCCGCGTCGATAACCGTTTTCGCTATCGGCGTATCGGCGTCATAAACGCCGATGGAAGCGCGATACCCCTCCGAATCAGGCATTTCCGCGCGGACCCAAACTGAACCCTCGGACAGGTCGCCGCCCAAGAGTGCGCGCACTTCGAGGTCATCGATCACCGGAGCGTCAGACACCTCGATTTTAATATCGTCCCAGATGCCGATCTGAACCAACCGCGACGTCCAGTCCCAGGTGTAGTTGTACCGGGGCTTCCAGTCGGTCATTTCGGACGTGAAGCCCGTCTGACCGAGCCAGCGCGGGGGAACGTCATACACGATTGTGAGGCGATTATCCGATGAGCTCAGGTGCGACCGCAGATCGAACTCGTGCGGGACGAGCGAGCCGCGAAACCGGCTAACCATAGCGCCGTTGACGAGTAACCAACCGGAATAGTCAAGGCCAAGGCAACGCAAAACGACCGAAGACGCTCCCTGGATGTTGAGGGCTGGCAGCTTGGCCTCGAACGCCCAATGACGGTTCTCAACCCACTCGCAGTCGCGAGCCTGCTCGCCCACATTCCAATCCGGGAGAATGCCCGCGCTTAGCAGCGCGTTTTGCACAGACCCCGGCACTGTTGCAGGCACTGGCGGCACTTCGGGGCGGCACGTGACGCCGGTTTCCATCGCCTTGCTGGCCATCCATGCATAGGGCGACCATCCTGAGACCGTCCATTCAAGCTTTGATAGATCGATGGTGGTTTTCATGCTCTTTTGGTTCATTCAAGAGGTAAATGACTAATAAATTGCCTCTTCTGTCTCGGCATCAAAAAGGTGGCTGCGAGAAACATCCACGAGCACGGACATCTTGGCCCCGCTTTTTGCGCCAGTTTGTCCGTCGAGAGTCGCCACGAGATCGACCTCACAGACGCCTGCGTCGCCCACCTTCAAGTAGGCTGTGACAATGTCACCCATCGGTTCAACAACGTCAACAAGCGCCGTCAGGCAGTTGCGCGCTGATACTCCAACCGGATTCTTGAGGCTTGCGTCGAACATATCCGCTGGCCGCATGCCCAAGATCACTTTGCGCCCCTTCATGCCTGCGACGCGCTCCTTGTGCTCAGCGGGGATATCGAACGTAAACGCCTTCACGTCCACGACCAGCTCGCCGTCGATTGACTCGGTGACCGTACCTGGCAGAAAGTTCATCGACGGAGTGCCGATGAATCCAGCCACGAACAGATTGACAGGCTTGCGATAGATTTCCATCGGCGAGTCGCATTGCTGCAGTACTCCGTCTTTCATCACCGCAATCCGGTCGCCCATCGTCATCGCCTCAACCTGGTCATGGGTGACATAGATTGTGGTGATCCCGAGCCGCCGGTGCAGCTTGATTAGTTCGGCACGGGTCTGAACACGCAGCTTTGCGTCAAGGTTTGACAGCGGCTCGTCCATCAGGAACACCTGAGGCTCGCGTACAATTGCACGTCCGAGAGCAACTCGCTGACGCTGTCCGCCGGAGAGCTCCTTGGGGCGTCGGTGCAGGTACTGATCTATCCCAAGCTGCTTGGCTGCCTCTGCCAGTCGGGCATCTATTTCGCTCTTCGGCATGCGGCGGATCTTGAGACCGAACGCCATATTGTCGTATACCGACATGTGCGGATAGAGCGCGTAGTTTTGGAATACCATGGCAATATCTCGGTCGCGAGGCTCTATATCGTTAACGACTTTATCGCCAATCTTAATACGCCCCTCCGTTATCTCCTCAAGGCCCGCGATCATGCGTAGCGCCGTGGTCTTGCCGCAACCCGACGGGCCGACGAGCACCATGAACTCGCAATCTCGGACCTCTAGCGAGAGGTTCTTAACAGCGGTGACCGTGCCGTATCGTTTATAGATCTGTTCAAATACAACGGATGCCAATTTGTGTTACTCCCGTCCCAGCGAAGGGCTCATTCCTTGATGCCCGCCGTGGCGATGCCTTCGATAAAGCTCTTTTGCGCGAAGAAGAACAGCATAACGATCGGCAGCATCATCGTCGTTGCGACTGCCATCATGAGGTGCCAGGGTGTTCCCTCCGCGGTCCCGGCCATGCCGATAAAGTTCATCAGCCCCACTGGAAGTGTATAGAGACGCTCGTCATGCAAGAAAATGAGGGGACCCCACAGGTCGTTCCACGAGCCCACAAAGGTGAACACGCCAACGGTAAGCAACGCGGGCGACGCCATCGGTATGATGACCTTTCGGAGGATCAGCCATTCTGATGCGCCATCGATTCTGGCCGCGTTGAGATAGTCCTTAGGGATCGTCAGGAAGAACTGCCGCAAGAGAAATATGCCAAACACGTTGCAGCCTAGCCATGACGGAATGGTGAGCGGCCAGTAAGTATTGATCCAGTGCAGTTTGACGTAGAGCTGAAAGAGCGGAATGACGGTAACCTGGCCCGGCAACATCATTGAGCTGAGCAATAGGCCAAACAGTATGTTCTTGTGGCGCCATTCAAGGAACGCGAACGCGTAGGCAGCCATCGTGCAACTCACAAGCGTACCGGTGACGTTCAAAGCTACAAGGAACAGCGAATTGCGCAGATAGCCCGCAAAGTGAAACTGGCGAAACGCCTCAATGTAGTTGTTCCATTGGGGATGTGCGGGCCACCAAACTGGTGGATACGCAAGCACTTCCGGGAATGTTTTGAGCGACGTCAGCAGCATCCAACCCAACGGCAGCAGCATAGCGATCGAACCAATAACAAGCGCCGCGACAGGGCCAATTGGAGATTTATTAATTCGTTCGGACACAGTGGGTTCCTTAGTTCGATTTCAAGAAAATTCAGATCATTTTGATCACGGATCAGCCGTCGTTAACTCTAGTAGCGGTTCAAGTTGAATCCGCGCGCCGTCTTCGCCGCAACTCAGGTGCAGCCTCACGCTGGTTAATTCGCCTGGTGGACCCAACGTTTAGCGAGCAAGAAGTTGATGGCCGTCAGCACCATGATCGCAATAAAGAGCAGCCATGCCATTGCCGATCCGAGGCCCATATGGAAATAGTTGAAAGCCTTCTGATACAAGTTCAGGACGTAGAACAACGTCGCGCGTGCTGGACCGCCCGGTCCTGCTCCGCTTGCGGCACCAAAGACGTAGGCGTTGTCGAAGACCTTCATCGCGCCGATCAATCCGGTAGTCAGGTTGAAAAAGATCACAGGAGAAATCTGCGGAATGGTGACGTGAACAAACTTCTCCCACGGGCCTGCTCCATCGAGCGACGCCGCTTCATAAAGGCTCCGCGATACCCCCTGCAATCCAGCGAGGAAGATCACCATCGACCCGCCAAATCCCCAGAGGCTCATTATGATCAACGCTGGCAGCGCCCATACGACCGACGATGTCCAACCCGGCCCCTGTATACCGATCAATCGCAGCAGTGAGTTGAACAGGCCAACATTGGGATCGAATACCCACACCCATAAAACACCCGAGGCGACAGACGGCAACAGCGACGGTAGGTAGTAGATCGTCCGAAATACGCCGATCCCGCGCACGTTTGTATTCAATAGCAGCGCGACAATCAAGGCGATTATCAACGCAAGAGGAACGGACACAGCCGTGAAGATGAGAGTGACACGCACTGAGGGCCAGAATGCAGGGTCATCGTGTAGCAAGTAGCTATAGTTACCTGTTCCGATCCACACGGGCGGACTGACGACATCGAACTTGGTAAAGCTAAGGAAGAGCGAATAGAGCATTGGGCCAAGTACGAAGAACACAAAGCCCGTCACTGCCGGGGCAGCCATTGTCCAAAACCATTTCTTCTCGCGTGTTTCCATCAGCCCTTGCTCCTCGATCGCCCTAGGACCTTCATAAACTGGTTCGCAGCTGCCGCAGCCTTGTGGGCTGCTTGTTTCGGTGACTGGCGGCCCTGCAGCATTAGGTCGACCTCTGGCTGAACAATGTCGATCGCTAGCTCGATAAAATCAGGTGATTGCGGGATGCGCTGCCCAAACTGCAACGCCCGGTAAGACGCGTCCCTGTTTGCTGGGCGCCTACTCGTGAGCTGCTGCTTAAGCTCAGCCGATACTGACCGTCGAATCGACAGGTGCCCGTCGAGCACCTGCCGCCGAATGCCGTCCTTGGACGTTATGAATTTGATCAACGTCCATGCAGCCTCGGGATTATTGCAGGTCTTTGAGATGCCCCAACTATCCATAGCGATCTCGCCGCCCTTCTGGCTGAATGGACCGCGCGGCATCACCTGTATGTCCCAATCGAGATTGGGAAGCTTGTTGTACGTTACCCAGCTGCCCACATGCCCACCAGGCAGCATTGCTATCTTGCCTCCTGCAAATCCATTAGGTGGCGAAAATCCCAAAGGCGCGACAACGTGATATTGGCTCATTCTGTCGAAGTAAAACTCTAGTCCCCGCACCGCTGAGGGTGAGTCCAAAGTGCATCGTTCCACACTCGGATCGAACAGGTCACCACCCGACTGGCGGACGTAGATCAACCATTCGCCCCACCAGCCTGTCGTCATATCGGAGCCCCAGATCTGGTCGCCATTGGGGCGTCGATAAGTCAGCTTTCTTGCCGCTTGTATGTAGTTATCCCAGGTCCAGTCGGCGCGTGGATACGCCACACCACGCTCGTCGAACAGCTTCTTGTTGTAGTAAAGGAGCGAGACGTTGTACCAACTCGGAATGAAGTAGTATCGACATTTGTAGCACGACGCCGCACGTACCTCTGGATAGATATCATCAAGGTCGATCTGCTGTGCATCCCGCTCAACGAGAGGGGTGATATCGTGAAGGAAGGGCAGCATGTTGGCGACCCAAACGTCTCCGCATCGAAAGATATCCGGTGCCTGGTTGGCCGCTAGTAGCGTCCGAAGCTTAACCTGATACTGTCCCGGTGTCACCCATACCGGCTTTATAGGAATTTCTGGATGAGCCTGGGCAAAATCACGCAGGATCCCTTCGTATAGCGGTCGGTCCAAGTCGCTCGGCAGCATCCAGGTTAGCTCGCGAGGAGATGCAACTCGCGAGTCTCGCACCACAGACGCCCCAATTGCTACGCACGCCAAGAATGCGACAATCACCGCTGCTATCTGACGCCATTTTTTGCTGCTAATAGAGTTGCGCATAGTTGATGAACGAGGATTTCGTGCCTAATTGACGTTACAAGCCAATCTTTTTTCAGCTCAAGCTGAGATTGTTACAAACGTCTGTATTTATGAATTGAATTGTATCACGGAGAAGTACAGATGTCAATAGTGTCGTAAATGAATCGATAATGACCCATATTTTTTGAGGACACGAAACATTCGAAGCCTAAGTGTGACTGCGGAGAGTTGGCTCTGCCGATGACTTGCAATTTTCGAGCAGGTGCGGCATAATGTGACCATACATCTGTAGCAAGAACTACCGTGTGTCGCATATGAAGCAAGTAACTATTACCGAAATCGCTACCAAGAGCGGTGCGGACACAGGAACGGTATCCCGCATACTGTCTGGCCGTGCCCGTCGCTTCGGCATCAGCAAGAAGCGGGCCGATCTTGTCATGAGCGTCGCCCGGGAGCTAGGCTACGTCCCAAACACGTCCGCGCAGGCGTTCCGTACGGGCCGCTTCGGCGCGGTAGCGATGATCCTAGGTTTCGATGAACATGTTAGCTACCTAACGCCACATCTCATGTACGGCCTGGACAACGCCCTGGCCAAGCGCGATATGCACCTCGTCGTGTCGAATGTGCCAGCCGTTAGGCCCGAAGTGGAGGCCCTGCTGCCGCGCGTCATGCGAACTTCGATGGTGGACGGCATACTTATCAACTACACGTACGATGCTCCTGAATATGTCACATCCCACTTCGATGACCGTGGCATTCCGTACATCTGGATCAACTCCCGGAAAGAAACGAACGCCGTCCACATGGACGATATCGACGCGTCCCGGCAGATCACTCAACGCCTCCTTGATCTAGGCCATAAGCGCATCGATTATGTCGATCCGTGGGCGCAAGGGACACACCACACCAGATTTGATCGCGAACAAGGATATTCCAACGCGATGGTCGAGGCAGGCCTAGAACCGCGCGTCTGGAAGTCAGCGACGCCGCCGGTCTTCGACGACGACATCGAGCCGATCATCAAAGCAATGCTTAACGCCCAGAACCGCCCGACCGCTGTCATCGCATACTGGTTTAACTGCGTCCCGACGATCATCAGAGAAGCCTCCGTCAGGGGACTTCGCGTTCCTGAAGACCTATCTATTGCCACATTTGGCCCTGAGCGCATGGAAGGCTTAAATCTGAAGGTATCGGCAATGCTGGAGCAGACGTACACCATGGGCACCGCCGGCGTCGAAATGCTCTGCGAGATCATAGACGGCGACAATACCGAGCTACCATCCCGTAAGCTGCCTTACACGTGGTGCGATGGTGGCACAATTCATCCCGTCCCCTAAGCGGCCTGCTAAGGCCGACACCCCAATTCGTCCTCGAACCCAAGCGCCAGCGGCAAACAGTCTGTTAGCGTATCCACGGAATCGCTGCGACGAACAGATCCGTGACTTGTAGGCGCGCCAACGTAATTGTTCATTGGCAAAAGCGACGTCCGCTGCACAGCACCTACCCCAGACCCCAAAGAAATATCACGCTGGCACCTATCCAAGCGGCATCCAGTAATGACCTATGGCTGTGTATTGTGTTTAATAGTACTAATCGTTGGATCGTTGCAGGGGTCGTCGACAGGCTTATTGAGTCTATCAATGCGCTTGGGTGGCGGGCGAAGGGGCATTTGACTCGTGGTCGGCTTCGTATGTCCCAGGGGCAGGCGAGGCGATTGAGGGAGGCGGGATTTCGCCACCGTAGCTCTCAGCTGGCGGTGTCGCCTGCGGGGCTGGCGATGTGGCGTCGGTAGGAGGAGCGACGGGCTTAGGCTTTACGACGACGGGTGGTTTGGGCGCTTGTGTGGCGCGGTGGTATTCGCGTTTGCGCGCCGGGCGGCGTGTTGCGTGCGGTGGCGCGGTTCGGCGGACGGTTGGCATGATCTCGCTGATTTCGATGTCGATCTTTGGCGCGGCAAATGATGCCGTTGGCGTCATCGCTGCAACCAACCCCAGAACAGCCCCGCATAGTTTCGTGAATTGCGTCATGGCACACCATCCTCGTCTAAATGCTGAGGGAAGTTGTACCCATGAAAGAGTTGGACCTAACAAGATTGAGACTGCATTTGCGAGAAACCCCGAGGCCCAAGCATTCCCAAGTAGCTTCTCACCGTCTCCCGGGACAAATACTTGGCCCTGTTGACACGGGGGCGACTGGGCTGATAGTCGACCGAAGAATCCATAGGTTGGGCGAAGCCACCACGCACTGATGTACATGGTTTGTTATTGCAGATGGGTCTCCGCCCCATAGGACGTTGGCAGGCTATGCTCTGGGTGTTCACTCATCGTAAATTGTGCGTATTTGAAAAGACTATTCGATAAACCTACGGCTCCAAGGTGCTTGGATGTACCCGTTGGCCACTGAGAGAGTATATTCAGGCGCCTCGATTGAGATGTAAGTTAGTAATTGATGGTGATTGGGTCAATGACTTCAACGCCGTGAACGGGGCAACTTGCCCGGTGCCGCCAATTGCGGGCAAGTCCCCAGGCTGGGTTGGGTCGGAAATGTGGCAAGCATATCAGTTGCCTAAATCGTGAATCACACCCCTTCTCGACGGGCGTGAAGGATACCGCACTTAAGTCACCGAACTTCTCCGCATGCGCTACTTATCCGTTGACGGCATCGGCTTCCCTACCTCGGTGATCTGCCTGGGTTGTAGTCCATTGGGTTCGACATTCGACGACGACGAGTCGCAATCGATTCTGGATACGTTCGCAGAACTTGGTGGAAATTTTCTCGACACAGCCAATTGCTATGCCGATTGGATACCCGGCGGGTCTGGTGCGAGCGAGACGACAATTGGTCGATGGATCAGACGCAACGGCAATCGCGAAAAAATCGTAGTTGCTACTAAAGGCGGGCATCCCCACCTCAGTACGATGCATATTCCCCGTTTGCGTCCCGAGGACATTGCCGAGGATCTCGCAGTAAGCCTCGACCGCCTCAACACCAATTATGTCGATCTTTATTGGCTGCACCGCGACGATCCGGAAACGCCTGTTGGCGAGATTATCGACGCACTAAACGTGCACATCGATGCCGGTGTCATCCGCGCGATCGGAGCGTCGAATTGGCTGCCTTCGCGCCTTGCAGCGGCAGCGACCTATGCCTCCGGAAACAATCAGGTTACATTCGTCGCCAGCCAAATATCATGGAGCCTCGCCGCCCACCCGACGCACTTCGATCCCATAGGCGGAATGGCCGCGATGGACGACACGTCGCTTGAGTATTATTTGGCATCAAAACTTCGGGTCATACCCTACTCGTCCCAAGCTGGCGGCTTCTTTGCGCGTCCGATCGCCGAAGCGGAAAAACGCCACCCGAAGTTCGCGTCCGCGATCAATCGCGAACGTCATATTCGCGCCAACACACTTGCCCGCGACCTCGGCCACTCGCCCAACTCCATCGTGCTGGCCTATATCCTCAATAACCCCGCATCCGGGTGCGCCGTCGCCGGCCCGCATACGCCTGCTCAAATCATTGACACGTGTGGCGCGACGCAGATCGAACTCACTGCCTCTCAAATGGCTTATCTCGAAGCGGCGGCATAGCTGGGACGATTGGTCGGGGAAACGGCCAGCGGGTTGTGGTCGCGGGGTGCGTCGTTCTGTGGCAGGCGCGGAAGCCCATCCGTCACTCGCTGAGACGAGTGCCACCTTCCCAACCATTGGGAAGGAAATTTGTGGGCGTCGTGGGTGTAGAGAGCCACGGCTATGGTGAAGATTCCGTAGTTAGAAGCCTACGGCTCGCAAGTGCTTGAAAGTACCGGACATAAGAATGTCCTGGGCACTCCGAGGCTCTGTGCGACCGTTGCGTCGTGTTGGTGTCAGTCAGGGCTCACCGTGGCGACGGCGCAGCGGGTGCGCGTGTGGCGACGATCACGGACACGGGGATGCGTTCGATGGCGCAGTGCTGCGTCAGGGTTAGGGGCAAGGTTTTTAGTGTTGTGCCTGTGAAGGGTGGCATATCTGACATAAACTCAATACAATCGTCACCACGCATTCCTGTTGTGCAGCTCTTTAGCGAGTCTGCCGACAGCGTGAGGCGCAGCGGCTTTCCGTATTGCTTGCTCAAAGGCGACTCCGGAAGCGGCACGTACTTACCAGAAAAATCGCTGTCGAGGGTGGACATAGCTGGAGTTGTGCGAACGAGAAAATGCAATCCGACTAATGTGCCAGTGCCGTTGCCGAACATGAATGGCGGTCCCGAGAGCTTTATAACTGCACCGGACGGTGTCCGATAGTCCATTGTCGCCGTGGTATTCACCCTGTATTCGATCTCCTTTTGGCCCGATTCGATGAGAGTCGTCGACTCCTGGATAGGCACGTCGTGAAATGTTATTGGTTCGTTCATAGTCGCAACCCGAGACAGTTCGCCATGCACGCGCAAGTAGTGGTTCTCTGGGTACGGGCAGTCGACCGAATCAGCGTGCCCTCTCGCCGTTTCGTGGCCTGCGGATAGGACACCCGGTTGGCCCGAGTGATTTGGCGGCCAATTCTCGGCGCGGCGATTGGCGTGATCCCGAGTTTCCCATTCCGTTTCGGTGGCGTCCATGTGCGACTCGTATTGCCAATGTTCCCCCGGGCCAGCCTTGAACGGATGCTGAAACACCTCGTACTTAACTTGGTCGTAGCGCCGCGCCTTGGCACTAGCGAACGCGACTCTCACACCATCCTTGGTGACTACATCGCTGCCGACACGCGCAGGTACGGGAAACGTGCGGTGAGTTCTCGGGAGGCGGGTAATGCGCCACGTTCCTTTGTGGCCGTCCGCGCTGGCGACGGTGAGGTCAATCCAGCGATAGGAATCCGGGTAAGTTCCCGATAGTGACACTGCGAATGTCGGCGGGACGGTACCCAATTCAGGGTCCGTAAAGCTCGCTCTGACACAGGCAGGTAGAACCAGAAATTTGAACGAACTCCCAGTCGAGGAACGACCGGTCGCGCGAAACACGCCACTCCAGTATGGGTACTTTGCGTCGGCGCGCACAGGCTTGGGCATCCATCGGCACCTGAATCCGATCAGCGTGTTCCCCACACTTTCGTAGCCCATCGTATTCTCGACCACGCCTTTTGTCTCAATATTGATCGATCCCACCGACCGCTTAATTGCCACCAGCTCAAACCCACCCTGCTTCGCTGGCGTGCTCGCATCCAGCTTCGCCGGGATGCGGAGCGCGCAGCTGATGGCGTCGGTTCGTGTGTCGATGGCGTACAGCGCGGCGCCTAGCGCGGCAAGGGTTGCGGTGACTATGGCGGCGACGCGCAGGCGGCGGGTACGGGGCGTGGTGGTTGGTGTAATCATGGGGTGCGGGTTGCTTTCGGTGAGGCGGGAGCTGCGAAGCGCGATGGCCCTGCTACGACAAACGACATTGGAGTCTCTTCGACGATGACGCGTTGGCGGAGGACGAGCTTAAACTTCTTCAAAGTCGGTAGCGCCGCGCTTGGACCGTGGAAGCATATATTTGCCTGCGAAGGGCTGCCGTGACTATACATCCCAATCGTATATCCAACTGGTCGTCCCACAATTTGGACCGGCTTATGATATTTCCGTGTGAGAGGCGAACCAGGTACATCCACAAGCGGCGCGAGATCGAAGCTAGACCACGACATCCCGCGCGAGAGAATAAATGATGCGTTAACGCCGTCGGTGCCAGGCACGAACGTGTAGTGCTCGGGATATGGAAGGAGCTGAAGCGCTAACCCACTTGGCGTTGTCGCAATCATCTTCGATTGCGGCCGCAGCAGATACGAGACATTAGGATCAGGCTTTGTAGGATTTGACGGCATGATCGAAAGCGGCTCGATAGCGACGGGTACATTCTCGAATGCTACAGGTTCATCAATGGTAGCAATACGAAGTAACTTGCCCACGGATCGGTAATAGCGCGCTTCAGGAAATGGACAGTTGTAGTAGTCTGCGGTAGTCTCCGCTATGGGATGTTCCGCAGTTATTTCACGCTCGCAACCGAACACTGAAATCGATTTAGCGCGTCGCCGCCTAATGGTATTCTCCAAAGTTTCCCACTCATTTTGACATCCGGTATAGTCGGGAACGTACTCCCAATGTTCACCAGCTGGCGCGTGAAATGGTATATGAGAAATCCGATACTGCAAGTTGTGTTGGAACGGGTATTTGTGGTTATAGGAATACGAGATGGTGACACCGTCCCTGGTGTGAACTGTTTCCGGTTCATTACCAGGATCCTTAATGGCTCGGTGAGTTCGCGGAAGGCGAATTATGCGCCATGCTGCCTTGTGACCGTCAGTAGACACTACTTCGATATCAATCCACTTGTACGAGGGCGGATAAGACCCAGGAATTGTAATCCCAAAGATTGGCGGTTCAATAACGGACGGTTCGCGTATTCTCTCACTGTCGCCAGCAATGTGCTGGTCGGCGTAGTTAACAGGTAATTCGAATACGCTTCCCAGCGACGAACGCCCCTTGACCCGTATCGGTCCGTTGAAGCCTTGCCTGTCGAGAGGCATATTCAAAGGCATCCAACGGCAGCGTATCCCTAGAACCGTGTCCCCGTCCGAACCTCCGCTAATATGCACCACTTCAGACGAAGTCACAACGGGTATGTCCTTGTCTCCCCTCGCTATTCCAATCAACTCGAACCCGCCCTGCCGCGCGGGCGTGCTCGCGTCCAGCCGCGCCGGGATGCGGAGCGCGCAGCTGATCGCGTCGGTGCGCGTGTCGATGGCGTAGAGCGCGGCGGCTAGCGCGGCCAGGGTTGCGGTGACGATGACGGCGATGCGCAGGCGGCGGGTGCGGGGTGTGGTGGTTGGTGTAATCATGGGGTGCGGGTTGCTTTCCGTATGGCGGGTGGCATATTCAGTCGGTCGAATGTGAACGACACCGGGATGCGCTCCAGAATGACCCGTTGTCGAACAAGTACTAAGACTTTGTTAGCTGAGGGACGCTGCCTCCCAAAAGAGACCGAGAAAGTGCCATCTTTCAAATTTTGTGTCTCGGCAGGATAATAGCCGGGCATAGCGACCGCTATTTGCACAGGCTTTCCATATTTGCTAACCAAATATGACTTGATGGGTCTCACGAACGGCGCGTTTGTAAAGAAACTATCTGAACCCGATCCTGGAGTAGCTTTTATCCAGGCTCGTTGCTCAGGTGGGTCTAGCGAAGCCAAAGATAGTTTGACTCTAACGCCACTTCTTGTTTCAGCAATGAACGACTCCCCCGATTCTCCTAGAGCGGCCTTTGTAACAGGGAACTCAAGCGTCTCTTCGAGCAACGCAACGCGGGTTAAGTCGGCAATGAAACTAGCGTGTCGTGCCTCGGGATACGGACCGAAATTGCCACAGGCACCAGTCGTTATAGTTTTCAGCGAGCTGAATGACCTTGTCAGCCCACCAATATCCTTTGAAGGATTGATCGATTTGAGATCAAGCTCCGCATCCCGTGTTTCCCACTCGGTGTGCGCTAGTCCGCTGAGCTGAGTAAACTGCCACGTTTCGCCCTTCGGCCCCGCATGGGGCGACAGCTTATACGTAACATCACACCATGACGACGATTCAGAATACATCTGAGCCGTCGCCGCGACCGAAACGCCATTTGCAACCGTAACAGTCGTGGCGTCATCTATTTTGGCCGGTATCGACCGATGCGTTCGTGGAAGACGGGAAATCCTCCAACATGCTTTGTGTCCATCGGAGCTCTCGATCGTCACGTCAATCCATCGGTACGTTTTCGGATATGACCCTGGAATGTGGATCGCGATAACCGGCGCAAAACTCAATGGCGCGTCATTTTGGGGGTGTCCATACGTACTCTCGTGGTAGATCGACTTACCGTTAATCTGGTCCGTAGTACTGAAAGACAATGGGAAGCAGCTACCTGTTGACGCGCGCCCAGTCACGTGAAATTTACCGTCCCAACCAGGTAGTTCGGCCCCCGGAACAGGAGGTCTCCACAGGCACTTTATCCCTAATTCTGAATCGCCAGCCTCTGCAAAGACGTAAGCATTTTGCTTTCCATCAGCGGTTGCGAATTCCCAACCATGATCCTTCCTGCCTCGCGTTATCCCCATCAGCTCAAACCCGCCCTGCTTCGCTGGCGTGCTCGCATCCAGCTTCGCCGGGATGCGGAGCCCGCAGCTGATAGCGTCGGTGCGGGTGTCGATGACGTAGAGCGCGGCGGCTAGCGCGGCCAGCGTTGCGGTCACGATGGCGGCGATGCGCAGGCGACGGGTGCGGGGGGTGGTGGCTGTGGTCATGGGGTGCGGGTGGCTTTCGGCGGGGCGGGCTTCTTATTTTGGTGGAGCGGCCTGACGTGCTGAACCTGTAGCTTGGAAATATCGAAGGTGAACGATACTGGAATACGTTCCACAATTGAGTGCTGACGAATCCGTAAGGTGATTTTCGCAACTCGTGAAACGCGGCTTTCAGTACCGTTTAGCGACCAAGCCCGCATGCCGCCTGGCGATCCGCCTCCATGGGTGTAGCCGACTGGTTCTACGGAGATTTGAGCATCGGAGTGGTACTTCTTGAATATCGGCGACCGTGCGAGCCGAACGGAGGGAGCCATGGCGTACGATTGGCTGAGGCCACTTCCTGGGCTCGTGCTTATTCGCGCGTTCAGGCATCCGACCGACTTCATCATGTCTCCGGGAGGGAGCACCTTCACTTCAATGCCGCTCGGCGTCTCTTTGGTTATCGGGCTTGCTGGGTCCATGACGTACACGTCATAGTGCCGAGAGCCTTTACTCTCACCCTCATATCGTATGGGTACGTTATCGAAAGTGAGGTATTCATCGAAATCAACAACACGCTGCAACTCGCCGGTGCATCGAGCAAAGCGGCTTTCCGGGTAAACACCGTAAGCCCAAACGATTATTCCAGGGACAGTTTTGCCACTAACATATCGGTACGTTGGCTGTTCATCGTATTCAAAGAGCCGCGACGACAGTTGACTGAACTCAAAATCTGTGGTCACCCAATCGGTATGTCCTCTCGACAGAAACGGCGTAAACTGCCAGGATTCGCCAATCGGCATTTTGGCATTGGCGTGCGCAAACGAGAAGTCGCACATAACATCCTTGTCCACTAATACGGCAGAACCTATCAGTTGGATGCCACCAGATCCGGTTGCGACCGTGTTTTCTGTTGCCCCTGCGTGGATCGCACGATGAGTTCTCGGCAACCGCCCTATTCGCCAGACTGCGTTGTGGCCATCGGTGCTTTCAAGCCGCACGTCGATCCATTGATACGTATTCGGATAGCTACCGGGTACATAAATGGTAAGCGAAATAGGACGCTCTGTGCCTGAGCGCAACTTCCTATCGTAATCCGGCGTAGGATATCCAAGAGGGAACGTACTTCCCAGGGACGATTTGCCCGACGCCGTAAACCTGCCAAACCAGCTATCGGCTGTAGCCGGCTCTTGCGGATCATACAAGCACGCAACGCGAAGCTTTGTCCCGCCTTTTTGGCCGCGCTCAATCTTTACCAGTTCAAATCCCCCCTGGCGCGCAGGCGTGCTCGCGTCCAGCTGCGCGGGAACCTTTACCGCGCTCTCGACGATATCGGTGCGCGTGTCGGTAGCGTAGAGCGCAACGGCGATGGCGGTCAGGGTGGCGGTGACGATCGCGGCGATGCGTTTGCGGCGGGTGCGGGGTGTGGTGGCGGGTGTTGTCATGGGGTGCGGGTTGCTTTTCCGAGATCGCACAGGTCGGGCTTGATCGTAGGCATCTTTGCAGGGTCGAACGTAAATGAGGCAGGAATAGTCTTTAGGATGCAGCGCTGACGGATGACGAATGTCGCGGATTTCATCGTCGGCGGACTATGGCGGAGTCCTGAAAATGTATAGCCCGATTGGAAGCCAGGCAATGTGCGACTGGTTCTTCCAGATTGGCCCTCCATTTGCACTGCTATCTGGATATCCTTCCCGTACTTCTTGTAGAGCGGCGAAAGCGGTATGCGAACAAAGGGAGCTTCTGCGAATTGATCGTCGCGACCAGCGGACGGTTCAATTTCGAGATTGGCATTAGTAGCGTTGATCTGACTTGGAGCATGCTCACCGCTTTGCATTCTTACGACTATCCCGCTTGGCGTTACGGCTTTCATTTCACGGCTAGGGTTAAGTATTAGCGCTGCATCAGCACTGCTATCCTGCAACCCCGAACACCATCCACGGCAGGTCGGAATATTGGTGAACGTGACCTTTTCATCCAGCACAGCAACTTGTGCGAATTCTCCAAATACTCTCGCGCGACGGGTCTCGGGATATCCGCAAAACATCATAGCGTCGAAGTCAGGACTACGAGGAGGATTGAAGCGAAGGGTCCACCAGGGGATGTCAATTGTTGGCTTTAGGCCGCGTCGGCTTATTGCCGCATCGCGAGTTTCCCAGCTATATTGAGCTGCAGCAGGCGACGGCGTGAACTGCCAGTAAACTTTACCGTCGTCCTTAAGCAACTCGGTGGAAAATCCGCAATCATAGTCGCGGCTCCAAGGTGCCCATCGACGAACAACGCAATGCGCTCGTGCGCCATCGGGGGATGCTACAGTCGAGTTCACACCCGCCGTGTCAGGAATCGCCCGATGAGTCCGTGGCAGATTTACGATTCGCCATGTTGCGTGCCGCGCCTTATCGAGCGTTTCTACGGTCAAATCTATCCATTTGTACGATGCCGGATAACTCCCGCGAATGACAACTGCAACCGCTGGTGGGACGCTCGTGACGAGCACGCTGGAATAGTCAATGCGGTAAGTCGTCGCAACAGGGAATTCGAATTCGCTGCCTGTCGACGAGCGACCATGCGCTCGGAGCGCTCCATGCCATGTGCGCGAATCTGGCTTTGACAACGGCGGCATAAAGCTTGCTCGAATACCAACCACCGTATCGCCTGGGGCCGTGAGATAATCAATGGTCTCGCGTCCAGCCCCTGTTTGAATCATGATCGATTCGTACATTTTTGGCCGCGAAATGCTAACCAGCTCGAACCCGCCCTGTCTCGCCGGCGTGCTCGAGTCCAGCCGCGCCGAGATATGCAGCGCGCAGCTGATGGCGTCCGTGCGCGTGTCGATGATGTAGAGCGCGGCGGCTAGCGATGCCAGGGTTGCGGTCACGATGGCGGCGATGCACAGGCGGCGGGTGCGGGGTGTGGTGGCCTTGGGGCCGGGTGTGGTCATGGTTTGCGGGTGGCTTTCGGTGCGGCGGGAGCGTCGATAGGCAGTTTAGTGACGTCGAATGTAAAGGAAACTGGGATGCGCTCCAGGATACAGCGTTGGCGTATTCTAATAGGGAGCGTCCCAGCCTTAGCACTAGAATCGGTGGATCGCACGAATGATAGCTCGACGCCTCCGTCCACGCGTATTGATGTGACATCGGGGTGATGGAGCGATTTCGCGATTATTTGGACGTCCTTTCCATACTTCGCGCATAGAGGTGAAGATGTTAGGCGAGTAGACGGTGCGAAGTTGAAATTATCAGCCCAGGTAAGTTTGGGCGTCGTGGTCACTTGTAAGCGACACTGGTCCTTCATGAGGGTGTATTCGGTCTTTAGGAGCGTCACCTTGATTCCGCTTGGAGTAACTATGGCCATATTAGCCGGGGGACTCGATAAATAGGCGAGCGACCCAGTTTTCGCAGTTGAAGTAGTCTCAACAATTGGGAGATCAGGGAAGCGAATAACCTCGTCGAGAGTAGCTATCCTCGCTAGGCTAGCAAAGAGTCGAACTCGTCGCGTCTCAGGATAGCCACCCCTAACGAGCTGAGCAACGTGCACCTTCGTCCCACCCGGCCACATTTCCAGTGATCGGATACAGACGGAACCGTAGGGCCAATCGGCGCTGCCGCTGGCAATGTCCTTAGTTTCAAACTCGGACTGGTAGTACATCAGATCTGGGATTAGCTCATAGTGGGTGTCACTACGGGAGCCAATTTGCGTTTGCCAGGCTGTAGACG
Source organism: Capsulimonadaceae bacterium (assembly GCA_036504535.1). Classification (GTDB taxonomy): domain Bacteria; phylum Armatimonadota; class Armatimonadia; order Armatimonadales; family Capsulimonadaceae; genus JARLGU01. The sequence continues at coordinate 28,393 of DASXUY010000055.1, forward strand.
ATAGGGACCACCTGTTTTCACCGACGGCCCTTGCCACATACTCTGCGTGAATGCCATCTGGGGTGACAATTGCGCTGTTGACGGCATCAGTGCGTTGGATCGCACGATGTGTCCGTGGCAGTCGAGTGATCCTCCACGTCGCAGTGTGATTCTCAGTGCTCGTTACTGTGATGTCAATCCACCTGTAGTTAGGTGGGTATGTCCCCGGTAGGCAAATAGCAAAAAACAGCCGATCTCCGCGATTACTTGGATGTGCCTCATGCCCCATCCATCCTTCAAGGACATCAATCGCAAACTTGCTACCTGTCGACGAACGCCCGCTGGCATGGAACATGCTGTTTATCGACGAGCTTCGGAGCTGTTTCGACGGAGGTAATCGACAAACAACACTGACCAGCGTATCACCCGGCAGCATTGCCCCCTCCCTCCCGGGGATTCCTGCCCGACCATCATTATATCGTGCCGGATAGCCCCGCCCTATCCCCACAACCTCAAACCCGCCCTGCTTTGCTGGCGTGCTCGCATCCAGCTTCGCCGGGATGCGGAGCGCGCAGCTTATGGCGTCGGTGCGCGTGTCGATGGCGTAGAGCGCGGCGGCTAGCGCGGCCAGGGTTCCGGTGACGATGGCGGCGATGCGCAGGCGGCGGGTGCGGGGTGTGGTGGCGGGTGTGGTCATGGTGTGGTCATGGTTTGCGGGTGGCTTTCGGCTGGGCGGGAGCGGCGGTAGGTTTTGCCTTGGAAAAAAAATCAGCTCGATCAAAGCGCCTAGCCGGTGAGTACGGCAGTTTCGTAGCGTCGAATGTAAATGACACTGGTTCGAGTTCGATGACGCAACGCTGCCGGATGATGAAGTTCAATTCCTTAGCGACGGGCGGCTCAGGCTTTGGTCCCGGAAAGCACATCGTCACATTTCCAGAGTCGACACTGTACCAACCGCCGTACCTACCATTATACAAAACACATACCTGCGCGGCGCGATGGTAACGATGCCACAGGGGCGACTTGAGAAGTACTGTAGTTGGCCCAATCCAGTTCTTCTGACCGTACGATAACCCAGCGCTACTCTGCATGACTACGCGGGTTCCGCCGCCAATTCGCGCTGCTAACGCATCAGGTTGCAGAGTAAGCTGTATTCCACTTGGGGTTACTGCCGAGATCGCAACTCGGGGTTCTACCTGACAACCAGTGTACCGGCCAGGCGGGGTCTCGTCACACCCAACGGGTACTCCCCTAAAGGATAGATGTTCGTCAAGCCTTGCAATTCGACCAGCCTCCCCAACCAACCGGACATATCGATTCTCTGGATACGGGCAGTACCCGTTGTCTGGTATGTGGAAATCATCTGAGTCAGCTGGATCAAAAGTCCACGTGGTCCCGCCGTAGTCTACTGTCGGGTGCGCTCGGGACCGATGTATCGTAATATCGCGCGTCTCCCAATCATATTGGGTGTCGCCACGGGAAACTGTGTATTGCCAATTCTCGCCCGTTGGAACCGCACATCGAGTACGGTCAAATGTAAAGTCCCAACCTCCCCGGTGAAATACGGAGACACATGGCTTAGCATCGAAAGTAACTGATGCTGAGGGACTAGCAACTGAAGCTAACCTAGAGCCAACCGGAACGCCTCTAAAAGTGCGAGGCAATCGAGAAATGCGCCATGTCGCTTGATGGCCGTCGGCGCTCCTAACCGTCAAATCAATCCATCGATAACTATTCGGATACGTTCCAGGTATCACTACCGCTAGGGCCGCAGGGCATGGTTTGATTGGTGTTTTGATCGTCGGGTCACCATAGGGCGTGTACGGAAACAAGCTAAACCTGCGACCTGTTGACGAGCGTCCTGTAACTGTAAACTCTTCAGCCCATGGGTAAAAGTTAGTACTCGCATACGGTTTCCAATTGCAGCTTATAGATATAAGTGTGTCGCCAGGATCTGATCTGACGTATACAGTTTCCGCCGCTCCCCGTGCATCGAAAGCACTCATATCCCCTTGGTTAACCCGCCCTATCCCCACAACCTCAAACCCGCCCTGCCGCGCTGGCGTGCTCGCGTCGAGGCGCGCCGGGATGCGAAGGGCGCAGCTGATTGCGTCGGTGCGAGCGTCGTAGGCGTAGAGCGCGGCGGCTAGCGCGGCCAGGGTTGCGGTGACGATGGCGGCGATGCGCTTGCGACGGGTGCGGGGTGTGGTGGCAGGTGTTGTCATGGGGTGCGGGTTGCTTTCGGCGGGGCGGGAGCGGCGATAGGCAGTTTTGGAATATCCAGTGGCACCTTCGTACAGTCGTACGTATAAGACACCGGGTAGCGCTCGAGAATTGCTCGTTGGTGAATAACTACAGTAAACGACGGTATGGTGGGCGCATTGCTTGGCTTGGTTGACACTTGAAATGTTTTGCGGCCACTAGAAATCGACCATGCAGACCATGTACTATCGATGAACTCAAGCCCCAACTGTATAGGTTTACGGTACTTTTTAACAAGCGGCGAGCCAGGAACATTCACAAACGGAGCGTCGATATAGTATTTGTAAAATCCTACTGGCACCGACGTTTCAACCCCGATTACCAAGTCGCGATCCAAGTTCGAGCCGTATCGCTCTGGCGGCAATACCCGTATGACAACACCGCTTGGGCTGATTGCAGTGAGCGGCTTTGGCGGTCGAACAGTTAGCGCAGCGTTATCACTTTTCGCCACTCCTAACCTATCGGGGATTTTGCCTATAGGTACGTCTCGAAACGTTACATGCTCATCGAGCGTGGCTACGTGCGCAACGTCGCCGTAGAACCGACAAAACCGGTTAGCTGGGTAAGGGCTATAGGCCGAGTCCCCCATACCGCCGGGTTGGGCCTTGGTATAAACCCATGTTGCCCCTGGATCTTCCAATGTCGGGTTGTAGTGATCTCGCCGAGACGCGATGTCCTTAGTTTCCCAGTCGATTTGAGAGAGTTCCCTGGCTGGAGTATATTGCCAGGATTCACCAGGCGGAAGCCGAACGAGTGAACGAGAAACCGAAAACAGATAGTCAATGTGGTCTTTGGACCCCGATCTTGGAACGCCCTTGAATACCACCCCCGATGGTGTTGTAAACGTGGTTGCAAATAAGTCATTGGCGGCGATCACTCGATAAGTCCGCGGCAGGCGAACTATTCGCCAGGTCGCCATGTGCCCGTCGTCGCTAGTGATCGTGGCATCTATCCAACGGCAGTCGCTAGGATAGTGGCCTGGGATGAACATTTCCAGTTGCTGACTATCGCCAACTTTCTGCTCATTGTTAGTGTCCAATTGCCGACATTTACCCAAAGGCAAGTGCCCAACGCTCCCGGTAGACAAACGAAACGATGCGCGAATCCCCTGTCCTTTCCATAAGCCGTTCATCAACATGCCAGCATTCGGCCATGCGCACCGAATTATCAAGCGCGTATCGCCGGGATAGTTCATCGGGGGGCCACCAGTGCGGCTGCGGCTTGCAGTTCCAACGCCAAACAGTCCAGCATCGCCCCGCTGCACATTAACTAGCTCAAATCCGCCCTGATTCGCTGGCGTGCTCCAGTCCCGCATCGCCGGAACGTTTAGCGCGTAGCTGATCGCGTCGGTGCGCGTGTCGATGACGTAGAGCGCGGCGGCTAGCGCGGCCAGCGTTGCGGTCACGACGGCGGCGATGCGCAGGCGGCGGGTGCGGGGTGTGGGGGTTGTGGAGGCGGCGGGTGTGGTCATGGGTTGGAGGGGACAGAGCTCGTGCATATGATGGAATAGATATCTTGGGAAAACAACTGCAAATGTGACGATTTTAGTGTTTACCTACTCCTTGTAATTATCGCACGCCTGACTTCGCTATAGGCTGTTTTGGTGCCCGCGGGCTGCTAAAATCCGGCGAACGGGGGACGGGATTGGGGTGCGCTGCTTCAAGAGTTCGGATGCCCTTGTTGGCTGTGCCGCAGACGGCAAGGTCACGGGCGGGCAATTTTTATATCGCTTCGCGGTGCCAATACGATGCTGATTGCGAGTTGGCAGACGGGTTAAGCTGGTTGACAGTGCGGAGGAGTCACGGTATACTGGAGGCGTACCTATATAGCGTAGCGTGCGCCCTTATCAAGAGTGGTGGAGGGACCGGCCCTTTGAAGCCACAACAACCACCCTGCGGGTCATTTCCCCAGGGCAGGTGCTAATTCCGGTGAATCGCGGCAGATGCCGTGCTTCGCGAGATAAGAGCCAAGCGATCCATTTCGTCTTGACTTTGCCTCTTGATAACCCCACAGCTTGCTATCCTACCAGGCCGAACCTGGACCAATCCGGGACTTGCAGTTCGTACGTATGCAAACTCCCAGCTTAGACTATAAAGGATGCAAACTCATGTCTGAAATCAAGTACTTTACGTCGGAATCGGTCTCCGAAGGCCATCCCGACAAACTCGCAGACCAGATCTCCGATACCATTCTCGATGAACTTCTCACGGTAGACCGCCATTCGCGCGTCGCCGTCGAAACGCTGCTGACGCGCGGGCTTGCCGTCATCGCTGGCGAAGTAACGACGTCGGGCTATGTCGAAATCGCGGACAAGGTTCGCGAGCGGATCAATGAGGTGGGCTACAACAACACCGACCTCGGCTTCGATGGCAACACCACCGGTGTGCTGATTGCGCTCCAGAAGCAGTCCCCCGATATCGCAGTGGGTGTTGACGAGACCGCCAAGGGCGACAGGCCGCAGGGCGCTGGCGACCAGGGCATGATGTTCGGGTACGCGTGCAACGAGACGAAAGAGCTCATGCCGCTACCGATCATGATCGCGCACAAGTTGATGGCGCGATACACCGAATACCGCAAGACGACCGAACCGGTGAAGCTTCGCCCCGACGCCAAATCGCAGGTGACGATCGCTTACGATGCGGTTACCAACAAGCCCGTCTCCATCGATACCATCGTGTTGTCCGCACAGCATCACCACGACCTGAAGCAGAGCGATGTGAACGATATCGTCCGTACCCATGTCATCGAGCCGGTGCTGGCCGAGTACGCCGAGTACAACAAGGGCGGCATCAAATACCATGTGAACCCCACCGGTATCTTCACCATCGGCGGCCCGCAGGCCGACACGGGTGTGACCGGTCGCAAGATCATCGTCGACACGTACGGCGGTTACGCTCGCCACGGCGGCGGCGCATTCTCCGGCAAGGACCCGTCGAAGGTCGACCGCTCTGCGGCGTACGCTGCGCGTTTTATCGCCAAGAACATTGTCGCGGCGGGACTCGCCGATAAGGCCGAGATCCAGCTGGCGTACGCCATCGGTGTCGCCGAGCCGGTTTCGGTGCTGGTGGAAACGTTCGGCACCGCGACCATCCCGGAAGCTGAGATTTCGCGACGAGTGCGGGCAAACTTCGACCTGACGCCGCGCGGTATCATCGCCATGCTCGACCTGCTCCGCCCGCAGTACGCGGCCACCGCAAAGAACGGTCACTTCGGCAACGAAGCGTTCGGCTGGGAAAAGACCGACAAGGCTGTGTTGCTCAAGGCAGGCTAAGGCGGCAACCTTACGGGGCCATTGACGTTGGATCGGTGTACACCAGCCCAATGTCCATGGTCCCGGCCTGGCAGGATGGTGCGCACGCGTATGGGATTCCTTGGTGTTTTTCGCGAGAAGCGAAGAAATCGCACTTTGCAGAAGGCGCTTGCACGTACAGGATCCTACCTAGAATTTCGTTACGGAAAACGGGAAGCCTATTTTCCGCATCAGTTTCGATCTGCCGCCAGGTACAGCTCATCGATGTGGCCGTCCGAATGGTATGCGTATGCGACGTTCTGTAACTCGACGGAGTTTGCGGAGCAGGCCACTCTGTTTGGCGAAGAGCATGATTTCGACATTCTGCGCGCAGAAGTAGCGTTTGCCTGCTTTGAAGGTAAAGCGGAGTTCACTTGCGAGGACGTCGCGGCCGCGATCCAGGCGTTCAACGCTGAGACGATTCAGCGCAGGCGGCAGTCTTGGAAACGCCCCGATCGGGATGACGACCGAGTCTGGCCGGACAGCCCAGTAGAGGGGGGCGGAGACGTCGGTCATGGTCATGTCGGTCACCATGGAGACAGCGGACACCATGGCTGGTACTAGCAGGATTACGACAGAGTTGACTGAGACTTGCGCCCTTTGAAGATTCCGTAGGTTGAAACCTACGGCTCGTAAGTGCTTGAAAGTGCCCCTTGGGCACTAAGAATCGGGCATGATTCTTAAGAGTGCAGCCTAATGGGTGCACAGAGGAAATCAAATTGAAACTACGAATTGGCCTGCCTAAGGGCAGCCTGCAGGAGGCGACTTTCGCCTTGTTTAAGAAGGCTGGCTGGGATTTCAAGTCCAGCGCACGCTCGTATCAACCTGTTATCGACGATGCCGAGATCGAGCCGATCTTGCTTCGCGCTCAGGAAATTCCGCGCTACGTTCACGCTGGCGTCCTTGATGCCGGTATCACGGGCTTCGATAATGTGGTCGAAGCGGAAGCCGATGTGCACGAAGTCGCGGAACTGATCTACAGCAAGGCGACAAGCAGGCCGTATCGCTGGGTGCTTGCAGTGCCGAACGACTCGCTTATCACGGGCCCTAAGGACCTGCAGGGCAAGCGGATCGCCACTGAACTGGTGGGGGTCACCAAGCGCTACCTCGCGAGCCATGGTGTGACAGCGCATGTGGAGTTCAGCTGGGGCGCCACCGAGGTGAAGGTCCCGGAGTTGGTCGATGCTATCGTGGAAGGCACCGAGACCGGCAGCACGCTTAAGGCTCACGGGCTGAAGATTATCGACACGCTGCTCGAAAGCACCACTCGCCTGATCGCCTATAAGCCGTCGTGGGAGGACGCTGAAAAGCGCACGAAGCTTGAGAACATTGCGATGATGCTGCAGGGCGCTCTTGATGCCGACACGCTGGTCGGTCTCAAGATGAACCTGCCGCGAACGTCAGTCGAAGGCGTCACCGAGCTTATCCCGGCTCTTCGACGTCCCACGATTTCGCCACTTTCGGACCCGGATTGGGTGGCGCTGGAGACGATCATTCAGGAGAAGACGGTGCGCGACATCATTCCGGCGCTTAAGCGCGCTGGCGCGACGGGAATTGTCGAATACCCGCTAAACAAGGTCATTTATTAACTCGTCCAATCAAGCTAGATCATTGAATGAACTGCCCGAGCTTCCTTCGCGAAGTTCGGGCAGTTTTCTCTGTGAGTGGTTGTCGTATTTTTCATAAGAATAGGCGAAATCTGACTTCGAATTAGCCTCATGAGATACGCTCGAATTACCGATACTAAAGATGAAGGCTCGTTGAATTGCCGGGCATGACCGGCCGCCGGAGGTTAAGGGGTACAGCGTCAGTGGAACGTAAGAAAGAAGGCTTGAGTCACTATATATTTGGCGGGATCATCATGATCGCGCTGATTTTCGGGGGAGTCTATCTCTACCGGCACATGACCCAGGTTGAGCTCACGCTTGTCAACGCTACAGGGGCGCCACTACGTGACGTCCAAGTCGTCAAGCACCCACGCCGCTTCTTCTTAGGGGATGTGGAGCACCAAGACCAGCGTGTCGTCTCATTTCCAGTGCGTAACGACTCCGGCTACGTCCTCACGTTTGTCACCAACAACAAGCAACGTAAGTACTACGACTGCCCGGAATATCTCTACTCAGGCTTACATGTCCGGTGGACGGTGATGAAGGACGGCAGTGTCGTCGGTGAAACGGCAATGATCCCCGGTAACTGGAAGGGCGACCCGCGTGCGTTTGTACCCGCGAAGGGGATCAAGAAGTCTGCTAACCAGGCTCAGCACCGGAATAAACGAGTGGCACGCGCAACTTGAACGTAGAGCCGGCACCGACTTCGCTCTCTGCGCTCACATCACCTCCGAGTAACTCCGCTAACTTTCGCGAAAGCGGCAGGCCCAGCCCTGTCCCTTTAACCGCCCTCTGATCGGTTCCATCTACCTGCTCGTACTCGTCGAAAATGCGTGTCATGTCTGCGTCAGGAATACCGATACCTGTATCGCGAACCTCGACAACGACCTCGGTCGCGTCAAGCAGTGTGGCGCTCACGGTAACCTCTCCTTGCCTCGTGAACTTGAGCGCGTTGGATATAAAGTTACGGAGCACCTGACTGAGCTTCGCCTCGTCCTGGTAGAGCATTGGGAGGCCAGAGACATCCGCAAATGTCAACGCTACAGGGCGGTTGGGCATGATGGGGCGGAACATGCCGCGCAAAGCGGTGAAGAGGTCAACCATGCTCAGCGCGCTAGGGTGGACGTCGGTCTTGCCCGCCTCAATTTTGGCTAAATCCAACAGGTCGTTCACCAGGCCGCTCAACGATTCCGCCGAGCGCCTTATCAGCTCAACCTGAGTGCGCTGCTCGTCCCCAAGTTCGCCGTCCAGACCGTCCAGCAAAATTCCTGCGAGGCTGACGATTGAGCTCAGAGGTGTTCGAAACTCGTGGCTCATATTTGAGAGAAATCGCGTCTTGAGGTCGGACGCACGTTGCAGCGCCGCCGCTTTTTCGTCGAGCTCGGAGTAGAGAGCAACGACTCCGCGGTTTGTCTCGTCAAGCTCCCTATTTAGTCGCGCCAGTTCGCCCTCTTTCGCGCGCAGGAGGTCGAGAGCGTGAAGCAACTCCTGGTTTTGCACCTGAAGTTCTTCGAACGGGTTCTGGGAGGCTCGGCGGGCTAGTTCCTCGATAATGTGCGTGAGCCGTTCCGGGTCGAGCCCTTTGTCGTCACGTGGAAGCAGCTTGCCGAGGACGACTGTTGTGCCGGTTGCTGGCGACGATGTGATGGTGAGTTGATCCATCAGCCGCTTCGCGCCGCAAATACCAGCCCCGTTGCCGGTACGAGACGAAAACTGACCGTCCAGAATGGCCTTTACGTTGGATATCCCCGGACCGAGATCTTCGATACGAACGACGAACGACGGAGGGGGTGCTTGCTCAACCAGGAAGAACGCGGTTGCACGGCCAGCATATCGGTAGGCATTGCGCGCGATTTCAGATACGGCCGTGGCGATGCGCGTTTGGTCGAGCGTATCGAAGCCGAAAAGCGCCGCGAGTTGCCTAGCCCGCTGGCGAGTTAGGACTACATCGTGCTCGATACGAATTTCGACCGATAAAATTGGGACTGTCATAGCGCTAATGGTTTCCAGGTTGTTTCGCGACGATAACGGTAACGTCGTCTCGACGCCGATCGAAGTCCCTATAGAGGACGGCCGCGATTATGATCGGATCGCGATTAGCCAATCCCCTATAATTGCTCAACTGCCAATTGGTCTGTAGGCCGTCGGAATGCATGATCAATATTGCTGATTCGCTCCAAGGATACTGAAATCCCCGCGGCTTGTGGCCCGTTAAGCCAATAGTGCCGTTCATGGATGCCATCGAGACCAACTTAGGGCCGTCGACTATGGTGGCGCTGATATTGCCAATTGCTGCATACTGCACGTCGCCCGCGGACAGCGCTATGTCCGCGACTGCCATGACGCAGCCTCGGGTTCCTCGCGCAGCTTCGTGTGCGTGGTCAAGGGCCTCCTCCGGCGTGGCCCCGAGCGACCGAGCGATGCCTTCGACAGCTGATGCAGCCGCATCGTGCGCTGCTGGACCATGGCCCAGGCCGTCGGCGACGGATATTCGGGCACCATTGGCCGTTGAAAGCAGGCTCCATGTGTCGCCGCACTGGGTTTCACCACGCATGGGGAGGCAGATTCCGCGCGCGTGGATGGCCCGCTTAGGTCGGTCGCAGTCGTAAATGCGGCTGAATACGATCAGTCCCCGGTTGGTTGGCGAGTAGACATCGAACTCCGTCGACAAGCGCTTAATGGCACCGAGACCATTCCCAGCGGTTCCAGCGGTGGAGTATCCGTCGGCGCTCGATTTGTTGATATCGCGAATACCGGGCCCTTTGTCGATCGAAATGATCTCAATACCTCGGACTTGGCCATCGTTTAGAACGTTGAGTACGATCTCGCCGCCGCCAGCATGCGACACGAGGTTAGACGCCAGCTCGGTCACGACGAGGGCGACGTTGCCGCGCTTGACGTCGTCGAATGGCATTTCACGAACCAGCGTTGCGGCAACACGGCGGCTTTCGCCGACCTGACTACTGTCCTCGACGGTTACTTTGATCGATGTGGCTGTACCTGGGGCTACTTCCATCTTACGACCGTTACTGTCGTCCCTTTTCCTGGAGTCGAATCTATGGCAAAATCGTTAACAAGGCGCTTCGACCCACTTAATCCCATGCCCATTCCATTTCCACTCGTATAGCCATCGGTCATAGCCTTCGCGATATCGGGTATTCCCGGACCACTGTCAGTGAATGTCAATCGCAATCCGCGACGGATTCCATTTTCGACTGTTTCAAGAACCAGTTGCCCGCCGCCGCCATATTCGAACGTATTTCGGGCAAGTTCGCTTGCAGCGGTGACAATCTTCGTTTGGTCAACTAAACTGAGTCCAAGATCTGCGGCCCATGTGCGTACAACCTGGCGGACCTTGACGATATCCGACGACGATTCGATAGGCGCCCGCTCAGACTTGATAATCACCATCGTCATCTGCCTCCTCGCCAGTTGGCCCGATACTAGCGGCAAGGAGGTCCATGCCCTTTTCTACGTTCAATGCGGTGCGCACGCCAGGCATAGTGAGACCGAGTTCCACGAGTGTAATCGCCACGGCAGGCTGCATGCCGACAACGACTGTGATGGCATCAAGGACGTTTGCCATGGACGAGATATTGCTAAGCATTCTGCCGATGAACGAGTCAACAATGTCGAGCGATGAGATATCGATGAGCACGCCCCGCGACCCGGTTTCGGCGACGCGGTTCGTAAGGTCGTCCTGAAGAGTCATCGCGAGACGGTCATGCATGTCTACTTGGATCGTGACCAGGAGATAGGGTCCCATTTGAAGGATAGGGATACGTTCCATTGCTGCCTAACCTCCCCTACTCGCCAGCCTTGACGCGGACGATCTGTCGACCGATCTTGGTCAACGCAACCGTAAACGCATCCGCGAGCGTCGCCTTCGTGAGCACGGCGCTGAGGTCAACGCCAAGGTGGACAATGGTCTGCGCGATGGCGGGTCGAATCCCGCTGATGATGCACTCGGCTCCCATCAAGCGAGCCGCCGCCACGGTCTTGAGCAGGTGCTGGGACACCAGGGTGTCCACGGTGGGAACTCCCGTGATATCGATAATGGCGATGGACGAGCCAGTTGATACGATGGCTTGCAGAAGGTTTTCCATCACAACTTGCGTGCGGGCGCTATCAAGCGTGCCGATGAGCGGCACAGCAAGGATGCCATTCCAAAGCTTGACGACTGGCGTAGAAAGCTCAAGCATGTCCTGCTGCTGGCGCACGATGATCTCGTCGCGCGTTTTCTGATACATCTCGGTCGTATACAGGCCGAGATCATCGATCAGTTTGGCAGCAAGAGTCAGGTCAGCGAACAGATCATCACTGTCAGAACCATAGGCAGCTCGAAGGCGCGGGAATATCACTTTCCGGAAACTGAACACGAACGTGGCAACTTCGGTTGGAGTGAATCCTAGTTGTGCCCGGGTGCGGGAGAGGTTGCGTAGGAACTCGCGCATCGTTTCCCACGATGAGCCTTCGATCCCGTCCACTAGATCCATTTGGATAGAATCAGTAAAAAGGCGTAAGAATTCGCGGGACTCGTCACGCGCTTCGGAATCTTTGATCAGGTCAACGCGCCTTACGCTAGACGCGGCCTGCTCTTGAAGCCAGTCGGCCAGGATCGCTTCGTGATCCGCCGTAAGTACTTCGGACAATTTACTATTCATCTAAACAAATTCCACCTTTTCAGTTGTATGGGACGGGCCAGACTGTAAGCCTGCCCATTGAACGAGCAGTAAACAAACATCATCTTGAAAACGTCCCCCCGCGAAGTCTCGAGCGCCGTCGACTATTGCCATGCCTACACTATTCAGCGTGTCTTTCGTCACGTGCCTCTGGGCAAGACCAACCATGCCCTCGTAGCCTAAGAATTCCTTGCCATGCCGCGCTTCCGTGATTCCATCGGTTGCCATAAGTAGGAGACTGCCGGGGGTTAGCGCACTTCGCGATGATTTGTAAACCTCGCCCGCCAGCACTCCGACGGGCAATGCCCCCTGGGCGACGACCTCCATCGTGCCATCGTCGCATAGTATAAGCGGGGGCTCGGCACCAGCAACGGTAAACTCGCACGTACCATCGACGGGATTAATCAAGGCGACCGCAACAGCGACAATGACGTCGTCCTCATGCGATGAATGATTGGCGCACAGGAAATTGTTGAGTTCGCTCACTGCACGGCCAATGTCGCCGTGTTCACTCATGAAGGCGCGGAGAGCGAACTTCACCTCGGCCGTCTTTGCCGCCGCATCGAGCCCCTTGCCCGCAGCATCGCTTACGACTACCGCGATCCTGCCATCTCGCAGGCTGAACACGTCGTAAAAATCGCCGCCCACACTCGCCTCTTCCCACGCTGCCTCGTAAAAAGTTTCTATTTGCAGCCCATCGTAATGGTTGGCGGTGGGCTTGAGTAATAGTGAACGCTGGAGCACTTCGGCAATTCGATGGTCCCGGTCGTAGACTTTGGCGAGTTCGTCCTGGATACGTCGAAACTCGGTCACGTCGGAGACAATGCAGACGCTTCCACCGGTCGCCGGGTCGGGATCTACGGCAATCTGGTACCAACGACCGTCAACTGTGCTTTCAAACGATTGGCGTTCCGATACGCCTTGCACGATCGTGTCGCATTCGTCCGAAGAAATGCCTAGCCTCTCGCAAATGAGTTCGCGTGCGGACATCGTGGCCGCATGGTCAATCCGTAGCATGCGCTTAAGTGCACCGTTGAAGCGAAGCACGGCACCGTCACGCCCGAGCAGACACACGCCGTCAGAGATGGCGTCAAATGTTGCCTGCCACTCGTCCGACGCTTCTTTCGCTCTGCGTTCCGCGTCACTGAGCCTCAGGAGAGCCCGTACTGTGGACACGAGTTCGCGCGGATCGACCGGATGAGTGAGATACGCGTCCGCGCCGCTATCGAGTCCACTTGATCGAGCATTGGGATCTGTGAATGTTGCAGAGATGTGCATAACCGGCAGCGATGCCGTGTCGGGATTGGCCTTGATGCGGCGGCAGAGTTCGAACCCGTGAATGTCTGGCAGCTTGACGTCGACGATAGCGAGATCGGTATCGGTGCCTATCATCGCGATGGCTTCAGCGCCCGTCTCTGCCTCTACGACGGTGTACCCGGCGTGCCGAAGGCTCCGCGACACGGCATAGCGCTTCGCGGGATCATCATCCACATTAAGTATTCGAGTAGAGTGAATGGCAGTCAACACCAAACTCCAGCCATTATCGACGATGTTTGGCTGGCGCAACAGGACAAGTTAAAGAACTGCTGTCCAGAGATAACGATTACGGGCACGATAGTACCCACAGAATTTAGCTGTCAAACGCCGAACGAGATTGTTATTTAGGTTGCACGATAAAGTCCTTGTTCGTATGTGTCCTAAGATTTATGGAACGAAGCCCATTGACTTCCGAAGTCGCGTAACTGTTGTTTCAATCATCCGCATGGCGCGCAAATTGCACTGCGAAACGCAATCTTGACAACAATTGACGAGTCCCTTATAATAGTGACGTCCATTTGTAGCGCCGTTCAGGACAGTCAGTTTGGCCACGACCGTAGGTAAGTTTTCGGATTCCGTTGACTCTGGCTGATTTTCTGAAGTGTATAGTTAGCTTTCGCAGCTTGACGTGGAATACCGGGGGCTCCCGGGAGGCGCCGCCTTGCTGCAGAGCGCAGTGTTTTTTGGAGACCAGAGGAAATGGGAATCCGTCTTTACGTAGGCAATTTGTCCTACTCTACGACGCAGGAAGAGCTGGCGGAGATTTTCTCCGAAGCAGGCAGCGTAACGAATGCATCGCTTATGAGCGATCGTTATACGGGGCAGTCTCGGGGTTTCGGTTTTGTCGAGATGGCGTCCGATGAGGACGGTCAGAATGCGATTCAGCTGCTCAATGGCCGCAATGTCGGTGGCCGCGAGTTAGTTGTGAACGAGGCGCGCCCGCGCACCGAAGGCGGTGGTGGTGGCGGCAGCCGAGGTGCTGGCAGCTACGGCGGTGGCGGTGGTGGTCGCAGCAGCGGCGGCTACGGCGGCGGCTCGGGCTATGGCGGCGGTGGCGGCGGCGGTTTCGACTCCGACCGTGGTGGACGCAGCGGTGGCGGCGGTGGTCGCAGCCGTGGCAACGCCGACCGATACGATCGCGACCGATACTAGGATCACATTGGCGCGGCGGCATGATCGCGCCGACCCAGTGATCCCAGGAACGTCCTACGGGCTCGTCAGCATGATGCTGGCGAGCCCGTTTTGTATTGCAGGACGTGGAACCCGGCGCGGTAACAGAGATAGAGGCCGTGACCGGTACGCGAACTACTGCTCTCGCGGACGCGGTTCACTTTGGTCAACGGCAGGGCCAGTTCGCTAGTATAAGCGAAATGAACCCCATCCGCCTCCGACCGCCGGTTCGACTAGAAAAGTCGCTGCCTATACCTCAAGGCACGCAGCAGCGACATTCATTCGAGTGATCTGGAAGCGTTCAATTAGTTGAAGAACGCAGCGTTGATTTCCTTGAACTGCTTCGCGGAAGCAGGCAGGTCGTCGTCCATGTAGATCGCCATTTCAGGGCAGCCCGCTTCGCAGGTGCCGCAGTCTGTACACTTGGAGGGGTCGATGAAATACTGGTCATACGACTTGCCGTCGACCTCTACTACACCTGACGAGATCGCTTCTTCGGGGCAGGCTGTGGCGCAGACATCGTCTTTCGAGCACGCGCTTGTGATTACGTAAGCCATTTTTCTAAAACCTTTCGATACTTCGGATTACAACTAGCTTGTGTCAAGCATACCACTCCCATGAGAAGGCGCAAATCAGCGATTCGACGGAATGTAAATCATCGCATCATAAGAAACGTGTCGATAGTGGTGTTGTTCGAGTAAGGGGTGCGCGGGCCAGGGCGTCGTGGACTATAATCCGAAATTTTCGTCAACACGACCCTGTTTCGGCATGAATTCGCTGTCGTTCTGCTAAACATAACACTATCAATCGTTTCACTGGCCGATGGCGGCCTCACATGACCGGTGTGACCGGTGACAAAGGAGACATCTATGTTGATCTGCCCATCCTCGAAATTGACAGTTACCAAGGTTGCGGGTCTGTTGTGCGCGAGCTTGCTCGTATGCTCTGCGGCTGCATCGCTCGCCGAGGACAAAGCGCCAGCGCCTGCGCCTCCAGCTTCGGCAAGCGTTAATCTCGCATTGAACAAGAAGTTTGTATCTACCAGCCCCAATAAATACAAGTGGGACGGACTCACGGACGGTTCCTGGGTTCCAACGGCACCCACGTGTTACGCCACTGACCAGGATGATGTGTTCCCGAAGAGCGTAACCATCGACCTTGAGAAGTCTTCGAAGATCGCTTCAGTCGTGATTGGGATCCCGGCATTTGGCACGACGAAGAATGTCGAGGTGTCCATCAGCACCGACGGTACCACGTTCAAACCGGTAGGTACTAACCAGTTCGAGCAGCGTAAAGAGGTGAAGTACACGTACTCGTTCCCGGCCGCTGACGCCCGCTATGTGCGCCTAACCTACAAGGATCACTGGGATGAGCAGGTGAACTATCCGAAAGAGTACGTTTTCACCGAAGAAGTCGAAGTGTACGCTCCGACTAAGTAGGCAGAGTCAACCCGCTAGCGGATCGCCCCGTTATCTCAGGTGACGGGGTGATCCGTGCGGTGTCGCGTTGTGTCGTACGCATCGCGGCAGACTCTTTCCCATTGACATTTGACCGTGTTTCGCGTCACAATAGTGCTCCAAAGTCGATCAAGCAGGTAGTTCCACTGTTAGCGGGTATCGGCAGCCATCGCAGGAAAAGCAGGTACCGTTTTTTGCCTCGGTGCGACCACATCGTGACAATTCGCTCCGCCGGTTCTGCACTCATTTGCCGATGGGATTGCGCTGATGTCCGAATACCTTTCGCCTAATCGACCATCGCCCTCTCTTCGCTCCGTTTCCGACGCGTTCACAGGTGATCGCGATCATGAGGCATCTTCAATAGAGACGAAGTACACCCCATTCGAGCAAGTCGCCGTTGACCTGCTCCACACCATGATATTGTCTCGCGAAGCCGACAAGCGCGAAGGCGTTTTGCTGCGCCAAGGCAAAGGGTGGCTCAACGTCCCCAGCGCAGGCCACGAGGCGATTGCAGCACTGTGCTACCATCTCGACGAGCGGGACTACCTTCTGCCCATCTTCCGTGACCGGGCATTGATGCTGGCGCGCGGCATGTCGTTGGACGAAATGGCGCTTGACTATTACGCGCGCGAAGGTTCGTCGTCGCGGGGCCGCAATATGTGCAGCCACCCATCGTCGCGCCGCCTCAATGTCTTCACCACGGCAACTCCCGTTGGTGCGCAGTGCCTGCCAGCCGTCGGTATCGCCGAGGGCCTGAAGCGCTCTGCTAGCGGCGGGGTCGTGCTTTGCGTTATTGGTGACGCAGCAACCCGTCAGGGTGAGTTCTTCGAAGCAGTTAACCAGGCGGTTCAGGACTACTTGCCGATAATCTTCCTCGTGGAGGACAATGGGTACGGTATCAGCACGCCCACCGAACATACGACACCGCTCGCGCTGGGTCTCCTGCCCCCGAAGTTGCTAACGGTTATCGAAGGTTACGACGCCAAGCGAGTCTATGACGTTGGCGCGGAGCTTATAGCAGCCGCGCGCGCGGGGAGTGGGCCGAGCATTCTTTGGTGCAAGGTAGAGCGGCTCGGTAATCACACGAACGCGGACGACCATAGGGTCTATCGCGCCATATCTGAACTTGAGACCATCTCCGAGCGTGACCCCATCGCACTCCTCTCGTCGTGGATATTCAGCCACGAACTCGCGGACGCATCGGTAGTGGAGCAGGAGCGATTGGCTGGGGCAAAGCTGGTCAAGGAAGCCTACGCGGCGGCCGAGCGCGCCCCGATATCGAGCGACGCGCTTTCCGGGCTGTATGGCCCAGCAGCAGACGCAGTCATGGTGCCTGCAGCGGTACGAGAGCGGAGCGGAGCGGCTACGACGACGATGGTGAGGACCATCAATCGCGTCCTGCGCTGCGGTATGGAATCGTTTGACAACATGTTGCTGTTTGGCGAGGACATCGAAGACCCCAAGGGCGGTGTTTTCGGGCTGACACGGGGACTCAGCACGACCTATCCCGGTCGCGTCACCAACTCGCCTCTCGCGGAAGCGACTATTCTTGGCGCTGCGGTAGGGCTTGCGGCAACGGGCTACCTTCCCGTGTTCGAGCTTCAGTTTATCGACTTCGTTGGCCCAGGTTTCAACCAGATCGCCAGCCACATAGTCAGTCTTCGCTGGCGCACCAAGGGCGAGTGGACGTGTCCTATGGTGATCTATGCGCCGTACGGAGCCTATCTCCCTGGCGGTGGAATGTGGCACAGCCAGAGCAACGAGGGCCTTTTCACGCACATGCCTGGCCTAATGGTTGCGGTGCCGAGCACTCCGGAAGATGCCGCCGGGCTGTTCTGGTCGGCGTTTCACGGCAGCGACCCGACGCTTATCCTCTTGCCGAAGCACCTGTTTCACGTTGTGCATGATTCAGCCAACATCACGTGGGAACCTGTACCATTAGGCGTCGCCAGAGTGGTACGCGAAGGCGCCGACGCGACCGTTGTCGCGTGGGGCAACTGCGTTGAGCTTGCGGAGCAAGCGGCAGAGACAATCGCGGCCGAGGACGGCGGCGCGGTAGAGGTGATCGACCTGCGCAGCCTTGTGCCGTGCGACTGGGCGGCCATTGAAGCGTCGGTGGCGAAAACCGGGCGGCTCATCGTCGTTCAGGAGGATTCGCGCACAGGCGGCTTCGGGCAGTCTATAATATCGGAAATGGTATCGCACGAGGGACGTTTCTTCAGTCTGGCCGCCCCACCCTATTTAGTGTCGCGACCGGATGTGCATGTTCCATTCCACCCCGATTTGGAACTCGCCACCCTACCATCGGCGTCTGACATCGTAGCCGCAATTAGAAAAACGAGGGCCTGATCTTGCAGGGTAACAAAACTATGCCAGCGGTTATCGATGGCATCGAAATCAAGTCGGCGATGAAGCCGATTGAAATACTTACCGTCCCTCAACTGGGCGAGGGCCTTCGTACGGTCAAGGTCGTGCAGCTTCTCAAGCACGTTGGGGAAGAGGTAGCTGTTGACGAGCCCATTTACGAGATTGAAACGGACAAGGCGCTTGTCTTGATTGAGTCTCCGGTTGCGGGCACAGTTGTCGAGTGGTTGGTCGAAGAGGACAGTAACGTCGCCGTCCATGCACCCATAGCACGCCTGGCAGTAGATTCTCCGGTTGAAAGCGATCCGTCCGTTCCCGCAACGTCAAGCAATGGCGCTAACGGCACGTCGAAAATCGATGAGCCAGCTGCTCCTAAGCTGATCCCGCCACGAACCCGCGCCTACTGCAAGCAAAAGGGGATCGCGGACGACGTGATTGCGCTCATCCCTGCCGCTGGGCGATTGCTTACCGAGGCCGACGTCGACGCGTATATCGCGGCAAGCTCCGTTGCTGCGTCACCGACGCCTGCGGGAGACGAAAGCGAAGCGCGAACAGGCTATACAGACTTCCCGTTATCCGACCGGCAGATGGCCATCAACCGGTGCGCGCTCATGGGTAATATCGAGCAGCCGCTTCCCGCAGTCGTCCGCAAGACCATTCTGTGGGACGATGTGCTCGCGGCTGCAGCTCGCGTGACCGCAATGGATGCCAACATCCACCCGACGCCGTTCCAGATTGTGGCGTACTGCGCCACACACGCCACGATGACCAACCCCAAGTTTCGGTCGGTTCTGCTGAACGGTCAAACGGTGCGCCGTTACGATCATATCAGCATGGGTTTCGCGGTTCCGTTGCCCGAAGACGAGCTTACAACTGCGGTAGTGCACCACGCCGACACGCTGGAATTGCCGGCGTTCATGCGCAAGATGCGATCGCAGATGCGCGCCGCACGTAAGGGGCTCAGTCAGGCCGACGACACCACGACACTGCTGCTGACGACGCTCATGGACTACGATATCGTCGATGCAGTGCCCATCCTGGTGCCGCCAGCGGTAGCGGTGCTGTTTATCGGGTCCCCTCACAGCGTCAATGGGGTTATGGTGGCCACGCTCACGCTCACCATCGACCACCGCCTGATTAACGGTATCGGAGCCGCCGCCTACCTGGCGTCGATCATCACAAACCTCACCGCTTTGGCGAGGCCCGAAGCTAACGGCTAACCGGCGAGCGTTGCGGTTTTCGATGCGATAAGTGTCACCCCATTCGCGAACAAGATGCCTCGCTTATCGGGCTCGGGGATGCTGGATTTACCAACTCCATCCCAAACCTCGCGGATTGGTGTCTCGGGATAACCGCTGCCAAAGAGCAACCGTTCACTCCCCAGCGTCGCGACGGCAAACTCGGGGATATGTCCCGATCCTCCAACTTCCGCCGTGTCGTAATACAGCTTACGCAACTGCCCCAAACCATCGCCCAGATTGTCGCGCGAGTCATACAACGCAAGCAGTGAGGCTAAGAGAGGCGTGCCTCCGCCGAGTTGCGAGAGCTGAATTGTTACCGCAGGAAACGAATCGAGAAAGCCGGTATGCGCCAATGTTATCGCAGCCAGTGCGAGCGATTCTCCAGCATCGAAAAGCGAGCGCAGCTCTGGGGCATCGTCCTCACGCGGCGCAACTGCCGTGTAGCCTGGAAGAGCCCCGGACGCGTGACCTGCCTGGACATTGACATGCGCCCGCCACTTGTCGGCTGCCGCGAATACTGGGCGAAGCTTTTCGGCTCCCGCTAGCGTTTCGAGCGCGGCGGATGACAGGGATACTCCGAGCAGGCCGAGTTTCCCGACGGCACGCTCCACCTCAGTGGCGCTCCATGCGGGATCCGCTGTTGTAACGCCAGCAAGTCCCGTCCAGCGTGAAGGGTTCGATTTCACCACTGCAGATAGATCGTCGTTGTAGGCAGTCCAGAACTCGCGCGCCTCAGATGGCGAGAGAGCAGCATCTATCCCAAGCGATGAAGGAAACGTTAATACCTGACGAGAAATTCCGGCATTCGCTACTGCGCGAGACCGCTTTTCGATGTCGAGAGAAGCCGTGGGATAGAATTGGCGCAAGCCGGAGGCGGTTTCGATCACAACAGCGTCAGCCGTTTCGCTCACAACTCGCGGAGCTGACGTGCGCGACCGAAGTATGGCAAGCGTGCGCGGAGAGATCCAGTAGCTGCTCCAATCGACGACGGCGCCCTTTGTCGGAAGCTGCGTAACGGCGGGAAGTGCGGCCTTCGCCTCTCGCGTCAACTCGAAAACAGCTGCCGCAGTGCCAGCGGCGACGACTGATTTGATAAATCCTCTTCTGCTATACATTTGGCTAGTTCCTTTGCGTTGCGCTATGGGGCAACGCTACGATGTGCGACGGCTCTTTGCAGCCAACAAGTCCTGACCGTTTTTGACAAAGAGCAGATTCTGCTGCGCTTCAGTGAGTTGCGACCTGCGAACGGCTGACACGATTGGGGCAATGCTGGGCCAGACGCCGTAGTCCGTCCCGAACAGCATACGATCAGCCCCAAACAGCGAAGCAACCAGTTCCAGGGTATGCGGGGTCCGGCTCGTGGAGGCGTCCAGGTAAACCCGCCGCAGCGACGATATCGGCTCGCCGCCGCTGACGCCCTTCAAGCGGCCCGAGGCGGTTGCGAAATGGTAGGGGGCGAGCCCGCCGAGCATGGCAAGAATGACCGTGACATCGGGATAGGGCTTGAGGAAGTCAGTTTGTGTGAGTGTGGTTATTCCTCTGGCGTAACTGGCCGCCTTCTCGTATCTTGCTCGCATCGTGGCAACATCGGATCGCGGCGCGGCGATGGTGCGCTGGCCTTTGATGCTGGCATGTGCCGCCCCGGAGTGGAAGTAGAGTATGCCCGTGTGCTGCTGTAGCACTTCCAGCACGGGTGCAACTTGCTTAGCCCCTTCGAGCGTTTGAACTGCGCCCACCGGCAATACAGCGCCGATGAACCCCAGATCACGGTACCCGCGCTCAATTTCTGCGACTGCGAATTTGATATCCTGGGTTGGAATTGCGGTGTAGCCCGAGAAGCGGGTCGGATACTTCCGTACTACCTCCGCGAGATCGTCATTGGCCACGCTGCACCAGGACCGCGCATCGTCGACGGACAACCTTGGATCGGCGCCCGAGCCTAGGGAAATGATTTGGCGCTCGACGCCTACGCGATCGAGGTGCTCGATACGCGCGTCTATATCGCTGTATGCGCGGGGCCGGATAAGGCCATCGCCAGCGTCCCCGGATCTAGCTCCACCGGTACGCGTCAAGGCCGACGCCCGTGGGGGGCTCCAGTGGTTGTGCCAATCAGTGGTTCCCTTCGGCGCGACACCGTCGATAGGGTATGAGGCGTCCGCCTCCGGTCCATAAAGCGGGTCTGGGGCAGCATTCGCAATCGCTGCGGGGATGAACGCGGCGGCAGCAGCCAGTAGTCCCCCGGCGATGATCTCTCTTCTTGTTGTCACAGGTTTAGGCTCCTTAGAAATCGAAGAAGCGGGACGATTGTTAGCTCTCGACAGGCTCAATCGTCCCGCACCGTTTGTGAATGAGAGCCGCACGCAGCGGCCCTCAGCGTTTGCGGTTGATGACTAATCGCCAGGGCCGGGGTGGTCGCCAGCTTCAATAAACCAACCTGTAGCGCCGGGGTACTTCGCCTGGCTCCAGACGATTCCTGACTGGCTCTCGACTGGGTGAGTGATTCCGCCGACAGTAACGACGCTGGGGTTCGGCGCCTTAACGTACTTAACGTGACCGTCCATGAATGTGTAGAGTGATCCACCGTTGTGCCTGGTGCGTGCAAGAGCGTAGCTTCCGTCCCATCCATAGCTCCATGTCGGATACCCAGCTGTCGTGAATGCGGTTTCGGAGTCGTTGCCTGACGTCATGTTGAAACCGCCGAGTCCTTCGGAGAGCAGGACAGTGTTTGCTGGTGTCTTGATCTTGCTGATGTTGGACGTTCGCGCCCACCAACTTGGCGTCGCCCCTGCATAGGATCCGAGATAGTTCACGTTGACAATGTAGCTGCGAGTGGCGACCATTGTTTTCTTCGCGCCAGAGTTGTCGTTTGTTGTGTACACGTCCTGGTAGACGAAGTCGGGGCACTTGTAGACAAGCGGCTCCTTCTGTCCTGCATCGTAGAGGCTCGCAACGGACGAGCCGGCCGTTGCACTGCGTGCGATATTGGCCTTCACATAGGCGTCGAGTTCGTAGTACCAGGAACCGTTACCTGTCGTCGCGGAGTCTATTTGCTGATAGTTCGACATCGGCAAGCACTCGTCGTAATCAGTCGTGTACTGAAGAAACGCTGTCCCCAGCTGCCGCTGGTTTGACTGGCATGTCGTCTGTCTCGCCTTTTCGCGTGCAGTGGCGAAGACAGGGAAGAGAATAGCTGCGAGAATCGCTATAATAGCGATAACTACGAGCAATTCTATAAGAGTAAAGCCGCTTTTGACTTTGTAATTGAGTTTCACAGTGTCCATCCTTTGAAATATCGTGAACCGCGCCACTAATTCCTGACACGATTTAGCCTTAGATATAGAACGCGAAAAGGAGCCCGAATCGGCGCGAAAAGCGCTCAATTCGGCCTCCTGTATTTCAGGTCAGCCTAATCTCTATAAACCATACTGGTTTAGTATGGAATACTTAATTCATTTGTACCACATGTCTACGGGGATTGTCAACATTAGAAATACAAAAAAGTGCAAGTTCGTATTCAATCGGCCAATTGGAGGACGAACGAGCGAACCGACGCGCGTGCGCGGGTGTCGGTGACCAGATTGTGCGGCGTTTCGTCCAAGTCCGTTGGTGCTGCGCCACCGACCAAATAGAGGTCGCCGATTGCACGTGCGTCTCCCCTCCCCGGCGGATTGTTTCGCGTGCGCGCGTTGGGATGCTTACGCAACCTTGACAACCTTCCCGGGCACCGCCATAATATTGGGCAGACACAAGTCCGAATCAGCACGTAACCAGGCTGAGCCTGGACCCTTATCGCGCTTCGATTACTGCGTGGGTTAGTTTGCAATAGTCACGCCCTGAGGGCACCCGGCGTACGGCTCAGGCTTATGTTGAATCAAATTCTGTACAGATTGCACAGAATCTAACTGGGAAGTACAGAAGGACATCTGCCGTCGTGGTCCGCATCGCGTTGACCCCGCTAAACGCCATTCCCCGGCGCTGTCCCGGCAGACAACTGAAAAAGCGTACGGCTCGGCTGCCGTAAACCTTTCAAATTAGCGCGCATAGCCAAAACACAAGGAGTTTCCTGATGATCGTTCCGACAAAAGTCCTCTTCGAGCACGCCTATGGCAACTACGCTCTTGGAGCCTACAATATCAACAACGCCGAGCAGACGATGGGCCTTTTCCAGGGATGTATCGATTCCCAGGCTCCGTTCATCATCCAGATCTCGAAGGGCGCCCGCAAGTACACCGACAAGCGCATGCTCGAAGGCATCATCCGCTCCGCCGAAGCCATCTTCCCGGAAGCCGTCTTCGCCGTTCACCTCGACCATGGTGACGAAGAGACCGCCCACGAGTGCATCGACAGCGGATTCTACTCCTCGGTCATGATCGACGCGTCCCACGACCCGTTCGAAGAGAATGTCGCCATCACCAAGCGTGTCAGCGACCATGCGCACAGCAAGGGCATCTCGGTCGAAGCTGAGCTCGGTATGCTCGGCGGCGTCGAGGAAGACATCAAGGTTGACGAAAAGAACGCCTGCCTCACCGACCCGCTGGAAGCCAAGGCTTTCATCGAGCAGAGCGGTGCCGACTGCCTCGCCTGCGCCATCGGCACATCCCACGGTGCATACAAGTTCTCCGGCGGCCAGGGCCTGCACTTCGATCGCATCAAGGCGATCCAGGAAGCGATCCCCGGCATCCCTCTCGTCATGCACGGCTCGTCCTCGGTTCCCCAGGACGAAGTCGAGCGCATCAACGCTGCTGGCGGCACCATGAAGACCGGCGCCAAGGGTGTAGACCCTGAGCAGTACCTTCCCGCCGCCAAACTCGGCGTCTGCAAGGTCAACATCGACACCGACGGTCGCCTCGTCTGGACCCGTGTCCACCGCGAGTTCTTCCGCGACAAGTCGGCCGAGTTCGACTTCCGCCCGGTCGGCAAGATCTTCATGGCCGAATACGCCAAGTTCATCGCGTCCCGCAACGCCTACCTCGGTTCCAAGGACCAGCTAGACGGCGCCCGAGCCCACGCGAAGAAGGCCCTCGGCCTGTAAGAGCGACGCACCGGCAAGCACTACCGCAAACGCCCCGCCAGATTCTGGCGGGGCGTTTGTGCGTGTGGGGTGCGGAGCCGGAGCCGCCGCGCGTAGTCCGACGATTCCGCCATGGTTCAAATCCGCCGTACTTGGAATATAATGAACCAGCGGCGTGTGGCGGCGGCAGGATGAAAGGGCCGGGAACATGACTTTTGAGATACAAATGCAAATTGACAACCAAAGCCCAGAGGGGCGGGCATTGGAAGCCATAATGACCCGTGACCGAGTGTCTCCCGAGGGTGCAATTCGCCTCCTGTTAGCGCAGTTGGGTACGACCACGTCGGACGCGATCATTGACTTGTTCACTCCGGAGGTCGTTGCCGACCTGCGCAGTATTGCGGCAGACATCGAAGCTGGCGGAAGATCTTACTCCATGGACGAAGTCGACGACAACTTTGTCGAGAAGCGAGAATCATGGCTGGCAAACCACCCTAGCTAACCGTTTCTATTTCGCCTCGGGCGATTCAGTCGCTTGATGCGATTTGGGAATGGAATGCACGACGATACGATGTTGACCACGCCCATAGCTATGTTGAATTCCTCAAGAAGAAGACCCGGCAGCTTTCTGGGAATTACCTTGATGGCAAAGTTGTACCGACTGCCCCTGAACTTCGGTATCTCCTAATTCAGCGCAGCCGGCGAGCCAATGGACACGTTGTCGTGTACAAAATCATGCCTTCGAGCGTGATAGTACTCAATTTCTACCACACCGCCCAAGACTGGCAAAGCAAGGTTGCTGGCGGTGACTAGCGACTCGGCCTCCCGCAACGCTTCCCTCGGTTCCAAGGACCAGCTAGACGGCGCCCGCGCCCACGCGAAGAAGGCCCTCGGCCTCTAAGCCGCGCTCCGGCAAGCACTACCGCAAACGCCCCGCCAGAATCTGGCGGGGCGTTTGTGCGTGTTGGGGGCGGCGGCGCTGGGGGCGGGACGCAATTCACCCGAAGCGGCGACGTTTCACAAACTGCGTGGAAGCGGTAATGCTTGGTATAATTCAACTAGCTTACAACGAGCCGAGGTGCACGATGACAATTACTTTAGAAGTGACGCCAGAGCAACAGAATCGATTGGAGGAAGCCGCGCGTGCGCGTGGGCTAGCGCCTGCCGAATACCTTGTCAGCACCATCGACGATGCCCCTTCGCAGCCTGCGAAGAGCGGCACCGAAATCGCTGAGGCCATTAGAAGTGCGGATATAGTCGCCATTGGTGATCTTTCATCCCACTCTCCTGTGGCTGCAAGGCAGCTGCGAAATAGCGTCTGGCGCATCGGAAAAGACCGCTAAGCCAAATGATCTTCGACACTGATGTCTTAATCGATCTCTCCAGAAAGCACCCGCCAGCACTTGAATGGCTCGCGAGTCAAGGCGTCCCACCAATTCTGTCTGGTATCGCCGCTATCGAGGTAGCTTATGGTGCCCGAGACGCTGTTGCCCTCCGCTCGGCGAAGCAGCTCATCGCAAATTTCGTCGTAGAATGGCAGATCGCCGCCGATCTTCGGAAGGCATACGATTTGGCGGAATTGCACCTTTCGAACGGCATCGAGGTCCCTGACGCAATCACGGCGGCAATCGGTCTTCGGTTGAACTTGCTGGTTGCCACCTTCAACGTCAAGCACTTCCGTGCCGTATCGGGTCTTGCGCTAGTTCGGCCCTACGACCGTTAAGCGCACTAAAGTGATATTCAAGGCAGAATACGCCAAGTTCATCGCGTGGCGCAACGCCGTCCCTGGTTCCAAGGACCAGGTAAACGGCGCCCGCGCCCATGCGAAAAAGGCCCCCGGCCTCTAAGCCCGCGCACCGGCAAGCACTACCGCAAACGCCCCGCCAGAATCTGGCGGGGCGTTTGTGCGTGTGGGGTACGTTACCGGTCCGGTTGGCAACGGCGAGCCAAGAAACGACGTTGGATTAGGTCTACTTCAGCGCATTGCGAACATCCAGCGTGGTGCCAGTCTTGAGAGCGCTGAGCCATGCTTGTTGGCGCGGGTAGTAGGGAGCTTGTGAGTTTCCGTGGCCCTGGTGGTCGGAGAGGGGCAGCGGGACGAGTTCTTTGGGGCCGGTCGCTTGATTGAACGCTGCCAGGACACCGGTGGGGCGAGAGGTTTGGTCGATCCATCCTGCTCCGATCATCAGCGGGACGCGAATATTGTGGGCGAAGTTAACACCGTCGAAATAGCGGCATGCTTCCTTCAACTTTGCGTCGTTGCCGTTCTGCACGCGCGACAGCCAGTACGGCCAGCTTATGGCACGCCCAGCGAGCGGCGCTGTCTGATCGCAGCCAGCGGGCACTAACGCGAGCGCGGCGGTGATGCGGGGATGAAGACCGGTGAGCGCGAGGGTTTGGAAGCCACCCTGGCTGGTGCCTGACGCGACCATCGTTTTGCCGTCCCACTCGGGCCGCGACGCTACGTAGTCAGCTATTCTTACGTCGCCAAGGATCATTTTGAGGAAATAACTCTTGTCGCGGTCATCGTTGCCAATCGACACATAATCCTTGAGGGTGGTAGCGAGAAGGTCGTCGTAGAACGCTTTGGGCTGATCGATTGGCAGGTCATGCGCCATGACGTTAACGGCCAGCCAACCTTGCTTGGCCTGATTAGTAGCCCAAGCTTTTTGCAGCGGATAGACACCCGCCCATTGCATGACGATGATGGCGGGGAGGCGGGTGCCGTTCTGTGGATATGCGATTTGCGCGTGAACGTGCGCGCCTTCTATGTTGTCTAGGACGACGGTCTCGTACGCAATGCCTTGAATGCCGCTATCACCCGGCGTCACGATAGGATTCGGCGGCACGGCCCGCAATGCTGCAATCTTCTTGTTCCAAAACTCATCGAAATCAACCGGGCGAGGTGCCGATGGCCCGATTTTCGACGGTTCCGCTACTGCGCCGCCGAAAAATGTGGTGGTCTTTTCCTGAACTATGGTTTTGATCGACAGGAGATAGGAATCAGCGGCAGCGGGCTGATATGCAACCATACCGGCACCTTTACTTAGGTCGAGATCGCCCTCGGCGACAACCGTGTTGCCAGCCTGTTGAATCTTGTAATGCACAGTGCCGACTGCTCCCGGTGCGGGATCCGAGGGATCAACGGCGACGCTCCATGCAACTTTTTCGCCCGGAGCATATATCCCAGTAGCGACGGTCGGCGTGATCGTCAGCTTTTGCGCGGCGGCTGGAAATGCGGTGAAGAGTTGGCTGAGCAGTAAGGCGCTTATAAAGGCACGCGAGACGAAACGAGACATATTACACGATCCTTGCGTCGCAACTTCCGCCGTTGGGTTTGGCGCCACCTCGCGATTATCGCACAGTGGGGAATGCCTTAATCATACTCCGCCGCGTTACCGATGTCAACCAGCGTTACGCTCGTACCGCTGCGGTTCCCCTCTCGCGTCGCGCTACAACGCCACGCTCATACGCGCCCCGTCGCGCGCCAGCGTTACCGACTTCGTCACCGTAGATGAGTCGCGCGTTACGGTTACCTCGTATTCGCCCAGGAAGCCGCGGGTGGCATAGTGGCCGCGCTTATCGGTGACGCCGTCGGCGTTGGTCCACCATCTATGAAGCACGAGGTCCTCGTAGACGAGACCGTTGGGTTTTGGGGTCCAGTCATCGCGGAACATCGACATGTCGGTACCGACGCCGCCGTATTTTGAGAAGCCCCACAGCGTGACGCCGTTAATTGACGGATGCGAAAACATCGAGATGAGGAAGTCTCGCGTGAAGTCGGCTTGAAGCTGTTCGTCGGGCACGGAAACGTCGAACTCGGTGATCTCGATGGGTTTGTGGAATGCAGCGACCCGGTCGAGAATCGCCAGCATTCGGTCAGGCGGCGTCAGGTCGCCGCCGAAGTGGCCCTGAATGCCGATGGTGTCGTACTCCGCCTTGTTCGTGGTGAGATACTGAAGCAGATCGTAGTACGCGTCCTGCCTACGGTTGTCCATACCCGCTTGCTCGATAATGTTGTAGTCGTTCACGAACAGCTTCACCGTCGGGTCAGCCTTGCGGGCGGCTTTGAACCATTCGAGCAGTGCGGGGCGACCGAGAATGTCGCGAAACTCGTGATTATCGTGGTCTTCGTTGAGCACGCTGTACGACGAGATCTTGCCTTTCACCGCCGCCATCTCGTCCGCGATGTGAGCTTCGATGGCGTCTTCCAGGTGCTTTTTCGCCAGCGCTGGATTCACTGCCGCCTCGGCGTCGTACGCGGTTCGAACCTTGGGGTCTGTGTGACGCCAGTTGCCCCAGACGAGGTGGGTGCTATGGATTCGGTCGTAGCCCATCTCGTGCACTCGCTGAAGCGTATGGAGCGCCTCGTCATGCCAGTACGGGTTCGCCCAGTGGTTCCATACCATCATGCCCATGGACGCGCCGTTGAAAAGCTTGGCAAACGTTGCTGCGTACGCTTTGTTGTCCGGACGCTCCTTCTTGTAGTCGTCCATCATCTGCTCGGTTATCATCGACCCGAACAGAAAAGCGTGACGCTTCATTCGTACTGCGATTCTGGCGTCGCTGACCGGCTTTCCTTTATCGTCGACGACGTCGATTTTGAGGTCGCCCTTACGAATACGCTCGATTCTCGCGAGAGCGTCCTTGCGCCACTTTGCCGTTGGCTCGCGCCCCTCGTACGTCCCCAGAGCATGAGGGAGCGTATCGAGCGCCCGGTTTGGGCCGTAGTTCGTGAGATTCACGCCTGCGATGTCGATTGTCTGGGGCTTGAACGATACCCACACGCAGCATTTCGCCTCGCCGGGTGTGTAGTCGCTGATTGCAGTGAACGGGAAGCTGAGCTTGAGCCACTCGGTCTGGGCGACGACACCGGTCGAAAGCGAGTGCTCATACGGCGCGCGCTGGCGCTGAAAAACGAGCATTGCGCGTGACGCCATCCCGTGAGCGCCGACCGGATTGCGCACCCAGCATGAGAACAAGAGCGTGTCGCCCTTCTTCACGGGTAGCGCATTTGGCGCAAGAAACTGAATGTCCCAGTCGTTGGCCGTCTCTTTGAGCGTTTCAACGCGCGCAATAGCAGTGCCCTCAGGACCGCGTTCGGTGGGCCAGGACAGCCGACCGTCGACCGTATTCGTCAGCGTCCATCCAGCTTCGCCAAATGGGAGCGTCACCGACATCGGGTCCTGTGCGTGCGACGCGACAGGATAGCTGCACAATAGGCCAAACGCGATTCCAGCGAGGACGTGCCGAAGCGACTTTGAAAAGTAAACGGATTTCACAACTACCAATCTTTCTGATGGCGGCGTTGCAACCCACCGCGTCAACACATTGGCCTAAGTAACGGCCATAGTGGGGCGGGCTAAATCGGGCTGAACGTGGCCGCGATATTCCACACGCCGCACGAAACGGCACCCGTCCCTGCAGCCGACCAGCCGCCGTTCTGCCAGTTACCGCCGTTGGCGACGGTGCAATAGGTACTCGACGGGGCCACTGTGCCACCGGAAACGGTGGATGCCTGCATGAATTTAGCGTGGCCGTCGGCGAGAATATAGTTCGCACCATTCTGATGGCGACCGACGTTGGGATAGAAATACGCCGCCAGGTCTGGCTGGCCACTTGGAAGGCTATTGATCGTGTTGCCGGTCGCATAGACCAATGTCGCGGTGCTCGCGGTCGCGGCAGTGTAGTTGCCAGCACCAGTGAGGTTGTTCTCGCCCTGAATGCCGTAGCCCGTGGGTGAATAGCCCGTGTACGACGCTGGCGGACCCGCTGACGTCTGGTTGATGTCGGACGACATGTTTGTCGCGATATCGGCGTACGTGTAGCCAGTGCGGGAAATGTCTACCTTATAGCCGCCCGTAACACTGTGGCAGCCCGACACCTCGAAGATCAGCACCGTGCGCACCGGGGCCGTCAACTGCGACACAAGCAGCGCGCGATTGCCGTTGCCGGGCCCGCCGCCGTTCATCTTCTTGATAAAACTCTCGTTGTAAGCGTACGAGATGAAATCGAGCGGACTCGTCGTACTCGGACACAAGAACACCTGTGTAGACTTAACGTACGGATACGCCTGTCCCGCCCACCCATTTCCTTTGCCGTAGCAGTCACAGCCGTTCGGGTAGTTCTCATCGTTGTCCTGAACATATTGAAGCAGGCCGATGCCGATCTGCTTCTGATTGCTCAAGCAAGCAGACGCACGCGCCTTCTCGCGGGCCTGACTGAATACAGGAAATAAAACTGCAGCTAAAATTGAAATTATTGCGATCACTACAAGAAGTTCAATAAGGGTGAAACCACGAGTTTTCATAGATCGATACCTCCATACTATCAATGCAGAGCGCTGCTCACCTTAGCAGGATTCGCGGCGGACGAATCGAGCTTGCAGCGTGACCGGCTTCACAACCTGCGTTGGATCGTCCAGCATCTGCTTCAGGTGCGTCCATCCCACCGCGCACATGTCGTCGACAGGCTGGACAATCGTGCTCAGCGAAGGCCGTAGATAATCGGCTATCTCAATTCCGTCGCATCCCACAACCGCCACATCCGACGGCACCTGCAGACCTGCTTCCGCGAGCGCCTTGTAGCAACCGAAGGCGAGCAGATCGTTGCGGCACAGGACGGCATCGGGAGCATCGTTACCTTTGAGATATCCGCTCAGCGCTTCGTAGCCTGTATTGGCGCGCTCTTCGCCAACAGGGATATAGATCGTGGGCAACCCCGCAGATGCCACGGCTTCACTGTAGGCAGCTGCGATACTGTCGACTCGCGAATCGTCTCGATGAGCGATCAGAGCGATACGGCGTCTGCCCGTAGCCACCAAATGGGCCAGCGCTTCACTTGCCGCTGACTTGAGATCAACAACAACGCTGCCAATTGGGTTTGTCGCGCGGGACCCAAGCTGCACCACAGGCTTGCCTGTGAACGCCGACATATCACCGGGTGCTGTAACGAATGCGCCGTCCGCCGAGCTTCGCAGTCTACCGCTGTCGCTCTGCACTTCGTAGACGATCAGCATGTAGTCGTCTTCGCCAAGCAGAGCCCAGAGCCTCCGTGCCACTTGCTGCTGGAATGGGTTCTCAAGATCGTATATCTGTAGCGCGATCACACGGCTGCGCCCGGTCACCAGCGTCCTGGCGGCGTGGTTCGGCTCGAACCCCAACTCCTCGGCTGCCCGAAGCACGGCGGCCGCCTTGACAGGAGTCACAGCATACTTGCCCGACTTGCCGTTCAGCACCGCCGATGCGGTCGATTGTGCAACCCCAGCATGCCGCGCCACATCCGTCATCGTCGCCCTTCGTTGTGTTTGCCGTATAAGCATAGCGTCTTCCGATACGTATCGGAAATATTATAACACACCGCCTGAGTTAGCGCAAGAGGCTGTTTTTGGGATGGTCTGGCAGTGGCTCGCCGACTGTCGGCGGTAAGCTTAGGCTGCCGAGCGGGCTTTTGGGGTGGCCGGGCGCAAAGCAATACCAAACGCCTTCCACCAGTGGGCGGAGCGGGCTCTCTCGACCTCCGAGATGGCATCGGCGCCTCGTGTGTCGCGTTCCTTGGATACGAGGACGGTCACGTCGGCATCGGGCGCGTAGGCGGCGATGGTGATGTCTTCCGTGAGCGCGTCGACTGCTGCGAGAACGTTGGCTATAGGGACCGTGGCTTCGGCGCGGTAGCGGCTGGGGAGGACTCGGTGCGCGAGTTGGGCGTAAGCAGCGGGAGTGCGGGACGCGCGGGACGGCAGCCCCATCATGACCAGTGCCTGACACATGCGGCGGTAGCGGTCTTGCGTGATATGTTTGGCGCTCGCGATCACTTCGGCGTCGGCTGCTCCAAGTTCGCCAGACTTCTGGATCATGGCTTGCTTGCTGTTAAGGCGCATTTGCTCACGCATGCGATCGACGACTTCAATCTTGATCACGTATGTGAGGCAAACGAGGACGGTCGTGAAGAGGATGACCGGCATCGGGCCGTTCAGGTTGAGGAAGTTCATCAACGAGTAATAGAGCTGCCTCAACCCCTCAAATGAAGCCTTCGAGTCGGCCTTCTTCGTCTCTGAGACAGCCCCACCGGTTGGGTCGAACGTGACCCAGCCGTAGTTGGGGAAGTAGACCTCCACCCATGCATGCTTGTCGCGCGCCCGGATGTCGTACGCTTGCTTCTGATTGAGCGATCCCGGGGCGAAACCAGTGGCGACGCGCGCAGGCAATCCTGCGTAGCGGCAGAGGAGGGCCATCGACGACGAAAACAGGTCGCAGTAGCCCTTGTGGGACGTAAACAGGAAGTAGTTGACGGCATCCGCGTCCTGCGGGATGGGGTCGACCTTCAGACTATAGACGCAGTTCGCCGAGACCCATTGGCGTATCGCCTCCGCCTTATTGAACTCGGTCCGCTGATCCGGCGGAAGCGAGTTGACGATGTTAAGCGCCGTTTCGCCAATCTTGACACGCTCACTGTCGGTCAGGACGTCCTGGCCGCGGTCGTCGATGTAGCGGTGCTTGATATCGGCCGGGTATTTTGGTGACTTGACAGTCGCAAGCAGCGTCGGGCTCTGCAATATGGGGTTCGAGATAGTCAGGTATGCGAACTTCTGCTGTAGGGCATCGTACCCGACATAGCCATCCGGTGTTTGCTCAAGCTCGGTTTGCTGGCGTGGCGGGAGTTGGATTTCGAACGTGCCCTGGGGCGAGTACACCGTGCTCGTTCGGCCCAGCATCACGTCGAATCGCGTACGAAGTTCGGGAAGCTTCGCCGGCGAGGTACCCTTCTTTCCCGGCTTCGGTGCGGGTAGCTCTGGTCCTTCCACCTCGGCGAACCGGCGCAGGCGATAGGACGCCTGAGGGTTCCCTTCCACGTCGATAAGCGTTGGTGGGACGGCATACGACGGTGAGCCTAGCGTGCTGGTCCAACCATGGCGCGTGTAGTGGTCGTATGTGCGCCCACGCCAATAGTGCTCCTGGCGGTCGCTTGGCGTCGCAACCATGACCACTGTGTCATCGGCGGTGTATCCGTCCCCGGTGCCAATGTTGAAATTGGGGTCATCCGAGAAGTCGATGATCTGCGCCTTGGCGGTGTCATTGGCATTGCCCGGCGCGAAGAACTGCTTCATGGCCTGGCCAAGCGACAGACCGGCGCCGATCATTCGCACGGGGACGACCAAAGCGGTCCCCGCCACCATCGCCACGAATCCCATCGCGACACACAAGACGAGGTGCGTCTTAAGGATGGTGCTGTCCGACGCCGACTTCTGCGACGGCAGCCACGTCCGGTGGATGAGGTAGTTCTGGTGCATCACCATATACAGCGACGCCATCACGTAGATGACGAAGTACATGATCAGGTCGGCGTTGACGTTGAACGCGCCTACGAGGCCGATCATTGCCACCGAAGTCACGGATGTGAACACGACAGCACCGTCGCTGGTGAGAGTCCATGCACGAATGACGCTGAGCCACACGAGCAGGACGGCGATCATCATGTCGCTCTGGAGTGCTTCGATTGGGATAAAGGAAGTCGCGTCAATGGTATGCCGCAGGTACCGAATGGCCATATAGCCAGCGAGGACCAGGGGGATACCGTTGATGACACGCTTGTCGATCTGCATCCAGCGGCAGGTCACAGAGAAGATGAAGCCGAGGGCCGCCAGCAACATGGTCGCCGACGTGAAGCGGTCATTCCCTAGCACCGAGTTCACTGCAGCGATGCCGCAGATGGTGACGATCAGCCCGCTGATGTAAAGCGGTAGGCTGACTGGTTCTGGCGGTGCCTTTGTTTTAGCTGTCACAGATGCGCTAGACATAGGTCGTCCCTTGAAGTACTCGAACAAGCTCGCCGTCGGGCGCTATGTGGAACTCACGACCGTACCGAGTGCTGACGACGCGTGTCTTCACCTCTGGTGTGTCGGCCGCCACATCCGCTGGCTTACGCTTCCGGGCTAGCAGTTCACGCATCTTCTTCTGGTGCAGGTCGTGGAAGGCGGTCTTTTCCAGCCAGAACAGGCAGATGCTGCTGCTGGCGGGAGAGCGCATCCACTGATCGAGGACGGTGCGAAGCTGCGGGTTGTCGGACGATTCGGGTGTAATGGCGACCAAGATGGTTCCCGGGCGGACCAGGCGCATCGCCTGTTCGACCACTGTCGCGAACGGGATGTCCGACGTCGGCTCGCATCTCGCCAACATGTCCAGCGCTGTAGGCAGGTGCTCGATGCCACGCATTGGCGTCGTTGCGGTCGCAAGGTCGTCGCACGTAATGAGGCTCGTTGGGCTGCCGAAGCGGAGGCCAGCGCCGACGATGGAGGCGGCGAGGGTGACGCCGTACTCGAGCGCGCTTTCGAGGCCGGCGCCGCTGTCGGCGTAGGCATCCTTGGACGTGTCAAGTGCGACGAGTATGGAGTTGGCGTACCCTTGCGAGTACTCGGTCACCGCGAGTACACCGGTTCGCGCAGTGGACTTCCAGTTGACTCGCCTGAGTTCGTCGCCTGGGCGGTACTCGCGGACCCCGTCGAAGTCGGTGCCACTGCCGCGTGACTGAGCGCTGTCCTGGTCCTGCCATCCGTGGCCGCCGCCAGCATCGAGGAACTCGGGGCGCATGGGGAGCACCTCCGGATACACGATGATGTCGGCTTGATCGTTCAGGGTCTTGCGAAAAGTCGAGAAGCCGAGCGGGTCGGACGATAGCAGGCGCATCGGACCGACGTGGTATTGTCCGCGCTTCAAAGGTTCGATGTAGTAGGTGACGTCTTCAGCGTCCCCCGGCCACAGGCTGAGGATCAGCGGGCCTTGCGGTGTGTCGCTACCCGCGAAGCGAAGCCAGCGCGGCATGCGATCCGAGATGCGGAGGAAGAAGCGCGGGAAGAAGGTGGTGTTTCGGACGGTCACTCGCACACGGATGCGTTCGTGGACATGGCACGTCGCTGGCATCTGGCGGTCGCATTCGATGCCCTTGGAGAACAGGAAGCCCATCAGCCAGCTGACGCCGGGCACGACTGCGACGACCACGGCCATGAGGTACATCTGCTGTGCGCCAAGTAGCGCAGCGACGACCAGCAGGAATATGGCCGCTGTCCGTATCGCGAGCTTCTTTATTTGGGCGTCGATGAGCATGGGTACCCTTTGCTATCGAACGGTTGGAACAGGAACGGTTTCGGCGATCTCGTGGAGCACCTGCGCGGACGACACGGTCTTAAGGCGCGCTTCCGGCCTCAAGATGATGCGGTGCCCGAGCACGGGGCTGAGCAGGTACTTGATATCGTCCGGCAGCACGTAGGTGCGTCCTCGGATAGCGGCGTACGACTGTGACGTGTGCAGCAGCGCAAGCGATCCGCGCGGGCTGGCGCCCAGAAGGATGCTGGGGTGATCGCGGGTGGCGGTCACGAGGTCGACGATGTACTCGCGGAGGTTGTTGTCAACGTAGATGTCACGGATCTCGTTCTGCATCGACGTGATCTCAGTGTCGCTGAGGACGGGCTTAACTTGGTCGAGAGAGTTGGTCTTGGTCTGCCGTGTCAGCATCATGGCTTCGTCGGCTCGCCCCGGGTAGCCCATCGACATACGCACCATGAAGCGGTCTAGTTGAGCCTCCGGAAGGGCGTAGGTGCCGTGAGCCTCAATGTTGTTCTCGGTGGCGATCACAAAGAACGGATTAGGCAGGGTGTATGTGGTGCCGTCGGCAGTGATTTGGCTCTCTTCCATCGCTTCCAGTAGGGCGGACTGGGTCTTGGGTGTCGCCCGGTTGATTTCGTCGGCGAGAACCAGGTTGGCGAAGATCGGGCCTTCGTGGAACTCGAAGGTGGTGTTCTTCTGGTTGAAGACAGATGTACCCGTAATATCGGACGGGAGAAGGTCAGGCGTGAACTGGATACGCTTGAACGAACAGCCCAGAGACCTCGCGAGGGTTTTCGCCAGAGTCGTTTTACCGACGCCAGGAATGTCTTCGATCAGAACGTGGCCTCCACTCAGAAGGGCGACTAGAGCTAGTTCTACTGCCTGGCGTTTGCCAACAATGACCGTTTCAACTTCGTCGATAATCCGTTGCGCCTGCTGGGCCACGGTCAGGACATCAAGTAAATTCCCCAAGAGCGATCCTTCCTCTGCCTGCAGGCTCAGCCTGCTTGCGCGTTAACGCGCATTGTGGCCGATCCGTTCCCGCTGGCCGTGCGGCATCGAAAAGGCTGCATCAATGATTCCGCTTCCGGTATGCATGGCAGCTTACCCTTGTCGCCACGACGGAACTGTACCTATCATTATAGACTATCTTTAAGATCGGTTTGGTTCCTGAACGTAAAAAGTAGTGGTTTCGGTTGGCGCTCCCCCTTCTCGCTCGGGCGAGCTGTCCCCACTGCGTAGGGACTCTGTTGTCCGACTGCGGCTTGGCGGGCCGGGTACGTGAACGTTTTGCGCGTTTTGCGTTGCGCAACGAGAATCTTTTTTTGCGCAAAATACCCCCCGTGCTCGCTCGGGCGAGTGATCCCTACCCCATCTACGGGGGCCAGGCAGCGCGTTGTCAAGATACGACAAACTCACAGTTATATTATATCATAAATGTCGTAAGATGGGCAGATAAATGAAACATTTGTTCGAAATATTAGTAACACAGAGATTGCGCAGATCCGTTATGATTGCTGTCCGACAATCCCGATCTCGACATGGGCGCAGGGAACCACCGATCAACGATGAAGCTTGCCTATCGTTGCGGTGGCGCCACCCACTCCATTTGCCGTGAACGTCCCCGTGTAATAGGATCGTGCATTGCCTTCGCCAGTGCCGTCATCGTTGTAGGTGACGGTGACGAATACCAGGCCAGTGTAGCCTCGCGGAATAGTCACGTCTACGCACATCGCGGCTGGAGATCCTTTGGACACGCCTATGCCGTCGGGCTTAGTAACGGTGACGGAACCCGGCAACTTGGATACGGTGGCAGAGGTGGGGCCGACAACTCTCTGAAAGACGTAAGAGTATGTCGCGACACCCGGCGGCATTGTAGAGTCCGACACCTCCGGTGCAAGGGTGACGGAGTACGTAGCGCTATTGTTCGCCCGCACGTCGCCTGTATCATATTGCGTTGGCCGACCTCTGCGACGTTCACCTGATCGTCGTAGCGCCGAATGCTGCGATCGAGGTGCGTGTTGTCCGGGCGCTGTTGGCGGAAGAGTGGCGACCGTTAAGCCAGCAAGGGCGAGGACCAAGAGGAGAACGGCCGCGCCGAGGCGCCTGGACGTGCTTGGTCGATAGAGGCGCATAGAGATTACAACACCCACGCGAAAGCTAAACAACTGCGGTTGACTGAACGACCGGGTGTGCGTTTGCAGTAAAGTCGGCACGCCGGATTTCAATTAAGGGAGTGCCTAGGCATCCCGGCCCGCTGCCAAAGTCACAGGTCGCAGTATGAACTACTATCGCAAGATATAAACGGATAGGAGCGATGTATCCTAATAACTTACGATTGCTGACCTTAAGCGCAATAACTGTGCCACGTTCGCTTGGACTTTGTCGTCGGTGCAGCCTAGTTCGCGGCGCGCAGCTCGAAGTGGTGCGTCACAGGTATGGCGGCGGCACGTTGCTTGACGACGACGGCCTTATCCTCGTCGTCGAGGACGCTTGCGGGGGTTGTGTAGGGCGGGATGTGGCGGTAGAGGCGAGCGTGGACGCTGACGTGCCAATCGGTGAGGCTCTGCACCTGATTCGCCTGGGCGAGCATCGGCGTCGCGAGAGTGGCGAGATTGACACCGGCGGCAAGGTCGGCGCGCGTGAATGTGCCGATAGGCTGGCCGTCGATCACGAGGGCGTAGGATTGCGCGGGGAGACCGGTCACGGTGATTGTCTGCTTATCGAGGGCGTTCACAAAATCAGACGATTTGAGCACAAGCTGCACGAGGGGGTCGGCGAAGGCGACTGGGAGCGGGAGAGCTTTATCGAGCTGATCCCATGCGAGAGTTGGGCTGGCAACTATGTTCGTGACGGTCGTGTTGTCGGTGCTGACGAGTTTGCCGGTCGCTCCGTTAAGCGTGACTGCGGAGACGGTGGCGGGGAAATTCCACGACTTCAGGACCGACTCCGCCATGATCAAGTGGCAGGCGGGGGACGCATGCACACGGTCCTTCATGAGTGTCTGCGCGAGGGCGGGGTCGGCGGCATTGGCCTTCTGGAGCATATTGACGACGGGGCCATTGAGATCGGCCACCATGAAGCCATTCTTCTGGCCAAGATCGCGCACGAACTCGCCGTATTTGACTAGGGTCGGGTTGTAGCCGCCGGGAATAAGTGGGGGGCGTGTGACTTCGTCGAACGGCGACGGCATTAGCAGCGACATTCGGGGCGCCGGATTTGCAGCCTTGATAACATCGATGATGTGCTGGTAGCCTTTGGCATAGATGTCGAAAAGGGCGGGGTCAAATGCTCGATACCCACCGTCGTTCATTCCCAGCATCACGGTCACCATGGTCGGATTGTAGGCGAGCACATCGCGCTGGAGCCGCACGTCGATTGTGCCGCCTTCGCCGCCGGTGACTTTGTCGCCACCCCACCCCGCCGTTGTCCAGTCAATCGTGAGCTGAGGGAACCTCGTGAGGGTGAACGCTTCCACGTAATTCGAGTAAAACTTCTGTTCCGTAATGCTGTCGCCGTACGTGACTACATGGTCGCCGCTTTTGAGAGCAAACGGGGCGGCCGCCGCGCGCGGCATGAGAGCAAAAGTGATGAGAGTTATAGCGACGGCGAAGGAAGATTTGACGAAAACGTTCACAGGACACCTCTACGGGATGGCTAAAGACAAATCAAGGCCCGGGAAACGTAAAGTCGCCCGGACAATGATAGTGAACGTATTATACTTCGCGTGGCGACGGAAGACCTCACCCCCCAGCCCCCTCTCCTAAGATAAGGAGAGGGCGAGCCAGAGTGTCGCGATGCATTTAGTCTCTTTCTTACTCCCCTCTCCTTATCTTAGGAGAGGGGCCTGGGGTGAGGTTTCTCCCCCTCCGCTGCCACCGTCATCCCGCGCCCCTAGCCCACTTACCGCTCCCGCAGTTCGATCACGTTGTCCAGCCATGCCGCGAGCGAGGCTTGCGACTGGGAGGGGGCGATGATGCGCAGGTCGAAGGCGGTGACATCGTCGACGAGAAGCTTTGGCAGTGTTCCAGTGCCAAAGTCGATGGTCTTGCCGTCGCGGTAGTCGACAGCGCGTGCCGTCGCGCCTTTCAGGGCCTTGAAGGCCCCGAGGTCGATTGCGCCGGGGCCGAACGGGATCGCGACCAGCGACTTCGCCGCGAGCAGCGGGCCAGGTTGCGACGACATCAGAGCGAAGTGGCCGACCATGGGAACGGCGGTCTTGCCGATGGTTGCCGGTCCCATGGATTCGATGGCGACGACGGCACCAGCGGCGTCATAGCGGACAAGCGCGACACCGTCTATGCCGATGGTGACCTGCGCAGGAACCGCCTCGCACGAGATGGTTACCGATAAGGGGGTCTGTGTCGGGTTCGCGAGGTAGTAGACTCGTCCCCCGCCTTCTTCGGCGACCCGGTTCACAATAGCCGCAGTCGCCGCCGTGTAGCGCTTTGTTGCCAATGCGGTCACCGCCGACGAGTAGACACAAGTCGCGGGGATCGCGATGCCGCCGGTCGGGTCGAGGGTGGAGACGACCTTGCCCTTGCCTATAATGTTGACCATCAGGCCAGCCGCGTCGCGCTTCGCGGTTGTGAGGTCGGCAGTAAATGGCCCGCTCCACGGATCGCCAGTTGAGCCTGGTGCAGCGGTGGTTTTGAAGCCACCAAGCTCCTGCAATCGCTCAAGATGGGTGCGCGTCCGGTCTGGGCCGAAGCTAAAGTCGCCAGCGATACACACTGTGCCGCCTGCCGCCGCGAACTTGCGGAGCGCTGCATAGGCCTCATCGGGCATGATCATCGCTGCGGGGTAGATCAGCACCTTCGCAGACGCAGGGAGCTTGTCGAGGTTATGGTGATCGATGACGCCGAGCTCGATTTGGCGCGACCAGAGGTCGGTGATGATCGAGTTGATCGCATTCACCGCCCGTGCGCCCGTGGAGCCGCTGAGCTCTTCGGATGGGGCGACAACGTATACCTGCTCGGGCACATAAACTGGGCGGTTCGCGCGAACAAGCGCGATGAAGTTCCGGGCGGCGATTGTGGTTGTCTTGCGGGGACCGTTGCCAGCGTAGTTGACGCCCCACGGGAAGATGATGTCGTCCATATCTTTCCACGTCCAGCTCTGGAAGAGCGACCCGCCCTGCGCGAAGACCGTGCTGCCTGTTGCCACAAAGCGTAGCGCATCCGGAGTGGTCGTATCGACCCCGAATCCGCGTCGTTCGTGCGTGGAAACGTCGCCGAATTCGGTCAGTGAGATGCCCTGCCCGACAGCGCGGTGGTCGAATAGCTTGAGGTCGGTGCGCATGCCTGCGACCGGTGCGTAGCTGTGCATCGACGCGTGGGTGACGCCGATCTGCGAGCGCATCTTGTTGGTTTCGTTGTAGCCCTGAATGAAACCGGTAAGCGTGATTCGAGCCGGATCAGCAGCTCGGACACCGTCAGTAACGGCGATTACCCATTTGTTGAGCAGGTCGGCGTAGAAGTCTTCGTAGTCAGCAGACCGGCGAGCGGCCCAGCCTGTGGACGCACCTTCGAGAGTCACCGCGCCAAGCGTAACTGCAGGCGTCGGTGCCCCCCAGGCGGCGTTCAACGCGTCATTGGTGCCGTATTTGACACGCAGGTACTCGTTCCACTGGGTCACGAAGTCCTTCTTGCGGGCTTCATTCGACCGGTTATAGTTGTTCTTGAGCATTGGCTCATTCGACAGGTCGAATACAACGCCAGCGACGCCTTTGAGGTGCGCGGCAATGAGCTTTGACACTTGGCCCTGAATGGCTCGCTGCTCGGGCGTGACGGCAATCGGCGACCAGTGGTCCACGAGGTCGTACATTAGCACCATGTGGTGATGGCGGATGAGCGTGGTCAGCGAATCGAGGTTGCGATAGAACTGCTTCGGCAGTTCGGTGGGCGGAGTCGTGGGAGTGGAGCCCTTGCGCGTTATTAGGTCGTACCACGGGTCCACGCCGATGACGCGTACGAACGTGAGCCCCGATTCGCGCATACGCTTCAGGTCGATGTCCCACTGATTGGGATCTTCAAGCTCTGAATACATGAGCGAGCTGGTCCAGCAGACGCC
Organism: Capsulimonadaceae bacterium; assembly: GCA_036504535.1. GTDB lineage: Bacteria > Armatimonadota > Armatimonadia > Armatimonadales > Capsulimonadaceae > JARLGU01. Next base: position 69,943 of record DASXUY010000055.1, read on the forward strand.
GTAGCTGAGCATCGGGCGGTCGCCGTCGCGGAAGTAGTTGCCGCGCCATTTGAGGTCAAGTTCGCCTGGAACCTTGCCCGCGTGCGCTACCGTGTAGCCGCTCTTGATACTGTCCTGCGTACCGCTTCCCGCAAAGGTCGCGGTAAGCGTGTAGAGGTCATCGTCCCACCGCGTCGGCGCAACCGCTGACTCGACAGTGCTGTTCGAGTGAGGCTGCACGGTAATGTCTTGCGTCGCGATTCCAGCGGCAACGCCCTTGCGGTCAACAACTGCGAACGTCACCTTGCCCGTGACTGGTTGCGAACCCTGGTTTTCGAGCACGACAGACGCATTCACGGTCTCGCCGCGCTCATACTGACGAAGGTCGGTATGCAGCGATCGCAGGTAGGTCTTGTGTATCAGCGAGTCGACGATGCGAGGAAGCTGCGGGAGAAGCGGGCCGTCCTTGCGGAAAATATCCACGTTGTTTGAGCCGAAGATGCCCCACGACGAGCCTTTCCATGTGCCCGCATAGTTGAAGATGAGCGAGCCAGCCGCGCCGCGTTCACGCCCTACCCTGTCGTACGCCATCAGCACAGGGATTCGTCGCCCCCACACGATGGGCTTCAGCGCGTTGCCGTCGCCGATCACTGCCGACGCCGCGTAGCCCTTCACTTGCCCCGACACAATGGGAGACGTGCCGGTTACGATAGACTGCCCGGACGCGGGGCGGACCGAGATAGCGTCGAGCAGCGGGTTGCCGGGATCGAAGACGGGAATCTGTCCGCTACCGACGGGCATCATGTCGCCTGTTTGGACCGCGCGGGCATTAAGAGGACTGCCTTGTTGCGTGTCGAGGGAGGCGAGAGTCGGCAGCGAATAGCCCTCAGCGTTGTCGAAAGCGTACCCGCCAGTAGAGAGGAAGCTCCCGCCGCCGTGCAAGAACGACCGGATGGCGTTGTTAGCGGCGAACGGGTAGCGTGGGCCGTAGGGGAACACGAGGATATCGAAGTTGGTGTTGCTGAGGCGAGTCGGGTCTACCATGTCGCCGCTCTTGACAAACGTCACGCCGTACCCTGCCGCCCGAAGCGTTTGGGCGAGCACGTTCGGGTCAGAGTTGCCGGGGCTAGCTGGATAATCTTCGCGCATTATGGCCACTGAGCCCTTGGCGCCTCGCTCGACCGTAAAGCCCTCGGTTTGAGTCATCTTCACCGCCGAAAGATCCTGGATCTCCCAGCGCAGGTGGGCGATCTCCACATCAGCACGCCCCCCGCCAAAGCCGATCATAAATCGGTTGAGGGTGGACAGTTCCTTGACCTTATTGCCGCGCGGGTTGTACTTGAACCACGTGACCGGGACGCGGACATGCGCCCAGCCGATTGGGGTGCGTCCAGGGTGCTCCGCATCGAAGAACCAACGCGCATTGTATCCGTCGCCGTCCTTCTCCCACAGCCACAGGAACGGGTATACACCTGCGTCTGCACTGAGGACTTTGACGTCGAACTCGATAGCGGAAACGTTCATCGGCAGCGTCACTTCACGGACGGCGTTCCCATAATGCACCGGCTCGTTTGGGTATGTGAGCCGCAAGCTGCCACTGCCGCCAGTAAGCTTCTCTCCCTGCGCGACAGTGATCTGCCCCCCATCCTTATTCGAGCTCCACGCGGTCACCATGGCGAAATCGTCCACCGGTACGGGCTTGGAGTCCGCGAACGCGGGGCAGAGTGTTGCGGCGGCTACCGCCATGGTTACGAAAAGTCTGAGTCTCACCGTCATTGATTGACCTCTTTTGGTTTGTAACTTATGTATTCGGAAGGGTAAGAAACCTCACCCCCGGCCCCTCTCCTAAGATAAGGAGAGGGGTGAAAGAGAAGAATATGCCCACGCAACAGAGCTTTCTTACTCCCCTCTCCTTATCCTAGGAGAGGGGCTGGGGGGTGAGGTATTTGCCTCTCAACATCCCCAACGTTCACCTAGTCCCGCATCTTCGCCAGCCTCGCGAGCAGCTCTGAGACGTCCACGTCCGGCGGCGCGACTCCCGCATCGCACGCCATTGCGGCAGCGAGACCCGCGGCCTCGCCCATGGCGAGAGCGTCGCCGGTGACACGATAGCTGGCCATGGCGATGTGGTCGCCCGAAATGCAGCGGCCCGCCATCATCAGGTTATCGATATCGCGCGCCAGCAGGCAGCGGTACGGGATATCGTAGGGCAGTGTTTTCATGTTCATCAGCCCGCTTCCCTCTTTCGGGTCTGGGTGGTGAATGTCCACTCCAAAGCCGACACGGCAGATGCCATCGTCGAACTTGCGCCCCGTGGCGATATCGTCGTGGGTGAGATACGCTCGGCCTAGGATTCGCCGCCCTTCGCGAACTCCGATAAACGGGCCAGTGTCGATGAGGTAAACGTCGGCCCAGTCGGGTCCACCGTCGCGCTTGAGGATTTCGACAAGCTGCCGTATCTCCCGCCGCGCTTCGATCTCCACCTTCGTGAGGTTGCGTGCATCAATCCCGCTCCCGTATTTGTGGGTAGCCATCAGCATGAACACGCCGGGCTGGCCGGGCTGTTCGAACAGCGTGACGCGACCGTAGCTCGGCTCGAAACCGGCGGCGCGTGCGATGGATACGATGGGCTCAATATGCACCGGGGCACCGCGATAGCCGCCAATGCGTCCGTAGAGCGTCATCGGCTGCGTTTTTCCGTCGCCGGGCCGGCCGTGCTCGAACGGGCATCCGGCGAGCGCGGCAACGTCGCCGTCGCCGGTGGTGTCGATCACCACTTTGGCCGCCACAAACTCTCGCCCCGATTTGCTTTCTGTGTAGACACCGGTGACGCGGTTACCGTCGCGCTCCACAGCCGCAACCGACGTGTAAAGCTGCACGTCGACTCCGAGTTCACCCACCATGTCGTCGAGCAGGCACTTCATAGCCTCGACACCGTAGACTGGCCACAGCGGGAAGTCGCTCCAGAACGAGACTGCCGAACGCTCTTGGAGCCGGGCGACCAGCTCGCGGTTGAGACCGCTCTTGCCCTCGGAGTCGATGATGATGGTCAGCGCGCCTGCGGTCCAGACGCCGCCAAGGAACGGGTGACGTTCGAGAATCAGCACTTTGGCGCCTGCTCGGCGAGCAGTGAACGCTGCTGCAATGCCAGCGGGTCCGCCGCCGCAGACGAGCACGTCGGTTTCACGAACGATGGGAATGGCGCGGGCTGGTTCTTGGATGTTTTCGTACATTGTTGAGCCTATTGGGGAACGAGTAGGATTTTGGGACGCCTCCAGGGCCGGCGGGGCGATTTTTATGTCGCTTCGCGGTTGGTGGCCGATACCATGATTGGTTCGGCTAGGAGGCGTCGCAATCCTGCGCTTTGCAAATTAGCGTATTGCAAACGTCGCGGCGTACTGCGTTGGGGTTGCGCAATCCGCAGTTGGCGCCTTCCAATTGGCCTGGCCAGGACAAGAGGCTGTTCCATCCACAACACCCATTATAAGATCGTAGCCAGCCGCGACCTGGGTAGGCTGTAGGATCTTGGCGTGTCCGTCTGCCATCAGATACACCGCTCCTTGCGAATGCCTTCCAGTCATCGACGTGTAATAGGACAAGGTCGGATCCAAACTGGCGGGATTTCTGTCACATGAACTGTTGGCTATGCATGCGTTCGCCAATAGGCCCGTAGCATACTTCAAGTTCGTAGGGCCGCTGGTGTTCCAGGGAGCCCCAGGATGGGCGTTGGCCCCATTAAGGCAGTTCGCCGTTGGCTTATCAAGACCGTTTCCGGCCGGCGAACTTACGGTATCGGTCGTTATCTGCCATCCTGTCGAATTCGAAATCTCAAAGAGCATCACTGACCGAGTAGGCGACGACATTTGCGAAATCTGAGCCGGGATTGGAGTAGGCGTTGCAGCGCTTGTGTATCCGACCATATTGGAGTTGGTTGCATACGATGAAACGGCGTTTGCGGTCGTATCACTTGGGCAAATATAGCTCTTGGTGCTCTTGACGTAGGGATAAACTTGACCAGCCCAGCCAAGCCCCCAGCCATAGCCACTATTGCCCGCCGGTACCATCTCATCATAGTCTTGTTCGTACTGTGTGTAGGCCAATCCAAGCTGCTTGAGATTTGACAAACAGCCGGTTTGACGGGCCTTTTCGCGCGCCGTGGCGAACACCGGGAATAAAATAGCTGCGAGAATCGCTATGATAGCGATAACGACGAGGAGCTCTATTAAAGTGAACGCCTTAAGTTTAACTGATTGCTTGTACATCATTTGTTCCTCTCATCTTTGCTCAAAGTACAGTGAGCTCGGTGCCTCGTGGAGGCGGAATGGAATCGCTATTTTGGGCACGCTCCAACAGACTGGCGCACAATCTGGCGCATCGGAAGGAGTTGCGGCGAGCGGTCGAACGGATTTCCATGGCAAAGGTTGATCAACATCTCCATGCCCAAGCGGCCCATCTCTTCAAATGGGGCCGCGATTGTTGTAAGCGGCGGAGAGCTGTTCTCGGCGCGTACGGTATCGTCGAATGTGACAATCGACAGATCACTGGGAACGCTCAATCCCAACTCGCTGGCGACGCGTAGCGCCATTATTGCCACTGATGGGTCAACGGCGACAAGCGCGGTCGGTCGAGTTGGCGACATTAGCAGGCGACGGATATCGTCGTACCCCTGCTCCGGAGTCGGCTTCCAGCGCTCAATGATCCAATCGGGGCGTATCGTCAGCCCGTGCCGCGCCATACCGTCTCGAAAGCCGATGGCGCGATCGTAATGGTGGCACGCGTTCGCGTTCACCACGGCGCAGGCGATGTCCGTATGACCTGCAGCGACAAGCAGATCAAGGTTGGCATTGGTTCCGGCGATGTTGTCGCAGTCTACAAACGGCGACTCCATCCCCACCCACGATGAGCCGACCACGACTAGCGGCACTCCGGAGCGCCACATGTGATCGACAAGTGTTCTCTTGTCAATGTCGGGGCTCGCCAGAAGAAGACCAGCCATTTCCGAACGCGGCATCTGCGGCAAACGGTCCAGATCCGAATCTTCGACAAACAAGATACTGTGTCGCAAACCGTGAGGAGAAAGCGCACGCCTAACTCCCTGAACGATATGCGCCATGTAGCTGTCAGCCTGGGTCATCGCGCTGGCGTCGCGGAGTGCGATCCCTAGCCGCAGCGATGGACCAGCCACGGGCGACGCCTGTGTGGCGCCAATGGCAACGAATGTGCCGCGGCCGCTTTCGGAACGCAGCACGCCATCGTAGAGCAGGCTGGCAATGGCGCGCTGAACCGTGCTCACCTCCACCTGATAGTGCTTGGCAAGCTCGCGTCGACCGGGGATTTGCGTGTCGACCGTCCAGTAACCGTCCCGAATACGCGCCCGCAGGTCTTCTTCGATCCGCCGATAGACGGGGAGCGAGATCGCCGAAGATAATTTGTTGATGGCTGTCGATGTCATGGTGCTTGCCGCGCGTTAGCCGAACCGTACTGAGAAGTATCACGGTAATATTAACACAGTGTGTTGGATCTGTCAATAGAATAGTTTTGGCGAATTTCAGACGGGCAGTTTCGGGCCTAACCGCAGGAAATTTTGTAACTTTTTTCTACGATTTTGGCAACACTTGACGATAGTTCGCAAGTGTGTGTATAATAAGGCAAGAGAAGCGAACATTTGTTGGCATTTAGCGACATCGTTCAGCACCGCGACGGGAAAACACCCGGACGCGAGTCTATTACAAGCGAGGGAAACAATGGCCCGTCCGATTTCGCAGCGGCAGCGAGCTATACTCGACTACATTGGTCGACATATTGAGCAGCACGGTTATCCGCCCACGGTCCGAGAAATCGGCGAAGCGGTGAAGCTGTCTTCTTCGAGCACGGTTCACGCTCACCTCAAATCACTTGAGGAGCGTGGACTGATACAGCGCGATGCTGTCCTGACACGCGCGATCAAGCTCACCGAAACAGCCGCCGAGCGGCTGGGTCGGATGGCGAGTGTCGCGTTGAGCCGCGTCAAGAGCATCCCGATCGTGGGTGTAGTCACCGCCGGCAAGCCGCGCCTTGCTATGCAAGACATCGAAGAGTACTTCCCGCTACCCGAAGATTTTATCAACGGCGATGGGTTTATGCTCAAAGTGCGCGGTGAGAGCATGATCGAGGACGGGATCTGTGACGGCGACTTTGTCGTAGTTCGCAAGCAGAACACGGCATCGAACGGCGACACCGTGGTTGCGATGATGGACGGCGACGCTACTTGCAAGCGTTTCTACCGCGAAGAGGACCGTATACGGTTGCAGCCAGCGAACAGCTCGATGGAACCGTTGTACGTGGAAAACCCCGAAATTCTGGGTAAGGTTGTAGGGGTCGTCCGCAAATTATCCTAGCCGTGTCCCCAGTACGCTAAAATAGTGCTAGAATGCGCCAGGGACACCGCAGGAAATCTGCGCGCCTGTCGCTAATCGGCGTACTGTTGCTGCTTCACACGGAAGCGAGCTTGCTGGGAGGACATCGCCATGGCAATATTCGATTGCCCCGTCTGCCAGAGCGTCATGGAAGAGACGGTCGTGTTTCACACGGCCTGTTGTGGTACTGCCGTCACGGAAGACACAAGCGAGATTTGCCCGACGTGCGGTGAAGAGGATCCGGAGCTAGTCGACGAAGAAGTGCAGCTAGTCTGCCTGAACTGCGGTCACAGCGAGATGTAGCCGCAACGCGCTATACCCATAACCATCAATGATATAGCCCGGTCCTTTTGGGTCGGGCTATTTCTTGATGCGTCGCCAGGTGGGAAGGGGAAGATTTAGGATCGCTCAAGCCGCTCGGGCTTTTCTTCTCGCTTTGCTCCCTCTGTTGCTTCAGCCTTCTTCGCTATAACATGCTCCCGTATTGACAAACGCAAACAGCGTGCGGCCACCCCTAACTAAGAAATGCCCGCCCGGCACGAGGGCATCCTAAACACTCAAACACCAAACCCGTCGTAAAGCCGACGGCTGAGGTCGGTCACAAGGGTATGGTTGGGGTCGCATTCAGCTTTGAGGGCGGCGAATTTGGCGATACGATCCTCACCCATCCCCGCGCGCGCCAGGTCCTTGGGCAGGAGGCTGTCTTTGGCGTAGTAGAACCGACCGCCCGCTTCCACAACGAGGCGCGCCATCTGTTCGACGAGAAACGCCATGCCGACCTTGTTGCGATCATTGTACGGGTAGTCGAGGGCGAACGAGTGGCCGTCGACAGCATGGGTCATGAGGAAATCGTCGGGTTTGTGCCGCTTGAAGACACCGAGGAAGGGCACAATCCGCAGTTTTTGCGACAACTCGATTTGGCGCGTGAAGACACGTTCGCTGTGCTCGAACGGCACGAAGCTCTGGAACTGGACGAGGCCGCCGGGTTTGTAGGCATGCTTCCAGTCGGGAACATAATCGAGCAGGAACGCGAATTGAGCGTGCGGCTGAAGCACGGTTTCGTTGTTGCCGATGGTGTCGCCCTGCACGAACTTGGCGCTATTGATGGCGAGCATGCCGTAGTTGTTGGAGAACGGCTGCAGCATTTTGCCCATCAAGCGTCGCGGCACCACTCCGAACAGGGTATCGGGGATCTCCTGATGGGCAACGCGCAAAGTCTGCGCTGGCGCAAGGTCTTCGCCGGGGGCAAGGTAGTTGGCGGTGTGCACAAGTCCGCGCCCGAGCTGTTCGCCGCGAGCGAAGCAGTCGATCCAGCCCACCATGTAGTCCGAATCGGCGCGCCGCTGCTCAAGCGCATCGATCATGTGCGACAGGCTGTGGGCAGAGAAAGCGTCGACGCTGAGCAGGCCCGAATAGACCCGCTTCATTTGAAGCGTGATCTGCGTAAAGACGCCAAGCATGCCGAATCCGCCGATGGCCGCGTGGAAAAGAGCCGAGTTCTCGTCGCGGCTGCACCGCTTCAACTCACCGGTCGGCAGCAGAATCTCGAACCAGAGGACGTGGTCGCCGATGGGGCCTGCCTTGAAGTTGTTCTTGCCGTGGATATTCATCCCCAGCGCCCCGCCTAGGGTCACAAAGCTGGTGCCGGAAACGACGGGCGGCCACCAGCCGTCCTCAAGGATATACTGCCAGAGGTTGCGTATCGTGACGCCTGGCTCGACGGTGATCACGCCGCTTTCGGGGTCCCACGCTAGGATACGGTTCATACGCGTGAGGTCAAGCACGACCTGCTCGGCGTTCATGGACGCGTCCCCATAGCTGCATCCGGTCCCACGTAGCGCCACCTTGAAGCCGCGGTTGCGGGCGGTGCAGAACACGTCAGCGATCTGTTCGGTGGTGGTTGGCCGGTAGACGTAGCTAATCGATTGGCGGTTCATCCCCCAAGATTCGACAAGCTCGCGTCGGTCGGGCGAGAGGCTGTATTTATTCGTATCTACCATGATATTATCAACACAGTTATCGGATCGCCTCCAAAGCCGGCGCGGCTCTTTTTATATCGCTTCGCGGCTCACTTAACAAAGGGGGTGCAACACTCCGAGCGAAGCGAGATATAAAAATGGCCCGCGCGGCCAAAGAGCGCATCCTAACAATCCTAAAACTTAACGCGCTGCATAACGAACGAAGGTGCCAATTTGATCGCCATCCCAACCCAGCGCCAGAAGCCAGGCACGTAACGCACATTCGCGCCAGCTTCGACAGCGGCGACGATCTCGCGTGCTGCTTCTTCGGGGGCTGCGGGTCTGATGGGTGTCTTCACTCCGGCAAGCAGATCGGTGGCAACATAGCCGGGCTTGATCGTGGTGACCTGAACGCCGTACCGCCCGACGCGGTTGCGGATGGATTCTAGGTACGTATCCAGCGCTGCCTTCGAAGTGATATATCCCGGCATGGAGCCTCGGCCACGGTCGCCCGCGATGGAGGAGATGCCGACAATTGCGCCGGATTTGGCAACCTGGAATCGCTGAGCGGCCGCATTGATCCAGGCCATTGCGCCAAGCAGATTGACCTCGATCATTGCGCGATCCTTGTCGAACGAGTACTCGCCAAACTGGACACGCGGCATGATGCCGGAGTTGTAAACGAGCACGTCGACGCCGCCAAGATCGAGAGCGATCTTGTCAAGCAACGGCCCTGCTGTGTCGTATTCGGTGACATCGCCGATGTACGGGTGAGCCAGAGTACGTCCCGCTTGCCGGTTGATGGCATCGGAGACGGAGACGAGTTCGGCCTCGCGGCGTGCGACAAGGGCAACGGTACAGCCCTTGCCAGCAAATGCCTGCGCCAGCGCCGCCCCAATGCCCGACGATGCGCCAACGATAACGACCTTCTTTTGGTCTAGATTCATATTGAGTTTATGATACCCCAGCGTTTTACACCCGTATCCGCGAATTGGCGTATGGAGGCAACAAGCTACGCTGTGACCTCAGCTGCTCGCGCTTATCCATCTCATCCAGAGGCGAACACCGGCAGCGGCGATTGTCAAACGACTATGTAAGAGGCTGGCAAAGATAACACGACTTCTGACACATTTTGCCCCATCCCCCCGTCGGCGTATTTCTGTATCTTGAAGGCATTTTGGCAGAGATACTTGCTCATGGCGTGGTACGATTGAATCGGTTGCGAAATGCGAATCATTTCGCCCATTTCGGATATATATCTGAGAATATTATATCCCCGCACTTCCCCGTTACGCTCGTCCAGGCAACGGCTACCGATCTCCCATAGGTACGCAATGCAATATCCACGAATCGCCTCCATTTGCCTCATAGCCACAATGCTGATAGCGTTAGCAGCACGCGCCGAAAGTGCGCCAACTGCGCTTATACCCCACCAAGCCCCGGCGACTTGGAAGGCCGAGCCGCCAATCATCGCGGCGCCGATCACGGTGCCGCTTATGGCGCCGATGACGACGTTCGCAACGATCCCATATGCTCCCGCAGCTATCCGAGGCGCCTATGGCTTGCCACAGCTTCAGCTTGGCAACACAACGGGTGCTGGTGTGACCGTCGCGATCGTGGACGCGTATGGAGACATCGATTCCGCCGGGACGGACTACATTCAAAGTGACCTCGCCGCCTTCTGTACCCGCTACGGGCTGCCGTATTCAGGTCCATCGACCGAGAGCCCAACTCTGACAGTCGCTCACCCCGGTGGACCCCCGACAAGCCTCAACACATCCTGGGCGCTGGAAGTGGCTCTTGACGTGGAGTGGGTGCATGCGATGGCGCCGGATGCAAAAATCCTGCTGGTCGTCGCGCCCGACAACTCGTATGCCAGCATGTTTGGAGCAGTCACGTATGCCGCGCAACACGCGAGCATTGTATCGATGAGTTGGGGCGGCAGTGAGTTTTCGGGACAACTCTCGGCCGACACACTTTATTTCACGCAGCCTAATGTTACCTATTTCGCGTCGACGGGCGACTGGGGAGCAGGAGCCTATTATCCATCGTCATCATCCAATGTCACCGCAATAGGCGGCACGACGTTACGTGTCGATTCGGCAAACAACTGGTATTCAGAAACTGGTTGGTCAGGGTCAGGTGGCGGCCCGAGTTTATACGAGCCATACGCAACATTCCAAAGCTCCTGGCGAGCATCCGGACCCAGAAGCGTGCCGGATGTCTCCGCCGTCGCGGATCCGAGCACCGGCGTACTCGTCATACAGCAGGGCACGACGTACCAGGTTGGTGGCACAAGTCTTTCGGCACCTCTTTGGGCTGGGTTCATGGCCATTGCGAACGGTAATCGCACCACTCCTGTCGGTCAGTCCGAGTTGATGACGGCGCTGTATAAGTGGGGCGCACCTGCGCAGTTGTCAACCTATTATCACGATATCACCAGCGGGAGCAACGGGTATTCGGCGTTAGCGGGCTATGACTATGTCACTGGCATCGGGTCGCCGCTCATCGACAAGCTGCTTCCATTGCTCGCCGGGACACCTCCAACTATCTCGGGCTTTACCCCCACCAGCGGCGTTGTCGGCACACATGTCACCGTGTCCGGTGCGCATTTCACAGGCGGCGCGCTTGACTTTAACGGTGCTGCGGTCACCCCCGTGTCGATCACCGACACGCAGATTGTTGCGATCGTTCCGCCCGCTGCGACCACGGGGCCTATCACGGTCAGAACGCCTGCGGGATCCGCAACGAGCGCCACAAGCTTTACGGTCCTGCGGCCGTACCTTGTTACAAACACGAGTGACAGCGCTGCTGCGGGCTCAGGTTCCCTTCGTGCTGCAATTACGGCAGCCAACGCCGCCCCAGGAGCCGTTGTCACGTTCCAAGCTGGCTTGTCCGGGACGATCACGTTGAACTCGGCGTTGCCAACCATTACGTGCAACATGACTATTCAGGGCCCTGGCGCGGACGTCATCGCTATTGACGGCTCTCGGGCTTACCGTCCGTTCACTGTTACTGGTAGCGGTATTTCTGTCGCGCTTTCAGGGCTTGAAATCAAGAATGGCAGTGACACGGCGGACAACCTCGGCGGCGGTGGGCTGCTGGTCTCTAGCGGCACCGTCACGGTGACGAATTGCTCGATGACAAGTGATTCGGGATCAAACGGCGGCGCAATTGAGAACAATGGAACGCTGGCGGTCATCGGTTCTACGATCTCGACATGCTCGGCAACGACAAACGGCGGTGCAGTAGACAGCAACGGCCAAGTCAGCCTGACGAACTGCACACTTTACGGCAACACTGCGGTCAATGGTGGCGCACTGAACAACGCTGGAACGGGGACTGTTACCAACTGCACGTTCACAGCCAACGCCGGATCCAACTTCGATGGCGCCCTATGCAACCAGTCGGGCTCCGTGACGATCACAAACAGCATCCTCTATGGCGAAACCGGGGCAAATGCTGGCGAGATACGTCTAATCGACGGTTCGGTTAGCGCAACTAACTGCGATATTCAAGGCGGCGTCCCGGCGGCAGTTACAGACAACGTCGGCAATATAAGCTCCGACCCGCTTTTTGCCACAGGGAATCTCGCCAACAACGGAGGCTCCACTCAAACGGTCGCGCTTCAGCCGACATCGCCTTGTTACAAGGCAGGGACTGCAACGGGCGCCCCGGCCACGGACCAGCGGGGTTATGTTCGGCCCACCGATCCCAGCATAGGCTCTCTCGACACAGCGGCGTCGCTTTCGCTGCCCCAGTTCTCACCTGCCCCAGGTTCGGTGCCTTATGGCCAGGCCGTGACAATCACAAGTGAGCAACCAGCAGCATCGATCTACTTCACGTCCGACGGCACAACTCCCACCAAAGCGTCATCGAAATACACAGCCGCGATCCCGGTCATGTCGTCTGTGACTCTTAAGGCCATGGCGTCAGCAGCTGGCTATACGGACAGCGGCACCGCCTCAGGGACGTACTCAGTTGTGAGCCCGCTTATCGTCACCAACACGTCGGATACGACAACCCAGGGTTCACTGCGCGCGGCGATCACCTACGCAAATGCGCACGCTGGCTCAACGGTGACGTTCCTCGATGGGCTGTCCGGAACGATCACGTTGACGAGCGCACTCCCCCAGATTACAACCGCCATGACCATTCAAGGTCCAGGTGCAACGCTCATCAAAATCGATGGAGGTGGAGTTTACAGGGCGTTCTATGTAACTGCGTCCGGCTTAACGACGATTTCGGGATTGACCGTCAAAAACTGCACGGTGAGCAGCACAGGCGGAGCGGCACTATACTCGGGTGGTGGGGCAACAACCGTGAGCGCCTGCGCCTTCGTCGGTAACATAGCCACCAGCTATGCGTATGGGGCTGCAATATACAACACTACCTCAAACAGTCTTGTCGTCACTAGTTGCTCCTTCTCTCAAAATACAGGGTATTACGGCTCCGCTATAAGTATTTCTGGAAGTAGCACGGTCACAAACTGCACATTCGCTCAGAACACCGCGTCGGGTGGAGGAACGATCTGCAACAACGGATCAATGACGGCGAAGAACTGCACGTTCAGCGGCAACTCTGCTGGCTACGGTGGTGCAATTTACGGGTACGCGTCGGCAACAGTTACAAACTGCATTTTCTGGGGCGACACGTCGTCCATAGTTGCTGGCGAAATATATCCCACGTACCCGACAGTGACCTACAGCGATATCCAGGGAGGATATACGGGTACGGGCAACATCAATGTCGATCCGCTCCTCGGCCCGCTCGGCGACAACGGCGGGACTACCCCCACGATGGCGCTCGGTGCTGCTTCGCCGTGCTTTGGCTCCGGTACTGCAACGGGCGCGCCGACGACCGACCAGCGTGGTGTCACCCGTCCTGCCCCGCCAAGCATTGGTGCGTTCGACGCGTGGATACTGCCGCCGCCAGCAATGACTCCGGCACCGGGCTATTACTCCACAACGCAAACCGTGACGCTCAAGGAGCCTGTGGCCGCCGCAGCCATCTACTTTACGACTGACGGTTCAACGCCAACAGCAGCCTCGACTCGATACACAACTCCGCTCTCGATACCAGCAACGACGACAGTGAAGGCGATGGCGATAGCGTCCGGCTACGCGGACAGCCAGATCGCTACCGGATTATACGCGATCGTTTCGCCCACTCCCGTTATCAGCCCGAATGGTGGCTACATATACAGCGGTCAATCGGCGACCGTAACCATCACGGACTCAGCCGCTGGCGCTCAGATCTTCTACAGCACAGATGGCAGCACGCCGACGGTATCATCCACCCTCTACTCGGGACCGATAACCGTTAGCACGACTAAGACGATCAAAGCGATCGCACTCGCGCCCGGATACCCCGCTAGTGTGGTCGCTTCCGCCGCGTTCACGGTTTACACCCCAGCTCCGTCGATATCGGTTGCCAGCGGAACTATTGGGGCAGGAACTCTTGTCAGCATCACTGATGTACTTGCAACGGTGCAGATCTATTACACTGTCGACGGTTCGACTCCAACGGCGAATTCAACGCTCTACACCGGGCCGATTTCAATCCTCGCCGCGCAGACTATCAAAGCCATCGCCGTCGTCACTGGGTTTCCTGCGAGCGCCGTAACATCGGCAACATACACTGTCACGACGCCGACGCCAACAATCTCACCGGCGAGTGGCACTGTGCCCCTCGGGCAGCCGATCACAATCAGCGACTCCCTTCCTGGCGCGACGATTTACTACACGACGAACGGAACTGGGCCCACAACCGCTTCGCCTGTTTATTCCGGCCCAATTGCGATCACGCAGAGCACGAATGTCATGGCTATAGCCGTGGGTCCGGGCCTGTCAGCAAGCGCGATGGCATCTGTTGGCTACACCGCAAGTGTCCCAGCACCTGTCATTTCGCCAAATGGCGGACCAATCCAACTGGGCCAGCAGATTACGATCACCGAAAGTCTCGCGGGCGCTACGATTTATTACACTACCAACGGGGCCACTCCAACGACTGCGTCCACCGTATATACCGGGCCGATTACCCTCTCCGGCGCGTCGAATGTCGTCGCAATGGCAACGGCAACCAATCTGGCGAACAGTACGGCCACGTCGGCGGCGTTTACCACTACCCTAACTGCGCCGACAATCAGCCCGGCGTCGCGCGGGTTCTGGCCGAGTTTAACTGTGACGCTATCCAGCGCCACATCAGGGGCGGCGATCTACTACACCGTCGATGGGTCGACGCCGACTACCAGTTCGACGCTCTACACAGCCCCAATCACCGTAACTAGCAGCACAATTCTCAAAGCAATTACTACGGCCGCTGGCTACACCGATAGCCCGTCGGCGTCGGCAACTTATATCATTGGTAGCGACTCAACTTCGTCACTGATCGTAACAAACACAGGTGACAGCAACGCAATAGGATCAGGCTCCCTCCGCTCAGCGATCAACGCTGCAAACGCCCTGCCGGGCTCAACGATATCGTTTGCGGCTGGGCTCACCGGCACGATCATGCTGACCAGTAACCTCCCGACCATTACCGCATCAACGACCATCACGGGACCCGGAAGTTCGGTGCTCGCAATCGACGGCGCAGGGCAATATCGACCGTTCAGAATCGCCACGACTGGCACCAGTCGCATTCGGGGTCTGACCATACAACACGGCAGTGACCGGACCGATATGGGTGGTGGCGCCGGAATTCTGGCGACGGGCGGCAGTCTTGAGGTCATCCAATGCCATGTCACCGCGAATACTTCCAGCAGTTCAGGCGGCGGGCTCGCGGCGTCGATGACATCGTGCCTCATTGCTGGCTCCACATTCTCCGCCAACACCGCAATGGCGGGCGGCGCGATTAGCGCAGGCGGGCTTGGCCTATCGGTTACCAACTGCACATTGAACGGAAACGTCGGAAGAATCTATGGGGGTGCCATTCAAGCGTCTCAGGTGATTATGACGAATAGCACTTGCACCGGAAACACAGCTATGAGTGGGAGCGCTATCTACCTAACAAGCAGTGGATCTTTCCTTAATACCATCCTGTACGGCGACATAGGCAGTAGCGAAATCTACTCGATGTTTGGGAGCTACACATCTACAAACTGTGACATCCAAGGCGGCACTGTCAGTGCGGGCAACATCAACGCCGACCCATTGCTGGGACCGCTGACCGACAACGGCGGGCAAACTCCAACCATGGCGCTCGGCGGTGGATCGCCGTGCTATGGCGCTGGATCATCCAGTGGGATGCCTGTCGACCAGCGTGACATAACCCGTCCCAACCCGCCGAGTATCGGTGCCTATGATGCTCCCGTGGTGGCGGTCCCAACAATCTCCCCGAATGGCGGATCGTTAACGAGTGGGCAGACGGTTACCGTTACGATCACTGATTGCGTTGCTGGTGCGGCTATCTACTACACGGTCGACGGATCAACTCCGACGGCTTCGTCCACCCCGTATACGGTGCCGTTCACCGTCTCCGCGTCTCAGACCATCAAGGCGATGGCAACACTAGCGGGATATGGAGACAGCGGTGTCGCAGCGGCAATATTCACAGTCGCAACCCCAGCGCCAGTGATAACGCCGGGAACAAGCACCATCTTCAGCGGCAAGTCGGCGTCGGTGTCGATGACCTGCCCACTTGCGGGAACCAGCATCTACTACACAACGGATGGCTCGACGCCAACTTCGAGTTCCACACTGTACAACGGCCCGATCACCATCACGACGACGACAGTCCTTAAGGCCGTAGCGACATTCGCAGGCTATTCAGACAGCAGCGTGACTTCTGCGACCTTCACAGTGTTCACCCCTGCGCCGTTCCTGTCGCCATCCAGCGGAAATCTGACTGCAGGTCAGTCGACCACCGTGACGATGACAAATAACGACTCCGCGTCATCAATGTACTACACAACGGATGGCTCTACTCCGTCAAGCAGTTCGACGCTCTACACTGGGCCAACAACCATCAACGTCAACACGACCATCAAGGCTGTCTCGATTGTCCCCGGGTTCCCAGACAGCACGGTCACTTCCGGCGTGTTTACTTTCCGCGCACCAGTACCGACTATCACACCTAGCGGACAATCAATCATAAGCGGCGGCTCTACCACTGTCACCATCTCGGACACCCTGTCGCCTGTATCTATCTACTACACGACGGACGGCACTACACCGACAACAGCCTCAACGCTTTACACTGGCCCATTCGTGATATCGACCACACAGACGATCAATGCGATCGCCGTGCCGTCAATCTCGGCCTACTCGCAAAGCGCCGCAGCGACTGCGTACTTCACCGTTTACACGCCCATCCCGGAGATCTCGCCGTACGGCGGGAGCTTCAGCGGAGTGCCGACCGTGACGGTATCGATCACAGACTCGCTCTACGGGACGTCGATCTACTATACAACGGACGGCACGACGCCCTCGTCTTCGTCCACGCTCTACACTGGCCCATTCACAATCACCAGAACCGCGACGGTTAAGGCCATGGCAACGTTCGCGGGATATCCGGACAGCGGTATCATTACCGCGCCTTTCACGTTAACGACACCGGCCCCATCGATATCGCCGGTCAGCGGCGCGTTCCTCGTGGGCCAGATCACTCCCGTGACCATCACCAAGGGTCTCGCCGCTACAAGCGTCTTCTACACGACCGATGGCACGACACCGACCGCAAGCTCAACACCGTATACGGGCCCGTTCACGGTCACTCCGACCTGTGTCGTCAAGGCAATAGCCGTACTCGAGGGCTGCGCCGACAGTACTGTCGTCACCGCAAGCTACTACACGTTCGTCCCCACGCCAGTGATTTCGCCGAATGGTGGCGGTATCGACGGTGGGCACACCATCCCCGTTACCATTCTCGATTCGCTAGCATCGGCCACAATCTACTACACAATCGACGGCACCACACCGACGGCATCCTCTGTGCTTTACACGGGGCCAATCGCTGTTGCGCCCGGCAAGACGGTCAAGGCGGTTGCCATCAGTGGTACCGCACCCGCCAGCGGTATCGCGACTGCGACATTCACCGTCAAAGCGTCGGCTCCGTCGATCTCTCCTGTCGGCGGGCTTTATCCGTCTACACAGACTGTCACCGTCGGCGGCCAGCCGGGAGCGACGTTCTACTACACAACGAACGGCGCGATACCTACGACTAGCTCGACCATCTATACCGCCCCGATTAATGTGACGACGACGCAGACTATCAAGGCAATCGCGACTGCCTCCGGCTACTCCGTAAGCGACCCGGCCTCTGCAACTTACATCATCTCGCCAACAATGCCGTCGCCCGTGTTCTCGCCCGCGGGGGGATTGATGGCAAGCGGTCAGACGGTGGCCATCACAGACTATTCGCCAACCGCATCAATCTATTACACCACCGATGGCAGCACGCCCACGTCGGCTTCAACGCTCTACACCGGCCCCATCACGCTCACGAGCAGCGTAACGATCAACGCCATCGCCTGCGGCAACGGATTCGCCGACAGTCCGGTTGTCTCGGCAACGTACACCGTCACCACGCCCGCGCCAACGCCCGCGATTACGCCCAATGGCGGCACGGTGCCCTATCTGCAATCGGTGACGCTCACGGACTCGCTTGGCGGGGCATCCATTTACTACACAACCGACGGATCGACTCCAACCACGTCGTCCACGAAGTACTCGTCGGCGTTCACGTTATCCACCAACTGCACAGTCAAGGCAATCGCGGCTGCCAGCGGCTACCTTAACAGCGCCGTCGGGTCCGCCGCGTTCACGCTAATAACGCCAATCCCGACGTTGTCGCCCGGAAGCCGTGCGTCGAATCCTGGCCTGCCTGTGACAATTTCCGACTCCGTGCCCGGCGCAGCGATCTACTACACCGTAGATGGTTCAACACCAACGGTGGCATCAACGCGCTACACAACTGCGGTCATCATGAACAAGACCACCACGCTGAAAGCCATCGCAGTTGGCCCCGGCTTTGAACCGAGCGCGGTTGCCACTGCTGTGTATAGCATATGCGCTCCAGCTCCGGTGATCGCACCTAGCGGCGGGACTGTTCCCTACAAGCAGCTTATCACGATGACCGATTCTGCCGAGGGCGCGACGATTTACTACACGATCGACGGCAATGTTCCAACAACGTCGTCGCCAAAGTACACGGCCCCGTTTGAACTCCTCGCTAGCTGCAAGATGATCGCCAACGCTATCGCCCCTGGCTACATCGGAAGCCTGGCAACGACTGTCAACTTTACCGTGACCCCGCAACCTAAAACCCCGACTCCTGTGATATCGCCGAACGGCGGATATTTCACGAGCGCCCAGACCGTGACGATTACAGACGCACTCGCTGGCGCATCGATCTACTATACTACTGACGGATCTATCCCGACAACCAGTTCCAAACTCTACACAGGACCATTCCAAGTTATCGGGAAGAAGAGCGTTTATGCTATTGCGACAGCATCCGGCTACGCCGAGAGTGAACTCGCCACTGCCTTTTTTGTCATTCCTGTTACCGCGATCGTGACAAATACTAGCGACAGCGGTGAATTAGGATCAGGGTCACTTCGGGCCGCCATGATAGCATGCAGTGGGAATCCGGGGTCCAAAGTGCTTTTCCAGGAAGGGCTAACGGGAACTATCACGCTCACGTCAGTTTTGCCGCAGATAATATCGAGCTTGACAATTCTCGGTCCTGGCGCAGATGTCATAGTAGTCGATGGTGCCAACCAATACCGGCCATTTTCTATCTATGCGCCAGGGATGGCAATATCTATATCAGGGCTGTCGATAAAGAATGGACACGGTCCCGGTGGGAACGGTGGCGGTATCGTCGTTTCATCGGGTAACTTATCGCTCGATCATTGCACTATAGCCAATAACTCCACGCCTGGAGACGGTGGAGGGCTATGCAATAGAGGATCGGCAACTATCACTAACTGTACGTTTTCTTCTAATTCGGCTGTCGATGGCGGAGGAATATATAACGATTCACCCTCGATAAGCATTATAAACAGTACATTTTACGGAAACACGGCCACGACTTGCGGAGGTGCAGTGGGTATAAACCACGGTCCCGCTTCGCTAGTGAATTGCACGATGACAAGTAATACCGCCAAAGTCGCAGGCGGGGCTGTTTGGATGGAATACGACCAGGTAGACCTCAAAAACTGTATTGCGTTCGGTGATGGTTCGCCGCAGGGTCCAGAAATCTGGTTGGGGGTCGGGAACGGTGGGACGGCCACAGCTACATATTCTGACATATCGGGGGGATATCCAGGCATCGGCAATATCGACGTTGACCCGCAGCTTGGCCCTCTGCAAGACAACGGCGGAAGTACCCTCACGGTGGCATTGGGGCCGACATCGCCGTGCCGCCATGCTGCCACGACCAGTGGAGCACCTGAACGCGACCAACGAGGCGTGTATCGCACGTCACCTCCGAGTATGGGAGCCTATCAGGATTTAGATAACGTCCCTACACCAACCATCTCCCCAAATGGAGGCAGGATCACCGGTTCAAAGAGCGTCACGATTGCGGACACGCTTTACGATGCACGGATTTACTACACGACCGATAGTACTGACCCGACGGAAAGCTCCACTCTGTATACGGGGCCATTCACAGTAACGGCACCCACAAATGTCAAGGCAATCGGCGTCGCTACGGGATACACGAACAGTGCCATAGCAACTGCCGTGTTCGACCTTCCTGTCCCTGCGCCAGTGATCTCGCCAAACGGCGGCAATTTCAGCAACACGCAGACCGTGACAATCATGGATGACGAGCCGACAGCGGTGATCTACTTTACGACCGACGGAAGCACGCCAACATCGAGCTCAACTCGGTACACTGGCCCTATCCTGTTGACGGCGACGACAACTATCACGGCGTGCGCGATATCACCCGGCAGCCCGGCAAGCGCTGTAGCTTCGGCGAGGTTTGTTTACCTTTATCCGGTGCCAGCCATCACGTCCGTAACGCCAAATTCAACTCAAGTTGGCGCTGGGGCTTGCACGATCAATGTAACCGGAACTGGCTTTTCAAGCGTATCTCGTGTCCAAGTGGCCTACAACAACATAGCAACGGTATACAACGCCGATGGAACTCTGTCGGCGACCATTCCCGCATCAATGACTGCGTCCGCTGGCCCGAAGGCAATCACTGTCTCGAATCCGACACCGGGCGGCGGATACAGCAACGCGGTAACATTCACCGTCGAAAACGTAGTTCCTGAGCTCACCAAGTTGAACGTCACCAGCGCGATTGCTGGCGCGGCTTCGACCACGATCTCACTGCTAGGAACGGGACTGATAGCCGGGGTGTCCGAGGTGATGTTCGGCGATATCCCGCTCGCCACAACAACGAACAGTGGCGGCTACTGGTTCGCCTACATCCCGGCGTCCGCGCTGGCAAATCCTGGCATCGTCCAGGTAGCGCTGAGAAATCCGGCGCCCGGCGGCGGAACCAGTGGGTCACTGCCGTTCACGATCAACAACCCGGTACCAGCACTGACGGTCCTCTCCCCCACTGCGGTTAACGCGGGCGTCGAGACAACCATCACTGTGACCGGGTCAAAGTACAACGTGACATCAGTCGTCTACGCGGGAACAACGCCGCTGGCGACGACATTCGTAAGCACCACAAGCCTCACGGCCATCGTGCCAGCGAGTCTGGCTGGCGGCACATATGCGATCACCGTGAAGAACCCGGCGCCGATCGGCGGATCGAGTGTGGCG
Organism: Capsulimonadaceae bacterium; assembly: GCA_036504535.1. Taxonomy (GTDB): domain Bacteria; phylum Armatimonadota; class Armatimonadia; order Armatimonadales; family Capsulimonadaceae; genus JARLGU01. The sequence continues at coordinate 91,009 of DASXUY010000055.1, forward strand.
ATCAGTCTCACGCTCAACAACCAGGTGCCGTCAATCGCGTCGATCACCCCGCCTTCAATCGTTGCCGGAACAGCGACCACAATCGCCGTTGCCGGATCGAACTTCCTCGCGACATCCAAAGTGTACGCTGGAGCCACTGCGCTCGTTACCAAGCTCAATGACGACGGAACGCTCACCGCCACCGTCCCGGCGAGCCTTGCTGGCGGCGTTTGCAGCGTGACCGTGGTCAATCCCGCGCCTGGCGGCGGCACAAGCAACACGGCAACGTTGACCGTGGCGTATCCCGCGCCAACGATCTCCAAGCTGAATGTCACCAGCGCGGTTGCGGGCTCGGCGTCATCCACGATATCGGTAGTGGGGACGGGTTTCGTGACAGGCGCATCCCAGGTGCTGTTCGGTGATCTGCCCCTTACCGCAACGAGCAACAGCAGCGGCTACTGGTTTGCGGTTGTGCCTGCATCCGCCCTGGCAAACCCTGGCACTGTTCATGTCGCTCTCCGAAACCCCGCACCCGGTGGAGGAACCAGCACAGCGTTGCCGTTTACCATCAACAACCCTGTGCCGGGCCTCACGGCCATATCGATAAGCGTCGCCCAGGCAGGAGTTGAGACGACCATTACGGTTACCGGGTCCAAGTACAACCCAACGTCGGTCGTTTACGCGGGAACTACGCCGCTGGCGACAACATTTGTCAGCGTCACGAGCCTCACGGCGAGTATCCCGGCCAGTCTATCGGCCGGAACGTATGCGGTCACGGTGAAGAACCCGGCGCCTGGCGGCGGCGCGAGCGCAGCGTTAACCCTCACGCTCAACAACCCTGTGCCGACGATAACGTCCATAACCCCTCCCACAACCGTGGCTGGTACATTGAGCTCAATTGTCGTAAGCGGAGTCAACTTACTGGCCACTTCCAGGGTGTATGCCGGAGCAACTGCTCTCGTCACCCTGCGCAATAGCGACGGAACGCTTACCGCTAATGTGCCAGCAACGCTTGCCGGGGGTATCTACAGCGTCACTGTTGTCAATCCTGCCCCCAGCGGCGGCACGAGCAACGCCGCCACGCTCACGGTGGCGTATCCCGCGCCGACGATCACCAAGCTCAACACGACGAGCGTCCTCGTAGGTTCAGGAGCCTACCCACTGACTATCATGGGCACCGGATATGTTGCAGGCGCATCGCAGGTGATGTTCGGTGACCTGCCTGTAAACGCCACAACCAACACAGCCGGCGCATGGGTTGCACTGATACCACCAAGTGCCCTCGCAACGGCGAGAACCGTTCAGGTTTCGCTCAGGAACCCGACGCCCGGAGGAGGTACCAGCGCGTCGCTCCCGTTCGCGGTTACAAACCCGTTGCCGATACTGACGGCTATCACGCCTACGACAGCGAGCGCGGGAGTTGCGACAACTATCACAGCAACCGGGTCAAAGTACAACTCAACATCGGTCGTCTATGCAGGCGATACAGCGCTCGCTACAACCTTTGTCAGCGCCACGAGCCTCACCGCGATTCTGCCAGCCAGTCTGGCGGGCGCAACATACTCGGTCACAGTCAGAAACCCCGCACCCGGAGGCGGCAACAGCTCATCGATCAAACTTACGCTGAACAACCCGGCCCCGGTTATTGCCTCCATCACCCCGAGTAGCTTGAGCGCAGGAACTGCGGCTACAATGACAGTTGTCGGAACCGGGCTCGTAAGCACGTCCAAGGTCTACGTCGACTCTATAGCGCTCGCAACGGTGCTGAACGCCGATGGCACTCTCAGCGCCACGGTGCCTGCATCTATCGCAGGGCGGTTGTACTCGGTGACAGTTGTCAATCCCGCACCAGGCGGTGGCACAAGCAACCCGGTAGCGTTTGCGGTGGACACGCCGATGCCTGTGCTCACAAAACTCAACGTTACCAGCGCGGTTGCGGGTTCGGCGGCGTCCACACTGTCGGTAGTGGGAACAGGGTTTGTGGCTGGCGCATCTCAAGTGATGTTCGGCGACTTACCGCTGCCTGCAACGACCAACAGCAGCGGATACTGGTTTGCTACCATTCCGGCATCTGCACTGCTAAACCCCGGCGTCGTCCAGGTGGCCCTGCGAAACCCCACACCCGGTGGTGGAACCAGTGGGTCGCTGCCGTTCACCATCAACAACCCCGTGCCGGCGCTGACGGCCATCTCCCCCACTGGGGCTAACGCAGGCGTCGAGACAACCATCAAATTGACCGGGTCAAAGTACAACGCAACATCAGTCGCCTATGCGGGAACCATACCGCTAGCGACGACCTTCGTCAGCACCACAAGCCTGACAGCCATCATCCCCGCTGGCCTCGCGGGTGGTGCTTATGCGATCACGGTGAGGAACCCGGTGCCCGGGGGCGGAGCGAGTACGGCAATCAGCTTCACGCTCAACAATGCGGTGCCCTCCATCACATCGATCACTCCGGCAACAAGTGTCGCCGGAACCGCGACCGCAATGGGTGTAAGCGGGACCAAGTTCCTGCCGACATCCAGAGTGTACGCCGGGACATCCGCGCTCGTCACCAAACTCAATGACGATGGCACACTGACCGCAACCGTTCCGGCATCACTTATTGGCGGAATCTACAGCGTCACCGTGGTCAATCCGGCACCTGGCGGGGGCGCCAGCAACGCTGCAATACTCACAGTGGCCTATCCCGCGCCGACGATCACGAAGCTGAGCACAACGAGCGTTCTGGCAGGATCGGGAACTTGCGGTTTGACGATCACGGCAACAGGATATGTCGCCGGGGCATCGCAGGTAATGTTTGGCGACCTGGCCATTAACGCTACAAGCAGCACAGCGGGCACATGGACGGCGATTGTCCCCGCATCTACTCTCACAGTAGCGAAAACAGTTCAGGTCACGGTCCGGAACCCCGCCCCTGGCGGCGGCTCTTCCGCGTCGATTGCCTTCACCATTGCCAATCCGGTGCCGGTTCTTTCAGCCGTCACTCCCACGACGACAATTGCAGGAGTCGAGACAAGCATCACAGTGACGGGTTCCAAGTACAACTCGACATCGGTCGTCTACGCAGGAAGCACGCCCCTCGCGACGACGTTCGTTAGTACCACCAGCCTCACCGCAGTTCTCCCGGCCAGCCTGGCGAGCGGTCAATACTCAATAGCAGTAAAGAACCCGGCCCCTGGCGGCGGAGCGAGTTCGGTGATCAAAGTCACGGTTAATTGACGGATCATCCACAATCAGAAACTCCCCATTCCGATTTTCGGAGTGGGGAGTTTTTCATTTGGCAAGTCATGGAGCAGGGAGCCCCAGCCCAAATAGGCGACGCGTCGCTCTAATCTATGCTGAATGTCGCGGTCACCCCCGATGCGCCGCCTGCAGCCGTGCCGTGAGTGCCACCTGCTTGCTTTGCAGTCGACGATGGGGCATTAGTTCCGCTTGAAACCTGGTTGCCGGTGAGCGCGCCAGCATGTCCGTCGCCGAACAGGTACATCGCTGTCCCATCATGACGAGGTCCGTGACCGTCGAACTGCGACCGCTCGGGAACGGCGGGCCTTCCCCCGAGTAGCCCTGTCGCATAGCGAGCGTCAGAGGGCTCTCCAGGCTTGCGCGTAACCAGCATGCCATCCAGGCCGTTCCCTGCCGCAGAGAAGCTTGGCGAACGCAAATAGGCACCCTCGTCCCACTGCGCTGCACCGTGGGAGACAACTCGACCGTCGGCGTTTTCTACTTCAAAGAGAAGCACTGTCGAGACAGGGCGCGCAAGATCAGTCACAGACTTACTGCGCGCCACATTCGAGTTGTATCCGTAAGATACTTCGCTGCGGATCGGCCCGACGGTGCGAACATCGCCAGGGCACCGAAGGACCGCGTCAGTTTTGGCATATGGGTAGACCTGTCCTGCCCAGCCCGCTCCGCTGGAGTTGCGAATAACGCCACACGGGAAGCGGCCGTCATAGTCCTGGGAGTACTGCATGAGGGCAGCGGCGAGGAGGCTCATATTGGTGGAGCAGAGCTGCGCCTTCGACGCTTTGTTACCGGATGGTCCAAATGGAAGGAGATAATAGAACAAAACCGCCATACAGACGCCTGTTAGGAGGAGCAGCATGCACCCGCCACACCGTAACGTTCTAACCGGCCTTGGCTCTTCTTCCAGCATAGCTTGTTATTGTACTACAGTCGGCTGAGGGGCGCTAGAGAAACTTCTCTACACGTCGAAGACCAACGATGCCTCGGCTCCGTAGAAATGATGAGGCGGCATGTTCAGTCACCGTACGATATCCATTACGCTCGTAGAAGGCTATTCCGCGTACATTGTCGACCTCGACATCGAGGCATACCTTGTTGTCTCCGAGTTGCGCTGCGTGCTGTTCCGCGCTTCGGAGCAGCTTGGTCCCAATCCCTGCGCAACGCTTGTCCGGGACAACGGCAAGGATGCTCACATAGGTCACATTTCGAGGAATGGGTTCCGAGCACCGCTCAAGGGCAAGTGAAACCGGAAGCATGCGCAGCCATCTCCATAGCCCGCGCTGACGAACGATTACCTCAGCCAAACGCTGCCCCGCCTGCCTTTCAGACGACGACGGATGCGCGATCACCACGCCGAGAGGTTCGCCTTGCGGATCCGACGCGTCGCTCGCAACCGTGGCCATTTGGAACGAGAACATTGTGCCCCATGTTCGAGTGAGGCACTCAATGGCCAAAAGCGCATCGCGCCGATTGCCGCCGAACGCGTTCGTCAACAGGTTCTCACCCGAAAGCAGGGTCAACTCGGCGAGTGACGCAGAATCGCTCACCAGCGCCTGCCGGAGCTCGATTATGGGCTGTTGTGGCGTCATTATTTGCTGTACTGGAGGTGCGTGACGCTTCGCATCGGCTGCGTCGTGCCGGTAGTACCTTGTAGTTGTTACACGCAGAAAGCACGTTTCCCTGCCTCGCCAAGGTCACGAGCGCGGGCTGGAAGCGGTTCCGCCAGTCGCCGCCAACAGTTTGAGGCACCGAGCTATGCGGGCCTTCACGGTGAGGCGTCAAAGGCGGTGCACGGCGAGGTTGCTTGGGTAACAAGATGGACACCGTATCAAGCATAAATACTAGATTATGCCTGCCTGATACGATTCGCCCTTCTGAATCTGGTATAAATCGGCCGATACTTGTCTTTTAAAGGAGTAGTATCGTGCTCTTTCTGGCTCGACGACTAAACTTAACAATGCAGACGGGTGATCGGTTCGAGATCAGCGTGATTGACGCCGGTAACGGTAACGTGACGCTTGGCATCTCCGCGCCTGACCGTAAACCGTTCCGCAAAGCCATCGTCGAAGACAATGCGCTCCACACCGCCAAGCACTTCGGCTCGCGCCCCCACAAGCGCGCGGTCGCTCCGGCCCCTCCACCCGCCGCCGCAGCACCGTTCGTCGAACGCCGCCGCGCCAGGTAAATGCGCCTGCAATTGCGAGTCGCACAGTGCTTCGGCTAGAAGCCTGTTGATGACCTAAAGGCCTTCGGCACCTTACCGCCCTACTCTTCTTCCAGCCACAACGCCAGCTGACCACTATCATCGTTCAACTTCGCGCGAAGCACGTCCAGCGGCAGTACTTCGCCGGTTTTGGGGTTGGTGAAGAACCAGTGGATCCATCCATTGCACGACGGCATCCCGGCACACAAGCAGGCGATCTTGTGGATCGATCCTCGATTGCCTTCCCACGTGATCGTCCCATCGGCGTTCACAATAGCTTCTTTCCCGGTGCGCCTGAATGTGAGTACCGCGCCGACGGGTATTTTGCCGCTCTCGACGAGGTGCGCAAACGGGACTCGAGGCTTGGGGTCATCGATCAGCGGCCCGATCTCTTCGGTCACCAGCGGCTTAATGTGCGCGACACGCTTCTCGGCCACACCCACATAGCTCTCTTCGCGGTCAACGGTGATAAAGTGGCGTCCCAGCCGCTTCGCGACTGCCGCAGTCGTACCGCTTCCACAGAATGGGTCCAGGACTAAATCGCCCGGGTTTGATGTAGCGGCTATTATTCGGTGCAATAGCGCTTCCGGCTTTTGAGTGGCGTGCGCTTTCTGCCCGCCAATAGTGATACGCTCCCGCCCCGTACAAAGCGGGAACCGCCAATCGGAGCGCATCTGCTTGTCCTCGTTGCCAGACTTGATGTCGCGGTAGTGGAACGTGTACGTCGACGTCTTGGTCTTCTTGGCCCACAGCAGCGTCTCGTGCGAATTGCAGAACCGGGAGCCCATCATTTGAGGAAGCGGATTGGTTTTGATCCAAGCGATATCGTTCAAGATCCAGAACCCGAGGTCCATCAGAATAGCGCCGACGCGGTAGATATTGTGGTACGACCCGATCACCCACAGTGTCCCGTCGTCCTTGAGGGCGTGACGTGCTGCAGACAGCCAATTGCGAGTGAACTCGTCGTACTCCGCGAACGACCCAAACTTGTCCCAGTTATCGTCGACGGCATCGACCAGCGTGAGGTTCGGGCGGAACAGGTCCTGACTAAGCTGGAGATTGTACGGGGGATCGGCAAAAATGAGGTCGACGCTCTTCTCGGGAAGCGAGTTCATCACTTCGACGCAATCGCCGTGGATCACTTGGTCTTTGAAGATTGGGTTCAACATCGCGCTAGTAGGCGGCTACCGCTAGCCCCGCCGTCTCCTATAGATACGCCGTCCTTAAGCCGACACGAATCACGCATCGTTACCGGGCAGCTTTGCCTATAGTTGTACCCTGACATGCCGAGATATCACACGATATTGGAGCGTAACCGAGTCAAAAAGATTGATAGTCTTCGCTGCAAGCGATTCTGTTGCCGAACCCGCGAAGCGGCAATCGATCCAACGGGACGTTGGTCCCAGCCGGACAGGCTGCCCTAGCGGCGAGCGGTCCTTATTGCACACCACGCTCGAACTACACCGGCGCGCTGTCGTCCATTTCGATGCTGGTGTCGAAGAACTGGAAGAACTCTTCGGTGTCGGGGTTGCGTTGGGAGGCGGAGCCCCAGTCGATGAGGGTAAGGCCTTTGTCGTAGGCGAAGTCGGCCAGTTCCTGCACCTCGGGGCTGTCGTGTTCGTGGGTGCCGACACCGCCGATGCAGAATGCGGCGACGATACCATCCTGGACCAGTCCGTAGTACTGCGTGAGTGACGATGAGACAAACGCGAAGCCGCCGTCGATGAGACCCGGCTCACCGAGGAACGCGAGGCCGTCCTGCTGGTCGACGCCGTCGGGAAACAGCGCGAGGATCTCGTCAAGCGTGATGCGAGTAGCGGGGTCGAAGGCGCTTTCAAGGCCCACACGCACACGCCGCTCTGTGAAGCCTTCTGCGTCTTCGCCCAAGCCGTCCACAATGGCCCGTATAGCAGCGACGCTCTCGTCGATGGCGGGCTGCAGCGAAAGCGAGACCAACTCTACCTGACGCCAATCTTCGGGCAACATCTGGTAGCGGCGTACACCTGCCTTGGACGATCCCGGCGTCGCGGCCGGAAGTGCGCTTGCGATGGTGGGTTCAAGGTAGGGACGCCCCTCGTCACCGGTGGGCTTCATGCGGACGATCAGGTCAACGTCGCCCTTCTTGCGGTAGTCCGCAGCAAGCATCGGCGTAGCTTGGAGCACCTGCCAGTCGGCGTCGCCGAAGTGGAACGAGCGCGTGGTCTCGAAGGTTTCGGGGAGCTCGTCGGGCGCGACGTTCACCTTGCCGATGAGCTGGCCAGTGGTGAACTCGACGAGGCGAACGATGATAGGCTTGGGCTTACGGCTGAAAAGCATGGTTCAGGATGCCCTCTCTGGTGAAGAAATACCTCACCCCTAGCCCCTCTCCTTGGAAAGGCGAGGGGAATCAGACGACGGTCATGAAGCTGTCTTGCTTCCCCTCGCCTTTCCAAGGAGAGGGGTGGCCATTCCGATGGCCGGGGTGAGGTCATCCCCTCAGAACTGGTTCAGGAACCGGAAGTCGTTCTCGGTGAAGAGGCGCAGGTCGTCGATCTTGTGCACAATCATGGGCATGCGGTCGATGCCGAGGCCCCACGCGAAGCCGGTATAGCGCTCCGAGTCGATCCCCATGCTTTCGAGGATGTTCGGGTGCACCATGCCAGCGCCGCCGAGTTCGAGCCAGCGGTCACCCCAGCGGATGGCGACTTCGACGCCAGGTTCGACGAACGGGAAGAAGTCGGGGCGGAAGCGGATCTCGACGCCGTCGCCGAACAGTGCGCGCGCAACGTGAGCGAACGTCCCCTTGAGGTCGGCGAGGGTCAAGCCTTCGTCCACTGCCAGGATGTCCACCTGGTGGAACGTGTGCGAGTGGGTGGCGTCGACCGCCTCGTAGCGGTAGCACTTGCCGATGGTCGCGACCCGGATGGGCGGCTTCTGCTTCTCCATGACATGCGCCTGGAACGCGGTGGTCTGGGTACGAAGCAGGTACTTGTCTTCGATATAGAACGACATCTGCTCATCGAACGCCGGATGGTCGGGCGGGTAGTTGAGCGTCTCAAAATTGTAGTGGTAGTGCTCGACGTCGGGTGTCTCGACGAACTGGTAGCCGAGGCCGATGAGGACGCGTCGTACGGCATCCATCTGCTTGGTGAGCACATGCTGGCGGCCAATGGGCGCTCGCTGACCAGGAAGGGTCACGTCGATCGCGTCGGCCAGAAGGCGGGCCTCGCGTTCGACGGCCTTCAGGCGCGCTCGCACAGGCTCGATATGGGCGGTGACGGCATCCTTGGCGGCGTTAACGGACTGCCCAAACGACGGCTTCTCCTCGTTGGGGAGCTGGCTGATCAGACGAAGCAAACCGGTGAGCGCACCTTTGCGGCCGAGGTATTCGACCTCAACGGCATTGAGTTCGTCCAGCGTTGTCGTCTTATCGACGGCTGCGATAGCTTCCGATTGGATTTGTGCGAGCTGCTCGATCGGTGTCATAGCGGGTTTGGTACGTTTCGCGGAAGGGATGCGGAGGGCCTCGGTGCGGGAGCGCACTAGCGATGGCCGGTCGGGTTCCGGCGACCGTAGAGTGGTCTCTGCAGTCGCCGATACGCGATAAGGTGCAGGCTTGGCCCGCTTAGACGATGTTGAGGGACTTCACCAGGGCGGTAAAGGACGACGCATCGTTGACGGCCATATCCGACAGGACCTTGCGGTCTAGCTCATTGCCGCTCTTCTGCAGAGCGTTGATGAACTGGCTGTAGCGGACGCCTTCTGCGCGGCAAGCAGCGTTGATACGAGCGATCCATAGCTTGCGGAACTCACGCTTCTTGACACGGCGGTCGCGGTAGGCATAGTTGCCAGCCTTCATGACGGCTTCGTTGGCTGTCTTGAACAGGCGGCTCTTGCCACCGAAATAACCGCTGGCTTCTTTTAAAATCTTATGGTGACGCTTGTGCGTCATTACTCCACGTTTTACTCGGGGCATTGTAGGTTCTCCTTACCAGGCAGTGCCTGGAACCTTTCCACGCTGCTTCCTGCGCGGGGGCATTTTTCAGCCCAGTGTTGGCTGTCGCTAGCGTCGCTGTTGACGGTTCGCGGCGCGCCTAGATTAGTGGTTGACGCCGTTCGGGAGCATTCGCTTGACGCGGTGCTTCATCGAAGGGGCGAGCTGTCCGTCCTGCGCGAGTCGGCGGGACTGGCTGGCGCTCTTGTGCATATTCAAGTGGTTGCGATACGAGTGGCTATGCATCAGCTTACCGGTACCGGTCTGCTTAAACCGCTTCGCCGCAGTTTTGTTCGTCTTGATCTTTGGCATTTGTTTTTCCTAGGCCGGCGCGCCCACCGTGCTCCCTCAAAAAGCGGGAAGCGTAGGCGACTTGTGAGCCGGAATCGAGATATGTGACCGATGGCGTTTCAGCCTCATGTCATGCGCCCCATTGCTCTCGCGGTCACGGTGCAAGCCGAAGCCTGCCTGAACGGACACGAAAAAGGACCGTACTATTCTACACTAAAGACACGCGGAATCGAACAGGCTGGCAAGCAGATTGCGATTCATTCGGCTTTTTTTGGTGCGAGGGAGATTACCTCACCCCCCGGCCCCCTCTCCTTGGAAAGGCGAGGGGGAGTCAGAGGGGGAGTCGGAGTTTGAGGCAATGCGCCGTGTAATGGTCCGGTTCCCTCGCCCGCCTTGGGAGAGGGTTAGGGTGAGGGCCTCTTCCCCGTATCGATTGCGCCGAAGCGTCGCCGGCAATACCCGCCGGCACTGAACTACTAGTCCGCAGACGGACGCAAGCGGCCTGACGAAGAACACCCGAAAGCGGGCTAAAGAACCTATCCCTCCCGCAAGCGGGTCCCTCCCTTTCCTAAAGGCAAGGGGAAGAGGCCAGAATTGCATCGACGCGCCGCGTTACGGTCCGGTTCCCTCGCCCGCCTCAGAAGAGGGTTAGGGTGAGGGCCGTTTTGCGTGTTTTGCGTTGCGCAACGCGATTCATTTTTTGCACGCAAAATCCCCCTGCTCGCTCGGGCGAGCTGTCCCCACGAGTGGGGACTCTGTTGTCCGACTGCGGCTTGTCAGGACCGGGATCGCGGCGAGTTGTGAATATTTGGGGATTCGAGAATCACAATATTCATGAATATATTCGCCGTATTGAGTGCCAACCTGACAGGTATACGCAAAGGTTTTCAAGGTGCGGAAGCGTCGGAACGCTATAGGGCGGCTTCTTTGAGCTTTATCGCCTCACCTATATGGTACCACAAATATTATCTATTGTCAATGAAGAAATCTTCAAGTTATTTTTAATGTGTCATTTGTTCGTAATGTCATTCATTCCTCGGGAAGGACGGCGCGCGCGGGCACACCACAGAGACCCAGGGCGATGCCCTGGGCTCCGCATATGCCGCCCCTTCAGGGCTACGGAGTGATCACCGAGGCGCCGCGTTACGGTCCGATTCCGAAAGCACCTGCAAGCAGCCAAGTGGAACGCGATGACTTCGCTTCCGAGCGCAACCATCGAAACCCCAAATTTTGGGTGGCGCGGCACGCGCCGGGGTATCTGGGGTCTGAACCATGATTTGTCTGATTTGATGATTTCCATGATTAGCGTGGCACACCTGTTGCACCAACAATCATCCCAATCATTTAATCACATAAATCACAGTTCAGACAGTTACCGCACCGTAAACCGCGCCACAAGCACCTGCGCCATCTCCGCACCCTGCGCCTGCTCAAGCCGCATGTCCGGCCACGAGCCGGTGGGGCTGGCGATCTTTACGGCGACGCCGTACTGGCCCGGCGCGAGGTTAGTTGGCAGTTTGAATGTATCGCTGACTGTCAGGGCGTGGCCGTCGGGTTCCGGAAGGATGGTTCGCAGGTCAATCGGTGACTTGCCGAGCTTCGCCACAGTTCGAGGCTCACCGCTCAGGTCGAGCAATGCGTAGGTGACATCCCACGGGTCGTACGTGGGAGCACAACCGGTGTTCGTCCATGTCGCGGCTACCCGGACGCTCCTTTCGCGCCCCGCCGACAGAGGCGTAGCGACGGCGGCGATGTGGAGGTTGTAGCCTGCGCTGTCGGCCACTCGGAAGATTGCCGCGAGGGCATCTGGCGGGGTCGCGGCGCCTTTGCCGATATTGCCGTTCCCGATAGTGCTCACATGGTACTTGATTACCTGCTGCCTAGCTGTTTCATAGACAGCCGCAAGATCGGGAGTCGTTGCGCTGTAGCCAAAGAATTCGGTCACAAACGGGGCAGTTTTCCAACGCTCCATCACGGCGGCGAGGCGTGCCGGGTCGCGCTGAAGGCCGTTTTCAAACCACGGGTGGCCGAGGCTGTCGCGCCGAAAACCGACCGTGTCGCGCTTGGAGAGCGCATAGAGCAGTGCGACAGAGTCGTCGGTCATCATGATCAGCCGGGTCTTGTGGAATGCGTTCAGGTACATGTCCACAATGGAGCGCTTGGTGTCGTCTGTGCCAATCGTTACGGAGTCGGTGGCAGTGTAACTGTACGGGTAAGTGTGCCACTCGCCCCAGTTGCCGTACGTACCGATCTCTACCCACACGATGTCGGGGTTGCCGTCGTAACGCTTCCCGAGCGCGTCAATCAGGTGCTTCGCGCGGTCCAAGAACTCGGGGCTGTTCCAGTCCGGGAAATAGGTGTTGTCCTTTTCGACTGTCTTGGGGTCCTTGAGCCAAACCCCATTGACCGGGTCGCCGACCATGTCAGCGGGCACAACTGCCCCGGCTCCGCTGCTGGCGGACATGACTCGAAACGCAAACCGCTGGCCGCTCGCGTGAGCTTTGGCAATGTCGGCATCGATGAGCGAGAAGTCGTAGACGTTCTTGGACGTCTCCAATTGGTTCCACCGATACCGCACATACGATTCGGTCGGGCGGCTAGGGAACGTGATTTGGTTGTGGCGATACCACTCATAAAACCCGCGCATCGGGTTTTGCGGAACGGCGAGTTGTTGCGCGTCGCACGGCAAAACGGCGATCAGTGCGACAAGGACTACCAAGGCGATCTGCTTGAGCATAAAATGGTCCTCGAATTAGCCGTGAGTGGTGTGACGTCCGAGAAGTGCCAGAGGGCAGAGACAAGCTCTGCCCCTACTTCAGCACGGGTCGGTTCGCGATGGCCTGCGCTGTCCCGCGCTCAGCGATCTGGGCGACGATGCGGCCGGTTTCGGCGGTGGCGAGGTCGCCGGGTTCACCGGTCGCGAGGGCTTTGGCGAATTCGGCGTACATTCCGGGGAAGTTCTTCTCCTCGTGCCACTCCTCGTGCCACATGTTGTTCGGCGTACGAACTTCGAATGAACGGAAGCCGCGATCGTAGCGGATGACGCCGTCAGTGCCGATCAGTTCGTAGCAGAAGACCGGGCATGGGTCTTTGACATGCGCGCCGTAGCTGAAGCTAATCTCGACCATGGTGTGCTGACCGCCAGCGTGATCCATGTGCAGGTACATGTGGTCAGGCGCTTCGTAATCATCCACCCATGCGCCGACACCAGTCGTATGAACGACATCGGACTGAAGCCACCATTGAGCGAGGTCGATTTGGTGTGTTCCGCAGTCGATCATCGGACCGCCTTCGAGCATACGGCCAACCCGGCGCTTACTGAGCACCTTTTTGCCATCGTCGGCGATTTCGTATCGGCCGTGGAGGTCCCAGTCGTAGATGAGACGCAGCGAGCGAACGTCGCCGATAACGCCCGCCTGAACCAGTTCGCGGATCTTCATTGCCGACGGGCTGAAGCGGTAGCAGAAAGCAGTATACAGCGGCACGCCAGCTTCTTTCATCGCGGCGATCATCACCTGCGAGTCGGCATTGGTCAGAGCGAGGGGCTTCTCGCACAGCACTGGCTTCTTGTAGCGCGCCGCATCGAGCACATTCTGCTTGTGCGCGGGTGCGGACGATGTGATCACGACAGCATCGATGCCCGATTCGAAGAACCGGTCTACGTTGTCGAATACATGCTCAATGTGATGTTTCTTCGCCAACCGGTGCGCGTTGGCTAGCGACACATCGAAGATTGATGTCAGGTCAAAACCCTGCGTCCCCTTGATCGCGGGTATGTGCGCGTAATCCGCAACAGCGCCGCACCCAATCAACCCAATCTTAGTCATAGCGATCTCCCTAAGTAGCAACAACATGAGCCGAATCGAAACAGGATCGTCGACTTGCAAAGAGAAAGCGGTGCAACCAGGAAGGTTGCACCGCAGTCAGTGATCGTGAACGACCCTAAGTGGGCCAATCGTTTACTCAGCGGGCTTGTCAGCGCTGGGCGCTGGAGCGGCTGTAGCCGCAGGTGCTGCGACCGGAGCGGCAGGTGCCTCAGCTGGAGCGGCCGGGGCAGCGGGTGCAGCCGGGGCCGTTGCGGCGGGGGCGCCCGCAGGAGCGGCAGCGACAGGCGGCTTGGGCTTTGGCGCACCAGCAGGCTTGGTCGAGCTTGTGCTCTTCGGGCTGAGGATCATGGTCATCTGGCGGCCTTCCATCGCGGGTGGCTTTTCAACCTGTCCGCCGATTTCGGTCGCCGCAGCAATGATCTTCTCCATCTGCAAGCGTCCAAACTCAGGGTGCGTGATTTCACGGCCCTTGAACGCCACAGTGACCTTCACCTTGTCGCCATCGTGCAAGAACTTGAGCGCGCTTCGAAGCTTGACATCAAAGTCATGCTGGTCGATATGGGGGAACATCTTTATTCCCTTCAGATCGGACTGCTTGTGCTTCTTGGCTGCTTCACGCTCGCGCTTGGACTGCTCGTACTTGTACTTGCCATAGTCGATGATGCGGCACACCGGCGGCTGCGCCTGTGGAGCCACTTCGATCAGGTCGAGTCCGACCGATCTTGCTCGAGCAAGTGCATCCCTCGTAGGTAGTACGCCTAACTGCGCGCCATTCTCATCCACGACGCGGATCTCGGGGTGCCGGATCCGTTCATTCATATTGATACGCGGCTCACGAGGGTCGCGACGAAAGTCTCTGTTGTTGATGGATACCTCCACATGCTCACCGTACACGGAAAGAAATATTCCGGACGCAAGCAGGCCTAAATTCGGCTAAAGTATAACAAATAATACCATCAATGTCAAGGTAACTAACGTACATTTACCGTTATGCATGTTAATTGACTGATACTTTCTCTTTCAAGTATCAGATTCACGTCATAAAGTGAAGCAGATACGGCAAAGCGAGCTAAGTGCTTAGCTGCTAACTAACACGTGATAGTTAGCATGGTTGCGAAAAACAATGAGAATGGGCTTGACCAAATCCGACATTCGGGTCCACAATGCACATGTAAGACGTTTATCGCATTCGTTTGCGTGGTACATGATTGGATATTGATTCTCATCAACAATAGCCGTTTTCATCTGCTGGAACCATGCACTGCAGCGAGAAAGGGATGTACACAATGTCAACTGGGGAAAAGGCGGACTCTGGAACGACCACTGATGGCAGTACCAACGGGCAGAACGGAGCGGACGCGACCTCAAACGGCGCGCAACCACGACACACGATAACGCGCGAACAGCGTAGCGCGGCCGCTAAGCGCGGGTGGATTACTCGCAAAAAACGTAAGCCTTAGCAGTCGCACTGCTTTGCGTTCTCGATCACCCAAGGACGTTATAGAACGGGAGCCTTGCGCACTGGGTTGCGTAAGGCTCCCGTTTGCATTATTGGTGTATCTCTTTGGGCGAGTAGGAGCCGAGGAGGCTACCATCGTCCACATCTGCCTCGCTCCACGAACCTTGGATCGTGATCACATACATTCCCGCGGTCGGCAGACCCGCGATAGATAACTCGCCAGCGATCAAGTCGGCCCCCAGATCCTCGAGGCCTGGGTTGTGACCTACAAGCAGGACGGTGGATGCAGTGTCAGGCAGGGAGCGCACTACCCTCAAGAGAGTTCGAGAGTTGGCCTCGTATATGTCCGGCTGATACTGAATTCTTCCTTTGTAGCCCGCCTCGCGCGCTGCTTCGACCGCAGTTTGGCGTGCCCGAACAGCATCGGACGATACCACCAGGTCGGGTATGCCCACTTTAGCGGCGATAACATGGCCCATGGTTTTGGCATCACGAAACCCGCGCTCGGCTAGCTGGCGCACCCTGTCACCGTCTTCGTTATAGGATTCCGCCTTACCGTGGCGTAGAATGATTAAGGTTTTCAAAAGTCCCCTCGTTTCCCATAAAACATTATGAACGACAATCTACCCACAGACTGGGCCAAAATACTCGCTTCAGAGACGTCGAGGGCCTATTTCCATGAGCTTACGTCATTTGTGGACAGTGAGCGCCGCTCGGGCACGGTTTACCCCCAACCTGCCGATGTTTATAATGCGCTGCACCTGAGTCCTTTTGCGTCGACGCGGGTCGTCATACTTGGCCAGGACCCTTACCATGGCGCGGGGCAAGCGCATGGGCTGGCGTTCTCAGTCCAACCGGGTGTCAAACCACCGCCGTCGCTGGTCAATATCTTTAAGGAACTCGCCAGCGATATCGGGTGCGCTACTCCCACTAGCGGCTCGCTCACCGGGTGGGCTCAGCAGGGTGTCCTGCTGCTCAACACGGTTCTCACGGTGCGCGCAGGCGAAGCAAATTCGCACAAGGGCAAGGGATGGGAGCTGTTCACGGACAGCGTTATCAAGGCGGTGGCGTCCAAGCCGGAGCCGGTTGTGTTCGTGCTGTGGGGCGGACCGGCGCAGAAAAAAGCTCCGCTAATCGATACCAGTGTGCACACAATCGTTAAGTCAGTCCACCCATCGCCGCTCTCTGCGTATGGCGGTTTCTTCGGCAGCCGTCCGTTCAGCGCAGTCAATGCTGCGCTGGTGGCGGCAGGCGAAAAGCCAATCGACTGGTGCCAGACTACTTGACCGCCGGGAGAATACCGGTGAGGGCAAGTTTGAGCCCCGCGATTACGGTGAGGATCAATGCAAGGTTTTCAAAAGCGCTTTGTTTGATACGTTTGAGGATGGGCCGTCCCGTAAATGCCCCCAGAACCGCGAAGGGCGCTAGAATGAGGTCGACGGGCAGTGACTGTAGATTGATCAAGCCGAGGTTCATTAATAGCGGAACTTTGACGCTGTTCACGATAAAAAAGAACCAGGCGCTCGTCCCCATAAACTCCATCTTCGGCAACGATGCTGCCAGCAGGTAGAGCACCATGATTGGTCCTGCCGCATTGGCAACCATAGTGGTAAATCCGCCAAGTATCCCCATCGTTGCCGCGAACCACAGTTGGTGGGGAACAGCATCGGCCTTTTCGGGATATTTGGCTACCAAATTGCGCCGCCAAACTTGCATGCAGCTCAATCCTATAGCCAGCCCCCCGATCAGTCGCGCCACCGAGACATCGTCTATCTTCCCCATAGCAAGGTAACCAATGATGATCCCGATTCCAGCCCACGGCAGCAAACGCCATAGATGCGACCAAACCGCATGGCGGCGGTAGGATGTGACGGCAACAAGGTCGGCACAAAGTAAGATGGGAAGAACGATGCCCACCGAGCCTTTGGCCGGAAAAGCAATCGCGAAAATAACGACGGAGAGGATACCGATCCCCGCCACGCCTGTCTTCGAAACGCCGATCAAGAATGCGCCAAGCATGGCAAGCAATATTTGCGGTGCAAAGTGGTCAAACATACAAGCGGTGACGGTTCGCCGCGTGGGTGTCGGTTTCCTGCGTCGATTGGATTTGATGGTGCCAGCGTAACATTCGCAGCCGTGCCATTCATCCCTGAGCGGCACAAAAAGTGAGTACATTATCGGATGCTGCGCTTGACAGAAAAGTCGGCGTATGCTATAACCTAATCTAGTAAAGTAAATTCCTAATATAGATTAGATTCCATTTAATGCCTATCTCGTCACCACAATTGAGGACTGGGACCAAGCGGACAACCACCCGAGATGTCGCCGCCATGGCGGGCGTCTCGCAAACGACGGTGTCGATTGTCCTCAATGACCGCAACGACCTGGGGATTTCGCCAAAGACACGCGAGCGAGTGATGCAAGCGGCGGAGCAGCTGGGTTACAGAAGCAACAAGCTCGCGGCGCAGGTGTTCCGAGGACGGACGGGAATTATCGGCCTGGTGCTCCCCGACGTTACCAGCAGCTTTTTCACCGAAATCATGCGTGGCGTACGCAGCGTGGCGCACGACAACGATTACCTATCGGTTTACGCGTATGCCAAATCTGGCGCAGCGCACGGGTGGGCCGAAATCGAGCGTATGCTCGAGCACCGTGTGGACGGCATTATCTGTGTCGTCGACAGGTTTACGCTACCCGGTCGCGCGAAATGGGTTGACGAGTTGTACCAGGAGGGCGTGCAGATCGTCATGGTTGACGACTCCAGCTACGCCGACAAGTTTGACTGCTTTGTGAGCAACGACTTGGAAGGCGGGCGATTAATAGCGCAGCACCTTCTAGCGAGCGAATACGACGATTATGTGCTCTTCAGGGTGCAGGGAACGTCCACGGTCAACGATCGACTGCAGAGCACACTCGCGACGTTGCGTGATGCTGGCGCTACGGTTCACGTCGAGGAACTGGCGGATGTCGCAAAAATCGGACTACAGACGCCCTGGGTATCGCGACGACCGGCGTGCATTGCCCTGACGGACTACGATGCCGAGCAGGTTATCGACCAGTTGTCGAAGCTCGGTCTCGAAAATCCGCGCGACTATTGTATTGTCGGCTATGGCAACACCGAACTCGCTCGCGGGCTCAAACTCACAACGGTTGACCAGAAACCATTCGAGATCGGTGTCCAGTCAGCAACGTGCTTGTTCGGAAGGCTCAAAGGTTCAACGAGCCCTCCCAAGGAATGCCTCAACCCAGTTGAGCTTGTCGTTCGTCGGTCATCCGAGCGAACGCGATAAGGGACAACAGTGACATGAAACGTACACATGGATTTACATTGATTGAGCTTCTCGTCGTTATAGCTATCATAGCGATACTCGCAGCTATTTTATTCCCGGTGTTTGCTTCGGCTCGGGAAAAGGCGCGGCAAAGCGCGTGCCTGAGCAATGTCAAGCAGCTCGGTCTCGCGCTACAGCAGTATTGCCAGGATTACGACGAAACGCCCCCACTGGGTCATTCGCTGACTGTTCAGGTCATGGGCTGGGCTGGCCAGCTCTATCCTTACGTAAAGTCGAAGGGCGTGTTCGTGTGCCCCAGCGATACGACCCCGGCAGCAAGCTGTTCGTTCGGTATGAACCGCGCCCTCATCCAGCAGTCCAGCTATGTCGCTGCGCAGCCCTACGCCGTTTACCCGCTGAGCAAGTTCACGGCGCCAGCTCGGACTGTGGCGCTGTTCGAAGTCCGTGGTAGCGGTGGATATGACGTGTCGAACATGGACCCCACCAATTCGGCGAGCGATCTCTACGGCGCAGGCTACTCACCGTCGGGAAGCGGGATTGGTGGCAACTACGACCCTTACACGACCAACTATGGCACTACGAACGTCGCCTGCGGCAGCATTTCAGCCAACGCCTGCAGTAGCAGCAATTTTACGCTCAAGTATGCAACCGGTATGGAGCCGCCCACGCTAACCGGAGCATGGTCAGCGTATCAGGTTGTGTTCGACTCGACCACGGGACGGCACAGCGAAGGGGCGGTCTACCTTGCGGTTGATGGACATGCCAAGTGGTGCCGAGCCACACAAGTTTCGGGAGGGGATTCTAACCCATTCGCCAACGACTGCAACCCGACACTGATCACGGGGAAGAGCAACAAGTACCCTTACGCAGTGAATACTGGCTGTGCGTCATCGAACATCGCGCTGACGTTCAGCGTGTTCTAGGGACGCAGGCGCTCAGGAAGCCTCCATTGATCGCTGATGGGGGCTATATGGGTGATCGAGTTTACCGGTCTTGCTTGGTTCAGTCGATGAAAGGACTACAATTGTGATACGATTTTTCAGAGGCAGCGCCGCGTGCGTTATGTTCGCTCTCTGGTTAGCAATAATTGCACCAGCTCACTCCGCGAGCATGGCGACCGAGACCGCGAAGCCTACACGTCTCGTTTTCGCTCACTATATGGTTTGCAATCCCCGAATGGGAGACGCGTCGACGGTCGAGGACTACGCTAAGGAGATTGTGGACGCCCAGGCTCTCGGTATTGACGGTTTTGCGCTAAACTGCCCCCGCTGGGGCGCCAATTACTGGAAGCGCCACTGTGAGCAGATCTATGAAGCGGCACGTCGGCTGAACACAGGCTTTCGACTGTTCATTTCAGGTGATTATTGCTGTGGAAGCGGCCCGGCTGAGACGATGGACATGATCGATTCATTTCGCGACCATCCAAACCAGTTCCGCTGGGACGGCAAGCCTGTCTTTTCAACGTTCATGGGCGACAGGCAGATTTACGACACGGTGAAGAAGCACTATATCGGGAAGCAGTCGGTCGTCTTCGTGCCGTATATCTATCCCAAGAGCGGTAGCAACCACCCAAACGCGGCGGATATTGACCAGGTATTTGGTGACTACCCAGGCCTCGATGGGTTCTTTTACTTCGGCGCAGCTGGCACCGGGGATAGTCTTGCCCAGGAGAACTCCATGCTAGCAGCCAAGTGGCTCGGGGCTGGCAAGATCTTCATGGCGGATGTTACGCCGTTCTACCGGTCGACGGGGCGAGTGTTCGAGTTCAATGGATTCGAGGGCATGCAGCGCATGTGGACGGGCATCCTCAAGGACCAGCCGACGTGGGTTGAGATCACGACGTGGAACGACTACGGCGAAAAGACGTATGTGCTGCCGTTCGGTCCCCAAAGCTCGGATCAGCTTCCACCACGCCGCGACGTTGAGAACCCGAAGCCGAACAAGTACATCTACTCGCACGTCGCCTATATGGACGCCAGCCGCTACTACATCGACTGGTATAAGACGGGCAAGCAGCCCAAAATCGACCGTGACCGACTTTTTTACTTCTACCGTGTCGAACCTAAAGCCGCGACTGGCAAGGAGTTTACCGAAATCGAGACCACTCGTCGCCTGAAGGTCAATGGGGTCGAGAAGCTCCAGGACAGTGTTTTCGCAACGGCGTTCTTGACCAAGCCAGCTACGTTGACGCTAGTCAGCGGCTCGAACCGGCAGAAGTTCGAGATGCCAGCGGGCATCAATAATGTGTCGATCCCGTTCGCATTGGGCCGTCCGCACTTCGTCCTCTCGCGGAACGGCAAGACGCTTGTCGACCAAGACGGTGAGCAGGAGATTGCTGACCGTCAAGGCGTGACATCGTACAACTACTTCGCAGGCGAAGCGGCGATAGGCAAGTAGCCATCGCCGCGACCGCGGGCAACTCGCAAACTCACTAGCCCCTGCCCCGTATCCACTGCGGGTCAGGGGCTTGTTACGTTCAGCGAGCATTGGGCAGCTCGGGCTGTGTGGGGTATAACGCGACAGAACTTGGCGAACCGCGGACGGCATCTAGTTCCAGTGGCTAACTTATTCCATCACCAATGACAATCCCCAAACCGTTCGACATCATTGCCGCCGCGATTATCGCGATGTATATTATCCAACTGGCCAACTCGCTGCTGTTTCGCGGCCAGCTTTCGCAGCTTGGGATCGTGCCCCGCGAGGTTCGGGGATTGCTGGGGATTGTCAACGCTCCCCTGCTCCATGGCGGCTTCCTGCACCTGCTCTCCAACACGTTGCCGCTTGCGGTGCTCGCGGGGGTTGTGCTGTCGCGGTCGGCGGCAGCGTTCGGGCTGGTGACGGCGGCGGGGGTCCTTGTCGCCGGCGGGGCCACGTGGCTGCTGGCGAGGCGTTCAGTTCACATTGGGGCGAGCGGGCTGGTGTATTCGTATTTCGGCTACTTGCTGTTCTCGTCGTGGTTCGAGCACGCGTATGTGCTCTTCTTCCTTGTCGTGTGGATCGTCTTTGGTCGGCTTATTCGCGGCCTGCTGCCCCAAGGGCGAGGGATCAGCTTCGAAGGGCACTTGTTTGGCTTTGCGGCTGGCGCGCTGGTGGCGTGGACCCACGGCTCGTGGGCGGCTCAGGCGAAAGTACTGGCGATAGGACGGGCGATCACGCTTAACCATCTCAGCATGGCGTCGATGACGACTGCAATACTCGCATCGGCAACGATCACATTGGCGATTGCTCAGGCGGTGCGCGAAAAGGGGCGTGCTGAGTGAAGCGGTTCGCTACTCTTCGGGGGGCAGGTATTCGATCTCGGGATTCGGGCGGGTGTATTTGGGATCCAGCGGGATGACGCGCAGAATGTCGGCGATGGTCCAGTTGGGCTTGACGTCTTCGATGCCCATATCGCGGGCGAGGGTCTCTTCGACGGCCAATGCTACCTGGTGGCGCACATCTTCCGGCGCATCGCTGCCTTCGTAGGTGAGCTTCGCGCCGTCGTCAGTGGCATCCCACAGCCCCGGCATATCCCTGGCAGCGATGTATTCGGCGAGTTCGTGAAGGAGGACGCGGATCTGGATGCGCTCGGGTTGAGCGGAGTTGAAGATGATGACGGCATCGTCACCGCCGATGTCGCCGCGAACCTCTCCAAAGTAATCGAGAGGTGCGTCGATTGATCGGGCGGGGACACCGAAATCGTGCTTGCAGAGTCGACGCATCGCGGCAACCGTGGCTTCAGGGGTACCGGAGGCGCGCGATTTGACGAGGGCCACAATTCGGCTGGCTGCCTCGTGAATTACGTCTTTGGCATTCGACATTGAGCCACCACTATCGGCTACGTAGGCCCACCCGGCGACGGCAAGGTCGCCGGAAGTTTCCAGGTAGGTCGATTGCGCTGCCCGACCTTACTAACCAGGCTGAGCCTGGACCCTCTCCCCGCCGAAGGCGGCGCGGAGAGGAGACGACGATACGCAATTCTCACGTGACGAGCCGATCTCTTTACCTTCCCTTTTAGGAGAAATGGCGAAACCATGGGACATTCCGATGTCCGGGAAAGAGATGTTCTTTTGGCTGAGCCGCGCTCAAAATGTGCTGATAAATCCCTAGGCCTAATTAGTCGACATCGTCGCCAAGCTCATCGACAAGCTTGTTGATCAATGCCTGGCGCTCGGGGGCAAGTCGGCGATAGCGCGCGACAAAATGGCGCTCCGGCTCGGTGATCCGCTCAATTTCATCCGGGCCTTCTGGGGCAGTCGGCGCAAAGCCAGCTGCGAGCAGACCCTGATTTAAGATGCGGTTCTTAGAAAGCTCGGAAGCGTATTCGACCGCAAGCTCGCGGGCAAGTCGCGTCACCATCTTGCGAGTCGGATTTCGCCGTCCTCGCTCAAGATTAGAAATCGTAGCTTGGGAGATGTCTGCTCTCGAAGCCAGCTCTTCCATAACAAAGCCACGCTCTTCGCGGATTCCGCGCAGCCATTGACCGAATGGTGTTGTTTGAATTATTGGCGTACGTCTTGGCATAAGTTATAGCGCTCCATCGCAACAGTGGTGGCCCTATTATATAACATTTTGTGAGAGGTTGCAATCCCTTTTGGGAAAAAATCTTTACAATTTTGATTCTTTTATTTAGGCGTCTTATAATCTCACTCACGTAATTGGACTCGTAGTCTCTTTCGTGACGCCAAACAACTCGTACCGCATTTTAGCGGCTATAGAGATTACGGCGCTGTAATTGGAGAGAGCTCGACCTCAAATAGCAAATTGAGAAGCGTGAAACACCAACGTCATTTGTAGGATCACGCCTGGGTATAGAGTGCGATAAATACGCCTACCAGATGACCATCCCACTGCGTGTCTGCCCCGCTTTTGAGGATACGCAGGGCTTCGGCCGACTCCATGCCGGGACGATATGGCCGCGTCGATATCATGGCGTCATAGGCGTCGCAGATAGCCAAGATGCGCGCTCCGACCGGTATATCTGCACCCGAGAGCCCATCGGGATAGCCGGTTCCATCCCACCGCTCATGATGATGCCGGACGATGGAAAGGATGGTCGGATCGTCCTCAAAGAGGGGCCTGAGTATCGATTCACCCACGTCAACGTGGAGTTTGATAGCTTCGTATTCGGCGTAGGTGAGGCGTGCAGGCTTACGCAAGACAACGTCGCTGACTCCAATTTTGCCGATATCATGAAGCATAGCGGCAAGCCGAATTTTTTGGTGAAAATCATAGTCGGTCGGCGCAATTGCCGCCGCCATACGGACAGCGTGGTGTGCGGCACGGAGAGAATGGTCGCGGGTGGCCTCATCCTTTGCTTCGAGGGCATTTGTTAATGCTTCCATCGATTGCAGCAGCATATTTCGGAGGCGCCCCGCCTGTTCGGCTACCTTTCGCTGCAGGTTCGCCTGATAGTCATGGAGCTCCCGCGTTATATCGCGGCGCTCGATGGCTTTCTTCATTCGAATTGCGACATCGTGAAGGTCGAATGGTTTGAGGATGTAGTCGTATGCGCC
The DNA here is from genome assembly GCA_036504535.1 of Capsulimonadaceae bacterium. Lineage (GTDB taxonomy): Bacteria > Armatimonadota > Armatimonadia > Armatimonadales > Capsulimonadaceae > JARLGU01. Next base: position 114,772 of record DASXUY010000055.1, read on the forward strand.
AGCCTTGAGGCAATCGACGGCGACATGCGTGTCATGCGCGGCGGTCACAACGATGGTGACAATGTCTGGATAGGCTGCTTGGACCATCTTCTGAAGGTCGTCGCCACGTAGTCGAGGCATCTGAAGGTCGGTGAGGAGCACATCAAATCGTTCACCTTCGATTCGCTCAAAGGCAGCCTGACCGTCGAATTCGGCGACAGCATCGTAACCAGACAACTTCAGCGCGCGGACAAGAACAGCGGCAACCTCTGGCTCGTCGTCTACGACAAGAATGCGATTGACATTCTGGGCGAGCGTTGCCCCGGCCTGCGTTACTTCAACAGACTCATCCGAATCCATAGTCGTTAATCTCCACGAGTTCAATCGCCCGGCGTAGACCACACTGTCCCGCGAACTCGCATACAGCATAATCGAATTGCAGCGTACAATCACTATCTTACCAGAAAGCTCTATATTGCACCAGTGTTATTCTTCGAGAAATCATTTTTCATGGTTTATCTCGCGGTAACTCTTTCGGTGATTTTTGCGCGCGTGATCATGGTTTTTTGGCAAAGAAAGCAGGTGAATGGCACCAATGCTACGATTCGGTTGGCAGAGGACCGTCCATTTGCGCGAAGTGGACATGGGTAATATACGGATGTGAAAGCGCATAGAAGTACGGTTATCGGGCGTGATTTTTATGAGCGCGCCACAGTGGATGTTGCTTGCGGCCTACTTGGCATGGTGGTACAAGTGAGGCACGGCAACGACATTCGTGCAGGGCGGATCGTCGAAACAGAAGCGTATTTGGGTACCAGCGACGCTGCCGCGCATTCCTTCCGCGGCCGAACAGCGCGCAACGCCAGCATGTTCGGCCCGCCTGGACATGCCTATGTATACTTCTCCTATGGCGTGCACTGGATGCTTAACGTTGTCACGCAACCCGTTGGAACAGGTGAGGCCGTGCTCATCCGCGCCATGGAACCAATCGCCGGTATCGAAGCCATGCGCAAAGCCTTGGGATACGCTGAAGACATACCTGGATACCGCATGGGCAATGGGCCGGGTAAGCTCGCAAAAGCGCTTGGAGTGACCCGCGACATCCACGATGGCGCTGACATTTGCGATCCCAGCTCACCGATTATCATAGTCGATGACGGCCACCCCGCCAACGCGAGCGAGATCACCATCACGAAGCGGATAGGCATAACGAAGGATGCGGATAAGCTGTTGCGGTTCTACATTTCCTCCTCGAGAGCCGTAAGCCGCAAGACAAGGTGACTATTCTCCTTGACAGGCTGTCCCTCTGTGCCGGATAATGAAACGGGTGTTCACGCTTGCCACATAAGAACAAGACATTTACTGCGTTTGAACAACCGGCAATTGCCGGCGGGCCGCTTGATGGCATAGTCGATTCTGGCGAACGAGCCGCGACAACAGCCAGCGCTCATGCGCTGCCACCCATCGACCTCGCTGCGCTTGAAGAAGCAGCAGCGGATGCGGTTTCGTTGCTTTCGGACTCTGCCGATCAGTTCTTGGAGATATCCACGCGGCTCCTTACGATCGCTCAGCGTGCGACGGGCGCCATCACGTGCGCGCTCTTCCGCACGGTTCACGACACTGGCCTCCTCGTGCCAGGCGGACGTAGCCCTATCCATCATGTCAAGCAAGCCGAGTCCCAGCGATTGGTGAACGCCATCGCGCGTGCGGCCGATACAACTGCTTCCGTTTTTTCCAACAACGTGCTTAAGAAAGGCGTTCTTGATTCGGCCTACTCAACGTCGAAACGAGTTTTCCACAGGCGCGTGCCAGGCCCGAGCGGAGTGACAATTTACGGCATGGCGATTGTTCGTTCCGCGCCTCACATCCGACCGAGTGCTGGCTCGGATGGCAGCCGCGCGGAGGCGGGCAACCCATTGCTCGGGGTGTGGCTGGCAGTCATCCCGGCACCGCCGGCTACAGACCCAGCCGCTGAGATGGATGCGCGACACTCCACTGAAATCATGCTCCGCCGCATGCATGTCTATTTCCGCCTGCTCTGCAAACAACAATCGCTGCTCGACGCGGTCGACACGGCGTACCGACAGACCGATAAGCGTCTTCGTGAGGTCGCCACGATTTACGAAATCGGGCAGGCGGTGGACAACACCGAAATCGCTGCGCTTCTCGATTTGATCACGCAGAAGGCAGCAACCGTAATGGATGCGCAGGCGTGCTCTCTGATGCTCAAAGACGAAACCACCGATCAATTGGTGATTGCGGCATCGAGCGGCCTCCCGGACGAGGTAGTCGAGAACACCCGCGTCTTTATCGGTCAGGGAATCGCAGGGCGGGTCGCCGAAACCGGCGAACCTTTGCTTGTCAACCTTGATGTTCGTCACGACCCACGGTTTCAGGATTCGCACACGCGAGGCCTGCCAGGGATTTCGTCGTCGATCGTCATGCCCATGAAGAACGAGTGGGACGCGGTCACTGGCATTCTGTGCATTCGCAGGCGCACTCCTGCACCACCATTTACCACCGATGACGAGCGCCTGTTCAGCATTTTTGCCAGTCAGGCGTCGATGGCGATCAAGAACGCGCGCCTTTACGGACAACTGCGCAGCCGCGTGAAAGAGCTTTCCACGCTGTCCCAACTCACTGAGGCGATTTCGTCAACGCTCGACCCGGACGATGTATTGAATCAGGTGGCTGACAACCTCATCCAGATCGTCGGTTTCGACCGCTGCTTGATCTACCTACGCGGCGACGAAGACCATGAGCCTGCATGGACTATGCCCCGAATCATGCGCGGGTTCGATGTCCCGCTTTCGGGCTCCGGTCTCGATGCCCTGTGGCACCCCGAAGTATCAGAGCTGATCGTCAATATCGCGGAGCGGCAGGTCCCCGTGCTTGTTGAAGGCTTCGATCACAGCCTTCCCATCGCCCGCGAGTATGCCGATGCTCTGGGGATTCCGTCGTTCTATGCTCAGCCGATCATCGTTCGCAATCAGACCATCGGCGTGGTCGTCGTTACTACTGATATAACGGGCCGACCGCTCGCGCTCGCGAACATGGACCTACTGGTAACGTTCCTTCAGCACGCTGGCATCGCGATCGAAAATGCGCGACTTTACAAGCAGATGGACTTCCGTGTCAAGGAGCTGAACTCCCTTTACATCATGAGCCGCTCATTGGCGACGACGTATGGATTGAACCGCTCGTGCGCGACTGTGAACCGAGTGGCGGGAGAGATCTCCAACAGCGACATCGCCATACTGATGCTGTTCAATGATCGGCTCGATGCGCTGCGGATCCACAGCGTGAACGGCGCGCCTGATGTCATCACCAACTTACTGCGCGTGCTGCCCGACGCCACCGATGTCGCGCGGTCTCTCCGCCTACTTCGCGAGCCTACCGTCTTTTCGCCACGGTCAAACGCGGAGCAGCGTAACTACTTCGGCAAGTCGTGGACCAAGCTGGGCATGACGCTCGAAGATATCTTCCCGAACCTGATCATCGTGCCGCTCGTGACGGAAGAAGCAAGCGTCGGCTACCTGCTCCTTGGTCGCATCGGCGACCGCCCGTATCAGGCAGAAGCGGAAAAGCTGGTTTCTATTGTTTCGTCACACGCTGCCGCCGTTCTTCGTAGCGCTGCGGTGTACGAGCACTCTATCGAACAGCGCGTGCTTGAGCTATCGGCGCTTTACGAGATCTCGAAAAAGGTCCGCAGCGCGCGAAGCATGCGGGATGCGTTCAACGCTATCATCGACATTGTTCGAAGCGTCGTTCACTGCGACGCAGCCTATATCTACGTTGTCGAACCGGAGTTTGGCGAGATCCGTGTACAGGCGTGGCACGCTGATGCACCGCCGGACACCAAGACGGAAGAGCTTGAGACCAGTGAAACCATCGCCGCGTGGGTGGGCAGGGAACGAAAGGCGCTGCTAACGGCCGACGTTACATCCGACCCACGATTCCCATCGGCCAAGTTCGGCCCGTCGGTGCGATCGCTGATGGTGATCCCTATTGTTCTGGCTGACGAGACTCTTGGCGTGCTGCAGGTACAGAGCACGGCGCGCAATATGTATTCCGAAGACAACGTCAAGATGCTTTCGCTAATCGCCACTCAAGCAGCTGCTCTCTATCGCGAGATGCAATCGTTGCGTGAGTTGACCACCTATACTGAAAACATCGTTCACTCAATCGCCGCCGGAGTTGTCACTCTCGACGCTGCCGGGCGGATAGTTACGTTCAATCAGGCCGCTGAACGAATACTTCGTCTCGACAGCAGGTCGGTTACCGGGATGCGTTTCGATGAAATGGTCCCGCTCTTGATGGCCGATACGCAGGATGAAGCGGACACGATGAAGCTTGTCGAGATGGCCCACCAGACAGGCAACACGGTACAACGTCACCGGCTTCGCTATTACTCTTCCTCGCGCTCAGGTGAAGGGGTTGCGGTCGAAACAGGCGACGAGGTGATCGTTAACGGCAGCGCATCGCCGCTACGCAGCGAGCGAGGCGATGATCTCGGAGTCGTGCTTGTGTTCGAAGACATCACCAAAGAGCAAGAGATGGAAGACGAGCTGCAGCGCATCTCAAGGCTTGCCGAAATCGGGCAGCTTGCCGCCGGTATCGCCCACGAGCTGCGCAATCCGCTTGCGTCGATCAAAGGCGCCGCGCAGGTGCTTAAAGAGGACTTGCCCGATGACGCGGTGGAACGCCACGGTGAGTTTCTGGATATTATCGTGAACGAAGTGAACGTGCTCAACGGTATCACGAGCGAGTTCCTCGAGTTTTCGCGCCCTGCCCGACCTCAGCCAGTGCTTGTCGACATTAATGAACTTGTAACGAAGCGCCTCGCGTTCTTACGCGCCGAGTTCGAGCAGGCCGATATCGCGGTGCGCCAGATACTGACACCTGACTTACCGGCCATTGCTATTGATCCGGGCATGATGGACCGCGCCATCACGAACATTGTGCTGAATGCGGTTCACGCAATGCCCGACGGGGGCTTGCTGACGGTCGAAACTCGCCTGGTGGGGCGCGGAGCGGACGCAGCACTCGAAGTCGGCTTCAAGGACACGGGAATAGGCATTGACCCAGCGAGAAGACCGAACATCTTCACACCGTTCTTCACGACGAAGACCAAGGGAACCGGGCTGGGGCTTGCAATTGTTCAACAAATCATGGACAACCACGACGGGCGAGTGCGGGTCCAAAGCGCCCCCGGCGAAGGATCCACATTTACCCTCTGGCTTCCGTTGTCGAGCCGTTTCCGCGATAAAGCGTCGGTCACCATTGAAAGCGCCGCCGAAATCGCAGAGCAGCGTCTGCATGCTGCGTCCCGAGCGCGCAAGCAGCGCGACGACGTGAACGACGACCCTGCGTGATGTTTTTCACTTTCGGGTCAGTGTAGAGCCCAATCAGGGTAAATACTGTCATCGGATAGCAGGCAGCACGGCGGTGCCCGGTGAGGTCAACAGGGGCAGGTTTGCTGGTTGAGAAATACCAGTTTTCATGCCAAGGCTCTCCAAGCGCCCGATCGAGCGCGATGCGACATACGAAGCGTGAACGTACACGCCATAATAACACTGAAGGAAGCTGATCCAACATTATGCCGCTGAAGAATAACGAAGCCGCCCGAGGCGCAGGGAAGCACCTCCTCGTGGCCGATGACGAACCGAATATAAGGCGCGTGCTTGAGGCAATCTTCACAAAAGATGGCTACACGGTTCACGTCGCCGAGAACGGTCGCAAGGCTCTCGAAATAGCGACATCGCAGCCCATATCAGTGCTCATCACCGACCTGATCATGCCGGATATGAACGGCATCGACCTGCTTAAGAAAGTCCGTGAAACCAGCCCCGATGTGGTCGCAGTGATGATCACCGCCTACGGCACCATCAAGACTGCCGTCGACGCCATGCGGTATGGCGCGTCCGAGTACATCACCAAGCCCTTCGATGTCGACGAGATCCGCGCTATCGTTGCGCGCTCCGTTGCCGGCAAGAAGCAGACCGATATGGTCGCGGCGGCTCCGGTGAAGTCCAACGGCTCCACGTCCGCGCAAACCGGCTCAAAGGCTGTCACGCGTACCGATGACAAAGAGATGATCGTCGGGCACAGTGCGCCAATGACCGAAGTGTGGGACATTGTAAGCCGCGCGGCCGCAACCCGGGCAACCGTGCTGATACGCGGCGAAAGCGGTACTGGCAAGGAGCTCATCGCGCGTGCGCTTCACCAGCAATCCGACCGCGCGTCGGGACCGTTCATCGCAGTCGCCTGTGCCGCACTCCCAGAAACGCTGCTGGAGTCAGAGTTGTTCGGCCACGAGAAGAACTCGTTTACCGGCGCAGCCAACCAGCGGATGGGCCGTTTCGAGCTGGCCGACGGCGGCACGCTGTTTCTTGACGAAATCGGTGACATCAGCCCCGGCATCCAGATCAAGCTACTCCGCGTGCTGCAGGAGCGCGCATTCGAGCGCATTGGCGGCTCAAAGACAATCAAGGTGAATGTGCGAGTGATCGCCGCCACCAACGCCGACCTCGAGTCGCTCTGCGCCGAGGGCAAGTTCCGCCAGGACCTGTATTACCGGCTGCACGTGATTCAGATTGTCACACCGCCGCTACGAGACCGAGTCGAAGATATCCCTGAACTTGCCAAGGAATTCCTTCGCCGCTTTGCCACCGAGAACGGTCGCAAACCCCTGCAGTTAACCGACGATGCGCTGTGCGTTCTGTCCAAGTACCCGTGGCCGGGGAACGTGCGCGAACTCGAAAACGTGATGGAGCGATGCGTCGTCATGGCGGATCCCGGCTCCACCGACCTCACCCCTGCGCTTCTCCCCGCATCCGTGCTGCAAAATGTCCCGCTAACGTCGCCAGGCGCACGTAACGGCGGGTAGTTTGTTGGGGCACAGGCCTTCCCATAAAGAAAATAACGACCTCTCCCCGTCCCCCAACAGGCGTATCTTTTAAATGACGACTGTTCGGTTCGTCACGTGGGGTAAAATGCGGGTGATTTAACATTCTCTTAACATCGAATCGCCTCGTTGTAGGCCGCTTGCAGCGTTTGCAGGCGGCCGAATTGGCGTGGGAGGGTATTTTGGGTTTTGCGATTTTTGGTAAGGACATGGCTTTCTTCGATCTCTTGGATGCTCAAGCAGATGCCGCCATTCGGGCGGCCGAGGAATTCCACCTGCTAAGCACAGACTTCACGACAGCGACGCGGTTCACCGACAAGATCAAGCGCATCGAAAGCGAAGCCGATGATTTTACGCACGAGCTAGCGAACCGCCTCGACTCCACGTTCGTGACACCGTTCGACAAGGAAGACATTCGCGCGCTCTCCGGGCAGCTCGACGATGTCACCGACACCATCGAGTCAGCAGCGTCGCGCATCGTGCTGTACCGCCTTCTCCAGCCCCGCGCCGACCTGGAACCCATGGTAGGCAAGCTTGTCGAAGTCACCAAGGTAACCAAGCGCGCCGTCTCCGCATTGCGAGACCTTCGCCTGTTTAAGAGCAATCGCGAGCTATTCGTGGAGGTGCATCGCCTTGAGAACGACAGCGATGCTGGCTATCGCCAGGCAATCAGTGACCTATTCAACGCGATCGAGCCAGATGTGCTCGCCATCATGAAGTGGAAAGAGATCTACGACCGTATCGAGAAGGCCGTCGACAAGTGTGAAGACGTTGCCAATACGATTGAAAGCGTGGTAGTCAAGTATGCATAGTGTGGTGCATGCTCCGAGCATCATCCTTATCGTGATCGTCATTGCGGCTCTCGTTTTCGACTACATCAACGGCTTTCATGACTCCGCGAACGCCATTGCCACGGTCGTATCGACCCGCGTGATGACCCCGCGCGTGGCGTTGTTCATGGCGGCCGTGCTGAACTTCATGGGAGCGCTCTGGTCAACCGGCGTCGCCAAGACCATATCCAAGGGCCTCGTGGAGACTCATGTCGCCACGCAGGGCGTGATCCTCGCCGCTGTACTGGGGGCGATTGTCTGGAACCTCATTACGTGGCGTTATGGAATCCCGAGCAGCTCATCGCACGCTCTTATCGGTGGCCTGGTGGGAGCAGCGATGGTCCACGGTGGCTTTAGCGTCGTCAAGTGGAATGGAATCCTCGATAAGGTTGTCCTGCCACTCGTCGGATCCCCGCTCATTGGCTTCTGCCTTGGCATTAGCATCATGTTTGCATTGATCGCGATCTGTGGGCCGCTGGCACCTGGACGCGTCTCAAGCGCTTTCCGTAAGTTGCAACCATTCTCGGCTGCGTGGATGGCGTGGAACCACGGCCTCAATGACGCTCAGAAGAGCATGGGTATCATCACTCTCGCGCTAGTGTCGTTCGGTGTCCTCCCGAACGCCGAAGGTGGCGCAACTCCGCCAACCTGGGTGATCCTCTCGTGCGCGACGGCGATGGCGCTCGGAACATCCGCTGGCGGTTGGCGAATCATGCGAACCATGGGCCAGAGGATTATCCGCCTCGAACCCATCAATGGCTTCGCTGCAGAGCTGTCGGCGGGCATCGTAATCTTCCTCGCCAGCCACTTCCAGATGCCCGTCAGCACGACACACGTCATCTCCGGTAGCATCTTCGGTGTCGGCGCATCGAAGCGCTTGTCTGCTGTCCGCTGGGGCGTCGCGCAGACCATGGTTGTCGCATGGGTACTCACCCTTCCCGCCGCTGGCATCGTCGGCGGTCTCTTCTCGCTCCTCTTTGCAGGCTTCTAGCCTGCCGCGCTTGCAGCCGGGTCCTTGCCCGGCTGTGAGACATGGATGCGCACCTACCCCGCGCGTCTCACCCTGAATCACTGCTTATCGCACCCCTGCAATTCCTTACCCATCCCAGCTATAATAAAATCGTGATTATTTTTCCACCAGTCTTCCGGAATCGGCCCCATCCGTGGAGTGGAGATAATAGAGGATGAACTCGGCAACCGAACATGTCGAGCCAGACGCTATCGAATATGCTGCCGAGCCGCGCGTCGCCGCCGAAATAGCCAGACTCAGCGGGCTCCCATCACGGCGTCTGCTCGCCGCGCTAGGGGCAAGCGACGAGAACGTGCAAGAGGAGACGCTGGTGCATTTCTTGCGCGCCTGCCACGCAGCTGGCGACTCAGCGGCAAGCGGCGAGATCGCAAGGATTATCACTGGCCGCATCGCAGGCAGTCTCGCGCGGCTGGCGCGTGCGTGGCGCCTCAGTGCACCACGTGACCTGATGGAGGATGTGATCGATGAGGTGCTCACTGATGTCTACGAGCAGCTTTTCGACAGCTCGCCCAAATTCGCGTTCTGGGAAGTCCGTTTCTGGGTCTGCTTCAACAGGCGTGCGATCAACGTAATGCGACGGCGCCGGGGCGAACTGGATCAGGTCGCCGCCGACGAGGAGTTCGACGAGGATTCGGAAGAACTGCATATGGAAAGCGTGGAACCATCCCGCCTGCGCTTCGATGAGCCGATGGGACGCGCTCTTCTTGCGGATGCGCTTGGTCATCTCCCGCAGGAGGTGCGCACAGCGTTCATGCTCAAGCACTGGTCGGGCTACGTCGAGGAGTCATCGGACAGCGGCGAGACAAGCATCGCGACGCTGATGGGCGTCTCAGGTAGGACTGTGCGCAACTATTTGACGAGGGCGACACGCGATTTGGCCGCTTGGCGGGAGGGCACCGGAGATGAATAAGGCAGTTGCAGAGCTATCCGAAGAGGAGCTGGCGGCAGTTGCATTCGACGACGCAGTCGCCGCTGGAAAAACCCCTCAGGCTGCCCTGTCACAGGCGATTGCCGATTACCCCGCTGCTGCGTCCTTCCTGAGCGATTACGCGCTGTCCGTAATCGCTGTGGGTGCGCAGGAGGCATCCGCCGAGCTAACCGAAATCGAGTCGGTGGTCATGTCACGCGCCGACATGCTTCTCGCCAAACGGATAGCCCCTGTAACAGGCAAAGCGCTGCGCGCGGGTATCCTTGGCCTCGCCAAACAGCAAGGCTTAACGCTCACGGCGCTCGCCGAAGCGCTCGGCCTTGGCCGCTCAGTGATCGTGAAGCTGGACCGCCGTTTGATCGACGCCGCCACGGTTCCCGCCAGTGCACTCAGCCGAATCGCCGACGCGATTGGCGCCGCATCCAGCGACATCCGGGCGTATCTCGCCCTGCCACCCACGATGGCCGCTGGTGCGAGCTATAAGGCCACCGATACCCCAGCAACTGCACCCGAACAGCAGGCATTCGCCGACGCCGTCAGTACCGCACTGCTGTCCGGCGAAATGGACGACGCGTCCGCGGCGGCGTGGCGGAAATAGGCTCGACGGGGCGAAGACCGCCGACAACGCGCGAGGTTCCCAGGCTTGGCTACGAATGTATCTCGACGCGATCCTTCCGTACGCCGAAAACATAGCACTAAGAGTTATACTATAAGAGGAATCAAGCCAAGTGGCTACCCAGACCGTGAAGGTTTTCAGGAACAAATCATTTACACGATTTGCTAATAAGGCAGGCATAACGGACGCCGACCTGCGAAAGTGCATTAACGACGCCGACCGAGGGCTTATTGACGCCGATCTTGGTGGCGACGTTATCAAGCAACGAATCGCCCGCCCAGGTCAAGGAAAGTCTGGTGGGTTTCGAGCGATAATTATCATCCATCTTGGTGAGCGCGCGTTCTTTGTCCACGGCTTTGCGAAGAACGAGCTAGCTAACATTACACAAAACGAGCTTATTGCGCTAAGGTTACTCGCAGTCGACCTGCTCGCTTATAGTGATGAGGAGCTAAAAGCTGCTGTTGACCAAGGAGTATTCACAGAGGTGAGCAATGAAGAGACAGTATCTGAGTAGCGTCATGGCGTCGGTGCATGAGACTGCAGAGGGTCTTCACGCATCTGGGCTTATGAGCAAGCAGACGATGCGGAAGTTCGACGAAACGTGCCTCACGCCAATCCGATTGATATCAGCACAAGAGATCCGCGAGTTGCGAGAGCGTGAAGGTGCAAGTCAGGCGGTGTTCGCGCGGTACCTAAATGTTTCAGCCGGACTCGTCAGTCAATGGGAACGCGGCGAAAAGCATCCTCAAGGAGCTTCACTCAAGCTACTTGCGCTTGTAGCAAAAAACGGATTGTCCGGGGTAGCGTAACGCTTCGCTCCCAGCGAAGTCCGGGAGAAAGACGAAGCTACTGCTACACCGCAGACTGCGGCGATGATTACCCAAGTTGTCAGGGGGCTCCTATGCCACTCCACGCCGTATGTCTCAGCTACGGAAGCTAAGATATACTTAGCTCCCCTTACCCGTTCTGGTCGATAGCCACTAAGCCACCACCACATGAACTCCCACACTAAGCAGATTCGCGTGATCGCCAGGCAGTGGCGACGGGAGTCGCTGGGGCTGGCCGAAAATACGCTTGTCCCCACTGACCAGCTTCTTGCGCTCGCTGACTCGCACACTGGCTACGCGAGGCTCGTGCTACCGGGCGACGACCCGTTGCTCAGTGGGGCACAGGCGGTACTGGATCGCGAGGCGCAGCTTATCTGGCAGAGCGCTGATCAGCATGCGCACACGCGCGCCGTCGATGCCGCGCACGAGTACGGCCACCTTGTTCTCCACAAAGGCACATGCCAGTGCAGCGCTCCGGCTGATCTTGGCGACACTATTGACGCCGACGGCGCTCCGCTGACCGTGCGGACACGCGTCGACGGCTACTCGGCGCGGCAACGTCGCGAATACGAGGCCAATATCTTCGCCGCAGAGCTTCTGCTGCCATCGGACGCGATACGCCAGTCGTTCTTCGCGCAGGGGTGGAACGCGGCATCGATAGCGCGCGAACTCGGCCTCTCGCCTGCGTTCGTTCGCACGCAGCTTGCCCAGAATCTGCTCACGCCCGCCGTCCCTGCCCCACTTGCGCCCGTTGAGCCAGTAAAGCCTGTCGAGAGCCCAAGCGCCGAAGCGCCTGGGCTGGACGAATCACAGCAGAAGGCTGCGGAGTGGGAAGGCGCGCCATACCTGCTTGGCGCTGGGCCCGGCACAGGCAAGACCCGCACACTTGTGGCGCGCTGTGTTCACCTTGTACATGATCGCGGCGTAGCCCCAGAGAGCATCCTGGCGCTCACATTCTCGCGCAAAGCCGCCGACGAGATGCGGGAGCGACTTCTGGCCGCTGGTATCGGGTCGCGCGACGCTGGCCCATGGGTAGGCACATTTCACTCGTTCGGCCTGGATATCCTGCGACGTTACGGATACCGACTTGGAATCACGCGAGGCTGGCAGCTACTGGATTCCAACGAAGCGTTTCGCCTGCTCGAAGAGAACCTTGAGCGTCTCGAACTCGATGAGCTAGCCAACGTTAACAATCCCACTCTCTATCTTCGGGATATCCTCGGCGCGATCTCGCGGGCGAAGGACGAGCTCTGCACCCCGTCGCGGTATCTTAAGCTCGCCACTCGCATGAAGGACAACGCTGGCGACGAGCTAAAGGCTTTTCGGGAAGCGTCGCGCTGTGTCGAAACGGCGCATGCTTACGCGGTATACCAGCAGATACTTGCCGAAAACAATGCCGTAGGCTTCGGCGACCTCATTTATCGTGCGGTCGAACTGTTGTGGAAGCATCGCGATGTGGCCGCCGACATGCACGCGGAATATCCGCACGTGCTGGCCGACGAGTACCAGGATGTCAACCGAGGCTGCGCTCGCCTTCTGCAACTCGCAGCGGGTTCTGGCGGCGCTAACCTGTGGGTAGTTGGAGACCACCGACAGAGCATCTATCGCTTTCGCGGCGCTTCTCCCGCCAATATCGCGGCGTTCCAACACGACTATCACGGCGGCGTTCGCGACGAGCTCGCGGTCAACTACCGCTCGCGCGCGCAGGTTGTCGACCTGTTCTCCGGAGCGGCGAGCAAAATGGCGGCGGAGGATCGTGAAACGGGCGCATTTGCGGGATGGCGAAGCAATCGCGGCGTAGATGCGACGACCGATGTGCCTGCGGTGGTTATGGCGGTTGCCGACGACGAGGACGCGCAGGCCGAAGGAATAAGCCGGGCTATCGGCGAGCACAAAAACAAGGGCGGATACAAGTTCGCCGATATGGCCATCCTCTGCCGCACTCACTTTCAAGCCGCAGCGCTCGCGCAGAGACTGGCATCGCGAGATGTGCCTGTCCACTACGGCGAGAATCTGCTCGACCGACCAGAGGTAAAAGACCTGCTCTCGCTGTTACAAGCGACGACAAGCGACCGTTCGTCGGCGATTGGCCTTCTGCGGTTCGCGTCGCGCTCCGAGTTTAGGCTTTCCGCCGATGATGCTGCCGCCCTGGCGCGACGTGTCGCCGAAAGCGAGCTGCCTGCCGTCGACGCGCTTGAGCGGCCCGAAGTGATCGCGGGGTTCGAGGACCACTCAGGCGTCAAGGTTATACGACGCATTCTGGCGGCGTTGCGTGATATTATTGACCCGGCGGATTGCCTGGAGCGCTACCTCTTTCAGGAATCCGACTACCTGCGCGATGAGCTTGGCTCCGAGGCAGCATCGCCACCAGCAGACCTGCCTGCGCTCAGCCGCATCACCGCGATCAGGCAGCTGGTCGAAATGGCGACGGCGTTTCGGGTGCGAACCGGAGGTCCAGCCGACCACGGCGATGACATCGCGGACATTCCGGAGGCTGATCCCACCACAGACGCCATCGCAACTACGGCGCCATCCGCCGACCCTCGCCTTACATTTCTTCACACGATCCGCCGCATGCTGGCGTCGGGGGAGCGCCCCACCCTGGATCTCGGCGACAGCCTCGCAGGGTTCGATGCGGTGCGAATGATCACCGCTCATGCTGCCAAGGGCCTCGAGTTTCCCGTGGTCTTTGTGCCAAACCTTTCGGATGGCCGCTTCCCGCCCTACCCGCGCGATGCCGTCATCCCCGAGCCGCCGGGAATGGTACAAACGTTCACGCCGACAGCGCCGCAGCCTGCCCGCGGCCAGCGCCCACAGGCTGCCGACCCCAACCGCCAGGAGGAGGAGTGCCTATTCTTTGTGGCCATCTCGCGCGCCAGAGAGCACTTGATCTTGTCGCGAGCGGAAAGGTACGCGTCCAGCGATATCGAAAGCGCCCCATCGCCACTTCTTGGGCTGATCGACGACGGTCTCCGGGACAGCGCTCAGGAAGTGCGCTGGACAGGCGGGACTAGCGTCGTGGTGACAGCGCCCGGAGACGAAAGCGCGGCGATCCCCGCGAGTCGCGCGGTCACATCCACCGAACTTGACCACTACCTTCGCTGCCCCCGTCAATACTACTACGCCCGGCGGGTGAAGCTCACAATCAGCAAATTCATCACAGCGGGCGAGTTGTTCCACCGCGCGATGAATGAAACACTCCGTTGGCTCAACGCTGAATGGGCCGCTGGCAACAAGCCCGAAGAAGCCGACACGACTGCTGAATTTGACCGTCTCTTCCAGCACGGCGATCATATTCAGCATGACACGCTCTACCGCGAGAAGGCAGCGCAGATACTGACGCAGGTGCGCGAAACGTGGCAGGATGAGGGCTTGAAGCCCGTTGATCGCGCCGACAAGCTAGTCGCACGGCTCGATACCGGCAACGTCCGCGCGGTAGCGGACCTGGTAGCTTATGACCGCACAGGCACCCTCGTGATCGCCCGAAACCTCCTGGGAAAGCCACAGGACCGCGACCACACCGACCCGCGCCTCTCCCTGTTCCGCCGTGCCGCCGACGACACCGCGCCGGGCATGGCAACACGAATCGAGGTGCGCTATCTCGCCGAAGGGCACAAGCGAACCGTTGGCCGAAGTGACAAGTGGGACCCGCAGCGAGTGAAGCGCTACGAAAACGCCATGACGCGTATCGCCAAGAACGACTTCCGGCCCGCACCCCGCGAACCCGGCATGTGCGCCGCGTGCCCGTACTACTTTATTTGCCCCGCATAACGATTGGAGGCTCCGTGAGCGAATACAAGCTGGTCTATATCACAACACCGACTTTGGATGAGGCGACGCGCATCGGTCGAGCGATGGTCGATCAACGGCTCGCCGCCTGTGCCAACATTCTGCCAGGCATGAAATCCATCTACCGGTGGAAGGGAGCCGTACACGAGGACGACGAAACTGTGCTCATCGTGAAGACGTCGGCAGCCCTCGTCGAACCGCTCACCGCCGCTGTCAAAGCTCTCCACAGCTACGAATGCCCCTGCATTGTAGTGCTTGATATCGAGCCAGGCAATGCGGCGTATTTTGCATGGCTGGCTGAGTCGTTGGTGTGAGTTGGGAGGTGGGAGTGTTAGGATGCCCTCTGAGGCCGGGCGGGCCATTTTTGGTCCGCCGAAGACGGCGAGGTGGTGGCGATGGGCTGTATTGCTTGCTACGCGCAGTGATTGACTCCGACTGGTTATTTGTTCGATGTGTCGGGGGGGGGGGGGGGGGGGGGGGGGGGGGGGGGGGGGGGGGG
>DASXUY010000056.1:0-12306 GCA_036504535.1 Capsulimonadaceae bacterium
CAAACGCCGAAAGGCTGAACGGAAGCATACAGCACATCAAAGCAAGTGCCAGAGGCTATCGAAAGTTCGCCAGCTTCAGGATTGCAGTCCTATTCCATTTAGGAAAACTTGACCTCTACCCACACAAAAGTTTATAGAACCTAATAAATATTGCCCCGGCGGCCCGAGCCGTCCTAACTCCTCACTCCAACCTCTTGCGCCCCCGACGGCTTAATGCGAGTTGGATACTTTCCGATTGGCGCGCATGATGATCATAGCGCCAGTTGTGCATGCAAGTGCACCGGTGATTACGAGGTCGTCTCCACCGAACAGGAGCGTGATGCTGCGGTGCGGTACTGCGGGGTAAGCAAACAGACAATACTGCGCCAATATATTCCAGAAGTTGGTAAGGCCGACTGAAGTTCCTTGTACAAATAGAGCGATTGAGATTGATAACGTGATGATTGTGACCATGAGCAAGGCTGCCAAGGTCCGCTGACGTGATAGTCGGGTCGCCCTTGCGGCCGCATATTGCGAGACGGCGTACATGATATGTCCCAAACCAAAGAAATAGGCCAGTAGCGGAACTGCCAAGGGTAGCGCGCCAAGAAACGATGCCTGTGCTTGGGCGAGGTATGTGGGATTGGCTGTCCTAAATAGATCCAATTCCGCAACATAGCTGTTCGATGTCAGCACAAAATACGGCGTAGAAAATGCTACTGCCGCGGTCCAGATAACGTGGCGCAAATAGGGTGATTGCGACCCTAGCAGGCCCAATGTGCCGGCGAGGATACTCAGGTGGAAGAACGGCAGGCTTCCGTTCGGATCCGCCGAGAACGAGCGACGCCATTGGTAAGGAACTCTTGAGCTGATCGCTGAGGCGTTCTCTCTTATAAAAAGCGCTGTCACGAACGGTACACCTACCGCGAAAGCAATCCATCCGCTGGCGGCCATGCGGGAGACGAAATCGCCTGAATGGGAGATGGATGAAGAGAGCGATCCGATGCACCATGTCAATATCACGATGCCAGCGAGAGATCTCTTGCGGTGACCTGCTGCAGATTGATCTCGACCAGCACTAGCGGTAGCCGTGTTGACATCGTCAAGCTGACGTGTGGCGACACGCACCATTCGGTGTACGAGCAACGCGACAAGCAAGCTCCCAAAGATCGTAGGCGTGGGCAGCGAGACCAGGTTCACTATAGACTGTTGTGGCGTGATATGCAGAGCGGTAAAGGGATTTAGGCCAACTATGCACCATCTCGCGGACCATGGCGAAAGGACAGAGAACGATTGGGTGTCAGGCTCAGCCAATTTTAGAAGCAGAATGCTGGAAGCCATTAGCAATAGAACAGCAGCGCAGGAACCAAGCAAGGCATTAGGATTGTGTTTTGCTTTCACCGCTCCCCAAATGCTCAGGTCCGCAATCAGATGTGAACCTACTATGAGGAAAGCGACGAGTTGAAGGACCTGTCCAATTCTGGCGATCAGGGAAGAATCGTGCGTAGCGTCTGTGCTGACGGCTCCAAACCATGCTAGGACAGGGAGCGCTATGGCAAGCGGCACGCAACACGGCCGCAATACCGCACTTGCCGAAACAGAGGGTGATTGGATCCCTGCTAGAGACAGCGTGCGCCTCTCGATTACCATTGCGCTGGCTAAAGCCGGAACGACCAGCACGATCGCAATAGCCAGCAGCAAGTAGAGGCCTAAATAGCATGCCTGCGAGGGCGAACCGAAGCCAATACCCCCGTTGGTATTATTTGCCGTGAGGAGCGTATATGTAAATCCGGATATCGCAAGCACGGTCACTGTCCAAAATCCGGCTACGAATGTGGTCAACTGCGACTCTTCGCCTGAAAATAGGGATTGGAGTAATGCCGCGATAGTGCTTGGCTGGCTAGCATTGATACTAGAGTCGTCTTTCGTGCCCATGAATCCCCGTATCCTTTATCCTATCGAATTGGAAGTCTCTTATTACCTTTAAATCTTAATATATCCTTCTTGATTAGATATTATTATAAGATAACGACTATCCTTCTTGGGTGGAGTTGCCGTCGCCAACTAGCCTTCTTTCAGTTCTTCTTGTCGGAGCAGATGGGCCAGTTGCTAATCTTTACACTTTCTTTACACCAGCCCTCGCGTTCTTTGCGGGGGCTTTATGCTGTCTCCGGTATCCCTTTCATGGTGGTGACCGATAGTATCGAGTCACCCAGGAGGACGGTTATGCAGGACTTTCTGTATCTGTTGACGGCGATTGGTTTCTTTGTGGCGGCGGGTGTCTACTACATCTTCTGCAACAAGCTTTAAGGGGGCGTTTGACCATGTTAATCAATGCGATTGCGGTGCTCGCGGCGGCGGGCTTGACGGTCTACTTACTTTACGCGTTAGTGCGCGCCGAACGGTTTTAGCCAGCGTGATGCTGGCCCCAGTTCTTGTCGGGGACGGCTCGGCAGGAGCCAAGGTAGTTCTTAAGAGGTTCAAATGACACTTTCAGGGTGGCTGCTGATTGCAGTATTTTTTGCAGCGCTGGTTGCGCTCACTAAGCCGACGGGCAAGTTTTTGCACGCTGTGTTCGAGGGTGAGCGCACATTCTTGACACCGGTCTTGGGACCGGTCGAACGGCTCATCTATCGTGTGAGCGGAGTGCGCACCGACGACGATATGCCGTGGACGCGTTACACGTTGGCAATGCTTTTGTTTAGCGCAGTGACGTTCTTGATTACGTACGCGGCGCTTCGTTGGCAGGGTTACCTGCCGTTGAACCCGATGGGCCTTAGCGGTCCCCACGCTCCGAGTTGGGCAACGCCAATGACTCCGGATTTGGCGTTCAACACCGCAGTGTCGTTTACGACGAATACGAACTGGCAGGCGTATGTCGGCGAGAACACGATGTCCTATTTCTCGCAAATGGTGGCGTTGGCGTCGCATAACTTCTTCTCTGCTGCGACAGGGATCGCGATTGCCATTGCCCTTGTACGTGGGCTGACGAGACGCAATTCGGCGGGAGTGGGCAACTTTTGGGTGGATATGACCCGCGCGACGATGTACGTGCTTTTGCCGCTGTGCGTCATTTTGGCGCTGTTCTACGTTCAACAAGGCGTCCCGCAGAACTTCACCGGCTACCGGACGGCGCATACGATCGAAGGTGCGACGCAACTGATCCCAGGTGGGCCGGTGGCGTCGCAGGAAGCGATCAAGGAGCTGGGTACGAATGGCGGCGGGTTCTATAACGCGAACTCGGCGCATCCACTCGAGAACCCCACACCGCTGACGAACTTCGTCCAGATGCTGAGCATCTTCTTGATCGGAGCGGGGATAGTTTACACGTTCGGCCTCTACACGGGCAATACGAAGCAGGGCTGGGCGATCTTCGGAGCGATGTCGGTGCTGTTTCTGGCCGGAGCAAGCGTGCTCTACTGGCAGGAGGCGAAGGGGAACCCATTGGTCTCCTCGATTGCATCCGGCGGCAACATGGAGGGTAAGGAGGTTCGCTTCGGGACTGCGGCGACGGCGCTGTTCGGGACGATCACGACCGACGCATCGTGCGGCGCTGTGAACGGAATGCACGACTCGTTCACGCCGCTGGGCGGACTGGTGCCGCTGGCGAATATCCTGAGCGGCGAAGTGATCTTCGGCGGTGTCGGCGCGGGTCTCTACGGCATGCTAATGTACGTGATCCTCGCAGTGTTCATCGCGGGACTAATGGTGGGACGAACTCCGGAGTACCTCGGTAAGAAGGTGGAAGCATATGAGGTCAAGATGGCGATGCTGGCGTGTCTCGTGCTGGCTGCATCCATTCTCGGCTTCACGGCGCTCGCATCAGTGACACATGTGCCGTCGCCAGCGGCTTACTGGAACACAGTGGGCGGAAATGCCAATGTGCTTGCGAGCGCCAACGTGAACAACAGCGGACCGCATGGTTTCTCGGAGATGCTGTACGCGTACGCGTCGGCTACCGGAAATAACGGCAGCGCATTCGCGGGCATATCGGTGAACACACCATTCTGGAACCTGACAATTGGCCTCGCAATGTTGATTGGGCGGTTCTTGATGATTATCCCGCTTCTCGCTATTGCTGGCAGCATGGCGAAAAAGCAGAGAGTTCCGGTGAGCGCGGGCACGTTCCCGACCGACAACGGGCTGTTCGCAGGGCTGCTCGTCGGCGTGGTCGTAATTATCGGGGCGCTGTCGTTCTTCCCCGCTGTCGCGCTGGGACCGGTGGTCGAGCACTTCCTGATGTGGGGCGGGAAGACGTTCTAGAGATATCCCACGGCGGTGCCGTGGGCAAAGGTTAGGACGCCCGCTCCGGGGCTCATGGAGAGCGACCACGCCGTGAACGACGTGGCTAGGAATTGAGGATAGGGTCTACGACCCATATGAAACTGGCCGTGAACGGCCAGCCATTTATTGAGGATAAGTCCCGTTGGGACTGTTGTAGGATCTTTGGTTGTTTGCGGCGGCCTAAGAGCTGCGGGCAACTTGAAAGTGGAGTTAACAATGGCTACGACTTTGACAAATCCGAGTGTGGCACCGGTTGTGCCGCATCAGTCGCCGGGGAATCGGGGGCCGCGTCCTCTGTTTGACCCGCCAATCGTGCGGCGTGCGGTGCGGGACGCATTCGTCAAGCTCAATCCGGCGCATATGATCAAGAACCCGGTGATGTTTGTGGTTTGGGTGGGCAGCGTCATTACGACGATCATCTTCTTCGATGACTTGCGCCGCCATGTGGGCGGTTGGGAGACGGCGTTCGCGGGCCAGATCGCAATGTGGCTGTGGTTCACCGTGCTGTTTGCCGGGTTTGCAGAGGCTATCGCCGAAGGGCGTGGCAAGGCGCAGGCCGACGAACTACGCAAGACGCGCTCGACGACACTTGCCAAGCGTGTGGTGAAGGGCGGGAAGATCGAAAAGGTCGCCGGATCCATGCTGCGCAAGGGCGATGTTTGCATCTGCGAGGTTGGCGACGTTATCCCGAGCGATGGAACTGTGATCGAGGGCATCGCGAGTGTGGACGAGTCGGCCATCACGGGCGAGAGCGCACCGGTGATCCGAGAAGCTGGCGGAGACAGGTCGGCGGTCACGGGAGGCACCAAGGTGATCTCCGACATGATCAAGATCGAGATCACAGCGAATCCGGGGGAGACGTTTATCGACCGCATGATCGGGCTCGTCGAGGGCGCGGCGCGTCAGAAGACCCCGAACGAGATTGCGCTCAACATCCTGATTGCAGGGCTGACGATTATCTTCTTACTGGCAACAGTTACGCTGCTGCCGTTCGCCATTTACGGAGCGCAGCAGTCGGGCTCTGGACAGGCGCCGTCGCTGCCGATTCTTGTGTCGCTGCTTGTATGTCTGATACCGACGACCATTGGCGGGCTATTATCGGCGATTGGTATCGCGGGTATGGACCGGGTGATGCAGTACAACGTCCTCGCGATGAGCGGGAAGGCGGTGGAGGCGGCCGGCGACGTTGACGTGCTGCTCCTGGACAAGACGGGCACTATCACGCTGGGTAACCGGCAAGCGTCGGAGTTTCGCCCGCTGCCCGGCGTGACCGTCGACGAACTGGCGGACGCTGCTCAGCTTTCGAGTATCGCCGACGAGACGCCGGAAGGGCGCAGTATCGTGGTGCTTGCGAAAGAGAAGTATGGCCTTCGCGGGCGGCATCTGGATGAGGACGAGGTGACGTTTATCCCGTTCACGGCGCAGACACGCATGTCTGGGGCTGATATTCGTGGGCGTCGCATTCGGAAGGGGGCGGTTCAGTCGGTGGCAGACGCGCTATCGGCGGCTGGAAGGCCGGCACCTGCGGAGATGTTCACAATAGCGGACGAGATATCGCAGATGGGCGGCACTCCTCTGGCGGTGTCCGTGGACGACCGTGCGTTGGGTGTGATCTACCTCAAGGACGTGGTCAAGGGTGGCATGAAGGAGCGCTTCGACCACCTTCGAGCGATGGGGATCAAGACGGTGATGATCACGGGAGACAACCCGCTCACTGCTGCCGCAATCGCTCAGGAGGCGGGCGTCGACGACTTCCTGGCGCAGGCCAAGCCCGAAGACAAGATGGCGCTGATCAAGCGCGAACAGGCGGCAGGGCGGCTGGTGGCGATGACCGGTGACGGCACGAACGACGCACCGGCGTTGGCGCAGGCGGATGTTGGTGTCGCGATGAACTCGGGCACGCAGGCGGCGAAGGAAGCCGGGAACATGGTCGACCTCGACAGCAACCCGACGAAGCTGATCGAAATAGTTGAAATCGGCAAGCAACTGTTGATGACTCGGGGGGCGTTGACGACGTTTTCAATCGCGAACGACGTCGCCAAGTATTTCGCGATTATCCCGGCGATGTTCTCGATGCTGTACGTTATCAGCGGACAGCCGCATGGCCCGCTGTGGGCGCTGAATATCATGAAGCTGCACTCGCCGTATAGCGCGGTGTTGGCGGCGGTGATCTTCAACGCGCTGGTGATTATTGCGCTGATCCCGGTTGCGTTAAGAGGTGTGGCGTACAAGCCAATGGGTGCGGCTCAAGTGTTGCGGCGCAATCTGGCGCTCTGGGGGCTTGGCGGGATATTGGTGCCGTTCCCGTTCATTTGGCTGCTCGATCAACTAGTGGTGTTTTTGCACTGCGCTCCGGCACAGTGAGTCGGGGGGAAACCTCACCCCTAGCCCCTCTCCTAAGATAAGGAGAGGGGAACCGGAGAAGACTAGGAAAGAATAAAATGTCACAATTATTGATTTCGGTTAAGATTACATTGGTATTGCTGGCGATTGTGAGCGGGGTTTATCCGCTGGTCGTTTGGGGGATATCGCAGGCGGCTATGCCTTCGCAGGCGAATGGGAGCTTGATAAAGCGGTCAGATGGCACCGTTGTCGGGTCGGCATTGCTGGCGCAGGGCTTCACGAAGCCCGAGTATTTCCACCCGCGTCCATCGGCGGCTGGCGCGGCGGGGTATGACCCGACGGCAAGCGGCGGGACGAACTTGGGTCCGACGAGCGACAAGCTGATCAATGGTATTCATAAGAAGCTTGCCGACGGGAAGGACGACCCGTCGAACTTTGATGGAGTGAAGGACCTCGCGGAAGGGTACCGTAAGGAAAACGGGCTAGCCGCAGGAGCGCGAGTGCCTATCGATGCCGTGACCCGGTCAGCGTCGGGACTTGACCCGGACATTAGCATTGAGAACGCTACATTGCAGGCAAAGCGAGTTGCTTTATCGCGTAACATGAATGTGGATAAAGTGGTACAACTTATATCTGACCACAAACAAGGGGTTGCTGCCGGATTTCTAGGCGAGCCGCGAGTCAATGTGCTGCAACTGAATCTTGCCCTGGATCAATTTCACCCACTAAAGTAGAACAAGTATGCCCGACAACGATAAAACGAACACGACTTCTGTAAGCCTCGGCTCCGTCAATCCTGGCGGAGCCGAAGGCGCGTCTACTGAGGCCAAGCCCGTGCGAGGCAGGCTGAAGCTGTTTCTGGGCTTTGCCGCTGGTGTTGGGAAGACTTACTCCATGCTCGGGGAGGCGAACAGGCGGGTTGTGGAGAGCGGTCAAGACGTGGTGGTCGGCTTTGTCGAGACCCATGGACGCAATCAGACAGCGAGCCAGGTCGGCTCGCTGGAAGTGATCCCGCGTAAGAAGATCGAGTATCGCGGGGCGACGTTTGAGGAGATGGACACGGAAGCCATTATTAAGCGGCATCCGAAGTGGGTCGTCGTCGACGAGCTCGCGCACACGAATGTGCCGGGCAGCAAGCACGAGAAGCGATTCCGCGACGTGCTTGAGATATTGGCGGCGGGTATTAATGTCCTATCGGCGATGAACATTCAGCACCTCGAAAGCCTCAATGATTCCGTGATGCAGATCACGGGTATCAAGGTGCGCGAGACGGTGCCCGACTGGATACTCGGTCGCGCGGATGAGATAGTCAGCGTCGATATCACGCCCCGCGCGCTCATCAACCGGCTCGAGCGCGGCGATGTTTACAACATGGAGAAAGTGCCGCAAGCGCTGTCCAACTTCTTCCGCGAGGGCAACCTGTCGGCGCTGCGGGAGATGGCGCTGCGCGAGATCGCATCGGCGGTCGACCGATCAGTGCAGACGTACCGGGCGGAGCAGGGAATCGCGGAGCCGTGGCGCATTCAAGAGCGGGTGATGATCTGTATATCGCCCGATCACCCGTCGGACAAGCTGCTGCGGCGCGGCTGGCGTGTAGCGCAGCGCCTGCAGGGCGAGGTGGTCGCGGTGTATGTGTCGTCGTGCAAGCTACAGGCGGGGCAGCAGAAGATCCTGGATGCCGACTTTGCGCTTGCTACTCAGCTCAACATCCCCGTGGAGCAGGTAGAAGGCCACGATATTGCGCGGGCTCTGGCGGACTATGCGCTGAAGAACCAGATTACCGAAATGGTGATCGGGCACTCGAAGCGTACGTGGCAGCAGCAGTTGCTTAAGCCGTCGCTAGTAAATAAGCTGATCAGCCTTGTTCCTAGCACGGACGTGCTCGTAATTGCGGAGCGGACGGATAAGAAGGGGCATGCGTAGGGGGGACGGGTGGAGTTGGGGTTGGCGTGAAGGTTCCGTAGGTTAGTCGAAATTAATCCACACTTTTGTCTGCGACCGAAGCCACCACGGCTTGAAAGCCATGGCTAGTTATTGCGGATAGGGTCTCCGACCCACAGGATTTTGAGCGGGTCATGAGCTCATTTTTGCCTCTCTGCAGTTGTACGGTTTAAGAAAGACCATTCGATAAATCTACGGCTCCGAAGTGCATTAAAGTACCCTTGGGCACTCGGACGCAAGAAGGCCCATCCGTCACTCGCTGAAACGAGTGCCACCTTCCCGAGGCGGGAAGGAAATTTGCGCAAGTCCAAGCTTCGTGCTTCCTTAACCCGTGCGTTTGTAGACCATCCGTTGGCCCCGCACGGGGCACGTTTACCGGGCGGGGTACAATATCGCATCGTTCGATTTACCCTACCGCCGGTCGCGTTTCGTGCAGCATCTTGGATTAGCTGACGCGGGCGATCGTTCCCAGGAAACATGCTTTGGACAAAAATAAGCTTCTCTTCGCGCTGATCATCGTCGGCGTCCTCGCTGGCCTTTGCGCTGCCGCCAACCGCTACAAAATCGAGTCCCACAATCGTAGAGTTGAAACAGTGGTCGACTATGCGGACGCGTATAACCTCTCAATAGCGTCTCGCCTGCCGTTCAGCGACACACTCGCACGCCTGCAGCGGGCGGGGATCAAGTCCGTTGCGCTTACGGAAGACTCGATTGATGGTATCCGGCTTGCAGGCGCGATGAGTGTACTCGCATTGAGCCCGGCTCAGACAGAGTTGACGTTTCCTCGAAGCTTTCCGGGACAGTTGGAGCGTGTCGAGTCGGCTCTCGCGAACAAGACGAGCGTGTCATTCCACCGCACGGGCGACAAGATTGTGGTCGATGCGCCGTATAACCAGATCTCGACGATTGGCGCTGGGTTGAACCCAATCGAGATCAAGAACGCTATCGACGCGGGTATGTATGTCTGCCCACGCCTTTACAACTATCCCGGTGTCACTACCAAGTCGATCGCGTGGATGCTTGAGCGCGTAAAAGCGCAATGTACGCGCACCGAGGCAGGCGCGCAGAAGTGCTACACGTCGGTTCTGATTTTCGCTGGCCCCGACGTGCTAGGGAACCGCAGCAATATTGATGACACGACGATGGCGCTCGAATCGACGGGGCTCTATTACGGCTCAATCGAGTTCGGTAAGCAGATCGGTGACATTGAGCTTTCGGAGGCGGTTGAGAGCAGCTTAGTGCGGGTTCATTCCATCGGCGGCTCCGAAATGGCAACGATGGACGCGCCGACTGCCGTGGGGCGGTTTATTCTGGGGGCCCGCGAGCGCAATATCCGACTGCTCTATATTCGACTATTCCAGACAGGATTGAACCCGACCCCGTACGCGTCAAATCTCCCCGGTGACCTGGCGTCGCTTCCCCAGCCACTGCTTTCCAACGTTTCGTATATCTGGCTGATTCGGCAGGGGCTGAAAGAGGGTGGGATGCGTATCGGTTTGGCGCATCCGTATGCCGACGAACCCATTCCCGCTACTGGCATTCTTCGTCGCCTGTTGCTTGTGCTGATGGGACTTGGCGCGGCGGCGTCGGGCGTACTGCTAGTTCGTCTGTTTACGGGCCTAACGGGGCGCGGCTTCTGGGGACTGCTCGCATTCTCACTGCTCTTCGGGGCCGTGATGGCGATGCGGCAGCATAGTTTGATGGGGCGGCAAATCATGGCGCTTGTGGCGGCGATTGCGTTGCCAACCATTGGGCTGATCACCCTCCGTGTTCCTGAACTTGCGGCCGGTGTTCGTGGGTGGATCGCGGCGCTGGATAAGGCGTTTCGCAGCTATGTTACGGCAACGTTGTGGACGCTGCTTGGAATCGCTCTCGTTGTCGGCTTGCTGGCTGACCGTATGTTCATGTTGCACATCGACGGCTTCCAGGGCATTAGGCTCGCGATAATCATGCCCATGGTGTTGACGCTGATATTCCACGGCCTTGGGCAGGCGGAATTGGCGACCGACGCAACGTGGGAAGAGCGGAAGGCGCATGCTTTGGCGCGCTGGCAAGCGTTTGTTTACAGCCCACTGATGATGGGCCAAACGATGGCATTTCTGATTGGCTTCGCAATTACTGCCGTTGTGGTGCTTCGCTCTGGCAACGATCCTGGAGTGGGAGTGAGCGGGACGGAGATGTCGTTCCGCAGTGTCCTCAATCGGCTCCTCTTTGTTCGCCCCCGCACAAAGGAGTTTCTCTTCGGCCACCCGCTGTTTATCCTCGGACTCGCGGAAGCGTTCGCAGGTCGCCGCAAGTGGCTGACCCTGTTCCTTGCGGCTGGCGCGATCGGGCAAGCGTCACTTCTGAACACGTTCTGCCACATTCACACTCCGCTGTTCTTCTCCGTCATCCGTGCAGTACTTGGCTGGGTGATTGGCGCTGGCATTGGCGCGGTACTGTTTGCGCTTCTTAACCGTATCTACGCCCGGCTGTCTGCGACAAAATCACCTGCGACTCCACCGGCGGCTGCATGAAACGGATTGTCCTGAGCGGCTATTATGGGTTTGACAATGCTGGCGATGAAGCGGTGCTCGCCGGACTCGTCCGTGCGCTGCGCACCCGCGCCGCGTCGAGCGAACTGGCCATCGAAGCGCTCTCGATTGCGCCCGATGCGACCCGCACCGCCCACGGAATCGACTCGGCGCATCGCATGCAACTCGGTTCTGTGATGCGCTCCCTCGCTAGCGCTGACCTGGTGGCGTCCGGCGGCGGGAGCCTGCTACAGGATTCGACCAGCCGACACAGTATCTTTTACTACCTCGCCATTGTCCGTATCGCCCAAATGCTCGGGAAGAAGACGATGTTTGTCGCGCAGGGCATCGGTCCACTTAACCTGCAGCGTTCGCGGAAACTGACGGCGTCGGTGGCGAACCGGCTGGATGCGATCACTGTGCGCGATGATGCGTCTGCGGCTCTCCTTCGCGCCATTGGTTGTACACGTCCCCCAATTGAAGTAACAGCCGACCCTGCACTTCTTCTTGGTTCGCCAACTCCGGTACTGGGGCGTTCTGGTGTCGGCGTGGCGTTGCGTGAATGGCAGGGTGAGACAGCCCAGTTAGCCGGTGATCTTGCGTTGGCGTACCGTACGACGCTAGCTGGGGCTCCTATTATTGACATGCCAATGATGCGAGGCGCCGACGAGGCAGCGAATGCGGCGTTTATCAATGCCGCCGGTGGCGAAGCGCGCCGAGGGAATGGCGAACTCGCAGATTTGTTGCAGCAGGCGGCCGGTGTGGAGATGGTGCTGGGAATGCGTCTACACGCGCTGATCTTCGCAGCTGCGTCGGGAACGCCGTCGGTGGCTCTCTCGTACGACCCCAAGGTGGCCGCATTCATGGCTCAGACGGGGCAGCAAGACGCAGTGTACGATATCGCATCGCGCAACCCCGAAGCGCTTCGTGCCATGGTTGCGAAGGTGTGGAGCGAACGTGGGGCGAGGGCAGCGGCGCTCGCGGCTCGGTTGCCAGCTCTACGTACACGTGCCCAGCGCAACGCTGACGTGGCGGTGGGGCTGTTGGGGCTGTAGTCGGGGTGGTGGGATGACCAGGATGCCTCCGGCGGCCCCTCATGCCGGGGAGGCACCAGCGTGTCGCTGGACCCTTGTCGCCGCAGGAGCGGCGTTGCGGCGAGGGGTTTTGCTGGGTAAGCGAGAGCAGGTTGTGGGCGATAGTTTGGACTGTGTTGGACGTGTTCGGTTGAGTTTTGGCGGGGCCCAAA
>DASXUY010000057.1:0-104555 GCA_036504535.1 Capsulimonadaceae bacterium
ATCGTAAGCGCAATGCCAACTCTTAGTAACAGCCATGCCTAAAAGTATAACACTCTCGCTTTACGAAACCAACCGAGCTGACGAACAGCTTCAGAGACGCGCTGGTCCGTGGCAAGCCACGGGGAATTCTTTTGTATTAAAAACTAAGCCTCCGACGGGTCCTGAAGAGTGACTATAGGAATAGTCAAAGGGACCCGCCTCCGGCAGTAGGAAGTTTTTAATTTATGTGCTCGAACACCGGGTTCTTGGCCGGATTAGGATATGAGGGCCCTTCGGACCTGCCTTAGCAATTACATCCGCTTTAGAATTGGCGCTGACTTTGAGTTAGCGTTGACTGAAAGGGGAAAATCGTGCTATAATACCGTCCGTTCCGCTAATCACCTGGCGCATTCGTCTAGCGGCCTAGGACGCTACCCTCTCAAGGTAGAGACCACGGGTTCGAATCCCGTATGCGCTACCAAATTAAACCGCCGGAGGCACCCGCCTCCGGCGGTTTTCTGTTTGCCGGGGATCGAAATCCCGTCTCACCCAGCTCTGCGGAACGGATCACCAAGCAGGGCAATGCAATTTTGTGGCCAGCGCCCGCCTCTCGCCGCATAATCACAAAAATAGAGGTGGGTATGCGTTTCCCTCGTGCGGGCTACGATATTCGCGGATAGTGAGCATAAAGGCGCGAAACCGAGGCGCATAATATGCGTTCCTGGCCCGGTTACGCGTCGAGCTTCTCTGTAGCGGGACTAGTGCCTGCCCGAGTTTGCGCCGCGTGTTGTCAATGTGCAAACGATGACCTCTTTGGGTGATTCATCTTTACTGTTAGTATGCCACATTCAACGTAAAATGTCAATGTGTAAAGACTCTAGTTTTAATAAATAGCTAAACTATGGCCTCGAGCTGCCCGTAGTCGATTAGCTTAACCGCACCCTAGCATTTTGGATACCGCCTACACTTGGCGTAAGATAGGTTCAGCCCTCAGTCTGGTTTCGCCACTACGCTACACCCACATGATCGATAGACTCTCTTGCTATCGATCATGAACTGGAATTGGCAGCAATCGGATTGGCCGCATTTTCATTGGGACGTTTCACGCCTCATTGCTGCTGAGCAGCAGTTTCTGCTACGTTCCGGTATATACATCGGGACGGTGAAGCATCTGGAGGAAGAAGATCGCCAGTCTGTGACTGTTGATTTCTTGAGTTCTGCGGCGGTTACAACATCGGAAATCGAAGGCGAGATTCTGGATCGGGCGAGTGTGCAGTCGTCGATTCGGCACCAACTCGGTCTGCCAACGGATTGCCGACGCATCCCGCCTGCGGAACAAGGCATCGCTGACGTCATGGTGAACCTATACGACACGTATGCTGCCCCGCTTTCGCACGAAACCCTATATCGCTGGCACGCCACGCTCCTGAACGAGCGTCGGGATATTCACGACATTGGAGCCTACCGCACGCAGGATGAACCGATGCAGATTATCTCGGGCGTTTTTGAGGTTCCCAGAGTTCACTTTGAAGCCCCGCCTTCGTCACTTGTCCGCAAAGAGATGGAGGTGTTTGTAGACTGGTTCAACAGCACATCTCCCATTGGGCCAAATCCCGTCACTGCTCTAGCGCGGGCGGGAGCAGCACATCTTTACTTTGAAAGCATTCACCCCTTTGACGATGGCAATGGGCGAATTGGGAGAGCCATCGCTGAAAAGGCACTTGCACAAAGTATAGGGCATCCCACCTTAATAACGCTTGCCCCGACTATACTCAAGAAGCGCAAGAGCTACTACCAGGCGCTAGAGTCATCGAGCAAACACAACGAAATCACACGTTGGCTCGCTTGGTTTGCCGAAACGGCTCTAGAGTCGCTGGATAGAACTATCAACTGGATCGACTTCTTGATAGCCAAAACTGCGCTTTTCGATCGTTTGCGGGGCCAATTGAACTCTCGTCAGGAAGAGGCATTGCTGCGCATGTTCCGCGAGGGGCCGGAGGGGTTCAAGGGAGGTCTCAGCGCTGCGAACTATATGAAAATTGCCGAAACTACATCGGCGACAACCACTCGCGACCTGGCCGACCTTGTGGAAAAGGGCGCACTGAGGCGCGTCGGCGAGCGACGCCACGCAAGGTATTTCTTGCGTACCAGCGAAGCGGTTGAACAAGACACGAGCGCCGCATCTGGCAAAGCGATTCCACACGGCGCCAATGGCGGCGGTTAGTATCCCATAGTCGACACGCAAATGGCCCAATGCGATAACCAACAACGGCACTTAAATCCCGCGGAGCAACGCACCATGGAAAACGAAACGCACCACGAACAGCCTCCCACAGTGACATCCGCACAGCGCAATACCGCACGCCGCTGGATTGCGTTCGTCGTCGCGTGTGCCGCGTCGGGCGCATTGGTGTTTGTAAGCGTGCCGTATTTGAGCGGCTGGGGCTTCGATCCTGAACGCCTGGCTGTCGTCGGTGGTATCTACGTGGGCGTCCTGCTCCCGGTGGTCGGTTACATCTGCCTTCGCCCAGCGCGCGGTCGTGCTCTCTGGCGGCAAGCGCTTGGCTTCGCGGGGGTCGTTCTCGTGTGCTATGTAGCGTCGATTGTCGGCGGTTTCGGCGGCCTCTTCGCGGCCGGAGCGCCAATCGACTTGCCATATGTGGGGATGAGCGACCGTGTACGGTACACCAATGTCGGCCCCGTTTTGGTCTCGTGGGCGAAGCGTGAAATTGCAGCGCACCCATCGCCGCCGAGCAAGTCAGCTAAGCCAGTAGACGCTATGGGGGGTGAATATCCCCTACGACCGACTGGGATGCCTCAGGCGGCTCGATGGCTCTGTCGCGATAGAAGTTCGGTGTTTATAGACAGAGACGAGCGCCAGAAGGCAATCGGGGTCGTGATCTGCGTTTCTTACGACACGACGGTTGAAGTCTATCCTAACCCGAAGCTTGAACCTATTGACGCTCCGTTAGAAGAAGAAGACCGACCGACGCTACATCCCTATCCTGGCATTACGGTCAAACATTACGTCCGGTAGCGAATATTGCAGAGTTTCACTAACGAGTCGGCTACGTGACGGGGATAGTTGCTGGTAGCATGAGCCAATACATTATTACGTATATAATATATAATTGCTGACGTTTCATCCTAGATGATGTCAATTATGTTATGTTTACTAGTATAATTAAGTGCTGACATAATATCAATATGGCGAAGCGAATCACATCACTAGACGCACGGGAGCAAACTCCCCCACCTCTCCAGCTACTACCAAGCGGCGTGCTACGCGCCCGCACTCTTGTGAGCACCGGGCTTTCACGACAGCGCATCAAGCAGCTCACCGATTCCGGCGTCCTCGTCCATCTCGGCAGAGGGCTCTATAGTCTGCCAAACTCACAGGTCACCGAAAACCATGATCTGGCGGAAATAGCCGCTCGCGTGCCGCAGGGCATCGTGTGCCTCTCTTCTGCACTGCAATTTCACGGGCTGACGACAGAGAGCCCATGGCGAATTCATCTCTTGTTGCCGCGTGGCGCGAGACCGCCACGGATTACTTACCCGCCGATTGCGGTGACGTATGCGAATGATGCGGCTTACAGCGCCGGAATAGAACGCCACGTAATCGAGGGAGTTGAGGTCAACGTCACGTCAGTCGCCAAGACCATCGCCGATTGCTTCAAACATCGGAACAAAATTGGCCTGAGTGTTGCACTCACGGCCCTCAAGCAAGCCATTTATGAACGTCGCACGACAAGAGCGGAGATAAGGAAGTACGCCCAAATTTGTCGCGTTGAGAAGGTCATGGAACCCTACATGGAGGCGCTTGCCATATGAGCGGTGCCCCAAAAAATGTCGCTGCGTCCGTCAGACAGCGTTTGACTAACAAAGCCAAGTCTCTCGGCATTGAGTTCCAGCGTGCTCTCGTGCTCTATGGGATCGAGCGCTTGCTGTACCGCATAAGCGTTTCCCCGTATGCTGATCGCTTCGTGTTGAAAGGAGCATCCCTATTCTCGCTGTGGCTGAATGAGCTGCACCGGAAGACGAGAGATGTTGACCTACTTGGAACGGGCCTCGATGCCGATACTGACCGTCTCGCATTGCTGTTCGAAGGCATCTGCACCATCAAAGTGGAGGACGATGGATTACTGTTCGATGCGACATCGGTGAGAGCTACATACATCAGGGAGAGCAACCAATTCGGAGGCATGCGAGTAACAGTCACGGCTTCGCTGGAGAATGCCCGAATCACACTGCAAGTCGATATTGGTCTCGGCGATGTGACTATCCCGGAACCACTCATGACTACAATGACAACCCTGCTTGATGGCTTCCAGGCACCGGAGCTACTGGCCTACCAACGGGAAACAGTGATTGCTGAAAAGCTGCATGCTATCGTGGTTCTCGAACGCAGTAACAGCCGCATGAAAGACTTCTTTGACCTGTATGTGCTCGCCAAGGAGTTTAGTTACGCAATGCCAGTGCTCAGTGCCACTGTTCGCGAGGTATTCACACGGCGGACTACTGACTTACCAATCAGTGTGCCTGACGGTCTCACGCAAGAGTTCGCCAACGACGCCAACAAGCAGAATCAATGGAAGGCATTTCTTAAGCAGAACGTCACGCCGCCCAGAAACGCTATTAGCCTTACAGACGTGATTGACACTCTTAGCGGGTTTCTTTTGCCTGTGCTTGACGCGGCAAAAGGGGCCACTTCTCGTGAGCTTGCGTGGATAACTGGGGGCCCGTGGTCCGACTCAACGACAGAGTAGCGAAGCAAGTTCTCATTTGCAGTACTCAGGCGTGGCAACCACGGTCATGAGCCATTAATACTTGGACCCCAATTCCGGAGTAACCGACAAGCCGAACATCGCTCGGAGGAACGCAACATGGAAAACGACCTGGTCCCCGAACAGTCTCCCACAGTGCCGCCTCCACATGGCAACACCGTCCGCCGCTGGCTTGCGTTCGTCGTCGCCAGTGCCCTATCGGGCGCGTTGGTGTTTATTGGCGTGCCGTATCTGAGCGGCTGGGGCATCGACGTCAAGGGATTGATCATGGTGGCGTCCGTATACATCGTCACCATACTACCGCTGCTCGGTTTCCGTCACCTTCTCCCGTCCCGCGATAACACTCCGTGGAGGCGAGCACTCGGCGTTGCGGGCGTCAGTCTCGTGTGCTACCTAGCATCGATCCTCGGGGCTGCGGTTGGGTTCTTCTCAGGTGGCTCGCCTTTCAGCCTGCCGGTTGCGGGGATGAGTGACCGTATTCGGTACACCAATGTCGGCCCCGTTTTGGTTTCGTGGGCGAAGCGTGAAATGGCAGCACATCCGTCGCCGCCGAGCAAGTCTAGCAAGCAAATGCTGTATTGGCAGGGCGACTACCCACTCCTACCTAGTGATCTGCCACCGCAGGCGACATGGATTGCGCGAAAGCAAGCGTCATTCTTCGTAATCAGAGACAATCACCGCGATCCCGCTGGGGTTAACATTGAGGTGTCGTATGATACTTCGATTCAGGTCTATCCAAATCCAAAGCTCCAGCCTGCCGAATACGATTCTGACGAACAACCAGATCCGCTTCATCCGTATCCTGGCATAACGGTACGACAATATGTTCGGTAACGGCTATGGCAAAGCATCGCTAACGGGTCAGCTGCGTGATGGGTAGCTGAGCAATTGAGGAAGAAAACCGACTAAACGCGCGGGCGTTAAATTCGTACTCCCGCGCCTGCACATCTCCATCGTATTCCGGTGTAATCCGGCATCTATTTGGTTGGCAAGGCGGTGTATCTTGAAATGCGACCTATGGTGATTTTCTCATAAAGCCTAATCATTACATATATATTCGCTATTTAAGCTCTCTTTACGCATGATTGAATATAATCTGGAGTGATCTGACGAATCATCAGTAGTTTACCCGATGCCTATTTTACGGCGATTTTCGCCGTAAAAACTGTTACTGATAAACTCTGGCGCCGTGGTATAGTTTACCATACAGGTAGTTTGCGGCGACTTCCGCCGCAACCATACCGTAATGTAAACCAATGACGAATCCTGAATCAACCTTACGCTCTCTTTTGCCGGTCGGCTTCCTGGCGACGCGCCAATGGCTATTGGCAAATGGTGTGCCCAGGCACTTACTCGATAATTGGCTGAAGAGCGAGAAGATATCCCCTGTTGCCAGAGGCGTTTTCGTTCGTCCCGACACGGTACTGACTTGGCAGGGCGTTGTGGCATCCCTTCAGCGCATGGGGATTGCGCTTACCCCAGGCGGCCTAACGGCTCTGGCCATGCAAGGATTAACCCACTACCTATCACCGCGTGAGCAGCGGACCATACAGCTTTACGGAACGCCAAAGCTCCCTGAATGGGCAAACACCATATTGCCGACCGTTCAGTTTTCCCGCCGAAACTGCCTGGACATCGATCATACCGAGGGATCGCGCGTGGGACTGGTACCCTGGCAAATGCCCGGAGTTGCATTTGGCGTAGAACAACCGCCCGTCCAAATATCCTCGCCTGAACTGGCAATCATGGAAGTTTTGATGGACGTGCCTGCCGGTGTCTCGCTAGAGCACGCCAGTTTGCTTCTTGATGGGCTGCCAACGCTCTCTCCAATCCGCTTATCTCGCTTGTTGGCCGTGTGCCCCAGCGTCAAAGTCAAAAGGCTATTTCTTTGGCTCGCTGAAGAGACCGCTAGTCCCTGGCTCGCGCGGCTTGACTTGACAAAGCTCACGATGGAGAGCGGCAATCTCGGAGCCGGAAAGCGCATGATAGTCAAGGGTGGGATACTGAACGCGAAATACCAGATAACCGTACCACGGGAGTTTGCTGGTCATGCCAATCAATAGAAACACCCCGTACTACAGGCAGGTCCAGCTGCTCATTCGCGTATTGCGTATCGTAAGCACCGAAACCTGCTTCGCGTTGAAGGGTGGCACGGCGATCAACCTGTTCGTTCGCGATCTTCCCAGATTGTCCGTCGATATAGATTTGGTCTTTTTGCCGCTTGAGGAACGCACAGCATCTCTGCGACATATTCGTGAAGCTCTGGGGCGAATCGCGATTGCCGCACAACGCCAACGAGGTTGCGAGATCATTCCGCCCAATGAAGCGTCAGATGCGATGCGCCTCTTCGTCATTCAGGGTGCGGAGCGCATCAAGATCGAGCTATCACCGGTATTGCGGGGAAGTGTGTTCCCGCCCAAACCGATGGCTACCCAGCCATCGGTTGAGCTAGAGTTCGGCTTTGTCGAAACCCAGGTCCTTACGCTGCCTGACCTGTATGCGGGAAAAATATGCGCGGCGCTCGACCGGCAACACCCACGGGACCTGTTCGACATTAAGCTGCTTCTTGAAAATGAAGGCATCACACGAGAAATGCGTCAGGCGTTCCTCGTCTACCTCATCGGGCATAATCGCCCGATGTCAGAACTGCTTGCTCCCACCCGCAAGGATATCCGCGCGCAGTTCAATCAGGAGTTTGCCGATATGACGAGCGAGCCAGTCACACTTGCCGAGCTTGAAGATGTGCGCGAGCAACTGATAGCAAACCTGATGGCGGGGATGACCGAACAGGACAAGGAGTTCTTGCTGTCCTTCAAACGACGCGCTCCAAACTGGCAACTACTTGGCCTAACCGGTATTGAGCGGCTTCCCGCCGTTCGTTGGAAGCTCTTAAATCTCGACAAGATGCCTGCGGAAAAGCATGCACATGCAGTAAGGGCGTTGGAGACCGCACTACAGGAAACTGCTAAGTCAGACAGCGATTAAGCACAAGCGTCACCACCTGCGCCATGGTACGCGAACATGGCGCAAGCCCCAACACACTAAAGGCGACATTCGGCTCGCTGCTGGAGAAGGGCCATTTGGTTCGCCACGGCGGTGGCCGCTCCACCTGGTATGGGGCACCATAGCTTGCACAGGCAGGTCCAAACTAAGGACCAGGCGTTATCGTGTCCCTGGAGCCATGGCGAATGAAAAGGATTACCACCTTGTCTTGCTGGATAGTGAAGAGGATTCGGTAAACACTGCTCATGCGGTAGATGAGGACACGTATTTCCTCATCGAACAGATCGTTCTCAGAGGCTATGGGGCAGCGCTTCGGGAGCGTTTCGAGGGAAGTGATCGCGTCAAGCAGTCCGTCCAACCACTTCGCGGCGGCATCAGGGGCTTGGTCGGCAATCCATTGATACGCAGCATACATCTCCGCTTCTGCTGTAGCCGTGATGTGAGTACTATAACGCTTAGCCAAGGTTCAGTTTCCGGCGCATCTCGGCAAATACTTCGGCAGTCGGACGCATGCGCCCAGCTTTCAAATCCTCCAGGCCCAGACGGATACCTTCGATCGTCTCAAGCTGTTCCGCCTTGTCCAAGAGATCCTGATAACCTTCAGCGTCCTGAACAACGAGTTCAGCCTTGCCATTTACTGTCAACACGACAGGACTCTTGGTCTCTTTGAGCTGTTGCATGTATTCAGCGGTATTGCGCTTGAAATCGGTCAGAGAATGTACGTCGCGTTTCAGTTTGAGCACAGCCATGAGTGTCTACTTCCTTCTGCAAGCATCTAATTAGATGCTACCGTAAAATTGATCTAAAGGCAACAACTGTGCCGGAAAACCGCACCGTGTCGTCACCTCCACAACCGCCCTCACCCACCGCCAACGGGCAGGCTCCTCGTTTCGCGGCGGTATTGCGCGGGGCTGACTCCGCAGCGGGAGCGGAAGAGGCGGCTGAAGTGGAAGGGGTCGTGGAAGCCTGAGCGCTCGGCCACTTCGGCCACGGTCGCGGTGGTTTGTAGCAGCAGCGACTGGGCTTCACGGATACGCAGGCGTATGACGTACTCCATCGGCGGGATACCTGTCGCGGCCTTGAATACGGCGTGGAAGTGGGCGGGCGAAAGGCCGATGAGGGCTGCGAGATCGTCGCGCCTGATGTCGCCAGCGAGGTTATCCTGAATGGCGACGAGCACCGGAAGGACGTGGGCGATAGACTCCACCGTCTCCACCTGCGAGCCAGACCAGTGGACGAGGGTCAGCAGGGTATCGAGCAGCTGGTACTCCAGGCTGCGGCTTCTTGCGATCAGGGTAAGCGGCGGCAGGCGCGGCGCTTCGGCATTCTCGGCCAGGGCTTCGCACAGATCGCCTAACGCCTTCGCCGCGTGGCCGTCCACCACCGCTGGCGCTTGCAGGAAGCGCAGGATGTCGATCCCGCCGCAGATGGTCATCTCCATA
The DNA here is from genome assembly GCA_036504535.1 of Capsulimonadaceae bacterium. Lineage (GTDB taxonomy): Bacteria > Armatimonadota > Armatimonadia > Armatimonadales > Capsulimonadaceae > JARLGU01. The sequence goes on from DASXUY010000057.1 coordinate 9,212, forward strand.
TGCGCCCAGCGGCAAGTCGCCGGGTTTGTGCCGTCAAGCGTAACGCAGTGGCTGGAGTCGGCAGGCGCTAGGAGCGCTGACCCTGGCGGTACGTGAACCGGGCGTTCGCCAGCGCGCTCGTAGCGGACCGTCGCGCCACTCCAATGCGCCACCATCGCATACGGCATTGAGCGCCATGTGGTCGTATACGGGCAGGCGACGTGCGAAACCCCGCCAGCGACGTATTTGATCCTCAGCGTGTCCTCGAGCAGGCTGGCCGGTTTCGCGAGAGCCATTGCATCATCCTCACCTGTCGATCTGGCGTAACTCTTGACGGGAGCCAGACAATCCGACAGGTATTCTTTCGATTGCGCATGGACTTCTCCTCCCCACGAACCTACAATAACGCAACTCATTTACCGGGACTAGAACTCCCGGTCTGACGATGAACACCCCTCCGGGGCTAAGTGTGCGCAATAGGCCCAAGGATCGCGGTTATAACCTATCAAACTGCCCGACCATTGGCCGCTTGCCATTTTCGTGAAGCGCACCCACCTACAATAACGCAAAGTCACACTTGGAGACACCAATGACGACACCCCACCCTCCTATGACCTCCGCCGTAGATATGGCCCTCTGCCGCAAATGGACTGGCGACCTGTTCGCGTCGCCTGACAGCCTGCCGTTCTCGTTCAAGTACGGCGGCGGGATCATCCACGGCATCCCGGCTGCGTGGAACCCGACGACGACCACGCGACGTGTCGATGCCAATGTTTCGCTGACCGTTTATGAGGCAATCGACCCCGCGACGGGATTGGAGGTGACATGCGAAGTGACGCGCTATGCCGACTACCCGGTGGTTGAGTGGGTAGTCTGGTTGCGCAACACGAGCGACACTGTCACGCCGCTTCTTGCCGACATCGCGGGCCTCGATGCCCGATTTTCGGGTGAGTCGCCGGAGCTTACGCACTGCAATGGCGACTTCTGCAGCGCGGACGGCTACACGCCGTTGGACACCGCTATCGGGCTCGGCGATACGATCCGCTTTGCGCCAGACGGCGGACGCCCCTGCGACCGCGCGTTCCCGTACTTTCGACTGGCGTTCGAGGGCTGCGGCCTGACGCTCTCCGTCGGCTGGCCCGCGCAGTGGGCGGCGACGTTTACCGGCAGCGGTGGGGGCGTCTCGGTGACCGCAGGGCAGGAGCTTACGAACCTGCGGCTACAGCCGGGCGAACGTGTGCGGACACCGCGCATGACCGTCATGGCGTGGACGGGCGACAGCGAGCGGGCCATCAACCTGTGGCGGCGCTGGTATCGCGATCATGTCCCGCCGCGTGTCGACGGCCACCCCATCGGGCCAGTGCTGGGGTGTGCGGCGACCGACGACGGCGAAGAGTTCACGGCGGCCACTGAGGCGAACCAGATCGCGTACCAGCGTCGATTTAAGGATAACGGCATCGACTTCGATGTCTGGTGGATCGATGCAGGCTGGTACCCGTGCCGCGACGACAAGGGTGATCGAAGATGGCCGCGGACGGGCACGTGGACGCCCGATGCTGAGCGCTTCCCGCGCGGGTTGGGGCCGGTCGGGGCAAGTGTGGCGTCGCATGGCGCTCGCTTCCTGCTCTGGTTCGAGCCAGAGCGCGTCTTCAACGGAAGCGAGCTACACACGAAACACCCCGATTGGCTATTACAGGGCAGCGCGCCAGAGAGCGAATGGCTAGGGCAGAACAGGCTGCTAAACCTCAGCGTACCAGGGTGCCGCCAGTGGCTGACCGATCATGTCTGCAAGCTGATCGAGGAGAGCGGAATCGGCGTGTATCGCCAGGACTTCAACTTCCCGCCGCTCGACTACTGGCGCGCCAATGACACCGCCGACAGGCAGGGAATGAACGAGAACCTGCATGTTCAGGGTTACCTGCAGTTCTGGGACGACTTGCTGGAGCGCAACCCGGGCCTCTGGATCGACTCGTGCTCGTCGGGCGGTAGGCGCAACGACCTTGAGACCATGCGTCGGTCGGTGCCGCTGCACTACACGGACTATGGTTACGGCAACCACCCGATCAAGGTCGGCTTCCAGCACACGCTGTATCAGTGGATCCCATACTTCAAGGAGGCAACGCAGAACTGGGACAAGGATGGGACGGGCAACTACGAGGGGTACTCCGGCCCCGACGAGGTGGACGCGTTCTCGTTCCACTGCGCTATGGCGCCGATGATCATGCCTGCCATCGATATCCGCAAGGACCACTACGACTACGCCCTCGTACGCAAGCTGCTTGCCATTTGGCGCGACGCTGCTCCGATGCTGATCGACGGCGACTACTACGCGCTCACACCGCACAGCATCGCCGTCGACAGATGGGTCGCGCGGCAGTTCGACCGCCCGGAGAGCGGCGACGGGCTCCTGCAGGCGATCCGGCACGCGCGTGCACCGAAGGAAGCGTTCACTGCGAACCTGCGCGGGCTCGTTCCCGGGGCGACATATACGCTCACCAACTCGGAGAGCGGCGACGTGGCCACGATGACTGGGGAGCGCCTGATGACGGACGGGTTCGTGGTCGAACTGCCACGCCGGACGGCAGCGCTGTGGTTCTACCGGCGGACTGCGTCGTGAGCGCAGGCACCGAGACGCGGGCGCGGCGGATTGGGATGACACTCGCGCTGATGGCTGGCTACTATGTGGTCGGCTTGTGCGCCAACATCTGCTTCAAGGAAGGCGGCACGGACGCCGCCCACAGGCTGCAGTACTTCATCGGCGGGAACATCCTTGGCATCACCAGCACGGCGCTCCTGATGGGGGTCTACTCGCGGATGCAGGTCAACATCGCCATGCTGGCCGCATCGGTGGGGACATTCGTCCTCGTGCAGGCGACGTTCTGGGTGGCGTACCACAGCGCGGTCACGCCGCTCCAGTTCGCCGGGATCGCGCTCGCTGGCATCGGCTCCGCCATGGCGACCGCGCGAGGGCCGGAGCGATGCTGATCCCGTGTCTCGTCGCCTTCTGGGCCATGCAGATATTCGCCAATGTGGCGTTCAAGTATGGCAGCGCATCCCCCACCCGCTCGCGGCGATGGCTCGCCGGTTTTGTCGCTGGCAATGTGGTCGGCGCGTCGAGCATCTACTTCCTGATGCAGATCTACGCCGCGATGCCTAGTAACAGCAACCTGGCCAACGTTCTGTCGGGCAGCGGCGGCTTTATCGGCAGCCAGATTGTGCTCGCGGCACTGTTCCGGTCGCGCCTGAGCGGTGTCCAGTGGACAGGCATCGCGCTCACAGCGGCTGGGATGGCACTCGCTACGCTTGGCGGGAAGTAGGCGGTTACCGTGGACGCTAGGCAAGGCACATCCGCCCGAAGAGTGTGTGGCGGTTTGCAGGTACAGCATCGGAAATACCTCACCCCCGGCCCCTCTCCTAGGATAAGGACGAGGGGTGGAAGAAAGAGTCAGTTGTACGGACTGATTACGCCGACGCGGGCGTCACATCGAGAGTCTTTTCGTTTGTATAGGTCACGGCTCCGGGGGCGGCTCGGCGGGGCTTGCGGACGTACTTCTTTAGGGTGTAGTCCACAGCGACGAGCCTCGCGTGTTTGGCGTCGCTGCGGCGGGCGACTTGCTCGGCGGCTAGGCGCAGGGCGGCGGAGGAGACGGTGGCGGGGCGGTTTTGGGAGCGGATGATGGCGTGGGCGGATGTGACCGCGCGCGCGTGCAGCCAGATGTCGTTGGGTGCGGCGATTCGGGTGGTGAGGTAGTCGTTGCTGGTCGCGTTCTCGCCCACCAGAATCTCCCAGCCGTCCACCGACCTTACGCGGCGGATCTTGTGGCCCGCGAAGATATCGTTCTCGGTGGCGTGCGCCTCTTCGGCCTCGGCGGATGGGATCTGGCGCAGGCGGCGTGCGATCTCATCGCCAAGGCCAGCGTTCAGCTTCTCGATCTCCGCGAGCGTGGTCGCGGATTCGGCGTGGTCAAGGGCGGTTTGCAGCGACGCTTCGACCTCTTCGAGCGTGGCGAGGCGCTCCGTCAGGCGGTCCATGGCGTCGCGGGCCTTCTGGTGCTTGCGGTAGTAGCGTTCGGCGTTCTCACGCGCTCCCAGGCGCGGGTCGAGGGCGATGGTGCGCTCGGCGGCTCCGATGGCGGCGAAGTAGTCTTCGAGCACCACCTCGGACGCGTTCGCTGGCACCTTGTGCAGGCTGGACAGCAGCAGGTCGCCGATCTCCTTGTACTCGTCGGCTCGTTCGGCGTTCGCCAACCCTTCCTCGGTGTCGACCTGTTCCTTCTCGCACGTCTTAAGCGCCCGACGCAGCGCGCCGGTGATGGCGGATCGCTCGCGCAGGAACGCGTCGGCAAGCTCGACGGTCTGGTACGCGTTATCGAGCGCCTTGTTGAAGCTGCTCCATGTCTCCTGCAAGGCGTGCGGGTGCGTGAGCAGGTTGATCGGGTACGCGGCGCGGGTGAGGCCATCGTTCTCGTCGTATTGCACGGGCGCGAACTCGCGGAGGCGGGCGGAATTAAGGACCTCGTTCAGGCCATACCAGACGCTTTCGGCCGTTAGGGGCGTGCCCTCGGCGCGTGCGACTCCCTCGGCTGCCATAAGCGGACTGAGGCCTGAGAACGTGCTCATGAGCCACGCCTGGGCTTCGTCGGCGCTGTCGAACTGCCGCGCCGGGATGTCGACGCCAGCGTCGCCCGCGAACGCGTCGCGTTTCGTGCTCTTCATGCGCGGCGGGGCAAAGTACTTGATGCCGGGCTTTATCTCGCGGAAGCGGCTGACCTGCGCGGTGATGATCTTGGCGGCCCCGAGGATCATGTCCGATTCGGTGGTGAGCACGATGTTGCTGTGCTTGCCCATCAGCTCGACATAGAGCCGGTAGCGGGCCTGGCCGCCCAGAACGGTGAGGCGAATGACGCGTTCGCCGAGGCCGAAGGGGTGCTCGCAGCCTTCCAGCCAGCCGCCTTCGAGGTACTTGCGCAGGAGCATGCAGAACGACGGCGGTGTTGTCGGGTTCGGCTTGCCGTTGGTTGTCAGGTGGACACGCGCATACATCGGGTCTACGGACAGGTAGAGCTGGCGCTTGCGGGTGTGCGCGAAGACGTGAATGACGATCTCGTGCGGCGACGGCTGCGTGACGCGTTCAATCCTACCCGGCAGGATCAGGTCCTGGAGCTCATCGCTTACCGCTGCCAACATCAATGTATCGAAGTTCATGGTTCTTGTTAATGGCCGTGAGGCCGGGATTGAGAGGCCGGAACGCAGCGCGTTCACTACAATATGGTCGCATTATTCGAACCGGGACTGAACTCCCGGTCTGACTCAGAGCACCCCTGGGGGGCCAGTTTTGGCCGACGCAGATCATCGGGCAAGTCGTTTCGTGTTTTCGTTCAATGCGAAGATCCCGCGACGAGTTCCGGATATTCCTCGTGAATATTCAGGATATTCGCGATGGTGTTATTCACAAGGCTCTATCGAGCGTGACGGCTATGATAGTAAACGAAATCGTGCATAAATTGGCTGCATATTTGAATACGAATGTAACGCGACATACATTTTTATCCAGGTCCGGGTTTTCGCTCGCGTTTCAACTCTATATTTATATTGTACCATAGTTATGACTTTTTGAAACGATTAATGAGGCGAAAAAATTTGGCATGAAAGAGGGCCGAGACGCGGTGGCGTTACCCCCGCCGCGCTGAGACGCGGCACCCCCATTGGGAAATGGGGGGTGATGATGTCCGACCACGTTGGCGTCTTTTGAGAGAACACGGGAGGGAGGGCAGAGACAAGCTCTGCCCCTACAGGTTAGGCGGGTTGAAACTACCTCACCTCGGCCGCCGCCGCTTTGGTTGCCCCGCCGCGCTGAGACGCGGCCCCCCCATTGGGAAATGGGGGTGATGATGTCCGACAGCGTTGGCGTTGGTTGGGGGAACACGGGAGGGAGGGCAGAGACAAGCTCTGCCCCTACGGGCTAGGCGGGTTGAAACTACCTCACTTCGGCAGTTGCCGCTTTACGCCATTGGCGGTGGGCGAGCGCCGTTGCGAGGGCGGCTATGGTTAGGTATGGGAGCGCGCCAGCGAACCAGATGGCGAGGTCCTTTAGGGCACTGCCCATGTCGCCTAGGGTGCCGCTGAAGGAGTGGCCGACGAGGTATAGGAACGACGGCTTGACGGGTTTCGCGGCAGCCTTTGCGGCTTCGGTGAGCGTGATCGTGATTGTCGAGAGGTCCGACTGGTGCGCTAGGAGGCGCTGGCGGCCCTGCATCTGCTCGATCTCGCCTCGAACTCGGGAGAGCTGGGCTTCGAGTTCGAGGATGTCGGATAGCTTGGTCGATTTGTGCTGCATGTACTCCTTGAGACGCGCTTCTTCGATCTGCTTGTTCGCGATATGGGCCGTGAGGTCGCTGTACTCCTCGGTAACGTCCTGCGAGTCGCGGTGGACGGAGTTCACCTTGCCGAGCTTGGCGACGTCGGCCATGAAGCCTTCGAACTGTGTCACGGGGATGCGGACGGTCCACGAGCCGCTGGCGACATCGCCTTTGGACGCGTCGACATTGCTCTGCGAGATGTAGCCACGGCGGCGGTAGACAAGGCGTGTTAGCTCGGACTGGCCGTCGCCGAGCTTTGGCACCGTGATATTTACATCGGCAGTGTAGATGATCTGGCGCGGGATGGCGTTGTAGACGTCGGGCTGGCCGGGTTCCGGTGGTGCACTGATGTCCGCGGCGGGAAGCGCGGGCTCCGTAGTGCTACTGGTAGATGCCGCTACGCCATTGACACCGGCAAGGCGACCGGACATCGCGACGACTTCGGACGAGCCAGCCTTGCTAGCTTCATGGATACCTAGTACTGGCGGCGACGAAGCGGCCATGGGGGCGTAATCGTACCCTCCGGGTCGCGCCACCTCGCGGGCTTTCGAAAAAACCGGGAAGATGATCGCTGCGAGTAGTAAAATTGTGCATACCGTAACCGCGCCGCCTAGCGCGTAAGTCTTCCACGTTCGCGGCTTCTTTATCTGCACCGCTGTCGTTCCGTCCGCCTTCGTCTCAGCCACACCGTCAGCGATCCGCTGGCGAAGGCCGATTGGCGCTTCGGCGGTGCCTCGCCATGCGGCGAGTTCGCTGTCGATGGCTTTCATGAAGCCGATTTGGGCCTGGCACGAGGGACATGTGGCGATGTGGGCGCGCACATCGGCAGTGGTTTCAGCGCTGAGCTCGCGGTCGAGGTAGGCGCGCAGTTGCTGGTCGTATTCGCATTCGTTCTGGATGGGGGTGGTCATCGCGACGCCTCCGTTGCGGGTGTCGGGGCCGCTGTTATCGACGGTTCAGGCTGGACGTATTCTGCGAGGGTGCGTCTCATACAGGTAAACGCTGCGGAGAGTCGGGACTTTACAGTGCCGATGGGGCATGCGAGAATGGTCGCGATCTCGGCATAGGTGAAACCCTGCATACCGTGCAGCAGGACAACGGTCTGCTGCGCTTCGGGGAGGCGTTTGACGGCATCGGCGACGGTGGCTGACAGTTCCGTTTGCAGCGCTTCGGCGAGCGGGTCGGGAGCGGTGTCGGGGAGACGTTCATCGAGCACTGTATCGTCGACGGTCGCGTCGCTTCCCCCCGCAGCCTTGCGACGACGCATCAGGCAGGCATTGACCGCGACACGGTGTATCCATGTGTCGAGGCTTGCGCCGCCTTTGAAGCCCTTGATGCCGCGGTAAACGGCGACAAACGCTTCCTGGGTGGCGTCTTCGGCGTCGGCCTCCGTGGGGCACATCCGTAGCGCAAGGTTGTAGATTCGCCGCTGGTAGCGGGCAACGATGGAGTCGAACGCCTTCGTTTGGCCTCGCTGCGCCGCGCGAACGAGAATAAGGTCTTGTATGTCCCGCAACTGATTCATGCTGCGTGTCCTATGAGCCGAGTGTAGTTTGTGGCTCTGAATGGTTAGATGCAGAGACATTGAAAATGGTTCGATGATTGTTTATTGTAGCAAGCTGAGCTTCTGCGAGGGATTTCAAGCTTGGGATTCGTCGTTAGGAAGCCGACTGCTCCGGAGAGAAGATTCCGTAGGTTGAAACCTACGGCTCCGAAGTGCTTGAAAGTACCCGTTGGGCACTCAGATTTGGGAGAGTTACGGTTTCGTTGCGCTTGAGAAATCTGAAACCGTCCTCTGCCGGCGGCTGTGCTTTCTTGAAGAGGCTCGGCGTGCGGATATAAGGATCGAACAATTAGTCGAAATACCTTGGTCTATGCCTGCTAAAAGGCCCGACAGATACCGATAAATTCATAGGGCTTGCTTGCTTAGCTGATTTGATGGTTACGGTGGCTGCAATGTTGCCATCGTACTTGTTCAAAGTCACTGGGAGTGGTTAGAAGTGACAGCGCGTCACCCATGGTCATTTGACCATATAAACGGCGTCGTGAGTTGCTGCTGGCTGAACGATTATGACTAATGTTCCGCATACCGAAGGGCCTGAGATCGCCGCAAGGGCGCGGCGTGCCCTTGCGGCAGTTGAGTGTGGGTCTGAGTGGCTCTTGTGGGTCTCGCAAGAAGGCAAAGCGGTTGATGGCAGCGCGGAGTTGTGCTGCGATCTCGGGTACGAACTCGACCAACTGATATCGCTCAAATTTGCTCCAGTCGCTGAACTGAGCGCCGATGCATGGTGGCTGCAAAAATGGGCTGAGATAGCTCACGCAGGCAACAGTTCATTCGCTGCACACATCCAAACTCACACTGGCACCGCGATTCCCGTGCACGTGTCGGCAGTTCATTTTCCCCCATCGCCTAGCAGTGACGAGTGCATTTTGCTGCGTCTGAGCCGATTTGTGCCCTCAGCGGAACCGTCCCGCCCAGGTGTCGCGGACGACGTCGACTCGTGGCTCACGCGCTCATTCTTCGAGGCAATGGAGGATAGCGTTGCCATCTACAAAATTGTTACCCATAATCAGGGCCAGCCAGTTGACTACCATCTTCAGGATGTGAACACGAGTCGTCTGGACGTTACCGGACAGCGGCGCGAAGATCTGATTGGCAAGAGCGCTAAGCTTGTGTACCCGGCACACGCTTCAAGTTTCGTAGACTCATTAGGCCGCGTGGCGAGAACCGGTAACAACGATGCGTTCGAACTCTTCTACCTCCCGCTCGCGAAGTGGCTCTATGTCACCGTGACACAGGTGAAGCCTGGATATCTTGCGGTCATTTGCGCCGACCACACGTCTGTCAGAAAGCATTCTGAAGCTCAAGAAGCACAGGTTGATAGCGCAAGATCGCAGGCGTCGGAACTTGATGCGGCCATTAACTCGATTGCGACAGGCGTGATTGTCTGCGATCCTGACCACCGCATCATCCGTATCAACTCCGAGGCAACCAGTATTCTTGGATATACGATTGACGACGCGCCCAAGACTTCGATGGAGTTGATGGCGGCTCTTGATCCGATCGATGAAGCTGGCGTGCGGATATCCAGCGAGACGCCTTTTGTGCAAAGCGCAATGGCCGGGCACCGGATCGCGAAAATCGTCAATACCGTCTTGCGAAAAGACGGTAGGAGGATTTGGATCACTACGAGCGCTTCGCCAGTGATATCGAACACGGGCAAGCACATCGGAGTCATCATTTCGTTCAGCGATGTTACCGATCGTGTCGAACTCCAGCGGGCGCTGCTTCGTAAAGACGAAATCCTGACGGCCAATCTATCGGAAATCGATTTTCTTCTCGAACACACGCCGATTGGCCTTTTCACACTCGATGCGGAATTCAGAGTGCGCCGCCACAACAAGATATTTGCCGCCATCGCCGCAAGCGCAAACGGCGTTCCTGTACAAAATGGCACGCGGCTTGGTGATATTCTTTTCCCGGTGGCATACCAACTTGAGTTGTTGCGCAGTCACCTTTTCGATGATGGCGATATCCTGACGAATATCGAAATAGTAGGTGGTCAGAACAGAAATCACCCAACGGATCAATATTGGCTCGCCAGCTTCTATCCTCGCCGCGACGAAACCGGAGTCGTAAGCAGCCTGCTTTGTTCTATCGCTGATGTCACGGAAAGCAAGAGTAATGAGGCTCGTTGGCGGCGGAACTCATCACTCCTCGACCGGGTCGAGGAGATTGTTAGGCTCGGCTACTGGGAACTTGACCTCGGCGCTAGAACATTCTGGGCGTCGAAGGTTGTCCGAGACATTTACGACCTGCGCAATGAGATCTGCCCAGTGGAGGAAGTGCGGTCTCGCGCGCTGCCGGAATATCATGACTTGTTGACGAACGCGCTCTCGAACCTAGTCGAGAACGGCGTCACCTATGATATCGAATTTCAGGTTAAGCGGCCAGTTGACGGAAGTATCGTCGATGTCCGGTCACGTGCCCTTTACCACAAAGAAGAGCACAAAGTAATCGGAGTATTGCAGGACATAACTCTGCAAAACGAAGCAGCGGGCAACCTGAAGAAACTGTCGCAGGCGGTCGAACAAAATCCCTCTTCTATAGTCATAACTGACCCAGGGGGCACAATCCAGTATGTTAACCCGGCATTCACTGACGTTACTGGATATTCGCTGGACGAAGCAATCGGACAGAACCCGCGTATCCTTAAATCGGAACTCACGTCACCAACGACATACAGCGAACTTTGGCAAACACTCAAATCTGGCGAAGTCTGGCGCGGGACGCTTTGCAACAAGAATAAGGCGGGCGAACTCTACTGGGAATCCGTATCGATCTCGCCCATCAAGGACGCCAAGGGCAAGTTGACGAATTACGTCGCGGTTAAGGAAAACATCACGCAGCGCGTCAGCGCCGACATGGAGCTTGCGGCGCTCAGTTCAAGCGCACGCAAGCGCTTCGAGTACCTCAAGGCCACGCACGATGTCGAACTCTCGCTTAGAGGTGCAACTGAAACAACAGAGTTAATTGGGCAAATCGTTTCGCAATTTGCCAGCGCGCTGCAAAAAGACTGTGTTACGCTTTGGATGCAGGATCCCGATCTGCGCGACTACAGCCCCGTTGCCGATCATACTGCTACCGGCGCTGCGATGGACAATGAGACGCTGTATATTCGCGGTCGGCTAGTTTCAGACGCCGCCAGGAACGCTCAGCCGACTACTATGAGCCGCGCTGATTGTGCAGCGATAGACCTTCCCGACAGCATTGGTGGTTACGGCGTATTCCCACTCGTTCTTCACAACCAGGTTCTCGCCGTAATCGAGTTTTACACCCGAACGCCAGCCGTGCACGACGATGAATGGTGGGACTTCCTCGAAATGATCGGCGCAGTCTGCGCTCTAGCGTTGCACAACACGAGCCTCTTCGAGGAGATACGAGACGCGCATATTGAGGTGACGGATGCGTATGACGCGACCCTGGCCGGCTGGTCTCAGGCACTGGACTTGCGCGACCGGGAGACGGAGGGGCATTCTCAGCGGGTGACGGATGCTGCGGTCAAGATGGCTCGACGATTGGGCTTCAATGATAACGAAATCGTGCAGGTTCGGCGAGGGGCTCTGCTGCACGATATCGGGAAGCTGGGCGTGCCCGACCGTATCCTCGGCAAACCCGGTAAGCTGGACGAGGAAGAGTGGCAAATCATGAGGATGCATCCGGTGTATGCATTCGAGTGGCTTTCGAGGATTCCATTCCTGCACCCAGCGCTTAACATTCCGCACTTCCACCACGAACACTTTGACGGTCACGGGTATCCGCTCGGCATGGCTGCCAATTCGATCCCACGGGAGGCGCGATTGTTTACGGTGATCGATGTCTGGGACGCGCTCACCCACGACCGCCCCTATCGTAGCGCATGGCCGCCAGAGAAGGCGAGGCAGTATATGATGGACGAGCGCGGAAAGCTATTCGACCCACAGATGGTCGACGTGTTCCTGAACCTCGTGGACGACGGTGAGATAGGCTAAAGCGCTGGACCAATTTGGCATGAACGCAACAACGCCTCCCCATACTTAGGTAACTGGGGAGGCGTTGTCTTTGTCGTCCCGCGCTCGCAAGGCTACTTGTGCCTGAGACCGACCGTGACTTTGATTTCGCCCTGTTCAATAATGACTGGCACTACGAGAGTGGGAATGTCGAATGTCGATATCTTGCACTTTGCGCCGCGGATAAGAGTGGGTGGCGTGATATCGCATACGTATCCCGCGCCGGAGAGAAGGGTGGACGCCCCACCGCTGATCATATTGCATAGTTCCGCTATGGCGCTCGCGGCGAGTTCATCAAATGTCTTGATGGTCTGACCGATCATAGTTGAGGCCACTTTGTCTGCGGTAACGAGGGACATACCGTAGATGACAATCCCTTGAACGTCGCCAGTCACCCCCACGCAAACGTTCATTTGCTCGGAGGTATGGGTTGACGGCAGCATTGACAGCGGGCCCCGGTCTGGCGACTGCCTGAGAACGGCTTCAAGCACGTTAAAGGCGGAGGTCACAAACGGATTGACGTATTCAACTTTCATTTCACTACACTCCAGTGTGGGGTGACGAACCGTACAGCTTTGATTTTTCGCACAATCAACGCACGGTGATGTTGGCCCGGACGAGGTAAGCAGCGTTTGGTTGACTTGCTTCATCCCAATCGCACGAGTGAGCGAGCTTTGTCTGGTGCCCACAAGATCATTGAGTTATTCACCAAAAGGCCGCTTGTCAAACGACTATATCTAGCACTTGAACCCGTGGTGATAGCGCAATGGCAAGACAGCACTCAAACCCAATTCATTCGGTGGTTCGCGCTCATGCTAAATTATCGGTGCTTGCTTGCTAATAGGTTACCTTGCGCATGGCTGGATTATACAAATAGTTAGCATTAATTTGTGCATTTATCGACGCTTAACGATTAATTTTAGCTATTGATAACTATTCTTGATTATTCGGATAACCGACAACGCACCTGGCTTCATCGTGTATACACTGTCGCGATAGCCTCCGCGGGCGGACGCAGAGTCATCGTCGCCGCGGGCATTATCGGGACGCCACAACTCACATCAAGACGGAAGCGCTGCAGGATTGTGGCGGCGATGGTGGCGATCTCAATTGTGGCAAATCGCTGACCGATACACGAGCGCGGGCCGCCGCCGAATGGGAAGTATGCGAACCGGGGGAGTGCTGCGGTTTCGTCAGTGAGCCACCGTTCCGGGCGGAACTCGTCGGGCTGTGCGTAGTATGCCGGGTGACGCTGAACAGCCCATTGGCTGGTGAGCAGCAGCGCGCCAGCGGGGATGGCGTGGCCGCTGAGCGTGATCGGTCGGAGGGTGCGCCTGCCGGTCATCCAGAGCGGCGGATAGAGGCGCAGGGCTTCTTTGATTGTCGCCTGCAGATAGGGCAGAGTATCGAGGGAGTCCCACAGCGGAACGGTGCCACCGACTTCAGCGGCGATGCGCGCAGCGATTTCAGGCTTAGCGGAGAGCTGGATAAAGAGCCAGGTGAGCAGGAGGGCCGAGCTTTCGTGTCCGGCGGCAATGAAGGTCTTGGCCTGCTCACGGAGGGCTTTGCGCGAGAGTGCGGAAAAGAACCTCTCCTCCCCACTCGGAAGCGGGTCCCCTCCTCTCCTATAGGAAAGGCGAAGAGATTGAGGCACCACACGCGGGGAGCCCTGCGGCAGATCGGTATCACCAAGCAGGATTTCGAGGAGTGTCTGCTGGCCAAGAGCGACGTTCTTTGCGGCGCGGTCGATGACGGTGTCCACGAGGCGGTCGAGTTCACGGCCAGCGATATATTCGCCGGGTGTCGGCGGCAGTGGCGCGAGGCCGAACGCTTTGTAGCACGCGCGAAACGATGTCATGAGGGTGTCCATGATGGCGCATAGACGGTCTCGTTCGGCGGTCATCGGATCGCCCAGCATTGTTTCGCCGATAATCTCCATGGTCATCGCCGTCATGGCGTGCAGCAGGTGCACGGTCTGATCGGCGCGCCACGAATCGACATTGCGCAGGGCGACGCGCTGGATCGTGGCGGCGTAGGCGGCCATCATGCGGCCATGGAATGCTGGCTGGCAGGTCCGACGCTGTTCGCGCCACTCGTCGCCGTCGGCGGTCACCAGGCCATCGCCCAGCAGTCGCTTCACGGCACGTGTCCGCAGCCAGGTCGGCTTGACGAACTGATCGTTGTCGGTAACAAGGACGCGTTCGATGTCAGCAGGATCGAGGAGAACGTAAGCGCGAATGAACGGCAGACGCAGCGGGACGACCGGGTCGCCAGCACGGATGCACGCAGCCAGCAGCGCTAATGGGTCGGCGAGGAGCGCGGATGCGTCGGGGTAGAGAGAGGGCATTGTGTTTTAGGATGCCCTCCAGAGCCGGGCGGGCTTTTACTATAGCTCGCTACGCGAGGTGCCACATCAAGCCTCTTCGCTTAACTACGAAGAAGTGATGGTCGATGCGCTGAGAAGAGTTGCCGCGGGGCGGTCGATGAGCCAGGTCAGGATGCCGTCGGTGGGGTTGACGCCAGCGATGGGCAGCGTGTGGATATCGGCGTCGGGGTTCTCAATGGCCTGCTGGATATGCGCGGCTTTGTTGGCGCCGCCAGCGAGCACGAGGACCTTGCGGGCCGCGTTGATGAGCGGGAACGTGAATGTCACCCGGTCGACCCACGGCGCGAGACCGGCATGGTTTGCGGCGACGATAGCCGACGAGTCGAGTGCGCTGGAGCCGGGGAACAGGGACGCTGTATGGCCATCCGGTCCCATGCCAAGCTGTACGAGGTCGAAGACTGGGAGATCGCTCCCAAGGGCCTTACGTATGGTGTCGGCATACCTTGCTGCTCCTTCTGCGGGAGTGGGCGCAGTAGAGTCGATGGCGTAGATGTTGCCAGCGGGAATCGGCACGCGGTCCAGCAGGGCGGCCTTCGCGAGCCCGTAGTTGCTGTACGGATTGGTCGGCTCGACGAAACGGTCATCGCCCCAAAACACGAGCACGCGCTTCCAATCAATGTCGGGCTCATCGGCGAGCAGTTCGTACGCCGTCTTAACTGTGGATCCGCCAGCTAGCGCGATGGAGAAGCGGCCTCGATCTGCGATAGCTTGACGCGCGCGTGCGGCAATCATGTGGGCGGCGCGACGGCTGAGAGCTGCGCTATTGTCGAGAACGATAATGGTTTTGCTCATGGTTTCGTCTTCCGTTGATGCTGTGCAGGGCTACTAAACTTGACCTCATCCCCAGCCCTTCCCCTAGGATAAGTGGAAGGGAGTCAGAAAGATAGTAGGCAATGGTTCTTCTCCTTAACCCCTCTCCTTATCGTAGGAGAGGGGCTGGGGTGAGGTTTTCGGTTGCTCTTTCATCTACGCGAGCCCTGCTTCCCGTATGGCATATACATGTCTTTGTACCCGCTTAAGTCGTTTCCACGCGCGGGAGGTGCGCGCTTGCTGCGAGGCGTCGCATGGGGACGTTCGCGATGTCGCCTTCTTTCACTTTATCGCCAAGCGCGGTGACATCGACGACAATCATCTGCATCGCAACTCTGCCAAGCACGGGAGCAGCGGTATCGTGGAGGTAAACGCGCGGCACGTTGTTGCCGAGAGCCTGCTTGACGAGCGAATTGACACCTCGCTGGCCCTTAAACATGCTATTCGGCGACATCTCGTAACCATCGGCGTAGCCGATGGCGATCACCGCCACACGGGTCGGCTTGCGCAGGGTCACTTCGGAGCCGTAGCCCACAGTCGCGCCTGCGGGCAGATTGTGGACGAAAACGACTCGCGCCTTCGCCTGCCATGTGTTCGCGTTGAGATTGGGGACCTTGGGCACTGCTGCCGAAGGATACTGGCCGTAGAGCACGGTTCCGAGACGCACCGCATCGAGCCGCGCTTCCGGGAGGCGGAGAGTGGCGGCGGAGTTGGCGGCGTGGCGTAGACCGGGCGAGATGCCGTCGGCCGAGAGCGCATCGCAGCAGCCAGTGAAGCGTGCGAGGGCCGCGCGGGTTGATGCGAGGTCCGTGTCGCTTGCGTTGGCGAAGTGCGTGTAGGTCCCGACGAGCTTCAGCGCCGGTGTTGCGGCGATCAGGCGCGCGGTCCGGCACGCGTCGATTGGCGGATCGCCGAGGCGGCCCATGCCGGTATCGACTTTGAGGTGAACGTTTACCACGCGGCCCGTGGTTTCGGCGGCAGCGACGAGGAGGCGGACATGGTGCGGGTCGCAGATAGTGGGCTCGACGCCGAGCAGCGCGGCAGCGTTCGCCTGGCTGGGTGTGACAATGGGCGCGAAGACGAGGATAGGTGTCACGGCCGGGTCGATACCGCCTCGCACCAGGGCTGCGGCTTCGTCGAGGGTGGTCACCGCGAACCGCCCCACCCCGCCAGCGGTGAAGGCTTTGGCGGCAGTGACGGCGCCGTGGCCGTAACCGTCGGCCTTGACGACGGCGATCAGTTCGGGGGAGGATGCACTGCCGGTGACGAACTCGCGCAAAGCGATGGCGTTCGATGTGAGCGCATCGGAATCGATCTCAATCCATGCATTCGGTTCAAACTGTGGGCTGCTGTCAGTCATCGGAAATCCTAGGCGCATCGCCGAGTCCGCGAACGGTCTGTACGAAATCGCGCATCTTGGCGATGTCTTTGAAGCCTGGGTAGGCTTCGACGCCAACATTAATGTCGACAGCGAACGGCGTCACGGCTTCGATGGCGCGTCCGATGTTGGCGGGCGTGAGGCCGCCGGACAGGTAGAGCCGCTTACCGAACTGGTGCACCTGACGCGCGAGGTTCCAGCCTGTTTCTTCATCGTCGCGCTCCGAGCCGCCACCAGTAACGTGGACGTTCACGAGATACGACTGCGTAAGGCCATTATACGCCGCCACCGCAAGCAGATCCGCAGTGCGGGAGAGCGGGAACGAGCGTATCTTCCGCCTCATGTCCCAGTTTTCGCCCACGATGCGGCTCCATACGGCATCGTCGCCGTACTGGATGCGGTCGAAGCTGGCAAGGACATCGCGGCTGTGGCGGGTCCACTCCGGGGAGTCGGCGCGGTTGAACACGCCGACGCGCTTGACGCGCTTTGGCAGCGCAACGTGTATACGTCGAAACGCTTCCGGCGCAACGTAGCGCGGCGACCCGGGATCGCAGATAAAGCCGATGGCGTCGACGCCCTGCTCCGCCGCCGCGATGGCATCCTTAAGGTTAGTTATGCCGCAGATCTTGATGAGTGGCATTGGGGTTCGGCTATTGACGACATGAGCAACAAACGTCCGTCGCGCTCACTGGCAGTACCTACTTGAAACGGCCCGCGCTTCCACCTCAAGCGGCGCATTATCGTAGCCAATCTGAATACACTGTGAAATATACTCTTTGAGGAACGGCCCTACTCCACCAAGCCGTTCATATTGGGCCACATGCGCCAATTCGTGAGCGACGAGGCCCAAGTCTCCGTCGAATTGTCGGCAGACGTAAATACCGTTGTCCATCGTCATCGCGCCTGGCCCCAAGACGGACAATAGGCCAGCCTTAAACGCCACCGCGCGCAGCAATTTGTTCACGGGCATTGGGACTTCCGATACAGACAGTATTCGGACGTTTTCCGGGCACCCAATCCCCAACTTTCGAGCAATTTCAGACTCAGCCAACGAGAGCGGCCGTCCATATTTGCGAATTTTATCGCGTTGCCGCTTTACCCAATAGGTCGCAAAGGGCAACAACAATAGATAGCTCTTCATCGCCCGCCTACCGGCCCACAAGTTCCGCGACACCGGCGGCGACGTTGCCGGAGCGCATCAGGGTTTCGCCGACGAGGATGGCGTGGGCACCGCCGGAGGCTACGCGGTCGACGTCGGCGCGGGTTTTGATGCCGCTTTCGGCGACCAGGGTGATGCCGGGCGGGACGAGGGCGGCGACGCGGTCGATGACGCCTAGGTCGGTGACGAAGGTTTGCAGGTTGCGGCTGTTGATGCCTATCAGGGTCGCGCCGGAGTCGAGGGCGATGCGCATTTCGTCCTCGGTGTGGGTTTCGACCAGCACCGAAAGGCCGAGGTCGGTGGCGCAGGCGTGGTAGTCGGCGATTTCCGTGGGTGTGAGCGCGGCGACGATCAGCAGGATGCAGTCGGCGCCAGCGGCACGGGCTTCGTGGACCTGGTACTCGGAGATCACGAAATCCTTGCGCAGGACTGGGATGCTAACTGCTGATCGAGCAGCCTGCATGTCGGCGAGGCTGCCCTGGAAATATCTGGCATCGGTGAGCACCGAGAGGCAGTCCGCGCCAGCGGCTTCGTATTGGGTGGCGGTGCGAACCGGGTCGAAACCGGGCGCGATAATGCCAGCGGACGGCGACGCTTTCTTCACCTCCGCGATCAGACCAATACGGCCCTTTGGCGAGCGAAGGGCGGCGTGGAAGTCGCGAACAGGGGACGCGTCGACGGTCCGTGCGGTCAGCTCTGCGAGAGAGACGCGGGAGGCGGCGGCGGCGACTTCGGTGCGCTTGTGCGCGATGATTTCGTCCAAGATCATACGTTCGGGTACACTGGGTGGAGGTCGATAAGCGAGAGAAGCCACCCGGCTAGGTTCTCGCAATGGGCCGAGAGCACCTCTCCTTCCCACTTCGTGGGCCCCTTCCTCTCCTAAAGGAAAGGAAAAGAGTGGTGTTTCACCAAACCAGTCTTCTGGGCGAGCCGAAGGCATGTCATGTGAAGTGCGTTTGGGTGATGGCGCTTGCGTTCAAAAAGATTGACGGATTATACCCGATGGCCCAGTACAACACCATGGGGATTGTCTTGCGCCGGATGGCGTTTGGCGAGACCGACAACATACTGACGATCTACACGCGCGACCGGGGACGGGTCTCGGCTATCGCCAAAGGGGCGCGCAAGGCTGGCAGTCGCCTCACGGGCGCGTCGGAAGTGCTGACGTGCGCCAACTTCGGGCTGGCTACCGGCAAATCGCTGCACGTGCTGCAGCAGGCCGAGGTAAAGAACTCGTTCCCGGCGCTGCGCAAGGACCTGATGCGGCTGGCGCATGGGCAGTACATGGCAGAACTGTTGTCACATTTCGTTGCTGAGGACGATCCGCAGCCCGACCTTTTCACCCTGCTCCGCTCCACGCTCTTGCTGCTCGAACGAATCGCCGACCCGGAGATGGCGTCGCGCTGGTTCGAATTGCGCCTCATGGAGCGTATCGGCTATGCTCCCGATCTCGAGACGTGTGCGGTCTGCGGTGAACCCGTGCCGGGACCGTCGACCGACGCGGCTGATCGATTCGCGCTGTCGGCCGCCCAAGGCGGCGTCCTTTGCCCATACCACGCGCGGCCGCGAGAGATCGACGATCACTCCGAACTTAGCTACGACGCAGTGGATTTCGTCCAGCATGTCAACGCCCATGACCTCGAGCACATCCGCGCAGTCCTCTCGGTGGCGCCCCCATCCCACGCCACCGCCACCCAGGCGCGCCTCGCACTCCGCCGCTATATCCGCTACCGCTGCGACAGCGACCTGCGCAGTATCGCGTTTATGGACAGCTTGGGGTGATGGGGTCTTGGGGGAAGGAATTTTAGGACGGCTCAAGCCGCCGGGGCTTTCTTTGTGAAGGGATCGCACGGCGGTATTTGCGCTTTGCCGTGCGTTAGCATGTTCATGCACTCTGTTGCCAAGGCTGGCCAATTGCGAGAGGGTGCCAAGCGAGAAAGTAAGACCGAGCGGCTCGCGCGAGCTTAACCAGGATGACCTGCTTGAGGAGTCCAAAAAATCTCTAGTCAGGTGTGTACAGCCGGACGAAGTCGTGGTATAATTCGAGTGTCCTATTAGTGTCCTACTCTAAAGAGAGTAAGCGAAAGGTACTTATGTCGACTACGGATTCGCTGCGACGCCAGCCAAAACTGATGAATGTGTGCGAACAACTCACGGGAATTGCCCAAGAGTTGGGCGGCGGCGCGAAGATGCCAACGGTGACGCAGCTATGCGATAGCCTGACGGTGAGCCGTGGCACTCTTCATAAGGCGCTCGGTGAACTAGAGCGGCAAAAGATAGTAAGCCGGGTCCACGGCAACGGCATTTTTGTCTCGTCGCGCCTCGGCCTCAAGACAATTGGCTTCGTTCATGCGATGAGCGAGTCGATGAGTTCGCCGTTCTGGGATTTGCTGCTGAGTGGAGCGCAAGAACGCGCATCTGCTGGGCACGAACAGTTTAATTTTTATCTCGGGGCGCGCGGAACCAATGGGCACAATCTTCCCATAGAGCTGATGAATGCGGAGCGCGCTGGCCGGTTGCAAGGGCTTATCTTCATCGGACAGCCTAGCGACGAAGCGCTGCAGTGGGTTTCGGATCACAATATGCCAATGGTTGGTTTTGCGAACTCCCGCATGCGTTACCGTGTCCAACCGGTGTCAGAATTAGTCCCATCGCTGGGAGTTGATTATTTGGCTCGAACGGGCTGTCGACGCCTGGGTCTGTGGCGTCCGTTTGGCCTCTGGCAGCGTTCCGAAGGATATGATCCCAGCATCATCGATTACCCTGCGCTCTTTCAGGCGGGGTTACGGGATCACGAATTGCCGTCCGATCCCACATACTCGTGGCGACAGCGAGAGAAGGAAGCGCAGTGGGTTGACGGTGTTCTCGAAGATAAATGTCCGGCCGAGCTAGAATCGCTACAAGAACAGGGATATCGTGCGGTGCGCGAAGTGCTTGGTGCACTGGAGCGTTCACAATGGCCAGATGGACTGATCCTGACCAACGACGTTTTCGCGCGCGGCGTCCTGGTTGGTTTGCAGCGATTGGGCGTCCAAATTGGAGAGGACATTCATGTCGTTTCGCACGCCAATGCTGGCTCCACGATGCTGTTGGGCTACGAAGATCAAATCGCAGTCGCTGAGTTTGACCCGGCGGCAATCACAAGCGAACTTTTCTCTCTCCTAGAAACGCTGATGTCGGGGCGAGAGCCGTCGGTCCCAATCCGATTGATTGAACCAACCCTTATTGAACCAGCCACGGTTGCTTTCGCTTTCTAGTTCCGGATAGGCAATGTGCTTTGCGCCCGTGCGCATTTGGAGACAATGATGCATACATATGACAACTCGCGAAAACTGAACGATCCTTCAAAAGGTTTTACTCTTATCGAGCTATTAGTAGTTATAGCTATCATCGCGTTACTAGCAGCTATACTCTTCCCAGTATTCGCGCAAGCCCGGGAAAATGCTCGAAAATCGACCTGCCAGTCGAACTTGAAGCAGATTGGCATCGCGTTCACACAGTACGTGCAAGATTATGACGAGCGCTATCCAATGGCATTCAACTATGCTAATGGAACGAAAGTGTCATGGGATGGCCAAATTGAGCCCTACATCGGCATCAAAGTCTCGGTTGACTCGGCGAACACAACCAAGTCTGCGGCGCTGGTTTTCCAGTGCCCCAGCGATGCGGTACCGGTTGACCCGACATATACCTGGGCGTACCGGCGAACCTACGCCATGCCGTGGAACAACACGGACGCCGGTTCCTATATTGGCGAAGGAAACATAAATCCGTATATAGGAGGCGGATTGAACTACTCAATCGCCTACGGCACGGACGGTTACACGAAAGGCCGACTTCAATCCGATATCCCTTCGGTTGCCGACACGCTGATGATCGTTGAGCGGCCGTGGTATAAAAACGTCTTCGGCAACAACACGGGTGCAACATGTAACAGCCCTTCGCAGCAAATCTCTGCGAGCCCGAGTGGCTTGGGACGGACCATTCATTTTGAAGGCTACAACTACCTCTTCATTGACGGACACGTAAAGTGGCTTAAGCCCGAGCAAACTATGGGCACCGGGACCCTTACGAATCCGCGCGGCTTCTGGACCCTTGCGGAGAAAGATTGATCTCACTGTGACGCCGTAACAACTACTTACAAAGGTAGTGCAAACAGCTTCCGCTTCCGATCCAGTACGGTGAAACAACCACAGGCATGACTAAAAAAGGCTCCCTGCTTCGTATGCTATTGGTCGCTGGCGCGGTGCTGTGCTCCGGGGCATCGTTCGCGCAAACGGCTCAACCTGCGCTCTACGGCGAGTGGCGATCAGCACAGATCGGCGGCGGTGGATACACTCTAAATGTCGTCTTCACATGCAAACCCGGCGTGCTTTACACTTACTCGGATGTCGGCGGCGTCTTTCGCTCCGACAACGGCGGCAAACGCTGGCGCATGCTGCATGGCACGTTGGAAAGTGCAGGCAACGGCGGGCCGTCGGTGCGCGACATCAGTATCGATCCACGCGATGAAAACCGCGTCACTCTGGTATGCGGCACTCAATGGGGTCCGCAAGAGGGCATTTACCAATCGCTCAATGGCGGCAAAACATGGGTTAAGCGGCGGTCAGCCTGGTTTTACGGGAACGAAGCCTATCGGTGGAGCGGCCGTTGCATAGCCCGCAACCCGATGAATGCCGATGAAATGCTGGCATTTTCTGCCGGGGATGGCGCGCTGCGCTCTACGGATGGCGGCAAAACGTGGGTACCGTCCGGCCTCGAAAAGCTCTACCCGAGCGATATCCAATGGTCGCGAGACGGCAAGTCGGTGCTGGCGATGGCGCAGCCGAAGTCGCTCTGGCAAGGCGGTGTCCAAAACAAGCTAGGTGGCGGTTTTTTCTCATCGTCGGACGGCGGTCGATCCTGGGAAAGGGTGGCAGACAAAGGTCCGCAAGAAGTGATGGAAGACCCGTCGGTTACCGGAAGATGGTGGGCGGCCAATGGTCCTGGCGGCATCGCTGTTTCGCTGGACGGCGGCCGTAGCTGGAACGATGCGAGTGACGGCCTACCACGCGACGGCGGCGCTGGCTTTACCAGTGAGAGTTCGTTTCAAGCGCTTGCCGGGTCCCACGATGCCAGCGGAGATTTCCTGGTCACTGCCAGCGCACGCGGCACATTCTACCGCCGGAATCTGCCGGAAACGAAGTGGCAAAAGCTGACTTCGCCCAAGGTCAAATCCACATACGAAGGCCGTGAATGGGCAAGTGCCGACACACCTGGTCATTGGCCTAAGTTCGGCGCCGCGCTGGCATCGGTGACCATTAACCCGAGGAATCCCCGGGAGTGGTTTTTCAACGATTGGTATGCCATTCGGTGCTCCGAGGACTCAGGAAAGAGCTGGGAGCTGAGCATGGATGGTGTGGAGACAACCGTATTGCACACCCTCACGCCTGACCCAACAGACCCTGGACGTGTGCACCTTGGCATGGGCGACAACGGCTACATGCTTTCCACCGATGGCGGAGCGTCGTACGCCACGCCGCACGTTGTCGCGAACATGAAGATGATAAGCGTTCCGCTGACGCAGCCCACCCGCGTTTACGGGGTCGGAGATGCCAACACAGGCGAATGGCGCTCCTACCAGGTGTGGATATCCGATGATTGTGGGCAATCGTGGACGAAGAGCCCTATGGTCGGGCTCCCGGATATAAAAGACCACTCGGTGAACTCGATTATCGCTCTACCACGAGCCCCCAATACGGTTTTCGCGGCGATCTCGGGCATGGTCCAGCCTGGAGGCGGCGGAGTTTACCGGTCAGACGATGGGGGCCAGAACTTCAAATGGGCAGGCGATGGTCTCCCCTCTGGGCCTACAACCAAGAATTTCTTCACTAGCAGCATCTGGGAGATCGGGCGAGAGCTGGCCGCACTTCCAAGCGGCGATGTCCTGCTGGTCTCAAGATGGACTCCCGCGTTGTATCGTCTAGCTGCGGGTCAAACCACGTGGGAGCGCGTGGAAGCGCAGTTGCCCCCAGGCGGGCCCTACGATGTGGACGCGTCCTCTTCGGCATTTTTCGTTGCCGTCAAGGAACGCGGCATCTATAAGGTGGAAAACGGAGCGGTGGCGCGCATCTTTGACGGTGACTGCGCACGAGTGGCTATCAGTTCTTTCGACTCCAATAAAATTGCAGCGGGAACAAGCAAAGGAGTCTTCCAATCGGATGACGGCGGCAAAACGTGGCGGCAGCGCCCGCTTTTGCCAAACGGGTTCATGCCCATTGTGGCGTTTACCGCGCATCGCCTGCTGGCCGGAACACCCGGTAACGGCGCTTTCTGGCTGCCGCTCGACGAAGCGGGCCTAACGCCTGTCCAAGCGCGCGCAGTCTCTCCAAACCATGTGGAAGCACCCTCTGGCAAGCCATAGGCGCTAGGTGCGCGTAAAGCACTTCAAACCGCACACTCAGGAGCTGTCGCTTTAAATGTCACCTCGTCCTAACAAAATGAAGAGCCTTCTTACAATGTTCGTCGCCGTTGCCACACTTGTGACTGCGCATGCCGCTCCGCAAGCTACACTCACGGCGAAGAATTGGGGCACCGTGCCTGGCGGCTCAGCGGTCAAGCTGTACACACTGACGAATCAGCACGGGACCACCGTAACCATAACTGACTTCGGTGCTGCGGTTACATCGATCTCGACGCCTGATCGCTCCGGTGTGTACGGCAACATAGTGCTCGGT
This sequence comes from Capsulimonadaceae bacterium, assembly GCA_036504535.1. Lineage (GTDB taxonomy): Bacteria > Armatimonadota > Armatimonadia > Armatimonadales > Capsulimonadaceae > JARLGU01. Next base: position 33,549 of record DASXUY010000057.1, read on the forward strand.
CGCGCGACGCTGAGCGGCTACCTTGACGACAGCGGGTTGCCTCATTTTGGCGCGACGGTGGGACGATGCGCGAACCGTATCGCAAAGGGACGATTCACGCTCGACGGCCGCGAATACGCGCTGACAGTCAACAATCCGCCCAATCACCTGCATGGGGGTACGCGCGGCTTTGATCGTGTTGTATGGGCGTCGGTAGGATCAGTGGTGAACGGTGAACCGCGAGTCAGCCTGCACTATCGAAGCGTGGACGGCGACCAAGGCTACCCTGGCACACTCGAAACGGATGTTGTGTACACGTTAACAGCGCAGGACTCTCTACGCATTGCCTACGCAGCCAGCACAAGCTCACCGACAGTTGTTAACCTGACCAACCACTGCTATTTCAACCTCGATGCAGACCCGACGAACGATATACTCTCAACCGTCCTCCAAATTAACGCTGACAAGTACACCCCGGTGAATGCCAGCATGATACCGACTGGGGAAATCGCCCCGGTGGACGGTACTCCGTTCGACTTTCGCGTTGCCACGCCGATGGGGGATGGGATAGGTGATAAGTGTGACCAACTGAATTATGCGTTAGGGTACGACCACAACTGGGTGATCCGGGGATCTGGGCTGCGCGTTGCCGCAACGGCCTATTCGGCGAAATCGGGACGAGTCCTGACGGTGTCTACGACGGAGCCCGGAATCCAGTTCTATACCGGTAACTATCTGGAATACGCCCCGTCAGATAGCGGCGCTAATTTCCGCTCCCGATCAGGGTTCTGCCTCGAAGCACAGCACTATCCAGATTCCCCCAACCACGCCGGTTTTCCGAGCATAGCACTGCGACCGGGCCAGACCTATCGCCAAACGACTGTGTATGCGTTCGGCGTACGCAAGTAGGCCCGCAGGTATCGGATTCGGTCCGAATGCATCCCTCGCTGTATTATTTTGCCTGCTTGCCAGAAGGAAAATGCGTATTACTGTACAATAGAGTTACAAATAAACGCGCTCAGGCAATGATGGCCAATATGCGAGCGCGCCGGGGTATCGATTATTTCGATCCGGTAAGGAGCGAAAGCTAAATGAAACTGACCACCCTTTTCCAAGGCCGACGAGGGCTACTATTGAGCGCATTAGTGCTTGCAGCAGCTGCCGCCTCACTGATCGTTCCGGCGCACGCAGACCCGATAAAGGTGACGCCCGCACTCGCAAACTTCAAGCAGATCGCCCCGCGAACAGTCGAGCTTGTTTTCAGCGTCAATGTGCAGGAAGCCGTGCCGACTGGCTATATGCCGTTTATCCACGTTATCGACAAGCGTCTGCCTAACGATAAGTCCATCGTCTTCCAGATCGGCAGCGGGATTGCCGCCAAGCCGGAAACGTGGACAGTCGGTAAGACCGTTGTCGGCTCGCTGGTGACGCTACCGATAGATAAAGCAGTTGGCGACGGTGAATATGATATCCGCTACGGGTTGTACGATGCGATCAAGGGGCCGCGCCTGGAGCTAACCGGCAACGACGATGGCGAGCGCCGGTACACCATCGGCAAGCTGGTAATCGCTGGACCAACCATTACAGCACCCGGTGTCCCGCTGGTCACTCCCGCCCAAGAGGGACGATTAAACATCACCCCGTCCGCCACCGATCTGGCACAGGCTGGCCCGCGAGCGTTCACCTATCGCCTCAATTTCGATGTCAAGGACAAGGTTCCCGCCGGCGAGTTGGTCTTTGCGCACCTGACATACGCGGTGACGTCACCCGGTAAGGACAACATCGTCAGCATCGACCCGGGCATCGCGACTGACCCGGCGACGTGGACAATCGGCCAGAAGGTAACCGGCGATATCGTCACCGTGACACTGCCGACCGACCTGGCGGACGGAGCTTATACGGTGCGCATCGGGCTGTACGCGTCCAAGACCGACGGCCGCCGCCTGCTGATCAGCGGCGTCGACGATGGCGGCCAGCGGTATATCATCGCCAAGCTAACCGTCAGCGCGAACGGCGCGAAGATCGTGCTTGAGCCCGTGAAGTAAGGTTCGGGCTTGAGGTGTGACAAGGAAGCGGCTGGCGTGGAGAACCATGCCAGCCGTTTTATTCTATCTACGTTGCAACAAACACTGATCGCCTTCGCCGCCCTACCCCGCGACGATCTCTACGTTAGCGCGTGGGACGGTCACGGTGCGGCCGTCGGCGAGCTTGGCCTCGAGGACGCGCACTGTGGCGCCGGAGTCGATGACGGTGAGCTCGGGCGGGAGTTTGGTGACGTTGCCTAGGATGCCGAAATAGGGCTCGCGAATGACGCGGATGGGCACTCCAACCACCAGCTCGAACGTTTCAGTCGCCGCAGCTTTCATGGACGTGATGGCATGCGGGACAATGACTTCCGGGCGGATGACTCCCGCGCGGATCTGTGTCGCGCCGTTAATGGAGCCTGTCTGGCCCTCGAGAGACTTGAGCAGCTCGAATGTGCGGGCGGCCATCGGGATCATGCCGAAGCCTTCGGTGACGACGACGGTGATATTGATATTCTCGTGGCCCGTGATGGCGACACCGATATCGTAGCCTAGGAACGCGATCAGGTCTTTGTCGATGATGCCGCCGGCAATTACGCCAGCAACACCCACCTGCGACGCTTTGCGAAGGCCATCGCCGGTGATTCCCCCGCCGCCGACAATAAGCTTGCCAGCGAGATCGGGCGTGATGACGTCAGGCGTCAGGATATCGTTCACCGACGCGCTCACAACATGCACCACCCCCACCCGCTCACCGCCAACGCCGAAGATGCCCTGCACGAGCGCACCGTCGGTTTCGACCACCGCGCCTTCGCCTTCGATGATCTCGGAGACTCGGCCGGAAATGTAGGCCGATAGCTCGATGGGAGTCGGAGCCTGGCGAATACCGACGCTTCCGGTCGCGGTCGAGATGGTTTCCACCGTCCCACTGACCGGTGACTTGGCCTCGGACTTGAAGAAGCCAAAGAACGCCTTGGTTTCGGCGAGAACCTGGTCCTTCACCACGCTGTCACCGATTTTGATCTTGAGCGTCCCGTCAAGCTCGTCGGGGTCGATGCCAAGCTGTCCCGCAACCTTCACCGACTGCATGATGCCAGGAAGCGCCGCGCGCGCGATGATAGTCTCCGGGTTCACCGCGTCGCCGACCTTCACCGCCACTTCGCCCTTAAGCGGGAGACGGCGTGTGCGGTGGATGGTCGTATGCGGGCTAACTGTGAGGCCTGGTGTGTATGCTGTTCCCATCGATGAGTCCTTCTGCGGCGATGCCTATTGCTATTAGTCTTTAAGAGTTCAGGACCGCTCGTGCCGCGGGGCACTTTTTATATAGGGAGAATGCTGCAATTTATTCTCTTAGCCCTACGATTGTGATGCACCAATCGGCTGCGAAAACCGCGTTAAGCTAAAAGAGGGAGCGCAGCGAGAAAAAAAGCCCGAGCGGCTTGAGCTCTCCTAACACGCCCTTACAAATTAAGCCGGATCTTTTGTACACCGCGCGAGATAAATATAAACCAGCTTGCCGGTCACGGAATCGACGCGCATCCGGCTAGCGAGCAGTTCACGGAACTCGGACCGCGTGAACCGGAAGAACGGAATGCCGCCATCGTGGCTGCCTTCCTTCTCGCGGGTCAGCAACGAATGCTGGTAAGCGGAGATAACCACGGTCGCACCGCGTCGCGCAACGCCCGAGAGGCATTCAATGGCCTTCGCGCGCGCTCCGGGGCCGGGAATGTGCTCGAGCACCTGACAGGAAACGACCCGGTCGAACATGTCGGGGCGAAACGGCAAATTGCACAGGTCCGCCTGAACGAGGTCGACGCTTGTGACTCCAGCTGTCTTGAGCTTGACGCTGTTCACGCGCAACGATTCAAACGAGAAGTCCACCGATACGAGGTGCTTCACCCGGTCTGCGAGGTGGGGCGTCATTCGCCCTGTTCCGCAGCCCGCTTCCAGCATCAAGTGGCCGCGATTGGGAGCGAGACGTCGCAGCGTCATCGGGATTTCGACTTTGCCGAACAGGTTGAGGTACCACATGCCTTCGTACTGGTCCACCTGCTCGTCGCGCGCCTTGATTTCGCTCTCCTGTTCGGCAAGGAGGGTCGACGGCATAGCGCGAAGGATGCCCTGGTGTACGGGAAATGTGCGCTCGCACGCCAGGCACTCAAGCGACGCCTCGTCGATGTCATCGTGGTCATAGACAGCGCCCGCACGCAGGACAAGGCCTTCGCGGCAATCGGGGCAAGCAAGCAGGGGGAGAATTGCTGGACTCATTGCAGGTAGTTTAGCATAATGCGGCGTGGAGTCGCAATATGGGGGCGGATGAGGAAGAGAGCGCTCCCAGTCATGAAAACAGAATAGGTTGACAACGTCAGGTGGACTGCCGGGCTCACCGACGATGTAACGTCCGCTCACTTCAGTACTACATAAGCCTTTTGGAACAAGTGCACCTTAATATAAGCATATTGGTAGAATCATAAGTCCTTTGACACGTGTAGTTGGAATTCGATATACTCTCTTCTGAACTAACCCGGCTTCGCCGGGACGCGCTTCGCGCGGCCCCATCCGCCTCGCGGACTCGGCACCTTCCCGGCGGACGGGAAGGAAACCTGCTGCGGCACTGCCGATAGGTAACGACCATTGCCCCAGAAAGTTTCCATCCCGTCCGCCGGGAGGGTGGCGAGGAACGAGCCGGGTGGGTCCTTTTCGAGTTCTCGGCTGATCCACGCTCAAAATGAGCTTATTTTTCCTATGATCGTACTAATCAGGTTACATCATTTTCAAGGTAAAATATAAGTGTTTTGGATTAGAATTGTTGGTTTATAAGTACTTTAGGAGCCAGATAAGTTTTTTAGGATGAGGATGGCAGAGCAATGGCAGAGATAACACCCATCGGGCAGTTGGCACTTCACTATGCGCTCCAAACGAATCTGCCTCTGCCGACAACGCGAAGCGCTACCATAGACGGCGCTAGGCGCACGGTGGTATCAGTGGGCTACGTCGACGAATTCTATCCCCGGCACTACAGTACGGACGGCTCACTCATTGGCAACATCCGATTCGCCCTAAAGCATGAGCCGCTCGACTTGCGGATCATCCACGCAGCGTTGGTCGCGCTCGGGGAGCTACAATTGATCGCATGGCTGCGAGACGAACACACGGGGATCTTTTCGCGAAGAGCGTGGTTCTTTTACGAAACATTGACAGGCAATGTGGTCGATATAGACGACGTCCTCACCGGGAACTACGTCGATGCCCTCGACCCGCGCAAACATTTCGTAGCGCCACCTCGAAACTCCAAGCGGCATCGTGTTCGCGACAATCTTCTCGGCACCCGGGATTTCTGCCCCGTAGTTCGCAGAACCGCCAAGATCGAAGCGATGATTGCGTCCGACATCAAAGCCGAAGCGATGGCGCTTACAACTAAATATTCGGCCGAAGTTCTCGCTCGCTCCGCGAACTTCCTCATCACAAAGGAAACTCGCTCCTCCTTTGCCATTGAGGGCGAGACGCCTTCCAGTGGACGTGAAGAGCGATTCGCCGCAGCGCTTAGGTCCGTACCGTCATTCATACATGATCGGAAAGAAAGTATCATAGCGCTCCAATCCCAGATCGTCGACGCCAGATATGCTGCCAAAGACTGGCGCGACTTCCAGAACTTCGTGGGAGAGACTACAAGCGGACTAAACGAACATGTCCATTATGTGTGTCCACGTCCGGACGACGTGCCCGTCCTGATGAATGGTTGGATGTTACTAACTCAGCGCCTAATCGATTCTTCGCTTGATCCCGTAATCGCAGCTGGCGTGAGCGCATTTGCGTTTGTGTTCGTACACCCATTCGAAGACGGAAACGGGCGAATCCATCGTTTCATAGTCCATTACATGCTGGCAAAGTGTGGGTTCAGCCCGCCTGGTGTTGTGTTTCCGATAAGTGCGTCCATCTTGCGGCAGATGCACTTATACGACAAGGCACTCGAAGCGTTTTCGGAAGTCATAATGCCTGCTATTGACTGGAAATTCACCCTGGAAGGCCAACTTGAAGTACGTAACGACACCTCCAGCCTTTATCGTTTTTTCGACGCCACTCCGCAGGTTGAATTTCTCTACGACAGAGTGCTGGATACGGTGCGCGTTGACTTCAAAAAAGAGCTTGAGTTCCTTGACGAGTTCGACAGGGCGCTAGCTGCGGTCCAGAGCGTGATCGATATGCCTGACCGCAGGGCGGCTCTCCTGGCCAAGCTATGCATTCAAAATAAAGGGCGTTTGTCCGTAACAAAAAGGCCAATGTTCGGGGAGATCACCGACGAGGAAATACGGCAAGTGGAGGAGGCAATCGCCACAAGCCGCCGTGAAGGCGAAACCGAAGGCGTACCAGATTTGCGGCAGCTCTAGTATGGCCTACCGCCGATTAGGCTCGACCATAATCCGCAGCACGAAGACGGCCAGCAGGACTTCTTCGGGGGCGACAGCGATACCGCGCTCGGCCCGCTCGGCGATGGACGCGATCACGTCGAGGCGCGGATCGCTTGTCGGCTCTGTTGGGGATTCTTCGCCGGTCTGGACAAGGATCGCCGCCTTGTAGAGGTTGATAGCAGCTTCGTTGGTTTCACCTTCGAGGTATTCGTACAGCGACTGGCGTATGCGAACGGCGATCCGCGCGTTACCGGTCGGGGCGGGCTTGCGGTATTGCTTTTGCAGGTTGGTGAGGATCTTGCGAATGGTTTCGTCGCGCGCATCGCCTTCAAGCACGAGGTACGCGTAGAACGAGTCCTGTCCGCCCAGCAGCGAGCCGACCGTGTTGAGGATCTCGCGCTCTACCACGGGCGAGACGATCCGGTCGTAGGCGGCGAGCAGCTTCGGCGCTAGCTCGGGGCGACCGGTGGTTGCCAGCGCTTCAGCTAGCGCGGGCAGCACGGTGGCGTCGATTTCGCGGTTCCACTGCTCAAGCAGGCAGTCTACGGTTTTCTGCTCGCGGACCGCGTCGGGGAATGTCGCCAGGGCGCGGATGACCGCGATCCGGACAGCAGCGTCGCGGTCGGGCACCATCGGTATGAGGATGTCGGGCACGCGGTGATCCTGCAGCCGGCCAAGTGCCTCAATGGCGGCCAGGCGACGCGGTGACGGGCCGCCGAGTTGGATCACGGCAGCAAGAGCGGGCAGCGCAGATTGGTGGCCGATCTTGCCCAGCGCGATTGCCGCTTCGGGGGCGATTCCCGATGCAAGGTCGGTGAGCTTCGTTACCAGCGGTTGAACCGCGCGCGCATCGCCAATCTCGCCCAGCGACGCTGCCGCCTGCTCGCGCACAGGCAGCGACACATCATCAAGCGCCTTCACCAACTCCTCAACCGCGACGGGTGTTTTTAGTTTGCCCAGCTGCTCAGCAGCGCGTTGACGCGTCTTGCTGTCCCCAGCGCGTCCGAGCTTTTGGATGGCGGTGAATGATCCGACCGGCTTGCTGGCCTTAAGTTGACCGAGCACATACCGCGTCGACCGACTTTCGGGCTCATCGATCTTTGCGGCCGTCCACAGAATGCCAAAACGCAATACGCCGGATATCAGAAACAACACGTGATAGTTGCTGCGGATGAGTCCCGTCGTTGGGAACGAATACCCATGCAGCGCCTGAAGGATAGCGCCACCGATCAGCGGGCTGACACCGCCGATGATGCCACAGATGGCGGAATTTGCGCCAATGTAGCTGGTGCGGTCCTGTACCGGAGCGGCGCCGATGACCATGTTGAACGATGTGATGCCTACACCCGCCCAGCCAAAGCCTGCCATGATGTTGAGCGCGATGATGAACAGTTTCGAATGCGAGATGAGCAAATGACCGTTCTGGTAGCCCCAAAGCCCCGGATATGGATCAGGAACAGTCATGCACCATAGGAACGGCGGCAGGAGGCACAAGGACACGGATAGCATCAGGATCGGTTTGTTGCCATACTTATCGGCCAGATACCCCAGGACCGGCATGCCGATCATCGTGAACACGGCAGCGACTGCATTCAACATCTGGATCGCGGTGTACGTGAGGCGCAGTTCCTGGATCATGTACACGATGAAGAACTGCCCAGCGATACCTGTCGAGATCACCATGACGACCGAAAAGGTGATCAGTTTGCGAAACTTGATGTCCGCGAACGGAGCCCGCATCATGTCGATCAATGAGCGGCGTTCATCGGGATCCCGCTTGTCGGCGACATCGGGGCTCATACGGCCAAGGATAAACGAACCCAGCGCAAAGAGCAGGGCGAATGCAAAGAGCGGCGTGGACGCGTGAATGACTGCCCAATTATGCGCAGCGGTCTCGGCAGCCGTGTGCACTGTCTTCGCCGACCACTCTGTGTTCTTTGCGATGTGGTCAAAGAAGAATCCAGCGACGATTGAAACAAGCATACCGGTGAGGCCAGCCCACAGGTTGCGCACGCCAAAATAGCGCCCGCGCGTGTCTGCTGGCACAAGGTCGCTCATCCAGTCGATCCACGTCGCCGCCGGAATCGTGCCCATGATGCTGCTGAGCAGAGTCAGGATAAGGAAGCCGATTACTCGATCCGATTTTGCCTCGAAGCAATACGGAAGCAGGAGCATCGGCAGCCACATGAAGCGCCCGATAACGGAAAACAGCGTGACGAAGTTGCGACGCGACGGGAACGCCCGCATGATCGACGGGGCGGTCAGCTGCAGGAGACCAACGAACGAGCCTATACCGGCAAGGAGGCCGATAACGAAATCGTTGCACCCGAGTGCGATCGCATAGCCAGTTTGGAATGTGCCGGTGACCAGGGTTGCGAAAACTGTCGCAATTGTCCCTTCCAACATCCAAATCCGCAGGGCTCTACGAAGATCAAGACGCGAGAGTCCGCCTGCCTGGTTGTCGAGTGCTGCATCGCTCATCCACGAGCTTTATTCCGCGTTGCCGTGTCAAATCCTCCCAATAGCGAGGCAGGCAGACAAATGAATATTTAGGCGTGCTTAATCCGCAAGCGCCCTCAGCCTTTTCAGGTTCACTTCGTGCATTGTTTCGGACTCGGGCGTTTCGATGATCAGCGGCTTGCCCGCCATGCGCGGGTCGTGGAGAAGCAGCCGAAACGCTTCGTCGCCAAGCTCGCCTTCCCCGATATGCGCGTGACGGTCGACTCGCGATCCGAGCCCCTTCTGGGAGTCGTTGCAGTGGATGACGTGCAGCTTATCGAATGTCACCTTGTTGGCGAACTCGTCCATGGTCGCTGCATACGCTTCCGGGGTCCGCAGGTCGTAGCCTGCCGCGAACATGTGGCACGTGTCCATACAGATAACGAGGCGCTCCTGCTCGCGGACACCCTGGAAGATCACCGGGAAGTGCTCAAGGCGCGAGCCAAGAGTCGTCCCCTGCCCTGCGGTCGTCTCTAGCGCGACACGCACTTTGTATCCGGGAAGCTCGTCATGTAAAATGTTGATGGATTCGACCAGCCGCGCGAGACCGACATCCTCACCTTCGCCAAGGTGGGCGCCCATATGCGTCACAAGGTATTTGATGCCAAGCGCTTCGGCGCGCTCCATCTCCTCACGGAAAGCGATTCGGGACTTGGTGCGCACATCGCCTTCGGGGGCAGCCAGGTTGATGAGGTACGAGTCGTGGGCAATGGTCGTTTCGATGCCGTGTCCGGTACACGACGCGCAGTACGCTTCAATCGCGTCGGGCTTCGGAGCGCTGGCACGCCATTGACGCGGGCTCGCGGTGAAGACCTGCACGACTTCGCAACCAATGGCCTTGCCGCCGACGATGGCGTTGTGAAGGCCGCCAGCGGTCGGCATATGCGCGCCAAGGAGCGGGCGAGTGAGGGTGATGGATTCGGGCACAGGTACTTCTCCTAACCAGGCTGAGCCTGGACCCTTTCCGCGCTACGTTAAGAGCGGTTGTTAGCATTCAATCGTCAACCCGCGTACGGCCCCAGGCTTAGCCTGAACCAAATTCTGTCCGGTTTGTATAGATTTTCACTTGTAAGGTATTAACGAGCGGCAATGACGGTTGCCGCTCGCGAGCCGTTTTGTTAGCCGCCCGCGATGCTGGGAATGATGGTGAGCGTATCGCCATCCTTGACAGGCGTTTCGTTGCCGCTCAGGTAGCGCGTATCGTCATCGCCGAGATAAACGTTGACAAACGACCGAATGTTACCGTTGGTGTCGAACAGGTGCTTTCCAAGCTGCGGCGCTTGCTCGATGACCGCCTTGAGCGATTCGCCTACAGTTGCGCCTTCAACGGACAGTTGCTCCTGATCGTTCGCATAGCGTTGCAACGCCGTCGGCAAGAGTACTGAGACTGACATATTGTGACTCCTTTCGTTTGAGATGTAAAGTGCGAAATGAGCTCGGTTCGCGATTTCTTGCCCCTACGCTGCCACGACCTCGACGACCTCCGCATCGTAGCCGCTGCCGTCTTCCTTCAGCACCCAGCTGTTCCACGTGGTCGTGTGTCCGTGAACCACAGAAATGATCGGGTAGCTGTAAACGGGCCACGCTGCGTCCTTGTCGACGCTCGACGGCACCGCAGGATGGTCCGGGTGCGAGTGGTAGAAGCCGAGCAGCTTGTGCGGGCCAGTGCGCTCGCGCTTCGTGAGGCTGAAAAGAGTCGCCGCCGACAGCTCAAACCGGCGACGCTTATCACCGCCCGAGTCGTTGGGAACCTCCTCGACCGCGCGAACATGCTTTACCCCGTCAATGGTTTCGCCCCAGAGCACGCCGCAGCCTTCGTCAGGATACGCCTGCTCGCATGATGCTTTGATAAAGTCAAACTGTTTTTGATTAAGACGTAACATTTATATCACCGGCCACGGTTCATCGGTCCAGAACTTCTCGCTAAGATACCGCTCTCCGCCGTCGCACAGCACCGTGACCACCACTCCCTGAGTGAGTCCACGGGCCACCTCAAGCGCGGCGACCACATTGCCGCCACTGGACGGGCCAACAAACAGCCCTTCGCGGCGCGCAAGTGCGCGGCACATGGCGTACGCGTCCTCGGTGAACACTTCGACGCCTTCATCGGCAACGGTGGCGTCGTAGATCCCCGGCACAAGCGCCGTTTCGAGGTGCTTCATCCCTTCGAGGCCATGGATGGGCGATGCGGGCTGCATCGAAACCAATGTAATCGCAGGGTTCTGCTGCTTGAGGAACCGCGACGTGCCGATGAACGTTCCGCTGGTGCCGATACCGGCGACAAAGTGCGTGATCGCACCGCCAGTTTGGCTCCAGATCTCGGGGCCGGTGCCGTCAAAGTGCGCGCGCCAGTTGGCGTCGTTGTTGTACTGATCGGAATAGAAATACCTGTCGGGATCGGAGGTGGCAAGCTGACGCGCCTTTCGCTGGGCGCCGTCGGTACTTTCCCGTGGGTCGGTAAGCACAAGCTCGGTACCGTATGCCTGAAGGATCTTCTGACGCTCAGGGGACGCGTTCGATGGGAGGCACAGCGTCACCTTATAGCCCCGCACCGCACCAATCCAAGCGTACGCGATGCCCGTATTCCCACTCGTAGCGTCGAGGATGGTCTTACCGGGTCGTAGGGCGCGGGAACGCTCCGCCGCAAGGATCATGTTGAGCGCCGCGCGATCCTTGACCGATCCGCCGGGATTGAAATACTCTGCCTTACCGAACACGCGGACGCCGTTCGCGATGCCATCGGTGACCTTCGTGAGTTCTATAAGCGGCGTATTTCCGACCTGACTGTCTGCGCGCACGGCTTCCTGCTGCATATTGCCTATTATACCCATTTGGTAACTAGGATATACCGTTGACGGTTAAATTGGCGATTTTCCAGAAGTAAAGGAAAAACCTCATCCCTAACCCTTCCCCTAGGATAAGGGGAAGGGAATCAGAATCCATCTCCCCTCTCCTTATCCTAGGAGAGAGGCCGGGCTTGGGCCAGTCGGCTGGCCAGGTGAGGTCTTCCTGCCTCCAGCAGCGTTCTTAACGCTCGATCGGCGCGCCTACCACTGAACCCCATTCGGTCCAGGAACCGTCGTAGTTGCGCACATTGTCGTAACCCAGCAGGTACTTGAGCACGAACCACGTGTGCGACGACCGCTCGCCGATACGGCAATAGGCGATGGTTTCTTTGCCGGGAAGCACACCGCGCCCCTCGTAGAGCTCCTGCAGAGCTGTAGCACTCTTAAATGTGCCGTCCTCGTTCGCCGCCAGCGCCCACGGAATGCTCTTCGCGCCGGGGATATGGCCGCCACGCTGAGCGGTCTCCGAAAGCCCTGGAGGCGCGATCACCTTGCCGCTGTATTCGTCTGGCGACCGGACATCGACCAGGTTGACACTGCCCAAGTTCTCCTTGACGTAGTCACGGAAAGCGCGGATGCTGAAGTCGGGGTCCGATGGTGTGTAGATAGTGGACTCGTGGACAGGCACATCTGTCGTATACGGTCGGCTTTCCAACTCCCACTTCTTGCGCCCACCATTGAGGAGGCGCACGTCCTTGTGGCCGTAAATTTTGAACTGCCAGAATGCCCACGCGGCGAACCAGTTGTTGGCGTCGCCGTAGAGAACAACGGTGGTATTGTTCGCGATGCCTGCCGCTGACGCCAGCTTGGCGAACGTCTCCTTGTCGACGATATCGCGGGTCAGGTGATCGTTGAGATCGGTGCTCCAGTTCCAGCCCACCGCGCCAGCGATGTGGCCCTGCTCATAGAGAGCGAAATCAACATCGACTTCGACCAGGCGTACACCGGGATCGGTGCCATGTTCGGCGACCCATTCAGTTGAAACCAGTACTTCGGGATTTGAGTATGCTGCCATTACTTGTATCTCCTGTGCCTCTTCCTTAGCGGCACTCTTTCTGATCGGTGGGGGCAGTGTTTTTGCCCTGTGCGTCCAAAATGTCTTTGCAACTGTGCGAGAGATAGACCTCTTGGTCGGTCGTCTTGAAGCCGCAGAAGTTACACCAGAGGACCGAATCAGTCTCGCTTGCCTTCCGCTCTTCGTCAGTGGTTGATGCCATTGAAACTCGCCTTTCATAATTGTGATGCCGCACCCGCGCGGTACGGGATGGGATTCGGACTTCCCACTATAAGCTTGACTGCATTGTCTACTTATAAGATAGGAATAGTTTGAATTATAATCCCGTCAACATAGTTTGTCAAGCACATCTGATATTCTTTATCTCATTACAGAATCGTGATCAGCAGTTGCGGCGTTATCTGCCATTCGTGCCTAAGGCTGCCTTCGACGGGAAATTTTGAACTCGCCCATGAATCCGCTTGACACCAACTGGTAGGTGTGTTACAATCCTCTTGGTTGGTTTACCTACCAACTGGTAGGTATCTTTAGAAACCCAAGATTATGTCGACAAATACCCTTGACGCACCGACGGGCAGTTCCACATACCGGATGTATCTTCGGATAGAGCAAGACCTGCGCAACAAGATTGCGACAGGCCGCTTCAAGCCGGGCTCCATGCTGCCGGGTCGGCGCGACCTCGCCGCCGAATACGGCGTCGATCGCAGCACCATCCAGCGAGCGCTGGCGCCGATGATATCCGACGGTACGCTGGTCACCGACGGTACGCGCGGCACTTTTGTCCGGCAGACCATATCGGCGACGACGGCGCAACCGTCGCCTGCCTCCACAATTACGACGCCGCAGACCGAGCGGATCGCATCCACGACCAAGATCATCGGCATCATCGCCCAGGCGCGACCGATTAACGCCAACCCGTCCCTTTACGGCGACCCATGGTTCAGCCGTATTATCAACGGGCTTGAGCGCCACCTGTCGGCACGGGGTAACTCGACCCGCTTTGCAAGTTTTGGTCCCGACCCAGGCGCTTTTTCACGAATTGAGGATGCGGTCGCCAAGCTCCTGAATGACAGCGTAGACGCCATCGTTCTTATCGACATCCACGGAGCGGACCGCAGCGAGATGGTTCACGAGCTTTCGACGCAGTTCAACATCCCTATTGTGTATGTTTCGCCGCAGCAAGCTCGATGCCCGGTGCCTCACGTTTACTACGATCAGGAATCGGCTGGCTTTTTCGCTGCCGACCACCTGATCGCCCAAGGCTGCCGCGATATTGTTTTCGTCGCGCCCGTTCGTACTGCATGGTCCGACGCCCGCGTCGTCGGTGCTCAGACAGCGTGCAAGGTTGGCAATCGGGCCACGTTTGAAGCGTTCCGCTACACCGACCGACCGCATGTCAAGCTCAAACCGGAAGACGAGCACGCTATCGGGCACGAAGCGGCCCTGACGCTGCTATCTCGTCCAATGGCTCCGAGCGCCATCATCGCCGAAAACGACAACATCGCATACGGCATTCTGGCTGCTGTCCGTGAACGGGGCCTCATAATCGGTATCGATATCCGTGTTGTCGGGTTTGACGACCAGCCAGATTCCCGCAGCCAGGGTCTTTCCAGCATGCACCCGCCGCTTGAGCTCATGGGTGACGAAGCCGGGAGGCTTGTCCTCCAACTCGATCGCCGAGAGGCCTCTGGTCTGGCGATACGAACAGCATCTCACCTTGTTCAGCGGGAGTCCAGCGGAAAATAAGCATGCTGAGCGAAACGCTAGACAATTCCACGATCGACGCGCAACTTGATTGGACATCGGGGCCGAGTGCGGCAACAATTCGCCGCCACTTACCAGCCACATGGTCGCCGTCGGTGCCGAACGTCGCGAACCGCGACGCTTGGACAAATGGCATACTCCAGCTTCCGCCGGATGAGCTGGCCATCGTGAACGCTCACGTTGCTGTCGCCATGTCCGCCAACATGCCGCATTTACTCGCGTCGCACCGCCTCCACTTCGAGCGAACCGGAACCCGCGACGAGTTTGATGCCAACTGGCGGGCACGCCGCGGCAACCTGGCGTGGTTGACCATTGCCGAATGCGTCGAAGGGCGCGGTCGCTATATCGACAAAATTCAGGATCTCGCATGGGCCACGTGCGAGGAGTGCTCGTGGGAGTTGCCAGCGCACTGCGGCGGCATGCCAAATGCCGATCGTATCGAAGTGGACCTAGGCACGGCCATGGCGGCCCTCCAACTGGCCGAACTCGACCACCTCCTCGATGGTTCGCTCCATCCGCATGTGCATCGGTTTATCCAGGCAGCGGTGCGAGCAAAATGTATCGAGCCGTACATGGCGCGTGAGGATTGGTGGTGGCTGCGCAACACGCCGACCCTGCAAGTGAACAACTGGGCGGCAGTGTGCACCGCAGGAGCGGTTGGCGCAGCAGTTTACTTAATGAACGATCCCGCCGAGCTAGCCGCACTCATGGAGAAGGCGCTGCCGACGCTGAGCGACTACCTGGACGGCTTTGACTCGTCGGGCGCGCTGTCCGAAGGTATCGGCTACTGGAATTACGGCCTCGGATATTTTACGATGGCTGCGGACCTCATCGATCGAAGAAGCGGCGGGGCTATTAACCTTTGGTCGAATCAGCGGTTCCGAAACGCCGCCGATTTCCCGGCGAGGGCCGCACTGTCCCCGGGACGCTACCCTAGTTTCTCGGACAGCTGCAGCAACGTGGAGCTGTGGCGGCCAATCGTCCGCACTCTTGCCCAGAGGCTCGACTTGTCCAACATGGCGCATGTCGAGCAGATGCTGCCGATTGAAAGTGGCCTCTGCGGTGAAAGCACCGCTGTCGTTATGGCGCGGGAACTGATGTGGAACCGCGAAGCGAACGACTCCAGATCAGAGAGTGTCGAGAACCCATACGACTGGTTTCCCGGTGTCAGCTGGCTAATCGCCAGATCGCCTACCTCATCGCAGCCAGCCATGGTGCTCGCCGTGAAGGCTGGCAACAACGGCGAGATGCACAATCAGAACGATGTCGGTTCGTTCCTGGTGGAAGTCGATGGCGAGCAGTTGATCGAAGACTTGGGAGCGGGACGATACACAAAGCAATACTTTTCTGATTCACGCTACGAGCTCTTTTCAACATCGTCTCGCAGCCATTCGACGCTCGAAGTCGATGGCCACGCCCAACGCCCCGGCAAAGAGTGCGGCGCACGGGATGTGCTGCTCATCGACAACGGTGACGTAACCGGATTGACCATGGACCTCGCTCCAGCGTATCCCGATGCATTGGGCCTGCTCAGCTGTGTGCGAACAGTTGCGATGGAGCGCGGCGACGTTACAGTGATTGCCATCACCGACGAGGCAACATTCGAGAATACAGGCCGTATCGCGTCGGTTTTGATGACGCGTCATCAGGTGGCCGTGTCTGAGAACGGCGTGACCATGACGGGTTCGCGGACGGCAATTCGCTGCGGTTACGATGCCGCAAACACAAGTGTCCGAGTAGAAACGGTGAACGCCGTCCCACTCAGCGGCGGGGCGGCTGATGTACACCGCATTGTCTTCGAAGCACAGACAGGGAAAACGTGTAAGTTGGCGTTACAAATATCGGCACTGCCGATGAATATGTAGGTGTTCGATGCTGAAGTCGGGCATAGTAATACCAGACGCCAGCAGCCAAGCAGTCAATTAGGCAGATTATCAATTCACGTGAAATGAGGCGTTTAATGAACTCGCAAAATGCAGTCAAGGGTCCGTCGAGGACCAGTTCGGTACGTGGTTTTACTTTAATAGAGCTTCTCGTAGTTATAGCTATCATAGCTATACTCGCAGCTATACTTTTTCCCGTATTTGCGGCCGCTCGCGATAAGGCGCGAGGCACGACATGCGCGTCAAACGAGAAATCACTCGCGCTGGCAATGCTGCAATATGCACAGGACTACGACGAAACGTTTTGCATGTGCTGGACGTGCGAAAGCAACAGCAACGCTACCGCGAGCGGGGCCGGCCCCGGCGTCGTTAAGTGGTCCTCATGGGTGGGCCTCATGACAGCCTATCATCAGGTAAAGAGCACGTTCGCAGGTGCGCCGATGATCCTCTACTGCCCAACCGATGCAAGCATGAAGGGGCGTAACGGTTCAAGCCCGCGGTCGTATGCATTGGCCGCAACGACATCGAACACCGCAACGTCCTATTCGAGTTCTGCGGTAGTCAATGATGAAGCCGGACAGGGCTTCGCGGGCCCTATCAAAAATGGCCTCGCGAACTGGGTCTACCAATCTGGACACCAGGCATCAGAGATTCCTTCGCCCGCCAATCTGTTTATGATCGTCGAGCTTCCGGGCGCCGCTAACCTCACTGCAGGCGGCAGCGCAGTCTGCTACCGGCCCGACACGAATCCGGGCACGTACGTTTCCACATGTGATGCTAATAGCGGCGGTTGCGGGCAGAACTACCTTACCACAACCGACACCGAGCGATCCCTTAATGGTTACCACAACGGTGGATGGAACTACGCGTTCGCTGACGGCCACGTCAAGTGGCTTCAGGCGCGCCAAACCACGGCAAGCAACTACGTGTGGAACACATGGGGACCGAAGAACCCACACGGCTACTGGAGCCTCACACCCACCAACTAACAAGGCTGACAACAGACGACCTGAACACCAAGAAAGCGGCCCCATGATGGTGCCGGGTAAGAAAATGACGACAGCACCTCGTGCAGCACTGGCGGCCTGTGCCGCCGCACTCAGCCTAGCGGCATTCGCGCCGGAGCCAGCAAATGCGCAGCAGATCGCGCCTGCCACAACCGCCGGGTTTGGCATCAACGTTCACTGGTGGAATCCACCGAAGCAGGATGAGATCGACAGGTTCGTCGAAGGCGGCTTTTCCCTCGTTCGGCAGGACCTGAACTGGGCTCGTATCGAGAAGACGCAAGGAGTCTACGACTTTACTCCCTACGACGCTGATATCGACATCATGCTGAAGAACAAGATCAAGCCGCTGATCATCTTCGCGTACGGCAACAAGATGTATGATGCAGGCGTCTCCCCGCACACCGATGCAGGGCGTGCCGCGTTTGCAGCGTTTGCGGGCGCTTCGGCAGCGCGGTACAAGGGCCACGGCATTCTGTGGGAGATCTGGAACGAGCCGAATTCTAACATGTTCTGGCAGCCTAAAGCCAACGCCGACGATTACGCGCTCCTCGCAATCGCTACCGCCAAAGCCATACGGGCAGCGGACCCGACCGGCGTAATTCTCGCCCCGGCATCGTCGCGCTTCCCGTGGGATTTTTACCGAACCGTGTTTAAGTACGGTCTGCTGCACGAAATCGACGCCGTCTCCGTTCACCCCTACCGTGTCTCGGAGCCTGAGGATGCTGTCGGCGACTATGGCCGCCTGCGCCGGCTGATCGGATCGTACACGGCGCCTGGTGATGCGGTGAAGCCGATCATGTGCTCCGAATGGGGATACTCCACTGAAGTCGGCGGCATCCCGCTCGACAAGCAGGCCCGCTATTTGGCGCGTGTATGGCTGTCCAACCTCGAAGCAGGTGTCGGCACCAGTATCTGGTACGACTGGCGTAACGATGCCACCAGCAACCCGAAAGACCCGGAACAAAACTTTGGATCGGTGACCAACGATTTCCAGCCCAAGCCCGCGTTCCTGCTCGCCAAGTCGCTGCTTCACGATCTCGATGGCGCGCGGTTTGTCCACACGTTGCCCACGAAAGTAGCGACCGACCACCGCCTACTCTTCGCAAAGGGCGCGGCGCTGAGCGTCGTTTCGTGGAGCAACGATGCCTCTGCCACACCGGAAGCATCGACTCCCAGCGTGCGTAAGCTTGCCACCAGCGACACCGACTACGCAGAACTGCTGCAATCCGCAGCTATCGACTACACTGGCGGTGTCCTTGTCGCAACACCCGCACACCCCGCAGTGCTGCCGCTGCGCGTCACCAATCCCGACAAGAAGGCGGCGACAGTCATCGTGACCGTCGCTGGGATCGCTAAAACGCTGCAGGTTGCCCCATCGGCCACAGTGTCGTCGTCCCTCGCTCTCCCAGTATCCGTCGTGTCGCAAGGTCTTGAGACAACGCTCCCAGTCACGGCAACCTGGAACGGCAAACCGGTCCCGAACCTAGCTCCTATCAAGGTGGACGCTGGTTACCCTGTGACCATGACCGCCGCCGCGACGCCATCCGGCATCGGCGTGGACATCTCGCAACTGAACGGCCAGACGTTCAAGGGGACCCTACGTCTCACAGTCGCCGGTAAGGCGACTAGCACTCCGGTCGCGGTACCCACAGGCTCGTCGGCACGGACCATGCTGACATGCGACCCAGGCGTCCCCACGGTGATCGAAGCTGTCGACGCTACCGGGGTAGTCATGGCTCGTCTCGGCCCGCTGAAGTTCGTCCCAGTCCCCGGATTTGCCGTCGTTCCCGGCGCCAAGACCGAGTTCTCGAAGATGCGGGCAGGCAAGACGCCGCCGAATCTTTGGCAGGTAGCAACAACCGAGCCCACCGCAGCCAGCGACCCCATCGCGGCGGCAGTAACAGCGCCGTACGGTGATGTTCCCGACTGGCAGTCCAGCCAGATTGGCCCCATGAAGAATATCGCCATCCCAGACGGCACATCGGCGCTCACATTCTGGCTGGACTACAAGTCCATCCCCGGCGTCACCGAATGCGGGCGGTTTATCGACTCCACAGGCCAGAACTTTCAGGCGGCGTATGCACCGTCAAGCACTTCTGGCTGGCGCGTGCAAACCATGCCGCTCGACGGTGAAATGTGGCACTGGGGCGGGGCCAAAGACGGCCAGATTCGCGGCCCGCTCTCGCTGTCAGCGCTCTACCTGATCGCCACTCACGGCGCGATCACAAGCACCGGCACGCTCCGTATCGGTGCGCCATATTTCGCCATAGGTCAGCCAGTTACGCCCGATGCGCCCCATTAGGAGAGGATTCAGGACCGCTCAAGCCGCTCGGGCTTTTTCTCTCGCTTCGCTCCCGCTGTGGCAACGCGCAGGGTTTCTTCGCCAGATTGTAATGCGACAGGGCGTGGTTATACAAATACAGCGAGGGCCACCCTTTGCTAAAAAATGCCCGAGCGGCACGAGCGATCCTGAATCCAAATTAGCTCTAAAATATTTCAGCCCAATAGCCCAAACAAGAGAAGGAAACGCCAGCAAAAACGGGGAAGAATCATACTAGACGGCAGTGAACCTCACCTACGGGAAGCTCCGGCTAGTGTCAAATGCAGCGGAGCATCCCACGGGCACTGTACCCGAGTCTCGCCAAGCCGTTTGTGGTGAGACGACGGTCCAGCGACACGCTGGTTCGATCATGTCGGCGGTTACTTCACCTTGAGAGGAGCCTATGATGGTCGAAGACGAAGCAAGTCACTTCTCGGAGCATTTCTCGGCGAATGCCAAGCATGGCACAGTCGCCGAAGTGGTGCTCCCTCTCCATGCGGAAGCGCTCGATCAGCTGACGCAAATTGCCCACCAGAACGGAATCGAAGGCACGAACGAATACCGACGGAGTGTGGCCCTACAAATCGCGATTGACACATTCGGCGACCACTGCAAAGAGCATGGCGACGATCTTATCCGTGAACTCCACCTAAGCGGCGGCCTCGTTAAGCCGCGCCCCCTCTGCGTTTTCAAAGACACCCTCGACGAACTCGGCAAGCTTGAACGAGAGCTTCACTGCTCCGAGACGATCCTCCTAGAGACCGCGATTCGCTACGCCGCGACGCAAAACGTCCGCGAACTAGCCGCAGTCTAGCAGCCCAACAATTTCATAACCAAGCCGCCGCTTACCTCCAGAAATCCAGGGGCAGGCGGCGGCTTTGTCTGTGTGGGGGGCGGGGCGACGAGGTTGTCGGGTTGCGCTAAAGCGAGACTGATTGGTGCGAGTTGCCAAAGCGCCTCGCGACCTCAGTGTAATAAAACGAGCAGAACGGACAGAGTTACACCAGCATCTGAGCGAGCTGGGCTACGGTAATGTCAAGGGGGTCGATGACAGTAAGACTGGTATTCCGAGCGGCTCTCAGCAGATTCCGATCACAGGCTATAAGCGCAGCAGGAGATACGTGCTGCGCGGCGATGTGGTCAACGTACGTACTCAGGATGGCACCATCACTCGCATTGACGTTTTCCATATCGATGAACGTCATCCCGGCCAAGATAGCCGAATCGTCCATGGACAACAAGGTAAAACGTGGTGTGAGAAACCAATCTTCGGCCAGGGTATCAATCGCTTTCTCGTACGCCATTTTGGTAATCGAAGGGCGGTTAAGAGCGCGCTTAAACACTGACCGAGTTTCGGCATAGGTAAGTACCGACGCTACCATATCTGCGGCTGGAAAACCGTCAAATAAGAAGTCTACAACGTCAGAACTGGATTCAGGAATATAACGCTTAGCAAGTGCGCTGGCATCCCAGTAAAACGTCGTCAATCGCTGCCACCATATCTAAGCTCATGCAACTCTCGAGTCGCAATATTGTCTTCGGGTTTTACGCCCTGCGCGATAATTAGCGCACGAAGTTCCTTAGCAGGCATGCCCTTGCTGCGTACGTGCCCGTTGGCAGCGTCGACCCGATCAAGCATCGCCAATAGCTTAACCTTGTCCGCAATTCGGGCATTTTGCTCCTCTTTTTTTATTGTAGCCATATTATCGTCCTCAAATTTATTATATTCCAAGGTATTGCAGCCGTCAACAAGCGAGGACAGTGACTAGCACCCACGCCCACCCTACCCCGCCACCACCGGGCTCACCAGCTTCCCTATCCCCTCGATCTCAACGGTCACAGAGTCCCCCGCCGCCAGCCAGCGCGGTGGTTTCTGCGCCATGCCCACTCCGTGCGGCGTCCCGGTGAGGATGACGGTTCCGGGAGGCAGGGTTGTGTCGCTGCTCAGGAATTCGATCAGCGTTGGGACATCGAAGATCATGTCGTCGGTGCTCCAGTCCTGCATCACGTTGCCGTTGAGGGTCGTCGAAATCCGCAGCGCGTTCGGATTGGTGATCTCGTCGGCGGTCACCAACACCGGGCCGAGCGGGCAGAATGTGTCGAACGATTTCCCGCGCACCCACTGGCTGCCGCCGCGCTTGATCTGCCAGTCGCGCGCGCTCACATCGTTGGCGCATGTGTACCCGAGGACAAAGTCAAGCGCGTTGGCGCGGGTGACGTTGCGGCACGGCTTCCCGATCACGATAGCGAGTTCGCATTCGTAGTCGACCTCGTCGCTGGCGAGCACTGCCGGGAGAACGATTGGGTCACCGGGGTTCTGCACAGCACCAAGGGCCTTCATGAACACGACAGGATACTGCGGGATCGCCATATTGCTCTCGACCGCATGGTGCCGGTAATTGAGGCCGATACCGATTATCTGCGAAACGGCAATCGGCGCCAGCGTCTTGCGCACCGCGACCCGTTCGCCGGTGACAGTAAAATCGCCGTAAATGTCGCCGTCGATGCGGAACGTTTCCCCGCCCTCAACCGCCCCATACCCGACCTCGCCAGCCTCATTTTCGTAACGTGTGATCTTCATATGTATTTGCCTTTCGGTAGTGTAGCGCGTCGTTCACCCGGCACTGAAGTACCGGGCTAATTAAAGATTCACCTTTGGTGAAAAGTCCCTACGGGACTCCGCGCATGTGTCGCTTCGCGACGGTTCATTCCGTTGTTGACCACGTCGCGAACAACCTATTTTGCGAATCAAGGTCCAATAGGACATTCTGATGTCCGGAGTGGATACGTTCCGTCCAGCTACCCCACAATCCCCACGGCGCGAATCGGTGAGCCGTCGCGGCCCTTGAAGTTGAGCGGGAAGCCGCAGAACGTGAACTGATCGGGCACCTTGTCAAGGTTCGCCAGCCCTTCGACAATCACCACCTCTTTGTCGGCGGCGAGCAGGATATGGTGGATCTCGTACCAGTCCTTGCCCGGCGTCCCGGTGTCCATCCCCAGCATTTTGATATTCTTCGACGCCAGGTAGCGCGCCCCATCCTGCGTCAGCGACGGCGCGTCGCTGAAGTAGTTCGGTTCACCGAAATGGTGGTGCCACCCGGTTTCGTACAGGATCTTCGCCCCCGGCTTAAGGTACTCCTCGTACGGCATAAAGTCCTCGGGGGTGATCTCCTCATTCGCTTTTTTCGGGATACGCAGGAGCTGGACCGGCCCATAGAACCAGTCGAGCGGCATCTGGTCGATGGTCTTGCCATCGTCGAGGAAGTGGAACATCGCATCAAGGTGGGTCCCCTGATGCGTCCCCATACAAACCTGAGTCATGTTGTATCGCAGGGTCTTGGTGTCTCCATGCGATATGATACTGAGCTTCGGGTCCCAGGGAAAGTTGCCCTGGCCGTGAATAAGAGGATGCGATAGATCAACAAACTGCATTGTTATCTCCTGTATACGTTACCGACTAACTTCTATACAAACCGCACATCAATCGGCCCACCTCACCCTAGGCCGTACGCGTGTCGACGAGTGAATGCTAACCACCGCCGTCACCGTAGCGCGATAAGGGTCCAGGCTCAGCCTGGTTAGCGGGCTAGGTAGCCGCCGTCTACCACGAGGTCGCTGCCGGTGACGAATGATGCGTCGTCGCTGGCAAGGAACGCTACCGCTGCGGCGACTTCTTCGCAGCGGCCCATGCGGTTGAGGAGGTGCATGGCCGACGCGCGCCTGTCTTCCTCTTTGACATCGACACCGATGGCGATGCACGAGTTGACAAAGGCTGACGTGTAAATGTAACCGGGGCAGACGGCGTTGACGCGAATATTGTCCTGCGCGAGATCCGCCGCCCAACACTTGGTCATGCCGCGCAGGGCGAACTTGGTGGCGTTGTACGTGGCGAAATTGTTCTGGCCCACCATGCCGCTGACCGACGAGAAGTTGATGATGCTGCCCGCGCCGAGCTCCTTCATGTGCGGGACGGTGTGCTTTGCCATCAGCGATGCGCCCAGGATATTGACGCGCGTGATCTGCTCCCAGTCGTCGACAGTGGCGTCGACGCCCTTGAAGATAAACCGCGCGGCGCAGTTCACAAGCACCGATACCGGGCCGATCGTCCGGCGGATCACGTCGCACGCGTTCGTCACATCGGCCTCGCTGCCCACATCGACCTTGTAGTACGGCAGCGTGCACGACTCTGGTGGCGTGTCACGGATATCGACCACCACTGCCCGACAGCCTTCTTCCTGAAGGCGCATCGCTGTGGCGTACCCAATATCGCCCAAACCGCCAGTAACGACGGCAACTTTGCCCGTAAGACCTCTCATGGTACTTCTCCTCTATGCTGACCAAGCTGACCAGGCTGAGCCTGAACCCCTATCGCGCTGCGTTGACTGCGGTTGGTAGCATTCAAGCGTCGACACGCGATAGGCGCTGTCCAGGCTCGTATGTATTCGCTAACGGTTGACTTGATTAGCCAACGCTTCGCCGTGCAGGCCGCGAACGACCTCTTCACCGGCTTTGCGCTGCAGGACGTGGATACTGGTCGCGCTGCACCATGCGACATGGGATGTGAGAATGGCGTTCTCGCATTTGAGCAGCGGATGGTCTGTCTCCAGAGGCTCCGGGTCGAAAACGTCGATCCCGGCCCCGGCGATACCGCCGGACTGCAGTGCATCGGCCAGAGCATGCGTATCGATCAGCGGTCCACGCGCCGTGTTGACGATCAGGCTGGTCGGCTTCATGGTGCGCAAGCGGGACGCGTTCACCAGGTGGTGCGTCTCATCCGTGAGTGGAGCATGCAGCGACAGGATATCAGCTTGAGCGAACAGCTCGTCGATGGTGACGCGGTCAACGCCTGCCGCCTCGAATGCCGCATCCGGCACCAGCGGATCGCACGCCGCCAGGCGAAAACCGAACGGCCGCGCGCGGTCCAATACGGCGCGGGCTATACGTCCAAAGCCGAGCGTGGCGAATGTCATCTCCCGGAACGCGAGCATTGGTCCCTCGGACGTCAGCTTCCAGACACCCCCGCGCAGGCGGCGGTCGATCAGCCGCAACTGCCGTCCAAGTGCGAGCCCCAGCGCTACGGAATGGTCGGCGACCTCGTCGATACAGTAGTCGGGAACGTTGCAAACCGGGATGCCATGCTCCTTCGCCGCGACAAGATCGACATTGTCGACACCGATACCGTAGCGGACAATTACCTTGCATTTCGACAAGCGCTCGATTACCGAACGATCAATGGTCGCCCACTGAACGAGCAGCGCATCGGCATCGGCTGCCACCGCCGCGACATCGTCGGGCGTCTTCACTTGCGCAATCGTCAACTCGTGACCGGCGGATTCAATGACCGCGCGTTCGCGGTCAACATTCGGGAAACCGTGGTCGGTTATCAGGACCTTCATAATAAGAAAACCTTTCGTGTAATCGCTAATAAAGTTGGCTCAGTGTTAGCCGAGGCCGTACGCGTGTCGACGTTGGACGCTAACCGCCGCCCTTATTGCTGCGCGATAAGGGTCCAGGCTCAGCCTGGTTCGGAAGAATTACTGCCTTGATATCGGCGCCTTTGGCGGCTAGCATACGCTCGAAACCGTTGATCGAGTCGGCCATCGAGAAGACGCTCACCCAATCAGCGGTGCGTACCTTGCCGGTATCCATGAGATCGACTGCCACTCGCAGTTCGTCGAGCGTGGCGGCGTACGTGCCGAACACCTGTCGTTCGGGAAGCGTGATGTCGTATGACGACACGGTCAACTCGTCCCCATGCAGCCCAATCCACACGGCCGCGCCGCCGGGACGGAGCGCGTCTATCGACTGCCGCTTCGTGACCGGAGACCCGACAGCGTCAACGATCAGGTCATAGCCCTCGCCTTCGGTTGCCTCTTTGCCCACGGCGACAACGTCATCGATTCGCGGGTCAAGCACACGTCGCGCGCCGACATTTGCCGCGGCAGCGCACCGCTCGCCGCTCAAGTCGGCGACATCCACAACCGCGCCGAGCATGGATTGGAACGCTTGCTGCGCCATCAAGCCGATTGGACCGGCACCGATGACCAGAACCGTTTTCGGCGACAGATGACGGGTCAAATTGACCATGTGGACACCGTTCGCGAGCGGCTCCGCAAGGCACGCCGCTTCGGCAGGCAGCGTCGCCGGCCACGGGATCAGGCAACGAGCCGGAACGACACACCGCTCAGCGAATGCACCTGGTCGGTGCATGCCAAAGATCTGCCGGTGAGCGCAGAGATGCGTATCGCCACGCTTGCAGCGAACGCATTCGCCGCATGGCACCAGCGAGTTCGAAACGAACCGCCCGCCGAGAAGCGACTCGTCCACCCCACCCCCAACCGCGACAACCGTGCCGCAGAACTCGTGCCCCATCACAAGAGGCGGCTTGCGCCTCGGGCTGTGGTTGCGAAAGGTCTCTAGCTCGCTGCCACAAAGCCCGACAGCCGCCACCTCAAGCACCACATCGCCCGCCCCAGCCTGCGGGTCCGGCATGTTGGCGATTTCGAGACGGTCAAATTCTGGATAGTAAAGTGTCTTCATCTTCTTCTTACCGAACGCTAGCTACAGGCCTAACGCGCTACCGACCCTACGAAGTCGCCGCCTACAACCCTGAGCGAAGCGAATACTAAAAAATGCCCGCGCGGCACGAGCGCATCCTAAAATCCTCAACCCGCCATCATTTCGAAGCTGGCTCCCGGTTGACAAGCTGCGACGTCATCCCGGCGTCGGCGACGTGGTTTGCGCCAGTAATCGCGCCGCTTCGATCGCTTAGCAAGAAGCAGACGACCTCGGCGATTTCACGTGGGTCAATCTTGCGACGCAGCGGAATATTGCCCATCCAATGGTTGATAATCGAGTCGGGGTCGGGCGATGCGGCGACGATATCTCGAAAGATCTGCGTATCGACGAGACCTGGCGACACGGCGTTGACGCGTATTCCAAACTCACCGAGTTCGACCGCCAGGCAGCGAGTCAGCCCCACGACTCCCGCCTTTGCGGCATCGTACGGACCCGCGCATGGAAGGCCGGCGAGAGCGTGAACACTGGCGATATTGATGATGCTTCCCACGATGGGCGTCTGCCGCAAAAGAACACGGACCACCTTTTGTGTGAGGAAGAATGATGCCTTCAGGTCGGTGCCGATCACGCGCTCCCAATCGTCGTCGGTTGTATCGAGAAACGGCTTAACGAAATTGACACCCGCGTTGTTCACCAGGCCATCGACACGCCCGAAACGCTCGATAGCGACATCCACGAGCCGTTGCTGATCCGCATCGGAGCGCACGTCGCAGGCGATCGCGATGGCACGGGAACCTAAGCGAGACGCGACAGCGGCGCCAGCATCGCTGCGAATATCGCCGATGACAATATTGCCGCCCTGCTCGTGCACCAGGAGGGCGATTGCCTCACCGATGCCACCGCCCGCGCCAGTTACTATGATCGTCTTGCCACTTAGCGACGAAGTATCCATCTATGCCTCCGCGGTGAAGAAATCACAACCAAAACGAGCGCCAATTGGCCCAATCCTCGTCCGTGACGATTCCCACAATCGTTGTGTACGTGTCCGTCACGCTGCCCGCACCCGCCCCAAGCGCGACTCGCGGTGAATGGTGCTCCATCTCACCGAATCCCCCGAACTCCCCGCCATCGTTGTAAACCTGGAAGGCGTCGCCGTGTGGGGTTTGGCTTTCGAGTGGACGATCACAATATTCTAGCCACGGTTTGGGGTGGATTTTGCGATAGAGGACAAGCCTCCCGCCGTCAATCTGCCGCGCGTACGCCATCCGACCAGTCAGGTGCTCAGGCGCAATGCCTGCCTTGTACATATGATCACCCGTAATGTCGAATGAAATGCTGCCGTGTGAGAGTGTCCGCATGGAGTCTGGGAGGTCACCAAAGTAGTGACGGATTTCTGGACGCATGCGCGTTCCGACTATTAGCTGGCCCCCGCCCGGAACCTGTGCTAAGATCCAAAGATCCGCCGTCGCCCCTGCGACGCTATCGTCAACATGCAACGTGTTTGTCGTCTGGTAGGCGATAAACGAGCTGAAATAGCGCGGCGACGCTTCCTCGACAATCGCGATGGAACGTTCGACCGTGAACGATAATGCGCGGTCGCTGGTGGTGGCGCGAATGGTTCCGCTGTGACGCAACATGCAGCCCGTATCCGTGCTCTCGACGACGACCCACGCACCGGGATCCATGGCGCCCGGCACCGCGTATTTGGCGAAGTCCGCCGGGCCGGTCGTCTGCCAATTCCAGTCGTTTTCAGGGCCAAGCCATAGCCGATCACCGCCAACGTTCCATCCGCCATCCGGGGCGGTATTGACCCAAAACGCGTTATGGCCATCCATAGACACCTGCAGTACCCGGCCACGATCCGGCAGGACTGTCAACTGTGCCTGTTTGTAGTTGTAAGCGATCACGTTGTCGCCCATGGAATGAACCTCTTCGTTCAGCCAAATAATGACTGCGTTTCATTAAAGCAGTGGCTTGAATAGACGGCCGCCTTGCGGCTGTTACCCCCAAGCTCGCACGGCTCGCTTACCCCCAGATTCTGGGGATTATGATGTCCGACCACCGCTTTCGGGCAACTTGTGCGAGCGATCACAGGTCGAATTCGCGCTCGCTGTCTTGCTGCCGGAGTTTGCGGCAGGTCCAACACAAGGGACAATATTCGATCGTACAGAGTTTCGCAAGAGTTAAATAGCAATTATAGCAATTAGAATCTATCAAGAAGCTATCACGCTCCCTATTAGTCGAACCCAGCGTATCCTGACCCGGCCCGATGTAGTCGGCATGCCTCGCACTTGTCAACGCCGGGCCGACAAGGGTCCAGGCTCAGCCTGGCGTATCCTGACCCGGCCCGCTGTAGTCGGCTTGCCGCGCACTTGGCATCGCCGGGCCGACAAGGGTCCAGGCACAGCCCGGTGGTCAGTCGGCGGAAAAGGCTTCCTTCAGGCGGTCGCGGCAGATGCCGAGGTGCTTGCTCAGGATATCCTTGGTCAGCGCCGCGTCGCCACTTTCGAGCGCTTCGAGGACTCGTCGGTGATCGCTGACCGCCAGCGACCGGAAGTCTTCATTGACGACATTGCGCGAATAGAGCATCATTTGGATACGAGGCCGCAGGTTGTTCCACGCGTCCAGCAGGCGGGCGTGGCCAGACGCGCCGACCAGGGCGGCATGGAAGCTGAGATCGAGCCCGGAGACCAGGCGTTCGGCGTCCAGCGAATCGACCGCTGGTTCCATTTGGGTCACAATATCGCGCAACGGCTGCAGGTCTGCGGCGCCCTCCCGCTGAATGACCAGGTCGACGGCGAACATCTCAAGCACTTCGCGCAGGGAACAAACTTCGGCCACATCCGGCCAGGAGAGGCGAGTCACGAAGCAGCCACGGTTGGGGATTTTGACGGCCAGCCCACGCCGAGTGAGCGCCGACAGGGCTTCGCGAAGCGGACCGCGGCTGATACCCAGCGAATCGGCGATCTGCTCTTCGTTGATCCGCTCACCAGGATGAAGTCTGCCACTGACAATCGCGTCGTAGAGAGCGATTTCGGCCTGGTAAGTGAGATCGGTTTTGGTAAGAGGTACGAGGGTGTCCATAACTGTAAATTGTCAACAGTTCACAGTTTAACACACCCTCGCGATTATAGCAAGTGGTTCTTAACGAATAATTAGATCAATCGCACGTTGCCCCTTCCAATAATGACTGCATGAATCCGGAAGCAACAGAGTTGCCAAAGTCCTATGGGTCGGAGACCCTATCCTCAATATCTAACCACGTACTTCAGTGCGTGGTAGCTTTGCCGATAGACGAACGTGCGAATTAATGATCGTCATTTGATCAAGCCGTTGTGGTCTTGACTTCGACAAGCTGGTTAAGACGCCAGCCAGCCGCCATCGACATAGATCACCTGCCCTGTGATATACGACGCTGCCTTTGACGCGAGAAACACGGCCACGTAACCCAGATCGTTCTCCGGGTCGGCGACACGCTTCATAGGGATACGCCCCATCACCCACTTCTCTTTTTCGGGGTCCTGAAACAGCTTGTCGGTGAGCTCTGTCCGGCACCATCCGGGGCCGATGGCGTTGGTGCGTATCCCGTGCCCCGACCATTCCACAGCCATGGAGCGCGTCAATCCCGCGACCCCGCTCTTAGCGGTCGTGTACGCGATGATATTCGGCACGGCCATGAGGCTGTTGAGCGACGCGATATTGATAATTGTGCCCGCCCCACGCTCGATCATTCCGGGGACAAGCGCCTGCGCCATGGCAAACGATGCCGTCAGATGGATGGCGAGCACCGAGTTCCACTCCTCGATTGTGAACTCAAGCGCGGGCTTCCGAACCTGGTTGCCCGCATTGTTCACGAGGATGTCGACGCCTCCGCACTGAGCTGAAATCGACGCGCACACCTCACCGATCACGCTGGCATTGCTCAGGTCCGCGACCGCCGGATACGCTCGAACGCCCAGTTCGCCCTCAAGGAACGCGCAAACATCGCGTACATTGTCTTCGATACGGTCAAGGATAACGATGTCCGCGCCAGCCCTTGCGAGCGCTGTCGCAAGCGCCCGCCCGATCCCGCGCCCACCGCCCGTCACGAGCGCCGTCTGACCTGCGAGGCTAAAAACCGAACCTATTGATGCACTCATAGCTTCTGTCTCTCCTTCGATTACCCGCCCAAAGGTCTGCGGGTCGGCGACAGTTAAGCTTAGGGTACGTGGTTTCCTGCTTTTGTGCTTGTAGTGGGAAATTAGGAGCTAGGATGCCCTCGGGCCGGGCGGGCCATTTTTGGTCCGCCGAAGACGGCGAGTTGGGTTGCGGGAGGGTTGTGAACTTATCGATGGGGTATGTTATTGTCCGAGGCGAAGCGGCAAGTCCGAAGGACTGGCTCTTCATTCAAGTTCTTTCCTTTCAGGCCAAGAACCCAATGTCTGAGGCTCGGACTGGAAGTTATCCTCGCTCGTCTAGCTATCAATCACTCTACATCGTTAGGAGAAATCTGACCTCTTGTCCTTTCCTTTAGGATGACTTGCCGTCATCGGCCAGAGGAAGGAGCCCACGAAGTGTGAAGGAGAGGTTCTTCCGGGGCAATGGATTAGCAGTTCTCGGCCAGGCGTAGTGCTAGGAACAGCAAACCGCCACGAACTCGTCACACAAACAAGCCGCCGCTCACCCCAGCGATTGCAGGGCTTGCGGCGGCATGTCACAGACGCATTCACGATGTAGCTAGTCTGCCGACCAGCGGCACTGCCTTACGGCGTCACCTCGACCAGCTTTACATCACCAATCGAGACGGACGCGCCAGCCTGCGGTCCGCCCACATTAAAGCCGACGACATTATGGCCCGGCAGCGACTTCTTGGCTGTGAAGATAACCGTATGGGTGCTCCACACCGGGCTCACTGTGATTCCCCAGTTTCCATCGCCGATCGCATGCCAGTCGGGGCAGTTGAGGCGCGGGTAGAAGTTGATGCGACGCGGAACATCCGACTTGATCGCAAAGCTGAGCGAATACTTATGGCCATCAACCACCTCGAAGGGGTCGGAGTTGTACTGAATATGCCACTCCTCCGAGCCGGGTGCTGTGATAGAAATCTTAACAGCTTGCTTCGGGGCGGGAATGGTGACCGTTCCAGATGCTAGCTTCACCGAGACATCCGAAAACCACGTCGTTCCCGTCTGCTGACCGAGATGGAAAAACAGTGCGGTGCCGTCAGGCGTTAGGTTGGATGCGGTGAACGGATAGGTGAATGTTTGCCACGACGTGCTAAGCGCGACTTCCTGAGCGAGGCCGACATTATGCCAATCGCCACCCGAGTTCTGGACTATCGCGTAAACGTTCCTGTTTTGATCAGCCTTTGCCTTGAACGTAAGCACATAAGACTGGCCCTCCTTCAGCGGGAGGCTACCCTGGCTGAAGTTCGTTCGCCACGCGTCGCCTTCGACTTTTCCCACATCGAGGCGGATCGCTGTGCCTTCAACAGTCGATTTGAACTGGTCTGGAAATGAGGGCGCGAAGGTCCACGACTTGAGGTCGTTCGTCGGCAACAGCAATTCGGTAAGTGACTGCGGGCCGGACGTGTCAGGGGCGATCGTCGCCTTCGCATCGTCGGCCAGCCAGGTCGCCCACCCTGCCCCGCTCGACGAAAAGCTCACAATCGGCGTTTGAGCCCGAGCCGCCACCGACGAGAGCATGAGCGACGCGACCGCTCCGATAAGCGCGTACGACAACAGACGTTGTTTCTTCACAGACGATGTCTCCTTTGATAACGTGAAAACCGTGATTAGCTTCGCGTCAACTTCGGAGGAATCCTGCAAGTGCGACCACATGGATCAAAACCTACCATATGCGGCTCCATATGCAGTTGATAATGTCCGCTCGGCGACGACTCGCACGGGGCAGCCCGCCAGCTACTCCGCTGGCGCCTGCACCTTTCCTGCGGTCCGAAGGTAGTCGGCGAAGTACTCAGGCAACCCGGCGGCGACGAGGCGCTGGCAGGCGAGTTCGACGTCGTACGGCACACGGATCTGCTCCGAGCGAATGCTGTCGTCGTCGATGGTCAGCACGCAGTATCCGGCGCGCTGGTCCCCATCCTTGGGGCGTCCAACGCTTCCCGTGTTGACGAAGTCGACGCCACCCGTGACCCGGTGGAACGGCACATGGGTATGCCCGAACACGATCAGGTCGGCGTGAGCGTCCGCTTCGCCCCCTGGTGTGAACTTCTGCAGGAACCCATCGGAGCGCGTCTCGAACAGGTACTCCGTCGTGCTGCGCGGCGAACCATGGCACAAGAGCACCTTCCACCCTTCGATGTCGAGCCTGATCTCGCGCGGCAGGCCCCGGAGCCATACCTTGTGCTCGGCGCTGGTGGCGGTACGCGTCCAGTTAAACGACACCTCGCTCATACGGATATCGAACGGCTTCACATAGTGGCATCCGCAATCGGCCTTGTCGAACCCGACACCTTCATCGTAGTTGCCCATAATGGTCTGGCAGCCGAGTTCCATGATAAGGTCCTGCACTTCATTGGGCTGCGACGCGTACCCGCCGATATCACCCAGGCAGTAGACCGAGTCGTAACCGCCGCCGCGAATATGCGCGGCGACTGCCTCCATGGCGGGCAGGTTGGCGTGAATGTCCGAAAAGATGGCGATTCGCTGGGCCATTAGAGGACCTCCTTCAGCTGCGTGGTAACATCGGGCGCGGTAAAGTAGCGACGCTGGAAGTAGAGCGCGACATTCACCAGGCCGATCAGCGCGGGCACTTCGACGAGCGGCCCGATGACGGCGGCGAATGCTGCGCCGGAGTTGATGCCGAAAACGGCGACTGCCACCGCGATGGCGAGTTCAAAATTGTTGCTGGCGGCTGTGAACGACAACGTCGCTGTCTTTGCATAGTCGGCGCCGAGCTTGCGCCCCATGGCGAACGACACCAGGAACATAACGATGAAGTAGATCAGAAGCGGGATCGCAATTCGGACCACGTCCATGGGGATGCGGACAATGTATTCGCCCTTGAGCGAGAACATCACCACAATCGTGAACAGGAGCGCAATCAACGTCAGCGGGCTTATCCGGGGAATGAACACGCCTTCGTACCACTCGCGCCCCTTAGCACGAAGCAAGATGACTCTCGTGAGCATTCCGGCCAGGAACGGGATGCCGAGGTAGATGAACACACTTTGCGCGATGGTAGCGATTGTGATACGCGAAAGGTCTACGTTGCCGAAGTGCACCCCGAACAGAGGCGGCAACACCTTGATAAAGACATAGGCGTAGACCGAGAAGAACAGCACCTGGAACACGGAGTTGAATGCTACCAAGCCCGCCGCATACTCGCTGTCGCCTTTGGCAAGCTCATTCCACACGATCACCATGGCGATACAGCGCGCCAGGCCGATCATGATGAGACCAATCGCATACTCCGGCTTATCGGCGAGCAGGAGGAGCGCAAGACCGAACATGAGCAGCGGACCGATCACCCAGTTCTGGATGAGCGAGAGCGCCAGCACCTTCGTGTTGCGAAAGACATGGCCGAGTTCCTCGTACTTCACCTTCGCGAGAGGCGGATACATCATCACGATCAGCCCAACCGCAATCGGGATCGACGTCGTCCCGACCGACAGCCCCGTGATCGCATTGACCACGGACGGCACAAAGTACCCCAGCGCGACACCGATAGCCATGGCGAGAAATATCCACAGCGTGAGGTAGCGGTCGAGAAACGAAAGGCGACCGGTCACGGAAGGGTGACAGGTGGCAGCAGTTGTGGTCATAGCATCACCTTTTGCACTCGTTGCAAGTTACACATCCGTTTTGAGCTAAACGAAGATCGCATATTGCGCATCAGCAGCAACCCGGAGCGCAGCAAGCATCACCGTCCGCGCTCGCGAGCATGGGAAGTACCGGCAGGCACACATCCTTCGCCAAACAGTCGGTGTGCTTCGGTGCGAGACGGAAGACAACAGCGCCGCTCTCTACAGCAAACGTTTCGACGGTATATGTCGACGTCGCTGTGTGCTCATACTCGAACTCGACATCCAGATCGGCACCGACAGGCAGCACGCCCATAGTGCGTGCCTTGCCAATAACCCGCGCCATCTTGCCCGCATGCAACCGGTGATCCGTGTCACTCCACACCCACACCTGCAATTGGCACGTTTCGACAACGTGAAGCTTGCCGCCGCAGTCGAGGAACTTCTTGGTGACATGCGCCACCTCGGTGATGTGGAACGATACCGGCACAGTCGCTCCGGTCGGAAGAACAAGCAAGAACGGCTTGTCGGCATTGGATTCGAGGAGATCGGTAAATTGGCTGAGCTTCATGATTGCGCCTCGCATTCGTCGCCGCAGCAGCCCTCGTTCTCGCCAGTGGGCGAATCGGCCAGGTACTCAACCAGCGCTGCCAACGCGACGCGGTTCACACCGCAGATCATGTTCTTGCCGCGCCGTTCGGTGGTGATCAGGCCCGCAAGCCGAAGCTCTTTGAGGTGCTCGGAGATGGTCGAGTTGATGCGTTCCGCCCCCGTGATATGGCAGCACACCTCGCCTACCGTCGGACCAGTGACCGTGCGCACATCGCCGGTCTCCTCGACGGCCACCGGGCCGCAGCAGGAGCGCAGGAAGTCAAAGATACGCAGACGCGTCGGCTCGCCGAGCGCTTTGAACATGGCGGCGCGGTCTGGAAATATGGGAAGCTGGTCGGACATCTTTTCACCTGTCATTTCGCGAATTGACGAAATGTTACCAGGTAAGAGGTGGACAAGTCAATACATTTCGCCAAACAGCGAAATAATGTTCCGGGGACCAAAACAACGACCGCCGCCGGTACCTTGCATTGACCGGCGGCGGCGGGACTGATGACGTGAAGCGTGCCTTACACGACGGCAGCGCGGATAGCATCAATCAGCGCTGGGTCGCTGTCGGTAGGGATGGCGCAACCGGGGCCGAGGATGAACCGGCTGGTCGCGGCGCTCTTGATCGCCGCGCGACCCTGGGCGGTGATCTGCGCGGCGGTGAGGTTGACGAACTCGACCTCGTCGATACCGGCCATGATGCAGCCGCGATGAATTGCGCGGGCCTCTTCGATCGAAGGCCCGCCAGCGGCGTCGCTCCAGCAGAGTATTGCACCCGGGAGGCTGTGCGCCATATCGAAATACAGCTCATTGTAGCCGTGCAGATGGACGACATTCAGCGGCCCATCTGATGCAGCGTGCAAGACGAGCCGATCATAGCCCAGGAACTGCTCCAAATACTCCTGGCGGGTCGCTCCGCCCGCATGAGCGCCGGTGACTGCGTAGTAGATGCCATCGCAACCGGCGTCGACTACCGCCTCCGCGTAGGCAGCGAGCGTGTCGGTGAGGACGGCAAGACCAGCATGCACCGTCTTCCGATCCTGTCGCAGGTGGGTGAGGAGCCGTCCCTCCGAGAGCAGATCAGCATAGTGGTAGACGCCGAACACGGTGTCGATCATGGGCACATCGGGATCAAGCGACGCGCGAATCTGGCGCAGCGTGTGAAGCTGCTTGCCAAAGTTGCCCACTTGCGGGTCCAGGACTTTGAGCTTGGCCCAATCCTCGACATCCACGATAGGCGAAATCGGCTCGAAGTCGATGTCGTGCATCACTTTCAGCAGGTCGGGCTTGTACCGCTCATAAAATGCAACCTCAAGCTCGGCCATCTTGGAGTCTGGTCCGGCTGGCGGGTCGGGGCTGAAGTGGTACCAAACGGAGTACGGTACACGGTCGGGCCGTTCGCCGTGAACGGCGGCAAGGACGCGCTCTCTGGGTGTCATTATGCGATCCTCCAAATGCGCCCGACGGTAACGGCCAGTCTCGGCGCGCGAGATACATTGGGTCTCTTAAAATTCTACCGTTCCGCAGCCAGGACCCTGTCCACAGATCGGCGTAACCTGAACTTTACACCATCACACCCATCCGTCAAATCGGAATCCTTCGGGACGAACTTGCAGCGGAAAATCGCTCCAAACCCTGGCCACCCCTTGCCAAAGAAGGCCACGCGGCCCGAGCGATCCGGAATCTTATTGAATTGACCCCACCGCCGACCCTATCTTCTCAACATTCCCCTTCGCATTCCCGCAGCCAACGATCTTCGGCGGTGCCTGCGATGGCCACGGTATCGAATACGCCTCACCCGGCCACACGTCGAAGAAGTTGTCGGCGAGCGCCGTTTCGCCGTCAACGTCAACGCAAACTCCCCACGCGAACACGTCAGCGGTGAATGTCGCTATACCATCGGCGACGGTGACGCGAACTGTCGCCTCGGGCCAGCGCATGGACCGGAAAAGCGTGGCGAACAGGCGGTTGCGGGCAATCAGCGCTCCACCCGACTCCAGCGACGCGAACGCGACTGACCCATCCCGCAGCGGATCGGTTGCGGTCCACGACGCTAACGGGAAGCGCGCTAGTGGCGTCGACGCGTTCGCGCCCAGGGTCACGTCCTTGCGCAGGTCCACGGTCCGCTCGCCGGTGAGCGACAGTACCCCGTATCGAAGCGAGGCGGTTACTGCCGCTTGCGTGTCGTTGATGCCGTAGACGACGATCTCATCCACCTCTTCGACTACGACAACGCTCACTGGTTGAAAGGCTCGCTTCACGGGGCAGAATGCAGGTGTGCGGCGCAAAGCGTAGTCGACAATGGTCCAGCTGCGCGTCGTCGGCCACGTGTCGTTGTACATCCAGAAGATGGCGGCGGCAGAGTCGAACTCGCGGCGGCGGAAGTTGTCGATATACTCCCGAAGCGCCTCCCCCTGCAGCAACCCGCCCCAGTAGACGAACTCCTCAACGGTCATCGTGTTGAAGTCCACGCCTGCGAAATGGAGCCCCATATCGGCGGAGACGCCTGGGAGCTTGAGTTCGGCGATACTGTTATCGTGCTGACGCCAAGCAAACGAGCCAATCTCACGCTGGCCCTCTGGCAGGCACTCCAGGGTCGTCGGGAGCGAGTTTGGCCCCAGGCAGCCGCCCTCGTTCGGAAATCGGCATTTCAGTCCCCGATAGATCCACCAGTCGTGGCTGCCGATTCCTGCATCCCATGGATGCTGGTCGCCCTGTTCGCTGGCATTGGGCTGCTTCACATCGGGCGAGAACGGCGAGCTCGGCTGATAGTAGCGGCTCCCATCCTCGTCTGCCAGGATTCGCGGTAGTGTCAGGTGGAAGAACGCGTAATCCGGCATGATCTGCCCGCGTTCGCCATAGCCCCACTGCCACGCTCCCCACTCCATCTCGTTGTTGCCGCACCAAATGATGAGGCTTGGATGCGACGCCAGCCTACGAACCTGATGCACCGCTTCGAGGCGAGCGTTGTGAAAGAACGTCTCATCCTGCATCGGAAACCGCCCACAAGCATAGATGAACTCCTGCCACACGAGGATGCCTTTGGCGTCGCACAGTTCGTAGAAGTCGTCGCTTTCATACAGACCCCCACCCCACACCCGCAGCAAGTTGAAATTGGCCTCAAGCGCGCGGTCGGTCAACGTTTCGTATCGGGCACGGTCGATGTCGGCGAAGATGATATCAGCGGGGACAAAGTTGCCGCCCTTGAGGAAGATCTTGCGGCCATTGACCTCGACGACGAAATATCGGCCTCCATTAGGATGCGGATCCTGGTTGACGAGCACATGGCGGAACCCGACCCGCGCGGTACGCTCAGCTATCTGCGTCCCGTTTACCGTTAATGTGACCGACACATCGTGCAACGGCTGCGCGCCGTGCCCGACCGGCCACCATAGCTCCGGGTTATCGATCGTAATCGACGCCTCGACCGGGTTCATCCCCGGCTTGACGGTCACATTGGATGTCACCGATAGCGGCGCCCCTCCGTTCGGCGGTGTCAGCGTTGCATTCAACGTGGCAGCGGTATCGACATCCGTGAGGCCCTCGACGAACAGGCGCGCCAGCAGTGCGCCATTCGTCAGCGACGGATCCAGCGTGGCTATGGGCACAAGGCGATCAACGCGAACGGGGTCAGCGGTGTATTCGAGCGTTACCGGCCCGCTGATGCCGACATTGAGCAGGCGCGGCGACCAGTCCCACGCGAACTGGCACTGCGGCGCGCGCAGCCAGTGTCGTTTATGGAGCCGCTGATCAGGCGAGTTCTCGAATCCTGCGAGGGGTTTATCGGCGACACCATAAAGGCCGCTTTCTAGATGCACAACCAGGCGGTTCGCCCCCGGTTTCACCTTCCCGGTGACATCGATGCGACACGGCCGAAATGCGTTGTTGTGAGTCCCGACCACCTCGCCGTTCAGCACAATCTCCGCGCCAAGGTAAAGGCACTCAAAGTTGACCCAAACCCGTTGCCCTGCGATCTCACCCGGCGCATCGAAGTCCTTGCGGTAGCTCCAGAACTGCTCTTCGACCCAGCGAGCCGAGAGGTGGTTGAGCCCGTTGCGCGGGTCGCCAATCAGGCCAGCACGCATCAGGTCCAGGTGAACTTCCCCGGGAACGACCGCGTCGAGAAACGCTCCCGGGGCGGGATCGTCAACATAAGCGTGGGCAAACTTCCCCCGCTGCCCGTCGCTCCACTGCAGCTTCCAAGCTCCGTCAAGGGTGAGTGTAGTCAAAGTGTATCTCCCAGCTGGCCGCAAGTGGCGCGACCGTGGCGGCGCGATCAAGCGCGCCTATGCTTTAGAGAGTACGGCGTATTGGGGCGAGGTTCCTGCGTAGCAGAGTGGGTTGCAAAAGGCGTTGGCCGCTAAATGTGAGGCAAAACTGGATCTACAGATAGTGGCGAAGCAATCCGGATTACCGCCAAGCAGACAACGTCCACGCAAAATGAAGGCACCCTGTACTGCGGGTGAGACCTTTGGCAGGATTCGTTAGTCGTAGCGACTTGCCCACAACGCTTAGCCCAAAGGGGCGATCTGACCTTCTCAGGCACCGCTTCAGCTGATGCAATACCAAAGCCCAAAACGCCACAATTGAGACGATACGCCTTGGCTGGTGGCGACACGCCGATTCCAAACCTGTCGCATCTGGGTCTTAAACAATCTCGTCTCCGTCACTGTGCCCATCCAGAAACCCCCGAAGACGCTGTCGCAGCGCCTCAAGGTCTTTCATCTCACATTGCCATACGACGAGCACTTCCCATCCAAGTACGCGAAGCGCGTTCTCGTTTCTCGCGTCGCGCGCGGCATTTCCTAACAGCTTGGGTTGCCAATAATCAACGCGCGATTTTGGCACACGCCCCATCTTGCAACTGTGAGAATGCCAAAAACATCCGTGAACGAATATCGCCTTGCGGCGACCCGGAAACACAATATCTGGTGTCCCAGGCAAATCGGCGCGGTGTATGCGAAATCGGTACTTGTCGGCGAACAGAAGTCGACGCACGGTTATCTCTGGCACCGTGTTCTTGGAGCGTATGCGCGCCATCAGCGCGCTTCTGCTTTCCTTCGTCAAACTATCGGTCATGATGCACCGAGGCAATGGTGACGCTGAAATACCAGTGAACGAATACGAACTTCGGCAGAAGCGGAGATCATCCCGCCCCTATAACGCGCAAATGACCAAGCATCGCAAACCTACGTTCATTGTACCGCCATCCTGTCATCGGTAGTAGACACCGACAGCCATGGCGGTGTCTATCGGTGGCTCCCATGAAGCATTGCTGTACCGTTGAAGCCAGCGGTCAGCGCTGTACAGTACGCGGTGAGGCTTGGTAGTCCGCTTGTAACGGTTGTCTCCCCGACGAGGCTAGACACTATCGGGTCATCTAGGCTCCACCAGGAGCCGCTCTCGTCCTACCACCCAGCGTCGAAGCGGTGCAGGCATGAAAAGCAGCGTCGCCGAAGCACCTACTTTCACCGCAGATCTTTCAGATTGCATGGCAATTTCAAGGATTCAGACGTGATTCTTGCCACGTCTACCAATTCAATCGCCCCCGTCGTCATGCCGACAATTCGATCTGTCGGTAGCCACCAATCCTCTTGAACCGGTGACCAGCGCTGCCGCACGTTTCCGGTAGCGATAGTAATCTCGTGAAGCTCCGGCGATTCAGCATATCTGGGGCTATCCATGACTACGTACTCTTGTCCAGATGAGAGTAATATAACCAGCCTTGCCTGAAAATATCCACCTGCTTTTCGCCATCTCGTGTAAACCCTGATTTCCTGTGCCGTACCCACATAATCCCCGTCAGGCATGCCCTTCACTTCGTGCGTTTCTCGGGATATGGCAATCTTGCCGTGGCCCTTGTTCCACTTCTGCGTCGCCAGCCTGTCAGCACATAAAACCGCGTTCGCTACGCCCCAAATTATTACGAACCCTATCAGGTTGTCGAAACGACCATGCTTATCCGCCCCAGTGGCGACAGTTGCTCCAACCACTAGCAGAAAAAACACATTCACTACTAACAAGGCGCGATTTGAGACACCAATCTCACGACAAAGGTTCGACACGGAAGGCGAAATAACGATTTGACCTAACTCCTCCACAAGCTCAACAGTTGTCATTGAATATTTGTTCATAACCTAAACAATTCTTTCGATCTCTTAAATGCTTGATGAAGAATGCGGCTTGATTCATCATCTTCTAGTCGTAGCCCTGGCCGTAGACAAAAGTACGGCTTCATTTCGGCTCGGCGATTAATCCGGGCAAGTTCCGATGGGGCGGAGACCCTATCTTCAATAACTAACCACATCGTTTATGGCGTGGTGATTTCGGCGCCCCACATTCGCGATGATGACACACCAAGCCGTAGTGCCAACAATTCCTATGGGTCGGAGAC
Source organism: Capsulimonadaceae bacterium (assembly GCA_036504535.1). Taxonomy (GTDB): domain Bacteria; phylum Armatimonadota; class Armatimonadia; order Armatimonadales; family Capsulimonadaceae; genus JARLGU01. The sequence continues at coordinate 74,552 of DASXUY010000057.1, forward strand.
CCTATCCTCAATTACTAACCACGTCAATCATGGCGTGGTGGCTTCGGCGCACACCATTTCCGACGCCACCAGACCAAAACCCGTAGTGCCAACAATTCCCATGGGTCGGAGACCCTATCTTCAATTACTAACCACATCATTTATGGCGTGGTGATTTCGGCGCCCCACATTCGCGATGATAACACACCACGCCCGTAGTGCCAACAATTCCTATGGGTCGGAGACCCTATCCTCAATTACTAACCACGTCATTCCTGGCGTGGTGGAAATTTGCCCTGGCGCAAAAATATCCACAACTGCGATCTATAGCGTTTTCTGGCAGTTCTGTGTAAGTCGTACGCGTACCCTCCGACTCTGCGCGCTCAACACCCAGCCGGTGGTACAATTTGGGCGACGACGCTATCCCAATCCACGTACTCCCAGGACCGAAACAATATGAGCAACGATACTGCACGACCCACCTCCCGGCGCGGCCAGGCTATGGGCTATTGGTTGAATGAGCCTACCATACATGATCCATCCCGGCTCGTCGCCGGTGTGCGCGAGCTTGCTGCCAGCGGCTACAAGGTGGTGCGCGTCATGCTGCGCAACACAAACTACTCGCACCTCTCGCCCCAGGTTGTAGCAGCAGTCGATGCGGGTGCGCGTGCGGCGGTGGATGCAGGCATCCGGCTCGTGCTGGACTGCGAGCCGCACTCAAAGCCGGTGGCTGCAGAGATGAACCGACTCTACCCAGGCTCGGCGGGCACGCGATTGGTGCTCGGTAAGGCGAACCTGTTCAACGGCGCGTTCTCCGTTCCGGTCCCTACCCCGCGCTGCGAGGGAGGGATGGCGATATGGGATGGCGTCGAGTGCGCATTCATTCACGCCGGTGGCAAAGTCACAAAGCTCCCCGATCTCGCGGTGAATGTCGATTGGGAGACGGAAGTATACAACGAAGGTGACACCCGACGCAGCCAGCCTTATCAGGAGGGCAAAGCAAGTTCGATGCGCTACGTATGCCGCGTCACAGGGACTGTTCCCGGCCACGCTGACGGCACATTGATCTTCTACGCCCGCTTCTTAGACAATGGGCTCACCGACTTCTGGGCGCCGGGATTCCGAAGCTACTTCTCGCAGCTGCTCGACGCCTACCGTGACGTTCCGCTCGGCGGCACCGGCTGGGATGAACCGGCAGTCGGCGGCGATTGGAGCAACTACCGGTACGGCAAGAGCTTCGCGGAAGCGTTCGAGAGGCGCAACGGATACGCCCTCGCGGACCGTGCCTACCTGCTGGACTGGCCCGGGACAACTCCGGAATCGGCGCGTGTGCGGCTCGACTACTACGACACGCTCAATGCAGGGCTGGTCGACGCTCAGGCCGAGCTGGTGGCCAAGACGCGGGAACTGTTTGGCGACGATGCGCTTCTCGGTACGCACCATACGTGGCAAGGGGAAGGCGGTATCAACGACTACCGCGCAGGCGCCGTCGACTACTTCCAGCTTGCCGACACGCAGGATGCCGGATATACCGACTGCTGCTGGTGGGATGAAGCGTCGGTGTGCTACGCGTACGCGCTCGGCACGTCGCTCGGGAGGCTGTCCCCCACGGGCGAGACAGAAGTGAACACGTGGCACTGGAAGCCGAGTGTCGCCCTGACCCAGTTCAACGCCAGGTTCATGTCGCTGAACAACGTCACATGGTTCAATATCTGGTTTGGCGACAATGCCGACACATGCCAGTATCCAGGCCACTACACGTGGAACGAATGTCGGAGCGCCGCCGCCAGACACGACGGCATCCAGGAGCGCCTCGCCGGTCTAGCGCCAGTGACCGAAATAGCGGTCTGGCACGGCTGGGAAAGCGTCGCGGCCATGAACGATCCCCGGTTTGCCGGGGCGCACAAGACATGCGTTATGAACATCTCAAAGCTGTTCTCAAACCGCAATGTGACATTCGACTTCATCGACAGCCGTCTGTTGGCCGCGTCCGAAGTGAACGGCGATCTCCTGACGAACAGGCTGGGCGCCTATAAAGTCCTGGTGATGCCGTACGCGTCGGTGTTACCTGCAGCGGCATGGGAAGTGTGCAAGCAGTTCGCCGCCAGCGGCGGCCGACTGGTATTCGTCGGGCCCCCGCCATCGATGACAACCGAAGGGGCGGATATCGCGGACGAGTTCGCGGCGGTGGCTGGCCTTTCGACGCCGCTCACCCTGCCTGACTACGTCGGCGCCCTCGAGTCGCGATACGCCCTACCCGCCTACCGCGCAGCATACCTGGACTGCAGCGTCCCGCTCACCGGCATCGCTTCGACGCTGCTCACGTCGGTCGAAGGCGAGCCCCACGCGGCAGAGTCGGGCGACGGCCACGTGGTCTATCTCACCGACCTCGACCCGCGCGAGCGCCTGCTCGACACAGTAGAGCCCTGGCTCAATCCGCCAATCGCCTGCCACGGCGACTCGATACTTTGGAAAGCCTACCAGGACGGCGACAGCTTCCTTGTCGTGCTTATCGCCAAAGAAGGGCGAACAATGGACGGCGTCATCGAAGCAGCCGGCCACGCGATCCGAATATGGGGTGGCACGACGGCGCTCCTGACGATCGCAAACGGCGAGATATCGGTCGAAGCGAACGACGTCTCGTGGAAACAGTTAGCGTAGGCGCGGCGTGCCATATATGGGGCACCCTGGAAGCGCCGGGAACGACCGACTGACTAAGTCTCTCAACCTCGTTCTCGGCGCGTCCCTCTTAGTCCTTAGTTCAGACGGCTGAGATTTTGTTGCACAATTCGATTGACAGAGTCGTGGAAGTGTGGTAACCTTGGTGTGTAAGCTTATAGGGATAAGTTAATAAGTGAGCGAACACAAGCTCATGAAGAGATCTGCTGGTGGGCTGAGTAATCCAGCGCTGCGGTCAGTCAAACTCATATTTTAGGAGCACACTCTATGCGCCGATCACCAAATGTCAGGTACGCATTCACTTTGATAGAGCTTCTCGTCGTCATAGCTATCATCGCTATATTAGCAGCTATACTTTTTCCAGTATTCGCAACAGCCCGTGAAAAGGCCCGTCAGTCTAGCTGCCTGAGCAACCTGAAACAGCTGGGGTTGGCGTTCGGTCAGTATACTCAGGACGCTGACGAGCAGTTTCCGCCCAATACCTCGGCGGTCACGAACGATCCCTGGCCGAACATCATCATGCCTTATGTTAAGTCTCAAGCGGTGTTCCAGTGCCCCGATGATACCAACTCGCAACCTATCGGCGGCAACCTGCAATATCTGGTCAGCTATGCTTACAGCCAATATTTTGGCACCGCGGTCTGGCTGCTCGGCGCTCCCACGCAGGGATTGAGCTTGGGCAAAGTGGACAACCCGACCACGACGCTGTTTCTTGCGGACGGCAGTGCGACACCGGTGTTAGGAGTCGACCCGTCGACGTGGAAAGCGACGTCGCCGAAGACGCTGGTGAACATGTGTGACTGGTCAGGCGCCGGGTCTACGGGAGCTGCCAGTTGCGCGTCGTATCCGACGGTGTGCACGTGGACGAACACCACGACCGTAGGGGCGCCATTTGCCCGGCACACGGGTGTGACCAACGTTCTATTTGCAGATTTTCACGTGAAGTCACGGGACATGAAGCAGATCTTCTCTAACGGCATATATGGCCGGTCGCCTTGCTTTTGGCCCACAGCGCAGTATAACAATGGCTGTCCGTAGTAGACAGTCTATTGGAAGCATATATAAAACAATGAACTTAGCACTCCCTACGCAGAAGCAAATTGAATGGCAGGAGATGGAAGTCGGGATGTTTATCCACTACGACATCCCCGTCTTCGCGCCCGGGTACGACTTTCGCGCAAATCCGGCGGTTGGGGTACCATCCGCGGAGTTGTTCAATCCGACGCAACTCGACACCGACCAATGGATCGCGGCGGCCGTCAGCATTGGCGCGAAGTACGCTGTCTTGACCGCTAAGCACTGCACGGGCTTTTGCCTGTGGCCGACAACGGCGTATCCCTATTCCGTGAAGGAATCACCTTGGAAAGACGGCGGTGGGGATGTTGTAGCCGATTTTGTGGCGTCGTGCCGCAAGTACGGGATTCGCCCTGCGCTGTACTGCAGCTTTCCTGCTAATTGGTACCTGCGCGTCGACGATCCCGGTGTCGTATTGTCCGGCGACCCGGATGAGCAGCGACGCTACGTCAAGATCTACGAGACTATCACCGAGGAGCTGTGGTCGAAGTACGGCGAGTTGGTTGAGATATGGTTCGACGGTTCCGCGCCACCGGTATCGGAGGGTGGGCCCGATCTGATGCCGTTGCTCAACAGGTATCAGCCCGATGCGGTTTGCTTCCAGGGACCGAAGCCATCCGTCCGTTGGGTTGGTAACGAGGACGGTTGGGCGCGATATCCTTGCTGGAGCACAGTCAGCGATAAGGGACGATATGGTCCCGATGGGGACTCGGGCTATGCCGGAAATCCTGATGAGGCGTACTGGTGCGGCTCCGAAGTAGACGTGACCCTCATACACCGGGAGTATAACGGCGGGTGGATGTGGTCGCCCGGATGCGAAGACCATATCTACTCACTCGACCACCTCATTGGAGTCTATTACTCATCAGTCGGTCGAAACTGCAACCTCTTGCTGAATGCGTCGCCTGGTCCCGACGGGTTAATACCCGACTCTCATATGCGGCGATATGAGGAATTTGGCGCTGAAATTGAGAGGCGTTTTGGACGACCACTCGCATCTACCGCTGGCGTTGGCAGCGAAATCACGTTGGCGCTTCCCAAATCGCACACAGTGGTCGACCACGTGATCCTGCAAGAAGACATCAGCGGCGGCCATCGTATCCGCGAATACGTCGTCGAATCGAATGCCGAGTACGGGTGGCGTGAGATTGCCCGAGGAAGCGCAGTTGGTCACAAGCGGATCGAGTACTTCCCGCCTATCGAAGCGACAAACCTTCGCGTGCGAGTAACCCAATGCGTGGGAACACCAATCGTGAGTGCGTTTGCCGCCTACGACACAGGATCAGGACGTTCGAGAGGAACGGCGAGCACGGCTTGACATGGTTGTGCCCTTGTGGTACCTTATCCGTATAAGGCACTCGATGAGCACAACAACGGCGAGAAAACCCACAACCTATGATGTAGCGAAGCATGCGAGCGTGTCGCAAGCGACGGTTTCGTATGTGCTGAACGATCGCCCAGGGAAGCTGGTTTCGGAGGGGACGCGCAAACGTGTGCTCGAATCGGCTCAGGCTCTCGGGTACCGGCAGAACAATCTCGCCAAGGCTGTCTCCAAAGGCCGGACTAACACAATTGGCGTCTTTCTGCCCATCTTGGGGAGCCGCTTTCACGCCGACGTTATTCGTGGCCTGCAGATGGAGTTCGAGAGCAACGGGCTGACAATGCTGTTCGCAACAAGCATGCCCGACGCTGAGGCGCGCATGAAGCGGGTCGAGTTTCTCATAAACCATCGCGTCGATGCGATGGTACTGGTGAGTAAAGTTGTCGACGGGTCATCGGACACAGGGTTTCTAGATCATCTGATCGCAGAAAAGACTCCCGTCGTAGCCGTTGACGATGCGATATTTAATGGGAAGCTGGACTGCGTGATCAGCGACGACATTGGAGGGATGCGGCTGGCCGTGAAGCATTTGTCGGAGCTCGGCCACACTCGGATTGGGTTTATTCCGGGAGATTGGCCGATCAAGTCCACAGAGTTCGACAGGCGCGAGGGCTTTCGAGTAGCAATGGCCGAGTTTGGGCTGTCTCTGCCGCCGGAGCTATTTCACGGTCCCGTGGCTCGATGCGAAGAGCTTATCGACGTCGCGGGGACCATGCTCGATCTGCCGGATCCGCCAACTGCGTTGGTTGCCGCGAACGATCACCTACTTGCGTTTGTGAATATCGCGATGCGGCGGCGGGGACTACGGTCACCGGAGAATGTTGCGCTCGTCGGCTTTGCGAACCAGGAGCTATCCGAGGTGATGGACGTGACAACCATTGACCAGCAGCCTGTTGCACTGGGGCGAACAGCTGCTCAGCGGATCATTGCGCGGCTGAGTAATCCCGAGTTGCCTGTTGCGACCCTTTTAGGCGATGTTTCGCTCGTTTGTCGACACTCGACAATAGGCCGTGGAGCTCAATAGCCAAAGGCTTGGGCACGAATGGAGCATAGCCGTATTTCGCTATCTTTATAGCAATAGTTGCGTTACAACTAATTACTCCGATCTATGATTTTCCCTTGAAAGGCAAGACAAAACATGCAAACGGAACGTCAGTCGTTCATTCACGCTTATAGAAATCTGATCCGCTGTGGCTCCCTGCTCACTGCAACCTTCTTCTGCGGTGCTGTAAATGCCGCCCATCCAGCACTCACCCGAGCCTTCGACACCGATCCGGTGGGACCGATAGCTGCGGGTCAAGAGTGGACATTGTCAGGCACCCCGGCTGTAACTCCGATGCCAGGACGCGGTAACGTCCTTGCCCTGCCGCCCGCATCATCGGCCGCGCTCGCCCTGCCTGACACGAGCAAGTGGGAATCGTATCGCATAAGCTATTCCGACGGCGTTTCGCGCACTCCTGCTCCTCGCGACGACGACAAGCTGACGTGCACAGCGCTCGATTCCGCAGGCAGGGAGCTCTTCGCCATTGAGCGTAGTGCGACCGGGCGGTGGATTGCGCACTGCCTGGGTGGGCAGCGGTGGTTTCGGGCAAAGCTACCGGACGTGTCGTGGGGCGACGTTCAAGTAGATGTCAATCAGAGCGATCAGACATTCACCGTTCGCCTGATACTTGACGGCAAAACGTCTCTTCTCTTCGACTCTCTTCCCTTCAAAATCCCGGCGGCGGCCGTTTCTCGCCTTTCGTTCCAACATACCGCTCCACCCATTAGCGCGTCGTGGAGCGTGGATAACATTACGGTTACCAACGCTGTGGTAGCTACGAACGAGCGAGTCGATGCGTGGGTCGAGGATGCGCCGCGCGTCAATGCGGTGCCGTATGGCCACACTATAAAACTCCATGTCCATGCTAAGCGCGACGCGAATGCCCCCGCCGATCTGCTTGACTGGACAGTTCGCGACTACCGAGAGATTGTCCACCGTCAAGGGACGCTCGCGCTTCCCGCAGGGGCCGCGGAATGGGACGGCACGATCGATATCGGCAGTTCGCTTCCCGCGGGGTACTACGCGCTGTCTGGAAAAACTCGACACAGCGGCGTTACATTTGCGCGTCGGGGAACTCAGCCACGGGATATGGTCGCGTTCGGTGTGATTACCCCAATCAAGGCCGTGCCGCTCGCTCATATCGACGACTCGCGCTTCGGGATGCAGGGGACGACTTTTACCGTAACCGGTGTTGCAATGTCGGGCGATCCCTACCAGCCGCTTTACGGGATACTTGGCGCTCGATGGGTGAACTACCCGGGCGGCTGGGACCGTCTCGAACCAGAGCGCTTCGGGCAGTACGATCCAACGCGCAGCTATGCGCCAGCGGGAGAGGCCGCATTTGGCGCAAAGTCACAGATGCCGTACTTGACCTGTATCGACGGCATTCCCAAGTGGGCCAGCGCTATCCCAACAAAGATGCGAACCGCCGCGACGTACGAGGACATGTATCCACAGGCCTATCCGCCGAAAGACCCCGCACAGTACGAAGACTTCTTGCGTCGAATCGCAAGCCATCAGGACAAGATGCGGCGCGACCACTATCCAAACATGGCGTACAACTGGTACCAAACCGCATGGGAGCCAGATTGGCATTGGCGTGGATCGCCCCAGGAATTTGTGACGATGAGCGAGCAGGCGTATCGCGCCGTTCACGCAGGCGACCCGAACGCAATCGTCCTCGGCCCTGGAACTGGTGTGCTTACGAAAACGATCGAGTGGCTCAGGACGATGCTTCCGATGGGCATGGATAAATGCATCGACGGGATAGCGACACATGGCTATTACTTGGGCCAGGGTGACCCGAACGACCCGACACCGGGACAGCTTGCGCCGCCTGAAGACAAGGGGCTTATCGCGGGCTTTCGAGAGGTGAAGTCTCTGGCTCGCAAGTACCTCAAGCCAGGCGCAAAGATCGTGCAGAGTGAGTGGGGACTCGACTGGGACCAACGCGCCACAGTAGATATGTCGTTCTTGCGAAAGGTCGCCGCATACGTTATTCGAGGCAACATTTTGATGCTTGGCGAAGGAGTGGACACGACGTTCTTCTTCTACTCGTCGGATATCGGGACGACTGGCATGGGCTGGACTTACAACTTGAGCTACCCGGAGCGGGGTTGCGGCGCCACGAGTATTTCGCCAAAAATCGAGCTTGTCGCTGGCGCGGCGATGACTCGCATGCTGGAAGGGACCAAGACTATTGGCCCTTTGAGTAAGCTTCCGGCGGATGTCTACGCGTACGCTTTCAACCGTGGCGGTAAGACCGTGGTCGCGCTGTGGAAGGGACACGGCGGCTCAACCAAAGTGGCGCTTCCGACTAAATCCGGCGCGACGCTGGTCGACTTCATGGGGAACGCGTCAACACTTCGAGATGCGAATGGCAACGTCACCGTACTGGCGACCGACGACCCGGTCTACGTTGAAGGGGTCGACGCCAGCAGGCTCACGCTCGTGAAGCTTCAGTAATGCACCGCTGGCTACAGCGCGTGGTCGGCTGGAAGATCGTCGCCAGCGTAGATACGTTGCGCTGTCCACGGCGTGGCTGCGTCGGCCCAGAACGGGTCGTTCGCGGGAAGGCCGAGAGGCAGGAGGCCAGCGGCGCAAAGATACAGGCTTCCAGTGCTGATATACGGCTCACCGAGTGCGGGCTGGGCGCCATGGAAGCCAATTCTGAGCCAGCCCCTGTCATCGAATGTGCCGGGGGCGTCCATCAGGCGGCGCATGACGGCGGTGAGGGCGCAGCGGACCGATGCAGGCGATACCGCACCGGGAAGCTCGTGCAGCAGGCTAACCTGCCCCAGAAGTTGTAGCGCACCCATGCGGTACGTGAGCGAGCGACCGATTGGCGGAATGGTGCCTTCGGGCGAGATAAAGCGCTCGAGAACGGCGGCAAATCGGCGCGCACGGTCTAATGCGGTGCCGTACTGGATACCGTAAGCGCCCAAGCCCGTCGGATCGACAGCGCGCAATATATCGAGGATCATGGGATGGATAACGAAGCTGTTGTAGTAGTCCCAGTGGAACTGCGGCCCGTCGCTATAAGCCCCGTCGCCGACATAATACGCCTCATGCTGGCGAAGCGCGTAAGCCACACGCATACCGTCCCACGGTTGCCCCATCACGGCGAATGCTGCCTCGATGCTGGCGCTAAAGAGCAGCCAGTTGTTGGGTCCAGGTGTGATGGCGCGTGATTCTGCTAGCGCGGCGATCAGGTTCGCCTTCACTCTGTCCGGCAGTTTCTCCCACAACTCCACTGGCGCGCGAACGATGGCCTGTGCAAGAAACGCGGCGTCGACGACCGCCTGGTTGCGCGCGCCGTCGCTCATGCCCGGCGCTCGGACACCAAAGTTCAACCTGTCTGGCGACGACGGGTCAGTAGCGGCGTCAATCGCCTCGCGAGCGAGCTTAGCGTAACGCTCACGTGCTGCGCCTTCGGGTGAATCCTCGCCACCAAGTTCGAGCCACGGGGCGATGCCGACAACGAGGCGTCCCAGCGCTTCGAGGTGGGTGCAGTGCGCTCGATCGGCACGGTCTGCATCGCCGTGCTTGGACTCGACAGGCATGGTCGTCCTCAACCGCCGCTCGGCAAGCGCCGTCAGAACTGGCTCGGCAAGCTTAGTCGCAATCGACACCCAGTATTCGCGGTCGTCCGTTCCTGTGCAGGTCATCGGGTTGCTCCTACGCCGAACGGCGATCCCAAACGCTTTGGAGCCACCGCCAGGCGTCACGGTCAAATCCTGCCGACCAGTCGTGGCCCAGACCAGGCAGCGCAACAATGGTCTTGTCTGAGCTCGCGAGATTATGGAAAGCGGCCCATACGCTATACGGGGGTGACACGGGGTCGATGAGCCCGTAATTGAAAAGTGCGGGGCACTTGGCGTCGAGTGCGAAGTTCATAGGGTCGTAGTAGGCCATACAGTGCGCAACGACGTCGGATTCGTGTGGCGGAGCGCCAATTAAATCCATGCCGTCGGACATTTCGTATCCCGCCGCGCCGGTTTCGTCATCGGTGCTGCGATCGAGCGTCCCGCCGTTGCAGCGCGCCGCCCAAGCCAGATGCGGGAAGTTCGCCGCATGTGGGATGGCAGCGACAAGCGCCGTGATACGGTCGTCGAGGCCAGCGATGACGACGCCTAACCGGCCGCCCTGGCTGCCGCCGACCACGGTGATACGGCTGCTGTCGACTTCGGAGCGTGATGTGAGATAGGTAACCGCCTGGATGACGCGCTGATGGACCCGATAGTAGTAATACGCTTCCGGCGGGCTATACACGCAGTTCGAGAAGTGATGAGGCAGCGTTGGTGTGATGCGCTCGTCTATGTCCTGACCGTGAATTTGGATGTCCACCGCAAATTGACCATGCCGCGCGTGTTCGAGAGGGCGCGGGCGGCCGTTGAAGCCGCCGCCAGGAAGCACGAGCATACCGGGAAACGGACCGTCGCCGAGGGGTTTTGCCACCCAGGCGTAGATGCGTCCCCCACCGGGGCCAGCTATGCTGATTTTGTACGACTCGACGCTCTCGACGACATGTCCATCGGGGTCGTAGTCTGCCGGGAGGCAGGCATGCTCGACGTTGTATCGATCGATCTGCTCTTTGTCGAACTCTTGGGTTGGCGTTTCAATACGAAGGTCCGGGCCGACAGCGTCAATCTGTCGTCGCGCTTCCGCCCAAAACTCGGCGAAATCGGCGGGACGGGTTTGGCGGATCGCCATTTGGCTTGCACGCCAGCCGAACGTGCACACGCCTTCGACGATGCGAGTATCAGAGTCGCCATACTGCCCGTATCCCGTACCAAGCACCACCTTGAGGTCGTAGTAGCCAGCGGGCAGTGCTTGCGGGTCGATGACGATGCGGAAACGGTTGCCCGGGATTGCCTCTGCTGCGCCGTGCGCGAACGGCTTTTCCACCGTAGAGCAGTGCAGCGTCCACGTGAGGTGAACACCGCGGAGGCCCGCCTGACATATGATCTCGATGGGAGATTCGCCTGTCGCGGAGGGCTGAAACAGCAGGTCATCCGCTTGCTTGCTGTAGAAGGATAGGTAGGGGGTCTGCGGGCCAGAACAGGTGTTGGAATAGGGTCGAAACAGGTTGTGATTCATCGATTGTCGATGCTCGTTTCTTGCGCCAGAGAGGGACTTGGACCGCAGTCGCGGCAATGCAGAGCTGACGCAAATAGTGCTGCGCAAACTGCACGATGGCGGCATAGCGCGTGGATGATTATAGCATTTACCTGCCTCAGATGGCGCGCAGACGGTACCAGTGGCCTAATCCGAGCAACTTAAGGCCAACACTTTTTTAACTTACCCACGCAGAATCAATCACCTTCTATTAATCGTTATTGCGCGGGATTAACGATTCATGGACACCGAATTTTGGCTTATTTCACCTGATCCTGGTACGTTTGCCTTGTAAATGGGTACATAGCGCCTAATTGCATTGTGTGGGGACGCGCCCAGTTGCTACTAACGTCCTCCTCTTGGCCCCCAAGGATCACGCGACCTATGAACAGTAAGACCACGATTGTCGGCGTCTTTCCGGACTCCGATGCTGCACGCGATGCATTGTCAAATGTGCGACGGCACGGATTCCTCCACTCCACCCTCATTACAGCGAAATCTAACCATCGGTTCGAAGGTGGGCGAGAGCGCTCTCTCGTGGCAGCCGCAGCAGCAGGTTGCATCGCGCTCGCCATTGTCGTCGGTTACGGCTTGGGAGTCATAGCCGCGACATCCTTTATGCTGCACGTGGCACCGTACCTAGCTGGGGTTGTGACTGCGGCACTGCTGGCAGTCGTCGCACTGGCTTTCATGGTATCTCAGTTTGGCGTCGGTCGGACCAAACGGGCACGCCTCCGAAAGTGGATCATAAGCGGGGAGTCGATCGTCATTGTGGAAGCCGATATAGCGCACGTCAAGAGCGCTATCGACCTCATCGGCGAGGAGCAACGCGACCGGCCAATCACATTCACTTTCCATCCTCGATCATTCACATCGGCGACGGACAACTGGGTGTCTCTGAGATCAGAGCCGCCGTCGATGGAGAAGCTTTCCGATCAAGCGCGCGCACTGGCCGAGCACCATGTTGCCGGGAAACGCCACGGCAACGTTCATCAGCTCAACGAGCGCCTCGACGAGAGCGACCGCACGTTTAGCGCCGTACTGAGTCACATATCGGCAACGGCGGGCACCGAAACAGGCGTGGATTTGTCGTCGGAATGGCTGCTCGACAATGCGCACCTCATTCGACGGCATTTCGCTGAGTACCGCAGCAGCCTTTCGGGCGGCTTTTATCGCCAGCTGCCTATCCTCGACGCAGGCGCGGAAGCGGGCTTGCCCCGAGTCTATGCTGTAGCGCGAACCCTCGTCGCGGACACCGATGCGCAGTTCGACAGGTCTAAGATCATCGCATTCCTGGCGGCATATCAAACGGCGCGTCCACTGACTCTTGGCGAGCTTTGGGCGATGCCACTGATGCTGCGGCTCGCAGTGCTGGAGCACCTAAAGCGCCTGATCCTCAACCTTGACCAGCGCCAGCGAGAACACCAGGAGGCGGCCTTTCTGGCGAACCGCCTGCTATCGGCGACCCGTACACACCCCGAGGCAATGCTGACCTATGTCGCCCAGCTCACGCGCGACATCCCGAACCCTTCGCCGCACCTCGTGGAACAGCTGCTCGGTCACCTGTACGACGAAACAGCGGTCGTGGCTGCTGTTCGCAGCTGGGTAGAATCGGCGCTCGGCGGCTCCATCACGGACATCACCGAGAACGAGCAGCACGCACAGGCCCTTCAGCAAGTATCGCTTGCAAATGCCATTGGCAGCCTCCGCGACCTCTCGCGGATGGACTGGAGTACGGTTGTCGAGGAGACAAGTGTTGCGGACCTCGTTCTGCGCACCGATCCCGCCGATGTCTACGCTCATATGGACTTCGGCACGCGAGACCAGTACCGGCACGTCATCGAGCGTATCGCTCGCCACAGCAAGTACACTGAAATCGATGTCGCATGGGCCGCACTTGAAGAAGCGCGCAACTCACCCGACCGGCTTCGCCAGCACGTCGGCTACCACCTCGTCGACAACGGCCTGCCCCGCCTCGAAAAGCGTCTCGGCTACCATCCGCCCATCGGTGAAAGCGTCAGGCGTTTCATATACGCTCGACCCGGTCGGTTTTACATTGGCGCGGTGCTACTGATGACGCTGGGCATTTTGGCGGCCGTTGTACATCGAGCTTCCACCCACAGCGATGCCGCGTGGTTGACGATCGCTCTGGCGTTGACAGCGCTGCTTCTGTCATCCGAAGTCGCAGTGACAATCGTAAACGCGCTCGTAACGGCCATTCTGCCCCCGCGCAGTCTTCCACGTCTCGACCTCTCAAAAGCCATACCCGACGAACAGCGTACTCTGATCGTTGTTCCAATGATGCTTCTGACTCCAGAGAGCATCAGGCATGAAGTCGAGCGGATCAATATTCACTGGCTCGCGAACCAGGATAAGAATCTGTTGTTCGCGCTTCTAGCAGATTATTCGGACGCTCCCGAGAAGCACATGCCAGAAGACCTTGAGCGCCTTGAAGTGGCTCAGCGTGGCATCGACGCCCTCATAGAACAGCACGGCGATGACCGCTTCTATCTGCTTCATCGCGAGCGAGAATGGTGCACGTCCGAGAACTGCTGGATGGGCTGGGAGCGCAAGCGCGGCAAGATCGAAGATCTCAATCGTCTTATCGTGAATGACCCTGCACCAGGTCGCCCCACCGTCTATGTCCACGGCAATGCCGAACGTCTGGCTGGCATTCGTTACGTCATCACACTCGATGCCGACACCGAGTTGCCGCAAGGGACGGCCGCACGCCTTATCGGCACCATCGCGCATCCGTTAAACGCCCCGCAGATCTCGCCCAAGAACCGATTGGTTACCCACGGCTACACAATCATCCAGCCGCGCGTCACGACAAGCCTGCCGAGCGCGACATCGACGCTGTTCACACGGCTGTTCACCGATCCACGCGGCACCGACCCGTATACTCATGTAAGTGCCGACCTCTATCAAGACCTTTCGGGAGAGGCATCATACTATGGGAAAGGCATCTATGATGTCGCGGCATTCCATGCCGTCCTTACGGGCCGCTTCCCCGATTCCCACCTGCTGAGCCATGACCTCATCGAGAGCACATTCGTCCGCGCGGGCCTGGCCAGCGACGTCGAGTTGTTCGACAACTTTCCCGCTGACTATATCAGCTTTTCGGGGCGGCAGCATCGCTGGATACGAGGCGACTGGCAGATCGCTGACTGGCTCTTCCCGATAACGCCCACGCATGGCGGTCACGAACGAAACGCGCTAAGCGCACTTTCGCGCTGGAAGATCTTTGATAATCTGCGACGTAGCCTCATCCCACTCGTGGGATTTCTCGGCCTGGTTCTCGCGTGGCTTGCAAGCGGACACCCGCTTTGGTGGACACTTTTCATCGCGGTGACGCTCACCTTGCCTGACTTGGTAGGTGTGATACGCGGGTTCGGAGCGATGATTCTCCGCGCCCCAGGCGCATCCGCAGGGTTTATTGGCGGTGCCACTCGGGGCTTGTTTACGTTCGCTCTCTTGCCGCACCAGGCGTTCCTTGCAGCCGACGCTATTGGCCGCACATTGCACCGGCGTCTCGTGACACATCTTCATCTACTGGAGTGGGAAACGGCGAGCGAGGCGCACAGAAAGTCAAAGAACCGGCAGAGTCAGTTCGTCATATCTATGCTATGGATTCCCGCGCTTTCCATCGCCATTGGGATAGCGTGCGGGAAAAACTCAGTCGATGCGCTTGTGAGCGCGTTGCCGTTCCTCCTCCTGTGGTCGATATCACCAGCTATTGTCGCGTCGCTTTGGAGCCCCAGCGTTTCGCCGCGTCAGGGGCAGTTATCGGACTCCGATAAGCTGTTTCTTCGCCGATTGGCACGACGAACGTGGCGCTTCTTCGACGATTTCGTTAACGCGGATACCAACTGGCTACCCCCGGACAATCGACAGACATCGCTTCGAGTCGAAACTGCCCCCCGGACATCATTGACGAACCTGGGCCTGTGGCTTCTATCGGCGCAGTCGGCATGGGACTTGGGCTACGCCAGCGTCGATAGCCTGGTCGAACGGCTTGAGAAGACTTTCGATACAATGGACCGGCTTGAACGTCCCGGCGGACACCTGCTGAACTGGTACGCGACCCACGACTTGACGCCTCTCGCGCCACGCTACATCTCGTCCGTTGACTCCGGTAACCTACTCGGTGCCCTTTGGGCTTTCGTGCCAGGAGTCACATCGTTTGGGACCGACGCTGTTCTAAACAAGCGCCTCTTCGACGGGCTTGCCGACACAGCTGCGGTATTACGCGAGTTTGAAACAGGTACGACACAACATCTCGCTGACAACCACTACACCACAATCGAAGCGCTGTGCCGAGACGGCGGCGAACGTTTGGACGGGCTGGTGGGCCGCATTCGAGACCTGAGGATAGCGTCCGAAAAGCTCCTGGCAGCAGCGGAGTCCACCTACGCGCAAAAGCCCGCCATCAGCTACTGGGCATCGAAGTTCCACGAGCAGACGATGGAGGCGAACACCCTGGTCGACCGCTACCTGAGCTGGGTTGAAATCCTCGAGGAAGTTCCTACAGAAGGATTGCTCTCGCTTGGGAGTTCCGCGCACTCGTGGCGGCGTTCGGCTCTTGCGGCGGTCCCCAGCCTTGCCGCGATCAGCCAGTCCAGCGTACCAGGTCTCGCCAGCCTGGTTGGGCTAGCATCGCATGTCGGGTCGTCGACAGCGCCCTTGATATCAGACTGGTTGACCCGACTTTCAAGCTCAGTTGACAAGTCTCGCCGCAACGCAATCGAGGAGATGGACAGGATCAACCGGCTAGCCAATCGCGCTCGCCAGACTGCGGCCTCGATTGACATGCGCTTCCTTTATGACGAGTCAAAGCGAGTGTTCTCGATAGGCTACAACACCGACGACCACCGGCTGGACAACTCATATTACGATCTCCTGGCCAGCGAATCGCGTCTCGGAAGCCTCGTTTCAATCGCAAGCGGTGCCATTCCGGCAAAGCATTGGAGCGCGCTAGGTCGACCTTTTGGCAACAGCTACGGAAAGCCCGCGATGATGTCTTGGAGCGGGACAATGTTTGAGTACCTGATGCCTTTGCTTCTTACAAAGTGCTTCGAGAACTCGCTGCTTGACCTCGCGTGCCGCACTGCCGTCGAAAGCCAGATGGAATATGGGCGAAGTCGCGGCGTACCGTGGGGCATCTCGGAATCTGGCTACAGCGCGCTCGACTCACGGCAGATCTATCAGTACTATGCGTTTGGCGTACCAAGCCTGGCCCTCAAACGCGACGTGGAAACCCTCCTGGTCGTCGCGCCCTATGCATCGGTGCTCGCTCTCATGGTCGAACCGGCAGCAGCCGTCGCCAACCTGCGACGCTTGAAGCGCGGCGGTGTACTGCGTTCAAATGAAGAGCAGAGCATGATGGGCGAATGCGGATTCTACGAGGCCATCGACTACTCGCGTCGCTCGAATCAGATTGGGCAGCGTGGCGTGATCGTGCGGTCCTATATGGCCCACCACCAGGGCATGAGCCTGGTGGCGCTAAACAACACTCTTAACGACGACATCATGCGCACTCGCTTCCACTCCGACCCCCGCATTCGAGCGGTCGAATCGCTGCTTTACGAAGGCGTACACTTGTCTGGCACGCTTCCGGAAGTGTCTCGGCCACTTGAGATCGTGCACAGCAAGCGAATCAGCGTTGACCCGCCAAGCGTGGCACGAATCACCACGCCGAACACCCTCTCGCCTCGTGTATGCCTGCTGTCGAACTCGTCATACAACGTCATGGTAACGAACGCGGGCGGTGGTTATAGCCGGTGGAAAGACATCGAGATTACTCGATGGCGAGCCGATGCCACTCGAGATTCGTATGGCACCTACTGCTATATCAAGGATGTCGAAACAGGCACATTCTGGTCGACAACGCATCAGCCAGTCAAACGCGAAGTCAGCGAATTCTCAGTACTTTTTGCCTTAGAGAAGGCAGAGATTAAATGCCGGTATCAGGGTATCGAGAGTATCACCGACATTGCGGTCTCTCCCGAAGATGACGTCGAGGTACGACGTATTACCCTGGTCAACCACTCAAGCCGGGCGCGTACGCTCGAACTGACGACCTACGCTGAGCTTTCGCTAGCCAGTCACGACGCCGACCGGGCGCATCCGGCGTTCGGTAAGCTGTTCGTCGAAACGGAGTATCTGCCAGCTTACGGTGCTCTGGCAGCCCACAGGCGGCCGCGGTCGAATTCGGAAACCAATCCATGGGTGTTCCACATGCTGACCTCGCCCGCGCGAGGCACATCCTATATCGAATATGAAACAAGTCGTGCCGATTTCATCGGTCGGGGACGCGACCTGGGCAATCCGCTAGCCATGGACGGGCCGCTCATGGAGTCTGTGGGTGCCGTGCTCGACCCAGTCTTTAGTATCAGACGGCGCGTGACAATCAAGCCAGGTGAGCGAGTGCAAATCGTATCTGTTCTGGGAGTGGCGCAAGACAAAGAGACAATTGAGCGCCTCGCAATGAAGTACTCAACCCGCGAGGCGGCTCATCGCGCCCTGGAGTTGGCATGGACCAACGCGCAGCTTGAACTGCGCCACCTCCGCATCCAGTCTCGGGACGCTCTACATTACCAGCGTTTGGCTGCCTACGTTGTATACCCAGGTGCGGCCCTGCGACCGGCAACCGAGCGTCTGGGACAGTCGATGGGCGGGCAGGATCGGCTCTGGGCTCACGGCATCTCGGGTGACCTTCCGCTCGTAGTAATCACCATCGGCGATGATGAAGACCTTGATGTTGTGCGCGAGTTGCTCCTGGCGCACTCGTACTGGCGCGTTAAGTCGCTGGTCTGCGATCTGCTCATTCTGAACGACGAGCCCGGCGGATATAACCAGCCTCTCGCAGAGCGCCTTCGGCAACTGGTCAACGTCCACTCGCAGACCGTGGGCGCCGAACAGCCCGGCGGCGTGTTCATCCGGCCCTTGCGGCAGATGGGCGTGGCCGATGCCGCGCTGCTCCAGGCGACAGCGCGTATCGCCCTCGTCGCAGCGCGCGGCTCGCTTTCACAGCAGATGGGGTTGGTCCCAACCAGCCGCCACGTAGTAAGCAATCCAACACGCCCGCACATCTTACCGGAATCACCCAGCGCGCCACTTCCGTTCCTTGACCTCGACTACCATAATGGACGCGGCGGGTTCACCAAAGACGGCAAGGAATATGCGATCTACCTTGGCGCTGGGGAAACAACCCCTGCCCCATGGATCAATGTCATCGCTAATCCATCGTTTGGCGCCACCGTATCGGAAACGGGTGCGGGAATGACGTGGGCGCACAACAGCCAGAGTAACCGCCTCACGCCGTGGAGCAATGACCCTGTCACCGACCCGGCAAGCGATGCGCTCTATTTGCGAGACGAGGAAGTGGGTGTTGTTTGGACACCAACGGCCAGTCCGATCCGCGAGAATGACCCCTATCGCGCGCGGCACGGCAGCGGCTATAGTATCTTCGAACACAGCAGCCACGGGATCATGCAAGAACTGACCGTCTATGTCCCTGTCGAGGACCAATCGGCTCCCACCGTTCGCGTCCAGATCCTCCGCTTGCGCAACGATTCCGACCGCCGTCGCCGGTTAACCTTGACTTCCTACGCTGAGTGGGTTCTGGGTACCGACCGCGACGCGACCCAATCGCATGTTCAAACACTGTTCGATCGGCAGTCGCAGTCGATTTTCGCGCGCAACCCATACCATCCCAACTATCCGCACAACGTGGCGTTTATGGCCATCAACCGCGTCGCCGCTTCGTACACCGGCGACCGGGCCGAGTTTATCGGGCGGAACGGCACGCTAGCGCATCCCGAAGCAATGATGCGCGACCGCCTGTCCGGTACCACCGGAACGGGCCTTGACCCGTGCGGCGCGATTCAGGTCGATATCAGCATAGAGCCAGGGCGCGAGGAAACGGTTGTCATCCTTCTCGGCGAAGCGAAAAGCGTCGACGACGCCCGCGCGCTCATCACACGGTATCGTGACCACAACGAAGCGGCGAAGGCGCTGCGTGAGACGCAAGCGTGGTGGGAACACACTCTGTCGGCCGTGACAGTCGAGACGCCGGTGCAATCCGTCGACTTGCTCCTCAACCGTTGGACCCTGTATCAGGCGATATGCTGCCGTATCTGGGGGCGGTCGGCATTCTATCAGTCCGGCGGCGCGTACGGTTTCCGCGATCAGTTACAAGACGTCATGGCGGTGCTCATCAGCCGTCCGGAAATCGCACGCGCGCAGATCCTGCGTTCGGCTGCACGGCAGTTCCGCGAAGGCGATGTGCAGCACTGGTGGCATGTTGAAACTGGCGCTGGCACACGAACACGAATCAGCGACGACCTCCTCTGGCTGCCATTCGTCACCGCGCAGTATATTCGAGTGACCGGTGACGCAGGCATACTCGACGAGCCAGTAAAATGGCTCGAGGCGCCGGTTCTTACACCTGAGGAGCACGAGGTGTATACAACTCCGACGGTCACCGAGGATGCATCGCAGCTGCTGGAGCACTGCATCCGCGCCGTCACCAAAGGATCGACAAGCGGGCAGCACGGGTTGCCACTGATTGGCGGCGGCGACTGGAACGATGGGCTCAACCGCGTCGGCGCCGGGGGCAAAGGCGAAAGCGTTTGGCTCGCGTGGTTCCTCATTCACGTGTTCCATGACCTCGCCGAACTGCTGCGCATGCGTGGCTTTAGCAATGACGCCACCGCTTACGACAACAAAGCCAAGGAGCTTGCAGCGGTGATCGAAGACGTGGCGTGGGACGGCGACTGGTATCTGCGCGCTTTCTTTGACGATGGAAGTCCATTAGGATCCGCTGGCTCCGACGAGGCCCGCATCGATTCGTTGCCGCAGTCCTGGGCCGTAATCAGCGGCCTCGCCGACCCCGCTCGGGCGCAGAAAGCTATGGCAGCCGTCGAGAGCAATTTGGTGCGTGAACACGAGCAGATCGTGCTCCTCTTCACCCCGCCGTTCGACAAGACCGAGCGAGATCCGGGCTATATCAAGGGCTACGTCCCCGGCGTCCGCGAAAACGGCGGCCAGTACACGCACGGCGCGCTCTGGAGCCCATTGGCTTTTGCGAGGCTCGGCGACGGTGATCGAGCAGCAAACCTGCTCTTACTCATGAGCCCCATCGAGCACTCGAATACGCCTGAGAAAGCAGCAAGGTATGCGGTGGAACCCTATGCCGTAGCCGCTGATGTCTACGCGCTTCAAGGACGCGAAGGCCGTGGGGGCTGGACATGGTACACGGGTTCGGCATCGTGGATGTATCGCGTGTGGGTTGAGGAAGTGCTTGGTCTCACGCTGCGTGGAGACAATCTGACCGTCACGCCTGTGATTCCGGCATCATGGCCCGGCTTCAAGATGAAACTGCGCCACGGGGATGCCACATACACGATAACGGTTACCAACCATTCGGGCTCCGGCAGTAAGGCAATCACGACGACGCTCGACGGCAAGCCAGTGAACGGCGGCGCAGTGCCGGTATCACGCGAAGCTGGCCAGCATCAGGTGGACGTGGTGATTGGCGAGCCGCCGGCAAGTGTGGATATCGACCTTGCGGGTCTGGGGATTCCACCCAGCGTCCACGAGTTGGCGTCGCCCGCTACGCCGAGCCGCTAATGCTCTAGTAGGCACGCTTCAGGCAAGTCAACGCTAGCCTGAAGCCGCCTACTCGGCCACGCCATATCGGACCCTGCAATTCGCGGCGAAAGTGCCAACTTCTCGTTGCGCCAAATTTTCATCCCAGTTGAGTTCGGTAGCCATGATAGCTGCCACGGTCGGCGCAATCCCGGTACCATGATCGTGCGATTCGAGCGCGATCCGCGTCCGCCGCTCCAGCACATCCTCAAGCGTCTGCGCGCCCTCGTAACGGCACGCATATACCACTTCTCCCGCTACATAGGGCAACAACCGATCAAGCGGTAGTGCAAATGCGCTGGATTCAGAAAACAAACGCAGAAGCTCGGGCGTGTTGCCACCGTACGATTCGGCGATGTGCTCGCGCGCGTCGGCGGTCAGATCGCCGATTGGGTACCTCGCTGCAAGCGCATCCCAGTCGAGCGGCCACCGTTCTCCGCCGTCGAGAACTCTGTCTCGCGTGCCCGACCGGAAGCGTCGCCCGTCGCGGCGGGCGATATGCGCTACGGTTTGCTCGGCCATGATGCGGCTTGTAGTCAGCTTTCCGCCGGTGATTGTTACCATGCCGCACGGGCCATCATGCAGCAGATGGCTGCGAGACAAGCGCCGCGACGATTTCCCGGTGCGCGTAATCAACGGGCGGTATCCAGCCATCGTGCTGATTACATCCGCTTCGGTCAATTGCGGGGTCAGGTACCGGTTGCAGTGATCGAGCAGGTAACGAACGTCATCTCTGGTGGTCGCCGGACTATCCACGTCGCCACCTTCAGTGTCGGTAGTTCCGATCAAAACCGCGCCGCGCCACGGGATGATAAACATCAGCCGACCGTCGTCGGTTTCGGGGAGCACGAGAGCCGCGTCGGTAACTGGCAGGCGGTTCGCCGATACAAGCAGATGGACCCCTTTTGCGGCACTGATCGCGATTTGCGACGGCATCCCTGTGAGGGCTTCGATAGCCGCTGCATGAACACCCGTTGCGTTGACAATATGCCTGGCGCGTATGGCGTAATCGGCCCCGGTGAGCAAGTCTTGCACAAGGGCGGTCGTGATTGCTCCGTCGCTGGTCTCGAAACCGATCACCGACGCGTAGTTCGCAAGCTTTGCTCCCCCTGCCAGTGCGCTGCGCAGATTAGCCAGCGTCAGCCGAACATCGTCCGTGCGGCCGTCGAAGTAGGCGAATGCGGTGCGGAGCCCTTGCAGCGAGAGCGACGGTGCGCGTGCAACAACATCATCGACAGAGAGACGCGAATGGTGATGCACGTTGAGCCGTCCGGCCAGAGTATCGTAAAGCTCCAAACCGCCATCGACCATTGCTGGCAAGCCCGCGCCGCCGGGAGGAGCAAACGGCACTCCCAGCGGTTTCTTGGACCAGTCGTAAAGCGGCAAGACAAACTCAATCGGCTTCACTAACCACGGAGCGTTGTGAAACAGCCGTCCTCGCTCCACCAGCGCCTCATGCACCAACGCAAAGTCCATCTGTGGAAGATAGCGAATGCCACCGTGCGCTAGCTTCGTCGATTTGCTGCTTGTGCCCGACGCGTAATCGCCCTTCTCCACAAGGCCCACCGTAAATCCGGCCACGGCGGCTTCGTAAGCAACAGCCGCTCCAGTGATACCGCCACCGATGACGAGCACGTCGATGCCGTCCGCTGCCATCGATTCCAGCGCTGCTGCGCGGTCGATATGTGAGAGAGTGTTCACGAGATGCCTCCAAGCTGCGATGCCATCCACGCCGCTCGGTTGCTGGTAAGCGAGTCAACACCAAGCGCAGACAGCCGCGTGGCTTCGCTGGCACCGTCCACGGTCCAGACCGCGAGCGCTAGCCCCGCCTCGTGGACACGTCGAACTACGCTAGCATCGGTGACCGCGCGGTACTCGATGTCGAGACCGTCTGCCTCCGTGGCCTTCGCCGCCGCGATGGTTCGGGACCAGAATGCGTCGCTATTGCCTACAGCTGACGAGTCGCTGCCCGAGAGGTAGAACGCACGGCAATGCGGCAGTTGGCGCTTCGTTTCGGCGACGGCTGCGGCGGAGAATGAGATGACGATCAGCTGCTCAATCGCAACTCCCGCCGACGCGATATCGACGGCCAGACGGCTTACCATCTGTGGCTCCGTCGACGGAGCATCTACCTTCAGTTCGACATAGCAACTCGTGCCTGCTGGTAATGCCCCGAGCAGCTCGGTCAGAAGCGGAAGGCGTTCTCCTGCCCACTCCCCACCCTTCCAGACGCCAGCGTCGAGCTCGCGCAACCGCGACGATGGCGTGTCACCGACGACGCAATCCACACCGGTTGTTCGCTTCGTGTTGCCATCATGACAGCAGATCAGCGCACCGTCCGACGTCACGTGCACATCTGTCTCAACGGCTGTGCAGCCGCGCTCCCACGCCAGCCGAAAAGCCGCCATCGTATTCTCCGGCGCGTCCGCCGATTCACCCCGATGCGCTATGAGTTCCATAAGTTTGTGATCTCCCATTCGGTTGTTTGACGACTGCTGCCCCTTGCCTGGTGCGTCCTACCCCGACGAGCCCAGCAAGTCTGCTGGAGTGTTATCGTATCGTCTTTCAATATTTATGCTGCATATTTATGCAAATTTGGAGTTCAGACGCTTACGTATGCTACCTACCGCAAAAGTAACGCCGATGCGCATGTCTCATCAACGAGCAGCGTGTTGATCAGCTTTCCTTCCACAGCCGCAAGAATGGCCGCGGTTCGCCCTGTACCGACTGTCGCCCCAACGGTCTTTCGGATCGTTGGCAGCGTCGCGAGCGGAAGGCTGACGGTGCGTCCCTTAAGAGCCGTCTCGCACTCGACACCAGCGGCGTCGTAGAATCGGCCCAAGATCTCCCCCACGGCACCAGCGGCGTGCAATGCGGCAAGCTCATCGACGGTGAGAACGTGGCGATCCAGAAAGACCGACTCGGTGAGCGAACCGATGCCGAGAAGCGCAACATCCGCGCTCGCAAGCTCGGCCATCACCATACGGATCTGCTCCAGGGCAAGAACGTGGCGCGCAGTTTCGGTGTTCGGCAGAATCGCTGGGCTATTCAAGGTCAGAAAGCTGCCTCGCCACCGCGCCGCTAGCGAGCGCCCAAGTTCCGACGCGTCATAGCTGTTCGTAGACGAATCGGTGCTGCCCATCGCCTGGATGACTGTCGGCGGCACGGGGCGCCCGACCGGCTTCATGTGCTCAACCAGCGCTTCGATGGTGCGAGTGCCCGCAATGGCGACCCGCGACGCCGAATTCAGCCACGCGCTGACAATCGGCGCGCCAAAGTACCCGGTGACGTGCCGCAGGTCTTCGTCGCGCTGGTGCGCCACGGCCCGTATGACGATCGCCTCGATACCAAGTGCGCGTGTGAGGTCAGCCTCCAGCTCATGGTTGCGCGGCTCGTATTCGGGCACCGATATACGCACAAGGCCGCGATCCCGCGCGAGGGCCAGCATCCGCGACACTTTGGACTGAGAAACGTTCACCAGCCGCGCGATCTCCATCTGTGGGAGGCCATCGAGAAAGTAGAGGCGAGCCGCAAGGATGAGTTGCTCATCCGTATAATTGGAAGATTGCTTTGGCATATTTATGCTGACTTATTATGCATACTATCCTAAACGTTCTGGAAAGTCAATACGATGCACTATCGAGGAACATATTGAATGCCAACACGCCGTCAAACGGTTGACATTGCCTGCCTCACAAGGTACACTATCATCCGTTCTCGCAAAGGCTAGGCCGATGCGGAACGCTTTATGCGTCTGTAGCTCAGCGGATTAGAGCGACTGGTTGCGGTCCAGTAGGCCGGGGGTTCGAGTCCCTCCAGACGCACCATACATAAGCACCCGAGAATTGCCCCAAGGCCGTCCTCGGGTGTTTTTTTGCGCCCCATGTTACGTCATTAACACACTCCCGAAAGATAACATGTTGCCGTTGTTCTGCCGCTAAGTGCACGGCCGACGCTTGACCCTGCGTCCCGGAGGGACAGTCCTAAATTTGATAGCCACTGAATTCATTCCGTGGCCCACTGCCGCGCCTGGGCTCAGTCTGCGTAGGACGAAAAAGTGCACGCGCTGGAATCGCTTGGCCATTATCGTGTTGCCTCATTTAAGAATCTGACCGAAGGCTTTCGGTTGCTTCATTTAGGAATCTTACCCAACGGGAGTTTCCCGTCGGGGATTTGGACTTGTGATTCAGCGGCGAGAGCCGCCCTTCCTTCTCCTTTGGTTGTGTGCTGCGCCCTAAACGTAACGTTACGCTTGGGTGATGTAGAACTCGGCTTTCAGGTCGTCGATTTGGTCCCTCACGTCGTTGACCTGGTCGAGGTTCTGGTGGAAGCGCTCGGCTACTTCTCCTTCGTGCCATTTCTCGGAGCGGTTGTCGGAATAGTCCTGCATCTCCTCGGCGACATTGGACAGCAATCGTTCCGCCAGATCGATGGCCATCTTCCATCTGCCCGTGCTGGGAACTGTGGAGAGCGGAGCCAGCGCCGGCAGGTAGAGAGGCGGGGTTTGCCTCCCTTGCTGGCGGGATCGATATGCTGCTTGCCGTTCGGCATTGGTTGAGTACCTACGCATTCTGGGCATAGCGCGCCCCTCCTTCAAACGTAACGTTACGTTTGCCGAGGTCGTCCGGCTGGTCGGGAAATGACTGGCCGACGGCAAAGCGGGGCAGCGCCATTTCCAGATCTCGAAGATTTCGGCGCAATTGCGCCGGGTTGAGCATGAGGTACTTCTTGCGCATGGCGGCAAGCTGCGCGCGCCCTTCTTCATGCTGGTCCAGGATCTTCTCGTAGCGCTGCCACGGCGTCTGGGCTTGATCGTAGCTCTTCTTGACGCGTGCGCCGTTGCGGGTCTTGCCGATCAGCTTCATCGACGGCTCGAAGAAGTTTAGGCAGAGGCGGTGCGCTTGGTAGAGCTTGTTGAGGTGGGCGCAAGCGGCCGCTCCTTCGTAGCGAGCATATCCGACCAGGGGACGCACCACGGCGCCGTTCTTCTGCTCTACGTGGCATTGATCGTTCTTCTTGTAGGGTCGGCAACGAGTAAACGTAACGTTGTTGTCGTCGCACCAGCGCTTCAATAGATGGTTGATGAACTCGCTCCCGTTGTCGCTGTCGATCCCGAGCAGGGCGAACGGGAGGCCGCTTCGGATCTGCTCGATGGCTGCAACTACAGCGATCTGACTGCGGTTCACGATCCCTGCGCATTCGGTCCATCCCGTGCATATATCGGTCATGGTGAGCGTGTAGCAGTATTCGCCTGCCGCCGTTCCGCCGCAATGGGCGACCAGATCGATCTCCATGAAGCCTGGCCGGTTTTCTGACCAGTCCTCGTACGTTCGGATCGGGATCTGGTGGCGAAGCAAGGTTCCCGGCAGAGTGGTGCTAATCCCTCTGTCGTTTTGCCTTCGGACGCGGCTCAACAGCCGACCGGCGGTCGACACGCTCATCTCAAGCAAGCGGATCTTCGTTGCAGAGGCCAGAGTTATTTCGCCGAAGCGCTCCAGCGCGTCGATCAGCTCGCGCAAAAAGGGGACCAGGCGCTTGGCGCACAGTCCGCCCGAGAGCCTCCAGACCGACAACAGCGCTATCTCGACATCGGCACCGTACTTTCGGCGGCGGCGGCGAGGAACTCCAAGAGATTTCGAAATCGCGATCCCTGCCTTTTCAAGGACCCCGATCGCGTATTTTCGGTTGTAGCCGGTCGAAAGAACAAAGCCGTCCAGCATTTGGCTCTTTGCCGTTTTGCTCGCGCTACGGTAGTGCGGAGCAAGCGAAGCCGCTAGTTCGCGGCGAGATTTCAAACTCATCATTCACCTCATTTACACCGGGCAAGCAAGAACTTGCTACGGTCAGCTTTTTAAATGAGGCAACCAATACGCTACGGTCAGATAATTAGTGAGGCAATGCGATTATGACCCGCTTGCAGCGATCTGCGCCATAATGAGCGGTATGCCTGCCGATGCCAATGAGCAACAATTACCTGTCGTTCCTCCGGGAGCGAGCCTTCGCGCAGACATCGTCTACGCGCCCCGCGCGGACGGTGACGATGTCAGGCTTGACCTTTATCTACCGCCCGTCTCGACCCCAAAGCCGACAATCATCTGGTTCCACGGAGGCGGGTGGGCCACGGGTAGCCGCAAGGAGTGGGTTCATCCGCTCTTCCTAGTCGATCACGGCTTCGCGGTCGCCAGTATCGAGTACCGGTTCAGCGACCGCGCCACGTTCCCAGCCCAGCTGCTCGACTGCAAGGCCGCAATTCGCTACCTTCGCTCCAACGCCGCCCTGTTCGGGCTGGATCCAAAGAAGTTCGTAGCAATGGGCGAATCTGCAGGCGGTCACCTCGCCCTCCTGGTAGCAACAACTGGTGACGACCCAACGTACGCGGATCATGGTGCCCCGTCGACAAGCGATGCAGTCCAGGCGGTGATCGACGTATGCGGCCCCACCGATTTAACAACAACACCTGACACCGGCCCGTACGATTCGGCCCCTTACTACATCGAGAAGCTTCTTGGAAACCGCCCCAGCCTGTGTCCCGATTTAGCTCGTCTGGCCAGTCCCGTCTTCCACACTTCCGCGAGGACCCCGCCTGCTTTTATCATGCATGCCACCGGGGATCCGATATGCCCGATATCGCAAAGCCTAGAGCTTCACGATGCCCTACGCAACTCTGGCGTACCATGCGAGTTCGTAGCAATTCCAATCGATGCCCATGTGGGTCCATTCTTCTGGACTGAAGAGCGTCGGAGGCAGATGCTGGATTTCTTACACGTCGTATTGCGAATATCGCCGCAGACATAACTCCAGTCCTCATCACGTGGCGGTTGACAACCGCCAATGGTCGGCGTCCGGATCACAATCCCTCGGCTCAAATCGAGTACTCTGCGGCTAGGCGAAGGCACAGCGTCTCGCTGGGCTAGGTATAAGCCCACCGCCACAACTCCGAACGAACCCAGCCTCGTAGGGAGTTTCCAAAGCACCGTTTCGGTACTTGAGATCAAATCACTACAGGTTGAATTGGAAACGCCCTACTAAGGACTGCCCCGCAGAAGCCGGCACCACTTGTTCGCGCCGTAGAAGCCGCAAAACATACCGTCACCAATCCACCCCATCATCCCAATCGTGGCGTATCGCCGCCTTTTCCTAGTCCGCGAAGGTGGCCGATCTGTACTTCACAGCCGTGGCTTTAGCCGCCTGGGTCCCCCAAAAATTTGTCGCCAACCCTCGCCACGGAGCGGCACCTTCGCGTGAGCGGCTGCGGTCGGCATGCCGCTCACAAACATTACGGCGCGCCGGGCAATCCCTACGTGCATCCGCTGAAGCGGTGCCTGTGAAAACCAGATCGCCCTCCGGGCTAATAGAGGTCATCCCACCGCCACAACTCCGAACGAACCCAGCCCTGGGGACTGGCCCGCAGAAGGTGGCACCACTTGTTCGCTCCGTAAAAGCCGCAAAACATGCCGTCACCAATCCACCCCATCATCCCAATCGTGGCGTCATGCCGCTGTTTGGGGCCGCCTTCGAGGAGACGGTCGCCGAAATTTGCCGCCAACCCTCGCCACGGAGCGGCACCTCCGCGTGAGCGGCTGCGGTCGCCATGCCACTATCTGGATACGCAACGACAAGAACCCAAATCCAATGGTTGCCTCAATTTTGGTACACACCCTCGCCAGCTACATCAAGGATTGTGGAAAGATTTGCCGAAATTACCACGGTGCCACCCGACCAGCAACGAGTTATAAAAGCCGAGAATACACCAGCTCTCGATGCGGCGAGTCACGTGATCCTGCCTTCGTTTTCCGGTTACCATTACACAGTGGTAGATCGAATCGCCAACTTCCCGGAGCATGTTCACTACAACCATGAAGTGCTTTATGTGGAGGAGGGTGTTTACCGATGCCGCCTCAACGATGTGGAGATCGAAGTTCCACAAGGTGGCGTTGTTGTCGTTAAACCACTTGACCGCCACGCCGATTGGTTCGCACCCCCTCTACGTTGCGTCGCGGTCACATTCGCCCTTCGCCATCCTGCCACGCCTGAGCGCGGCCTCTCCCTCTTCGCCGACCCTATCCGCCCCGAGCAGCAGGTAGCGCTCATGGACCGCGCCTCGATTGTGCCGCTCATCGCACGCATGCTGAGCGAGACGCAGATAAACGACGACGTCAGCCCCATGGTCGGTGATGCGCTCCTTCGCGAGTTCTTCTGGCGGATGGTAAGGGCGTTTGGACCCGACACCATAGCGCCTGCGTTCACGCGGTCATCCGCCGAGCAGGGTTGGCGCCTCAAACTCCGCCAGCTCTTCCGCGCTCACCGCGACAAAGCGTCCGCCGTCGCCGACCTCGCCGCCGACCTGGGTGTCAGCGAACGCACCCTCACTCAGCGCTGCCAGGAGATCCTCGGCGAATCGCCGTCACACGCCCTGATGAACTACAAGCTGGCCGAGGCGCACGCAATGGTCACGCAGACTGAGATGACCGTTCAGCAGATCAGCTACAACCTTGGCTTCGCGAACCCCTACCACTTCTCGACCGCCTTCAAGCGCCGTTTCGGCGTCTCGCCAGCTCACCTGCGCGAAAAAGCCTAAAGCCAAGAATACCTTTCCCACCAACCCTCAGGGCGTTCCCGGCCCCTCCTAAAAAGCGAAAGTACCGGCCCACCGCCACCATTCCGAACGAACCCAGCCTCGTAGGGAGTTTCCAAAGTACCGTTTCGGTACTTGAGATCAAATCGCTACAGGTTGAATTGGAAACGCCCTACTAAGGACTGCCCCGAAGAAGGCGGCACCACTTGTTCGCGAAGCCACAAAATCTTGCGAGTCTTCGCCTCAGACCAACGAGACATAATCGAACAGTCTCTTTGTGGATTTTTCCATTTTCCGTACCAATTCCGATGACGGAAGACCCGGTCCACCCCCTGCGGAATCCCTGTGGGTCGGAGACCCTATCTTCAATAACTAGCCACGTACTTCAGGGGCTGTGAAAGAATTCTGCAATCATTCGCAAGATAGGAGGATGTGGTGCTTCTAGGTCGAATTTAGTAGTTAGATTCGATCTAAGGAGCCTTTGATGCAGTATCGCGACTAT
>DASXUY010000058.1:0-72316 GCA_036504535.1 Capsulimonadaceae bacterium
TCATGTCTGAGTCTCAAACTGGAAGTCAAATTCCTCCAGGTCGCCCTTTAGGAAGCCGCTCGAAGACTCGGGCTGAGGGGCTCCCTTCCGGAAGGAAGATGACTTCCAGTTCGAGCCTCAGACACCGGGTTCTTGGCAGGAATAGGACAGGAAGGTCCTTCGGACCCTCCTACGAGTTTGCAGTCACACCGGGCAAGTTCAATCGCCCTAGGAAACCACAAATGAAACACCCCTCCCTCTGGCGCGTCGTTTGCGCTGCTCTTGTTTGTCTTGCATCAACGCTGCCGATAGCCGCGGCACCACTCACGTTTACCGATGGCGGTGAGATTGTTGGGGCGGGGGGACGTATTTCGATCGGTAGCGGGGGCTTTATCACTATCGCCACCGCGACTGGCGACAAGTACGTGCTCAACCTGCCTATCGGTGTGCGTGGTGGGAAGACGCACTGGACGGCGGGCGATCTGGATGATCGGAAAGTTACCGTCAGCGCGCCGTCAAAAACGGCCACGTTCACGGCGACTCTGTCGGACAAGGTGCTTGCGACGCCGATTCCGCTGTCGCTCAGCACGACCCTGACGGCGGACGGCAAGGCGCGAATTACGTTGCGTTTTGAGACCACCGAGCCGATTGACAAATTTCTGTCGATGCAAGGCGTTTGCATCTACATCAACCGCGAACCCATCGTCGGCAGTCAGGTGAGCGTCAACGGTACTACCGCGCGAATTGATGCAGGGCAACTCAGCGCCACGTTGCTTACGAACATTCCGAACCAGCGTGACGTGATCTTCTTTAGCGACGATCCGTACCGGACACTTGCGCTGCACGTGGTCAAGGCGCAGGGGTTCCACCTCGACGAGAATTTGCGCGAGATCGGTATTCGCAGCGGCACCGCGGAAAACCAGCTGATATTCGACGTCGACTTGCCCGAGAAGGTCAAGCCTGTGTCGCCGGAAACGTACGCTGGTTTCGATTTCTACGATGCAGAGCATATGCACATGCCGCAATATGGGTTGTCACGCAACCTCGTGCAGAACCCGGGGTTTGAGCAGGGGCTGCAGTACTGGATGTTCGGCAATCTCGGGAGCGACAAGGGCAACCGATTCCCTGACAACTATGTCCTCGATACAACGCAAGCGAGCTCCGGTCGGAAGTGCGTCAAGATTCTAGTCGAGAAGGGCGAGCGGCCGTCGCCGCTTGCATCGTTTGCGATCCCGGTCGAAAGCGGCTCGGAGTATACGCTTAGCTTCTACGCAAAGGGCGAGCGTGCCGGACTGGCTGTCGGGACGACGGTTTTCGGCGGCGGGGATGCGGGTTGGTCGCCTAACTGGAAGACGCTCGCAATTGGGACCGACTGGAAGCGCTATAGCTACTCGTTCAAAGCTCCTCGCAGCGCTATCTCAGTTCAGTTCGGCGCAGGTGGTTTCGGATTTGATTCAGCAGTATATCTGGACGACATTCAGCTCGAGAAGGGACAGCTCACCGATTTTACTCGCAAGCCGCTGGAGATGGCGTTCGTCACCGACCGCCGTGACAACCTGTTCAAACCCGGTGATACGGTTCACGGGCGATGGGAAATGACAGGGAGCGCGGGAATGGGCGGCAAGCTTTTGGTTGCGCTCAGGGACTTTCAGAGCAGGACGGTGAAGGAGCAATCGGCGGCGTTCAAGATCGCGGCTGACGGGACCGCGTCCGTCGCTTTGCCGTGGCTCGAGCGAACGGAGCGCGGCGGATACACTCTGGAGGCGACCGCGACATTGGCCGATGGCTCCAAGTTCCGTGAGGACGGACGGCTCTCCATCATGCCGCCAGCTGACCCCACCACGAAGCATCACACGCTGCTTGCTGCGGGTTACTTCAGCACGCAATTCGGGAGTTGGGATCGCATTGCAAGTGGGCTGGAGTATTTCGGCATCGGCTCCGCCATCAATTTCGACCCGCTGCCACATGCTGCCCTCGCGGTGCTGGCTAAGCATCATATCGTGAACGTGTCCCAGATTTACTATGGTAGCGACCATGTGGGCAAAATCGAGCTGAAAGATGGCTTTACGGGCACCGACGCTGACTTACCGCTCCTCGAAGAAGATGCCTACCAGAAGGCGAAAGAGTACCCGGAGATCATGTACTGGAAAACGGTCAACGAACCTGGCGGCGATCTCGTGGCCAATGTCGAGTCAACGAAACGCTGGGTACGCGCGCTCGGGGCGACCTATCGCGGCATCAAGCGGGCCAACCCGAAGGCGCAGGTGTTCACCATTGACCCGGCGAACATGAGCCCCAACAACGGTATTGCGTTGGTCGATAACTTCCTGGCGAACGGCGGTGGGGCGATTTCCGACCTCGCCGCAATTCACCCGTATCGCGGTGTCCCCGAAGGCATGGATGCTGACCTCGCCACGTTCCAGGCAATGCTTGACCGCCACAAGTTCACAGGCGACATCTGGTTTACCGAAGGCGGCGACATGTGCGATGTCCATGTTCCCGGCATGGTGACCGGAGCCGATAACTGGCGTATCAACCACTTCGCATACGATATGGGTGACGGGGAGCGTCGAACTGCCGCGTTCCAGATGCGGCTGTGGCTGGTCGGTTTCAAGTACGCCAACCGCGTCAAGCAGCAGGTCGATTGGAGTTTCGATGCTGGCAACATGGACTACGATGGCACGCCCACGTTGCGCGCATTCGCGGTCAATACGCTGTCGGAAATGCTCGGCAATGCAGATTTCGTGAAAGAGATTCCGCTTGGGCCGAATGAGGTTTGCTACGTCTTCAAGGATGCAAAGCAGCGGCCGGTTGCGGTGGTGTGGAATGCCGATACACTGTCGCACGGAGTCAAGCCGCTTCCTCAAGCCACGCTGCACCTTGCCAGCCTCGCGAAGAGCTTGCAACTTGTCAACATGGTCGGGACGACTGTGCTGGCCGAGAAGAACGGAGACCTGAAGGTCTCGCCGTTCCCAGTTTTCCTTCGCGGCGAACCTGGAACGCTCGATAAGCTAACCTCTGCTATCGAAAAGGGTTTCGAAGCGTCTGCGGTCGGATCGGTCGTCGGCTATGTGATCGTTAAGGACGCCGGGCATATCGGGGTTGAGCTTCGCAACACGACAGCGAAAGCGATACAGGGTAGCGTTGTCGTAACAACCGCGCCCCAGCCAACGCGCCCGATAAGCGTCGACGTTGCACCGGGCAAGACCGCCGAGGTGCTGGTGTCGTATACGACACCCGTAATGGGCATCCAGTCGGCGGATATGGCGATCAAGTGGACGCCGACGGGATCGTCTGATACGCAGACGTTTCCAGCGCGCGTCGACTCGCTCTTGTGCCCTAAGCTCACCTCGCCACTCGCGGTGGACGGGAATATCTCAGCATGGAAGGCAGCAGGCGCCAATATGGTCGCTATTCCGCCTCACATGATGTCGTACAAAGCGTATCCGCCCAATCCAAAATACCCCGACAAGATTCCTTGGACTGGGCCGAAGGACCTGTCGGCGACGATGGCGATCGGGTATTCGACCGGGATGCTTTACGTGGGCTTTGATATCACCGACGACGTGTTCGCGCCTGCGTCAACAGCGCCGACTGCATGGCAGGGAGACGGGATCCAGCTTTACTTCGACCCGTGGCAGAATGGGCATTCGCTGGTTAAGTCGGGCTTCCTCGATGAGGACCAGGAGCTGGATCTTTGGCCAGGGGGAGCGTCGCCGACGGTCTATCGGGCGGTCAAACCGGCGTTTCAGGTAGCGTTCACCAAGCTGGGCATCGTTCCCGCAATAAAGTCATCGGTCACGAAACGCGACGGTGGCTATGTGGTTCAGATGGCTATCCCTGAAGCTGAACTCGCGCCACTCAGCCTCAAGCCTGGCAGCGTCTTCGGGTTCTCGTTTATCATCAACGACAGCGATGGCGATTTCCGAAAGCGCGGCCTGACGCTGACGCCTGAGGGCACTGAGCCGTTCAACCGCCCCGACCTCTTCCCTAGTATCGTATTGGGTTCATAGCCTAAACACGTGGAGACTGAAAAAGAATGAGATGCAACATGGTAATGCGCCTGCTCGGCGCAGGCCTCGCTTCGCTGATGGTCGGGACGACGTCCTTATGGCCAGCAGGTGCGGACGAATCAAGACTTCCCAATCCGCCAGCACCGTTCCTTGCGGATTCCGGGAAGCCGCAGGCCCCGGAGCTGAAGGTCATGAATCTGGGCGGAGCCGAGCAGCCAGCACTTTGGATTGGTAACAAGCGCATCGGGTTTAGGGAAAAAGGCAATCTTGGGCGCGATCAGCAAACTCAAATCATGGTCGATGACCAGGAGATTATGGCGTTCCAATTCTGGGGTTCCACTCCCGGACAGGGCAATTTCGGTTTTCCATTCAAAGTCAAAGAAGGCACAAAGCCCCAGTTAACTTTCGATAAAGCGGCGAACACCATCACTTACACCAAGGAGTATATTCAGGCCAACGGTGAGCCAGCTACGTTCACATACACATTGAAGGCTGTCGGGCAGAGCAAGGTGGAGGTTGGTTGGGACGTAGGCGTGTCGCAGAGCAAGTTCGAAGCCAGTCCCAAAGACTATGCCGGTGTGTCTCCCTGGTTCACATCGGCCGAGGCTTACAAGAAGGAGCAGGTGAGGGTTAACGGACAGTTGGTCCGGTTCAATGAAAAGAGCGCTCTTGTCGGAGGCAAAGAGACGCCAGTAACGGGGGGGACGGACGGCTTTGAATTGGCTTACGCCTCGGACAAGCCATTGCGGAGCTTTTCGATAAAGCTTCCCGCCTATTACGAGTATGGCATCAGCGAAGGAATCGCGGGGGGCGACACGTGCAATATCTGCATCCGTGTCGGGACTAAAAAGCGACTCGCGTCGGACAAATTTTTGATTGACTTTGGAGATGTGGTCGGTAGGACGTCTGACGCTCCGCCGCCTGTGGCCGGGATCGACTTCTGGGGACATGACCGCTTCTGCGTCCCAACGCCCACCACCAGGAATATGATGCCCAATCCCAGCTTCGAACAGGGGCTTCGTTTCTGGACATGGTGGGGTGGCGGCGGCAAGTACAACCCGTCGGAAATTCCCGCATACTCCATCAGCGCCGAAGCCAAATACGGCAATGGCGCACTCTGGATTCGTCCGGGCAAAGGCGCCCAGGCTATGAGCAGCTTTTTGATTCCCATCATCAAGGGCAAGGCTTACACGGTCAGCTTCTACGCCAAAGCGGATAAGCCTACGACATTTTCACTGGGTATTCAGGGCGTGAAAGGCTCAAAGTTTAACTGGATGACCGCATTCCAGACGACTCACAAACTCGCGACGGCAGATTGGGAACGCAAGACTTTCACGTTTACGGCGGACTGCGCGGGCGTCAGCCTCTTGCTGTCGTCGGGACAGAACGTCCTCATTGACGGGCTCCAATTCGAGGAAGGCGGAACGGTTACTGACTTCGTTGCACCGGCCGTCGAAGGGTTCCTGGCCACATCCGATGGCGACAATAGTCTGTCGATTGGACAGCCTGTTAATGCGACGTTCTCGCTTAATGGCAAGCCGGACGCAAAGGGACAGGTCCATCTCCAACTCTTCAACTACTACCGTGAAAAGCCCTACGACCTGAACTTGAAGTACTCGCTGGATTCCACGGGCTCTGCCAAACTTGAGTTGCCTTTCGACGCGCGGCGCCTCGGCACTGGTGTTTTTGTGATGCAGGCCGACATGCAGCCCAAGGACGGTCCGGCCATCCGCGATTACTACCGCTTCTCCATCATGGATTTCCTTGAGAACAAGCACGCCGATAAAGACGTGTTTGGAAGCTTGTGTGCTGCGCCACGTATTACCCGCGGTGACGACTTGATGCGCAACTATATGCGCTGGGGTTTTGGTTCTACAACCTATGGTTGGCAGACACAAGACGAGTTCGATCTCTACAACAAGTACCGTGTCGCGAGCTATTTGACTATCAGTTGCGATTCGGCGAACGAGGAGGATCGCAAGTTCTCCAACGAGACCAAGAACTGGAAAGAGATTACGCCAGAGATTGAGAAGCGGGTCGAGGAGATTTCCTACAAGGTCGTCAAAAGCCACCCGTGGGGAACGTCGTGGGCGTGGTCTACCGAGTCCGAAGGCAGCC
The DNA here is from genome assembly GCA_036504535.1 of Capsulimonadaceae bacterium. GTDB lineage: Bacteria > Armatimonadota > Armatimonadia > Armatimonadales > Capsulimonadaceae > JARLGU01. The sequence continues at coordinate 6,111 of DASXUY010000058.1, forward strand.
CGATCATCAGCGCTGGCCGGTTTGACGAATGGAGCAAGGTTCAACTTGCCGCCAAGCGCGGCATTAAGCGGGCCAACCCCAACGCCATCGTTCTTCCCGATGGCGGCACATCCGGCTTCAGTCGGCTCCGTGGATACCGCGAGATGGATGGCTACCTCAAAGCGACGCAGGGCAAGGCTAAATGGGACGCCATGGCGGTCCATCCTTACGGGTCACCCAACGCCATTGACGGGTGCACGGATATGCTGAACGAGATCATGGCCAAGTATGGCTATGACAAGTCCACGCATATCGATTACACGGAAGGATTCAACTGCACGCACACCAAAATACCGGAATGGGGTGACGATGGTTGCTACGACAACTATCAGGGCGGCAAACCCAGCTACGATTTTGGTTGGCGAGAGTATTTGCATGCTGCCCATGCGGCGCGGATTTATCTGGCGTGCCTCAAAGGCTGGCCGCAGGTACGCTCCTTTAATATCTGGGTTTCCGCTCCATTCATGGATCAGTACCTGACCCCGCTTGCCCTATGCAAAGTGCCCAATACAATCGGTCACCTATTGCCTAAGCCGGTCTTCAAGGCGGATATCGCTCCGGCGGCAGGCGTCAAGGGCTTTGTGTTCGAAGACGAGCAAGGCCGGGGTGTCGCGGCGGTTTGGAGTGTTGGCGCGAAGGTCGATGAAGGGCTTGAGAAGGGCCCTGACATGTCCGTCAACTTCGGACGCCAGGTGCCCGAGTTCATTGATTTGATGGGTAACGTGCGGCCAGTTGCTGCGAAGAATGGCGTGGTCGAGATCCCTCTTACGCCAGCTCCTCTGTTCATGAGAAGCGCTAAGGGCGGCGCCGGCCAACTCGCAACGGCATTAAACGCGGCCGATGTCTTGGGAACAGGAAGCTCCGTGAAGGTGGTCGTCCAGCCCGCATTGGACGGTTCAATCGAGGCGTCTGCCACTAACCTGACGAGCAAGCAATTGACGGGCAAGTTGCAGGTTGGCGACAACGAATTCCCCTTCGATATTAAAGCCAAAGGCAATTTCGTATCGAAGCTCAAGGAAAAAGTTCAACCGGTCACAGGCAAGCTCAATACGTGGAGAGGCGACATTGTTGCTAAGTTCGCCAATGGCCACACGGACCGCGCGCCTTGGGACATGCAGTATTTCTTCGTGCCACATGCCGCAAAACCGCTTCCGCTCGACCCGACATCGACAGACTGGGAAGCGGTCCCGGCAGTCAAAATGACGAACTTCTTCGGAAACGTGGAGCCTGGCAAAGAGACGATCAAGTCCAGCGGGCCAACCGATCTCAATTCCACATTCCAACTTGCGTGGGACAAGGACAATCTCTATTTGCGTGTGAGTTGCGTCGATGACCAGTTCGTCGTGACCGAGCCAGAACGATTCAAAGCGTCGGTCGAGAAAACGGCTAAGCAGCTGTACATGCATGATGGCTGCGTTGAACTTTATCTCGACACCGCCGCGAGCGGCCGCAGCAATCCTTTTAAGGACTACGACGAGAATGATTACCGCTACGACTTCAGTTACGGTAATGACAAAGCAGTAGACGGTCCCGCCGTCATTTACCGGCTCTATGAACCCTACCATCAGCTCGCGGGCGGTATTGAGATGCCAACCAAAGAGGGAGCGGCGAAGGGCATTAAGAGTCAGTTCCATCGCGACGGTAATACCTACTCGTACTGCATCATCCTGCCGCAGCGTTACATCGAGCCGCTGAAGCTAGAGAAGGGCTGGCTTGCTGGCTTCGGACTCTATATCCACGACAAGGACAAGATTGAGGATCAATGGCCGACCAAGGGCCGGACACTGGCCACGGCTCCTGGCGCTCATTGCGACCATCGACCAGATTTATGGCCGATTATGATCCTTGCGGAGAAGGCTGTTTCCAAGTGATTCAGCATCACTGCTCCTCAGGATCGCAACACTTTGGCTGGCAAGCAGCCGCATACAGTAGCAAGGGAATCGCATTATGAATACAGACGGTCAGGAATGGTTTACACGTGCCAAGCTCGGGATGTTTTATCACTGCGGGCTCTACACGCTTCTGGGTGGCAACGAGAACGCGGTACGCTCGACTATGAGCAAGGCGGAATACCGCAAGCTGACGGATAGCTTTACCCTTGAGCATTTCAACGCCGACGCGTGGGTTGATTGCGCGCTGTCGATGGGCGCGGATTACGTGATGCCGACGTCGCGCCATGCCGAGGGATTCTGCCTGTGGGATAGCAAGCTGACGGATTACACGTCGCTCAATAGCCCGTGCAAGCGGGATATCATCGCGGAGCTTTCGGAGGCGTGCGCCAGGAAGAATGTGAGGTTCTGCCTCTACTTCAACTTCGAAACGTGGATGAACGAAGGCGATGATATCTGGAACACGCGGGGGCTCAGCTACGCCGAATATATGACTGGCCAATTGACGGAGTTGCTGACGAATTACGGTCCGGTTGGCGTGGTGTGGTTCGACCACGGTCACCCGGAACTGACGCCGGAGGTGATGGTTGGGATCGTCAATCACATCAAGCGACTGCAGCCGGATTGCCTCGTCAACAATAGGAGCATTGATCGCAAGTCATCTGTCAAATATGGTTACGACTACGTGTCGGCAGAACGTGTCATCCCCGTACGCCACTCGGATAACCATGACATTGCCATCGAAGTTTGCGACTCGATGGGTGTGAAATCATGGGGCTATCACAAGGAAGAGGCGTTCTGGTCTGTTGGTGAATTGGCCCGGCGTGTGAGCCGTTGTGCTGCCAATGGCTACGTCTACTTGCTGAATGTTGAGCCGACGCCCGACGGCACCATCCACGAGGCCTGTGTCGAACGCGCGCGTTTGCTTGGTGATTGGGTGCGCCAGAACCGCCAGGAGCTGAATGCTGATCGTTCGAGCTTTCAACCTGTTGACCCGAATCTGGAGAATGAGCCAACCATCGGGGTTGCGACGGTCGCCGGGACAAAGCTGCACCTGCATCTGCATGAGTGGCCCGTGGCAGACGAAGTTCTCGTGCGAGCGGACGGGCAGCCGACTGCGGCTACTCTTTCGGGAGCACTGGGCACAGAGCTCAGTGTGGCAGCTGATAAGCGGGGCCTATTGGTGCGTGGTCTCCCACCTGGACCACCGTCAGGTACGTCGCCGTGGATGTTGACGGTGGAGTGTGCAACTTCGCCGACCCTACGAGCAGAGGCGACTGCGGGGCGCACATATACCCCCGCGCCGGGCGAGCCGATCTTCCTTTCACCGCGTGATGCGCAGCTTGACGGGCCGCCTGATCTCGGGGGAATCTCGCAGCACCTTAACTTCTTTCCCGATGGCAGCGTCTCTGTGGGACTATTGCATAAGGCAGGCGAAACGCTTACCTGGCGTGCGACGGTTGCCGAGGACGCGGAGTATGACGTGTTCGGAAGTTTTGGCACATCGCCCGATCAAGCGGCTGGTGAGTTTGTTTTGAGTAGCGGCTCGTCGACTCTCACCGGCGGCACGTGGCCCACAGCGGGCTACGCCAGCCCGGTGAGCAAGCGTCTTGGCCGATTGCGCCTGGCTGCGGGAGAGAATCGCATCGTGTTCAAGGTGACGCGAGCGAACTTTTCCGACGTTTACGGGCTATCGTTGGCGCGGGTGTGATTCTTGGGAGTTTAGGAACGCTCGGGCCGCTGGGCCTTCTTTATAAAAGGGTGGCCACGGCTGATTTTGATTTAACATGGACATCGTGTTGATAGGGGCCCTCACAATATGCTGACTACTGACGCATCGACTAGCAACATCGCCGCAAGCGAGGCTCACGCGGCTGGACCCGAGTATTTGTTCGCCAGCGCCGAGGAAATGCAGTGGTGGCGGGATGCGAAGTTCGGGTTGTTTGTCCACTGGGGGCCTGCGTCGCTTGGCGGCGGCGACATAAGCTGGTGCCGCAAGGGGCCGGAGCGCATCGGCGACCATCAGACGGTGGTGGAACCGCAGATCCCTGCCGACGTCTACGATGCGCTGTATCGCGAGTTCAACCCGACGCTGTTCGATGCGCGCCAGTGGGTGGAAATCGTCAAAGCGGCTGGCATGAAGTATATCGTGCTGACCGCAAAACACCACGACGGGTTTTGTCTGTGGGATACGCGCCTCACACAGCACAAATCGACCGCGCCAGATTGTCCCGCACAGCGTGATATCGTCGCCGAACTCGCGGATGCGTGTCACGACGCGGGGATCAAACTGGGAATCTATTACTCCGCGCGAGACTGGTACCACCCCGACTACCTCACCGAGAACCACGAGCGGTATCTCGCGTTTTACCACGCGCAGCTTCTCGAACTATTGGCCAACTACGGGAAAGTGGACGTGTTGTGGTTCGATCATATTGGCGGCCCACTCACCAAGTGGGATCCTGATATCGTGCTCAAGATGGCGCGTCGCCTGCAGCCGGGGATTGTCATTAACAACCGCCTGCATATCTCGGTCAATGAGGGCCGCGACGACAGGTATGCCGCCGACTTCGACACGCCAGAGCAGGAGCTCGGGAAGTACAGAACCGACAGGGCGTGGGAGTCGTGCCTCTGCCTCGTGGGGCGCGTTTGGTCCTATAAGCCCGGCGGCGAAATGATGCCGCTTGGGGAGTGCATCCATGCTGTGATCGCGTGTGCTGGCGGCGACGGTAACCTGCTGCTGAACACGGGACCGATGCCCGACGGCCGGATCGAACCAAGACAGGCTGAGCGCCTGGCTGAGGTCGGCGACTGGCTGCGGCGGTATGGCGAGTCGATCTACGGTACGCGCGGCGGTCCGTACAAACCGGGGGTGTGGGGCGCGTCGACGCATTCAGGACGGACGATCTACCTCCACGTTACATCGGCGGATGTGAACGCGCTAGAATTGCCAGCATTCCCGGCGTCAATCCTTTCGCATCGGTCGCTGAACGGAGGGATAGCGACAGTTGGGGTAGGGGATGGTCGGTTGCGAATCGGTTTGGCAGATGTGGTACGCGGCGAATACGACACAGTGATTGCTCTGGAGGTGGACGCGGAAGTCGATTCGAACGATCCAGCGTGGTTTCTTGGCTAGGAGACACCAGAGGAACTGCGCACGGGCATGCGCTTAGCGATAGCCGCTACAGCCGTCAGAAAATACCCTCTTGCGCTTTTGGGGCAGGTGTACTATAATATCTCCGAAGCGTTTCGGAACATGACACCAACTTTGAAACCAAATCGCAAGGCGACACTCAACGATGTCGCACGGCACGCGGGAGTTGCGCTCTCTACGGCCTCGGCCGCTCTGAACGGGAAATCGGGCAAATACGCCGTGTCACCGGAGAAGATGGCGGCTGTGATGCGTGCTGTCGAAGCGCTCAGCTTTGAGGTGAATCCGCATGCGAAGCGGCTGGTGACGGGACGGGACAGCGACACGATTGGCTTGTTTACGCTCGACTTCGATACCGGTGTCGGCATGCAGAAGCTTCGCGAAATTCAGTATCTGCTAGTTCGCGAGGGCTACAACGTGCCCATCTATTCAACGGCAGGTCCGGATATCGGGAGCAGCATGACGCGCAGCCGGCTTATGGCGTCGCTCAGGCTCCAGCAACCGCGCGCGATTGTGTCGGCATCGAATGAGGACGAGGTTTTGCCAGAACTTCGCAAGTTTGTGGATGACGGCGGGATTCTGGTTATGTACGACCGCGAAACGTCGTTCGATTGCGATAAGGTCCTTTTTGATCGTCAGCAGAACACGTACGAAGCGACGGCGTACTTATTGAAACTGGGACACCGCAGTATCGGTTTTTATCACGATGGCAACCAGTCTGTGTCTCGCCAAATTCGTTTTCAAGGCTTTACCAGGGCATTGAACGAGTACGGCGGCTATACACGGGAAGAGTGGCTCGTAAACAGCGGGACGTACTACACGCGCACCATACAGGAAGGTGGCGGGGAGCTGCTAGCGCGAACGTTCCTTGGATGGACTGAGCGCCCGACCGCGATGGTGGTGCTGAACGATGCGTCGGCGTCAGCGTTCGTTTCCGAGATCCAGCGCGCCGGAGTGCGGGTGCCCGAGGACTTATCGGTGGTTGGGCACGACAATCTGCCTATTGGTCGAATTGTAGCGCCGCGGCTTTCGACGGTGCGTCATCCGGTTGAAGAGATATCCAGCGAAGTTACTCACCTACTGCTATCAAGACTGAGTGGCCATTATTTGGGCCCGAGCCGTACGGTGATCGTTCAGGGTCACCTGATAGAGCGCGAAAGCGCAATGCAAGTTGGCTAGCGGTTCTAAACCCCGCTAGCACAAATCGATACGAAGTTGAGGCATTTATGAGAAAATCAGCGTTTACACTAATTGAACTTCTCGTCGTTATAGCCATTATAGCGATTCTCGCAGCTATACTCTTTCCAGTCTTCGCCAAAGCCCGCGAAAAGGCGCGCCAAACGACCTGCGCAAGCAACCAGAAGCAGCTGACGCTTGCCATGATCCAGTATTCGCAGGATTTCGATGAAGTCTATCCGTCGCGAAGCTACATCGTTGACCCCAATATCAGCTGGGTGCAGCAGGTGTATCCCTATGTCAAAACGTGGCTCGCGTACCAGTGCCCCGACGACACCGTGAAGCGTGCCGCCGCCAACTACGTTCCCGTTTCTTACACGATGGCTGACAACCTGCGTGGCGGCAAGGACTATATCAGTGACGGCTTCCACAAGGCCAACTCCGGCATGTCGGGTTATGTTCTTGAGAACACACCCTATTCGGGACGAGCGCAGACTGCATCGAATGTCGAGGCTCCTGCAACGACCTTGATGATCGTCGAGTACTACTCGCAGTACAACTACAATGGCACGGGGAACGGCGGCGATACAGCGTATGCGCCATCGTACAACTTCCCTTGCCAAATCCCGAATACCGGCTCTAACCTCTGGTGGCAGGACGGCTACACGGCTGGCATCGCTATCCACAATGACGGATGGAACTACGGCTTTGCTGATGGTCACGTCAAGTGGCTGCGACCTGAGCAGACTCTCGGCAAGACCGCTGCCTGCCTTGGATCGACACACCCTAACAACAAGGGCATGTGGACGATCGACCCGAACGACTAGATCGTGTCAATGGTGCCAGGGCAGGAAATCTGCCCTGGCGGCTGGAATGTCTGTCGGACTTCGGTGTCAGAGTGCGGCGGTCATGATCGCCCCAACATGTGCGAGATCCTTGATATTTGAAGCAGTACTTGACAAGGCAAATTGAGCGTAGTATGATGTAGATCAATTATATGATGTGTCCTAAAAGGACTGTCGTGTAGATGTCACCTTCTTGTTTTCCCGCCGTAAGTTTTCATGTCCATGTAAGCCAATACCCCCGCAATCGTGACGGAAATACCTTCGCTATCATTGCAACCTTAAGTGCTTTGTAAAGGTCGCTTCGAACCCGTAGACGCTACCACGCGTTTCGTTCACAAAACCGCATCCCAATTTCGCAAACTTCTTAGACTGAGAGCAAGAAACAACCATGTCAACGACTGCTTCCGAAGTTGCCGCAGGGCAGCACGCACAAATCGGGGTCCTCACGCAGACCGATAACCGCGAGGACCACACATCACACCCCGACGCCCAATGGTTCCCAGGCGCTGGTCTCGGCGTTTTCCTGCATTGGGGGATATCGTCGGTCACAGGTGAGGGGGATCTCTCCTGGTCCATGATGCACAGGCCAGCAGGCGGGCGCGTTGCGGCGGACAAGCAGTATGGGCCCTTCGCCGTCCAGCGAATCGTCCCGCCGGCGCAGTACTGGAAACAGGCCGAAGACTTCCTCGCGGATCGCTACGACCCGAAGAAGTGGATGGCGGCCCTCAAGGCAGCGGGAGTCCGCTATGCCGTCCTTACCACGAAGCACCATGACGGGTTTGCGCTTTGGCCGTCGAACGTGGGTGATTTCAACACCAAGAACTATCTTGGCGGGCGCGACCTCGTCGGCGAGTTTGTGGAAGCGTGCCGCGAGTTCGATATCAAGATCGGCTTTTACTATTCGCCGCCGGACTGGTGGTTCGATCGCAACGTGATGTCATTCAACTATGGCGACAATAAGCCGACGATGGATATTCACCATCAGGCCGCCGACCTTAGCCATATCACCGCTGAAGCGCGCGAGGCGCACGCGCAGGCGCACCGCGAGTTTGTGGCGGCGCAGACGGAAGAGTTGCTGACGCGCTATGGCAAGATCGACATCCTCTGGTTCGACGGCAGCGCGGACAACGCCATGAGCATGGAGCGTATCCGCGAGCTCCAGCCCGGCATATTGGTGAACCGACGCGGCCTCGGGATCGGGGACTTCGAGACACCGGAATGCGCGTTTCCGAAGGAGCCGATACCTGGCTGGTGGGAATACTGCCACATCTGGAACGACGGCGCGTGGGGCTATCTCAAGCACGAAACTTACAAACCCATCGGGTGGCTGACCGGCGAACTGGTCAAGGCGCGCGCGTGGGGCGGCAACATGCTGATCAACATGGGGCCAGACATGCACGGCGAACTACCCTATACCGCTTACCGACGACTGGAAGAGCTCGGCGAGTGGCTCAAAGTTCATGGCGAAGCTGTGTTCGATGTCGAAGCAGGGCCGTGGCCGGACAAGTGCAATGTCCCCGTGACCGTTCGCGGCGGCACGTGGTACATTCAGGCGCACGCGTTGGTCGAGGGTGATATAGTGCTGAGCGCTATAGACGCGCCAAAGTGCGCCCACTGGATGAGAAGCGGTGAGCCGGTTCAGTTCGCAGCCGTTGGAGGTACGTTCGTGTACGCACTGCCATCCGGGATGCCGTCCGCTGACGGTGACGTGATCGTTGTCAACTGGGGCTAGCGCCCAATCTCCTTGACACCATAACCCAATAGAAACGCCTACACTGGAGTTTGCCACCCATGATCGCTCAACGAATCGCCTTACTTTTATCGCTTGCCGCTGCTTTGTGTTTCAACGGCGTCGCCCGCGCTGCCGATGAGCTTGTCATCAGCGGAACACGCGCCTCGATGAGCCTGAATGGCTCCTGGGAAGCGGTGCCCATTCCCGGTGTTGCGCTCACCTATCCGGCGCCGGCGACAGGTTGGGTGCCGGAGGTCGTTCCGTCGATCTTCCCGAAGGTGCTGGATGCGGGGACGCCGTACAAGCCTTCGCTGAAGCAGATTGTAACCGATGACTGGAAGGGCTTCCGCCAGAAAGACAAGCTGGCCGCGTGGTTTCGGCGCTCGTTCAGCGCCCCGCAGGTCCCGGCGGGAACGCGCGCTATGCTGCACTTTGACGGTATCGCGTACCGGTCCAAAATTGTGCTAAACGGCAAGCAGATCGGCGAGTCTGTCATCGGACAGCTCGGGCAAACGTATGACGTGACCGGTTTACTCAAAACAGACGCTCCCAACCTGCTGGAGGTAGGTGTCGCAGCTCGTGAGGCCATTGTGGACCTCGCCGCGAAGACCTACATTGCGCCGTCGTCGGGCGTTCAGACCGGCATCTACGGGGATATTTCGCTGCGCCTCGTTCCTGCACTGTCCGTCGACGATGCATTCATTCAGACGTCGTTCCGCCAGAAGCAGATAAGCATAGCGGTCACCGTCCGCAACGACTCCGCCGCGCCGCGAACGTGCTCGGTGGGCGGTCAGGTGGTCGACGACGCGGGCGTTATCCTCACGTCGCTTCCAGCCCAGTCGGTGAGTGTGCCTCCGGGAGCGACGAGCGTGGTGACATTGACGAAACCGTGGATCGCTCCGAGGCTTTGGTCGCCAGAGACCCCGCAGATGTATGTCGCGGCCGTTCAGGTGCGCGACGGCGACAAGGTCGTGGATGAGGTGCGCCCGCGCTTCGGTTTCCGTGAGTTTTGGATCGCTGGTAAGGACTTCTATCTGAACGGAATCCGCACCGTTCTTCGCCGCAACAGCTTTCTCACCACAGTCGGCGGTGCAAGCGAAGGCGCCGAGCGGGAGCTTCGCGTTACTGCAGGCAGGCCGTACAACTCGATACGTCTGCATATCGGCTTCGACAACACGAAAGTTCTCGACGCTTGCGACAAGTTTGGCGTGATGTCCATGCCGGAGTTCGCGTGGCACAATATCGGCGCCGACTACGACCTCAAGAACACGGCACCGTGGCTGCCCAACCTGCTCGATTACGAGCGCCGCTTTATGAAGGAGCACCGAAACCGCCCATCGGTGGTCATCTGGAACCTCACGAATGAAACGTTCTGGGGCGATACCGACGACGCGCGGATGAAGGTAGCCGACGCTGTTCTCGCGACCGCTAAGGAGATGGACCCGACGCGCCCGCAGGAGGGTGACGGCGAGTCCAACTGGGGTGGACGGCTGCCCATCATCAATATCCACTACCCCGAAGGCACATCGGGTGCGCTCAGGGCGATTTACCCCAACTCCAGCATGATCATCCCGAACGACCTGTACTGGCTGGAACAGAGCAAAGACAGCACATTCCATAGCTGGCGAGCCAACCTTGCATGGGACCGACCGCTGGTGATGGGCGAGTATTGGGACGCGGAGGGCAATGTCGACGACCGCTCAAGCTTCATGGGAGAAGAGGCTTACGACTGGGAGAAGTGGCGCCTGCAGGACTTTGGAGGGCGCGAGAACCGCAAACCCAACTCCTACTCCGATGTGCTCGCAAAGATGACCGACATCTACCGCCTGCAAGGCGTCGCCGGCCTCAACCCGTGGGCTGGGGACCGCAACGATAGCATGCCGCCGGTCGCGGTGCGCCCACTCGACTTCCATCCGAACTTCTACAGCGGTCAAACTGCTGTACGCAAAGTCGCGATCTTCGAGGACACGGAGCAGACTTACGCGTCGACGAACCTGCAATGCCGTCTCACTATCGACGGCGTTACCGTCTGGCAGAAGATCATTCCCGTCTACATGCAGCCGGGTAAGAACTTGCAGGTCGATGTGCCAGTCGAGTGCCCCGTTGTCGCAAGCCAGACGAAAGCTCTGCTTACAATTCGCCTCCGCTGCGAGCAGGGCGCGAACTGGGTGCAACTCAGCCGTCACGAAGAGACGGTCTACATCATGCCAGCGGCGCAGTGGAAGGGCGCACCGCCAGTCGGTATTGTTCTGCTCGACGCTACGGGAGCCACAAGCGCTGCCTTCGCCAAGGTTGGCCTCACTGTGCCCGCCAAAGCGAGCCTGGCTCCGGCAACGCTGACCGGTGCCCGATTGCTGATCGTCGGGCAAGGCACGGATGCTGCGCCGTATCGCGACATTATCGAGAAGTTCGTACAAACTGGCGGCCGTGTGCTCTTGCTTTCCGCCGCAAACGAGGGGGCATTATCGCCTGAACTTCCCGATACCGACGACAAGCATATCGCGTCGAAAGTCTGGTTGCGTTCTCACGGGAACCCGGCGTTAGGTGGCCTCGAGGAGCCGCAACTCTCGTACTGGATGCCCGACAATATTGTCAGCACCAAGACCGCCAACAAGCCTGCCGCTGGCAAGTGCAAAATCCTGCTCGATGCAGGCGGCCTGTACGGCATCAAGTGGACTCCGCTTATCGAGGTGTCGCACGGCGCGGGCAGCTACACGCTCAGCCGCCTCAATATCGTCGACCGCGTCGGTGTAGAACCGGCCGCCGATACGCTTCTCGTTTCGCTCGTCGCCGCTGGCATCGCGTCCCCTGCGCCTAAGGCTCAGCCGCTGCAGCTTCTGGCTGGCGACAACGCCGCTCTCAAGCAGACGCTCGCCGTTTGCTCGATCATCTCTCGCCCGGGTTTGACTGGAACTGGCCCCGTGCTACTGGATGCGACCTACACGCCGACACCTGCTGAGATCGCCAAGCTGAAGACGCTTACAGCGGCTGGCGGCAACATCTGGCTGCACGGCTTCACACCGACCAGCCTACCGAATGTGGCCGCGCTGTTCCCGTTCACGCCCAAGCTGGCCGAAATTGATAAGACGGTGCAAGCTGGCGTCCGGCGATCTGACGACGCGTGGATGGACAGCATCAGCTCCTACGATTTCGCGTGGACCCGCATCGACATCGGCGCACGTGGCGACTACTTCGGCATGGGCCAGCCGACAGCATCGATTGGGAAATACGCGCTAGTTCAGCCCACAGTGGCCACGGCGACGCGGCTTATCGAGCCCGGTATGCTGTGGAAGGTTCCGGTCGGCAAGGGCGCGATACTGTTCGACACGCTGCCATGGGAGAATGCACTTGGCTCCGAATCCGACAAGGTGGTGCGCCTCGTCAGCGCGCTTACGTCCAACCTAGGTGGCGACATCGGGGTCGAGGTGAAGAAATCTTACGCCTACTTCAACGTCGATATCTCGAAGCAGGCGAACCGCGCATATTACGACGAAGTTGCCGGGGACGGTAAGGGCGGCTGGACCGATCAGGGCGTCAACGACATGCGCTTCTTCCTGATCAACCACACGGGCAAGGGCGGCGGCAAAGACACGGGCATGGAGGTCGCAGTCGAGAACTTCCCCGCGACCGCACAGTTTGCCGGTCTGCCATTCACCCTGGTCGACCCAAAGAAGAACGACAATAAAGCGGTTATCACCCTTCGCGGCAAGGGGCACGATCCTACGTCGCCCGATGCGGTCAAGGGGATCGTTGTCGGGCACAAGGCCGACCGCCTGTGGTTCCTCAATGCGTCGTGCTGGGCCGTGTACGACAGCGTCAATAAGGTATCGGGACACTACATCATCCACTATACCGACGGCAGCGTGGTCGATTTCCCGCTTCGCGACGGCGTCGAGCTTGCGGACTGGTGGAACCCTAAGCCGCTCACGGCGGGCAAGGTCGGGTGGGCTGGCAAGAACGAAATGCACGCACCTATCGGTATTTATGTCACCGAGTGGGTCAACCCGCACCCCGCGAAGACAATCGCCACCGTTGACCTCGTCGGCGATCTCACCGAAGCGCAGATTGTGCTGCTCGGTATCACGGGTGGCATCGAAGGAGCGGCTCCGGCTCCCGTAAAGGTGTCGAGCGGCTGGGATTTCTCGAAGGCGGCCAACAACGCGGTACCGAATTTGGTCGCCGGTCAACCCGCCCTCGTCCCTCAGTGGAACCAGAAGTCGCTGCCTCCCGCTGCCGATGGCGGCCTGCGATTCTCGCACGGGACCACTGCGACTTCAGACCTTAAAGGGCTTCCAGGGCTATCGCAGGGCCAACCGTGGACGCTTGAAGCCAGCTTCAGCATTGATGAAAAGCCCGACGGCTACTGCGGCGGCATCGTTCAGGCGATGGCATATGGTAAGGCAGGCATGCGGCTGACGCTAGGACAGGACCTTCGATTGACTGCCGAAATATGGGTTGCCGACGGCAAGGCCGCCAATCTGTCGTCGAAAGCGCCCCTGACATTGGCGCGCAACTACGATATACGAGTTGTATTCGACACCACCCGCACGTTCCTCTACATCAATGGCAAGCTGGACAACGCTATCGAAACCCCGCCGCCTGCCGCCTACGCTGGCGGCGTGAACATCGGCACGGCGTCTGGCAAGGATTACAACTTCAATGGCGTGATTCGACGAGTAGCTTTCCTCCCCGTAGAGAATTAATGATGAACAAAGCGATCGCAACGATGCTTGGAAGACCTCACCCCGGCCATAGGAATGGCCACCCCTCTCCTACGATAAGGAGAGGGGATATAGGGCTGCTCCAAGGCGCTCCCATTCCTTCTGATCCCCCTCTCCTTATCATAGGAGATGGGCTAGGCTTGGGCCAGTCTTCTGGCCAGGTGAGGTATTTTCCGCTCCTCCCTCTCCTCGCCGCCTTGGCCGCTGCCGCCCTCACGCTCCTAGCGGCACCGCCTGTCCACGCCAAGCCTATCGCCGCGTATGACTTCGAGACGCAGGCGCAGGTGGACGCGTTCACCGCAAGCGCTGGCAAAGGGTGCGAGGTGCGCGTGTCCACGACCGTGGTCCACGGCGGCAAGCAGGCGGTAATCGTTCACCCCGATATGCTTGGCGGTCAGAGCGCGTCGATTCCGCTCCCAAAAGGCTTCGATTCGGGATGCCTCTCATTCTGGTTTTTTGACCCCATGTTCTCCGCAGGTCCGATGGGGCCATTGAGCCGTGCAGGTTGGGCCCTAAGTGGACCGAAGGGCGAGATCGGGTTCGACAACTCTAAGGAGCGACCAACCTGGACCTATGATCCAGGTAACGATATCCGCATCGATTCGGGAGTTCGCCGCCACCACGGGTGGACTAAGTTCGATATCGTCGTCGAACCCGACAGCCCGACTCGCAACGTGATCGTCAACATCGATGGCCGCGAAGCGATGCGAATCCCGTCGCCGGGCTTCAAGCCGTCGGGGCTTCGGTTCTGCACATTCTGGGGCGCGGGCGATATCACCGTCGACGATATCAACTTCGACGACGACCTCGCAGTCTACCGTCCCGCCGCTATTCAGAGCGTCGTCGCTGGCGATGAGGCTGGCGCATTGAACGTTGCCCCGGGCCAGCAAGTGCCGCTGTCCATTGGCGTCGACCGACGAGGCGCGTCGGCACCCAAGGGCGTCATCGATATCGATGTGCTCGATCTTAGCGAGAAGAGCGTGGCCAAGCAGCAGTTAAACGTCGACTGGGCCACCATCAAAGAGCCGCGCGTCATCGTCTCGCTACCCGTGCTGCCGTCGTCGCGCCACTACTGGCTTGTGACCACCTATCGCGACGAGGGCCAAACGGAGACAGCAAGCCAGAACATCTCCAAGATGGACGTGCAGTATCTGGCCGATTCTCGCGCAGCCATTGGTCGAGGCAAGATCCCGCTTGCGCAAGCTTGGGACTGGATGCCTGCATCTCGCGACGCCCTGACTGCGCCGCCCGCCAAATGGGACGGTGCGCAGAAGTTCACCAAGCTCTGGTATAGCAGTTGGGAGCGCAAGTACAAGGATGTCACCGTGGCGTGGTACCGCCGCAGCATTAACGTGCCGAAGGAGTGGGCTGGACGGCGCATGCTGCTGAGCATCGAACAGCCGCAAACTGCGGTTAAGGCGTTCATTGACGGCGTACCCGTTGGCAGCGCATCGTGGCCGGGTGGCGAAATCGACCTCACGGGCAAAGTCAAACCGGGCGTCTCAGCGGAACTTGTGCTGCTGGTCGACTCCGAAGCGCCTTCGGAACTCACACGCACCGTTGCCGCGACTCTCGCACCCGGCGCGACGTTGCCAGAGCAGTTCCGCTCCGAAGCGCGAGGACTTGGCGGCGAAGTGGCGCTAGTGTCGGAACCGCTCGGCGCGCGAGTGGACGATTTCACGACGGCGTCGAAATATGCGACACGCACTATGACAGTGACGGTCAACGCCGTCGGCCTTACCCCTGGCCAGCCTTACGCTATCGAAGGCAGCCTTTCGACGGCTGGCCGCATCGTGAAGGCGTTTAAGGCTGTGGCGACCAAGGCAACGGGGCAGAGTGCCACATTCACCGTCGAAGTTCCGTGGGGCGACCTGGAGTTGTGGGATATCCTTAAGCCCAACCTTTACGACCTGAATGTTGCTCTCGTGAGCGGTACGAAATCCCTTGATGCCGCACTCCCCAAGCGCGTCGGGTTTCGCGAGGTGGTATTCGACGGGCGGTTGGTGAAGATCAACGGCAACCCGGTGAGCTTCTTTGTTCCGATGCCGACGCGGCTCGTGAACAATTTTGGTTTTGTGAAGTGCATGGAGAGGAACAACATGACGTATCTCTCCTCCAACCACTTCAACTTCTACGCATCCGGTGGAAGCCCCGCGTCGGTGTTGATGGACGATCAATACGACCTCTGCGACGAGGCTGGCTACGGCGGCGACCTTGGCATCTCCGACATCAGCCTTCGAAAGTACCTGGTCAATGTCGCCGTCGCCAAGGGAGGCAGCTTCCTCGACGACACCGTCTACTGGCCCGCGTTCGAGCAGGTCGCACGTCGCGGCATTAAGCGATACGGCAATCGGCCCAGCGTCTTCTTCCTGCAGGGTGGGGGGAACGGCGGTCAGCTCGAAATGGGCAACATGTTCAACCCGGTCAAGATGGACGGCATCTGGCAGAAACAGTTCGATGATCGCCCGGTGCTGCGTCAGGCCAAAGAAGTTGAGCTCAAGGCGCTCACTATCTTGCGGCGTATATCGCCAAGCATGCCCATTATCGGGCAGGATGCGGGTAACTTCCTCGACGCCATCCATATTACAAATTACGCCGGGTTCATGCCGATTCAGGAGATGATCGAAGCTGACGAGTACTGGCTCAAGTACGGCACCAAACCGTACCTGATCACCGAGCAGACGGCACCGTGGGTGACCGACTGGACCACCGGCGCGCGACTTGGCCACAACTCGCCGTCGCGCTACGACACAATCGCCGAGCGCGCCGCTGCCATGAAAGGCGATGTGGCATTCCACCGCACCGAAGTCGACCTCATGGAGCTGGCGCAGTTCGAGCGCCGTTGCGAGATGATCCACGCACGGGACCCCAAGGATCGCTCCACCATGTGGCCGCCGCTCGGGCCGCTCTACGGCTACCAGCGCAATCCCGGCATGCCCAGCCTCTACCGCGACATCAACTATCAGCGGTCGAGGGAGCAGTGGCTGAACTGGCGCGCCGAAGGGCTGTCGATGCTCTGCAACTGGGACACCACCATGGAAGGCAAGGACGACGCCGTTCGCGCAGCATGGGCTCCGGTCACGGGGTATATCGCGGGTAGCTACAAGAGCCGCACCGACAAGACGCACATTCTGCGCCCCGGCGAGACGTGGGAGCGCGTGTTCACTATCCTCAACAACCGCCGCGACCCAGCCATTGTCACATGCGCCTGGAAAGCCACTCTGCGCGGTGCCACAATCGCCAGCGGCACGGCTGACTTCACAGTCACGCCTGGCGGGCAGGCAACCGCACCAATGCGCGTCGATATCCCCGGCGACAACATTGACGGTGCAGGCACGCTGACCGCGAGTCTCACAGAGCGTGGCTCAGTCCTCGCCACCGACAGCCTCGATTTCCAGATCGTGGCACCGCTTCCGCCGCCGGTCGTGAAGAGCCGCGTCGCGCTTGTCGACCCAGCAGGCGACTCCGCTCTGGCGCTCGACAAGGCAGGCATCGCGTACGATAAGCTGCCGCTTAACGCCAGCCTTGCCCGTTACGATGTGGTGATCTTTGGCCGCAAAGCGTTCTCGTACGAAGCGACCGCGCTCAAGGCTCCCATCGACCTCGGCGCGCTGCTCGCTGCCGGGAAGCGAGTTCTGGTGCTGGAACAGGAGGAGAGCGTTCTGCGCAACCGCTTCAAGTTCCGCACGGAGTATGTCTCGCCGCGCTGGATGTTCGCTCGCATCGCTGGCCACCCGGTGACCGCGAACCTGCCGGATTCCACACTGAGCTTCTGGCGTGGCAGCGCTACACTCACAGACGGCTACGATATCGCTAAGTCGCAGGTGATCGAGCCGGAAAGCAACGGCGCACGATGGTTCTACACATGGAATGACGGCAAGGAGCACCCGCGTCAGATGAAGTGGGGCAACTCGCACAACGTCGCCACGGTCGTCATAGACAAGCCCGATCGCGGCAACTTCCGCACCATCATCGACTGCGAATACAACCTCGACTACGCGGCCGTGCTCGAGCTTCAGCAAGGCCCTGGCTCAATGGTCTTCTGCCAGGCCGATGTCACAGGACGCACCGAGTCCGATCCCGCAGCCGAACGTCTTCTCGCGAATATGGTGAGCTACCTCGACCGCGCGAAACCGGCCACGTGGACCACCGGCATAGCGTATCTTGGTGGCGCTGGCGGAGTGGACGTACTCGACCGTCTCCAGGCGACATACCGTAAAATCGCGACGCCCGACGATGCCAAACCGGGCGAAACGCTTGTCCTAGGCGATGCGCTATCGGCTGAGAATCTGGCAGCGTGGAAGCCCGCTATCGCGCGCTTCGTGGAAGCGGGCGGAACGTGCTTATCGATGCCGCGCGCTAAAACCGAATGGGGCTGGCTGCCGTTCGATGTCGGCGTCAAAGACGCACAAATTGAGGCGAGCTTCGTCGATAAGCCGTCGCGCTCCATTCTCGCTGGGATCTCCAACGGCGAACTCTACTACGCTGGTCGCGTCCCCGTCGTCGCTCTCGACAAGCTCCCCGCCGCAGGGTTCCGGCTCGACACCGGCGTGCTCGGCGAAGTGCCATGGGGCAAGGGCCGGTTCGTCTTTTCGCAGGTCGCCCCGGCGACTTTCGACACCGAGCAGAAGTTCTATCTCGAAGAAGCGCCCAAGCATACCTACCGTATCTTCGAGAACCTGCTCAACAACATCGGCGTCCCCATGGCGCCGCCACAGTTCCTCGCTGCTGCCGCCCCTTCTGCCGCACCAACCGAGAAGCGCCCACCGCTTGACCTTGCGACTAGCGCGTCGTGGTCGGGCATCAAAGCGCCCGCCGGTGATGCCGCCCCGCCCGCCGCCACCGATCCACGCTGGCAGGCAGTCAAGGTGCCGGGGTATGTCAACGACCAGAACGCCGCATGGGATGATCGCAAACCGTTCGTATTCTGGTACCGCTGCCGGTTCACGCTCACGAATCTGCCGCAAGGCACGGAACCGACGCGCCTGCAGGTTGGCGCCATCGACGACGAGGACGATGTGACGTTCAACGGCACCCCCATCGGCCACACCGGACGCGACACCAATATCAACGACTGGCTGCTCGCGCCGCGATACTACAATATGCCCGTCAAGCTGTTCAAGGTGGGCGAAAACGAGATCATCTTCCGCGTCGTGAACCTCGAAGGCAAATGCGGCATTCCATCCGGTCCCGTCCGGCTTCTGTGGGGCAACGCGCCACCCGTTCAGGCCGAAACATCGCCCTTCGACCTCGCGAACATGCCACCGGTCGATGTCGCTGGCCCCTGGTGGAAGATCCTGCAGCTTGACCCAGGCGAAACCGCTCAACCCGCCGACAGCGATTCTCGATGGCGCAGCAAGAATGTCCCCGGAACCGTCGTCGAGACTGAAAGCCGCACCGTCTGGTGCAGGCGCGATATTCAGATCAAGGAGATCCCCGCCGGAGCGCGACCCGTGCTCACTATCGGCGCGGTGGACGACGAGGACGACACATACATCAACGGCACCAAACTCGGCCACATCGGCAAGGACACCAACCCGAAGGACTACTGGGCCGCCACACGGTCATACCCCATTCCCGCAGGCGTGCTCAAACCTGGCAACAACCGCGTGGTGATCAAGGTCAACAACCTGCCGCCAGGACCCGGCTCAATTGCCGGACCGGTGCAGATCAACTGGATACCGCTCGACGAGGCCGCTAAGCTCCGCCTCTCGGTCTCGCCCTACCTCTACGAAGTAGGCAGGCTGAACGACCCGTATTGGTGGTGCGGAGGCTGGTAACGCGACGTGATTTTAGGATCGCTCGGGCCGCAGGGCCCTCTTTATAAAAGGGTGGCATTATAGAAGGTGCTTCTACCATGGAGTGATTGTGACGAGATAACCAGCCTCGCCCACCCCTATTCAATAAAGGCCACGCGGCCCGAGCGATCCTGAATCTTGCATATAAAGGCCCTGATAGAGCAACAAAAACCATGGATATTACACAACGAACAAACCTAGCCCGTGAACTCGCCGCGATCGACGTGCCGCGCACATCGGTGGCTTTTCGATGCGACGACGACAAGATCAGTGCGCTCATGGCGAAAGCCGAAGCGCTAGCGGCGGCGAATATCGTGCAGTTCTCGCCGGATATGAAGGCGCTTATCGAAGGCGGTGGCTATTCCAGCGTCTACACCGAAACGCAGCCTATGGGCGGCGAAGCGTACGCCAAGCGCGATGTGCGGCTGGGCCTGAACAACCAACTGCTGTTCATGATGTGCCAGCGCGCCGATGGACGCCTCTCCGGTCGCGTCATCTCGCTTGGACAGCGAGACATGAGCGGCTGGCGGACCGACCCGGTGTACGTGTATTCGGACGGTGACTGGGAGAGCATCGGACTGCTGGCGGATTTCGGTCAGTTGCAGGGAAATGCGTTGCCGCATCCGGCGTTCAAGATGTACTTCCTCGCCGGAAAGCCTGCGGGTTACCTCGATTTGCTGGCTGAAACCCTCGAAGCGTTCGACGATTACCTGTGGCGCACCCGCGACCCGGACGGCGAAGGGGTGCTGCAATCGTATTGTGTTTGGGACACTGGCGAAGACAACTCCGCGCGGTTCGGCGGCTCGCCGAACCGCTGGCCGCACGATTACCCACCGATGGGCGAGCATACGCCGCGTCAGGACGACGAGGGCGACAAGCTGAAGTACTATCAGTGGTGCTCCGAGCGTGAACTCACCGAAAAGATAAAGATGCCGTTCCGCTCGATGGACATGATGGCCTACTCGTATGAGAACCGCGCCGTCCGCGCGCTCATTTCCGACGAGACCGGCGACGGCAAGGCTGACGCGTGGCGCGCTAAAGCCGACGAAGTGCGGCAAGCGCTTCGCAAGCACCTCTGGCGGCCCGAACGCGGCGCTGCGTTCGATAAGGACCGCAATGGCGAATGGATGGACACGCTCATCCACAACAACCTGCGGTGTATGTATTACGGCGTATTTAGCCAGGACATGGCCGACGAGTTCATCCAGCGCCACTTACTCAACCCCGACGAGTTCCTGACTCCCGTCCCGCTGCCATCCATCGCTGTGAACGATCCGCTGTTCATGAATATCCCCGACAACAACTGGGGCGGACAGGTTCAGGGTCTCACATTCCAGCGTTTGGTCCGCGCGATGGAGAACTACGGCCGCTACGCGGAGCTCACCTTTATCGGTCGCAAAATTCTCGCGGCGCTCAAGGCCGCAAATCTGTTGACGCAGCAGTTCGACCCGTTCGACGCCGTCAATCCCGCTAAAGACAACAAGGGACGCGAAGGATACGGCCCTACTGTCCTTGCCTTTATGGACTATGTCGCACGCTTCTACGGAATCCACATTGAACGCGACACGGTTATGTGGACGGGTCTGACCGACGCGGGCAGCGTGGAGTATACGCAGGTGTTCGGTGATGAGACGTACACCCTCCGCAATGACGGCTCGACAATAACCGCCTCCGTCAACGACGCACCCGTGTTTAAGTGCTCCTGCGGCGTCCGCGTTCACACCGACATGGCTGGCGCGGTAACGGCGACCGTCGGGGTGGACACGGTTGCACACCAAGTCACCTTGAACATGGGCGACATAGTGCACAAACTCACCGTTGAGCCGAACCAGATTTGGGCATTTTCTGAAGATAAGGCAATGCTCACATCGTCGAAGGCATCACTTGTAGCCTGATCATTTCAACTTGCTCCACACGAGTCAGGCCTTGCAACACTCAATCAATCACGAAACCAAGCGCATCCTGACCGGGGCCATCGCCGCCGGTTTGGTGCGCACCGACCTACCGAATGGCCCCACGAGGGTCCAGGCTCAGCCTGGGAAAAAGAAAAATGAACGAAAATCTCATACTCCCCACTGCACAACAACTGGCGTTTTCCGACTCCGAACTGGGCGTCATCATCCATCTTGACCTCCAGGTATTCGAGCCTGGCTACGAGTTCCGCCAGCAGTGGGGCTACACGCCCGACCCTGCGGTGTTCAACCCGTCGAACCTCGACACCGACCAATGGATAGAAGCGGCGGCGGCAGCTGGGGCGAAATACGCGGTGTTTGTCGCGAAGCACTGCAGCGGCTTCTCGCTGTGGCCAACCAAAGCGCACGACTACAGCGTTGCGAGCAGCCCCTGGAAGGGCGGCAAGGGCGATGTGGTCGGTGACTTCTTCGCGAGTTGCGAGAAGTACGGCATCAAGCCGGGCCTCTACTACAGCGTCTCGTGCAATGCGCACTTCAACGTCGACAACCCGGGGCTTGTGCGAGATCGAGACACGGAGAAGCAGCGACGTTACAACGAGATCGTCCTTCAGCAGATGACCGAACTTTGGTCCAATTATGGCGAGCTTTTCTACCTGTGGTACGACGGCGGCGTGCTGCCGCCCGAAGAGGGTGGTCCCGATGTCGCGACACTGATGAGCCGATTGCAGCCGAACGCTTGCGCGTTTCAGGGACCGACGACATGGACTCATCCGACCCGCGAAAGCGGTAACGAACTCAGCACAGCGGTGCTGCCCAACTGGAGCACGACCACGAAGAAGCTGTATCCGGGCGGCACAGTTGAAAAGCACGCGGGCGACCCGAACGGCGACCTATGGGCACCGACCGAATGCGACATCCCCAACCGCAAGGCCGGGCAAGCGTTCCAAGGCGGCTGGTTCTGGCGCGAGGGTGATGAGCCGTTCGTCTACTCTGCCGACGAACTCATTGAAGGGTACTTCCGCTCTGTGGCGCAGAACGCGAACCTGCTGATCGGTATGGTGATTGACCTGCGCGGCCAGTTCCCAGAACCGGACACAGCGGCGTTCCGCGATTTCGGCGACAAGCTGCGCCGCATCTACGGAAACAAGCTCGCCACTACATCAGGCGCGGGTTCGACCTTCACACTCCCCGTCGAAACTGGCTCAAAGCCCACAATGATTGTGCTCAGGGAGGACCTCGCCAAGGGCGAACGTGTTCGCAAATTCTCGGTCGAGGCGAACGTGGGTGGCAAGTGGCTCCTGATCTGGGAAGGCACCTGCATCGGGCACAAGCGTATCGAGCGATTCGATGAGCTGGACGCATCCGAACTGCGCCTGAATATCCTCGAATCTGAAGGGGCTGCGCAAATCCGCGAGTTCAGCGCATACAATCCGCCGCAGTCCTTGTTCTCCGAGCCGCTCAACCTTGCCGATCGAAGTAAGCTCTTCATCGGTCGCAGCAACGATGGCAATGTTTCGATCACTTGCTCGAACCCGAATCTTGCGATACGTTACACCACCGACGGCACCGAACCCGGCGATTCATCGCCGCGCTACACCGCTCCTTTCCCTCTCGCGGAGGGCGGTGTGGTCAAGGCGTTCGCTTTCATCCATGGCGGCGACTGTCGGTCGGCGGTCACCACCGTCACCTTCGGCGGCTCACGTGCGCACTGGCGCATCGCCAGCATCAGCCTCGACAGCCCGTACGCCAACAACGGAACCGCCGGTGTCGCAAAGCTGCTCGACGATGACCCGGAGACCTACTGGCACACGTACCACGTCGACAAGGCAACAAGCGCGCCCCCGCACGAGGTTGTGCTCGATATGGGGGAGCCGACCGCCATCGCAGCATTCACGTTTATGCCTCGCATCCTCAGCGTGGACGCCACACCAGACAAATTCGAGTTCTACCTGAGCGACGATGGCCACGACTGGGCTCTCGCGGTCGCGGGCGAGTTCGACGACCTGAAGTCGAACCCAACGATGCGCCTCATTCCGCTCCCATCCCCTGCTACCGCACGCTACATCCGCTTCGTCGCCCTTCACGCCGTCGACGACGCCGACTACATCGCCCTGGCAGGAATCGGCATCATCAAGGCATGACATACCATCAACCAGCGGCACGCAACAGAGGGAGCGAAGCGAGAAAGTAAGCCCGAGCGGCTGGAGCGATCTTAACTCCCTCACTTTGTGCGTGACGCACTTTCAATCACGCGCCGACCTTAAGCATTACACCATGAAACTAACAATCCCAACCATCATCGCACTTCTCGCCTTCTGCATGTCGCCGCTTGCCGCCGCGCCGACCGAGATGCTCACGAACCCCGGCTTCGAAGCGCCGTTCACCGTCTTTCCAGCCCCGACTGGCAAGGCGAAGATCACGGGAGCGATTGCCAGAGGCTGGAACGACAACTCAAGCTGGGCGCCCTCGGTCATCGAATACGCCGAAGCGCGCACCGGAGCGCATGGAGGCTCATCGGCGCAGGCGGTTACGGTCAAGGAGGCGCCAGCACAGTTCGTTCAGTCTCTCGACTTCGTGCTTGGCCACATTTACTCGGTCAGCATCTGGTTCAAAGGGACGCCGGGCACGACTGCGACCGTGGCGCTACGCATCGCTGGCCCCCCGTATACAACTCTTGGCGACGCACCCGTGCAGCTGAACGGTCAATGGCAACAGGCTAAGTTCTCTGCAACCTGCCGCTCGGCCGCTCCGGGCTACATTATGATCTACCCGCCGCTGGGGACGACGCTGCTCGTCGACGATGCTTCCGTGGTGGATGTTTCCCAGGCAACCAGCGATGCGCCAGCAAAGGTCGGTAATATGCTGCCCGACGCGTCCTTCGAAGCCGGATTCAGCGGCGGCTGGGCAGCGCGCCTGGACGGCACTGGACACGCCGGGTCTGGTCCATTCGCGTTTGCCGACCCGCGCCCATCGCTTGACAGCACCACGGCGTTCGACCAGAAGCAGTCGCTGAAGGTCACTCTGCCCTATCCTGGGTCGGCGTCGCTAACGTCGCCTCTGGTTTCGTACAATTACGGACGCGTCTACACGGCCAGTATCGCGATGAAAGCTAGCGCTGATGGGGCGAGCGCACGGATTCAGATGGCTGGCAGCGATAAGTTCAAGGATGTTACACTCACGACGTCGTGGCAGCGTTTCTCGCTCTCGGCTCCCATCCCGTTTGGTACCGCAACTCGCCTTTCGGTGCGCGCCACCAGCCGAACCGCCGCGACGATATGGTTCGACGCCGCTGACCTCCATGAGGGCGACACGCCGACACCAGCGGGCCCGCCTCCCGTGGAATTGGCGCTCAACGTTGACCGCCCCGGCGGTGTTTTCTTTGACGGCGAGCCAGCTGTTATACGCCTCGCGACCGCAAACGCTCCTGCAGGCTCGACAGTGAAACTCACCTGCCTCGACCTTTACAACACCGTAAAATCGCTGCCATCCGTTGCCACGTCTGCGACCGCCATCACCGTCGCCCCCGACGCTTCGCATCCGCGCGGCATGTTCAAGCTCACCGCGCAGGTCGTTGGAGCCGATGGCGCGGCGCTGTCCCCGCCAATCCAGCAGGCGTTTGCCCGACTGCCCAAGCCCCGTGAGATCGCCCCAGAGAAGTCGTTCTTCGGCGTCCACGTGCCACTAAGCAACGCTTACTTCGCGATATGCCGCGCCATTGGCGCACGCTGGACACGCATTCACGACGCTAGCTGGGTGACCATTTGGCCCGTCGTCGAGCCAAAAGAGGGCCAGTTCCAGTACGAAGATGCGGGTGCGGACGCCGCGAAGAAGTCAGGCATCGCCATCCTTGGTATGCTGGACGGAGTTCCAATGTGGGCGACGAAAACCGCCAACAGTCAGGGCGGCTATTTCAGCGTCTACAACAAAGTCGATGGACCGCGCTCCATTGACTTGTGGAAAGTGTACGTGCAGAACGTCGTCTCACACTACAAAGGCAAAATCGATCACTGGGAAGTGTGGAACGAGCCCTATGGCGGGCAGTTCACGCCGGGGCCCGCCGAAGTGTACGGCACGCTGTTGAAGACGGCGTACCCAGTCGCCAAAGCCGCAAATCCGAAGGCAACCATCGTCGGTGTCGACACCAATCGGGGCTTCGACGATTGGACAGACACGGTGATGAAGACAGCTGGCGGATCCAGCTCGTATGACGAGTTTTCGTACCACGATTACTACGGCTCGCTTTACGGCGGCCCGTCGTCCGTCGCCGCGAAAGACGCCGCTGTCTACAATGCTGTCGAGAAAAAGTATGGCAAGATCACTCCGCGGTGGGTAACCGAAGCGGCCCCTGGCGAGGAGATCAGCTCGTTCTACTGGCCCATCGGCGAAGAGCAACTGACCCGCAGCCAATGCGCCAAGACAATCCGGTTCGACGTCACATTGATGGCGAATGGCGTGGTGCACGACTTCTACTACTCGCTGCACTCCGATCCGCCCTACGGTTCAAAGTCGCTGATGGCGCTGGAGCATGATCGCACCATACGACCGCTGATGGCCGCCCGCGCCGTGCTCGCAGCGTTGGTCGACGGCGCGAAATGCCTCGGTCGCACCGAGCCGCTCCCAGGCGTCGATTGCTATAGCTTCCATCAACCGGATGGACGCAGTATCGACGTCCTCTGGAGCTACGACAACGCCACCCACCAGGTCCCAGTAAGCGGCACAACCCGCATACTGGACGCGCTAGGAAACGTGCTCCCACCAACCAAATCACTCGCGATAGGACTCGAACCAGTATACGTGATTAGGTGAGATCCGCATGTACTCCGGCGGATCGCGAAGCGATCTAGTCCTAATCCGGCCAAGAACCCGGTGTCTGAGGTTCGAACAGGAAGCCACCGAACCTTGGATCACCCGGCTTTTAACGTTATGCCGAATCTGACCTCTTTTCCTTTCCTTTAGGAGAGGAAGGGGCCCGCGAAGCGGGAAGGAGAGGTTTCTTCCTAAATCGTGTCACCTATTGAACACAACAGACCAATAGAGATATCAAGATGACCAACCCCACACCAAACAACCAATTCGCCTGGTCGAAGCGCCCCTACGGACGCCTCTTCAACAACCTGACCATCGTCAACACCGCGCAGGGCCGCCGCGAGATCGCCGAGATATTCGGCGCCGACCTCATGGCGACTGCGGCGGCGTCCGGAGCCCGAACCGCGATCTTCGACAGCCGCAACCAATGGTATGCGCTGCACGATTCATCGGTCTGCCTCAAGCACCCCGGCCTCGGCGCGCGCGACCTCGTCGCCGAGATAATGGCCGCTGGCGAAAAGCTGGGCATCGAGTACATCCCCTACATCCCGGTCGATTGCGATCGAAGAGCATGGGACGAGCACCCGGATTGGCGCAACGTCGACTTCGACGGCAACGTTACCGACCAGGTCTTCCCGCGCGTATGCGAGAACTCGCCCTTTGCGGAGTACATCGCAAGCTACCTCGTCGATCTCCTCCAGCGCTACCCCATTCAGGGCCTATGGTTCGATGGGCTTGGCGTGTTCGCGAGCTGCTACTGCGGTTACTGCCGCGACGGCTTCCGGGAAGCCACTGGCCGTGAAGCGCCCGAGTCTCACGCTGCCGACGCCGAAGGGTGGAAGCTGTGGTTGGAGTACAAGCACGCTGCCACACAACGCGTCTTCGATACCTACCTCGCCGCCGCCCGGTCGGTGCGCCCAGGGATCCCCATCCACACCGCATGGGAATCAGGTGCGCGCGGCTCGGCGCAAAGCTGGATTGAGGCTTACTGGAAATGGCCGACGCCGTACCTGCAGATGATGCGCAATGACACTGGCGATGTGGCTGAGTTCTACATTCCCGCCAGTCAGTACGCGCCAAGCTACCCGATTTCGCTCACCGAAGCTGAGTTGCGTGACCGCGCCATGATCGCCGTCTCGAACGGCACCATCCCGACGTTCACGCTCTGCGCCACGCCTGCCGCGCTTAAATCGGTCAACGCCGATGTCGAAGCGCGTGCGCCGTGGCTCACCGACTCTGAGCCTGTACCATATGTTGCAGTCGCCATGTCCGAGACATCCAGGCGCCTGTGCGAACGCGATCAATTCAAAGACGGTCCGGACTTCACGCTGTATGGCACCGTCATGCCTCTACTTGAGGAGAAGATCGCCGAAACCTGCCTCACGGAGGACGGACTCGAGAGTGACGACCTCAGCAAATATGCCGTTATCGTCCTGCCGGATACGTGCATCATCACCGATCACGTCGCGGACAAGCTGCGCGCTTTCGTCGAAGCGGGCGGGGGACTCGTCGCCACCAACCGAGCCAGCCTGCACACCGCCGACGGTGCCCAACGGCCCGACTTCGCTCTCGCGGACCTGTTAGGCGTGCATTATGTGGAGCCGATGCCGGACGAGACCGTCCTTACGCCATGGTACGCCAGCCACGATGGCGTCGAACAGCCAAGCAAGACGCGCTGCAAGTTTCTGAACGCCAACTCGCACCCGATTGTCAACGACCAACTGATTCGCGACACGCTCTCGACCGAAGTCGTCCCCGCGTTTCGGCGCGGGACGCCGTCTAGCTTCAGCCTGCCGTATCCCGGCCAGGCGCTCCGCGTCGAAGCCGATCCCGGCGTCGACGTGGCGCTCTATGAAGCGTCGCAGCAGCCCGGAACAGCGTGGCCGTTCTTGACGACTCGCCAATACGGCAAGGGCCGCGTCGTTTACATAGCCGCAAACATCGGCTTCCAATACGCCAGCCACTGGTCGTATCCGTTCGTTCGCCGCCTGCAGACAAACGCGGTTCGCTGGGCTGCGGGGGCAAACGAGCAGCCAGTACAGATCGAGTCGCTGCTGCAGGTCCATGCGACGCTGTTCCGCCAGCCTGAACAGGGCCGATTGATCGTGCACCTGCTCAATTCCCCCGCACCGCAAGGCTACCCGCCGATGACGCGGCAAACGTGGGGGGGCTACAAGGCGGCGACCGAGCCGTGGAACACCGACCCCGCCGTGCTGCGCGACGTGTACATGACCAGCTTTGGCAGGATGCGCGAGGAACTCGCCCCAGTCCACGACGTCAAGGTGCGCCTGCGCGGCGAGTTCAAGCGGGTGACGCAAGAGCCCACCGGAATCGAGCTAACAACGACCGTTGCGAACGGCTGGACTGAAGTGACCGTCCCGAAACTCGACGTCCACTGCATGGTGGTGGCGGAGTAAAACGCTTCCTCCCATAGGAGAATGATATGTCCATATCGACTATTGACTGGCCCGCTGTACGCGGTTTCAACTATCAGCCAAGCTACGGCTCCTGCGGTTTTGAGCTCTGGCGGCGGTTCGACGCCGCCGTAATCCGCGAGGAACTCAGTCGCGGTAAGCGCTACTTCCCAGGCATGAACGCCATTCGCCTGTGGCTGTCTCACGAGGCCTGGATGCGCGACCACGCCAAATTCGAAGCCGATTTCGACACGGCGCTCGCGATTGCGTCCGAACTCGGGATCGCCGTGACGCCCGTGCTCTTTAACCGCTGGCACGATGCCGTGCTCGATTACGGCGGCATTTATATCGACCATTTCTTGCCAAAGTCGTGCTGGGTGCAGGGAGTCGATCAGCCCGCCGCGTTTGCCGAGGCCATCGTCGGCTCGCACGCCACCGACCCGCGCATCTTCTGCTGGGACATCTGCAACGAGCCGTTCGCGTATGGCTGCCTGCCCGATTCCATTCCCGAAATTGCCGCCGCCGAAACCGCGTGGCTCGCGCGAATGGCCGCGATCATCCGTAGTGCAGGGGCGGTCGCACCGATCACCGTTGGCACCCATCCCGGCGAAGGCGTGGTTGGCCTCAAGCGCGTCGAGCCATTCTGCGACGTGTTCGGGATCCACCCGTACGCGACCAACTTGGCCGAGAAAGCCACCTTCGAGAAGCGACTGGATGATTATGTTGCCTTCTCCGCCGAGACGGGCAAGCCACTGATCGCCTCCGAGTGTTGCTGGGGCGAGGTGGATGACGCAAAGCGTGTTGACTTCATACGGTACACGTTCGATCAGCTCAAACCCCGAAAGATCGGATGGCTCGCCTATGTGCTGCACCACAGCCTGATTGCCGACGCTCACCGTGCAGAATTCGGACCGGTCGGCGGCCCGGGCAATCTATCGTTTATCGAAGCCGACGGCTCCTTGCGGCCCGGTCATGGTATCTTCAACGAGTATTAACCCTTATGATCCAATTACCGGCCAACATCCCCACCGGTCGCGCTCTTGCTGATCGCCGCCGCGACACGTTCGCGATGGTCTCCACACATTTCGCCGCGCCCGATACTTGGTTCGCGCCGCACGCCTTCTACTTCTACACCGGCGACCTTGCGTCGGCCGATCTTACTGATCAGGCGACACGCCTTATGGAAAAGCGGTTCAACCCCGGCTATGTCCAGATGCGCCAGTGGCCGGGCGGCTACTGGATGAAGGACGAGTGGTTCGACGGCCTCCGCAAGACCGTCGAAGCCGCGCACGCGGGCGGCGGCTACGCCTGCTACACCGGCGGCGACCCGTGCGTCCCTGAGCATCCGATGCTTGAGCGGTACCCCGACCTTGCGTCGGTATCACTGCGCTGCGTTACGGTCGACGCGGAGTTTGGCGAGTCCGTCGACGTCTCCGTCTGCTTCTTTGCTGTCTCCGCACAACTCGACGCTTCGTCAGCCCCGTTCAGCGACACGTTAACAGTAATCGCTGGCGGCTCGTCGTGGTCTCCGCCCGCACGCGGATCGTGGCGCGTTTACCGCTTCTCGAAATACCACCTGCGCGAGCCCGAAGGGCTTGACCTCAACTTCCTCGACAAGCGCGCGGGACAGGCTTGGATCGAGGTCGAGCACGACATCTACGCCAATCGCATGGGCGATCTGCTTGGCGGCGCGATACCGGGCGGCTTCATCGACCTTGAAGGCGACTATGGCGTAAAGCTCGCGTACTCCGACGACCTCGCCGCCGAATACGAGCGCCAAACTGGCCGCGACATTCGGCTTTGGATGCCACTGCTGATCGACGAAGACGCCGAAGGACTCTGGGCAAAGGCGCGCTGGGACTGGTTCAATGCTGTCTCGACCACCTACATCGACTCGTTCATCGCGCCTCTAGACCGCTGGTTCGATAAGCACGGCATGTACATGACCTGCCACTTCTGGGAGGAGAACCTTGTCGCTCAGGCCATGCGTACCGGTAACTACTTCGCCGCTCAGCGAGCCTACAGCCTCCCCGGCACCGACTCCCTGTTCATGGGTGCGCTACGGCCTCGCGACTTCAAGGAAACCCAAGCCGTCGCCGAGTTCGAAGGGCGTCAACTTATGTGCGAGTTGCTTGGCGTTGCCGGATGGCACGTCAGTCCCGCAGACCTGCGCAACGCCACCAACTGCGCCATCGCGTGGGGCGTCACCCATGTTGTCCTCCATGGGGTCGGCTGTGAGCGCGACCTCCGCCGCGTCAGCTACCCGCCCGACTTCTTCGACTGGAACCCCTACTGGACGCATTTTGAGCTCTACTCCGATTACTGCGCTCGTGCAAGCTTCATTTCTGGCCAGGGTCGCTCTGCTGCAGACACGCTGCTACTTTGCCCCATGGACAGCGTCTGGTCGCTGCTCGGCGACGGTCTCTTCGACGCTGACCGACCCTATAAGACCTTCACCGTCGATCAACAGACCGGCAGCGGCGAACCAGAGTGCAGCGCGGATATGGTGCACGCCACCGAAGTGAACGCCATTGAAGTCGCCTACACGCAAGCGATGGCTGATCTTGCCGCCGCCCGCGTTGAATACCTGATAGCCGACACCGAATACATGCGCCAGATGCAATTCGACGGCCCCACACTGACGCGCGGTGAGTTCGCGTTTGCCACCATCATCCTCCCGCCGCTTGTCGTCCTGCCCCTCGACGTCGCCGAAAAGCTTGTATCCTTCGCCGAAGCGGGCGGCGCGGTTGTGACCCTGGGCGGGTTGCCCGACGGCTCTACCGACAACGGACGCAACGACCCGCAAATGACCGCGCTCATGGCGCGCCTTGCTGCCAGCCCAAACACGGTCGCGGCACCGAACGGCCTGGCCGCGCTCGCCAACGCGCCAGCATCGCCGCTCCGGGCTCACGTCGAATTTGACAGCTGCGACTTCCCGCTCATCCAGCAGCACCGCATCATCGATGGACGCGACTTCTACTGGCTGGTCAACGCCACGGCGTCTGAGCAAACTTGCACGCTGCTTCTTCCAGGCCAATCTGGCGGCGTCACGATCTGGGATTGCGAAACTGGCCACCGCAACCCGCTTCCGTCGACAACTAACCCGGCTGGCGTCACGTTCACGCACACCTTCGCTCCCCACGACGCGTTCTGGCTCGTCGTGGAACCCGACGCGCTTGCCGTCGCCGTCGCCATCCCCCAGGCAGCCATCACCATTGCACTCGACGGCGAATGGCGCGTCTGGTTCGACCCCTCGGGCCAGCCCGACCCCGCGCAACACGGTTTCCCGGTGCCCGAGTGGATCACCGGCGACGGTGCGCTCCGGCACCTCCAGTCGTGGCTCGAATGGGACATGCGCTCGTTTACCGGCTTCGTGGACTACGAAAAGAGGTTCACTCTCGACACCGGTCCTACCGCCGCGACCCTCGATCTCGGCGACGTGAAACACATCGCCGAAGTAACCGTCAACGGGCGCACCATCGGGGCACGCCTCTGGGCTCCGTTCCGCTTCGAAATCGCCTCAGCCCTTCGCGAAGGCGAGAACATCGTCCATGTCCGTGTCGGCAACCTGCTCGTCAACGCCGTCACGCAGTACGAAGACTACAACTGGAAATGGCACGGTGAACCCACCGACGAAACCCTGACCTCTGGCCTAATGGGGCCGGTAACTCTTACTCTTTGAAATCCCTCTGACACCCCTCTCCTTATCGTAGGAGAGGGGCTGGGGGTGAGGTAATCCTTATGACTCGAAAACTAGCAACTCCGACACCCGCTCAACTCAAGTGGCAAGACCGCGAGGTCGGCATGTTCATCCACTGGACGCCCAACGTCTACCTGGAAAACGGCGAAACTGATCCGTATAGGGTGCCCATCGAACGCATCAACCCGTACGCCCTCGACACCGAGCAGTGGGTGGACGCCGCCGTAGCGATGGGCGCGAAGTACATTGTCTTCGTCGCCAAGCATGTCACCGGCTTCTGCCACTGGGCGACCGATACCACCGATTACAGCATCAGCGGCACTCCCTGGCGCGGCGGACGCGGCGATATCATGCGCGATCTGTCGGCGTCATGCGCCAAGCGCGGCATCGATCTGGGCGTCTACCTTAGCCCGCGCGACGATCACCACGGCGCGAAGGTGAGCGGCATTTGCACGACACCTGAGAAGCAGGCAGCGTACGCCGATGTCTACCGACGGCAACTCACCGAACTCTTGTCACGCTACGGCGATATCTGCGAAGTATGGTTCGACGGCAGCCTTGAGTTCGATGTCGGCGACATTCTCACGCAATACGCGCCTGACGCCATGGTATTCCAATCCGAGTATGCCACGATCCGCTGGGTTGGCAACGAAGACGGTATCGCGACGTATCCCGCATGGAACACGGTCTCATCGGAGGACGGCAGGACCGGCGGCGCCACCAACAGGCACGGCGACGCCAGCGGCGACATGTGGATGCCGCTCGAGTGCGACGCGCGCATAACGTATGACTGGTTCTGGTCGCCCAAGAGCGCGTCGACCCTTAAGAGCCTTGACGATCTCATGGAAATGTACTACCGCTCGGTCGGTAACGGAGCAGTCCTGCTGCTCAACCACACGCCCGACCGCACCGGGGCGATCCCGGCGGCGGACGTCGAACGTGGCGCTGAGTTTGGCCGCGAAGTGGCGAGGCGGTTCGGAGACTCGGCAAGCCTGGCGTATTACGACGGGCCTGGCGATAATGTCGAGTTGCATTTTGACGAGCCAACTGAAGTCGACCACGTGATCGCGATGGAAGATATTGCCGACGGCGAGCGCGTCCGTGCATACACTATCGAAGGGCTGTCGAACGGCGTTTGGACGACGCTCGCGTCGGGCACGGCCATCGGTCACAAGAAGATCGACCGGTTCCCCGCGACGACGGTCGAGTCCATTCGCTTTCGCGTGCTCCAGTCCGTCGGCCTGCCGACGTTCCGGCAGATCGCCGCGTACGCGACCGGCGTGCCGTATACCGACGTTGCTGCTACGTCGGCTACTAGCGTGCAAGTGGGCGAATGGGGATCGGAGATATTCTACGGCAGCCCGTCCACCAAACCCCAAACCCTCGACTTCGACATCACTGGCGCGTGTCCGGATGCGCGTGAGTACGAGGTGGCGTTTGTTGGGACGCGAGGCACCGACAAGATCTCCGTCGACTCGCTCAGCCTCGTACACCACGGGGAGGGGTACACGAAATACATAGCACCGACAGACGACCCGCTCAAATTCATCGTCACGATCACCGAAGTGAACGACACCATGCGCGTGCGTGCGGCGATTCACAGCGACACGGGTACGAACACCTTTGGTAAGGTGCTGGTCACGCCGATGAAGGCGTAATGGTAGGGGCAGAGCTTGTCTCAGCCCTCGGGTTGGCAGCGACGCGGCGGTGACCACGAGACCTCACCCCAGCCCCTCTGCTTAGAAAATACAGAACCTCTCTTCCCCACTTCGTGGGTCCCCTTCTCCCCTGAAGGGAAGACAAAGAGGTTGCGCAGCGCAACTTTTCATCCATACGGGTGGATCACTTTCATGACGACTCCTAAGATAAGGACGAGGGGAGTCAGAAATGTACCGACGCGTCGTGAAACGGTCCGGCTCCCTCGCCCGGCTCTGCGGGAGAGGGCGGGGGTGAGGGCCGTTTTGCGCGTTTTGCGTTGCGCAACGCGATTCGTTTTTTGCGCGCCCCTGCTCGCACCGCTCGCTGTCCCCACTGCGTAGGGACTCTGTTGTCCGACCACGGGTTGGCGGGCCGGGTGCGGGGCAGGTGTGAATATTTTGGGATTCTAGAATCGTAATATTCATGAATAGTTGCGGCCTGCGTTCCAATTCTGATCCGCTGTGATAGCCAATAACGGTTTTAAAGGTGCTGTAGCGCCACGGCGCATAAAGGCGTCCTCTGTGGGTTGTGTCGCCTCAGTACTATTGTATCACGAATATATTAATTTGTCAATATTAATGTCTACAAAGATTTTATTTAAGTTACACATGTTCTTTTTAGCGCTGTCTGAACTGTGATTTGATTGATTGAATGATTGGCACGATTGATGGCGGCGACGGGCTGAGGTTATTGGTCGGATGGGGTAGGTTCCGTCCAAGGGCAGAGACAAGCTCTGCCCCTACATCGGGCCGTCCCCGCCCCCAGGGAAAAACGGCCCTCCCGCCCCACCATCACACCATATTACGCGGCGTGCCTGCCCGGAACGCTCGTATATTCTCCACGGTCGTCGCCAGAATTCGCTCGATGGCTTCGGTGCTGTCGAATGCGATATGCGGCGTGATCACCATATCGGGTCGGCGCAGTAGCGTGATATTGCGCAACGCCATCCTGAGGTGCTCCTCGGTCATGTTTCCCGCGCCGAGGAGCTGCTTCTCTTCCGAGAAAATCTCTTCGCCTTCGATCACATCCAGCCCTGCGCCCCGGAGCAGCCCGCTGTCCAGTGCGCTGATCAGCGCTACCGTGTCCACCAGCCCGCCGCGGGCCGTATTGATCAGCAATGCGCCTTGCTTCATTGTGCCGATATTGTGCGCACCGATAAGGTGCTTGTTCTGCGGCGTCAGGGGCGCGTGCAGCGTGACGATATCCGATTGCGCTAGGAGGTCGTCGAGCGATACATACTTGTAGTTGAGCAGCTCGGCGAGCGTCGAATTGGGGTAGGGGTCGTAAGCGATCACATTCATCCCGAATCCATGAGCGATTCTGATCACGTGCAGCCCGATATGCCCGGTGCCTACAACTCCGATTGTCTTGCCTTGTAGGTCGAACCCGGTTAGGCCGTGCATGCTCATGTCGCCAGCGCTGGTCCGCACATACGCCTTGTGCAGGTTTCGTGACAACGCGAGGATCAGCGCGAATGTGTGCTCGGCAACCGTGTTCTCGCCATACGTTGGCACGTTGCTCACGATAATCCCACGCTCCAGTGCCGCAGCAGGATCCACGTGGTCGAACCCTGTCGAGCGAGTCGCCACCATCTTAAGCGCGGGCATCTCGGCGAAAACGTCGGGGGTGATACGCGAATGCACAAACACGGAGATCACGTCTGCGTCCGCCGCCACCCGCTTTGCCTGCTCTGGCGTCGTTAGGGGCTCGGGAACAAAGCGAATATCCTCACCCAGAAACCGAGCCGCTAAATACTGCCTGTCGTTCTCTTCTGCTTCAAATACTACGATTGCCATTCTTACTCCTCCGCCAATAGGGTCGGCATCATTATGGCAGAATTATGAGCTGCTCTTTATTAAGAACAGATGGCAATGGTTAACGTCGCTCATGACAGCCAGCCAATGGAGCAACGTCTCGAACCTATTCCTGTCTTAACAACGACGGGTACCAGCAACGAGCCCGCTTGCGGGTGGCTTCGTCAGGCCGGGATCTTCAGTCCCGGCGTTCGAGCGGCTTGCGCAAATCCGAAAAGGAATATCCGCACATCGCACCGAAACAGTTCGCATGATTATCAACACACTTGGCAACAAAGCCCCTGACGGCGCCGCAACGCTCTTTGACGGCACATCGCTTGACGCTTGGACGAACATGGACGGCGCACCTGCCGGCTGGACGATAGACGATGGCGCCATGAAGGTGACGCCCGGGAACGGCGATGTGAAGACCGAGCGGCTCTTTGGCGACCACTACCTGCACCTTGAGTTCCGCTTGTCGTCGATGCCCGACAAGACCGGCCAGGCGAAATCGAACAGCGGCGTCTTTATCCAGGGGCGATACGAGATCCAGGTGCTCGACAGCTCAGGATGGGCAACGCCCGGTTTTGCTGACTGCGGCGCGATCTACGATCAGCTCGCTCCTCTGACCAACGCCTGCAAACCCGGCATGGAGTGGCAGACGTATGATGTCATCTTCCGCGCCCCTCGGTGCGAAGGCAAGGTCGTTCGCGAGCAAGCTCGTCTCACCGTGATCCACAACGGCATCATCATTCACAACAATGTCCAGGTCGCCGGGACAACCGGAGCTCCGTCGGACCTAAACGTCCAGCTGCCCGGCCACCTCAGGCTGCAAGACCACGGCGACACCGTCTGGTACCGTAACATCTGGGCCATCGACCTTCCGAAAGAGGGCGCGAATACGTACGGCCCTAAATAGCTTGCCAATATGGGCATCCGCTGAAGCGGGCCTGGGAAAAGCAGATCGCCCGCTGGGCTAGGAATAGTGCGTGTCTCTAGCCCTGTCATGTCGTCGCGAAGCGGCATAACGGTCCAGCGGGACGCTGGCGCCGTCCGCGCAGGACGCCCCTGCGGCGAGCAGTCTTCGCCACCTACGCGAGCAGCCGGAATGTGCGTATCTGGAACGGGGTGATATCGAACCGGAACATCCCCTCGCTCATCGCTACCTCGCCCGCGTCCTCCTCGACGAGGTTGCATTCGACTACGCTGCGCACCCAGTCGCCCGCTCTCACGGTGACCGAACCCCGCGCTCCATGCGGCTCGTACAGCCGAACGATCACGCCGCGACCGTCCTCGGCAGGCTTGAGCGCTTCTACAATGGCAGCCGCGCCATAGACCTGCACAAAGCTGCGGTAGGGCTGTGCGGCGGCGATGAGCTGAGTACGCACCGGGACATTCAGTTCCCACGCACGGCGGACCGTTTCGCCAGCCACCCAGCCGCCGACATGCGGAAGCAGCGAGTACGTGAACTCGTGCCGTCCTCGGTCTGCCTGCGGGTCGGGGTTGGTGGTGCCGCGGAGAAGGGTCAACCGCAACACGTTTTCCTTCGTGTCGTATCCGTACCGGCAGTCGTTCAGCAGGCTCACGCCGTAGCCGGTTTCAGACAGATCGGCCCATCGCTGAGCGGCCACTTCGAACTTCTGCTTGTCCCACGACGTGTTCTGATGCGTCGGTCGCTCCACAGCGCCAAACTGCACCTCATACGTGGCGCGCAGGCTGCGGATCGCGAGAGGGAACGCCACCTTCAGCATGGTCTGGCGCTCCTGCCAGTCGACTCGCGTCACGAAATCGATCCGCTCGGACTGGGCCGTGACGATGATATCCTGCTCAATTGCTGTGTCGCGGTGCTGGCGGACAACGCGAACCATGCCCCGCACCGGGCCGCTTTCGATCACTGTCACAGTCGTCGCGCCCTCGATGGGATAGCGGCGCTTGTCCAGCGTATCGTGGACGTTCCATGCGTCCTCGCGTTCGGGCCCGTCCTGCAATAGCTGCAAGTCGTTGCCCACGGCCCCGGCAGCAATCACCTCGCGTTGGGCAAGCTTATCGAAGACACTGGTCAACGCGCCGTCGACATTAATAGCGATCCGGTAGCGCGGCGTCTCGATCAAGCTCGTCGTGACAGTGATCGGCGGCGGCTGCGTATCGGCAACGTTCGCGAACGTTAAGTCACCGTAGCCTACCGACGGCGTTACGGCTCCTTCGACTATCACCGTGTCGCCTTGCAGGTCCGCCTTCACGACCTGCAACGGGTGTGCTGTGCCATGAGGGTCCACGAGCGCGTTGGCCGTGATGCCCGCTGGCAGCTTCACGGTGAACGCGTCGTTGCGGTCCCACGAAAGCGAGTTGAACACGCGCACCGCAGTCGGCGCGGCAGACTTGGGAGCCAAAGCGTTCAGGGCTCCGTCGATGCGCGGCAGTATAAGGGCGCGGGTAGCCTGATGGTCGATTGACGCATCAACATAGACCTGCGGAATGCTGCTACCCGGCAGGATGTCATGGAACTGGCTCAGCAACACCAGCTTCCACGCGTCGTGCAGCGAACTGGCATCAAATGAGTAGCTCTTTTCGCGTGCCAGCGTGCCCCATATTTCGGCGTCGCGCAGCATAATCTCCGCGTTCCGGTTCGCTTTCTTCAGCGCCGATTGCGTCGTGTACGTCCCGCGATGCGTTTCGACATAAAGCTCACCGTCCCACACCGGCAGGGTGGGGTTCTTAGCCACTACATCGTCAAAGTAGCCCTCCGCCGACCCGCTGCGCAGGGCGGGCAGCCCCGGGAATGGCTTTTCGCCGCGTCGGCGCAGCTCGATCATCTCCTCGGTGACCCCGCCGCCGCCGTCGCCGTGGCCGTACGGGAAAATGACCTCCGGGTACTCCGCCTTCTGGGCGTAACGCTTCCATCCCTCGACGATGTGATCTGGGAACGGCGCGCCGTTATACCCTTCCTTGTGGTTGATCACCGTCGCCAGGATTTCGGACCCATCCAGTCCGCGCCAGTGAAACAGGTGATCGGGAAATGGGTTTGTCGCCTGCCAGTGCAGCTTGTACGTATAGAAATAGGGGATGCCGCAGCCAGCAAGGATTTCGGGAAGCGACGCCGGATAACCGAATACGTCCGGCAGCCAGCAAAGCCGTGGACGCGTGCCGAACTCGGCTTTGAAGAACGCCAGCCCGTGCACGATCTGCCGGATCAGCGACTCGCCGCTGGTCACATTGCAGTCCGCCTCCACCCACATGCCGCCCGTTGTCTCCCACTGCCCTGCCGCGACCCACTTCTTAATCTGCGCGTACACTTCGGGATGATAGTCCTTGGTGTATTGGTAGAGTTGCGGCTGGCTGCACGCAAACCCGAAATCTGGATACCGCTCCATGAGGCGGCACGCGGTAGAGAACGTCCGCCCGCACTTGCGAACCGTCTCTTTCAGCGGCCACAGCCATGCGGTGTCGATATGTGTATGCCCGACAGCGTAAAGCGTTCCCGCTTCCGGGTCCGGGGCGATTGCGCCGACCTTTGCGGCAAGGATAGCGCGTGCCTGTGCCACTTCCTCCAGCAGGCGTGGACGAGGCAGTGTGAGATCCACGGCTAGCATTGCTGCTTCAAGCGCCTCTTCCAGAAGCTGCTTGCGCCGCGGCTCCGTGATGGCCTTGATCGTTTCGTACGCGAACCGGATGTCATGGCACAGCCCCTCGATATCGCGGTTGACCGTGCACAGTGACGCGCCCACAAAGAGCCCTGGAGTCGACGCCTGCGCGGGCTCCCACATCACTGCGGGGTTCGCCAGAAACTCCAGTTCCAGCTCGAGCGTGCCCGTACGCGGCAATGCAACGCGTCGGTGGTTCGCATCCACTCCCGCGTACGCGTCGCCGTCGACGCGCAGCAGGCCTTCCATCGCCTGGAACGCAAAGCTTACGCACGTATCGACCAGCATTGCACCCGCTGGCACATTCACCGTCGTACGAAGAAACACCGTCTTGCCCGCCTGAAACGGCGCTGGCAGTGCCACATCCGCCCAGTCGGCGTCGGCGCGATACTGCCCAGGCGACGGATTATCCGCTGTGCGAAACTGCCAACTGGCGATAGGCTCGCTGGTATCGTTCACCAGCGAGCGGAGGATTTCAAGCTTCTTGTCGACGATACGATGGTCCATGGGCTAATCCTTTGAGCGCGCTGGCTAACTCTGCTAGGTTGCGCCCCTATCGTTTTGGGCATCAGCAACGCTCAAGCAAGGCTGTTCCGCACAGGGTCACTCTCGTCCTTGTTGACAATACAGCTTTGTTCGGCGTTTAAGCGAATCGATATCCAATTTGGTGTCTCTGACTACAGTTCAGATGCCTTATTATTAATTCATATATGCTAGAATTCGGCTGTATAGTGCC
This sequence comes from Capsulimonadaceae bacterium, assembly GCA_036504535.1. Taxonomy (GTDB): domain Bacteria; phylum Armatimonadota; class Armatimonadia; order Armatimonadales; family Capsulimonadaceae; genus JARLGU01. The sequence goes on from DASXUY010000058.1 coordinate 46,163, forward strand.
GTTTTTATGGTTAGTAATTCTTTCTAAATAATCAATCTTCCTAGCAATCCTCCGTTGCGCTCGTTCAGGTAGCGGCTCAGTCTCTATCGGAGGACCTTCCATGCTGACTATCCGTCTCCTTCTTGCGCTCGTCGTTGCTGGCTCGGTTAACCCGCTTCTCGCCTCTGGCCGCGTATCTCATCCTGGTTTCGCGGGCGACCAAGAGCGCCACTCCGTCTCTCGCTCACGTGTTTTCACCGACTTACCGCTTCAGTTTGAGCGCAACGATGGGCAGACAGATCGTAGCGTAAAGTTCCTCGCACGCCTCGGTGGAACCGCGCTCTACCTCACTGACAGCGAAGCAGTGCTCGCCCTTCAGCGCAAGAACAGTCCCCCCGTGGCATTGCGTATGCGCCCGTGCGGTAAGACGACGCGCCCCGTGGCAACGCCGCTCGAGTTGCTTCCCGGTAAAGTGAACTACTCCATCGGGCGGGATCCCGGGAAGTGGCGGCACGATATTCCCACCTATCGTCAGGTCGCCTATCGCGATCTGTACAAAGGCATCGACCTCATCTACTACGGTGCTCAGGGACGCTTAGAATACGATTTCGTCGTGAAGCCTGGCGGCGACCCGACGCAAATAGGAATGCGCTTTGAGGGCGCCAGATCCATGCTTGTAGCGTCAAATGGGGACTTGGTCATGGATGTTGGCGGCAATACGATAGCGTGGCGAAAGCCGACCGTGTTCCAGCAAATTGCGGGCCGGCGGGTGAATGTCCCGGCAGCATTTACGATAGCGAACGCAAAGACCGTTAGGTTCGCCGTCGCTCACTATGATGCGTCGCTGCCGCTTGTGATCGACCCGGTACTGGCTTACGGGACGTATGTTGACGGAACCATAGGCGAATGGGCTTCTGGAATTGCAGTTGACCCAACTGGAGCCGCTTATATTACGGGCGATACCTACTCACTGGACTTCCCGACGACCGATGGCAGCTTTCAACGGATCTACCACAACTCCATTGACTCGTTCAAACGCGGCGATGCATTTGTTACCAAGCTCGACCCGTCTGGTTCCTCCCTGGTGTATTCGACGTACGTCGGGGGTGAAGGGTGGGAGCACGCGATGGACATTGCTGTCGACTCGACGGGTTGCGCGTCGATTGTAGGCGCAACGAAGTCGCAGCAATTTCCCGTGATCAACTATGCGAGCGAGGAACTCGGTGGCGGCGGGTCGTCGGCGGAGGACGGGTTTGTCGCTCGCCTTTCAGCATCGGGCAACACTCTCACCTTCTCCACATACATGGGCGGTCTGCGAGATGATCGCGTCACGGCAATTGCCGTCGGCAAGGACGGTAGCATTTACGTAGCTGGCCAAAGCCGTGGCGGGTTGTTGACCAAGGGCGGCATCCCGGTGCGTACCACATTTGGAACGTCTGCAAAGGAGCCGCAGCAGAGCGAACAGTATCCCTGGACAGTATTCGTGGCCAAATTCCAGCAGCCTCAGTTTACTTACCAGTATGAAACACGGCTGAGCGGAACAAAATCGGACATGAGCCACGGCATAGCCGTCGATGCGGACGGCAATGCGTATGTCACAGGATCAACAAGCTCTACCGATTTCCCGATTACGTCGGGTGCGGCAATAAGCTCATTCGGTGAGTGGGGAAGCTCGTTCGTAACAAAAATCTCACCGGCGGGAACGGCGCTCGTCTATTCGACTTTCCTGGGCGACGCTGTAACGACGCAGGGTATTGCGGTTGACGATGCCGGAAGCGCGTACATCTGCGGCACGACAAGTAGCCCGACGTTTCAAACGACGCCGGGTGCATTCGAATCCCAGCGCAGTTACAGGATTCGCGATGACTCGAACCCTCTGGATTACGATGTTTTCGTATCGAAGCTGAACCTCCAGGGCTCCGCTTTCGAGTATGCCACCCGAATTGCGGGAACTTCGGATGATATCGCCCGCAGGATAGCAGTTGATTCGTTCGGCTGCGCGTGGGTAACCGGGGACACGAAATCCCCCGACTATCCCACCAGCCCCGGCGCTCTTGCGGTGTCTAGCGATCCTCCTGGCGGAGCGTTCGCAACCCGATTGAACGCCGATGGCAGCGCGCTTCTCTACTCAACGTACCTGGGGTCATACGTTGATATCGGCCGCGGCATTGCCGTCGGGAGCAACAACAGCGCCTATATCTCTGGGGAAACGCATGGTCGGTTACCGGTCACAGACGACTCCTTTCAACCCGTGAAGGGCAACATATTCTTTTCCAGTGCATTCGCTGTCGAATTAAGTGGGGCTGAAGCGCCCTCAGCCAAAAGTCTAAACGTTGCATCTGTCGAACCAGCTTTCGTGCTCAATGGGCAAAACGCGACGCTGACGCTCACAGGGGCTGGTTTCGGGTCCGGCACCAGCGTGCGTTTCGGCGGCACCGCCGTTCCGAGCAGCGTTGTCAATCCAACACACCTGACTTGTACGATACCTGCCAGCTTACTGACCGAAGCCGGTAGCGCATACGTCACCGTTTCCAACTACGCAGGCGGCGTCGGCGAAACCGTCGCCGCGCCGCTTTCGCTGCTCAATCCCAGTCCAATTGTTTCGTCGCTATCGCGAACGTATGTCGGTGCCGGGGCCGAGGGGTTCCAGTTGACGATTCACGGTACCAACTTCTACCATTCCAAAGTCTACTTCCGAGGCGAGACCCTGACTCCAGGTTCTGTCTCGCCTACGGACGTTGCCGTGTGGATCCCGGCTTACTTGATAGCCGATTCGGGTGCAACAGGCATATCCATAATTAACCCTGCTCCAGGTGGCGGATGGAGTTCCCCCACCATTTTCCGTATCGTCGATGCACCTATCATCGCATCAATGTCGCCTCCGACAGTCAACGCTGGCGCGGATGCATTCACACTATCGATCACGGGCAGCTTCTTTGATTCGGCGTCCGTAATAATGTTCGCAGGAACCGAGATGCCGACTGAACACAACGCGGACGGTACTCTTTCGACGATCATTCCGGCGTCAACTATTGCGGCGGCGGTCGAAGTCCCCGTCGTCATTACGAGCGCGCGCCCTGACGTGGTAAGTAAATCAGCCGTTTTCCGCGTCGTGAACGCCCGCCCTATGATAGCATCATGTGCCCCGACGAGCGTCCCGGTGAGCGTGAACACCGCCGAGCTCACGATACTGGGAACCGGCTTCAGCGCAGCCAGCAGGGTCATTGTGGACTGGGGGAGTTATTGGGCTCAGTTGACCGTCAAGAGTCTCTCGCCGAACCGGCTCACAGTGACCCTTCCGCCGTTCGATAGCGGACGAGTTGCTTCGCTCTACATACGTAACCCGGCTCCGGACGGCGGCGAAAGTAATCACGTCGCGCTGACGGTCACCAACCCAGTGCCAACAATCACGCTTCTGTCGCCCGACACATGCACAGTGGGAACGTTCACCGTCAACTATGACCGTCAGCACAACGTAAACACGACCGACGGTATTAAGACGACGATTACAGGTTCAAACTTCGTGTCCACCTCGCTGGCGAAGTTCGGCAATCTGCCGCTGAGAGTGGAGTTTGTCGACGCGACGCATCTCAATGTGTACGGCCCGGTGGAGTACAACTCGGTGGCGAAAGTGGCGCCGATCACGGTCTCTAACCCTGCTCCGAACCCCGGGACGAGCAACCCGCTGCCTTTCACAGTGCGTAACCCGCAGCCGTACCTCTATACCCTAGCACCCACAAATGCAGCCGCAGGGACGCAGTCGGTCATATTGACTCTAGGCGGATCGTTCAACGCGAGTTCACGGGTTCTATTTGGCGCTAAGACGCTACCGACAACGCTCGTAAGCACGGAAACCGTCACGGCCGCACTGTCAGCGTCAGATCTTGCTTCGGGTGCGGTAATACAGGTGACCGTTTCGAACCCGTCACCTGGCGGCGGTAAAACGGTTGCCAAGACCTTCACCATCAGCAACCCGGTGCCAACAGTGACCGCCGTCACTGCCTCGCAGGCGGCATCAGAGGCGGGCACAGTTACCATATTGGTGACTGGTACGGGCTTTGTGCCGACGTCGCAGGTCAAGATTGGCGCCAAAAATCTCAAAGTCGGGTTTGTGAGCCAGACCGTACTTGCCGCAGTCGTCCCCGTTGGCATGGCTACCGCGGGAGGCGCGCTTATCGTCTCGAACCCCGCGCCGGGCGGAGGCGCAAGTGCGGCGTGGACTATTCCAGGCGTCACCGTAACAACCGGCGGATTCGTCCGGGTGGGACGAACGACAACGATATCGCAAACGCTCACCGTGGCGAACATGTCGCTGGCCCCAGTCGCTGGCCCGGTCATGGTGGCTCTGGACGGACTGACAAGCGGCGTTACCGTCGCCAACAAGACCAGCACGGTACCTGGAGCAGGGGGCGTCGGCACTAGCCCTGCGATACAGGTGAGCGTCGGCGCAATTCAGCCCGGGTCATCCGTGACGGTCACGCTTTCGTTCGCAAACCCGACGCTCAAGGCCATCACCTACACGCCGCGACTTATCCACAACTAACGAGCGAACGCGATGGGTATTCGCGAATAATGCGAGAGAGAGAGCGGCCAAACCTGGACCGTTGCCTGCTGCGTGCGTCTGAAGCTATCATCGCCAAACGAACATAATTTAATCAAACATTAACAATAACATAAACGGTAGCTCACATGCTTAAGACATGCTTCCGACGTCTGGCTACAAAATATACCAGCCGGACGAATGACCCCAATCACCTATTCCGCCACTGTTGGCGAGCGTGGTGTCAATCGAGAGGACCTAACTGTGATTGCTATCATCCTGGAACAAGATGTCCGCATCTTGGAATCTCTCGAATTCCATCTGAGTAAACTGCAATTTGAGGTCACTGCGGCTAGCTCTGTGGAAGCCGCAGTATCTCTGGCGCGCCGCCTCAAGCCGGAGCTGATTATCATTGGCATAGACAGCTCTCCCACCGATGCGGTCCGCCAATGCAAAATCCTGCAGTCCGTGTGCGACGATCCGATTCTGGTTGCTATAGGCAGCCAGGACGCTTTCGACACAGATCCGCGCCTTAGGACAGCCGTTGACCACGCGATCGTCGGCGGCCTGAAAATCGCGCCGTTCCTGCGCGAACTGCGGCGTATCGCGTGGCGCCGCAAGGGCGTGCTGTGTCCGGCTCAAGCTCCGACTGTTGAGCGAGATGGCTTTGTCGTGGCGCCAAGCGAAGGGGTGGTGCGAATTGGTAATCGGACTGTCTCCGTGTCCACGCATGAAGCCGACCTAATGTACTGCTTAGTAACCCACGCCCCAGGCGCTGTTCCCCGCGAAACGCTTCTCAATCTCGTCTGGGGGGTCTCGTCTGCTACCGCATCGGATCGCCGCGTGGAAGCGTGCATTTACACCCTTCGCCGTAAAATTGAGCCCAATCCCGCGCAACCGGTGCACTTGGTTCTACGCCGCGGAGCGGGTTATGTGCTCGTGACCGACGCGACGTTGCCCCGTATGCAATCATTTGCGCCGGAAATGATAACAGCATTGTGCGGCGCACTGTTTGGGTTCTTAGCGCCAATTCAGGACGTTCTCCTTGCCGCGTCGCTTGCGGCTTCCGGTGCTTAACAGACAATTATCCGAAGCTTAACGTAAGGACAATGTAAAGCTAACGCCCGTATCAACATTCCCCTGTAGGCGGGAAGCCCAATGAGATATTCTATTCATGTCTTACCGTAGTCCCCTGCGGATAGGCCGTTGAGGCAGGCAGCTCCAGAGATGAGACCTGCATGATTGCCAAAAACGTATGACAATGTCGTTTCAAAAGCGTTAAGAACCCAGAGTGGAAATGACGCGCTGACCTATGCACCCAGAATGATGATTGGAGATTTCAAGATGGCTTCGAAGAAAAAAGGCTTTACCCTTATCGAACTCCTCGTCGTGATAGCTATTATAGCGATTCTCGCGGCGATACTTTTCCCAGTGTTTGCTCAGGCTCGTGAAAAGGCCCAGACAAGCTCCTGTGCCAGCAATATGCGACAGGTTGGACTTGGCCTTCTCGGCTACGTTCAGGACTACGACCAGAGCTATCCCCCGGCCTACACATACGGTGCAGTTGATGCTACCACCGCCTGTAATGGCCTCTCTGGCGCCGTCCCCGGTGCTGGATGCGACTCGACCGGTATCATTCAGTGGTCCGGTATGATCGAGCCGTACGTCAAGTCGTGGGGCGTGTATGTGTGCCCGACCGACCCGAACAACGGCATTGCGCCGACCAACTTCACAGGTAACAACAATGGCGGCGGTATTCCGGCTGGCCAGACGTCCCTGACTGCAGGCGTTCAGGACAACCAGGCTCCTCGACTCAGCTTCACGGTCAATGAAGTCATCATGCCGCGACCTCGCGGTGGTGTTGGCGGCCGAGCCGTTGGTATTCCTCAGCACACTGTTAAGCTCTCGACTGTTCCCGCTCCTGCCAGCCTGATCGCTATCGCTGAATTCAGCGACTACGTGAACTCCATCGGCGGCGGCGGAACCGGTGGCACTGCCATCAAGTCGCACCGACCTGTCAACGCGCTTCAGGTTACCTCAACCGACGGCAGCAATGGCTACGACTCCGACAACACCGCTGCTAGCGGAACGGGCACCGTCTACAGCCTGGGTGTCGCTTCGACCCTGGCGCTTATGGCCACTCAGTCCACCTACACATCGACGACCTTCCCGACCAATGCGACCCCGCATATCGTCTACGCTAACGCTGGTCGCCACACCGGAGGCAACAACTTCGTGTTCGCCGACGGTCACGTCAAGTGGAGCAAGCTCGAGAACACCCTCGGCTGCTCGAACTACCTCTGGGGCACCAAGACGACCAACGAGGCTTCTCCTCGCGACGTCTACTGCGCCGACAATCCTACAGCTAAGGTTACAGCAGGTTCCTAGTTCCTGCATCTATCCTGAACGGTGGACGGCTGGCTTCTTCCCCAAGAAGCCAGCCTCTGTCACGCTCCTGGGGCGCTCCGGTCCGTCGCTATCGGATTGCCGGATCGCACGGGGACACTCAATGCGAATGATCTGCCGCAAGCCTGTAAACAAGTGAACGATAAGCCTACCAGGAACAATGCGATGCGAATTAAGTCAACAGCTTTAGTAGCAGCGGCGGTCATGGCTTCGCTCTCATTGAGTGCGCCGGTTTACGCCGACAAGCAGATGGATTCTAAAGCCGTCGAGCAGGCGATCAAGATTATCCAGCATAACCCCAACCTCACACCAGCGCAGAAGAAAGCCTGCATCGAGAAGCTTCGCCCGCACCGTATCACGCCGCAGCTACTCCTCTCCACGATGGGCGGTCTAGTAGTAGTCGGCTATGGCACCAAGATCGGTCTAGCGGTTAAGAAGCGCAAGGAAGAGCTGCGAAAAGACCGTGAGAAGTATCAACGACGCGTCGATCGTCATAAGCGTGAGTGGGACGAGATCCTTGCGCCAGAAGAACCCAAGCAGGAAGACCCGTTCGTGGTCCTGCAACGACTCGCGTCAGCGATTCCCGTCGAGCAGCGCACAGCCTCGTTCTTCACGTCGCGCCCGATCAACAAAGACGACGCGACGGCAATTCCCATCCTCATCGGCGGCGTGCGTGTTCCCGTCGACGTGTCGTCGGACGAAGCGGCCGACATACGGCGGGGCAAGATGCCATTGGTTCGAACGTTCACCATCAAGAGCGTGACGCGTCCATGGTACGAGTGGGCGGGCTACGAACCGTACGACCACTACTGGCCCGCCGTCGCCGCTGGCTGGTTCTGGCCGGACAGCCTGACGAAGTGCGGCTGGACCGATGTGGACAAAGTCGGCGACGATATCGCGGCTTACACAGTGGGGGAGCGCAAGCTGACCGTGGACTGGGCCGACGCGACCCGCACACGCAGCGGAGTGCTCTATCGCTGGTCGCTCGAAAAGCGCCCGATGAGCAAAGCGCTCAATCCGGCCTTAGCTTCGTCCTATCGACCGCCGCGTCCACTGTCGGCGTCGGGAGTGTCTATCCACGAGGCGGCATTGCTGATTGGGCTAGATGGCCCAGCTCCGCGCGTGCCTGGCAAGGCGCGGCGTAAAAAGGCGCGTCCGCGCGGTGGAGCGTATGCTGGCGTGCTTCGCGCCAATCCACAAGCGAGCGATAGCGAAAGCAAGCCCGAACATAAACGTAAGCGCGTCCAGCGGCTGCGCAAGTCGCTCAACAAGGTGGCGTCGACGAGCGCGGGAGGAGCGTCATCGGCGGCACAGGATGGTCGTAAAGCGGCAAGCTCTGTCGATAAGGCAGCCATGCGCAAGGTGCTGGCGCATCCCACTACCGATGAACCCATCCAAGCCGTTCACGAACCCGTAGCCCCGAAGGCGGACCGGCCCACGAAGAAGAAGTCCAAGGGCGACTCTTCGTCGAAACGACCAGAAATGCGGGCTGCGAACAACGCGGATCCAGCAAGCGTGTCGCCGTCCCGTGATGTACCCGCTGGCGCATCGACATTCTGGGACGAAGCGCCGAGAGCGTCAACGGCGAAAGCAACCGAAATTGCCGAGACCGCTCCATTCCCGGTCGCCTGGAAAGAGCAGATCAAAATGCTCCACAGGGAGCTGGAAGAAACTATACAAAGCACGATTGAGTACGACGAAGATGAAGATATGATTGAAGCAGCCGCTCCCGAGACCATGGACGACGTGTTGATCCCGACACGAGCAGTCGCTTCTGCCGACAGTGATAGAAGTCGCCTTGACTTTATGGAACTCGGTGATACGAGCGATGCCGACTCATTGATCGACTGGGGCGAAGGCTTCCAGCCGAAGCGCGATGACGCAGGAGATCTCCCTGGCTACTCGACAGACTCCTGGATACCGCAGGCTTCGATTGAGTCGAGTGACCTTGAGTTCGGCTCTAGCGAAGCGGTCAGGCCATCGTCCATCCCTCTGGAACTCGACCCTCCAAGCGGGGACCAGTCTGAGGTAGACCCGTATTTCGCGCCGTATGTCGAGGAGCCGCCGTTACTCCAAGAGATGAGCGATTTTGCCAGCCAAACGCCAGCGTTCGCGCGCGCCCTCGAACTCGACGATGCGTCGGAAGGCGCCGACATGGCGGCCAACGTGAGCTCTGCTGCGCCGATTGACCACGCAAGCATGACTCAGCAACCCACTGCGAGCGAGGCGGCAGCGCCAGGCGCACCAGCAGAGCCCGATGCAGCTCCAGCCGCTCCGACAAAGCGAGCTTTCCGATTGCGCGTAAGAGGCGCCGCCGCTGCCGATGAGCATCCGCAACCTGTCCCCGCTCCCGAGCCCGCAATCGAGCCCACGGCGTCTGCGTCAGACGCTCCCCCGCCGCCGCAAGTCACCGGTCGCCCGTTTAAGAAGCGCAAGTCGCTTCGTACTTCCGGCCCGCAGGAAATAACCCTTTCGCCGCAAACGTGGCCCGGGTTCCCATATCAGCCTAACCCATACTACGCGCCGCCACCGGGCTACCAGGCCGTACCGCCCGGCTACTCGCCAGTACCGCCAGGGTATCAGACCATTCCCCCGGGCTACAACCCGTACGGCGCCTATCAGCCGCCGCCCGCGCAGTATCCGGTTGCCCCAACCGCGCCGCACCTTGCATCGCCGCCGCCAGCGCCGCAGCAGACCGCTCCGCCTGCCTGGGACATGCAGCAGCCCTGGCAGCAGCAAGCCGCGCAAACACCGGCTCCGGAGCAAGCGCCGCACTACGCGCCAGTATCGCAGCAGTATGCCCCGTCCACCGGCTACCCAGCGCCGCCCGTCGCGCCCGTGGATCCCAACGTTACCGCCTATGGCGCGAACCGCACCGGGTATCCCGTCGGCTCGCCCCAGCGCCGCGAAGAAGGCGAGACCACGGGCAACCTGGTCCGCGCCTCGGTCGGCTCCGCCCGCCAATCTCCCAACCGACGGCGGCGGCGAACCAAGGACGAAGCCCAGCGCCGCCCCGAGAAGCAGTCGAACGATCTCAATGCCACGCTCATTGAGCTGCTGGCTCGATATGCGTTGCCGCAAACTCAAAGCGGCAGCGGCGATAAGCCGTCCCTGGAAAGCGTGCTGCTACAGATTGCGGCCCTCCAGAACGCGGCCAACGACGGACACGACACAGAAAAATCGTAGCCCTTGCCTGAAGGCTGGCGACTGAAGGCGCGCCTATAAAGTACTGATCGCGCCCCTTCGGGCGCTCAGGAAGCCGCTTTGCGGCTCGTTTCTGACCCGGCGAAGGCCGCCGATCAGGTGCGTCACGCAGGGCCTTCAGTCGTCAGGCTCTCATCGGCCGCCAGCGCCCGCCATAACTCCGCAACCCCGACGCTCGCCAACCCTCGCAATTCCCGCCAAATGTGGTGTAAACTACTGTCAGGCGGGCACTCACCCGAATCGCGTCCCTGTCGTTCGTTTCGCATCAACGGCGCTGTTCTCGCCCTGCTTTGCTCACCCCACGAAAACCCAACGCCGGTAACGGCGATAATGGCAAAGCGAAAGGTACACCCAATGACACGATTGCTCTCAACGATGAAGCGGTGGGTGACGGTTGCCCTCCTCATCACTCCCATTTTGCTCGGCCTGTCGGCGAATGCCGCCACCATCCTGAAAACCGGCGACCGCGTCGTATTCTACGGCGACAGTATCACCGAACAGCGCCTCTACACGCGCTATATCCAGCAGTATGTCTACTGTCGCTACCCCGAGTTGAAGGTTCACTTCTACAACGCTGGCTGGAGCGGCGATACCGCTGGCGGTGCGTTAAACCGTCTTGAGCGGGATGTGCTCGTCCTCAAGCCCACGATCGTCACGCTGTTCTTCGGCATGAACGACGGCGGCTATACCACGCTTCGTGACGATATCGTCGCCAACTACACGAAGAACCTCGACGGCATCATCACCGCGCTGCAGGCCAAGGGCGTTCGCGTCATTGTCTACACACCTGGCTGCGTGGACTACGACCGCCGCGAGCCTCTGCGCGCCGCGAACTACAACGACACCCTAGCCGCGCTAGGAAAGGCCGCGATCACGCTGGCGCAGAAGTACAACTGCTCCTACGTCGACGTCCACCACGGAATGCTCACCTACCAGGCCGCGCAAAAGGCGAAGAGCGCGTCGTATACCATGATCCCCGACTCCGTTCACCCGGATCCCAACGGTCACCTGGTCATGGCCAACGAGATGCTCAAAGCGTTCGCCGTCGAGCCCATGCCGCAACTCGGTACGGTGAACGTGCTCACCAAGCAGGTTACGGGCAGCGCCAAGCTTATCAGCGGCGGCGCCGACAACGCCACCATCGAGCTCACGCCGTCCACCACGCCTTTCTGGGTGGACTCGGGCTCGACCGCGACAGTAGCGCAGTGCGGGCTCGGCGACCTGGTGGCGCAAAAGCTCACCGTTAAGGGCCTCACCGCTGGCACCTACCAGGTGAATGCAGGAAAGCTCACGGCCTCGACCACAGCCGACGCTCTGGCGGCTGGATATGCGCTCCCGGGCACATTCTCGCCTGCTGCGCAGAGCATTCACGATCTGACCAGGATGAAGGAAGACCTTTACTTTACGGCGTGGCGCCAAGTCCGCCTCGGCTTGGGTGACCGCGCTGGCGCTTCGGACGTCGTTGCCGGTCTTCTTGCAGCCGATGACGGGTTCAGCACCATACTCAACTCCGCGTCGCCCGCCGATTCCAAGGTGACGATCACCATTTCACCGCGGCCTGATGGCGCCAACCTCGCCCTGGACAAGCAGTATGTCTGCTCCGATCCCAACGGCTACGGCTGGGGACTTGGCAAGCTCACCGACGGTTCCTACGAAGGCAACGGCGGACACTGCTTCGCCAGCGGAGACAAGGACGAGTTCCCGAAAACGGTGACCATCGACCTGGAACAGCCCGCCAAGGTGGGCAGTGTGATCGTCGGCGTCCCGAACTTCGGCTCAACCAAGACCATCACGGTCGCAGTGAGCGCCGACGGGAAGACGTTCACCGATGTCGGCACGCATGTCTTCCCGGAAGCCACGGAGACCAAGTTCACGTACATCTTCCCCGGCACGACCGCCAAGTTCGTCCGGCTAACGTACCCCGACCACTACGACGCCGAACACGGCTACTCCAAGAACTTCGCCTTCACCACCGAAGCCGAAGTCTACGCCTCGAAGTAAGGGCGATGTATGCGGGGGTGGGGAAAGAATTCAGACACCTCATCCCCCGGCCCCTTCTCCTAAGATAAGGAGAAGGGGAGTCCGGAATTGGCGGCAAGGCGCTGGAATCGCGTATGTAGGGGCAGAGCTTGTCTCTGCCCTCCGACGGACCTCTCCTCCCCACTCGGAAGCGGGTCCCCTCCTCACCTAAAGGCAAGGGGAAGAGGTCGGATCTGCACCGACGCGCCGTGTTACGGGACGGACGGCGCGGCAGTGAACGGGGCCGATGCCACCGTACGTTGAAACGCACGGCTCCTAAGGGCTTGAAAGTACCCGCTGGGCACTAGGAGATGGGAGCGCCGCCGCCATCGGTTACGGTCCGAATCCATCACGCAGTTCGTAGGGGCAGAGCTTGTCTCTGCCCTCCGATGGACCTCTCCTCCCCACTCGGAAGCGGGGCCCCTCCTCACCTAAAGGCAAGGCGAAGAGGTCGGATCTGCACCGACGCGCCGTGTTACGGGACGGACGGTGCGGCGGTGAACGGGGCTCCGCCACCGTACGTTGAAACGCACGGCTCCTAAGGGCTTGAAAGTACCCGCTGGGCACTAGGAGATGGGAGCGCCGACGCCATCGGTTACGGTCCGAAACCCTCGCCCGCCTCGGGAGAGGGTAGGGTGAGGGCAGTTTTGCGTGTTTTGCGTTGCGCAATGCGATTCTTTTTTTTGCGCAAAACTGTATGCGTGAATACAGACCACGAATATTTTGGGATTCGCGAATCGCAATATTCATGAATATTTGTCGTGTTGAGTGCCACTGTGATTCGATTGGCCGAAGGTTTCCAAGGTGCCTATGCGTCGAAACGCATTGAGGCGGCCGCTTTGGGATTATCGCCTCATTGTTAGTATATCATGTGTATGATAATTTGTCAATACATTGATATAAAAGTTATCTATATAATACAGACGTTCGATATTTCGTTCGTGCGTGAGTGAAGTTGCGTGGTGCACGTTGGGGTTCGAATGCCGGCGAGTCGGGTTACGATCCGGGAACCCGACACCGGCGCCAAACCGCCGGGTCTGAACGCCTAGTCCGCAGGCGGACGCAAGCGGCCTGACGAAGAACACCCCTGTGGGGCTAAAGAGTGCTCACCGACACGCCGTGTTACGGTCCGAATCGCGCGCCGCAACCGACGCGCTGCCAGACCCAGGGCGTTGCCCGTGGGCTCCGCATATGTCGCCCCTTCAGGGCTACGGAATTGCATCGACGCCCTCGGTTATGGTCCGAATCCGGCTCTGGCTCCCCTTCGCCTTTCCAAGGAGAAGGGGCTGGGGGATGAGGTAATCGAAACCCCAAATCTTGGGGTGGTGCGGCACGCGCCGGGCTCTGGCAGCGGCAGCGTGGATGTCGCGTTCTGGCCACCGTCTCCAATTAGATCGCCACACCCGTCTCTGCCCACGGGCCTCCCTATTCACGGCCCCAGTAGTACACATTTGGCCGCAATAAAGCTGGCATCGGCTCCCCCGGAACGGCAGGCTTGAGAGGCTCCTGCGATATGATCGTCCCCCAATGGCCAAAACCGCTGCCCCACATGAATTCGACGCAAGGCAACTTGGTGGTAGCACAAGATGCAGGGCTCCGAGTTACTTCAATTGTATTAGGGTGAGTGGCCGATATTGCAGCCGGTAGAGACAATTGCGGGTGGCTCTTCGTTGAAACGACACCAGTAGCCCCTATATAGACCCTGATAGTGGCGGACGCAGTGGGCTGGTACTTGCCGGACTTTAGAAGTTCACGGCCCCAAGCTTCGACGATGTTGCAGTTGGTCACCTGCATTTGCGTCATAGCGAAAGAAACAAGCTCATGCGCATAGATCAAGACACCGCTCAAAAGGCAGGCTGCCACAGCGAAAGCGGTGTACCAACCTGCAAGGACGCGTGACCTGCCATTCTTCGCCCGTCTTGCCAATATCAGGCTAACGACGCTCAACAGGGTGAGAGCAATCAACAGCACCAAAATCACTCGTGATAGCGTGCTATCTCCTGTCGCGCAATACGAGCCCGCAAGGCCAACGAAGGCCAAAACTGCCGCTCCTGAAACCTTCTGGGCATTCTGTTCGGCAACGAGAGCCCCGATTATTTTGGGTAAGCTCATAGAAAGACCTCATGCCCTACGCCATCCCAACAACGCCACCTACCGCACGCTATACTCTGCCTCCCCTTCGTCCTTTCCAAGGAGAAGGGGCCGGGGGTTGAGGTCTTCCTCGTCGCCAAGCTCCACCCGGATCACCGCCGCCGTGCCCGCTAGTTCGTTCACCGGCAAGTGCGCCAGACGCAGCCGCGGAGTGGTGTCGCCCCACTCGCTGGGCACAACGTCGACTGTGAAGTCCACCGGCGCACCGGTGTTGAGCAGGGTTGCCTTGAGCGGGACGGCGGTGAGGGGTTTGAGCTTAATTGAGTCGACAATCGCGTCCTTGTAGCAGTGGACATACAGAGTCTGCCCGCGACGCGTCAGGAGGATATCGCGGTTGGTGGTCAGGTGCGATGTCGGTTCAGAGTCGCCGAACGCTTCCTTCACCGATGCGTACCACTGGCCAACGCGCCGCAGCACAGCCGCCGACTCCGCCGGGATTGTGCCGTCGGGCTTGGGGCCGATGTTCAGCAGGTAGTTGGCGCCGACCGCCATGAACTTGTCGATACTGCGCATCAGATGCCGGTCGGCATAGTATGTGTCGTCGAGCCGGTAGCCCCAGCTCTCGGAACTCACCGACTGGCACGCTTCCGTCGGGCGACTGATCGCAGGCGCAGCGTCAGGGTCGAGGTCAAAGTCGCGCTCTGGGGTTCCGAAATCGCCCTCGTCGTACCCGCGATCATTGATCAATGCGCCCGGCTGAAGCTCGCGAATCATGGCATTGATCGATTCGTCCCGGTGCTCGACCGCATTGCAGTCCCACCAGAACCCGGAGATCTTGCCGTAGTTGGTGCAAAGCTCGCGAACCTGAGCGCGCACAAACTCCATGTAACGGTCGTTGTCCGGCTCGCCGCCAGGAACCACATCGGGCAGCTCATGGTGACGGTTGGCAGTAGGGTAGTTCGGCTGATGCCAGTCGACGCAGGCGTAGTAGAGGCACAGGGGGACGCCTCGCCGGTGGCACGCCTCCGCCAGCATCGCCAGCACATCGCGGCCGTACGGCGTGTTGACCGTGTTGTAGCTGGTCTGCTTGGTGTCCCAAAGGCAGAATCCGTCGAGGTGCTTGGTCGTGAAGCAGACATACTCCATGCCCACCTCGGCCATCAGATCCAGCCACGCATCCGGATCGAACCGCACCGGGTTCCACTGCTCCGCGAGCTTGACGTACTCAGCATGCGGCGTCCGAGCCCGCATCTGGTGCTGCTCATGGAAGCCCGGAATGGCATAGATGCCCCAATGGACAAACATGCCAAACCGCTTTGATCCAAACAAGCTCAACGTTCCCATAGAGCAGCCACCCGTCCCAACCCCGCCTTTCCAGGCGGACCCAAAAATGGCCCGCACGCGGCCAGAGAGCGCCTCTTACTTCTTACTGCCGGGCGAGCTTGGTCACCCGCCCATCGCTGACCCATTCGACGACATAGATGTCGCCGTTGGCGTCGACTGTCACCGCATGCGGCGAGATGAACTTGCCTACCTCGCGCTTCTCGTGCGGGATGTTCGGATAGCCGGGCCAGTTCCAGACACCGTCGTTCGCGCCGAGGTGCTCGATCAGCTTGTTGTCGCGGTCCAAGATGGTGACCCGTCCGAACAGGTCAGGGATCACGATCTCGTCGCCATGCTGAAAGAAGCAGCAGGGCATGTTCTGGTCGGTGGTCACAAGCGACAAATGGTTGCCGTCAAGGTCCATGATCTGGATCCGATGGTTGCCGCGGTCAGCCACAAGCAGCACTGGCACATCGCTGCGGGTGTCAACCCAAACGCCGTGCGGGCAGTTAAACTGGCCGGGACCATCGCCGGGGCCGCCAAACGTCTTAACGTAGTCGCCGCCTGTGGTGTAGATGTGCACATACGGCTTGCCGTATCCATCGGCCACGTACACTCGCCCATCGGGTGACACGGCCACATCGGTGGGCGTGAACTGGTCGGGCGACGAGTAGATGTCAGGCAGGTCAGGCGCCGCTCGCTCCCAGACCAGGTCGCCGCCTAAGGTCATCTTGTAGACCGAATGGCGAGCATTGTCAGAAAGGTAAAGGTATTCGACACCATGCTCGACGCTCAAATACAGCCCATGAGCTCCTGCGGCGAACTCCTCGCCCCAAGACCAGAGGAACTGTCCGTCCTTGGTGAAGAACGCCACCGCGTCCTTGCTCTGGTTGTGGACGATCACTTGCCCCTGCGAGTCGATCACGACTCCATGCGTGTAGCCAAGGGCGACCCCTTCCGGCACCTTCGCCCAACCATCGATCCACTCATACGTGTGACTGCCGCTTCCAATCAACGTCATCTGTGCTCTCCTTCGGTCATCGGGTACTTGCCAAGAGCGAGCATAACGCGCACCCTCGGAACGATGTAACAGTTCTACCTACCTGCGCGGGAAGCCTGCTCTTTGCGACAATTTCTTAGGAAATGCTATTGACACCTGTGCGTGGCTGATGTATGATGAAGACGTAGCTTTACAATAAGCTTTGCGTGACCATGGTAAAGGGTTGGGTTGATGCAGGAACCGATTGCGCGACAAACAAGGTATGCGGCGCTCGCTGAGATCTTCAGGGAGCAGATTCAATCGGGGAAGCTCAATGCCGGTGATAGGCTGCCGTCGTTCGCTGAAATGCGGACGCACTATGGCGCCTCCCCTTTGACCGTGGACCGCGCTCTGGCCATGCTGGAGCGCGAAGAGCTGATCGTCCGCGTGAACGGCAGCGGCACCTTTGTTGCGCAGAAGCGCGAAAAGGCAAGTGCAGAGCGAACGGGACGGCCAACCATCGCCCTCGTGCTACCTAATTGCCACACGTCGTTTTTTAGCCCCATCATCTGGGGCGTGGAGCAGGCGTGTCGACGCGCCGACCACAACTTGCTGCTGGCAAACTCCCGCGGCGACCACGCACTCGAAGCTGAGCTGCTGGCCAGCCATGCTCCTGACGTTGCCGGGTTGTGTATCATGGCGTGCGGATGCGGCAACCTCGGCGCGTTCGCCCCGCTGCTGGACGCCCAGGTGCCATTCGTCCTTTTTGACCGCGAAGTTCCCGGTCTTTCCGCCCCGTTGATCACATCGGACAACGAGCTTGGCGGATACGACGCCACAATGCACCTTATATCGACGGGGCGGCATCCCCACCTGATCGGCGAAGCGGTGGAGGCGGCGTCGTCCCTTCGCGATCGTTATGCTGGCTACCGAAGGGCGCTCAAAAAAAGCGGGATGCCGTTTGACAGTGAATGCGTGTATTTTGGCCGTCTCGGCGAGTCCCCCGAGCTTATTGGCTACGTTATGACTAAGCTCATCCTGGCGGCTAACCCCGACGAGCCAGTCGCGATCTTCGCGCTTAACGACATGGTTGCCCGTGGAGTTTATGTGGCGGTCCGTGAAGCGCGCCTGCGGATACCAGCCGACGTTGCCATTGTAGGCTTCGACGACGCCATTGCCGCAGATTTCGATCCGCCGTTGTCGTCCGTTCACCAGCACCTATCGCTGATGGGCGAGGAGACGGTGAAGACGCTACTCTCACTGGTGCGCACTGGCACATCGAGCAAATCGACGATTACACGGGTCAAGCCCAAGCTTATTGTGCGCAACAGCAGCGATGAAAACAGTGGCTTTTCGGCGCTGACTGAGATGCAAAGCGCCGTTCAAAACGCGGGACGGCCTCGGTATGCGGAAGTCGCGTGACTGCATATGTTCAGACCAACCGTCTACTGAATTTAGGAGACTTACATGAGCACTGAAGGAACTTGCTCTTCATGGGGCAAGCACAAGAAGCTTGGCTTTACATTGATTGAGCTTTTAGTCGTTATAGCTATTATAGCGATACTGGCAGCTATACTATTTCCCGTTTTCGCGTCGGCTCGCGAAAAGGCGCGCCAAACCGCGTGCCTAAGTAACTTCAAGCAGTTGGGACTGGCTACGATGCAGTACGTGCAGGATTACGACGAAGCGTTCCCGCTGGTCAGCATGCAGCTTACGGCGACCGAGTCAATAACGTGGCGCAAGGTCATCTACGCCTATGTTAAGAGCACACAAGTTTATAGCTGCCCGTCGAACACAAACAAGAGTACTGACGGCGCATCGGTGGCGTTCCCGTCGGCTTATCCAGCGGTGCTGCGTCACTACAGCACTAATGTGCGGATTAACTCGACTGCTGGTTCGCCACCGTGGAGCGGCCCGTTCTTCCTTAACAGCATAGTGACTCCTACCACCAAGATTTGGATTGCCGAGGTGCGTGACGGCGACAAGCAGACGATGTTCGAAGACTGGGGAAGCACGGCGGCGAAGGTTACCGAACTTGCCGACAAGATGTATGCTGGCCATGTTTCGACTGCGAACTACCTGTTTGCGGATGGCCACGCGAAATCGATGCGCCCCACATTGACCGCGAGCCCGATCAACATGTGGGGTCGGATGTATGACAGCCCTGGCGCGTGCAACACAAGCATGTACAGCAAGCTCAACTGCGACACCGTGTCAACTTACCAAATGCTTGGACTTGCCGAGCTTGAGAACAGGTACCTCTAGAGTCCGCGCCTCGGTCTTTCCTGCAAAGATCGAGGCAGTAGTCCTAATCGCAGCAGGCTCTCACCCTTCGAGCCCTAATTTATCCCATCATCCCACCTGAAAGTATCCTGTGAACTACCAAAATACACCCTCTCGCGTAGCGTTGTCGCTGCTTCGCCGTGTCTGTTTCTGCTGCCTTCTGTTGGTGTTTGTGTTTCTGCAGCCACCGTGCCGTGCGCTGGCTCAGGAGCTTCCGCTTGTCGCCTCGTATCCCATGGAACTGACTGGAAAGCAGTCGGCGGATGCAGGGCCGCTGAAGCTTAACTTACAGGTGCAGAACGCCACGATCGTTCCTGGAAAAGTTGGCAATGCGCTGCGGTTTGATGGTCCGAACTCATTCGCCACGGTTGCCGCGCCGCAGATTGACAAGCTGTCGTCCCGCTTTACGGTCACGATGTGGGTCTCGATGGAGCGTTTTTCTGAGCGTGGCGCAGCGTACCTTGTGCAAAAGGGCGGGAATGCTGGCTGGCAGTTTGGAATCGACGACCACCGCAAGGGGATGTTTCACGGGTCGTGGGGCGGCGGATGGTATGCTGGCGGATCGGCGAAGCCCATAGTCGAGAAGGAGTGGGTCCACGTCGCCTATGTGATGAACAAGGGGGATCGCATGCGGCTGTATTTTAACGGCGACGAAGTGTTGAGCGCTGCGGCTCCTTTTGCCTACAAGCCGGTCGGAGAAGCGCTTAAAATCGGCGGGGGACCTTATGCAGCGTCGATTGATGAGGTCAAGATTTTCGCCGTGGCACTCACAAAAGAACAGATTGGAATGGAGATGCAAGGGAAGACCCTCCTGACGCGTGCGGCGGTAGATGCTGACTTGCCTGAAAGCGGCTACGGCGTCAGGATGGCATTGGCGCGCTTTGACAAGCCTCTTGGGTTCAGGATGTACGATGGACGGGTCAAGCAGACTGCGCAGCGCGTCGCCGGACCTGATGCGACGGACTGGCCTACACTTCGGCTCGAAGACGGACGGAAGCTGTTCCAAGACAGCGGTCAGGCCGATATCGAGGTCAAGCTTGTGACTGGCTATCAGGCGATGCCTGCGGTGCGTCAGAAGTGGGACCATGAGATACAGCCCGTCAATCACTGGTTCCGCGCCAATGATTGGCGTTGGGGGCGCAGCTTTGTCTACACGACGGACCGCACTGCGCGCACCTCGGCTGGCGAATACGAGATCTGGGCGTTCCCCATCACGATCGCGGATACTGGTGCAGCCAAAGAATCTCGACCAATTCAGCGTGTCATACTTAAGCTTGCGGGTGAAACTATCTACGAGCGCGCCGAGCCACTGCACAGCCTGACTCTGCTCTTGCCAGCGAATTTGAACGGTGCGCCGTACGAACTCAGCGTCAACGGAAGCGAGCCTGTGCGGTTCGATGTGGGCTTGCTGCCAATCGTGCCGAACCACCCAGTCGACGTAGCGATGCCGGTAGATGCGGCGATTCCGGGCAGCAGCCTGCGGGCGACACTACAGCTATCGCAGCAGAACGCGAACCCCCGCGAATGGAGCGACGATGTGGCAGCGGTATCCACGTGGAAACCGAGACCTGCTACTCTCGCGCCAGCATCTGGCATGCTGCGCTACATCGGCGGCGATGTGCCGCGGTCTCCGCTCACGACGTTCACCGCATCGATGCGCGCCGGTATGAGCGGCGGCCACGCATTCGATTCCCCGCACACTGTGCGCTATTCGGGAACGCCAACCGAGTACGCCGAACATCTAGCAGGGTTGGGCTTTGATTTTGTCTACGAGACTGCCCAGCCGAGCAATCTCGACAACGGCGCCGACATCGATCAGTGGGCGCGCGAGCTAGAGCAGCGCGGAGTGCGGTTCGGGCTGAACCCGACCATCCCCGGCAACCTTGATATCCTGGCCAATCCCAATCTGGCGCTGCTATCGACCTATCTTCCGGAGTGGGGCTTGCCTGCGTATCGGGATGCTCAGTTACTTGTGGGACGCTTCAAGAAGTATGCTAACTTTGGCGGCTTGATGATCGGCGCGGACAATGCGGGGTACGTGACCTATTGGGATTGGGCACCGACGATCCCCGACCGTCCTTGGGCACGAGCTTGGGAAGCGCATATGAAGGCGCAGGGGAAGGGGAACACGGTTCCCGTTGGCCCAGCTATTGCGCCAGGCAAAGTTTTTGAGCGACGGGGTACCGAACGGCAGTTTTTGGACTACATTGCGGGCTATGATTCTACATTCAGCCGCTACGGATATTTTGCTCGAGCGGTGAGGGAAGCGGATCCTGCGGCGAGCTTCACTACGGGCAGCTACGGCTCCAGCCCCGGTGTCGGTGCTCGCGGCGGATGGCCGTGGGCGACTATCCCGGCGCGACCGATGCACGACGATATTCCGCTGCTGACGGCGTACGACTGGAACGAGATGCCGTCAACGAAATCGATGCACCTGGAAGCGCTTATCGACCGGCTGCAGTCCGAATATCCAGGGCGGCCGTTGCAGGCGCTGGTGGACGATTTCGGCCTTCACCTGACTCGCGAAGCGCGTCAGCAAGCCTACGCGCTGGCACTGACACGTGGCGTCCAGAGTATTGGAACTACGTTCCTCGCGCATCCCAAGCAACGCGCCGACAAGCTTTCGACGCAGGATGACCAGCGTGAGCTGTACGCGTGGATCCACCGGTTTAGCGGTGCGTACGCGCAAATGAAGCTGAAGCCGGTCGTGGGCGTACTGTATGTTCACAAGCAGGCGATATCGCGTCCAGTTGTCGGCGATCAGTTCGCGGCTGAGGAGAAGCTTTTGCTAGGCTCCCACGAGGGAAAGACGACGGAAGCGCTGTTCTTCGCCAACGCCGCGGGCTTTCCTGCGAAGATCGTCACCCCGACCGAACTCAGTCGCGGCCTGGATCCGGGGATCAAGGCGATCATGCTTGTAGGTTTGAATCGCTTCGACAGCACGTGGGCGTGGAGCGACGATCTTGAACCGGCGCTGAAAGCTTTTGTTGCGAGGGGCGGCGTGCTCGTTCGCGACGAGGAATCGGTGTTGCCTGCGGGGATCGCGGCGTCGACTCCGGGGCTGCAAGTCCGCGCTTACGTCACTCAGAGCGGGCAAGATCAAACTAAGTTGCTGCTTGATCGAAACTCCGACAATATCGCCAAGCTTCGAGTGGCTTTAGCTGGCGTGGACGTGCCCGTCGTTCAGTCGGCGGAAGCGGAAACTTGGGCGATTACATCGCGGGCAGGCGATATCGACTACGTGACGCTCGTGAACCAGGGCATGAAGCCCGCCGGGGCCGGGGCAATCGGACGCGGCGAGGATGCCTATGTGGCTGGCCAGCGTATCACGGAAGATATCGACCCGGCAACTTACATGGTCCCGAACCCTCGTGTCGGAGCGGTCACATTGAAGACGCAAAGCGGGATCATCTACGATCTTCGCTCACAGAAGAAGGTGACGATCGCGTCGGCGAGCAAAGTTGACTTCACGAAGGATGCGTTCCAGGTCCTCGCGGTGGCTCCTCGCGCCGTAGCAATGCCGGTGTGCGCTTTTGAAGTAGGCGCGAACGGTTTTTGGGCGGCGAAGGTGTCGGTTGGAACCCCACCGCTTCGTGGTGTGCCGGTGCAGATCGATGTGACATCGAAGGGCGAAACCGTGACGGTTTATGGCGCGAGCGGAACGGCTATCGAACTGCCGCTGCCGACAGGCGAAGTGACCGACGCGCAGATTTTGGTCCGCGAGAACATCAGCGGCTTGGTCGCGAAATTAGCGCTGCAGCGTCCGCGACAAATTGCGCCGCTTCAAGCACCTGATGCGACGATAGTGGCATTCTGGAGGCGCACCGACGTGCCCCTCGTGATCGCGGTGACACCTGCGCAAGCCGTCAACGTGGCGCTTTGCCAGAAGCTGGGGGCGCTCGCTGCGAAGCGCGGACGCGATGCGAAGGTACTTCCCGTGGACAACGTTGTGCGAAGTTTGCAGCCTTTGCGCGCCATCCAGCGGTACCCGCAGTGGCAGACAATTGATGCGGATTTGATCCTGCTCGGGTCGCCCCAGGAGAACGTGCTCGTAATGGACCAGGCTCGTGGCGGTATAATCGACGACGCTAAGTCGGTACAGATAACGATGTCGCCGTTTGTCGGCGAGAAGTGGGCTTTGAATATACGGGACGAAGCATCAATTGACGCATCGGTTGGAGGTGGCAAATGAAAATAGTTGTATTGATCTTCTTGCTACTGTTCGATGGCGTGACGTCGCACGCGCAGCAATCCGTAAGTCGCTTCCCGGTACTTGAAGCTCCGTACGCTACGATAGCCCCGAAGCTGGACGCGAGTGGTAATGATCCGGCATGGAAAGCGGCGGCGACGATCCCTGCGCTGGGACTCGCCATAGGGTCGGACAGCCGCGACGTTGCGCTTCCCACGACAGTGCAGGTCTTGTGGGATGCGCGTTACCTCTATATCCGGTTTCGGTGCGCGGCGCAAAGTGTTTATACACCGTATGGTGGCAGCGTTCGCGACCAGCCGATATATCGAGGCGATGCTGTGGAGGTATTTCTCGACGTACGTGGCGACGCGAAGCAGGTCACCGAAATTCAGGTGTCGCCGAACAACGAGTTGTTCGACCAGCAGCTCCTGATCACTACCGACGTGCGATGTGACCAGGACGGAAAGCTGCGCGAGGATGTGCTGAGCCGCGATTTCTGGGCCGTGCCATCCTGGGACTGCGCGGGGCTCACGACCAAGACGCATCGCGAGGGTGATGTATGGATCGCCGACCTCGCAATACCCGCCGCACCTATCTTGCGACGCCTTGGCGCGACTCAGTGGGAGCCGCTCACGTTCCGGGCAAACTTGATGCGGTATACGTGGACACCGGACACGAAGGCAGGTAACGATAATGGCCGCCGATTGATCGCCCAAAACTGGTCGCTGGTTCGCCACGGCTGCCCACACATCTCGCCTCAGGCAATGGGCTACATCCATCTGCTGCCCGCGCCGAAGTAGCGCGGGAACAAGCACCAAATTCCCGCGCCACGTAAGCAGCCCTGTTGCCGATAGTACGCCTAGCGGTTGCGTCGACCGTATTTGTCCACGTATTCCAGGTACGCCAGCCCATTCGCCAGCGGGATATTCGCCGGGAAGTGGTTGCCCGCAGCGTACATGAAGCCCGGGCATTCACGGGCGAGCTCCATCTGGCTGCGCACCTCGGCTTCGATTGCCTCCAGCGTGCCGAACGTTAGCGTGCGACAGTCGACGCCGCCGAGTAGCGCGTGAGTCTTGCCGTACTTGCGGACGATCAACTCAAGGTCGTTCATCGGCTCGAACACGAGGCCATCCGCGCCAGCGTCCACGATATCGTCCATGAAGAAGTCGTACAGGCCGTCGGATGTGTACAAGATCTTCTTGCCAGCGGCGTGGAGCATGGTGAACAGCTCTTTGTAGCGGGGAAAGATGTAGGTGCGGTAGAACTTTGGGTTGATGAATGCGCCCGATGTCCACACCATGTCGTCGTGACACATGTAGAACTCGTACGAAGTCTTCGAGATCGCGCGGGCGTGGTGCATGGTCTGCTCGAAGATTGAGCCAAGCACCTTGTCGCCGAACTTGTCGGCATCATCGCCAATGGCTTCCAGCAGCATCTGCCACCCGAACGCCTGGATGGCGCCGCTTACGATGGTGTTGTAGTAGCCGCCCGTCACCACCTGCTCCGGGTAGTTCTTTCGGTTCTCGTGGTATGTGCGCTCGTAGTGCGCGACAAGGTCGTCGAAGTCGTGCAGACCGTATTCGGCAACCGCGTCGAATGCCAGTACGTCGGCCGATGATGTGAATGGTGAAACGGCGCCAATGTGGAAGTCGGAACCGTCCTCCATGTACGACGCGTGTCCCATGTCGGTCACGCGGCCGCGCTGGCCCCATGAGAGCGGACCTTCATCGGTGTGCCACAGGAAGTCGATGCCCACCGCATCGTAGAATGCGCGATTGGCGCCGCCATCGGTGCGCGGGTCTCGTCCGGTTACATGTCGCACAATCTCCCAGTTGTCGAGATACTCAGTGCGCGCCACACGGGGCGTTTCGATCAGGTTGAGCGCATCGCGCCCAATTGTGTAGGTCATGGTCATCCTCGCAACACGATTGATGTTGATGCGAGCAGAGCCAGGGGTGCTCGATGAACCAGCGTGTCGCGACCGAAACCTCGCAACAGCACAAAGCGAGGCTCAGCTTCCGGACGCGACCGGATACCCTATTGTATTACAACTGAATCAGGTAGACTATGGCCAGTATCGCCACCTTTGTATCTTATTCCGTTATGGTCAACAACTACTTTTATACGGATCGCGCCGCGGCTATCGCCGACAATATCCATGTACGCCTCTTTGAAGCGCGAACCCAGCCTATCGACGCCGCTTGGAACACGCCGGACGTTCAGAGTACGTACTGGCGGCTGTACCTGAACGCGGCCGATGGCGCGTCTCTGATCCTTTCAGACCAAACGTACCCGCTGCGTGCGGGGCGACTCTACTTTGTTCCGGCGGGTGTCCACTTCTCGTGCAGCAACACAATGACGCTGGAGCACTTCTATATTCACTTTGACCTGCTCCAGATGCCACTTGCTGCAATGACAGTACTGTTCTCGTCGCCGCTCGAACTCCCCGCGGGAAGCGATGTGCAGATCGAGGCGTCGGAAATTGCGCAAAGTCTTAAGGCCATCCACGCTACCGACTTGCGGATGCATTTTCGCCTCAAGGGGCTTATCTACAACTCGCTCGCACGATACCTTGAAGGTCTTACCGACGAGCAAACGTCTGCCCTCGCAAGACTCGTCACCGCCCTCGCGCCTCTCCAGCCAGCACTCGACCATATCGAACGCGATCCCGCTGCCCGTTTGCGCAACGATGACCTGGCCGCGCTCTGCTGCATGAGCGAAGACCACTTCATCCGACGGTTCCGGCAATCGCTCGGCGATACACCGGCCAACTATATCCAGCAACGTCGAGTGACACTCGCCGCGCAGCAACTGCTCTTCACCGATGCCAGTATCGAGGCGATCGCCGACAGCACGGGGTTTGGCAACCGCTACTACTTCACACGCGTCTTCACCCGGCGCATCGGGCTCAGCCCCGCAGCGTACCGCGGGATGTCGCATGGCCGGTAAAGTAGCGATGGGAATTTGTGAAGATGCCGCTGGCGGCCCCTCATGCCGGGGAGGCACCAGCGTGACGCTGGACCCATATCGCCGCAGAGCCAGCGATGTGGCAGTTGGTGGGGATGGTTTGGCGTGAGGTGGAGTGGGGGCTTTGTTGGAGATTGGGCGATGTGTCGTGGGGGGGGGGGGGGGGGGGGGGGG
>DASXUY010000059.1:0-24436 GCA_036504535.1 Capsulimonadaceae bacterium
CGAAGAGCAGCATCACGGATGCCGACCTCGCAGCGACAGTTGTCCAGTACACGAAGGACCAGATCCTGGTTCAGTCGTCTACCTCGGCACTCTCGTATGCTAATCAGCAGCCGCAGTCGATCCTGAAGCTTCTCCAGTAAGGAGAATCCCTGACTGGCTAAGACCCAGCCAACTCTCGCTCAGCCCTTCGGTTCGTCCGGAGGGCTGAGGGACTTTGGGACCGACCTGGTAGATTTGCCTGATAAGGTATAACCGGTATCGATGACCAAAGATGAAGGTGACGACTATGTCCATCCTGGTAAACAACAATATAACGGCGCTCCCGGGGAGTGGCGGCCAGGCTACTCCGATGCCCACTCTCACAAAAGAAGCATCGACTCTTCCGCCGGTAGTGTTCGCTACGCACGAAGCTACCAGCTCGGAACATGGCCCCCCGGCCAAAAATTCTAAGACTGCAGCGCTTTCGCCCGAGGACCTAAAAGACCAACTCGACAAAGCCCTACAGAAAACCGGTATAAAAGCCGAAATAGAACTTAAGGATACCGGGATAATGGTCGTCCGCTACAAGGATATGGAGAGCCAGCAAGTTGCCTTCCAGATTCCGACTCAAACGGTGCTCGACTTGATCGCTAGCTTGAAGCAAAGCGCAAAGTCAGCTCAACCAGCCGTTTCGGGAGCGATCATTGACCAGCAAGCTTGAATGGTGACTCTGGCATGTGGTTTATTGCCGAGTCGCAGCTCAATCAGGTAATAAATCATGGCTTCATCCGCAATTACAATCAGCGGACTCGCGTCTGGCCTCGACACGACGAGTATTATCACGGCGTTAACGTCGGCTGAAAATACCGCGATCACGCGCCAGACAACCAAGCAGAGTGCCCTTAAGTCTAAGCTTGCCACGTGGCAAACTTACAATGCCAATCTGCTCGCGCTGCAGTCGGCCACCGTCAGCCTGAGTACCCAGGCCGCATACGGCAGCTCATCAGCAACATCATCGAATGGTGGCGTTGCGACTGTGACCGCGTCAAGCGGCGCTGCGGCGGGTACGCACAACCTAAGCGTCACCACCCTCGCGCAAAACCAGCAAGTTCTGTCCGGCAGCCAGAGCGACTCGTCGACGCCCCTCGGGTTCGGCGGCACATTTGAGCTCAACGGAAAGTCCATCACAGTCGCCAACAGTGACACGCTTGCTTCCGTTGCCACCGCCATCAACAACGCCAACACAGGCGTCACCGCGAAGGTCATCACCGTATCCGCTGGAAACGTTAAACTCAGCCTCTCGTCGAACAACACCGGTACGCTCAATTCAATTTCGGCTGCGGACCTCGGCAGCGATACCGTGCTCAAACAACTCGGCTTTGTCTCAGCAGCCAGCACAACAGCCATCCGCCAGAGCGTCACATCGAACACCGGCGCAACAGGGGCGGGTTCTCTCGCGTTGAACAGCTCCACAACCGCGCTCGGATCGCTGCTGAACGGCTCGACGTCAACAGTCACAGCCCCATCGGGCACCGTAAAGATCAATGGCACCGACGTAGCGCTGGATCTCAACACGATGTCGCTCAATGATGTCGCCAACGCCATCAACTCAGCCGGTATCACGGACGTTACCGCGCAGGTCATTGGTGTGCCCGACTCTGCTGGCAATATCACAGCCTCCAGCAAGCGACAGATACAGATCGTTTCCGGCTCTGGGGCAGTCACAGCCAGCAGCTTTACCGATTCTAACGGCGTGCTTGCATCGCTGGGCATAACCCAGCAGTCGTTTACAAATCAGGTCGCAGGGGCGCAGGATGCCACATTCACCGTGGACAACGTTGCCTATACGCGCTCAACCAACTCGGTGAACGATGTCATTCCCAACGTTTCGATGACCCTGCTTTCGCAAGGCACCGTCGGGTCGCCCGTGACATCCACAATCACGGTCACGCAGGACACAAGCGCCGCGCAGAGTGCTATCCAGAATCTGGTGTCGTCCTACAATACGATCAACCAGTTCGTCAACGACCAGAATACTTTTACACCGCCAACCAACGCGTCATCCGGTGAAGCGACAGCGTCGCCCGACCTCTTCGGCGACTACACGCTCATCAGCATGCAGCAGCAGTTGGGCAAAACATTTTCCAATGCGGTCAACGGCAAGACCATGTCCGACATTGGAGTTACGATGGGAACCGACGGCAGCGTTACCATCGACTCCACCAAACTGTCTAAAGCTCTCCAAGCAGACTCCAAGTCGGTCTATCAGCTGTTCGGCGTCTCTGGAACGACAACAAATACTGCCGTAACGTTCGCCAGCGCTACTAACGCCACAAAGGCGTCGAGCGGCGCCGGTTACCCTGTCCAGATCACGACACCCGCATCGCAAGGCCAGGTGACCGCTGGAACTGCGCAGACATCGGCCAGTACTGCAGCCGAAACGCTTACATTCAACGGCAAGGCGTTCGGTTCGACAGCGTATAAGCTGACCGCGCCCTCAGGCACAACCCAGGCCGCGCTAGCGAACCTGATCAACACCAACGTCACGCTCAGCCAACTCCTTTACGCCACCGTCGACTCCACCAGTGGCAAGATGTCTATCACGTCGAAAGCCTTCGGTATCGCGGGCAGCTTCAATGTGACATCCAGCCTCACGGCGGCGACGGACAATTCAGGAATTGGCACAACCACAATTTGGGGAGCTGGCGCCGACGTCTCCGGCACCATCAACGGCGAAGCGGCGACGGGCCTCGGCCAAACCCTCACCGGCAAAGCTGGCAACGTAAACACCGAAGGGCTCGTGCTCAAGATTACGGCAACAGCCGCAGGCAGCTACGGTAGCGCGGCGGTCACGCACGGTATTGCCAACCAGCTAAGTAGCCTCGTAGATTCGTTCACATCCGGCAAGCTCAGCCCAATCAACGCAGCCGAAGACTCAATCAACAGCCAGATCAACGACATTGATACGCAGGTGACACAAATGCAGACGTCACTTGAGAAATACAAAGCGCAGCTCACCGACACTTTCAATAACATGGAAACCCAGATGTCGAAGCTGAAGGCGCAAAGCGATGCCTTCAACGCGCAAAGCGGCACGGTTTCATCGACGACTTCAACGAAGAAGACGTCTAGCTAACCGCACAACCTGATTTTGGCGGCCGCGTGGTGAACGACACGACCGCCTTTATTGCAAAGGTCACGATGACCGATCGTTCACATTAAATCTCGTGAACCTGATGGAGTCCGCGAACCGGACAATTGGGTCACAACAATTGGATGCAAGAATACCATGAGCTTACCTAACCCTTACGCCCAATATCGCCAAACTCAGGCGCAAACGTCCGGGCAGTTGAAGCTGATCATCATGCTTCACGACGGTGCGATCCGGTTCCTACAGCAGGCCTCAGCCGCCATTCAGGTCAAAGATTACTCGAAGATGTCTGAGAACTTCAACCGCGCAAACGATATCCTGATCCACCTCTGCGCCAGCCTCAAACCAGAAACCGGCGAGATCGCCGTCAACCTCAACAACATCTATCTCTACTGCCAGGAGCGAACAGTGGTCGCCAACGCGACTGAAGACGTGAAGATCGTAGAGGAAATTATCGGCCATTTGCGCCCAATACGGGACGCGTGGGACCAGATCGAGCACTCCAAGGGCTCGGAATCGCATGCATCGGATGCACCCAGATCCGCTCGCAACGATTGGTCTTTCGCGGCGTAGTCGCGCAAACTACAGTCCACCGCCGAATGCGGTGTACAGAGGATTAGAGCCACTCAATGACGGCTCAGGACGCCATGACTGAACGCGCGAAATACTCGTGCCTTCTGCAGCTCTCACGCGAGCAGCTGAAGGCCATCGAACACGCCGACACGCCTGCCTTCGAACGCATTTTGGTCGCAAAAGATGCGCTCATACGAAGCCTCGGCGACGCCAATGCCCTTATCGAAACAGACCCTTCCGTACGCGCCCTCATAGAAGCCATCAAACTCAGCGAAGCAGACGCCCAAACCGCGCTGCAGGCCAAGCTGGAGGCGATCAAAGGGGAGCTGAACGGGATGCAGCAGCAAGCAAGCGCACGGAACGCCTACGGCCGATTCGACGGCTTCTCCAAGCACGGATACGACCTGCGCAAAGATAAAACGCTGCCACGATTCATCGACAACGCTTATTAGCTTGCTCACGAGAATCATACGTTTGCGAGGATGGCTTATTTAGCCTACTGATCGGTGATCGCCGAATGGTACTAGCTGCTGAACGCGCAAAATTTCCTTCCCGTTGCGGGTCCCGAGTCCGCGAGGGGGATGGGTTCTTTGCTGCTTCGTCCCTTACGCGGCGAGGAAGCGCACAATCGGCGCATGGATCTTTGGCCAATCCGTGAGGAACGCGTCGTGCCCGAGGGGAGTCTCGATATCGATATGCTGCGACGTCACGCCAACGCTCGCCAGCGATTCGTGGAGTTCGACCAGTTGACGCGTGGGAAACAGCCAGTCCGTGGAGAACGATAGCAGCAGGACTCGCGCCTTTACTGGTGCGAATGCTGCTTGCAGGCTGCCATACGACTTCGCAAGGTCGAAGTTTTCTATCGCCGCAGACAAGCACAAGAACGAGTTCGGATCAAAGCGCCCCACAAACCGCCCGCCTTCATCCTGCAGTTCGCATTGAACACCAAACGTCCCCGCGTACGCATCTATCGGCCGTCGGCCAAACTCCGCTTCCAGGTGCTCAGCGCTCACATACGTCAGGTGAGCCGCCATTCGCGCCAGTGCCAGCCCCTTCGCCGGAAAGCTCTTCCCGTAGTAATCCCCACCGTTCCAGTCTGCGTCGCTCAAAATCGCCGCGCGGCTCACTTCGGCCATCGCCAGGCTCATCGCGGACAGCCGAGCAGCACAAGCGATAGGGATTGCGGTTCGAACGAACTCCGGATACGACACCAGCCACTGCAGCGCCTGCATCCCGCCCATGGATGCGCCCGTGACACTCGCCAGCGATTTCACCCCGAGGTGAACCAGCAGCCGGTACTGCGCATCAACCATGTCGCGAATTGTGATAACGGGGAATTTGCTGCCGTAAGGCTTGCTGGTCGCAGGGTCGACGCTCGACGGCCCCGTGGAGCCCTTGCAGCCGCCGATGCAGTTTGACGACACCACGAAAAAGCGGTCCGTATCGAACGCTTTCCCAGGCCCGATCATATCGTCCCACCACCCCACCTTGCCGGTATCGGCGTGGACTCCTGCCGCATGCGCGTCGGCGGTGAAACCGTGAACAATGAGGAGCGCGTTATCGCCAGCGGGGTTCAGCGTGCCATACGTCTCGTACGCCAGCGTCACCGGCGACAGAACATGACCGCTTTCGAGCGTGAACGGAGCATCGGTATCGGCAAACGTGTAGAGTTGTGTCTCAACAATCATCTCGATACGATGATACCTTGCCACGAAAGGCAAGCATACCCCCCGATCGCCTGATTACCCGACCGCCGCTCGCTCGGCTCGCTGCCCCCATTCTGAAATGGGGGCTATTTTTCCAGACATCGCGCCACGATTGCAGGTTCGTCCAAGAAACCAATTCGTGAATTAGGCTAAACCTTCGTATGCTCATTGTTTCCTTCCCGCCTCGGGAAGGTGTCATTTCGACGCGAGATTTCTCGCGTCGAAATGACGGATGGGCATCCGTTACGCTTGGGACTTTGCGAGCGCCTGCTCAATGTCGGCGATGATGTCGTCGACATTTTCGAGACCGATCGAAAGGCGAACAAACTCGGGCGTAATACCGCTTGCGAGCTGCTCTTCCGCAGTGAGCTGGCTGTGCGTCGTGCTGGCCGGGTGAATCACCAACGACTTCGCATCACCGATGTTGGCAAGGTGCGACAGAAGCTCAACCGAGTTGATAAACTTCTTGCCCGCCTCAAGTCCGCCCTTGATGCCAAAGCCGATAATCGCCCCGAAGCCGTTGCTCAGGTACTTCTTTGCGAGTTCGTGGCTTTCATGCTCCGGAAGGCCGGGATAGTTCACCCACGAGACGAGCCCGTTGGTCTTCAGCCACTGCGCAACCTTAAGCGCGTTGTCGGCGTGCCGCTGAACACGCAAGCCAAGAGTCTCGACACCCTGCAGAACGAGGAACGCGTTAAACGGACTCAGCGCCGCGCCAGTGTCACGAAGGCCGATGGTGCGTGCGCGCAGAATAAAGCTCAGGCTCTTGAGAGGTTCCGGCAAGTTCTGCCAGACCAGGCCGTGGTAGCTGGGTTCTGGGTTCGTAAAGCGCGGGAAGCGACCGCTGCTCCAGTCGAACTTACCAGCATCGACGATGATACCGCCAAGCGATGTGCCGTGACCGCCAAGGAACTTGGTCAGCGAGTGAATGACAATATCGGCACCGAACTCAATCGGTCGGCTAAGGTAGGGGCTGGCGGCGGTGCTGTCGATGATGAGCGGCAGGCCGTTCTCGTGAGCGATTGCAGCGACCTTCTCGAAGTCGAAGACATCGTTCTTGGGGTTGCCGATGGTTTCGCCAAAAATGAGCTTGGTGTTGGGCTTGATTGCCTTGCGGAAGTTCTCGGGGTCCGACGCGTCCACAAACGACACTTCGATACCAAGGTCAGCGAGCGTGTAGTGGAACAGGTTGTACGTGCCGCCGTAAAGGCTGGCCGCCGAAACAATATGGTCGCCTGCACCAGCGATGGTCTGCACGGCAAGAGTGATCGCCGCTGAGCCAGACGCCGTTACGAGCGCCGCCGCGCCGCCTTCGAGAGCCGCAACGCGCTCCTCTAGCACGGCCCAAGTCGGGTTCATGATACGCGTGTAGATGTTGCCGAACTCTTTGAGAGCAAATAAGTTTGCCGCATGATCGGTGTCGTTGAACACGTACGACGTCGTCTGGTAAATCGGGACCGCGCGAGCCCCAGTCGTCGGATCAGCCTTCTGTCCGGCATGAAGGGCAAGCGTATCGAATCCAAGTTTTCGGGCCATGATGATCTCCCCTCCCGATCCCCAACAGGGCCACAGTCAGCGATTGACATCATCGACAATCCAGCAGCCAACTCAAGGAACGAGGCGTAATTTTGTAAAGGTAGCCTAATTCTACCTAATTCCTATGGGAATAGCACGGTTACTAGGAAAAGATGTGGAATTATTTCTAGCAGGATGGATATAAGCGCCACGAATTGCAAGCGCAACAAGCTCCACGCCACCCCTACACCGATCCAACGAAACGTTGGCACCCAGCCGGACAGGCTGCCCCTCGGCGAGCAGTCTTACCCGCCATCGTCGAGCCAAACATCCCCGGCCCGCCAAGCGGTGGTCGGTGACCTCGCTTCCGAGCGCAACAACAGAGTCCCCGCCTGCGGGGACAGCGAGCCATGCGAGCAGGGGGGCGTTTGGGGCTATTTCAGGAAAGGGCAAGCAGATCATCGAGGGCGACGACGGTAATGTCGGTAACCCGCTTGAGGTGAAGGTCATTTGTGACGAAAATGTCGCAATTCGCGGCGATTGCTGTAGCGATGTGAATGGCGTCCGGTGTCTTGAGGCCGTATGAAGCCCGTAGCCTCGCGGCTTGTGCGGCAATCGACTGCGAAACGTCAATGAGTTGAAAATGGCGGCTTGTCGTCAGTAACGCCGTGTACTCAGCAACGAGAGACGAGTTGTCCATTTGAATGGGCCTGACGAGCACCTCTGTCAGGGCTATCGCTGATGCGAACGCACACGCACTCGCGTCAATGTGCTGGAGAATGCGGCGAACGACGCCAGAATAGGTGGGATGCTGCTCAACGAAATAAATAATCGGAACGGTGTCGAGTCCGATTCGGGAAGCATTGAGTATAGCTTGAAAAGTCATACGCTGCTCGGCTCGTCCCACTCAGCCCGTAGCGCACTAACATACTCTGCGACATCGACACCTTTCCAAATCTCAGCCCCAAGTCCGTCCAGTTCAAGAAGACTTCGTTGGCCTGGTACGTCCTGTTTCGTGTCCAGCCCAAGATCCCGCGAGACGAGATCAAGCACTTTGCGCCGCTCCTCAACAGATAACGGTCGCACGTAAGTTTCATACACGGTTTCGGCTATCGTCCCCATAAGGCTAACCCTTCTCTGCAACGCCGTCTATGTTCATTATACAATACCCAAACCGTCAATTTTATCGCCCGAATCCTGTATCCCAAACGCCTCACCACCCCTACACCGATCCAACGGAACGTTGGCGCCGTCCGCGCAGGACGCCCGCCCGGCGAGGGCATCTTCTCCCCAGTCTCATTGCGCTTTTGGCGCATCCCACTCGTCACGCTCATCGTTGACGAACTGGTCCATGTCTCCACCCTGCCACAGCTCCGCCCCGAGTCCGCACAACTCGCTCAACTTTTGCTTCGCCTTCGGAGGAGCGTCGCCTGGGCTGGCTAGATCGTGCCTAGCAAGCTCGACCAACGCGGCCCCGTCCTCCGGTCACAGGGAACGAACATATGTCTCATAAACGCGAACCGCAGCACTAGACATCGCAGAACCTCCCGTGGTGTCGAGCAAGCTGTTTCAGGCATTTGCGTAACCGTGTCCATCCTAAGTTCGTAACATTGCCATCATTCTCAGCAATATCGCAATGCCCGCCCCAGATGATCAACACTCTTGACTAGATGTTGTCCCCAATCTGCTCACGTCGTGAGGCAATATTGCCGTCGCGCGTGGGTAGTAGATGATGTAGTTACTTACCTACTGTTAAGCCTCTGTGTTCGTATCAACGCGATCTTGTCTGGAATACCAAAGCAATACTCGTCTTTCGTCACAGCAAGTTTTTCAATACGTTCTAGATCAGATTCGGTAAAGTAATTCGGACAGTACTGTAGCAATCCACTTAACAGCATGAGTACGTTGCTCAGACCAAACATCCGGTCGTCGCCTGCAGGCAGCGCTGAGCTAGCCTTCTCAAGCGCTTCACCCAAGAAGCCGAGCCTCATAAGTACGGTAACGATGAAATACGATATTCCTAAATATCCGTTCGCCGGGTTTAGCCTCTCCAGTAGAATAGCAACAATGCGGAGTTTGTCTGCGGATGACGATATTCGATTATAATACGCAACGAGACCCTCCACATTTTCAGATACTATGGTTGCTTCTTCCGCCGGGCAGCCCGCATTTGGCCGTGGCGGCGGAGTGATGGCGCCGCGTCCCAACACTGTGCGTCCTCCCTGGACCACGGAAATGCTTCCGAGTCCCCCAACTCGACGTCCGCAGCGCCTATAGTGATCTGCTTCCACTTTGAGAAAAGATACGACATCTCGTTCGACAGGATCGGCTATCGAATATAGGAACTCTTCAGGTTCTTTCTTAGCCTTGGGAGAGTCGAATGATCGGGACCTGAACGATACTCTTTTTAGGACATGCTTGTTTCCAAACTGGTCAAAGAGGATTACGGCATGAGCAATAAAGTGTGAATTAGCGTCTATTACTGGTGGCAGCAGCCAGAAATTAACTGAAACAGTCCGTGACTGTCCTGCGGGTATATCAAAAGTGCCCAAGATGGAATCCGATGCGTCCCCGCCAACCATTACGACGCCGACTTCGCGCTTAGTCCCCAAGAAACCGTGCGCAAGCACTGCCTTCGTTATCCTGATTGAATAGCTCGACACATTAGTCGCAAGTACGAGCCCAGCGATTTGCATAGCAGGTCGATCGATGTTACCGCCCAAATGCCACCAGCACGAACCTAACGGCTTTTCGGCAAGTCGCAGGGTACAGGCGGGAACGGCTGAGGATACGTCTCTATGGCGAGAATGCTGCTCGCGCTGATGGTTTAGGCTTGAAGCATTAGGAAAGCTGGCCTGTTTTGTACCAGCACTTACGAATTGCGCCGATAGGCCATGGCGGCCGTCGTGTACCCGTTCCAAAATCTTTCGTGCCACCTCGTCCACACCAGCCCTTGAATTCACCGCCACAGCGTCTGCGAGAGGAGGTGAATACTTGAGTACATCTTCCTTTTCTACTCCGTGCCAGATTGGAAGGATTATTCGTTCACCATCAATCATCTCTCGCGCTACGAGGCCGTCCAATTCCCGACGAGTCCATTTCTTTGCAAAGAAATCTTTGCTTAAGACCACAATACCGAAACGTGACAGAGAAAGGCCGTTATCTATTGATTCCGAAAGACTATCTCCAATCCGCAGCGAGATCTCGTCGTACCAAACTGAAAGGTCCGCTTCTAGCAGCTTTTTCGCGAGCGGACGTACAAAGTCGTTCTTGTCTTCCCATGCATGGCTAATGAATGTGTCGTAGATTTTCATGTTCGCTAAGCTGCCCGTTTGGAATTTAAGCCTACAAAGGATGCCGCTTGTGTAAGCTGGAAGTTTAGAAGCGCTCAAATTGTGGTGGTGTGAAAGACTCGTGACAATCCAACGACAACCTCGACAAATATGTGCTCACATTGAAAGATTGTACTCGCCTTTACAATACCCTCCAGATAATGGCTATGTTGCAACGCAAGCGTTGACTACCTTATCTCGGGAGCCCTACTCCGCTGAAGTAGCAATGGGAACTAATACAACGAAAAACATTACGCAAGTTCGTCATTATTATATATTTTGAAATTTAGTAGTAATTAGTTCACACTAAGATATAAACGTGCTATAATAATAGCACAAGCGAATCACCCAAAGCGGCCGCCTAAATGCGTTCAAACGCATCAGCACCTTTACAACCTGACACAACACGTTCGCACGCAGTCACAACCATACGCGGGGGTCGCGGAATAATCCGCAACTAGCAGCAGAGATAGCTGGACCGAACACCCGAGACGGTAACAACTCGTGACCAGCTTCCGCGCCAGTCCTATGGGTCGTAGACCCAATCCTCAATAACTAGCCATGGCTTTCAAGCCGTGGTGGCTTCGTCATCGACTAATTACCAACACCTGGTCAAATCCGCCCAATCCGACCGTCGCGCAAAACCGTAACCTAACCCACAATTTTGCGCGACCTTTGCAGCCACTATTCGCCGAATTTTGCGCACTTTCGCCATCACCACGCTCAATACGCAATGCAAAAAAACGAATCGTGTTGCAATTTTGCAACGCAATCAGCCACCAACTCACCCCGCGATTACAACTCTGACTCCCCTCTCCTTATCGTAGGAGAGGGGCTGGGGGTGAGGTCATCGTCAACAACATCAAGCATTAGGTGAAGTACTCCCAAGCCCCCCGCCGCCCCTACAACGATCCAACGACACGTTGGCGCCGTCCGCGCAGGACGCCCGCCCGGCGAGGGCATCTTCTCCTCCAAAACATCCCGCTCGCCTCGCCAAGAGGTGGTCGGACAACAGAGTCCCTGCTTGCGGGGGCGGTGAGCTTTGAGCGAGCGGGGGCCTATTTCTCCCCGATCCGCCGCTTCATATCGTACAGCAGCGTCAGCGCCTCGATTGGGCTGAGCGTGGCCACATCTAGCTGCTCGATCTCGTCGATCACGGGGTGACGCTCGGTCTCGAACAGCGTCAGCTGAAGCTTCTTCTTCGTGGACTGGATATCGACACCCTTCTTACCGCTCTGCTTGTCGCGAGCTTCGAGGCCCTTGAGGATCTCGGCGGCGCGCTGCAGGACCGTCTCCGGGAGGCCGGCGAGGCGGGCGACCTGCACACCATACGATTTGTCGGTGCCGCCGGGCATGATCTTGCGCAGCCAGACAATGTGGTCTCCCTGCTCTTTCACCGCGATCCGGTAGTTCTTGGCCCCGTCCAGCTGCTTTTCGAGATCGTTGAGCTGGTGGTAATGCGTCGCAAACAACGTTTTCGCGCCGATTGCGTGCAAGTATTCGGCAATGGCCCACGCGAGCGCGAGGCCGTCGAATGTGCTGGTGCCGCGACCGACTTCGTCGAGGACCACCAAGCTGCGGTCGGTAGCATTGTTAAGGATATTCGCGGTCTCGTTCATCTCGACCATGAATGTGGACTGGCCCGACGCTAAATCGTCCTGCGCCCCCACCCGCGTGAAGATGCGGTCCACGAGCCCAATCGTGGCGCTGTCGGCGGGGATGAACGAACCCATCTGGGCGAGCAGCACACACACCGCAACCTGACGCAAGTACGTAGACTTGCCTGCGGCGTTGGGGCCGGTGATGATATGCAGCCGCTCCTTGTCGCCGTCCATGGATGCGTCGTTCGGCACAAACATCGTGCCGGAGTGCAGCTGTTCGACCACCGGATGGCGCGCGTTCTTCAAGATCAGAATCTGGCTGTCGTCGATCACTGGCCGCGAGAAACGAAGTTGGATCGCCGTCTCCGCGAGGCCGGACAGCACGTCGATACGCGAAATGGCGGCGGCAAGCTTCAACAGCGCGCCGGACCAGCGTTCGGCAATCAGTTCGCGAAGCTGAGTGAAGAGCCGGTATTCCAGTTCCACAATCCGCTCCTCGGCACCAAGCACCTGCGCTTCGTGCTCCTTGAGGGCGGGCGTGATAAACCGTTCCGCGTTAGCCGTGGTCTGCTTGCGGATATAGTCGTCGGGCACCGCCGCGATATTGATCTTGCTGACCTCGATATAGTAGCCAAAGACGTTGTTGTAGCCAACCTTGAGGGTGCGAACTCCGGTACGCTCCCGCTCAGCCTCTTCGATCGCGGCGATAAACTGCTTTCCGCCCGACCGAAGCACGCGCAGCTCATCGAGATCGGCGTTGAACCCGTCCTTGATCAGCCCGCCGTCGCGCAGCACCAGCGGAGGATCGTCGGCGACGGCGCGGGTGAGCAGGTCCAGCAACTCCACGGGCGCGGCGGCGATATTGTCCCGCTCGGCAGACAGCGACGTCCCTTCGCGAAGCCGTCCCAGCGACGCAGTCAGCGCCCCGGCCTGCTCGATTGAGTTCCGCAGGGCGATCAGGTCCCGCGCATTGGCCGCCCCGGAGCAGACCCGCGCCGTGAGCCGCTCAAGGTCGGACACCCCGCGCAGCGCATCCCGCGTGTCACCGCGCAGCAGCGAGTCTGCGGCGAACTCGCCCACCGCATCGTGGCGCTCACGGATACTGTCGATACTCAGCAGCGGCTGGTCGAGCCACTTACGCAAGAGCCGTCCGCCCATCGATGTGATCGTCTTGTCGACGATATGAATCAAGCTCTTGGTGCGAGATCCGTCAAGCTGAGACTGCGTCAGCTCAAGGTTGCGGCGTGTGGCGGCATCGAGCACCATAAAATGCTCCGTCGAATACGCGCCCAGGGTCCGAATATGGGTCAATGCGCTCTGGTGGGTCGCCTTGACATAGTCAAGCAGCAGCGCTGCGGCATCCACCCCAGCGCTGAGGTCTTCGCACCCAAACCCGCGCAGCGATTGCGTGCCGAAATGGTCCAACAACTGCTGGCGGGTCGATCGGCGCTGCTCTTTGAATGCGTGCAGCGTGACCACGGCGGAACAGTTGGCACGGATGCCGTCGATCAACGCAGGGTCGGCGTCGGGGCTCACCAGGCACTCGGACGGCTGCAACCGTACTATCTCCTCGATCACCTTCTCGATCCCGCGATCGTAAGGTATCTCGGTGGTTAGGAACTCGCCGGTACTCACATCGACGACGCCCACTCCGCTGGGGACCCGTTCACCGGTCACCGCGGCGACAAGGTAGTTGTTGCGACGCGCATCCAGCATCGCGTCCTCGACCACGGTGCCGGGGGTGAGGACACGGGTTACACGACGCTTCACCAGGCCCTTGGCGAGTTTCGGATCCTCCACCTGATCGCACAAAGCGACCTTGAACCCGCGCGTGATCAGCCGCGCGATATACCGCTCGACCGCATGGTACGGCACCCCCGCCATCGGGATTCGCCCACCATGCTGCTTGTCCTCGCGACCGGTGAGCGTGATCTCAAGCTCCCGCGAAACGATTTCGGCGTCGACACCATACGCCTCGAAGAAGTCGCCGACACGCATCAGCAGGATGATATCAGGGCGCTCCTCCTTGACCTCAAAATACTGCCGCATCAGCGGCGTAAGGGCATCGAGAGAGTACTGGGAGTTGTCGGTGGCGGGTTTGGTCATGGAACTCGGGTAGTTGGGTCGTTAGCAAGAGTTAGACTGTGCATTGGTCGCGACGGGAGGCGAACGCTACGCACCGAAATTGTAGCACATTCGGGCAGGTGAGGGAGGAAGGGATTCAGGAGCGCTCCGGGCCGCGCGGCCTATTTTGGACCGCGCGGCTAAGGTGGCGGTGGTCAGCGAAACGGCGTCGACACGCGGCGATGGGTTCGGTCTTAGCCGGGAGATGGCTTTTGGACAAGCTTCTTAAGCAGGGACTCGATTGTCGTGTTGAGGATATGGACGCCGCCATCATCGAGATCGTGACGCTGCCCATATGCCATAAAGGCGTCTCCGTCGATCTCTTCCGTATCGATGTCACGCTCCGCCGTCATAGGTTCGCCAAGTAGCGTTACCCCGAGGGGCATCCGGTGCAGCCGCGTATACGCCATGCTGAAGTAATCATTGGGCCACATGTCATCATCGTCCTCATCCGTGTCGCGGCTCGACATTAACCCTGAGTCGACGGGCCAGTCTCCTGGCGTCCAGAGGAGACGCTTCTTTTCCAGCTCGAATACATGGATGACGCCGACATCTTCGTCATAAGCGATGGCGACGACACGAGAAGGGGCATAGGTTTCGACGGTAGCATATCCGTCGTCGATATACTGCTGGTAGTTGGGCTTCGAGCGCGTTGATCGAAATTCGTTTTCTTCCCACGCGTGAAACGAACTGACGATGGTGGCAATGAGTGCCGGTATAACTAAGAGAAGCGCCGCTCCCGCGAGGTTCCCATTGTGATCTGCGTGGGCAATGCCGTCGTAGATACCATAACCGCAGGCTACAGCAATCGCGGCCCAAATTGCCGGTTTAATCCATAAGGCACGCGACGGCGGAGATGGAGGCGGCTGGTTTTGAAGGTCCTGCAGTGCCGCGATCTCGCGGTCAGTTAGCGGCCGCTCGTGCGTCGCGAACGGCGGCACATCGCCGGGTCGGACATGCGGCTGCTTGACGGGCGGCGGCGGCCAGTTCTCGTGGGTATATCCAGAAGCACTCATGCCGATGATTTCGCCAGCGTTACGATATATTCCTTCAATGGACGGCAATTTGACTGTGTGGCTAGTGGACGTTATGGCCACCAGCACTACTTACCCGGAGAGCTAGCGAAACTGGCGAGCAGATCGTCAATGGTGGTGTTCAGAATACGGAAGTCGTCTGGGTCACAATCATCACTCTGCAGAAAAGCCGTGAACTTGGCGTCGTCTATGACGGATTTATCAGTAGCGTCAACCAGGCGCTCAGGATCCATATAGTCTCCGTGCCGCGTCACTGACATAAACTTGCGGTGAAGCCTTGAATAGTTAACCGAAAAATAGGTGTTGGGCCAACACGAATAGTCATCGCAATCCTCCTCCACAATGCCATATTCAAAGCTGTCGGGCGGACAATAGAGCAGCAGCATATCGTCG
The DNA here is from genome assembly GCA_036504535.1 of Capsulimonadaceae bacterium. GTDB lineage: Bacteria > Armatimonadota > Armatimonadia > Armatimonadales > Capsulimonadaceae > JARLGU01. The sequence continues at coordinate 15,409 of DASXUY010000059.1, forward strand.
AGTTCGTAGAGTTGGATTGGGTAAACGTCAAAGCCTAGATTTCCGTCAATAGTGATGACGCGACGCGGAGCGTATGTCTCCTCTATGGCATATCCATCATCCAAGATTGCCCGATTACGCTCACGGCGGGCGGAAAAGGCGGGGGAGTTGATTTCAGAAACTTCGTAGAAGCATTCCTGAGCGTTAACCGCGCCATAGACCGCAAATAAAACAGCTAAGGCTACTGAAGCTACCGATTTGCTAGGATCAAAATAGCATGCCACCACGGCGAAAAGTGCAATCAGCGCGAATACTATGCCCTTAATGCCTAACTGCGATGTGAGAAAGGGTGGCGGAGGAGTGGATCTTTGTCGCCAAGCTGCGGCCTCCTCAGGCGTGAATGGCCGCTCGTTAGTCACTATTGGTGGCGCATCCGGTGGGCGAGGACGCGGTGCAATTTCTGGTTCCGCCGGCCCGTTGTATTGAGTCTCATCCATGGGGACGATTACGACGTCGCGAGACGGATTCCTCCATCGGCTCCGACCTTAAGGGTCTTATTTGAGCTAAATTCAGCCGCCAGGCTAACCGCTAGCGCGCTGCAAGAAACTGGCGAGCAGATCGTCCAGCGTTCCATTCAGAATGCAGAAGTCGCCGGGCTCGATATCATCACGCTCCAGAAACGCGTCGAACTTATCCGCGTCAACCACCGCCGTGTCGGTTGAGTCAACCAGGCGGTCGGGTTCCATCGCGTCGCCGTGGAGCGTCACCGACATCAGGACGCGGTCAAGCCTCGAATAGCTGACGGTGAAGTAGGTGTTAGGCCAAGGAGCGTCGGCACCGAGTTCATTTTCGAACAGCCCATCACAATCTATATAGGGAGGGCAATAGAGCACCCGGGTATCGTCCAGTTCATAGAGATAGAAGTCCGATTCCCACTCGACGGTGACCACCCGCCGGGGAGCAAAAGTCTCCTCGATGGCATACCCATCGTCCAAAATCGCCTGGTTACGTTCGCGGCGAGCAGCGACAGTCGGGGAGTTGGCATGCGGGATCTGCGCAAAGCTTGCCCAGGCGTTGATGACGCCAATGACCATAAATAGGATCGCTGGACCTGCGGGAATTCCGGGCCGAGTGGGTTCCAACGAGATCGCGAGCAAACCGCACACGGCAATCATCGCCCAAACCGCGCCCTTGACCTTTAGGCCCCACGCGGGAACAGGCGGCGGCGGTGTGGCGAGCCGCTGCCACGCTGCAACCTCCTCGGCGGTGAACGGCCGTTCGATGCTGACCATTGGTGGCGCATCAGGTGGACGCATTCGCGGAGCAGGCTTCGGTGTCGGCGGCCAATGGTCGGCGGTTTCGTTCATGGATGACGATTACGCCAATTAGATGCGTATTCCTCCCGTCACAGCGAGCAGACCCCGCTGGCCGACAGCGGGGTCTTCGTAGGCGCATGGCTTGCGGTCCGTCAGGCTGTCACTTCGTCGACCAGCGGGCGGCCCCAGTGGCGCTTAGGGATCGACTCGACGAATGACGACACGTCGCCCGCCAGTTCGGTCACCCCAAAGGACGCCAGGTTGGCAATATCGGCGCCTGCGGGCAGAGCCTTGGCGACGAGACTCGCTGCGTCCGTAGCATACGCGATTGCCTTGGCGTGCTTGTACGTCTCCGCGATAAACACGGCCGGGTCACCCATCTTGAGCAGCGCGGCAACCGAGTCGGCGCCGCCGGGTACGTATACCGCGTCGTACAAGACCGACGCCGTATTGGCGTAAGTCTTCTTCGCCTCAAGCGTCGCCCCATTGGCGCCTTCGATTGCCCCCAGGTGTGGACCGACAACCTCGGCAACTCCACCCTCGTCGGCGATGGCTGCGATTACGGCGGCGACCTGAGCGGTGTCGACACCCTTCGCGATGAGGATCGCCACCTTGCGCCCCTTGACGCTCGCCGGTTGACCCGCTTCCATGCTGAGTGCGCTTGACTGCTGAAGCCCACCCGACGCTGTCGTGTCGGAGACGGCATCGGCGAGCAGTTGCGTCTCGTCAGGCTTATCAGCGCTACCGCCCGGCTTGGCCTTCGCGGGTTCCGTGCCTATGGTCTCGCCTAGTGCAGCCGCGACCTGTGCGGCCAGCGTCCCGTTGATCTTCTCAAGGTGACCGAGCATGCGAACACGCACCTCGCGGGTCTCCACTTTGCTTAGTTCGAACTGAAGCGCCTTGACGATATGCTCCTTCTCGGGTGCGCTCATGCTGTTCCAAAACAGGCGCGCCTGGCCATAGTGGTCGCCAAAGCTGTTGCTTCGGACGCGTACTTTCGCCCCCGTCACCTGCTGCGTATGGCTCACAATGCCTGGACCGACAGGGTTCACCTCGTCGGGCGAGTGGCCGTCAAGCGACGCGGGAGCATACGACACCCGCCCCTTGTTAATCGTGTAGCGCATCTGACCGTCCCGCTGGTTGTTGGAGAACGGACACACGGATCGGTTGATCGGCAGTTCTGTGAAGTTCGGCGTCCCGAGGCGGCTCAGCTGTGTGTCCTGATACGAGAAGTTCCTGGCTGCCAGCAGCGGGTCGTCGCTAAAGTCGATCCCGGGAACGATATTAGTCGTGCTGAATGCCACCTGCTCCGTTTCCGCGAAGTAGTTGTCAGGGTTCCGATTGAGCGTCATCCGTCCGATGCGCCGTACCGGAATGAGCTCTTCGGGCCATAGCTTGGTGGCATCGAGCACATCGAAGTCGAACTGCCCCTCGTCGCCGTCGGGGATGGTCTGGATCGCAAGGTCCCACTCGAAGAAGTTACCCGCCGCGATCGAGTCCCACATGTCCCGGCGGTGGAAGTCCGGGTCCTTGCCCGCGATCTTCTGCGCCTCGTCCCACACGAGCGAATGAGCGCCCGCCACCGGCTTCCAGTGGAACTTGACGAACGTCGCTTTACCCTCGGCATTGATGAGCTTGAACGTGTGAACTCCAAACCCTTCCATGGTCGAGAATGATCGCGGCAGAGTTCGGTCGCTCATGATCCACATCAGCATGTGCATCGATTCGGGGGTCAGCGAGATGAAGTCGTAGAACGTGTCGTGGGCGGTTGCCGCCTGTGGGATCTCGTTGTTAGGCTCGGGCTTCGCAGCGTGAATGAGGTCAGGAAACTTGATCCCGTCCTGTATAAAGAAGACCGGTATGTTGTTGCCGACCAGGTCCCAGTTGCCTTCCTGGGTGTACAACTTGACGGCAAACCCGCGTACATCTCGGGCGGTGTCCGCCGAACCGCGCGAGCCGGCGACCGTGGAGAAGCGTACGAACACGGGCGTCTCGACCGACGTGTCCGTGAGCACCTTCGCCGTCGTCAGTTCGCTCAGCGACTCGGTCAGCTTGAACACGCCGTGGGCAGCGGCACCGCGTGCGTGGACGATCCGCTCGGGGATCCTCTCGTGGTCGAAATGCTGCAGCTTCTCGCGGAGCACAAAGTCCTCAAGAAGCGCTGGGCCGCGCTCCCCTGCCCTGAGCGTGTTCTGGTCGGTGCTAACAGGCTGACCGAGATTGGTTGTGAGCGGCGCATCATCAGTCGTCGTCAAGGCTGCCAGCTGCGCGTCCTTCGACGTTGCCTGCGGCGCGGCTCCAACTACATGCTCGGTGTTCTTGTTTGGCGGAGTGGTTGACAAGGTAAGGGTCTCCTTCAAAGGTTTGGATTAGTGGCCCCGCAGGTTTACCCATATGAGATTAGGTCAACAACATCGACATGGCGAGCGGCGCAAACAGGTATCTAAACCGTTACCCAAGATGGCTCCGGAGGCAGGTGCCAGCAGCGTGCTCTACCCGCCGGACGTGCCCCGGTGAAGCTGATCGTACGCGACGAGGCTCATGATGGGGCGGCACGCGTGCCCCTTGTTGTAACGCCGGGTGACCGCGGCGATCTCGTCTGCCCGGATGGTTGGGTCGCGCCACTCACGCCGAGGGCGAGCCTTACTGGCGAGGCCGCGATAGCCGTGGATAAAGCTGCCGATCTGCTGCAGGTTCTCCGGGTTGCTTGTCGGCGTCCCGGGCCACACGCAGTGAATGTGCGGGCCAATGCCAGCAGGGCCGCCTGGAGCCCGTGGGCCGCGATGCCAGGCGGCGATCCCCTGAAGGCGCAGCTTCCGCGTGTCGGCGTCGGCGTTTCGCAGCGGATCGATCAGGACGTCGAACGCGCATCCAAATGGGTGGCCATCAACCCTTCCCGATGCCCTGTGGGTTGAGCCGCTAAACCATGACGACTTGTTGCCCGCGCTCACCACCTGCCCCACCCGATCCAGTCCGCCGGGGCCAAGCGCGCGCACGATAGCGTTCGCCGTGCCAGGCGGAAGCTGCTGTAGCATCGGATTGGGCGGCCCAACGCCAGCGCTACGAAACAGAATGACCAGTGCCACTGTACAAATGACTATTGCGGCTATAAGCCATGGAGTTCGCTTTCGGTTTCTCATAATGTAACCAAGACCCTACCAGCAGCCAATTATGGCCGCGATAGGCAATCCGATACAACAACGCCCTAATGCGATACAATCGTTCCAGATGCGAGTTTGCTACACTGAACCGTGCACCACCTTGCCTCAGGAGCCGTTATGAGCCTACCCCACGATATCTGGCACACTATAGACACACCTTCCTCGGCGATCCAGCAGGCCAGCGGCACGCTGGTTGGCGGCGTCATTGGGCACCGCATCGACATTACGTGGCGGAACAACCTCCTCCAGCTCGACTGGACCAACGACTTCCTTCGCCCGTTTATCGAAAAGCGCGGTACTGGCGGCGAGTATGTCGGAATGGGCAAGACCCTGGATGGGCTTATCAAATTGGCCCACCACACGAACGCGCCCGAACTCGCCGCGTTACGGCACGACGTCCTCACAAAGCTCATTGGCGCACAGCTTCCTGACGGCTACCTTGGCACGTACGAGCCAGCAGCTCGCGTGACGAAGGTATGGGACGTTCACGAAATGTCCTATGTCCTCTACGCCCTCATCACCGACTGGAAGCTATTCCATGAGCAATCATCACTCGACGCCGCCATTCGCCTGGGCGACTACCTTCTTACCTCGCTCACACCCGATGCGTTTTCGCAAATCGCCAGCAATGGTCTCTGCCCCGAATTGAGCCTTATCGGTCTCGACAGGGCGTTGTTGGCCCTGCACAGCGCCACGGGCGACACCAGACCGCTCCGTTTCGTGGTCGATACCCTGCATCTGCCTACGTGGGACCTTCCCATTGTCGAAGGGCGCCACGGCAAAATCGAGGGGCACGCGTACGCGTTCCTGACTCGCTGCGTCGCCCAAATCGAGCTGTACCACCTGACGGGCGACGTGCGCCTTCTCGCCCAAACACGCGCCGCCATGAGCTTTCTGCTCGAGTCGGGCGGCCTGGTCATAACCGGCGCCTGCGGCATGAGCGAATGCTGGCACCACGACCAAACCGGCTCCGGCGAGTTGGGCGAAACATGCACCACGGCGTACCAGATCCGTCTTTACGATAACCTGCTCCGGATGGACGGTTCTGCGCTCTACGGCGACCTCATGGAGGTCGCAATCTACAACACCCTCTTCGCGGCACAGTCGCCCGACGGTCGGCAGTTGCGCTATTACACCCCATTCGATGGCCAGCGCAAGTATTGGGACCGCGACACATACTGCTGCCCCAGCAATTACCGGCGCATCGTCGCCGAGCTGCCGGGCATGATCGCCTACACCGGCGAACACGGCGTCCTGGTCAATCTCTACACAGAGAGCAATATCAATGCCACCCTCGCAGGCAGTTCGATCAGCCTAACGCAAGAAAGCAACTACCCGGCGTCGGGAGATGTGCGGCTCGTCATCGGCACCGAATCCCCGCAGCTGTTCGCAGTCAACCTCCGCATTCCATCCTGGTGCAACTCGTTCACAGTGTCTGTCAACGGCGACAGCGTCGCGTCCACGACTCTCGATGGCATCGCTCAAATAGAACGGACCTGGCAAGACGGCGACGAGATCACGCTCCGACTGGATATGCCGTGGCGGACCGTTGAAGGCTTCGCGACCCAGGCGGGCAAGGTCGCCGTCATGCGCGGCCCTGTGCTATACGCCCTGGATCCGGCGGCGAACAACCTCTCAGAAACGGATATCGCCAACTTGCGTCTCGACACTCAACCCCTGCAGTCGCTTCCTCAGACCGATTTGCTCGTAGAGATTCCTGCAGCGAGCGCAACCATGTGCGTTCCCTCGCGCAGACAAGTTCTCCTCACTCCGTTCACCGCCCCGAGCAACACAATCACCTACTTCTCGCCTATTTAGCCCTTCCACATCGATCCAAAGACTGCGTTCAAAAAAACCTCAGTAATACACTTGAAGTTCGGCTGCTAAATGCCCGATAATTAACGTAGAACTGGACAACGCAGTCCCGATGGAAGTGCCCCCGAAATAATGGCCAGCCTCGCACAGAACGAAACAGAACGCCTTGCCACCCTTCGCAGCTGCAACATTCTCGACACCAACCGCGAGGAGGTGTTCGACGATATTACCCAGATGGCGGCGGCACTCTGCGGCACCCCCATCGCAGCAATCACCCTCATTGATCACGGTCGATTCTGGTTCAAGTCTACTGTGGGCATCGAGGTGCAGGAAACAACCCGCGATATCCCCTTCTGCGCTCACACGATCCTCAGCGAGGACATCCTTGTCGTACCTGATGCCAGCCTCGACCCTCGCTTCGCCGAGAGCGACCTCGTTTCCGGCAAGCAGCATATACGCTTCTATGCCGGCGCCCCTTTAGTAACGTCTGACAGGCAGGCGCTCGGCACCCTGTGCGTCGTCGATGTGGTTCCGCGCAAGATTACCCCTGATCAAGAACGAGCCCTACGCACGCTTGCACGCCATGCGACTGCGATGATCGAACTTCGGCGGTCCATGAACGCCGAAAAGCGTCTCGTTGACGAGCGCGCTAAGATCGAGCGAGTCCTTGAAGGCACCGAAGGCAAGTTCCGCGCGGCTATCGACTCCATGCAGGAAGGCTTCACCATTGTCAACAGTAGTGGCGCCATTATTCTGTGCAACCCGCAAGCCGCAGCCATCCTGGGCCTTAGCGAGGCCGAAATCACAGGCCGCACCACCCGTGACCATCGCTGGCAGCCAGTCACCGAGCATTTCGAAGAGCTCCCGCCGGATCGTCACCCGTCGATGCTTACACTTGCCGATGGCCAGCCCTGCAACGGCTTCGTCGTCGGCATGAACCACCCAAGCGGCGAGCTGCGCTGGATCAGCGTTAACACATCCCTTGTTCAGCAGCCGTCAACAGCCCCAGAAGACCGACTGGTGGTTTGCACATTCAGCGACATCACGGACCGAAAACGAGAAGAGTTCGATCTGGCGCGACTGGCGGCAGTCATCGAGTCTTCGAAGGACGCGATTGTGACCACGACGGTTGACGGCATGATCACCTCGTGGAATGCAGGCGCCGAAGCGCTGCTGGGATACACAGCCGACGAGATGATCGGCACTCAAATGTCCAATCTCTCCCCCGACGACGAGCACCGCTCGTTCATTCGCGGTGTCCGAATATCGCTTGCCAAAGGCGGCAGTGAGCCGCCGTTTGTCAGCCAGCGTCGCGCGAAGGACGGAACGCTGATCGACGTCTCCGTTCAGATGTCCCCGGTCCGCGACAGCCTTGGCCGGATCATCGGCATCTCCGGAGTTGTGCGCGATATCCGTGAGCAAAAGGCACTAATGGAAAGCCTGCGCAAAAGCGAAGACATGCTCTCGGAAGCCCAAATGCTGGCTGGACTCGGCTGCTGGGACTACAATGTGGCGACTAAGACGCTCATTTGGTCCGATCAGATGTATACAATTGTCGGCGGAGACTCTGCCAGCCAAATACCAAGTCCAGAGTCATTCTTCGCGATGATTCACCCCGACGACCAGGCTCTCGTTCGCCGTCAATGGAAGCACGCAGTCGAAAGCGGGACGGGCTACGACTCAGAGCGTCGTGTTATCCTGGCCGACGGTACTGTTATTTGGGTTCATGTGCGCACAAAGGTCGACAGGGATGACGGTGTCGTCAGCCGCATTTACGGCACCATGCTCGATATCACCGAGCGCAAGCGCAACGAACACGAGATCGCCGACTATACTGTGGCCCTGCGCTACCAGATGGGTGCGCTCGAAGTGGTCAACAAGAAGCTCGCGGAGCTTTCCGTGACCGACGGCCTTACTGGCCTTAGCAACCACCGCGCCCTGCAGGAACGGCTACTGAGCGAGTTCCACCGCGCGCAACGCCACAAGACGCCGCTATCGGTGGTGATGATCGATGTCGACCGGTTCAAGGACTACAACGACGGTTTCGGTCACCCTGCTGGCGACGAGGTACTTAAGGACGTCGCCGCGATTATCCACAGCTGTACCCGCGAGACAGACATGGCGGCCCGTTACGGCGGCGAAGAGTTCGTCCTGGTACTTCCACACACTGACGAAGAAGGCGCCTACGCCCTCGCTGAACGGATCCGCCACAAGGTGGAGCAGCATACGTGGAAGCGACGCACTGTGACGATCAGTGTAGGGTGCGCGTCCCTCGACGAGTATACAGCGGAGTATTCGACGCTGATCGCCGAAGCCGATGCCGCCATGTACACGTCCAAGCAATCCGGCCGCAACTGCGTGTCGGTAGCCGCGAAAGCTGCGGCGTAGGGTAAATACGTCACCGGCTCTGACCCCGGCGCGTGCCGCGCCACCCCACGAGTGGGGTTCCGATGAGCGGGTGCCTCTTGGCGAGGAGCCCGGTTTGTGGCGCTGGCAGTGCCTTTCCGTCATTTCGTAGGGGCTCTGTTGTCCGACTACGTCTTGGCAGGCCGGGTTCCTGATTGAAATCGTTTTGCATGCAAAATCGCGGCTGCGATTCACTTTTTTGCATGCAAAATTGTAACTACTCAGGCCCCCTTGTGGCTGACGCTCTAGTTCGGTTTCTTTGAAATAGTTGATCATTTCGGGAATCTTTTGTCTTTGTAGTTCGTTGATAGTCGTAATGGCTAACGAACTTGATCGACAAAAGCTCAACTC
>DASXUY010000060.1:0-43053 GCA_036504535.1 Capsulimonadaceae bacterium
GCGTCAGGAACAAGCCGATAAGCGCTTGGATCAACTGAGCCTATTGTAAGCCTCCTTCAGGAGGCCCAATCTGTACCAACAACTATCCGCTTTGAGCGGTTCATATTCAAGCCACCGGCTCTGCCGGTGGTCTCTGACTTAGTGTCTCCAAGGTGACTGATCGTAAATTTTCAACGGTGGGTACGGTTCTAGAATCTGGAGGACGAGTATATTTGTTACGCTAGAGCCAGCATGCATCGCCGCGAAGGTTATTCGGGCCGGTTCCGCGAACGCTCACAACCCGACCACTGTGGTCGGTGACCTCGTCCTGAGCTCAACATCATCGTGCCCGCTTCAGGGGGACAGTAAGCGGTGCGAGCAGGGGTTACGCCAACAACGTCAAAGCCGTCCGCCGCGAACCCAGCAGTCCGGCCCTGCGGACGGAATCACTCGGAGCCGGGAATTGATTCCACGGCTCCCTCTCATCCGCTCCACGCCCTCGTCCCGCCACCCTGCTGTCCTGCAGCCACGCACCCTGTCCCGCCTACGCACCGCGCCGCCAAACCGCCAAGAGGTGGTCGGACATCATCGTCCCCGCCCCGGGGGGACAGCGAGCCGAGCGAGCAGGGGTAACGCAACCAACCATCGACACGGTGCATACCCCAAAAACTACTGCCCAAACAAATCCCCGATAACGCCAAACGTTATTATTGAAATTGTTAACCAACAAATAGATATAATATGCTATACTGAACCGTAAGCAAACTCTGGCCGGAGGTGGCCTAGCACGACGCATATTATGCGCGCGATTATCCACCATTTTCGAGTGTTCTCTGCTCATAATGATAGGGTTGAGCACAAACGCATAATGGGCGTCGATTTCGCCGACTATGCGCGCATTACATCTTTCGGCCCTCGTGACGAGGAATTCGCGGCCTTTAACGTAGATATATAACCATGGAACAATCCGCAATCAACCAGGAACTTGAAACGCTCATTCGTGCGCGCTACCCGATCATCTATGTGGTGTCGTGGGAAGAGGAGCGCGTCGACGAGGCGCTGCGCACAATCGCGGCGGATCGAAGCAAGAAGCTGTTTCAGTGGACCATCACGAACGGCCTCGTGCTGAACGCCAACACGCGCAACGAGCCGACACGCGAACCGCTCGCGGCGCTTGACGCGATCATGGACTCGCGCGAGCCAGCGATCTACCTGCTGAAGGACTTCCACCCGTTCCTGAACGATGTCACGATTATCCGACGCTTGCGGGACCTAACGCTCGCGCTCAAGAAGTCGTTCAAGACCATCATCATTTTATCGCCGACTCTCAAGCTTCCGCTGGAACTCGAAAAAGAGATCACGGTGGTCGAATACTCGCTGCCCAGCCTCGAAGACCTGGATGCGCTGCTCGAGAACATTGTCCAATCGATGAAGGCAAACCCGCAGGTCGATGTCACCCTGACGCACGAAGAGCGCGAGCGCATTCTGAAAGCGGCGCAGGGTCTTACCGCGAACGAAGCCGAGAATGTGTTCGCGAAGAGCCTGGTCGAAAAGCGAAAGTTCGATGTCGACGTGGTCCTCTCCGAAAAGGAGCAGATCATCCGCAAGTCGGGCATACTCGAGTACTACCCGGCGTCGGAAGCGTTCTCCAACGTCGGCGGGATGGACACGCTCAAGGAGTGGATGGACAAGCGGACGGTGGCGTTTACCGAAAAGGCGAAAGCGTTCGGTCTGCCAAGCCCGAAAGGCGTTCTGCTGCTCGGGGTGCAGGGCTGCGGCAAGTCGCTCTCGGCGAAGGCGATCGCGTCGCTCTGGCGGCTGCCGCTGCTGAGGCTCGACGTCGGCAAGATATTCGGCGGCATCGTCGGCCAAAGCGAAGAGAACATCCGCAAGGCGATTCGAATGGCCGAGAGCACCGCGCCTAACGTCATCTGGATCGACGAACTCGAAAAGGGCTTCTCGGGAACGCAATCGTCGGGTATTAGCGATGGCGGCACCACCGCGCGGGTCTTCGGTACGTTTATCAGCTGGCTGCAGGACAAGACCGCTCCGTGCTTTGTGGTGGCCACGGCGAACGATGTTTCAGCGTTGCCTCCCGAACTGCTGCGTAAGGGCCGATTCGATGAGATCTTCTTCGTGGACCTTCCGAGCGAGCACGAGCGCGGCGAGATCTTCAGCATACACCTGATCAAGCGCAAGCGGGACGTCACCAAGTTCGATCTCGATGCGCTCGCGAAGGGCACGCCGGGCTTCTCAGGAGCCGAAATCGAGCAGGTGATCATCTCATCGATGTACGACGCATTTGACGAAGACAAAGACATCACCACCGAAATGCTCATCGAGACAGCGAAGGAGCAAGTGCCGCTGTCGGTCACCATGGCCGAACGCATCTCCATGCTGCGCGACTGGGCCGCCAACCGCGCCCGCCCAGCGTCGTCGTCGCCCGTCGAGCCGGTCGCATCCGCCTACGACACCGCGAAGCAGCTGGAGAAGAGCCAGGTCGAACTCGTCGGCAAAATGCTAGAAGCCGCCTTCCCGGACGGCGAAGAGCCGCCCGAAGACGACGAAGACGCCCCGCAAGCGGGGTAGGATTTCGTGGATTCTGGATGCATCTTCCTACTCCCCTCTACTTATCCTAGGAGAGGGGCCCGGGGGTGAGGTCTTGCATTGCCAACCCGAAAACCGGCGAATCTCCCGGTGCGCCAGCCAAGCGGCAGCGCCGACAATCTGGGCATGCGTATCATCCTGCCACACTACCGCAAGTCTCGTTACAATGAGGGTATCGATATGAGCTGGACACGACTTTCGACAGCCACGTTTGCTGCCGTCGCCGCTTTCGCGCTTGTCGCTGGCTGCGGCTCTGCGGGCTCGTCGTCACCAGCGACCACGTCCACGCCGACGACGCCGACGGGCACTACCTCGGTTACGACCGTTGTGCCAGCGCTAAGCGTGTTCCCGGCGGACAATGCGTGGAACCAGCGTGTCGACTCGCTGCCTGTTGACCCGAACTCGGCGACGATCATCGCCGCGATGAATCCAACTCGCGGGTTGCATCCCGACTTCGGCTCGTACACAGGCTACGGTATCCCGTACTGCATCGTCCCCGGCACGCAGCCCAGGGTGCCGGTGGCGTTCGACTACCCCGACGAGAGCGACCCAGGGCCATACCCGATCCCGGCGAATGCGCCCATTGAAGGGGGCTCGTCAGCCACTGGCGACAGGCACATTCTGGTGATCGACAAGGACGCATGGAAGCTCTACGAGGTGTGGAACGCTCAGCCCGACGGTAAAGGCGGATGGAAGTGCGGCTCGGGGGCAATCTTCGACCTTAAGTCGAACGTGCTTCGTCCTGCAGGGTGGACATCGGCCGATGCGGCGGGCCTCCCGATCTTCCCGGGGCTTGTTCGGTACGACGAGATGGTCGAAAAGCATGCCATCACCCACGCGCTGCGGTTCACGATGGTCAAAACTCGGCGAGCGTACATCGCACCCGCGCGCCACTTCGCTAGCAGCCGGACGGACCCGTCGCTGCCGCCCATGGGGCTTCGTGTGCGCCTGAAGGCGTCCGTGGATATCTCGAAGTACTCGGCGAATGTGCAGGTGCTTCTCACCGCAATGAAGCGCTACGGTCTCATCCTGGCCGACAACGGCAGCGATTGGTTTATTAGCGGGACGTCCGACGCTCGGTTCAATGACGACGACCTGCATACCATAGGCGGCATCAAAGGGAGCGACTTCGAAGTCGTGAAAATGGGCGAGGTCGTTACCAAATAACGGCATCGCCCATGGAAGACGTCGGTCTACGCCGCGTTCGCTCCGCTGCAGGATAGGTCGAGGATGGCGCCCGCGATCTGGTCGATGGGCAGCACAAACTCCGCCCCACCGTGCGCGATGGCCTCTTTGGGCATGCCAAACACGACACACGTCGCGGCGTCCTGCGCCACGGTGCGCGCCCCAAGGTCGCGCAAGTGCCGCATGCCTTTGGCCCCGTCGGCACCCATCCCGGTGAGAATGGCGGCGGTGACGTTGCGACCGGTGATAGCGGCAAGCGAGTCGAACATGTAGTCAACCGACGGCTTGTGGCGGTTCACTTCGGGCGCGTCGGTGACTTGAACGTGGTAGCCGTTGCTCCGCCGTACGATGCCCATCTGAAAGCCGCCCGGAGCAATCAACGCCAGCCCTGGCATCACCCGGTCGCCATCCTTGGCCTCGCGGACGTTGATCTTGCAGCACTGGTCCATACGTTGCGCAAACGAGTCCGTGAAGCCGGGTGGCATATGCTGGACGATCACAATCCCCGGTGTCTCTTCCGGGAGGCGAATAAGCACCTCGCGGATGGCCTCGGTGCCGCCAGTAGACGCACCGATAACGATGATCGCGTTTGGAGACGCCACAAGCTTACCGCTTCGTATGCTGCTGACCGGGGCAGGAGCAATGCGGGTGGGGGTTGCTCGGGACACCCGCGCGCGACCGGCGGCCTTGACCTTTTCGATGATGGTCGCAGCTTCGGCGTTGAGAGCCTCCGTGGTCGAGACAGTCGGCTTCTGAACGAAGTCAACGGCACCAAGTTCCAGGGCGCGGATTGTGATATCGCAATGGGCCTTGGTCTGTGCGGATACCATGACAACGGGCATCGGGTGACCCTTCATCAGCTTCTCAAGGAACGTGATACCGTCCATCCGGGGCATCTCGATGTCAAGGGTGAGGACGTCCGGCTCTAACGCCTTTATCTTGTCGCGGGCATAGAACGGGTCCGCCGCGACCCCAACGACTTCGATGTCCGGGTCGCTGCCGAGGATCTTAGAGAGAAGCTGGCGCATCAATGCGCTGTCATCAACAATTAGCACGCGAGTCTTCTTAGCTGCCATTGGTCGTTCCTTCTAGCGCTGCCATATCAACGATATGGTGCGTTCTGGCTGTCTGCGACGCGTCTTTGCGGATTTATCGGCTGTTTGCCGACTTTTGGTAGATGGTTCCGCCAAGCAAGTCAAATGAGTCGCTGATCCCGTGTAACGTTTCCGAGTGACCGATAAACAGATGGCCGCCGGGCTTCAGTTTGTCGTAGTAGCGCTGAAAAAGGCGACGCTGCGTCTGCTTGTCGAAGTAGATGACCACGTTACGGCAAAAGATGATATCGAACTGGACTGAAGGGCTAATAGGCCATGGCTCTTCAAGGAGATTGATGTGGCGAAACTTGATCAGCTGTTTTGCTGCATCCTTCACCTGATACATACCCTCGTTAGCGCCGCGTCCGCGCATGAAGTGGCGCTTCAAGAGCTCCGGAGGCACCGATGCGACCTCGTCCTCCTTGTAGACACCTTCTTGAGCGATCTGAAGTACGTTCGTATCAATGTCGGATGCCAGTAGCTTGATGTCCCACGTCCCCGAGTTGATCAGCGTGTCAAGGATCACCATGCTGAGTGAGTAAGGTTCCTGACCGGTAGAGCAACCCGCGTGCCATACTCTCAGGCGACGAGGGCCATGGCCAGATGAAGCTGCAGTACGTATCAGCGGAAGGATCTGATCAGCCACAAAATCAAAGTGGTGTTTCTCTCGGAAGAATTCAGTCTTGTTGGTGGTGACCGCGTTGATCATAGCCCTGATTTCAGCACCTTGCGGCATCTGATCCCGCAGCAGCTTATAGTAGGCCGTGAAATCGTCCAGTCCCAGGACGCGTAGTCGCCGCACGAGGCGAGATTCGAGCATCGTACGTTTGCCATCGGCGAGGCTAATTCCGGTTAGCTCGTAAACAAGTTGCCTCAGAAGGCCAAACTCTTTGTCTCCGAGCTTGAAATCTGATTGAGGTATCGCGGGCGGCGATAGTGACAAGGCAGTGTTTTGGAGCATAATGCAATCTTCGGCATCTTTTAATGCCGTCATTCTATAATTTTGGATAGTAGCGGAGAATCGCCGGGTCAGGACGATCCTCCGCTGGACAAATCACCGTATACCTAGAACTCTTCGAATGAATCGTGCTCCTTGTACACTGCCAGAGAAAGGTTTGGCTTTTCGTCTTTCACCGTGAGCTTCGTGGCACCATTGGCGACCTGTTTCACTGGCTGCGCGAACTGCGGCTTGGTTGAATGCTGTGCTGGCTGGCCAGTATCCATGAGCACAAAGCGGCTTACAAGGCCTTGGAGTTCGGTTGACTGCTGAGCCATGGAGCTACTCGCCGCGGTAGCCTCTTCGACGAGAGCGGCGTTCTGCTGTGTGATGTGGTCCATCTGGACAATCGCCTTGTTGACTTGCTCAATCCCGGCAGACTGCTCTTGAGAAGCGGCCGATATCTCTGAGACAATGGCGGCAACTTCTTCGACAGCCGTGACAATGTCATGCAGTTGACGACCGCTGGCATTCACCAAATCGCTGCCCACGCGCACCTTATTGACAGTGTCGTTCACGAGCGACTTGATCTCCTTCGCCGCTGTTGAACTTCGGCCAGCGAGGTTGCGAACTTCGGACGCCACTACAGCAAATCCGCGTCCCTGCTCGCCGACTCTAGCGGCTTCAACAGCCGCATTGAGCGCGAGGAGGTTCGTCTGGAACGCGATCTCGTCAATCACCGAAATGATGTCAGCGATGCGGCGGCTAGCTGCATTGATTTCGTCCATGGATGCTACGGCACTAACGACTGTCTCACCGCCGCCCGCAGCAATGTCGCGGGCGCTATTAGCCATCGCGCTAGCGCGTGCCGCACTTTCAGCACTCCCTTTAACGATCCCCGTCATCTCTTCCATGCTCGCTGCCGTCTCTTCCAAACTCGACGCTTGTTCGGAGGTTCGATGAGACAGGTCCGTGGTGCCACTGGTAAGTTCAGTGGCCCCGGCGGCGACGGAGTTCGCTGTGGCCCTAGTCTGCGCGATTAGTTGGGATAGCGAGTTTTGTGCCTGCTGGAAGCTGAAAATAGTGGTCTGGACCGTCTGGATTACATCGTTAAGCGTAACAGCAACATCACCAAACTCATCGCGAGATTTAACCTCAAGAACTTCGGTCCCTGTGACCGATGGCAGCGATAGGTTGCCGTTCGCCATGCCGCTCACTGCCGTCGCCAGGTTGCGAATACAAACAGTGCTAAGCGAGGTCATCCTACTTGAGATTGCGCCTAGGTGCCCTAGCACATACTTGTTTACGCTGACAATTATGGCGATCCCGACTAGAATGTCGAAAATGATGAGCACTACTATCGTTCGTTGAGCATTGACGGTCGACTTGGTCAGCGCCGCTTGCGAAGAATTCGCTGCCTTATCTTCGGAGTCCCCAAAGGCGACTAGTCCAGCCTTGATTTCGTCAAAAGCAGCGTCCGCCGGCCCAGAACCAAGTAGACGCTTGCCTTCGGCTACGGTTACTGGTTGCCGCTTTAGGAATTCGACGTTTGCCGCTTCATATGCAGCTAATCCGAGCTTAAGTTCGTCAAGCGCTTTCCGAGATTCGCCTCGGTCGTCGGCGAAGAGGTCGGTCATAGCCTTGTCGGCTTTCCCGAACTCATCGACAATCTCCTTGGACCTATCTGTTCGGTCTTTCGCATTGTCGTCAAGTAGCAACTGGTATTGAAGAGTACGAGCGCGGCGGATCGAACTCATGAGCGCCAGCTGGAGCTTTGTGCTGGAGTGAGCATCGTGATTTGCGTTCGCCGACGCTGTCGACAGCAGTTGCATTTGCCCCACCGCAACAGCACCAAGGACGACTGTGACTAGAACACAGAAGCCTATTGACACCGCAAGTTTGGTACCTACTTTGAGATCCTGAAACCGGAACATGGGAAACTACCTCCTGCCAGGGGTATGAGCCCCGAGCAACCAAAGTTATTGACTGTTCTCCTCATCGCCGAGGAGAGAAATAGCGTCGAGAACGATTATGAGCTTCTCTTCATGCCGAAGAATGCCCCGAATCGCGTCATCGTCGATGTTCTTTCCGATTTCTGGGGCAGGTTGGATATCTGAGTCGAGCGCGGTTATTACTTCTGAAACGCGGTCGACGATGAGGCCAGTAACTTGTCGACCACTGTTTACGACAATGATCGCGGCAAACTGGTCATATTCGCATGCGGGCAAGTTGAACATGGCGCGGAGGTCAAAGAGTGGAACAATCGCGCCGCGTAGATTGAGCACGCCTGTTACATGGGGAGGCGAGTTAGGCACCCGCGTGGCTGCCGTATTGCTGCGGATCTCTTGCACGACGAGGATGTCAAGAGCATATTCTTCGCCGGCGATCTGAAATGTCAGGAACTGACTTGTGCCAGCATCCTCAGCAGTTATTGAATCGGCGGTTGTATCCAGCGACATTGCTCAATCCTTTCACTCGCCACCATCACGCATCATTAACGAAGCAGGTGGTTACCCTTAAATTAAATATAAGCGTACTAGCATTAAGTTAAAGCGCAGGTTTGCCTAGCGCGCAACGATTGTATCTTGTAGCGCGCTAAGCTAGTTAGGTCTTCGCGCAGTTACGCGATCAGTTAAGCTAATCGTAATGTTCATGGTGCCTACATTCAACTGCAACGGCACCACAATCGCTGGGATTGACAGCGTCGACAACTTTGTGTTCGTTCCGCGAATCAAGGCTGGAGGTGTTATATCGCACCTGATCCCAGCGTCTGACAACGCGGTCAATGCATGCCCGCTGACCATATTGCACATTTCGGCAATAGCGCTTGCAGCAAGATCATCGAACGTTCGAATAGGCGTTCCAATCATCTTGCTCGCAATTCTGTCGGCCGTCATCAGCGACATGCCGAATATCACCAGCCCCTGTACATCGCCAGTGACGCCTACTGTCACATTACACTGCTCGGAAGTGAATACGTGCGGTAAAGCGGTTATCTCGCCCCTTTTGGGCGTAGCTCCAAGGAGCGTTTCGAGAACGCGAAATCCGCCAACAACAAAGGCGTTTATGTGCTCAGATTTCATTCGCTCGTCCCGACTAAGCTGGTCCGATTAGTTTTTCCACGCTCTGCAAAACTCGGGGTGCCTGGAACGGCTTCACGATATAGTCCTTTGCCCCTGATTTGATGGCGTCGAGCACCATTTCTTTCTGACCCATAGCCGTACACATGATGATCTTGCAGGATGGGTCTTTCGCCTTGATCGCTTTTACTGCCGAAATACCATCCATAACCGGCATTGTAATATCCATCATGACTAGGTCTGGGCTATGCTGGTCGTATTTTGCCACGGCTTCTTCGCCGTTAGCGGCTTCGTCGACGACTTCGTAGCCGCTACCTTCGAGGATACTGCGGAGCATTGTCCGCATGAAGAGCGCGTCGTCGGAGATAAGAATTCGTTTTGCCAATTTGGTACCTCTCGTTGTACTGAAGCTCGAAACAGGCGCGCACCGGCGTGACAATACATTGCGTTTGCAGTCCGGTACGCTTATCTGTTTGGATTATCGGTGAATCATTAATAAATCCTCAGAAGCAAGTAAGCATTGTGGAAGAGGAAATTTATGCCCTAGTCAAACGCTGTCAATGTAACGTAGCGTACACCTAGCGAAGGTTCTCGAAGGAGGCGATCCAAGGGAGGGGCTGGGGATTGTTCCGCGGGGTGTGGGCGGTTAAGGGGGGCGGGACCTACTTTGCCGCCCCGTAGTGGTCGTCGCGAAGTTTGCCAATTGCGGCCATGATGTCGGGACCTAGACGGTCGATACCGCCTTTGCCAGCGTAGTCAGCGGCGTCGATCGCCGGACCAAAGCGGACGGTGAGCCGAGCGCGCGATGGAAAGCTCTTGCCCTTTCCAAGCATCTTTGAGGAACCATCGATGTAGCACGGGACAATAGGGACACCGGATTTGATGGCGATCATTGCCGCGCCTTTTTCAGCCTCTTGCAAAGTGACGCCATCGCCCCGGTTGCCTTCCGGGAAAATGATCAGCACCTCGCCGTTGGCAAGGACACTCAACGCCTTGCGAATCGCCCCGCGATCAGCGGTTCCGCGCACGACGGGAAATCCGCCTAGCTGAATACACAGGGGTCCTAT
Source organism: Capsulimonadaceae bacterium (assembly GCA_036504535.1). Taxonomy (GTDB): domain Bacteria; phylum Armatimonadota; class Armatimonadia; order Armatimonadales; family Capsulimonadaceae; genus JARLGU01. Next base: position 9,950 of record DASXUY010000060.1, read on the forward strand.
GACAGGCACCTTGAACATTTCAGCTTTGGTCATGTAGCGCAATGGCCGCTTCACCGCGCACGCCATGAGCGGTGGGTCGACCATCGACGTGTGGTTCGGCGCGACAATGACGCCGCCGGTCGCTGGAATGTATTCAGCACCAACGACTTTGATACCGCCGAGAAGCGTGAAGATTGCGCGAAACGTTTCTCGTACAGGTGGATAATACGGGTTGAACTTGTCCGGTCGCCGGTCAGGCGGCGGTAGTGATGATGTTGATTTTGTCTCTTCGGGGGTGGTCATAGTCGTGTCGCCTCAGGTCACGCAGCTGTGCGTTCGATGGCCATGCTAATAATTTTGTCGACAACTTCCTGCGCGATGAGGTGGTCGCTATCAATAACAATGGCATCGTCCGCCGCGCGAAGCGGCGACATTGTGCGTGTTGAATCCCGTCGATCCCGCTCAGCCATCTCGGCGCGCACAGTGTCAAGGTCCGCCGTCGCATCCCCGCGCTGCACCAACTCGTTAAATCGGCGCTTTGCACGCTCATCCAGCGACGCGGTCAGGAATATCTTGAGTTCGGCGTTGGGTAGTACGACAGTTCCGATATCGCGCCCTTCCATCACAACGCCACCGCTTTGGCCGAACACTCGCTGCTTAGCGACGAGCGTTTCGCGGACAGCGGGGATGGTTGATACGGTCGAAGCCGCTTGCGATATCTCGGGCGTACGAATGGCCGTGGTAACGTCGACCCCGTCGACTTCGAGGCGCTGCACGCCCTCTGGGGTTTCGGCAGGATAGAACTTGATATCAACGGACCGTGCTAGCTCACCGACTGCTTCGGTTTCGCTGCTTGCCAAGCCAGTCGTCAGGCATTTCCACGCAACCGCGCGATACATTGCGCCACTATCAACATAAACGATTTGCAGGGCTCGCGCTACCATGCGCGCCGTGGTACTTTTCCCAGCGCCTGCAGGTCCATCGATTGCGACGGAGATCTGCCGCGCTGCCGAGTCTGCGGCTCCGCCTGTCAAGCTTTGAGGGGTGCCCGATTCATTCCCGTGAGACATTCAATCTAATCCTTCATCCGTGTCAAGAAAACTTCGCAAGGCGCTTTCTGCAGTACGTGCGCAATCACCGCTCGGACATCTGTTTCCAGCACTACGGACTCCTTCGGCACCTGCATAACGATTTTCGCGGCCTTTGATCGTTCAGCTATTTCCACAATCTCGTCGGCCGCGTCTCTAGTTCGGGCGACCTCGGTGTGGAGGTTCAACGACTTCGCGGCCGAAAAGCTTTCCGCCTCGTCAAGGAGTACCTTGGCGTCGACTTCCTCCTCGCCCAACGGAGCATTCAGCGCAATGGAGCGGGGAACGACAATAACATACGCGAGCTGGATCCTTGGCTGAACTTCAGCCTTCGACCCGCGATCATGCTTCCCGTCGGCTACATGCTCGGTCCCAAGGATGTTCGCGAGACCGATGGCATGCTTGACCGTTTGCGTTCCCTGGAGGACCGGGACCAGGACCGTTGGCGGAGCTGCGTCCTTCGAGAGCTTTTCACGGACGCGGGCATGGTAAGCAAGATCGAGGCTGGCGCGTGCTTCTTCGACGGTCTGCGCGATTGGTACCTGCGATCGGACGCCGGGGACCGCCCGCAAGACCGACATGACCTGCTCGGGGACCTGACACAACACTATACGAGCTCGGTGACGTTCGATGTACTCTAGCCCATCAAGAAACGTCTTCGCGCCTTCCGGTGAGCAGTGAGTGATCTCGCTGGCATCGATGAGAATCCCGTTGAGGTGCTGCCGTAGAAGAAGGTGTGCGGCCGCCTGAATGCTCAGCCAAAGATTCTTTTCCAGTCGTCCCGAAAGCGTGACGACATCGTCTCGCGCGTCGATAATCATTGGCTTGGCCTTTCGAAGAAGTATCGCACGTTGGATACCACAATGCCCGGACGCAACGCAAGGGCTATTTTGAGAATCAATCCTGCCTGGTTATGCAATAGCGTGTGCCACCAGCGCGTTGAAACGAATTCGGGAACGACCACTGTCACAATCTCGTTGGCACCCTCCCGCTGAACCGCCTGAATGTAGCGCAGAAGCGGCCCGACAAGAGAACGATACGGCGATGCGAGAATGAGCAGAGGTATTCCTTGACTCCACTCTTCCCACTCCTTCTTCAATGGCGCTGTTGCTGCTTCGTTGATCTCGACGTAGACGGCACGGGCGTCGGGCGATATCGATTGGGCGTAGACTAGTGAGTTTACCACGCCGCGATGGAGTCGCGGCACCAGCACCAGCACAACGTGTCGCTTGGGCTTAGCTGCCGACCAATCGGTCAAGCTCAACTGCAGCTCGTATTCCTTGTAGTGGATTGCGATTCGCCGGAAGCTGGCCACCATGATTGGGATCAAAACCGCGACTATCCACGCGCCGTAGTGCGGCGTCAGGTCGGGCCCGATGGTAAATCCCGCGAGCTGGGCCCCAGGATGCGATTGCTGCCATGCTCGGTATGCGTGGAGCGAATAGCTGTGGAAATCCCCGCCAGCGAATTGGTGCACGCCATATGTTGGGAACGCAAAGTGGGGACTAATGACGACTCCCGATGCCCACTTGCTGACGACAAAAATCAGGGCCACGGCCGCCGTTACGATGGCACCCAGCGCGTTGATCGCAATACTCGTCTGCCAACCCGGAGTCTTGAGGCGCAACCATCGCTTGACCATACCCGCCTGTGCTATCGTGAACGATGTGAATACACCGACAGCGTATAGCGGGATGAGCTCGTAAACATCACCTTGGAATATGATCAACAACGCGATGCCCGCTACGGCCAGAATGCCTATGCCGTTGGCGAATACCAGCCTGTCGCCGACCGACGCAAGTTGGCGCGGCAGGAAGCTGTCCTTGGCGAGCATCGACGCAAGCTGAGGGAACCCTGCGAATGCGGTATTCGCGGCGAGAATGAGAATGATCGCGGTGGACAGCTGAACGAAATAGTAGAACCAGGCGAAATGCGTGTTGTCAAACACCATGTGGGCGATCTGAGAGATAACAGTCTGGTAGTCCGATGCCTTGGCGTCAATGGGGATGGCATGAAATGCGTTGGCAAGGTACGTGATGCCAAAGAAGAAGAATATTGCGATTCCGGCCATCCAACTCATGGTCGTCGCGGCGTTTTTGGCCTGCGGGGGGCGGAAGAACGTCGTCGTGTTCGAGATTGCCTCCATGCCAGTCAACGCCGAGCAGCCGCTGGAGAACGCTTGCAGTACCAGGTACCAGCCTGCCATCGCGAGGCCGACTGGCATCTCGTGAGCCTTGGCCATCGCATTCACTTGTTCGGTGCTTGGCGGAACCAGGTGTCCAGTGGCGAGGCCGAAGACGCCGGCGATGATCATAACCACGAAGCCGATGATAAACGCGTACGCTGGCACCGCGAAGACCGAGCCGCTTTCCTTGACGCCGCGCAGGTTCGCGAACATGATTAAAAGGGTGAACCCGATACACACATCGACTGTGTGCATGTGCACCCAGAAGCCAAGCGACTTCAACCAGTCGACATCGCTCGACGAGAATGAGCCAACCGCGTCGACACCCGACGCGACCGACACCGCAACGGTGAGGACGTAGTCAATTAGCAGGGCGGCGCCAGCAATGAGAGCTGGCGTGACGCCAAGGTTTTCTTTGCCCACTGGATAAGCGCCGCCGCCGTGCGGATACGCGAAGATGATCTGGCGGTACGATAGAGCGACTACCAGGATCAGCGCGCAGATAGCAAAGCCGATAGGGATCGACTGCTTGAGCGCTCCAGTGCTCGCGACAATCAGCACGCCGAGAATCGCCTCTGTGGCATACGCTACCGACGAAAGCGCGTCGGATGAGAAGATCGGAAGGGCGAGAAAATTCGGGAGCTGCTGGTGACCCGCTTGGTCGGATTTCAGCGCGCGACCAAAGAGGACAGCGCGCAGGCGAGATATGCTGCTATCAAACGGGTGGGCGGTCGAGAAAAGCTGTTGATCTCTAAACTTGCTGCGAGTAGCGCGGTCAGCTACTTTGCCAGCATCGTCGCCGTTTTCGCTTTGGACTGGTGTGTTCGACATTAGTAGGTGAGTTCGTTCGGTAAATCGTTGCTTCGTAACCCGAAGCAGGCTCTATTTTACCCTATGCCCGCTCGGCGAATTGGCCAAATTTGGCGAGGCTCACAGTTCCGTTGCGTTCGTGCCAACCTGTTGAACCTCTGCCGCGACTACGCCTCGACGCGCTGCGGCTCCCGTATGCGCTTCCAGGTGCGCCACGCGTTGGCTCAAGGTGTCGAGCACTTGCTGAAGAGAGTATTCGTATTGGCCCGACGTTTCCCGAAGCTCGTCGATTTGCTTCTTGATGTCGGAAATTTGATTGGCAATTTCCTCGGAGGTGTGGGCTTGCGATGTGCTCTTGATTTCGGCGAGCCGGGTCAAGTAGTCGAGGAGCATTTTGATTACCCAGCCAATTGACCCAAAAAATACCAAGCAAATCAGGGCGGTGTCCATCGGCCTCAACTCCTAAGCCAAAATGAGCTGCGTTCTGGTAAGAGCACTCTCATCGGCCGATATTTACATGCGGCTCGTCCGTAGTACTCGCTGCCGGTTGTCCGGAGCGTTTTTGAGCTTCAATTGCAGCCACTCTGTGGTCTACAGTTTCCAGCACCTGCTGCAACGATAGGTCGTACTGGCTGGACGTTTCCCGCAGGCTTTTCACCTCTTCACGCAGCGTGGCGACCTCCTCACGCAGGGCTGCCACATCACGCGACAAATTCTGCGAGGTCTGTGGCAGCGATGCCATTCGTTCATCGTGCGCGAGATAGCCTTTGATCACGCTTGCGATCATCAAAAGCCCAACCGAAATCAATACAACCAGTTCCCACATTGTGTTACCCTGGCTTTCCTGATGCTACCGACCAACATGCAGCTGTTGCTGATCCTCGGGAGCGGTTGTCGCTGTTGGTACTGGCTGACGGAGCCGTGTTTCGATATGCGTCACACGTTGGTCAACAGTTTCAAGCACGTTTTGCAACGACAAATCGTATTGGGTTGACGTCTCACGGAGCCTCGCGACTTCGTGGCGAAGGGCTTCGATGTCTGCGCGCAGCCCGTCGCCACCGCCCTGGCGCTGCTTGATTTCCTCCATGGCGCGTTGATGCTCAAGGATGCGCTTGAGCATTTGGCTTCCAACGCCCATGATGATGGCGATAATCGGTATTAACACGCCTACGGTTTCAGCTGGCACTTGTGTTTCTCCACGACTATGCTGCAGGCTTCGCGCCTGCGACGATGGCTTCCGATAATGACAACGTACCCTCATACAGCGATTTGCCGACGATCACTGCTTCGGCCCGTGTCGCCGCGAGAAGGCGAATATCTTTCACAACTGCGACTCCGCCGCTGGCTATGATGGGGATCGAAACCGCGTCCAGCATTCCCTCAAGCGCCGGGATGTTGGGGCCGGTGAGCATACCGTCACGGGCGATATCGGTAAAGATGATGCGGCGGACGCCTTTGCTGACCATATCCTTGGCAAAGTCCGTCGCTTTCAGCTGTGTCGCTTCCTGCCAGCCTTGCACCGCAACCATACCATTGCTAGCGTCGATCCCGAGCACAATCCGCTCACCGTAAGCTTGGAACAGTTCGCCGATATTCGGGTCCGCGACTGCCGCTGTGCCGATGATAACTCGGTCAATACCCGTATCCAGCATTCGCTGCGCTGTGTCTCGGTTTCGAATTCCGCCGCCTATCTGCACCGGGATACCGATGTGCTTGACGATCTCGCACACAATGTCGACGTTCTCAGGATTGGGCTTGCCTTCGCGCGCACCATCGAGGTCGACGATGTGCAGACGGGTCGCGCCTTCGTCGCGCCACTTGCGGGCGATCTTCAGCGGATCGTTGGAGTACTGCTGTACCTGGTCAAACTTGCCCTGCGTGAGGCGGACACACTTGCCGCCTTTGAGATCGATTGCGGGAATGATTTCCATAAAGAGCTTTCTAGAGTAGACCCCTATAGGGCCGAAAAGTTGCGGAGGATGTTCAGGCCGACCTGGCCGGACTTCTCCGGGTGAAATTGCGTGGCGTGGATGTTGCTGAGTTGCAAGCCAGCACAGTACTCGACGCCGTAGTCCGCGCTGGCGGTTGTGACGTTGGCTTCGGCTGGGACGCAGTAAAACGAATGCAAGAAATAGACCATCTGGCCCGGTACTATTCCCGCGAACAGCGCCGATTCGCGCGGAAACGTTAGCTCGTTCCACCCGATCTGAGGCACCTTGAGGCCAGCATTCGCGGGGAATCGACGAACAGAACCCGGGACAAGGTCGAGCCCGACTGCGCCGCGTCGGCCCTCTTCGCTATCGGTCAGCAAACACTGCATTCCGACGCATATACCGAGGAACGGGCGCCCGGACGCCGTGAACTGCTTCACGATATTGTCCACACCCGTTTCGCGCAACCTGTCCATGGTGGCGTCGAATGCGCCGTCGCCGGGAAGCACGGCCTTGTCGGCTGCAAGAACAGCAGCAGGGTCGTCGGTGACGAACGCACCAGTTGCGCCGACATGGTGAAACGCTTTTTCGACGCTTCTCAAGTTCCCCATGCCGTAGTCGATGATTGCTATCTTCATTCCCGTTAGTTTACCAGATGATTGTAATGAGCACGGATTGAACCGAGCGGGCAGATTTGAAGAAATGTGGGATTACCTCTTGCGCTAATCGACTGGATATGATATAACTGTTTTGCTGAACCGATTAAAGTGAACCGAACAAGCAGCGTCAGCAAGAGGTTGCAACGGCTTACGAAGTCGGGGACAAATAACCAGGGAAATACATCACGCGTGATAACTATTAGCGACATTGCAGAAAAGGCGGGTGTCTCAAGAGCGACGGTGTCCTATGTTCTGAACAAGCGCAGCACAGCCGTTCGTATTAGCGAGGAGACACGTCGACGCGTGGTTGAAACGGCGAGCGCGCTTGGCTACCGCCGCAACGAACTGGCCCGCGCGGTGACAACTGGTAACAGCCGCATGCTTGGATTTTGGGTGATGCAGTCTCAGCATGAACCGGTGGCCCACGTTCTTGCCGGAGCTATGCAGGAGGCCGATTCCCACGATTATTTTATAAAGATGCTGGGCTTCGACAATAGCGCCATTGGCCAGCGAATCGTTGAACAGTGTGTCGAGTGGCGCCTTTCGGGCATCATCGCCATCCACGCGCCGGTCGTCGCGCTCGATAACCTGCAGCCAATGATCGCCGAAAGCGCTATCCCAATGGTGATCGTCGACAGTCAGGGGCCGCGACGGGGGAGCATTCACGTTACGTCGGATCAGACCCTCGGCGTTCGACAGATCATCGAGCATCTTGCAAGCCTTGGTCACCGCAAGATCACATACGTGACAGGCGGATCATCCGAGCATGAAATGCTATCGCATCGACGCGCCGAGGCGTACGCTGCGGCCATGGCGGCGGTAGGTCTTGAGCAGAATGTCAATGTTGTGTACGGCGAATGGGATGCGGATGTGACTCGAGCAGAAACGCGGCGCATGCTCGCACTTCCGACTGACGATCCTATGCGGCCAACGGCAGTAGCATGCTGGAGCGACTTGACTGCGATGCTGGTGATACAGACCGCAGCGAAAATGGGTGTGCGTGTGCCCGACAATTTGTCGGTTGCTGGATTTGACGATCTTGCGGGCGCCGAACTCTACAATCCGCCGCTAACCACGATAGCGCAATCCTTTGGTGAAATGGGGCGCATTGCAGTTCGACGACTGCTTCGCTGTATCGACGAAGAAAGCGCCAGCGGCTCCCCGGCTGAGGAGACACTACCCACGCGGCTTGTCGTGCGAGCATCGACGGGCCCGTCTTCGGCATAGCCACTCACATCGACCGCAGCCTATCGAAATAGCGGGACATTTTATGACACAATCACACATCAGAAAAGAGGCACATGCAATGCGTAACGGGGCTACAAACAAATCAGGCTTCACTCTTATCGAACTACTCGTCGTTATCGCTATCATAGCCATATTGGTAGCTGTGTTGTTCCCGGTCTTCGCGCAGGCTCGCGAAAAGGCGCGTCAAAGCGGCTGTACATCGAACATGAAACAGATAGGACTTGGCTTGATGCAGTATGTTCAGGATTTTGACGAGTGCCTCCCGAAGGAGCGGCAAAACGGCGTCACATGGCGCGCTGTCCTGTTGCCGTACACGAAGACGAACAGTATCTTCGTGTGCCCGGATGCGCCTAATCGCGAGATTGACTCCAACAGCACGCGCACAGGCGCAAATCCGGCAGGCACCATCTCCGACGGCGGGCCAATTTCGTACTACGTGAGCGCCATACCGCAAACCGGCACAGGAAGTGGATACGGCGCGTTCACACAGAACAATGTGCCTGTCCAGCTAAACCAGTTCCAATCGGTCTCCGACACAATCGCCATCGTTGAAGGGCAGATCAACAAGTATCCTTTCATCGACATCACCCAGACTTCCGCATCGCCTTGTGCCGGTTATGGGAACGCCGGTGGTAACTGCCTCTGGGCTGGACATACTGGGACAAGCACCTACATTTTCGCGGACGGGCATGTGAAATCGATGCGCCCAAGCCAGACTATTAGCGGGACGCGTAACATGTGGATACGGCAGGACGTCGTTCCCACATCGGGCTACATGTCGGGTGGCGGAGCGGCGACTATTCAGGCAAATCTGTCCGCAATGGAAGCGAAGTACAATAACTGATCCCCCAACAGGGTCCTTCCCTAGGTTCGTGATAGTTAGCGAAACCACTACCGTAGACACAGCAACCGCAATCCTCTGGTTTGACGAAAGATACACCGACGTGAACAAGCTCCACTTTCTACTCGCTGCAGCCATATGTGCAATAGCGCTCGCACCGACAGCCCATGCGGCTGAACCGCCGCCAGGGCAACGCATTCTGCTGTCGTCACTCAGTCCTGGCAGTGATCTCCAAACCGGCGCGTGGCAGATGAACGCGACTGCGGCGGAGGCGGCGTCGCCGTCGATTACGCCAAAGTTCGGCGGTGGCTCTCTTACCTTTCGCGGAACTGCATCGATACCTGGGGCGAAAGGCGATTTCGGCGTGGCGGGTCAGGTGTTGGGAGCGTGCCGTTCGCTTGAGATATGGGTGCATCTCGCGCCGGACGCGAACTGCTCGACGGTGGGCCTGCAGTTTCACGATTCCGAGGGCGAATCCCTCTTTGCTCTTGTTCCTGCCGACTGGACCGGTTGGAAGCTGCTCACGTTCGACCTAGCGAGCCAAACTATAGCGCAGCCATATCCGCAGAAGGAGAAGAACGGCCGCGTCGACCTCCCGCTGCGCGCCATTCACGTTGTGTGGTTTGCTAAAGCCGCAGGACCATCGTCCGTCACGGTGAACGAACTAGTGGCGCTAACTGACGCGAGCGCAGATGGGCTCCCAGTGCAGGCGGCGTTCAACGGGCCGCGAGTAGGCGAACCAGGCGTTCCGTACTCCGGGCGAATCCTGCTGACCAACTACACGGCAGCCGATCTATCTCCCGTGACAACGTATTCGATACAGCGCGACTCGTCCTACTACTCAACCCCGCAGCCTGACCCGGTCTACGGCCCGGATCGCGCCGAGGGCGCGAAGAGCTGGACGGTAGAAGACGGCAAAATCATTGAAGAGGGCTCCCTTACTGATGGCCGCGACTGGACCAGCGGCGGAACAGGGTGGGGGAAGCATACGGAGCTGCTTCAGTACGTTGACCTCGGGCGGACGCTCACTATACGGCGTATGGCATTCAAATCCGGCGACTCTAACTGGATCTTTAAGGTCGATATTGCGGCATCAGGTGACGGCAAGCAATATACACCCGTCGCGGGCTTGCAGGGTCTCGATTGGCACGGTCGCTGGGGTGAAACGGTTGTGCCAGTTGCTGAACCGTTCGCGGCTCGGTTTCTGCGTCTGCGCTACCACAAGGACGGCGAGGTTGCGAATTGCCTGCGCACTGAGTCGGCGCTGATGGTCTACTCGGGAAGCGACGGAGCCGCAGTCGACGTCCCAGTTATCGGCGAAACAGTCGCCTCAGGAGCCATCACGCCCCAGGTGCCCGCGCGTTCATTCGCCGCTGCCGATATAGTTAGCAAGGCACCGCTCTCGGCGGGAGCTTACCTTGTGTCCGCAAAGGTCGTTGTGGACGGCAAGCCACAGTTGTTCACTTCACACTACTTTGTGATGCCGCCTGCAATGGCAAAGCGAACGTTGCAGGAATCCGCCGCATCGAGATTCGGGCTCAACACGGCGCTGGTTGAGTTTGCGCCACGCCACCAGCGCCTTGGCATCGGCTGGGTGCGCTTCGAGAACATGAAGTGGCCGATGATCTCGCCCAAGCCTGACGACTACCGGTTCGATGGCTCGGTAGGGCCGTGGAATGTACAGCACGACAAAATCGTGGAAGGATACACGTCGAACAGCCTCAATGTGCTCCCATTCCTCTTTATGACACCCGACTACGCGACTTCCGCCCCACCGACCGTCAAGCAGGGACGATGGGCGAGCTATCCGCCCAAGGACAACTCTTTATACGCCGACTTCACGTATCAAACCGCCGCGCGTTACGGTGCCACCAAGCACCAACCGAGCGACCTCAAGACGCCCGACAAGCTCAGTGGGCTGGGCAAGGTAAACGCCTTCGAGTTGTGGAATGAACCCAACCTGACCGACCCGGGGTGGGGGCCGTGGGTAGGGACAACGGCTCAGTACCTCGAGATGTTCCGCGCTGGCGCCGAAGGTATCAAGCGCGCCGACCCGACGGCAAAGGTGACCAATGGCGGCACGGCGGGCATCGATATCGATGTGCTCGACCCGCTAGCGTCGTATCGTTACGCCGATGGCAAGCGCCCGCTCGATTTTGTCGACGTGCTCAATGTTCACTACTACAGCGGCCAGATAGCGCCGGAAATCGCGAGTGTCGATGGCAACGCTGATCGATCGGGGGCGAAGACTGGCGGACGAACGTTCGAGGAAGACCTTCGCCGCATGGTCGCGTGGCGTAACGATAACAAGCCTGGCCTGCCGATTTGGATGACTGAAACTGGCTACGACTCCGCAGGACCATTTGGCACGAACGAGCGCGTCCAGGCGGCGCGGCTGCCCCGCGTGATCATGATGATTCTCGCCGCAGGTATCGACAAGGTGTTCGTTTACCGGGAGTCGGGCTCGACGCCGTCTATGCACGCCTGCTCTGGCCTCCAGCGCAACGACGGTTCGCTGAAACCGTCATGGTTCACTTACGCAACGCTCATCCGACAGCTTGATCGCGTCACGTCGGGCACTCGTCTGCCATACCCCGACCCGAACGTGCGCCTCTATGCCTGGAAGCGTGGTGCGGAAACAATCGTCACCGGGTGGACCGTTGAAGGCGCTGCGGAGATCCCGATGTCTCTTGGCGCATGCACGGTCACGGACGCGTTCGGCAGTGCCAGTCAGCGCAATTTGACCACGTTGCCGCTCACGATTTACCCTGTCTATATCACGAATATCGCCAATTTAGCCCCGATCACAGCGCTCGCGGACAAGGGCAGGCAGGCTGACGAGGCTCGCGATGCCGAGGCTGCGCGGCAGAAGAAGCTTCGGGCGTACCTGTACGATTTCGGCAGCACGGACATCGTCGGGAGCGTGGAGGTCGGCAACGCCCCCCGGTTCACTCCGGTGGTGGCGAAGGACGTGTACAGCGATGATAAAGGCTACGGCTTCACGCCCAATCCCGCCATGAGCGATGAGGTTTGGCGCTGGATCACCGATCCACTGGATCGCGACGGCTGTCGTGTCGAGGTCAACACCCATTTTCATGCAAAGGTCGCGCCAGGGCAATACCACGTGAAGCTAAGCGTCGAGCCACTGGGAGACAGCGTCAACGTTACCCTGGGCGGAATCGAGGGGGGCGACAAGGTCTTGGCGTTCACCAAGGCGTCCACGACGGTCGAAACGGATATCGCCGTCGGTACAGCAAACGTCGTAGTTTCATTCAGCGGCTACGCGTTTGTACGCTGGCTGTCCATCATCGAGAAGTAGCACCCAAAAGCTCAAGCTCCCCGCCCGAGCCGACTTTTGCGGGGAGAAAGGCATTTGACGGGCAAGCTAGATCTCGCCCAGCAGACCACGCGTGTATGCAATGCTTCGTGGCAAGGCGGTCAACGGGTCTTCGGCGCCTTCGTATTCGATATTCAGCCAGCCGTCGAAACCAGCAGCGCGCAACTCCTTGACGCAGCTTTCCAGCGCCACATCGCCTTCGCCAATTGCGGTGCCGACGTACTTGAGGCCGTCAAACGACCGGTACGCTGGCCCTTCGTGTGACTCGGGGACCTCTTTGAAGTCTTTGAAATGCACCATATTCGCGCTCGCGGCTAACACGTTGACCGCCTCGTGTGGCGCTTCGTGCATCAGCAGGAAGTTGCCCGTGTCCGGGTTCGCGCCAAGGGCCGGGCTTCCTACAGCTTCGAGGATACGCTTCACCTGTGCGCTCTTCCCTGCGAGCATTCCGTGGTTTTCCAGAGCTAGCTTCACGCCCTTCGTCTGTGCGTAGTCAGCGCCTTCCTTCAAGCCCTCGACAATCCATTGGAACGCCTGGTTAAACGTAATATCGTCCTTCGTGTTGCCAGCGAACACCCGCACTACCCCAGCGCCGAGGTGCACGGCCGTGTCGACGCCCACGCGGATGGCCTGCACATTCGCCGCTCGCTCCGTCGCGCTGGTGGACACGAAGTCGTTCGACACTGAGTACACGCCGACCGGCATCCCGGTCCGCTTCAGCGCATTCTCGACATGGTTCATCTCCGCGTCCTTGTCGTTCCAGAGCGGCTCCAGCAGCTCGACTCCGTCCGCGCCGATCTGTCGCGCCGTTTCAATAAAGTCGACGGAACTCATCGCGCCAGCTTTCCAGAGCCGGTAATACGAGTACATGCTAATCCCAAGTTTCATCATTGATTTCCTTCGTCGACCTTTTTTGGGTCTCGGTAACGCCTCGCCTGCTAAAGTGTTCCAGCGTCGCGCATCCGCGCAACGTAGAGTATTCCCGCAATGCTCTTCGCGTCCCGAATTTCACCCGCGTCAATCTTCGCGAGCGCTTCGTCAATCGTGGCTGTTTCGATTTGCAGGAATTCGTCATCGTCTCCCTTTGCAGATTCAGGCGTCAGGTCTTGGGCGAGATAAACGTGGATCTGCTCGGACGAATACCCAGGCGCCACAAACATACTGAAAAGCCTACGAATGCGGCCAGGTATATACTTTATCTCCTCAGTGAGCTCGCGGTAAACACAACCATCGATATCTTCGCCTGCATTTAAGCTTCCCGCTGGAATTTCGAGCAGCGTCCCCAGTGCCGGGAGGCGGTATTGGCGCACGAGCACAATGCGCCCATCGTCCAGCATCGGCACCGCCGCAATTGCGCCGTTGTGGGCGACAATGTCCCGCGACGCCTCGTTGCCGTCGGGCAGCCGCACCGTGTCCACGCGCACATCGATCACGCGGCCCTTGTAAATGTGTTGAGAAGCAATGACTGTTTCCGTCAAATCCTGCATGCAGTTATTTCCTCACGTGGCCAGCATTGGCCATGTTTTCCTACGCTGATATCTTTCTAGCAATCAAGTTTGTCACTTCCGCGCAAGCATAGCCGCGTAGATCCCGGCCGCTGCAGCCGCCGCAAAGAACAACGGATCCTCGGCCACCGAACGCCCCATGCTCGTGACCGAGACGCCGTCGGCCACCATCGCTTGGAGAACATCGCTTGCTCCAGCGACCTCGACCACTCGATGCTTAGCGGGGATTTGCGAGGTGTCTGTGCCGAAAGGAACGGCCACGGTGCATGGCGCAAGAGTGAGTTCGAGCGATGTAATCGTGTGGTGACTCACTCCCCGGTGCCGCTCGCGAGGGTCGGCGTCGCTCATGCGGGCCAACGCGACAGGCGAGCATCCGAGCGCCGCCGTCGTATTCAAATGGGCAGCCTGTTCGATACCGCTGAACCCGTACTTCGTTCCCGTGCCCGCGTTCCCCGGCCCTTGGATCACAATTGCGGCGTCGCAGTGCGCGACGTGCTTTGCGGCGATAAGAGCTGAATGGACTGTCACCGTCTCGAAGTCGCCGCCAGACGCCTGCCCCGACGTGATCGTGGCGGCCAATATGCCCTTCTCCCGCAACCGACGGACCAGCTTGCTGAACCCGGCAGCGAGCGCTGCGGCGTCAGTCATCACATATGCCACCCTCAATCCCGCATGCGCCAGTGCAAACGCCGCAGGCGCCAGTTGGGAATGGAGCTGCCCCACGATTACCGGGAAGCCGTCTAAAGGCTTCGTCCATACTTGGGCGTATTGGTCCTGCTCTTCTAGCGTCAACACGGAATGTTGCGACGGCAAATACCGCGCCTTGATGATATGCCCTGGCGAAGCCTCTTCTTTCCCTTCGTCGCTCGCCGAAAGATTCGCCATCACAAAATCGAACCCGCCAGTTCCAAGGCTCAATACCCGCGCTGTGCGGTTAAGAAGCACCGAATCGCCTTCGGAGACCAGCCCCGTAAGCCCCACATAATTGACCGCCGCCCCGTATTCGGTCTCGACCTGCTGGACATCGTCATCCCACACCGCCACCGACCTTACCGTGGCAATCTGCCTGTGGAGCGTCACTTTGATGCGCTCCTTGCATCAGCTCCCAGTGCCCAAAGGGTACATTCAAGCACTTTGGAGCCGTACGTTTCAACGTACGGTCCTTCCACTTCAAGCTCTGCGGCAAGCGATCCTAATTCACTTCTCAAACGCCCGCCTCGCCTTCCGCAGCGGTCGCCACCAGGGCGAGCACAAGCTCAACACTTTTTACGATGTCCGAAATGAGTACGAACTCATCATGACGATGGATGTTCTGCATCCCGCAGCCGACAACAGTAGTGGGCACGCCGAATCGGTTGAACACATTGGCGTCGGCGCCGCCGCCTGTAACGCGCAGCAGAAAATCGACTCCGATCCGCTCGCACGCCTTCTCGGCCAATGCGAGTAGCGGGCTATCCATTGGGATCTCATATCCCTCGTAGTTTCGCACGACCTTGAAATCACACGATCCGCCCATCTCGGCGGCGACCGCATTGAAGGTGTCGATCATGTGCGTCCGCTGCCGCTCCAGCTTATCGGCAACACGTGAACGCGCTTCGCACTTCAGATACACTTCCGGCGTGATGATATTCGCCGCTGTGCCGCCCTGAATGATGCCAACGTTCGCTGTCGTGTCCGGATCGACGCGCCCCAACTTCATCCGCGAGATTGCTGTCGCCGCTATGCGAATTGCCGAAACGCCCTGTTCTGGCGCCGCTCCTGCATGGGCCGCCGTTCCATGGATCCATACTTCAAAAGTGTCTTGAGTCGGCGCATGGTAAACGAACCCTCCAACGGGCGGACCAGTATCGAACACGAAGCCATACTTCGCCTTGATACTCGACGGATCCATCGCCGCCGCCCCTAGCAGACCTATTTCCTCGCAAATGGTCAGCAAGAGCTGTATGTCGCCGTGGGGGAGATCGCGCTCGATTATCTCCTCCATCGCCTCGACTATCGCGGCGACTCCGCACTTGTCGTCGGCACCGAGAATAGTTGTCCTGTCGCTGCGGATCACATCTCCATCGATAATCGGCTCTAGACCGGGAGTCGCCTCTACCGTATCGAAGTGAGCAGATAGAAAGATGGGCGTGCCGTTCGTAACGTTACCCTTTTTGAATGCGATCAAGTTACCGATCTCGCCGCCACTGACTTTCTCACCAGCGTCGTCGTGATAGCACTCGAAGCCTAATGCTTCAAGCCGCGCACGGGTAAACTCCGACGCGCTCCGCTCGCGCCTTGGCGGCGTGTTGCAACGAGCCAGTTCTACGAAGAAATCGACGAGGCGATTTTGATTGACTACTTCAGAAGGCATTCGACCGGAGTTCTCCTTTAGAGAGAGGCGCGCGCCTAATGAGCACGCGCTATAACATGTGGAAGAGTTCGAGAACAACTACGTTATTTCCTACGCCATTTCGCTCGCTCGTTCGTTCCTGCGGAGTGCAAAACTTGTTCGACAGGCTCATTGTTTGAACGATCCGCCGATTCGCGCCTTGACAAACAGAGCCTACATCCGTCAAACTACACGCGGAGGGGATTTATGTTACTCGACGGCAAGAATGTTTTAATTTACGGCGTCCGCAATAAGCGGTCGCTTGCATGGGGCGCGGCCCAGTCTGTAGCGCGCGAAGGAGCGCAGCTTGTTCTCACCTATTTGGGCGAGCGCGAAGAAGAAGATGTCCGCAAACTTGCGTCGGAACTTCCCAACAGCGATTCGATTCTCATTTACCCTTGCGACCTCACCATCGAAGATCAGGTAACGGCCCTCCACGCCAATATCAAGGAGAAGCTAGGCGGCCTTGACGCTGTTCTGCACGCCGTCGCATATGCCAAGAAGGACGATCTCGATGGCCGCTACGTGGACACATCGCGTGACGGTTTCCTTCTCGCGCTTGAAGTCTCCGCCTTCTCATTCGTGACCGCCTGCCGACACGCGGAACCGCTTATGCCTAACGGCGGAAGCCTTATCACGCTCACCTACCTCGGTGGCGAGCGAGTTGTCCCGAACTACAACGTGATGGGCGTCGCCAAAGCGGCCTTGGAGTCGTCGATGCGCTACCTGGCGTTTGACCTCGGCCCGCAGAACATTCGCGTGAACGCCGTCAGCCCGGGCCCCACCATGACGCTTTCCGCGCGAGGCATCGCTGGCTTCGGGGACCTGTACAAAACCGTCCCTATGAAGTCACCGTTGCGCCGCAACACCAATATCGAAGAAGTGGGCGATACCGTCGCATTCATGGCATCCGATTTCGCTCGCGGAATTACCGGTGAAGTCATCTATGTCGACTCCGGCGCACACGCCATCGGCTTTTAGACAACTGCAAAGTCCCAACCTATCAAGCCGCCTTGGTGATCGCAAACATCGATCACCAGGGCGCTTTTTTTCGCCGCGCGCTGTCTGTAGCCTGGTATCTTTACTAGTTTCCCCGGAACCTCCGCGCTGACCCTCGTGAACTGCTGGTGAAAACCGATGATAATGACAGGTACTGTGGGTTGACCATTACCAGTTAGCTCTACGTAAGCGACGGTTGTATGGCGCGGACCTACTCTGGGCCGTACGCGTGCTAGCCTTACGGATGTGTGCTGATCACCGTGATGAGCGATTTGGAATACAGGTCCGGGCTTAGCCTGGTTGGGGGAAGATAGATGCTTCGAAAAGAGCGGCGACGGATGAAACGGCTTCCAATACGGCTCGATGTCGAGATGAAGCCTATCTCTGTACACGCCAATGGCTCGGTGGCGGGACCTGTCATCACGACCCAGATCACTAATGTCGGTCCTGGCGGCGTCATGGTCAACCTGCCTATGGAGCAGCCAGCCGGTACCCGGTTTTGGGTGTCGACACGCCTCAACGGCAAGCGAGTCGAGTTCTACGCTATCGTACGCCACGTCAGCGTTCTCCTCACTGGCCCGCAGGTGCAGTTCGCGCACGGCTTGCAAATAACCGCTGCGCTCGCGACGGTGATGGACGAGTTCGATGTTCTAATGAAACGCTTCATAAAGGGCGAGTCAGGCCTGTCCGCCGCTCCTAGAGTGGGCGGTGACGGTGGACACAACGCCGGAAGCGAAGCTACGCTGGCCAACTAGATCGGCTCGCGTTAGTCAATGCCGCGCAATGATGCGCTGCTTATGGGGGTTCACATCGTTTGGTGAACAGAGAGACCGGCACGGTATGGAAACGATTGGTGGGAGCCGAAAACAAAGACGGTACCGACGGATATCGCAAAACCTGTCAGTAGAACTGCGCTTTTGCGCGAGTAGCGGAACGAGGTCCGATAACCCGCCGATAAGAGGCATCGTAACCGACATGGGTGCCGCGGGCATCCATGTGCTTATGGGGACGGCGTACTACGCTGGCACGCACTTCGAGGCGTCGATGGTTCTTGACGGCACCCCGATCGTGTTTTTCGGCACCGTTCGCCATGTCCGCTGGTACTGTGGAACGCCTGGCCTAACGTATGGTCATGGCATACAGATCACGGGTATCGAAGAGAGCACCGTTTACACGATCTTAGACTACATTAATCGCCAGATCTCGTTTACGGCCAAGCCTCTCGAAGCTAAAGTGGCCTAGCGCTTCTTTTTGGGTGCGTCTGGTGCGCCGAGCGCTAGATGCACCGATACCTCGCTTCCAGCGTCGATCCCCTCCGCTTTACGCACCGCCGCCTTGACCGGCAATATGTACGCGTTCCGCTTGCCGTCTGGAAACACCGATGTGCACCACGTCGTATTGCCGATTGTCACTGTGACGCGTACCGAGCCCCATCCACCCTTCATGCCCATTGCGGCAAAGTCGATGTCGTCGGATTCATCGCGCGGGACGGTGAGGAAGTACCACGCTCCTTTGCCTTCCCATTCCCACACCGTGGCATTAAAATCGTATTCCTGCTTATTGGTCACGGCACTTCTCCCGCACGATGGCTCTGCTGCCTAAAGCCCTAGCTTGGGCCATAATGCATCTACCCGTTTCTTCACATCGTCCGACATTGTCAGCACATCGGGCCACTCCCGCGCGAAGCCTTCTTCCGGCCACTTTCGTGTCGCGTCGATACCCATCTTGGAGCCGAACGCCATCGTCGGACTGGCATGGTCAAGCACGTCGATTGGCCCGCGCGAGAACATCGTGTCACGCTGCGGGTCGATATTCGCCAGGACGCGCCACACCACTTCGCCTGGGTTTTGGACGTCAACGTCCTCGTCGACAACGATAATGCACTTTGTGAACATCATCTGCCCAAGACCCCACAGAGCGCTCATCACCTTATAAGCGTGCCCCGGATACCGCTTCCGAATTCGCACCAAAGCGAGGTTGTGAAACGCTCCTTCGACCGGGAGGTTGTAGTCGATAATCTCCGGCAGTATCATTTTGACCAGCGGGAAGAAAATACGCTCGGTCGCCTTGCCGAGCCAGTGATCCTCCATCGGAGGCGGGCCAACAATTGTGGCCGGGTAAACGGGGTGCTTCCGGTGTGTGATCGCGGTGACATTGAATACGGGATAATCGTCAGCCAGCGAATAGTAGCCGGTATGGTCGCCGAACGGCCCTTCACGCCGGCGAAGATTGGCGGGAACCACACCTTCGATCACGAACTCGGCGTCTGCGGGTACTTCGATATCGATGGTCTTGCACTTCACCATTTCGACGGCCTTCTTGCGCAAAAAACCAGCGAATAGGATCTCATCAATATCGTCGGGTAGCGGTGCGGTCGCAGCGTATGTCACCGCAGGGTCGCAGCCAAGAACAATGGCCACGGGGATGTCGCGCCCCTGCGACTCATACTCGGCGTAGTGACGGCTGCCAACTTTGTGTCGCTGCCAGTGCATGCCTGTTGTGTGCGCATCGTATTTTTGGATGCGATACATGCCAACGTTGCGCTTGCCGGTAGCCGCTTCCTTTGTAAACACGAGGGGCAGCGTGATAAACGGCCCGCCATCGCCGGGCCAGCATGTGAGGATTGGGATTTCGTCCAGCGATGCTTTCGCGCCAGTCTTAACAACCTCCTGGCATGGCGCGTTGGACACCATCTTCGGGCCAATTGAGGCGAGAGGGAGGAGAGTAGGGGCGAGACCGATCATACCGCCGATTCCGCGCGGCATATTGCCGGGCAGTTTGACCAGATTGCCAATCTCAGCGCCGATCTCGTCGATATCGTCTACACCGAGCGCCCATGACATTCGCTTGCGGGATCCAAAAAGATTGATTGCGAGGGGGAACGGAGATCCAGCCACATTCTCGAACAACAGACCCTTGCCGCCGCCCGGGGACTTCATGACACGGTTCGCTATCTCGCAGATTTCTAGGTCGGCGCTCACCTGAGCCTTGACCTTTTTCAACTCGCCAGCTTTGTCGAGCCGCTCAATGAACTCTCGAAGGCCAGAGTAAGCCATGGGTGATCTATACAACCGCTAAAAGGCGGCTGCCTTTCTATTACGTTGGAGGCGCAAGCTACCGCTTGGAGGCAAACTGCGCGCGTGAACGGCGTCACTTATGACACCGGTTCATTGTATCCAACCTACCGAGCAGCGATCAAGTTCCGCAGCGCCTTATCCAGCGCCTTTGTCATCATCGGCGGTTGCTGGAACGGCAACCGGGGAGGGCGAAATGCTGTCGCGTGAAGGCTCCGACGACTTTGGCGCGTCGGCCGTCGGTTTGTCCTGAGACGGCTTCCCGAGCACCGAGGCGGGTTTAGCGAGAACGGGTGGTGCGAGTGGAGCAGGTTTCGGCTGCGGTTTCGGCGCGGACTTCGTGGCAGGCGACAACGATTCCGATGAATGCGCCACACTACTCACGGCAGTGGGCTTGGCTGGCGCAATGGTTGCCTTCGCCGGTTTCGCTGGTTCAGCTTCGTCAGCGGTGACCGGCGTAGCAACGGGCGACGGCTCGATTGGCGCGACTGCAGGCGCTTCTAGCTCTGTCGGCGCAACGACGAGACCGCTGGCGCTCGCTGCCGGTGGATTTGGAACTGCAGCTGCCTTCTTCGCTGGGGCAGCGGGAACTGCGGTCGCCCTATCGTTGATCGGCTTTACGACCCCATTGTCCAGGGGAGCGACTGGCGTAATGCGTGTCGGCGATAAGACCTTTGTCCCGGCTGGGACATTGTGTGTTGCCGCTGGTTCGTTAGCAGGCTTTACTGGGGCAGGGACTGACACCGGTGGTGCAGCAGTTGGCACAGGCGTGCTTTCCGCAGGTGCTTCGGTGGGCTTTGGTTCCGCTGGTGTGGCCGGAACTGTGGGCGGTGCCACCCCAGGTTTTACCTGTGCAGGGGCAGCGGACGCAGGCTTAGCAACAGGGACAGGCTTTGTTACCACCGGCTTAGTCACTGGCTTCGGCGCTGGAACTGCGACGATGCCTATCGAATGCTCCTGCGCCAACCTTGCCACAACAGCGTCCTGAAAGACATTGATCGCCTGCGAATCGACGCTGTAGTTGTTGTTCATGATCGTGAACGCCAAAATGTTGGCGTCTTGGTCTGAAACGTAGCCGCTCAGCGTGTGGCAAAATCGCACGGTACCCGTTTTGGCGTGGGCGTTGCCTTCGGCATCTGTTCCCTTCATACGCTTACGTAGAGTGCCGTCGACGCCCGCTATGGGAAGCGCGTCGTAAAACACCTTAAAGTTCGGCTGCATTGCCTCGTACGACAGGATTTTTAGAATTGCGAACGGTGTCACCGCATTTAACCGGCTCACACCCGATCCATCCGCAAACGAGTACGACGGTGTTGAGAAACCAAGTTCAGTCAGGAACTTCTGCTCGGCAGCATACCCGGCTGCATACGATCCGTCACCGCCCTTTTCGTAGCCCACCAGCCTAATTAAGCTCTCTGCAACCAGGTTGTTACTCGGCTTGAGCATCAGCGGCAAGTATTCGGCCAGCGGAACGGATTCGTGGTCGGCGATTGTCACCGCAGCTTTGGGAGTGACGTCGAGACGGGTTGCGCCATCGATGGTCACGCCGTTTGAAAGAAGCTCCTCGGTAAGCAGCGTTGTGGCGTAAAGCGGCGGGTTGTCTACGGTCACTCCCGTTGATTTCGCCGCCCTGAAATCGAGGGGCACGTTACCCGACACCTGCAAAACGTTCTTGTTGTACGGGCGAGTCATTTTGAGTGTCAACGGTTCACCCGCCGCCACAGTTACTGCCTGATTGTTAACCGGCAAGTACCCGGAAGCGGGAAACAGTTTGACAAGTGGCTTGTCACCAAGTGCCTTGCCGGGGAGTACAGTCACCTGCGTCAAGCCCTGCTCGACCTCAAGCCCAGCAATCTGCGCCGCATAATCGTCGGCAAGGTAGTCCCACGACCAGCCAGCAGGGTAGGGCCCGTCGGAGAAGATGGACGCGTCACCAACAATATCCCCGGTGATATGTCGCACCCCCGCATCGGTCAGCTGTTTGGCCATGGCGCGAATGTCGGCGATGGTTAACAACGCGTCCCCGCCGCCGCGAAGGTAAACGTTGCCCTTGAGCGTATCACCGGTAGGACTCTCATCGGCGAGCAGCGTTGTATGCATGCGGTACCGGTCGCCGAGGTAATGAAGCGCGGTGGCGGCGGTGAATAGCTTGCGGTTCGACGCTGGCACCAGCCGCGTATCGGCGTTGTTCAAGTACAGAATCTTGCGTGTTCGGACATCGGTGACGGCGATCCCGACAATGCTGCCATGGAGCTCTCGCATGTGCAGCAGCACACCGATATCTTGTGCCAGGGTTCCCGCTTGAGCAGGCTGGGCAAGTGCCACAGCCAGAAGTCCGCCACAAAGCAGCGTTGCGATGCGTTTTCCGAGGAGAGTTATGTTATGCATGGTTTGTTATGTGAGTGCAAGCAGTGCGCCAAGTGTTCAAAATCTGCTGGTAACGACGAGATTAATCTCTTCCGAGCACAGCTCTGGTTGGCGAGAACGTTTCAACTGGCGACGCGCCGACGAAACAGATATGCTATTATAGCCGCTCTACGCCATTTGGGTGATGCATTTGCCAGCACCAGGTAGCACTCCCGGGGAGCCAATAACGGGGGCGCTAATTGGAGGGCGATGATTACCGCAGAACGTGACCGGTATTGGCTGCAAGGTGCATTTGCCTTGACACCGCGCTTCCCCAGCCGGTAAAATATATCGAAAAGTTCGGAGGGTTTGTGTGGAAGCAACCATTATACTTGGGGGCAACAAAAAGGCGCGGCGTGTTTACGGGTTTGATGAGGTCGCTCTAGTACCAGCCTCCCTGTCGGTTGATCCGCGAGACGTTGATACGGGTTGGCGGCTTGGCGACTTTAAGTTTGAGATACCAATAGTTGCCGCAGCGCTGGATGCTGCAGTGAACGCAAGAGTTGCCGCCGAGATGACACGACTCGGCGGCTTTGCTGTATTAAATCTGGACGGATTGCAGACGCGCTACGACAATCCCGATGCCGTCATGCAAGAGATCTGCGATGCACCCGCCGAAGGGATCATCCAGCTTGTTCAGAACAAATATAAAGCCCCGGTTCGCGAAGAATTAATCGCGCAGCGTGTCAAAGAGATCAAAGCCCTTGGCGGTATCGCTGCCGTCTCGTCGGTGCAGGCGAATGCCCCGCGCTTCGCTGAGATCGCCGCCGAAGCTGGCGCAGATATCTACGTCATCCAGAGTACCATCACATCGCTTCGCCACTACTCATCGAACTACACCCCGGTGGATATCGCGAAGTTCGTCAAAGATTCGCCCATTCCGGTTATCTTAGGTAACACTGTCGGCTATGGGCCTACCCTTGAGTTGATGCAAGCTGGTGCAGCCGCAATCTTGGTCGGCGTCGGTCCTGGCGCCATCTGCACCTCTCGACGTGTCCTTGGTCTCGGCGTCCCGCAGGTCACCGCGATCGCCGACTGCGCCGCTGCCCGCGACGCTCACTTTGAAGCGACCGGTATCTACGTCCCGATCATCGGCGACGGCGGTATGCGCACAGGCGGAGACATCTCCAAGGCCATCGCATCCGGAGCCGACGCGCTCATGCTGGGCTCGTCCATCGCCGCAGCCAAGGAAGCTCCCGCGCCAGGCTATTCATGGGGCATGGCAACCGGAAGCGCTGATCTGCCGCGAGGCACACGTATTAAAACCGAGATTTGGGGGTCCCTCGAAGAGATCCTCCTTGGCCCCGCTCATAAGGACGATGGCACAATGAACCTCGTCGGAGCGCTTCGCCTCTCAATGGCCTGTTGTGGGTCGCGCAATCTGACGGAGATGCACGACGCCGAACTGGTCATCGCGCCAACTCTTGCCACGGAAGGCAAGCACCTACAGCGAGCGCAAGGCGTAGGACAGGGCCGCTAACCATATGAATGCAACCCCAACCGAACTCATCGTCGTTCTCGATTTTGGCGCTCAATACACCCAGCTGATCGCCCGCCGCATCCGCGAAAGCAAGGTTTACTGCGAAATCTTGCCATACGATACGCCCATCGCCACTATCGCGGCAAAAAAACCTGTTGGAATTGTCTTTAGCGGTGGTCCCGCCAGCGTCTACGAGGCGAATTCCCCGCACATAGACGCCAGCATCTATGAGCTTGGCCTTCCTATCCTTGGCATCTGCTACGGAATGCAGGAAATGGCTTACGGTCTCGGTGGTGTCGTCACCGGAGCCACCCGCAAAGAGTTCGGCAAAACACGCCTCGAAGTTGTCGAAGAGAACGACTTGTTCGCTGGCCTCAACCCGGAGCTCGTCTGCTGGATGAGCCACGGCGACACAGTCGAGAAGCCACCGCCCGGATTCAAGGTGCTCGCCACCACCGATAACTGCCCGGTAGCGTCCATGGCGAACCCCGATAAGCGGTTCTACGCCGTCCAGTTCCACCCGGAAGTCGTCCACACCCCGTGGGGCACGGAAATCATTCGCAACTTCGCCGAACGCGTCTGCAAGACCACCGGACAGTGGACCATGGAGTCGTTCATCGACACCCAGGTGAAGCTCATCCGCGAGCAAGTCGGCGATAAGCGCGTCGTATGTGGCCTGTCCGGCGGTATCGATAGTTGCACCGTCGCCGCTCTTGTGAGCAAGGCCATTGGCGACCAGCTCACCTGTATCTTTGTCAACCACGGCCTCCTGCGCAAGCTCGAAGCCGATCAGGTCCAGAACAACTTTGCCAAAGCGTTCAATATAAACCTGATCTACGTGAACGCCGAAGACCGCTTCCTCGCCCGCCTCGCTGGTGTTACCGATCCCGAACGCAAGCGCAAAATCATCGGCGAAGAGTTCGTCCGCGTATTCGAAGAGCAGGCCGACAAACTCCGCGGCGCAGAGTTTTTGGCGCAAGGAACGCTCTATCCCGACGTTATCGAATCCGGCACCAAAAATGCCGCCAAGATCAAGACGCACCACAATGTCGGCGGACTGCCCGACGACATGAACTTCCAGCTCCTTGAACCGATGAAGTATCTGTTCAAGGACGAAGTCCGCAAGGTCGCCGAAGAACTTGGACTGCCATCAGACATGGTCTGGCGACAGCCATTCCCCGGCCCCGGCCTCGCTATTCGGATCACCGGCGAAGTGACCTTTGAGCGGCTTGAAATCCTACGCGCCGCCGACTGGATCGTGATCGACGAAATCAAACGCGCCGGTCTCTACCGCAAGGTCTGGCAATCGTTCGCCGTCCTCACCCCTGGCACCAGCAGCGTCGGCGTCATGGGCGACCAGCGAACCTACGAATACCCCATCGTCGTCCGCGCGGTCAGCAGCGAGGACGCCATGACCGCCGAGTGGTCCCGCCTGCCGTACGAGGTCCTGGAGCGCATCAGCAACCGCATCGTCAACGAAGTCCCCGGCGTCAACCGCGTCGTCTTCGATATCACTAGCAAGCCCCCGTCTACCATCGAATGGGAGTAGGGGGCGAGTTTCCCGTCGAACGACAGCGTTGACATTTCGCTCCAAATACGGCATCATTTCCGTAGGAAGGAGCAAAGTAATGGCTCAAAAATCGCACCAGGTTGAATTGACCATTCCGATGTCGCCAGAAGCCGAGCAATTGCTCGCGGCGCTCTCGGAGCGGTACGGAGTAAGCCGGGGCGCTGTTATTGAAAGGCTCGTGCGCGACGCAGCTGCGGGCGACGCGGCTTACGATCCCAACGTGCCTACCCCCGCGTACGTGGACCTGGCAAAGCACCGGAAGACGCCGCAACAGCCATTCGACGAATGGGTTCGCGAGATTGAAGCTCTGCCGCCAATTGGACCGTCTATCCCCGATGAGGCGTTGACGAGCGAGGCCCTCTATGCGGACCATCCATAGTGATCTATTTAGTTGACACAAATGTTGCTCTTCGTCTGGTAAGCAAGATTGACGCAAGGCATCAAGAATGTTTGGATGCGGTGGCTGACCTGAAGACCCAAGGAAATGACTTATGTGTCAGCCTACAGGTAGCGGTTGAGCTGTGGAACGTTGTCACTCGCCCAAAAACATCGGTCCCTGCGGGTCTCTATGGGCTAAGCGTTCAAGAAGCCACCAACACGCTCACCAGAATCGAGAGCCAACTCTTAGTGACTCCCGACCCGCCAAAGCTGTACGAAACCTGGCGTGACCTGGTATTCACGCACAACGTCGTTGGCGCGAAAGTTCATGATGCGAGGCACGCTGCGTGGGTGATAGCGCATGGAATGACCGGAATCCTCACGTACAACCGCAAGGATTTCGTACGATACCCCGGCCTCGCAGTGATTAGCCCGGACGACTTGTCGTGACTACGCTATGATTCAACTATGAAGCCTATCAGAGGAGTCGCCGTTGCCCTTATCTGTCTCTCCCTCGTGCTCGCTTGGTTTCGCTCGGAGCCAGGCGCGTGGGCTAAACCATCCCGTGAAGCTCCTCCCGCGAATCCCCGTGGCGCAAAGCGTGCTGTCATCGGCGTCGAGCGTCCCGGAACCTCGATTATTCAAATTCCCTTTGGCGGAGCTCCGATAGGCTATTCGTTCGCGGTGTACGGCTCCAAGCCGCCTTTCTGGCTCGACTCGCTCGAGCAACTCAAAGGGCGAGTCCAGATCAACAGCATGGAGGACGTACTTAAATTTGTTCGATTCCGAACGAACCATGAGTACAGATTCGTTTGGCACGGCGATATCGCGGGTGAAGTGTGCCCGATATCCGCCGCTCTTATATCCACTGACGGGCTGCATGTACCTTCATACCCAACGTCTGGCCCGTGGGCTTCCGGGCTCTTCGGCGTGCTTTCCGACGATGCCTTTCGAACATCGAATTGCGAGGCGCCCACAGTGACATTCAGTCATTCCAGATGGATTGTTACGCGCACCGTGCTTGTTGATCGCGGAACCGCGGACGTTTTTCTTCAAGTATGGCGCGAAACGGTTACCCGCGACGGAGGCTACGTTCGCGAGACACTTTCAGAATCGCCTCCGCCGAAAATCGAGAACACTACCTGGTGGTTTGGAGCGCGGCCCCTCTGATGGCGAACGGAATAGTCGCACAATGCGCTTGACTACACTTTGGTCGCTCGCCCTTGTTGCCCTCCTCCTCACTGCAGGCTGCTCGCCGTTCGACGATCAGCTTCCCGCTCCCATTCACCGCCTCTGGAACCCGACCTGGCGGTCGGTTAGCGAACGGCAGCAGGAGTACGGCACCGCCGCCCGCTCTCGCGTGGCGGCCAGCTTCGAGCGCGCCGGTGTCGCCTATCCGCCGTCGCGCATCGTGCTCCTTGCCCTGAAGCGTGAACGCGTCCTTGAGGTCTACGCGGCCAATCCCGGAGCACCGATGCGCTACATTCGCACGTACAGCGTCAAAGCCGCCAGCGGCCACCTCGGCCCCAAACTCCGCGAAGGCGACCGCCAGGTACCCGAAGGCGTCTACGATTGCGAGGAGCTGAACGCGAACAGCGACTACCATCTTTCGCTGCGAGTAGGCTACCCGAACGATATCGACTGGGACCACGCTGTCGCCGACGGACGAACCGAACCCGGCCAGGACATCATGATCCACGGCAACGCCAAATCCGTAGGCTGCCTCGCAATGGGCGACCAAGCCGCCGAAGACCTTTTCATCCTCGCTGCCGACACGGGACGCGAGCACGTGAAGATCGTCATCGCCCCCGTGGACTTCCGCCGAGGCGAACGCGTCGCGCCCGAGGCGCTGGCAAAGATGCCGCCGTGGACGCCGACGCTGTATGCCACGATCAAGGCGGCGATGGCGGAGTTGCCAAAGCCGTGATAAAGTTTCCTTGTAATGCGAATTGAGTGAGGTGCAATCATGGCAAAGTTCAATTGGGAACGAATTGACGAACCTAAGCTATTTACGTCAGACCCCATTGTTAGCCGGGCGCGAGTACCGGGAGGCTGGCTGATATGGACGCGGACGGGCGAGTTGGGCGGGCTCACATTTTATCCGGATCCAGATCATTCGTGGAACGGTGAAACGCTGGATACGTCCCCAGATAGTGACGAGCCTTCTCGGCAGAAATAGCGCGGGAATTCAAGCCAAATGCCACTCAAAGCGCGCCTGCTCATGATTGCCGCCCTCACTGTCTCAATCATCGGGCCAGTTACCGCCGCCACAACGAGGCAGCCGCCGCTTATCATCCCAAGACCGAAAGCGGTTCGAATGACCGGCACCAATGTCAAGATCGACGCCGCGTGGCCCGTCTACGTCGCCGGCAACGCATCGCCCCTCGACCGCCAGGCCGCCGCCGTCATCGCTGAGGCGCTCGGCAAGTCCGCGCGCGTTCTGTCGCTCGACAACTGGGATGGTCGACACCCCGCTATTATCGTCGGCGAACCCAAGCGGTCACGGGTGCTGCGGCGTCTGTGCCGTAACGCGCGCCTTGTACCGCGCTCTCGCCGGGAAGCATACGGTCTGCTCATATCCAAAAACGTGGTTCTCGTCGCTGGCAACGACAGCGAAGGCACATTTGCTGGCGCGGAAACATTTTGCCAGTTGTTGGATCAGCGAGCGTGGCACGGCGGGACGGTCCCAGCCGCCCGGATTAACGATTACCCGTCGCTCTCCTGGCGCGGCGTTCACCTCTTCGCTGGCGGGCAGGCTTTGCCGTTCCACCGTCGCCTGGTATCCCGCGTGTTTGGCCGGTGCCACCTCAATAAGCTCGTCATACAGTGCGAGCAAGCAAAGTGGAATACGACCAGCGACGTTGCGCCAGTTTGGGGCATGTCGAAACGCGACCTGGTGTTGGATGCGACAAATGCGCGCGATCACGGTATGGAAGTCATTCCGCTTATCGAGTCAGCGGCGCATATGGCCTGGCTGCTAAATTCCCCAAAATACCGTTCCTATGCCGAAGATCCCAAGATCCCATTCGCGGTGCAACCAGCCGACCGTAAGGTCTATAATAAACTCTTCCCGCTCTATGACGAGGTAATCGACACGCTGCATCCACGCACAATGCACGTCGGATGCGACGAACTAACCCTTCGCGGAAGATTTCCCTACAAGAGTCGCGCCCGGTTCGCAACTTCAACCGAAGCATTGGTGGCACATCTGCTCCCAATACGCCAGTACTTGGAGCACCGCGGAGTCGCCACCATGATTTGGGGCGACATGCTTGTCGGAGCAGGGGAGGGGCCCGACCCTGGTAACGCTCCACCCGACGATGCTGCCGCTGCCGCGCGACGCCTATTGCCAAAGAATATTGCTGTCTGCGACTGGCATTATCGAGCGTCGGGACCATTTCCAAGCCTGGCGGCCTTCCAGAATGCCGGGTTCCACGACGTTATCGCCGCAACGTGGAGGAGCTAGGAGAACGTGGTATCGTTCACCCGCGCCGCAGCCAAAGCTGGCATCACGGGCACGCTTCAAACTACATGGTGCGGTTACAATTCCAGCGAGGCGAACATCGCCTCAAATGCCGACCAATTCGCAGCCATGGTGCTGTCAGCCGAAGAATCCTGGAACGGCGGCCAGATTGCGCTGGCGAATCTGGGCTACAACCCATGGGTGCAGTTCCAAAGGCTCTACGGCAAACAGTTCGCTACTAAGCAGCGCTGATAGCACTACCAGAATCGGTATAGCCATACTTGTCCGTGCGTAATATGCTGCCAATTTTGATCAACTGCATCCAGAAGCATTGAGCATTATAATCTGACCCTACCGAACGAACACTACCAATGACGCAAAAAGTATCACAGTTTTCAATCAAGCGAGTCGCCCTCGCGCTGCTCCCGTTCCTCGTCGCGGCAGTCGTATTCGTCAACCGCGCATCCATTACCGATCACCTACCGCCGTCGATACAGAAAATGATGCACCCCGAACGCAAGACAGTCGATGATCGCGTTGCGGAGTTTGGCGCAGGTGTTCGAGCCCGTATCAAACCCGATTTCGACAAAGCGTCGGTCTCGTTTCCCCCGGATCGCGTGGTGCTGCTGGCTATCAAGAAGACGGACAAAATGGAGCTCTACGCGGCAAGCGCTACCGCACCGCTCAAGTACATTCGCTCGTATGACATTCAAGCCGCCAGTGGATCGCTCGGCCCCAAACTCACCGAAGGCGATTGCCAGGTTCCCGAAGGCGTCTACGCCATCGAATCGCTAAACCCAAACAGTAGCTTCCACCTCTCCCTACGTGTCGGCTACCCGAACGCGTTCGACCGCGCTCGCGCTGCTGACGACGGTCGCACGAACCTCGGCGGCGACATCATGGTCCACGGTGCCAGCGTCTCAGTCGGCTGCCTCGCCATGGGTGACCAGGTGGCCGAAGACCTCTTCATTCTCGCCGCCGACATAGGGCGCGAGAACGTCAATATCATCATCGCCCCCGTAGACTTCCGCCGTGGCGAGCACGTCGCCCCCGAGGCACTGGCAAAGATGCCGCCGTGGACACCGACGCTATACGCCAAGATCAAAGAGGCGATGGCGGAGTTGACGAAGCCATGAGCGCTCTGCGCTAGTGCATAGCACTTTTGTAGTATTTTTGTGGTCACTGGGGGTAAAATAAGCTGTGAGGAGATACCACCATGGCACGTCGAGCAGAATACAAAATATTGAATATGCGCGTGACACCTGTTGCCCGGCAACTGTTTTCTCAACTCGCCCATAATATGGGCGTGAGCCAAACGGCGGCATTTGAAACGCTGGTTCGAAGGGTTGCGCGTGAAGACGGCATCAGTGTTGCGCCGATTGTGGACGCGCTTGACGATGACCGGTCAGCGTCAAGGAACTTAAGCGTTCTTCCGGCTAATGCTAAGAAGCGATCAATTCAGGATTTTGACCGCGTTCTAAAGGAGATCGAAGCTGATCGACCGATGGGGCGCTCGATGTCGGATGACGAGTTAACAAGGGATGCGCTTTACAGAGACCACGCGTAATGATTTACTTGGTGGACACCAATGTCGTGCTTCGCGCTGTAAACACGCAAGATGCGCAACATAATGTATGCGTTAGCGCAACCAGCGAACTTTTTCGGCGCGGCGCGATACTTTCAATTAGTACGCAAGTTGTAGCCGAGTTCTGGAATGTGATTACTCGGCCATCCGATGCTAGGCCTCCTGGAAGTTATGGTTTCGATACAATGGAGGCCGAAAAGCATCTAATACGCGCAGAGCGGATGTTTGAGGTGTTGCCTGACCCGGCTGGCCTATACGAATGTTGGCGGGATATTGTCCTCCAACACAAGGTGGTCGGTACGCAAGTACATGACGCTCGCCTGGCTGCTTGGGCTATGGCGTATAATGCCGATGGCATCCTAACGCTGAATGGCAAAGACTTTGCCCGGTTTCCTCAGGTCACAGTGGTGAACCCCAACGATGTTGTGTGAATTGCCCGATTACGCGACTGATGCATAGTCGCCGCACAGAAGGAATAGTTGATTGCAACTCTACGAACTTACAGCGCGTGAAGCGCACGAAAAGCTGATCTCAAAAGAGATCTCGGCACGCGAACTTACCGACGCCGTCCTTGGCCGCATTGATGCCGTCGACGGGCGCGTTCAGTCGTTTGTTACCGTCACGCCCGATGTCGCGAGGGCACAGGCCGACGCTATCGATGCGCGTATCGCTGCAGGCGAAGCCATCCCCGCAGGCGCGGGCATCCCGCTGGCGCTTAAGGACAACCTCTGCACCACTGGCACCGAGACCACCTGTTCGAGCAAGATCCTTAAGGGCTTCGTGCCTCCGTACAACGCCACCGTTGTCGACAAGCTTGCCGCTGCTGGCACGCCGTTTGTCGGAAAAGCGAACCTCGACGAGTTCGCGATGGGCTCAAGCACCGAGAACAGCGGATTCTTCACGACGCACAATCCCTGGGACCTCGACTGCGTACCCGGCGGATCGTCGGGCGGCAGCACCGCCTCTGTGGCGGCTGGCGAAGCCATCTGGGCGCTTGGCTCCGATACCGGCGGCTCCATCCGCCAGCCAGCGTCGTTCTGCGGCGTTGTAGGCCTCAAGCCGACATACGGACGCGTCTCCCGGTACGGGCTTGTCGCGTTCGCCTCATCGCTCGACCAGATCGGCCCGATCACCAAAACCGTGTATGATTCCGCTCTGCTGCTCAACCTGATCAGCGGCCACGATCCGCTTGACAGCACCAGTGTCGTCAAAGACGTTCCCGACTACACCAAGGCGTGCGTGTCTGACGTCAAGGGCCTGCGTCTCGGCGTCCCGAAAGAGTACTACGCGGAGGGTGTCGCCCCTGAAATCGCCGCGAGCGTGCGTGCCGCCGTCGCAAAGCTCGAAGAGCTGGGCGCCACCGTCGAAGAGTGCTCGCTGCCCGTCACCGAGTACGCCCTCGCCACCTACTATATCATCGCCCCTGCAGAGGCGTCGTCGAACCTGGCGCGCTACGATGGGGTCCGGTTCGGTCACCGCACCGCCAAGGCAACCAACCCGCTGGACCTGTTCAAGAAGACCCGCGAAGAGGGCTTCGGCGCTGAGGTTAAGCAGCGCATCATGATCGGCACCTATGCGCTCAGCGCCGGGTACTACGATGCGTTCTATCTCAAGGCTCAGCAGGTTCGTACCCTCATCAAGCAGGACTTCGATAAGGCGTTCAGCAAGTTCGATGCGCTCGTGACTCCTACCGCGCCAACACCGGCATTTAAGATCGGCGAGAAGGCGGACGATCCTCTCGCCATGAAGCTCTCCGACATCCTGACCATACCGGTCAACATGGCGGGCATTCCGGCGTTGTCTCTGCCTTGCGGCTTCTCTGAGGGCGGTCTGCCTATCGGTCTGCAGTTGATCGGCCCGGCGTTCTCGGAAGAGACTCTGCTGCGGATCGCATACACCTATGAGCAGGCAACCGACTGGCACACACGGCGCGCCGCACTCTAATCTCGATATTTCATGTTACGCTCGAAAGAGCGGTAGTCCGTCGCGAAGCGACACCTGCACGGAGTGCGCGTAGCGTACTTATCACCAAAGGTGATTCATGTAGTAGCCCGGTACTTCAGGGGCTGTGAAAGAATTCTGCAATCATTCGCAAGATAGGAGGATGTGGTGCTTCTAGGTCGAATTTAGTAGTTAGATTCGATCTAAGGAGCCTTTGATGCAGTATCGCGACTATCCTCAGTCAGCGCCTCTCT
>DASXUY010000061.1:0-2133 GCA_036504535.1 Capsulimonadaceae bacterium
CTTTTTCGCCGTACGGCGAAAAAGAACGACGACACATCGCACAAAGTAACCCGTCGGATCTAGAACCCGCTCTATGCTAAGCGATACAACCTGATGCTCGCACCTCGCCGTCCTCGGCGGACTAAAAAAGGCCCGCCCGGCCTGCGAGGGCATCCTAAACTCGTCATGAAGCAACTAACCGCCGCACGTATCCATACTATCGGAGGACCACACTGATGCCACATTCGCGATGCCTCGCTGTTGTACTACTATTGGCTTTGCTCGCTCCCATGCCAGCGCTTGCTGAAAGCGGTGCGCTGCTTAATATGCCCATACGAGAGGTCACCGTGTTCAAGGACGGCACGGCGTTCCTGAGGCAGGAAGGGACGATGGCAACGGGGGTAGCGGGGGATGTGACTATTGGCAACCTGCGAACGCCGTTGCTTGGAACGTTCTGGCCGTATTCGGCCGAGCCTAAAGCGCGGTTGGTGTCGGTTTTGTCCAAGCGCGAAACAATTCAGCGGTCAAGGTCGGCGTCGACCTTATACGACATAGCTCGCGCTAATATAGGTAAGCGTGTCGTTATCGGCGATGGCAGCGGGCGAAGCTTCACCGCGACAATCGTTGGGTTTCCGGGGACACGTCCTCCCGATGCACCGATCGACTCAGAAATCACCCCGCCCGATCAGGGACCGCGCTTGATTATCCTGCGAACGCTTACTGGCGACCAGGTGCTCAATTTTGACCGCCTACAGGAGATCACTTTTCCCGACGGTCGCGTCGAGACCATCGACAAGCCGGAGACGCGTCACTCTCTCACGCTGCGCCTCGGCTGGGCGGGCGGTAAGTCCGATCCTGCGGCAAAGGTGGGGATGATATCGTTGCAGCAAGGGCTGTCGTGGACGCCAAGCTACAAGGTGGTGATCGACGGCAACGGCAACGCGACGATTAAGCTACAGGCAACGCTGAGTAACGAGTTAGCAGACCTCGACAATGTGGATGTGAACTTGGTGATTGGTGTGCCCACATTCGCTTTCAAGGACACCGTCGACCCAGTCGCTCTACAACAGGCGACGGAGGCATTGATTGGGAATGTCAATGGCTCTATGCGGCGATCATTCTCAAACGCCATTCAATCTCAAGTGGCAGGTTTGCCCTTGGCAGAAGCGGATTACAGTGGCGGGGGCGGTGCGCAGGCAACTCCGTCAGCCACGAAGAGCGAGGACCTCTTTGTGTTCGGCCTGAAGAATATCACGGTCCACAAGGGCGAGCGTCTTGTAGTTCCAGTTGCCGAGTTTGCCATCACTTATCGCGACATATATGCGCTGGACATACCCATCGCGCCGCCAGTACAGACGCTAGACAACCTCTCAACCGAGCAGCGAGCCATTATTGGCGCGAGCTTGATGCGCAGCACTGTGATGCACAAGCTGAGGCTAAAGAACTCCAGCGAGTTTCCGCTTACAACGGCACCGGCGTTGATCATGTCGGGGGACCGTGTGATCGCGCAGGGATTGATGAAGTATACGCCAGTCGGCAAAGACGGGGATCTGGACTTGACCACGGCGGTGGACGTCGTCGTCAAGTTTAAGGACAAGGAGACGTCGCGAAGCCCGAACACTGAGCGCTTTGGTGACTACACATATTCACGTGTCAGCCTTGCCGGGAATGTCCACATCGCCAACGCAAGCGGCAAGCCGATCATGCTTGAAGTCAATCGCTTCGTCGCTGGGACCGTGGACTCGGCAAGCGGCGATGGGGCGGTGGAGCAATCGGGGCCATTTGCTGAGGAAGCGTTCCTGGGAGCATCTGGCTCGGGTTGGCTACGGTATATCAACTGGCCCGGCTGGTGGTACCAGCAAAACAGCATCGGCAAAGCGTCGTGGACCGTCAGCCTGCCAAAGGGCGAGTCGGCGGATTTGGCCTACACGTGGCACTACTACTGGCGGTAGGTGGGTAGCGTGTTGAGAGGTTGAGGAGATGCCTCCGGCGGCCCCTCATGCCGGGGAGGCACCAGCGTGACGCTTATATGTTATAACGTCTTGGGATTTGTTTCCCAAGTATGCCAAATCGAGAGAAGCGCGTTGTGTCGCTTGAGTTTGACCTCGTGGTCCAGATTGCGCCCTCGGTTTATGGTGTTCTAATGATCTCGAA
>DASXUY010000062.1:0-36112 GCA_036504535.1 Capsulimonadaceae bacterium
ATGGGCTAAACTTCCGTAGTCATCCATCGTTTTTCCTTTCATGAACTTTGAGCGGTTCAAAAAGGATGATGGATGACTGCCTGAAAAGTCAAACTTTACGAGTCCCCCAGCAGAGCTGGGGGTTTACCTATTGAATTATGACTCCTAATCCATCCATCAGCGTGAACCCAGCATACTCCGACAGCGCACTGACATCCCAGATCATCGGATGCGCCATGGAGGTCCATAAGGAGCTTGGCAACGGATTTCAAGAACTTATCTACCAGCGCGCACTCGCAATCGAAATGGCGACGCATGACCTTACCTTCGTCCGCGAACAAGAAATGCCCATCTTCTACAAGGGGCAAGACATCGGCACCCGCCGCGTCGACTTCTTCGTCGCGGACACGGTCATGGTCGAAATCAAAGCCATCATCCAGCTAGAAGACGTCCACCTCGCCCAAGCACTCAACTACCTCGAAGCCTACAACCTCCGAATAGGCCTTCTCATCAACTTCGGCGCACGCAGCCTACAGTTCAAGCGCGTCACGCGAAAACAGTCTGCACCCTGATTACTGTAATGATATTAATGATTGTCGGCGGCAGAGCGCTTTGCCCCCACAATCATGCTAATCATATAATCACACTAATCACAGTTCAGACAATCGCCCATCACATTTGGGGTCGGTCGCAGCCCGTCTGGTATAATCGAACGCAAGGAAGTAACACGAAATGGCTATTACTGTCGAACTGGTTTTGGATGCGCTCCGGACCGTCAACGACCCTGATTTGAAGAAGGATCTCGTCTCGCTGCGGATGATCAAAGACGTTGCCGTCGATGGCGCCAATGTGTCATTCACTGTCGAGTTGACCACACCCGCGTGCCCGCTCCGTGAGCAGATCGAAGGCGACTGCCGTGCGGCTGTGGGTGCGATTGCTGGAATCGGCGACATCGCGATTGAGATGACGGCGAATGTGCGCGCGCTGACCCAGAAGGGCATCGAACAGCAGACTCTCCCCGGAGTCCGCAACATTATCGCCGTCGCAAGCGGCAAAGGCGGCGTAGGCAAGTCGACCGTGTCCGCGAACCTCGCGTGTGCGCTGGCACAGACTGGCGCCAAGGTGGGGCTGCTCGACGCCGACATTTACGGCCCCAGCATACCGCTGATAATGGGCGTCGAAGATGCTCAGGTTGGTGTCGATGAGAGCAAAGAGCGTATCATTCCGGTCGAGCGCTACGGGGTGAAGATCATCTCCATGGGCTTCCTACAGCGATCCACGGCGGCCGTGATTTGGCGCGGCCCCATGGTGTCAAAGGCGATTCAGCAGTTCTTGCGCGACGTTGTCTGGGGCGAAATCGACTACCTCGTGGTCGACCTGCCGCCGGGCACTGGCGACGCGCAGCTCACACTTGCACAGGCCATCCCGCTCACCGGCGCGGTGGTGGTCATGACCCCGCAGGATGTTGCGGCATCTGTGGCAGTCAAGGCAATCGCGATGTTCAGGCGGATGGACGTTCCCATCCTCGGCATCGTGGAAAATATGTCGTATTTCCACTGCCCGACGTGCAACACGCGCCACGATATCTTCTCACACGGCGGTGGCCACCAGGCGGCCGACGCGCTGGAATGCCCGTTCTTGGGAGAAATCCCACTCGACGCGCAAATACGAGCCGAAGCCGACGAAGGCACGCCGACTGTGGTAATCTCGCCCGACTCACCGCAAGCCGAAGCGTTTCGTGCGGTGGCGGCCGCTACCGCACAGCAGGTGAGTATCGCGGTACGCAATCAGGCAACGCCGCTCCCAGTGGTTTAGTAGCTTACCAGTCAACTTCTATTCAAACAGTACAGAATTTGGTTCAGGCTTAGCCTGGGGCCGTACGCGTGTCGACGAATGCATGTCAATAGCCGCAATGATCGAAGCGCGGAAAGGGTCCAGGCTCAGCCTGGTTAGGACTATGGACGCAATCAAGCCAATCGGCATCATACTAGGCGCAGTCGCGATGGGATTTGCACTCTATTATGCCGTCGCGCAGCAGCACGCCGCACAGTTGCAAAGACCCAATTTCCAGGGCCGGTCCATTCCGACAGCAGCGGGGATCGCGTTCGTCATGAGCAGCGCCATCGCCATCACCGCTGGCGTGATATTTACGCCGGGAACACGTATGGCGACTGAAGGAGCGGTCTACCTTTACGCGATAATTGGGTTTGGGGTGCTGGGATTTCTCGACGACTACTACGGTGATCGCTCTGTCGGCGGCCTGAAGGGCCACTTCAAGGCGCTGCTGGGGGGCAAGGTGACCACAGGTGCCGTTAAGGCGATTGGTGGCGTCGCGCTGGCATGCTGGCTGGCGTGGATGGTGGACCGCCCGGGCGCCGCTCACACTATCGCAAGCGCGGTGGTCATCGCAGGAAGCGCCAACGCGCTCAACCTGCTAGACCTCAGGCCAGGGCGCAGCCTGACAGCGTTCTTTGCAGGGATACTGCTGCTGGCAGCCGTGCATATTCCGGGCTACTTTGATGCATGGTGGACCGGGTGTGCGGGGCTTGCGACGCTAAGCGCATTGGGGCTGTTCGCAGTCGAACGAAACGCGAAATGCATGCTCGGGGACACGGGAGCCAATAGCTTCGGTGCAGCGTTGGGCGTGAGCTTTGCGCTGTATCTTCCGACGCCGTTGCTTGTGGTCATGGCCGCACTGATAGTCGCGTTCCATGTCTGGACCGAGAAGCACTCGGTGTCAAAGTTTATCGAAGCGCATCCATACCTACGCGCTATCGATCGACTGATCGGCGTCAGGTAGTAGTCGGCGAGCGTCGAGATACATCGTCGCTAACTCGTCATCGGCGCAGTCGGTCACGATAACACCGCGGCCTTTGCCGGCAGAATGGATAAACGTTCCGTCGCCGAGAGCCATGCCCACATGGGTCACTTTAGGATCTGGCGTTTGTTCGCCGAAGAACAGCAGATCGCCGGGAGCGTACGCCGTCTCGCTCGGAGACTGCCCCGGCTGGCCTACGACTTCGAATCGGCGGTCGGCACGCTGTAGCCGCGCATCGCGCAGGAGCAAGACACCGTTCAATCGGTAAACAAGCTGGGTGAAGCCCGAGCAGTCGATACCGAAAGGCGTCGTCCCGCCCCAGAGGTATGGGGTCCCAACGAGCCGCAGGGCAACCGGCCCAAGGTGCTCGATAAATGTTTCGAAGGCGATGCGCCTGCCAGTCGCTGAGCGGATCACTGCCGCGATGTCTTCCGAGGGCTCATCAGCCAGCGCTGGAGGCACCTCATACGTCAGGCTCAGGTTGCCGACATGCGTGTATGCAATTCGGTCATCGGGCATGACAATTGCGGAGTAGTTGCCGCTCGCTGGGGCGCGTCCGAGCACCACCCGTGCGCCAGCTGTCAAGCGAGTCACAAGGCGAGACTCGTGGCTGGGCTGCTCGTGAACGTCCGCGAACAAGGGCGCAATCGTCGTGTGGACGAAGTCGCCAGTATCGGGAGCAGGCACTACCCATCGGGCCAGAATCCAGCCCTCGTACCGATCATCGGTGCGTATTCGAAAGAACGGACCGTTCGCTTCGAGAACGGTTGTGTCAGCGCCAAAAACAGCCTGGCTAATGACCTCAGCCGAAAGGTCAGCAGTGCGGTAGACGTTGACGACGTTATGTGAGATGACGTATCGTGGAGCGCTAGTGGGCATGGCAAATAGAAACAGCCCGCTTTCGCGGGCTGTCGATTAGGCATTGTTAGTGGACGTAGGTGATTTCGGTTTTTTCGCCGAGTTGAATCTTGTCACCGTCGGTCAAGATGAGCGGCTTGTTCGCGGACAGTACTTTGCCATTCAGCTTGGTGCCATTGGTGCTGCCAGTGTCCTCAACATAGTCGCCATCTGCACGATGCAGGACGCGGGCATGATTACGGGAAACGGCATCGTCCCACTCAATGGCGACGTCTGGGAAGACATCGATGCGAGGGTCGGGACGGCCAATCGTCACTTCTGCTTTGGTGACTTCGTACGACGCGCTAAACTGGCCAAGGCGCACCACGAGACGCGCCGCGACGAGCGACGAGCCAAGCGTCTCGGCGACTGCAGGCCTGACAGGCTCGACAACGGGCGCTTCGGGCTCAGGAGCAAGCGTCGGCTGCGTCCCATTAGCAGCTGGCTGGTACGGGGCGAAAGCGTCAAGGTCAAACTCGCCGGTGGCGTCCTCCGGCTTAGCAGCTTCGGGTTCGTCGGTGCCTTTGGCGGCCTGAAGGTTGCTGACGGCGTCGTCGGCGGAGCTCAAGGCAGACGCAAGGAAGTCATCTTCGTCGGCTGTCGCCTCGGAAGCTGGTTCTTCAGCGGCTTCAGCCTCCGCCGGAGCAGCGGGCATACCTGGAATCAAGCCGGGGAGGAAGTCCTCATCGCTGAGCAGCATAACCGTTCGGTCCTGCGTCGCGAGTTCGGAATCGTAGTCGTTGGCAACTGGCTCGAATGCGCCGGGTTTGTGTTCAAAATCAGAATTATCGTCTTCATCGCCAGGCTTAAGCCCTTTAGTTTTGGGCTCGTCTTCGCCTGTCTTTGAGCGCTTGAGTTTCCAAGCCATATTGGCGTCGGCTCCTTAATCCCCTGACATCTGGCACTGAGGTAGCTATGATGCTTCGGGCATGACCCTTACATGATAGCACGCTCAAATACACGTGTCAACCCGATGCCGTTTCAGCAGAATTACGGGTAAGCCATGTTTCTACCCAAGAAGGGCGGATTCCTTCTCAAAACCGGTACGTAACGCCAATCATTTATGCAGGCAGCGAATCGCATCGCCTCCCTAACGACTGATGTGTCTGTGTGACCTAAGTTGCGGAATGGGAATACGGAAAGCTATAATAATTGTTAGAGATAAAGTGTACGAATGAAATCCAATCGTTTTGATTTTCTTGAGCTGAGCGATGAAGCTGAGCAGGCCCCATTAGCGGACGACGCGGCTGATATCGTGCCTGCCTTGCCACCGCAGCAGTCGACGACACAGGTGCCTTCGCAACCCGCGCGGCACGTCGATGTCACCACCGCTGCTGTGTCGCCTCGACGTCGGACTGAGCCGGTGCGCCTCGCAGAAGTGCGTGTCGAACCGCAGCCACGTATAGCGCAGCCCGAGGAGCCGCGACCGACCCCTTGGGTGGCCAACCGCGTCCTTAAGGCAGTGGAGGTATTCGGACAACGAGGCGATAAGGCGGGCGAGTTCAATTTCCCAACAGGACTCGCCGTCGATAGCACTGGTATCCTTTGGGTAGCTGATTCGTACAACAATCGCCTTCAGAGGATCACACCGGATGGCGGTGTCGCCGTTGTCGGCACACGGGGTCTCAATCGGGGCCAGTTCATGATGCCGATGGCTGTCGCCGTAGATGCTGATCGCTCCTTTTATGTTATCGAGCAGGGTAACCACAGAATCCAGAAGTTCTCGTCGGAAGGGGTGCTTCAGTTTGTCGCGGGCAGACCCGGCTCACGCCCTGGGGAATTGCGCTCGCCTATGGGGATCGCGATCAACCCCGACACGCGCGAGATCCTTGTCGCCGACACGGGCAACGCAAGAGTGCAGCGATTCGATCACGACGGTCGCTTTTTAGGAATTATTGGTAACGAGGATCCCGTTCGTCCGGGCCTCTCTAATCCGCAGGCGATCGCATGCGATTCAGAGGGGCGCATCTATGTCGCAGACACATTGGCTCGCCAGATCGTGCAGTATGACCAGGTAGGGCGCGCGTTGGGATACTATGGCGGCCCCATTGGTCCTGGTCAGTTTCCAGGATCGGCTACGTTACGCCTAGACGAGCCTCGTGCCATCGGGTGCTCATCTATTGGGAAATTATTCGTCTCTGATGCTCAGCGAGGTGCAGGCAGTATTATCGTAATCGACATCGCGAGCGGCAACGTGGAAGCTTCTATCAGCAAACCTGGACGTAGTCTTGGCCCGCTCAGCCGTCCATGCGGTCTGGCTGTGGCCCCGGTCACTTCAGAAGGCGTATCGACCGGCGACATTTATCTCGCTGACACGATGAATCATCGCATCATCCGGTTCGCATGGACTTAAGCGCGCTATCGTCAGAACGTGCCGACGCCTTCAGCGACAAAGAGGCGATAAAGCAAAAGGCTTCATCACTAGGCTTCGCACTGTGTGGCATCACCACCGCGGCTCCCCCACCCCATCACCGCGAATACAAGCAATGGCTCGCGGCGGGTCGCGCGGGGGAAATGATTTACCTGCACTCGCAAGAGCCGCGGCGCGCGAGCCTGGACGAGGTGCTTCCTGGCGCAAAGTCGGTGGTCGCAGTAGGCCTCAATTATGCGGGATCGATTGACGGGCCAATCGCACGATACGCCCGTTTTGACGACTATCATGAGACGATGTGGGCTCGCCTGAACCAGTTGAGCGCGTTCATTTGCGACAGACTACCTGGCGCGACCGCGAAGGCATATTGTGACACGGGGCCTGTGACGGAGCGCGACCTGGCGATGCGGGCTGGCATTGGATGGATAGGCAAGCACACGAACCTGATCAGCCGCAAGCTCGGGAATTGGTTCTTTCTCGGAGAAGTGATCGTCGACGTAGCCTTGGTGCCGGACACGCCCCATTCGACACATTGCGGGACGTGCTTTCGGTGCCAGCCCGCTTGCCCGACAGGCGCAATCGTCGGGCCGTACGAGCTGGATGCACGCCGCTGCATCTCGTACCTCACCATCGAGCTCAAGGGCAGTATTCCCATCGATCTTCGCCCACTGATTGGCACACGGATTTATGGTTGCGACGATTGCCTGGCGGCATGCCCGTGGAACAAGTTCGCGGTGACATCAACGGACGCGGCCGTTCAACCTAGCGCCGACCTGGTTTCGCCGGATTTGGTCCCGCTCCTTGGGCTGGATAGCGATGCGTTTCGGGAGAAGTTTAGGAACAGTCCTATCCGCCGCACAAAGCGGCGAGGCTTCCTTCGCAATGTATCCGTTGCCCTCGGTAACGCTGGCGATCCATCCGCACTGCCAGCGTTGGAGACCGCGAGGGATACCGATGACGAGCCGCTGGTTCGCGAGCACGCAGCCTGGGCGATTACTCGGATAGAGCAGCTACGCAAGGAGA
The DNA here is from genome assembly GCA_036504535.1 of Capsulimonadaceae bacterium. Classification (GTDB taxonomy): domain Bacteria; phylum Armatimonadota; class Armatimonadia; order Armatimonadales; family Capsulimonadaceae; genus JARLGU01. The sequence goes on from DASXUY010000062.1 coordinate 7,089, forward strand.
CAAAGGCGCTATGATCGCACGACTCTTGCGTAAGCTCCCGGAAGTGGTTCCCAACTATAATCGCGACTCTCTTGCTGCCTATTTTGGGGTACCATCGGCGCTCTTAACTCAACAAGGATCGAGTGGACCGCTCGTATTTCATCAGGGCGGGGCCATCTTGCCTATAGCGCGAGCGCTGCGTGGAACGATATTCTGGCCATTTGATCGTTCTGTCGTGCGGGGCTTGCAGCATATCCTGCCAACATCCGACCACACGCTAGAGGCCGCCGCAATGCACAACGATGCTGCCATGATTGCATTGGTGCGCGATGGCGAGGCAGTGGTAGAGACCAAAGAACCGGGTATTACTGTCCGGCTTTACGCTGGTAATGGGCGGGCCCACTTCGCGACCCACAATACGCATGATGGCCGTGACTGGCTGGTTGGCGCAGGAATTGACAATGTACGCGAGTTAGGCATAGATGTGGGTTCGCAGGCGCGTCGCATCTGCGACAGCAGCTATAAGAAAGCATATCGACTGGCGAACCTTGGCTACACTCTCGTGTTTGCTCTCCTGCTGCCCGAACGTGACACATTCGTGGCCGCCGATAAGCCAGACCTTGTCCTAACAGATGTCATCGATCCTGACTACGAGTTTGTGGACCGGCTCGAAAAGGAGCGCATCGCTGAGGATCACGGCCTAACCGTAGTCGCTCAGCATGGAGTAATGACAGGAATTGCCAATGCATCGGCATACTTCGGTCGAATGCGAGCACTTGAGTTAACAGCGGTGCAGGACGACGGACCTGGATACATCGTTAAGGGACACACCAGCGGTGGTGAGCGCCTTAGTGCGCGAGCGGAGCCACCTCAGTCTCGTGCGTGGAATCAGCTGTTCACCGAAGGCGAATTGAAAGCTGTACGAGATGGCGTGGTCCAGGACTTCGATGGAATCTACTTAAGCGACGCTTTCCTCGAAGAACTGATGCTCGATTACCTCGGAAGCCATCGACGAAGCGTGCGTTGGCAGGTTGCTGATTGGTTATCCAATAGATAGCGGCGAGCACGCGTCCAATCGCATAATTGGCAATCAAAGCGGCAGGAATTCGCATTCGAAAGCCGAATTGATAGCTTGATGCTTAGCTAACGGCCTCCGCATAGCTAAGCGCCCGATGACCTCGAACTAACAGATTGTGCCCGGAAGGACTTCTCCAGTTTATGCGCTCCAACATTAGCCCCCTTTTGCCATTCGATCTCCGTGTGGAATACAAGGCGAACCCGCTAGGAATTGACACGATAACTCCGAGGTTGTCGTGGAAGCTTGGCGTTTCGGATGATGATGCAGCGCACCGTGGACAGATGCAGTTTGCCTACCAAATCGTGGTCGCATCCACACCAGCCAAGCTCGCCGCAGGCGATGCCGACCTCTGGGATAGCGGCAAGATCTTTTCGAACAGCACTGTGAACATTTCTTACGAGGGGCGAACTCTCTCTTCAGGGCAGACAGCGTACTGGCAGGTTGTCGCTTGGGATCGTGACGATGTTGCCACAGCGCCGTCAGAAATGGCGTTTTGGCAAGCCGGGATCATGGACCAAAGCGATTGGCGCGCCGAATGGATACATGCTCCGCTTCCCCGCTACACAGATTTACCAGCTGCGGCCTACATGCGCGGGGTCGTCGAACTCAAAGGTGTGCTATCGAAAGCGACACTTTTTGCAACAGCGCTTGGAGTCTATGAACCATACGTCAACGGGACGCGCGTTGGCGACGCATTTCTAGCGCCGGGCTGGACCGATTACAGCAAACGGGTAGCGTATCAAACGTACGACGTCACCTCGTTGGTCAATACAGGCTCTAATGCAATCGGGGCAATTCTCGGCGATGGCTGGTACGCAGGCTACGTAGGGTTTCAAAAGCAGCGAGAGCTCTATGGGGATAGGCCGCATTTCCTCGCGCAGGTACTCGTCGAATACACTGATCGAACATCTGAGATGGTCGGCACAGACGGCTCGTGGACAACATCATATGGGCCAATCCAGTATTCGGACTTGCTTCAAGGTGAGCTGTTTGATGCTCGCCTCAACCTTGGCGATTGGAGCGGTCCCGACTATGACGCATCAAGTTGGACGCCTGTCGCTATGAGCAAGGTTTCGCCCGATATTCGTGTCGTGGCGGATGTTGCACCGGCAGTTCGAATAACGGAGCGCATCGCAGCTATTTCCGTCACCGAGGCACCAACCGGATCCTTCATTTTCGACTTAGGACAGAACTTCTCTGGCATCGTCGAGCTCAAAGCAAGCGGTCCCGCTGGCACGATGGTACGCATCCGCCATGCGGAAATGCTTAACACGGATGGCACCCTGTATGTCACCAACATACGGGCTGCCAAAGCGACAGATACGTATATATTGAGCGGGGCGTCTGAGGAAATACTCTGCCCGACATTCACATTCCATGGCTTCCGGTACGTGGAGCTAACCGGCTACCCTCTAGCAGCTGGCCAAGCATTGCCGCCGCTTGATACAGTCACCGGTTGCGTCTTGGAGTCGGACACTGAAGCGACTGGATCATTCGAGTGCTCACATCCAATGGTCAATCAGCTTTGGACGAACGTTCTGTGGGGCCAGCGCGGCAACTTCCTTAGCGTACCTACCGACTGCCCGCAGCGCGACGAACGGCTTGGTTGGATGGCGGATGCGCAGATATTTATACGAACAGCCACCTACAACCGTAACATTGCATCGTTTATGACGAAGTGGATGCAGGATGTTGTAGATGCTCAGATGCCATCGGGATCATTCACGGATTTCGCGCCGAAGCCAGCGAAGTTCCCTTGGTGCGAGTTCGGTGCCCCTGCTTGGGCTGACGCAGGCGTGATTGTCCCGTGGACGCTTTCACAGGTCTACGGTGACAAAGAGATACTTCGGAAACATTACGATTCTCTCCGGCGGTATTTCGATTACCTGGTAGAAACAAACCCTGAGCTACTTTGGACCAAGAATATGGGCAACAACTACGGGGACTGGTTGTCTATTGACGCGGATACCGACAAGGAGCTGCTAGCTACCGCCTATTTTGCCCACGATGCGAGTTTGATGACGCAAATTGCGTTCCGGTTGGGCGAGATCGAGGACGCCGAACGCTATCAGAAGTTCTTCGCAGAGATAAAGGCCGAGTTTGTAAGAGCCTACGTCGAGCGGGACGGACAGCTTAAGGGGCATACACAGGCAGCCTATGTCGTGGCCCTCAGATTTGACCTGCTTGACGACGTGCACCGGGCATTGGCTGTCAAGCACCTGGTCAAGGACATAAAGGCGCGAGGAACACATCTGTCGACTGGCTTTGTTGGTGTTGGTTACCTCTGTCCTGTGCTCAGCGATGCGGGTTATGACGACGTGGCGTATTCCTTGCTGTTGAACGACACATTCCCTTCGTGGGGGTACTCGATCAAGCATGGTGCGACGACGATCTGGGAGCGCTGGGACGGTTGGACCGACACGAAAGGCTTTCAGACTGCGGATATGAACTCGTTCAACCACTATTCACTGGGCTCCGTAGGCGAATGGCTGTATCGCTACGTCGCTGGAATCGACTTGCATCCGTCCGGCGCAGGCTTCGAGACGATCCTATTACAGCCTCGCCCCGACAAGCGACTCAGTTTCGCCAAGGGATCGTTCGACTCGGTTCATGGGCTCATTCAGAGTGAGTGGCGTATTGGCGACGGTCAGATTGCGTGGTCGGTAACCGTTCCACCCAATACTACGGCAACGGCGATTGTGCCGACAACAAATGAGGATTCTGTGATGGAAGGTGGGCGCCCGGCGAGCAGCGCACCGGGGATCCACTTCGAGCACTCAAACGAGCGTGAAGTAGTATTCACTCTTCGATCCGGGACATACAGGTTTACTGCGGCGTACGACTAAGACTCGGCAGTAGCGGGATAGATGCTCTCCTAGAGCTGCATGTGGCGGTGGATGGCCTGCAACACGAGGATAATGCCTACGACAGCCAGAACGAACGCAATCCCGGCTCGCGCTACAAAATCGGCGCCGGCGACCGGGGTGATTAGGATAAACGCCGTCACGACGAAGAGGAATAGACCAAACGCGAGCGGAAGCCAGCGGTAACGGAAGTTGAGGCGGTAGATCGCTGCAGGTGCGTCAGGCACAGCGTGTTCGGCGCTCACGGTCAGCGTCCAGACCACGTCGCCTGCTGGCGCAAAATAGCTGAGCAGCGCGTCGCCGCTGTCATCGAAAACTACGGTTGCGAAAAGCTGCCCCTCGCTGTCGCGGAATTCCGTAGTGGGTGCCGAGGTGGTTCGGAGCTTAAGAATGTGTTGGCTCTGAACTGGAGTGAGATTAAGGTCCGGCGCGGCATAGATTCGGTGCACCGAGTCGGCGCTGGCGTAGACGAGCGATTCGGGATAGTCGTCCGATTCTTCTACAGTGACGATTATAACAGCGGTTTGGTTGCTCGGGTCGGCCATGAGTAATTGCCGCGCAGATGACTACCGGTCTCGAGAAACGGTTTGGCGTGGGCCGCCCAAAACGGCACCATTGCCATTGCCGTTGGTAGAGGTAACGGCCCCAGCCAGAGGAAGCTCGAGGGCGAACTTAGACATCTTCAAGCGGTCCGGAATTTCGATGGGGTAGCTGCCGTTGAAGCACGCGAGACAAAATTGATCGCGGTTGAGTCCGATGGCGCGGCTTAGTCCCTCGATGGAGAGGTATCCCAGTGATGTTGCGCCGATCATCTGGCGTATCTCCTCGACGCTCTGATGCGCGGCGACAAGCTGAGTCTGGTCTGCCATGTCGATGCCGTAGAAGCACGGATACTTGATTGGTGGCGCGGTGATGCGAACATGCACCTCGGCTGCGCCAGCCTCGAAAAGCATCTTGACGATCTGGCTCGTCGTTGTCCCGCGAACGATACTATCGTCGACCATCACCACACGCTTACCACACAGCGCTTCTTTGATCGGCATGAGTTTCATGCGGACGCCGAGTTCGCGCATTCGCTGGTCAGGCTGAATGAAGGTGCGCTGGATATATCGGTTCTTGATCACACCCTCGCCGTACCGAATACCGCTCTCTTCCGCAAAGCCAATCGCGGCTGGTGTTCCGGTGTCGGGGATTGGTATGACAACGTCCGCCGCACCAAAGATGGGATGCTCTTTGGCGAGTTCATGCCCCATTCGACGGCGGATCTGGTGTAGCTCTCGGCCGTAGAGAGACGAGTCTGGGCGGGCAAAATAGATGAACTCGAACATGCACATCGCATGTCGTGCCATCTGGATACCTTGGCGGCTGCGAAGGCCTGTCTTATCGATAATGACAATCTCACCTGGAGCCACTTCGCGTATAAACTCGGCGCCAACAGTGTTGAGCGCACAGGTTTCCGACGCGAGCACATAGTGGCCGCCAGCAAGCTGGCCGATGCAAAGTGGTCGCACACCAAACGGGTCTCGGACGCCTATAAGGGAGTCTTCGCTCATGATGACGAGCGAATAGGCCCCCTGGATTTTGGCCATAGTTAGCGCGACGGCTTCGTCAAGGCAGGACGTTCCCTCGGAGGCGATCATTCGCGCGATTACTTCGCTGTCGTTGCTAGTCTCGAAATCGATGCCTTTGGCTTCGAGTTCGGTGCGGATTTCGGCGGCATTAATGAGGTTGCCATTGTGGCCTACCGCGAGCGTGCCTCCACCCCAAACGCAGTGAAGCGGCTGAGCGTTGCGCAGGACGCTGCTGCCGGTGGTTGAATAGCGGGTGTGGCCGATGGCAATGTGGCCGGGAAGGGTGGCAAGGATGTCTTCGTTGAAGATATGGGCGATGAGGCCCATGTCTTTGTGCATGCGGATTTCAGTGCCGTCGGAAACCGCAATGCCAGCGGACTCCTGTCCGCGATGCTGAAGCGCAAAGAGTCCAAAATATGTGAGGCGAGCTACCTGCTCACCTGGGGCGTAGAGTCCAAAGATACCGCATTCTTCTTTTGGCTCGTCGTCGTCTTTCTCAATTGACGCGAAATCTTGCGCCGAGACGCCAAGTGTAGGAAGTTTCGGACAGACGCCTTCGCCGTCAAACGCCTGATCTTTGCTTTGAGTCAATACATCGCCCTCCGATCAATTATACCTCGAAAGCTAGGTATGAATCGGGTATTGCCAGCGCATGGGCATGCGCGACAGCTGATAAATCCAACGAGATTACAGTGTTTCGAGGACGTCGGCCACGACTCCACCGACGACATTGCCATTTTCGATGTCGACCCACGCTTCATACGTCTTCTTTGAGGGAGTGAGAAAAGGACACGCCCATACGACTCGCTCTTTACCTTTATCCGAGCGGCCGGAAAAGGTCATCGTGGGTTTGCCGCTCACCTGAGTGACTGCTTTCCGCGGCGGGAGCGGAACGAGGTCTTTGGTGAATGCGATTTCCTGGATTGCCAGGTCTGCTATCTTCACGGCTTCTTGAGCGGTGATCGCCTCCGTTACCGTTGAAGGCGCAGCGGCGTGGAAGTTCACGGCGAATCTGAGAACCTTTGCCGTAGACGCGTCGACGAGCACGTTCACGTTGTCGTAATAATAGGGAATACCGTGAAATGTGCGGCGCCAACTTACCAACAGGCAGGCGGGAAATCCTTTGGCGAGGTCACCTTGCGCCTTTTGAGCGACAACTGGAAAATCGGATATCTCGGATTTCTGGCCGGTGGAACCGACAAACGCCGACGCGATCGCAATGGCTTCTGGCGCTGTAGTTTGCTTTGGAGGCGCACCGGGAAGCACGTGAGGGAGCTTAAAGTAGCCAACGACGTTCCCGGTGATCTCAGAAACCTCTAGTACCGTTTTGGTCGCAGTAGTCGCGGTCCACAGCGGCCCCCAATGGTGACGAGACGCCCCGCCACTCTTCACAGGCGATGCAACCGTAAGGGGCTCGTCAAGCTTCTCCCCAGTGGCTTCAGCGAAGGCCCTAGCGATCTTGACGACGTTCGACTTGTCGAAGGTCGCAGCGCCCACAGGTACGCTCATTGCGAAAATGAGGGAAGCAGCTATGCCGCATAGAATTAGTTTGAAAAGCTTAATCATGAATTGGGAAGCCCCTACCAATATGATAAGCCAATAATGGGCCTATTCGACTCCGGGTACTGGGCAATTGATAAAATAGGTCATTTAGCGGACTGGCGCTGACAGGGCATCGGCCCCCGCGATATTGTATCTTCGGGGGCCGACGATATGATTTAAATAATGGACGAGTGCTACTTTGAACCGCCGATGAAGCGCCGAAAGAGGCTGGGACGCTCTTGCGATTTGCCTGACGTGCCATTTCCCAGGGGCACGGTGGCCGACCCAGCGGTCGGGCGAGTTGTCGGTGTCGCGACAGGCGGCGCTTGAAGCAGCCTGAGCTTGTCGTGAAGTTGCCGGTTATTCGGTTGGACTCGAAGCGCTTCGAGGTAGGCTGCAATCGCCTCTGTGCGTCGACCTTGGTCGGCATAGATATCCCCGGTAATTCGATGCGCATCGTAGTTAGTCGTATCAACCTTGAGGACCTGTTGGCAGAGTTTTATAGCTCCGTCACGGTCACCGCGGAAGAATGCGATATTCGCCTGATCAATCAGCTTAGTGATGTCGGCTACAGTTGGCACGGGTTGCGATTTCGGCCTTGCTGAAGATTGTGCTGTCCGAGCCTGTCCAACGGGTTGAGTCGTGGGTTTCGCCCCGTGAGATGTCGGTTTCGCACCATGCGGCGCAGTTGGCCTTGCGGACGGATCTGCAGCCTGGGTTCGCACACCAGCCTGAAGCTGTGACGCGGGCCGGGCGGCGGACACCGTTGAATGGAGCGGCGCAGTGGGAGTCGGACGCAAAGGCGGCGCCCCACCCGTTGCGGGGCGTGGTGCAACATACGCGGCCGGTGCAGCATGCTGAGCGTTCGCTCGTGCCGAAGCTGCTGCTTCGGAGTCTAGGCTGGCGTCATACATCGCCCGCTTTGACTCGTCTGACAGCGTACCGTACGCCAGATTGATCTGCGAGAATAGTCGCTGAGCTAATTCCTTATCGCGAGCACGATCTGGATGGAACTGCCTGGCAAGTTCGTGATATTTGAGTTTGATGTCCTTGGATGTCGATGCTCGCGACAACCCCATGACCTCGTAGTAGTTTCTTTTCAATCGCATTCAAGCGACTCCTAATTTAGATATAACATTAATGATTCATGATAGTTACCCATCGGGTAACGCGATTATACTTTAGTTTAGCCTCCCTTCTGTTCGATGGTCTAATTGCCATCAACTTGAAGCGCCGAATTGAACATGCCTGTATAAAACTTGACAACGGTGAAGCCAACTATGCCTGCCACGACGAGAAACAGCAGTGTCGTTAATACTTTGACACTTTGGTGAAGTCGAACCTCTGCATCCCCTTCGTAAAAATCCGCCGCTTTGTCTAGCATGCTGTCCAGATTACCGGTTTCTTCACCGGTATGAACAAGCGAGATGAACATTGGCGGAAACACGCCAGTCGCTCGGAACGCCGTCGCCATCTCGTCGCCGCTCTTGACTCCAACAACGGCCCGATGTATGAGTGTCGACAGATACTGATTGCCAGAAACTCTGGCTGAGATCTCCATTGCCGTGGGTATTTGAACACCCGCCGCGTAGAGCGACGCCATCGCTCTCGAGAATTTTGCGATAGCAAGCATCCGAACGGTTTTACCGAAATAAGGTATGTATGATTTCACCGTATCGTAAACGTAGCTAAGTGTGGACGACTGCAACGCGTATCGTCCGCCAACAAAGCAAAGTCCAAAGAGCGCAATCAAATTAAACAGCGGCCTCAGCGAGGCCAGGTAGGCTTGAGTGCTACCTATAATCAAAATAACCAGATTGGGCAACATGAACGACAGAGCAAATAAGATCTTCGGGTAAAGCGTCTCCTTCTGTACCATCTGCCTTAGCCGATATTCGGATTCGAGATAGGCTGCAAGGCGATTCATCATATCGCCGAGACCACCTGTAAGTTCTGAACTGGCGACGAACTCGATTTGCAGGTTCGAAAAGATGTGCGGGTATGCAGCCATCCCTTCTGATAGCTTACCGCCCTCAAGAATGTGCATGTGGAGCCCACGGCATGCGCGCCTGAGCGCACCAGGCGGCGTTTGCTCCTCAATGGTCGAAATTGAGCGGTGGAGCGGAACTCCTGCGTTCACCATCGCGCTCAGTTGCTGATAAAATACGGACAGGTCCTTCAGCGATACGCCGGTGACTATCGGGTAGACCACGGCGCGCATCATTTTTTCGTATGGTGATGCCTCGTTGATAACGGGAGCGCGACGCTCCGCAACGAGCGGCTCGGAAGTGTCCGCAACCACTGGAATACGGCGAATGGTCCCAGTCGCTTCCACAAAGCGCATCGGGAAGTAGCCCATCTCACGCACGAGACTGGCCGCCGCTCGCTCACTGTCAGCGTCGAGCGCGCCCGTGACTGTCTTCCCGGTTGTGTCCTTCGCTTCGTACGTGAATTGCATGATCGATAGCCGATTATCTACCACCGAATTATTGTCCGACGCGCCGCCGAGTTGACCGTCAGCCCGGAGTCATACTCCGTCGTAGATATGACGCTTCGACATCCGATTTAGTTCCCCACCCGGCCCGATAAATTGAATTCGATTTATAATCCGATAACGCAAGACCATTTGTTGCCAGCTGCGCCGATAGAACGCTCGCCAGAATGGATCCGTCGGGCGGAAGCAACAGATCCACGGGAGCGATATCGGCAAGCGGCACGAGTACGAACAGACGTGACCTCAGCATCGGATGCGGAATAGTCAATCCTTCGTCGCTCACAATCTCGTCGCCGTACAGCAAAATATCAAGGTCAAGGGTGCGCGGTCCCCATCGCTCACGCCGAACTCGCCCGAGACGCTGCTCCACTTCGAGACAGCGATCAAGTAGCTGTTGAGCACTCAATGACGTGGTAACACGGATGGCTGCGTTAAGGTAATCCGTCTGTCCTGGTGGTCCCCCGACAGGGGCGGTCCGGTAAAGTGGCGATTTTGCGACCACACTTATTATTGGTAAAACGCCGCTATCCTGGAGTGATTTCTCCATCAACAGGTCTATCGCTTGATCAAACGATTGTCCAACGTCCCCTTGATTGCCACCAAGCGCAATGTATGCTTCGGTCTCTATCGCGCCACCATCCAGCCATCACAATTTCTTAATATAAATATTATACTGCCACCCCGGATATATTGCAAGAAAAATCTCACGGTGGCACCCCGCCCTAAGCGGGACTCTCTACGAGCCATATACTCGCAATTTCGCCTGAACAGTGCGTTCGGGGAAGGTATTTTGCTGTATGCTCGCTAACTAGGTACAATAGGCGTGTCGGGTCGCACTAATCGGCAATCGCCGTAAACCAATTTCGTTCTGAATCGCTATTGGAGCCAACTATGTCGAGCTTGCAGCAACTCAAAACACTCCTCGCTGAACTCACCAACCTGGGTCAAGCAGCAGCCGTTCTCGGATGGGATCAGCACACGTACATGCCACCGGGAGGCGCTGAGGCTCGTGGCGAGCAGATCGCAACCCTTAGCAAGCTCATGCACGAGAAATTCACCGCCAGTACGGTTCCGAGACTGATCGATGGTGCAGAGACAGAAGTAGAGGGGCTCCCTGAAGGCCATCTAGACAAGCATATTGTCCGAATGACCCGCTACGACTACGAACTTGCCAACAAGATCCCTAGCGAACTTGTCGCAGAGGATGCACGAACGACTACGGTCGCCCAGAGTGTTTGGGCCGTCGCTCGCGACAAGAACGATTATGCGGCTTTTGCCCCGTGGCTACAGAAAAACATCGACATAGCCCGGCGTAAGGTTGAGTATTACGGCTACCAGGACCAGCCATACGATGCTCTACTGAATTTATATGAGCCAAAGATGCTGACGAGAGACGTTCAGACGCTGTTCGATCAAGTCCGTCCTGTAGTCGTCGCGATGGTCAAGAAGATCGTTGAGTCCGGCAAGTCGATCGACACGTCTATCCTTCGCCGCCACTACCCGGAAGCTGGCCAGGAAGCCTTCGCGAAGGCTGTGGTCACGGCATTCGGCTACAGCTTCTACCGCGGACGCCTCGACAAGACAGTGCACCCGTTCGCTACATCGTTCGGGCGCGATGACTGTCGCATCACCACTCGCTACGACGAAAATGCGCTCGCACAGGCGATGATGGGGGTGTTTCACGAAGCGGGCCACGCCATGTACGAGCAGAATGTTGGTGCCGAGCTAGCGATGACACCGCTTTCAGGCGGATGCTCCAATAGCGTTCACGAAAGCCAATCGCGCTTGTGGGAAAATATCGTCGGCCGCGACCCCGCTTTCTGGGCGTCATGGTTCCCGCGCTTGCAGGAGACGTTCCCAGACGTCATTGGCAAAGGTGAAAGCGATGTGCTCACGAAGGCCCTGAATACGGTTGAACCATCGCTCGTCCGTGTCGAAGCCGATGAAGTGACTTACAATCTGCACATCATCATCCGCTTCGAACTAGAGCAGGCGCTGCTTTCGGGTTCGTTAAGCGTCGAAGATGCTCCCGCAGCGTGGAACGAGAAGTATCACGACTACCTGGGGATCACGCCAGCATCCGACACCGAAGGCATTTTGCAGGATATCCACTGGGCGATGGGCGGGATGGGCTACTTCCCGACCTACTCGCTTGGGAACTTCCTATCGGCTCAGCTTTTTGAAACCGCTACGGCTGCAAAGCCGGAGATCTTGGCTGAAATCGCCAGCGGTCAGTTCGGTGCGCTGTTCGCATGGCTTGAGGAGAATGTATGGCGCGATGGGCGTAGATACTTCCCACAGGAGCAGATATTGAAGGCCACTGGCCGCAACCTTGAGACTGGCCCGTACCTGAAATACCTTACTGGAAAGTTTGGAAAAGTATACGGTCTCGACTTCACTGTTTGATGACGATTGTTATTAAAGAGCCCGCTTCGATAAGGAGCGGGCTTTCTTGCGTCCCAAGCTAAGGTACAATTGGGACATGGCAAATCAAACGGCGCACCCGCTCTTGTCTCACTATTTGACCGTGCCCATCGGCCCCAATGCTCCGGATGAAGTACGCACGATCATCGAAGTCCCAAAAGGCTCGTCGAATAAGTATCGATACCATCCCAAGGCAGAGGTGTTTCGCTATGATCGAACGCTCTATTCTCCCCTCTTTTACCCTTACGATTATGGGTGGATTTGCGGTACAAAGTCACCGGCTTATGATCGCCCACTTAACTGCCTTGTGATCGCGAAGAACCCAACGTTTACCGGCTGCCTTATTGAAGCGCGTCCGATTGCCACGTTAAAGATGTCTGACGATCTGGGATATGACCCTAAGGTCCTTTGCGTCGCCATCAGCGATCCGCGCCTTGAGGGAACGGTGAGCATGGAAGATGTTTCCGAGCATACCCTCATTGAGGTGCAGCACTTTTTCGAGATCTATCAGTCGCTTGAACGCCGCGAAGTAAAAATCGAAGGATGGGCTGACACAGCTGCCACCCTTGAGCTGATTCAAAGCGCCATGCTGACTGGAGATGCCGCCCCAAAAGAGAAGACAGCGAAGAAGCACTAAGCCAGACGCGCAGGGTTCTTTCCGAGCAACATTTCGCGGAATTCGCCCTAGGCACGCCCCGCGATTAGGCTCGGAGTGCGGATTTCTTTCCCCTTATTTTTCGGTTGATGTACTATGGCCAAACAACAAAAAGCACCTAAACCGCCTAGCTCGCCCGAACGACGGGAGATGCATACAAAGCTAGGGCTACTTACAGTCGCGATCATGATTAGCCTGATAGGATTCAGCATCATTTTCCCGCTTTACCCATCCTATGTCAGTTCAGGCCTCGGCCTTGGACCCAACGTAGGCACTAATGATTCGCGAGTTGCCCTGTACGGCGGATTACTACTGTCGTCCTACGCGTTGATGCAGTTTCTGTTTGCACCACTCTGGGGCCGCCTGTCTGATAAGATCGGCCGAAAACCGGTGCTATTGATCAGCCTTGCAGGCGATGTCGTATTTTACGCCCTCTTCGGAACACAGATACACTCGATCGTTGGTCAATTTGCAGCGCGTATGCTCGCTGGCATATTCTCATCCGGAACGCTTTCGGTGGCGCAGGCTTATGTGGCTGACGTTACGCCGCCTGAAGAGCGCGCCGTTGGTCTCGGCATGCTTGGCGCGGCATTCGGTGTCGGCTTTGTGGTTGGGCCCGCACTCGGGGGCGCGCTTGGGCCGATCAACCTCGCGCTACCGATGTATGTTGCTTCGGCGTTGGCCCTGCTTAATGCAATATTTATTTACCGCCTGCTCCCTGAGTCGCGCACAGCGGAACAGCGAGCGGAAGTCGGCTCACCGGCTACTCCAGTGTCGCTCGTGCAGCGCCTGGCGAGCATGGGCAAATCGCTTGCTGGCCCGCTTGGCTTCTTGTTCATTTTGACATTCCTGGTGACGTTTGCCTTTTCGCTCATGGAGGGCACGTTTCCGACCTACATTCGCCACTTTTACCAGACTGATTCGCAAGCAGCTCGTGCCTCCGGTATTGCGTTCACCTTCGTGGGCGTCCTGATGGTGATCGTTCAAGGCGGACTCATTCGGCGCCTCCGGACCCGGTATAGCGAAGCGCAGCTTGTGCTCTGCGGCGTAGGGCTTATGGCGATTGGTTTCTGGCTGTTTCCTGCCCCGCAGACCGTCGTGGCCCTCGTCCTTGGCCCGATGGTTCCCATCGCAATCGGTAGCGCGCTCAATAGCCCGTCGCTTCGCGCGCTGGTATCCCGGCTGTCATCGGCGAATGTGCAGGGTGGTACTATGGGCGTCTCGGCATCGTTCGACAGTCTCGCTCGCGCCGTGGGCCCAGGGTTTGGTGGATGGCTGATGGCTCACCATGGACTCGCGGCTCCATTCTACGTAGCGGGCGGTGTGATGTCTGTGGCGTTCCTGTGGGCCGTCGCGCAATACCGAAAGCTCTCGCTTCCAATCGCTGCAGCCCATGTGACCCCAGCGCCCGCAACCGAATGATATCTCATCGATCTAGATTAGCGACGGTCCCCTGCGGCATCATCCTTTTGCTCCTAACTGGTTGCGGAGGGGTGGTGACGCACAAAATCGCCGACGGGGTGAAAGCCGCGCTGCCAGAAGTCATTGGTCCGGCCGACTCGTGGGAGGTAACCGTTGGGGGCAACCAGGGCACCATAATAGGCGGACGCGTGCCATCAGTTGTTATACATGGAGTCAACGCGCACGTGACGCCCGAGATGACCATGACAACACTGGATATCGACGCACGGGACATCAGCGTCGACCTGCGGAAGCGTACGGTGAAGAGTATTGGATCCGTCACCTTCCAAGGCACCCTCAATCAGGCGCAGCTTGATCGATACCTGCGGCTCACCGATGGTGCAGATCCAAACCGGCCCCGACAGTTAAGTGTTGGCCTTAGGCGCAACGACCTATTAATTGGATTCCGCTACGCCAAATATGGCGTGTCGGTCCCGGTATCGGTGGCTGGACGACTTTCGATCAGTCGGGCAGGAAGCGATAAGATTGACCTCAACCCGACCCGCACAGCCGTTGCGAAAGTCCCCATCCCGAGCAGCGTGGTTGATTACGAAATGAAGCAGGTCAATCCAGTCATCGATCTGAGTACAATGAAGTTTCCCGTTACGCTACGCGACATCCATGTCGCCGACGGCCAGATGGTGTTTGCTGGCAAGACGGAGATCACCCCTGACGCAATCAAAGTTGCGCAGCAGCAAGCAGAGAATGCAAAGTAATCAGCGGCTCATTGTCGGTCTTGGCAACCCTGGCAAAGAGTATGAAAAAACCAGGCATAACGTTGGCTTCGAGGTCGTCGAGCTGTTTGCCAAGCTTAACCACATTCCCCTCACAAAGCGGAGCGGTCGTGCGATAGTTGGCGACGGACTCGTTAGTGATGTCCGCGTGTTCGTCATGGAGCCGCAAACATACATGAACCTCTCGGGCGAGGCGGCGGCAGCGTTTCTGCGCCAGAAGCCGATTGCCCCGACCGAGATCATCGTAATTACCGACGACATCAACCTTCCCGTCGGCAAGATCCGCATCCGCGCGGGAGGCAGCGACGGCGGTCACAACGGCCTCAAATCGCTCACCGCGCACCTGCACACGAAGGACTACCCCAGGATGCGCATAGGCGTCGGTGGCCCCCCAGACACCGCATTCCAGGTGGATTTCGTTCTTGGCAAGTTCAATCCAACAGATCGCAAGCTAGTTGACGAAACCATCGAACGCGCGGTCGCGGCTCTCGAAACATGGGTACGCGAAGGGATTGCCCCAGCGATGAACAAATTCAACGGCTAGCGTGCTAAGTGCCGCAATTGGCTACCGAGAACGAATGCAATGTGGACTAAGCTCACAGCCCGTACGCAACGCGCGCTATTCTACGCGCAGCAGGAAGCTGAATGGCGTGGCGACATGCAGGTCACACCTGACGATATTCTGCTTGGGGTCATTCGTAATCCAACATCCGCAGCCCAAGACGTACTCACAGGACTAGGCGTCTCAGGTGATGATATTCGCCGACAGGTAAAGTCGCGGCGTCCAAGTGCTGTCATGGCTGGCAAACAGTTAACGCTGTCTATCGAGTCGCTAAAAGTCATTGACGCAGCCTACGGCGAGCAGCGGCGACTTAGGAGCAGGGACGTAACAACGCAGCATTTGCTGCTTGCGCTCCTCGCCATTAAGCCTACCGTCGCTTCGGATGTGCTTAGTGCACTCGGTATGACGCTTGAAGCCGCCCACTCTGTTACCCCAACGTACATCGAACACCGCAACTTAGAGGACGACGATGTTAATGATAGGGTCTGGCCACCAGCTATAAAGCCAATGCCCGCAGATTTCGAAGAAGAGGCAAGCGCCGCACTTGCGCCTGACAATGGTCCGTGGTATTTGCAACCGATCGGCTTCGTCGCGGGAGTAGCGGTAGGATACTACGTTCCAATATTTTACTTAATAGCAGCTTGTGTGGTCGTTGCCATTATTACGCGTAATAATCCGCGACACAATCAATTTCTTGCCGCGCTCGTATTTGGCTCACTTATCGGAGGGCTTTTGCCAGGCTCGTGGTTATCGGTGCATCCTATCCGCTAACCGGTCGGAAGGAGGTCGAGCATGCTCACTTTGCCTTCCGAACAGTCGATCCGCGTGGAATAATCTGGCATCGCAAGCAAATCTGCGTGCGGTTCGTGTTGCCAGCCAGCGCCGCGACCACGATGTTTGCCGCTTCATAGCCGATCTCCTCAAGCGGTGGCCGAAACGTCGTGATGTCCTCATCGCGCGCATAGGGACTGTTGTCGAACCCCACGAGGCCGTAGTCGGGGCCGACGTTCAGTCCACGATCTGCTAAAGTCGCTTTGACAGCCGCCGCGACCACGTCGTTTGAGGCTATAACGCCGAAACTGCGAAGGTCATCCGAGATACCGCTGAGAAGCAAGCTAACTGTCGCCATCAAGGAGCCATGATCGACCGGGGAAATGCCAAACGACTGCACGCCAAGGAGAGCCTCTACGTTGCCACCTGCTGTTCTCCCGGCGTATGCCGCAGCTGAGCGCGCGCCGTCTAGACGCCCCGCTGCCCACGGCTGACTGCTGGGACCGAGGAACCATAGCCTCTCGTATCCAGCAGTGAGCAAATGCTCTGCAGCCTGGTACCCAGCCATCCAGTTATCGTAGTAAACGCCCGACGCTGGCAGGTGCATATCAAACGCAGTCACGGTGACGACTGGCGTCGCAGGTACGTGAACCTTGCTGAGGCATTCGTTGAGCGGATCGTCCAGCGAATGCAGCCCCACAAGGCAGATCGCACTCGCCCCGTGGCGTGCCAGCCAATCCACCGCGTTAGCAAGTGTGAATTCGGTATGGCCAAGAGCAACGCGGTTGCACAATCGCAGTCGCCCACCCGTTCGCGAGATTGCGCCTTCAAACGCCGACATAACGGCAGATGACCAGTCATTGCTGTCAACAGGTGGGCTAACAAACTCCTGCTGCATGCAGTCAACCAGCCCCACGATAGCGCCGTTAAGCACTTTTTCCTCCGAAGGGCCAGTTGCTGATACGGAAAGGGGTGTAGCCGTGCGGTCGCTCACAAGCGTACCGCGTCCGTCGGCGACAAGGAGGCCATCGGCGAGCAGTTTCGAGCACGCGCGCTCTACGGTTGCCAGTGCCACGTTGTAATCAGCGGCGAGTTTGCGGCGGCTGGGAAGCTTCGTTCCGGCCACCCACGCACCCGACACAATTTTTCGCTCTATGTCCGAGTGAATGGTGCGCGACGTGTGGTTTCGTTCTGCTGGATTGTCCGTTGATAAGCTCATTCTTGTGCACTATGATGATCTAGTACTGTAATAGATCACCAACATCACTATACAGTGCGTTGCGTATGAAGTCAACTGTGAACCGTCGCCGCAGTCATCTGAGAGCGGCGCAAAAAAAGGCGCTTTGCAATAAGCAAAGCGCCTTTGAATGCGTGCGAAGCAATCGCTTACTCTTCCTGCCCCGCCATACCGCCAAGCTGGATGTCGAGGTCGGCGCGGTTTTCGATCTTATCGATCTTACCGTCGCGGATCCAGATGATGCGGTCGGACACGTCGAGCATTTTGTAGTCGTGAGTCGCCGAGATAACGGTCACGCCCTGGTCCTTGTTGAGTTTGCGGAGAAGCTCAATGATTTCGGTGCCGGTCTTGGAGTCCAGGTTACCGGTTGGCTCGTCGGCGAGGATAATGCTGGGGTTGTTGGCAAGCGCGCGGGCAATAGCAACGCGCTGCTGCTGGCCTCCGGAAAGCTCGGACGGCTTGTGGTCATAGCGGTGACCAAGGCCGACGATATTGAGAAGTTCCATAGCGCGCTCGGTGCCATCGTCAGCGTTCATACCGGCGAAGATGGTTGGGAGGCGGACATTCTCAAGCGCGGTCATAACTGTGATGAGGTTGAACGTCTGGAAGATGTATCCAATGGTGTGGCATCGGAGGAACGCGAGTTCATTGGAGTCTAGCTGAGCCATGTCCACGTCATTGATGAACACGCTGCCACTGTCCGGCTTATCGAGGCCGCCGATAGCGTTGAACAACGTCGACTTGCCGCTACCTGATGGGCCCATGATTGAGATGTATTCCCCGCGCTTGATATCGACGCTAACGCCGTTCAGTGCGCGAAGGGTCTCCTGCCCCATCTTGAACTCTTTCATGACGTCCTTTGTGCGGACAATGTACTCTGTTGCAGACATGAATTGCTCCCCTTAGCCAGGCTGCGCCCGGCAACAATCGAAAAACGCCCATCGAGGCGATAGTTAAATCTGCGTCCTAAGCGCGGCGGCGGCAGGCATGACCGAAGCACGCTGGGCCGGGGCGATCGTCGCAATCAAAGTAATGATCGCACCTACGAGGATACACCCGGCCGCTAATTCGAGCGATAGCACCAAGCCGACGCTAGCAAACGCCTTAATAATGCCCATGGATGCGGCTTTAACCAGAACTGCGCCTAGATATCCCACAAGCCAGCCGACCGCAGAAGCGATTGTGCCAACGAAAGCGGCTTCGACGACAAAAAGCTTCACGACAAAGTTATCCGGCGCGCCAAGGCACTTCATGGTGCCGATTTCGCGGAACCGCTCGGTGACCGACATCAACATCGAATTGACGATACCTACAGTGCTCACCAACAGCGACATGACCACGAGCCATATCATGCGGGCGCGCTCGTCTGCGTCGTTGGTAGATGTGGACAACAGATTAGTAGTCACATACGATAGAAACGCAATGCCCAGAAAAATGCCGGATGCAGTAACGATTGACCGCCAAAATCTAATTTTGAGACCGTTCATCGTGATACGAACGACAGTGCTGAACGGCAGATGAATCTGCCTAATTCCCGCGCTCTCGTGCGATGTTTGTTGCTGACCGTTGCTTGCGGCTGCCATAGAAACCCTTGCTCCCTTTCGAACCCTTCGGCGGCTCTTGCTTGGGGCCATCGTTAGTAATATCAGACTGGTCTAGCGGAACTCCCACCAAACGTTTACCCTGCAGCGTATTAAGAAATGAAAGTACCGATACTTCAGACTGGCGCTGCGTTAGCTTGTATTTAGTAGCTATGTGAGTTGCGATGGCCGACACTGTGTTAGTGCCATCGCACATCTCCCACACCATCGACGATAGCTCGTCGGACATTTCGACTCGCCGCTCAGTAGGGATGCGGAAAACCTTTTTGAGCAGCTTGTCCCAATTGCGGTACGGATGATATGCGAGCGTCACAACGACGAGATCCGTTTCCGGATTGCGCTCCCATTTGACCGCAGGATTTCGAATAGGTCTCAACGCAAGCACTTGCTTCGCGTTGGGTCTTTTGGTTCCGCCCAAAAATGGTAGCTTCTTCAGCTTGTTGACTACATTACCTAGCATGGCACCGGGTTCTCCCCGCGATCTCGCGAACAAGGTCTCGCTCCGAGCGTCGAGATACACATTGTATCAGATAAGCCTTGTTGCTGTCAGGGCATTCCCAAACCATTGCTTCGTAACGGGTCGCCGGAATACGAAACCGCATCAGGTCGCGGAGCCCATCGCTCAGCCAGTATATGATGCCGCTCTTTTTGCCGCTAAGCGCCAATACGGAGTGACCGTCTATTTCTTCTTCGGTTTTTTCGTACTTCACGTGGCTCAGACTGGTGCCTGCTTTTACTTCGAACCACTCATCAAGGTACATATTCTTAAGTTGCACATTGGCGAGGCTCCACTGCTCGATAATCAGCGCCTCTTCGGCACGAGCCTTATTGAACCTTAGCTGCAGGTGGATGTTCAGCACCTGTTGGCCAGCCAGCGTATACTCCGCCGGCGCCTGTGTTTCTAGAGCGTAGAGCGCCCATGTCCGCCAGCCAACTTCGCTACCATGGCACCCGATTGAGCTCAGGATCTGCCCTGCGCTGTCAAGAAAGCGCGCGCCCCCCGGACCGTATACCTGGGTGATGACAATGCGCCCACATGTTTCGCAGTACCAGATCCGTCCGCTTGCCGACGACGATGTGCTCCAGCGAAACGCTATCTCTGCCGGTCGGTCCTCGTGCCGCTTCGCGGTCACGGTCCCGGTCCATGTTTCCGCTTGCGTCTTTTCCTTGTGTGCCGCTTTCTCCACGGCCTTCAGCAGTAACTTTAGGCGGTCTTGCAGGAGCCCCTCGGTCTGTGCCTTCTTGCTGTCGATCCAGCGCACCTCAAGGCCCGACGGTGCTGTCTTGCTTTCTCGTCCACCAGCATCAACCCGCAGCGTCCCGTTGCGGACGTCCCCACCGAACCCGGTAACGGCCCAATCCTCGGGAACATTGAGCGTTATGCCCTGCCAACCGATCGTCTGCGATGCGTTCTCGCTCAATGACTGTTCCAATTTCTACGAGAACCGGCGACGTCCTCATTCCCCCACTAGAAGGGCAAGTAGTTAATCGTCTTGCTAATGAGTGCGAGAGCGATCGCCAGCATACCGATAAGGCCAGTGCCGCATGCAAAACCAGCGAGCACGACAGGAGCATACATCTGCCAGCGCTCAACGCCAAGGCGCTTTGCGAAGTAGTAGCGGCTCAGCAACGCGCCGATGAACATCGGGATGGTGTTGTGCGGCAGGTTGGTGACACCGCCCATAAAGCCGTAATAGAACAGCAACGGCCATTTAGCAAGAACGGTCACAAAGTACAACAGGATGCCAAATGTCATTCCGGTACCAATGAATGCTGGCCGAACCGCCTTCATGACCCATGCGCCTTGCCCGCCAACGGCGTTCAGCTGGGTCCAAATTGAGGTTTGCACCGCGCTCAACGGCCACATCTTCTGGGCAAACGGGAACTGTGCCGACGGGATGTCGGTCGTGTGCCACAGGAATCCCCAGTATAGGAACGATGTGATAAGAATGAGCGGCAGCATCAGAAGCTCAAGCTTCAGGATACTGGTAAACTTGGTACCGGTCAGCTCGATCTCACGGAATTTCTGTGCCTGCGGGCCGTAGTCGTTGAGAGGCAGCGGTGCAAACCATATGTCCGGCTGCGAATAGCCGCTCTTAAGAACGATGGCCTGGTTCAAGAATGGGAACTGCACTGGCGAGCCAGTCAACGCCACCATTCTCGCAGAGATATACGAGTTAAGCGGTGTCCAGACGAGACCGTAGAAAATGACGATCTGGATGGGGAAGAGTGGCACCAAATTGTGGTTCAAGATGATGTAGCCAAGGGTGGCGGTTAACCACGCCCCCAGGGCTGCAATCCACGGGAAGTCCCCACGCTCTTTATTGATCGACGTCAACGAGGCCCGCTGCAGTCCTTCTGTACGCTTATTTGTGAAGAACAGCGCTTTGCAAACGGAGAACAACCCAACAACCGCGATAGACAGCTGTAGACCGATACCAATACTCATCCAGAAGTCGAACGAGAGAGCGATCTGTAGCGGAATGGTGGTCGAACCTGGACGCCAGTCTGGGAAGAAACCCGCATTGTGAAGAATGGGGTTGCCGACGATCTGGAAAAGCACCGAAGCGATAAACTGACCGAGCACGATTTGGAACGGCAGGATGAAGCCCATCATCAAAACGCCGAGGTCAGCGTTATAGCCGACAAGCGATGTCGGCAGGCTTCGTTCGGTTGCAGGTACAAGGTCAATAAATGGAATTGGGATCAGCGAAACCGGCTTAGCCATAATGGCGCCAGTAAAGATCGGGATCGCCAGGTAGAAGAAGCCCCATAGCAGGCCAACAATCGAGCCCACAGAGAAGATGCGCCATCGCCACGACTCTTCCTTGGAGTTTGCCTCGGAAAGGGCCGTCGCGCCTGATGCGGCGATTGACGCCATAGGGAACGGCAGGCGCTCAACATCCGACGTGATCCGGAAGAGCATGTAGCCAAGGCCCATCCACTTCATTCGGTCGAGAACTTGGCCCATCATCAGGATACATGCAGGAATGAGCCATGCGGTGTCGACGAAGGAGCGGTGAATGTAGGCGTTGGATCCAGGATGCGGCGCAATCCAGCCGGGCAGGTGCGGCGCTACATTCGACATTGCGGGCGACTGCATTAAGTACTGCAAGCCGATCCAGTTGCCGAAGGGGCCACCTGAGATGCCGGGAAGCGAACCGAAACCACTACCGGCGAGAGCGCCCGCCATGTAGTAGATACAGTAGATCTCTTGTCTCTTAAGCGGCATGAACGATCGTCGCGCTACTTCAGAGAAGAGGACGATGGTCACCCACTGAGCGGCCTGCCCCAGCGATGCGCCGGCGACTAGGCCCAGGTATATGGCGCCTGGCATCATGATCAAGCCGACGAAGAATGCACCGGCTACGACCTTCCAGCTGAAACCATCTTCAAACTGAATGCCCCCGCCGCCATCCTCAGCCGCACTGTCCTCGGACCGCGCGCGTGCCGCCTCGATGTCGCTGTCTTTACCTGTTGCTTCGATAGCCAATCGTATAACTCCTTGGCGGCGGCGATGCCGTCGCTGCCGCCAGTGATGATTTTTCGCTTTTCGGTGCGAGCTCGAACTACTGAAGCTTGCACGCCCCTGAATGATTACTACTTTGCGTATCGCCTACGTCCATCGTTCCGCAACATGGCGAAACGTGGAGCGAACAACTATAGCGCTGGTGCCAGTTCCGCAGACGTCCCCGGCTCGTCACCACCGCCAACTTCGTTAAGGTATCGCTCACGCTGCTCTGCGGAAAGCGTGCGCCAGATCAAGAACTGCTTACGCACCACGTTCAGGAACCGGCGGTTAACACGCTTCCAGTTTGAAACGTCGCCCGACTGACGATGAAGGATCATAATGACCGCGAACACATCCTCAAGTTCGGTAGGCACGGTTTGCAGACGAATGTTTTGGGATACGCCAAGGTCGAACGGAGCCAGCCAAACTTTGGCGCGAAGCTCGAACGCTTTCCCGAATTGGCTGTCGAACTTCGACACTTCGACGTCTTGCACAAGGAAGTCACCGACGCTCTGCTCTACATACGAGTGCAACCACTCACCGAGATAGCCGTTGATGCCAACGGCCTGGTTGCCGGTAATTGCAAATGGCAGCGAAATGGTCCAGTCATCGCCGTCGGGCTCGGGCAGCCGCCAGACGCGGTCGACGGACGGTGTTGCCACTTCCGAAGCCTTCCGAGCCGGATACAGCGTCGAGAGTAGCACCACGGCCGCCACAGCAGCTGTTGCCAGCATCGCCGACGTAGATGAGAAGTTCAGGTACAAACCTGGCAGTAGGTTCAGTTCGCTAATAATCTTAGATAACCCCTGCCCTATCAGGTAACCAGACACAGCGCCAATCACGGCGAACACCAACGACTCAGCGATAAACAGCATTGCGATGTTGCCTGGCGTTAGGCCAATACTCGAGAAGATTTCGATCTCCTTCACTCGCTCGAATACCGATCCAAGCATCGTGTTTAGAACGATCAGAGCCGCAATCAGCAGCGGAATAAAGACCGTTCCCATTCCCTTGCTGGCTGTAGCGTTAACCGCCGAGAACCGATAGTTCTGGTCGAGACCGGCGTAAAGGTTAAGGTCAAGTCGCGGCATCAACGCGAGAAGCTGCTTGTTGGCGGTTTCGGTGTCGTTGAAGTTCACCGCAACCGAACGCAGCGTTCCGCCGATATTCATCAGCGTGTCGTACGGAATATACAGCACCTGCTGCGGGTCCATGTGAAGGTATTCCTGGAACCCGGCCTGCGAAGCGCCGCCTGCCGATGACGATGAAGAAGCCTGTGTCGCCTGGAAGTCGGCCGGGCTAAGGGATTCGTTGTCGAGGTCGCGGCCATCTTTCAGTTTACTGCCGTCAATGATGCCAACCACCAGGAACTCCTGGCCGCTGAACGTGACAGTTGTTTTGCCGACATCGTCCTTGGTCACGCCCAGCGAAGCCGCCAGCGAGTCAGGCAATATGGCAGTGTACACGTCACCAGGCTCAAACCAGCGTCCCGCAATCAAATCTTCCTGGGGATGGGTGACATTGGCTTCTGTGGATTGGAATCCTGTGACACCCTTGATGTCGAGAACCTTGTCGCCACGCTTAACTGTCGTCGGTTGGAACCATGCTCGCGCCGCGACTGGATATGAGTTGCCAAACTGATCACGCAGCAACCGGTAAGCCGGGATCTGGAGCGGATCCCAGTTTGCGTTGCGCAGAAGGATACCGTGATACCGAGTCGTTCCCGGAGCAGCAACCTTGTTGTAGCGGATCGCGTTCACGATGGACGTAAACGAGAGAACCGTAAACGTCAGCAATATCAGCGTGATGCACGTAAGCACCGTTCGTGCCTTGCGTCGCCGCATGTTGGAGATACCGAGCGAGAACGCTGCGAACGCGATGCCAGCTTTGCCGACATCCATTTTGTGGACACCGGTCGTCGCCTTGTTGAGCTGCTGCATCTGATCTTCGAATTTGCCCCACACCAAGGTGGTTACAAGGAGTGACAGCGCCATCATGACGAACGCAATCAACACGATACCGGGGTTGATAGTGATATCGAAAGCGGGATGGATCTGCGAGAAGATCAAGAAGATCAGCAAGAAGATCCCCATCACCCACATCAACTGCTTCTTCAAGTCCGGAGCAGCAACGAACAGTCGCTCGATGAAGAACGCAAACGGGATCATCAGGAACAAGTAGAACAGAACACCCTTGACAACGTCACTGGCGGTCTCTTGAGCACGTGGATAGACGCGGGATTCTAGACCCCATGCAGCTCGAGAATCGGAGTCGAATGCGGTGTACTGGTGGTTATCGAGAGCTTCCTGTGCGCTGTCGAGGAGTTTGCGCGCCTGAAGATGGATTGCGTTCATCTCCTTGTCGACAATTCGATACTTGGCAAGCTTGTTGATGCGGAACTCATCGAGAATCCATAGGTCATTCGCCACACGCATCGGCACATCGGTAATAACGCCGTTGACCACAAAGTCTTTGGGGTTATACGGGTCATCGGGGCGGGCAACATTGTAGCCGTATCCTTCAGCCGCTGCACGCGCCTTGTCCTTGTCGCCGGACTTGTCAAGACGGGAGTTCAAGAGGAGGAACCGCGTCGCGACTGGCCCTGAGTTCATGAGCAGCTTGATGCGCGTGTTGGGATCGGTGAACAGCACCGCGACATCCTCAACGTAGCTTTGCTGCGGAACCACCGTCGAGATCGCATAGCCGTACTCACGAGGAACGCCGTTGGTTGCACCGTCGATGATCTGGATACCGGACAGGGCCATCAGATTCGACTGGTCAACAAGGTCGAACAGCGATGTCGGGATGCAATTAAATACAATCACCTGGACGGTATTCGTGACACCGGTCATAGCGACGTCGTTCGGGTACTGCGCGGCGCCGCTTGGGCCAAGGTCGGGCGCATAGTCGATCTGGCCGCGAGGGGCAGCGCCGAGAATGTTCTTGCCGTGGCGGGCGACCTCTTCGGCATTGTGCGATATTTCGTCATCGGTGAGCTTGCCGTCGCTCAAGCGGTACGCGTCGATATGGAAGGTCCCACCGGTGCCGAATCCAGTCGTATTTGCCGTTAGCAGTGGTAGACCGACAAACTTAAACTTACTGCCATCAGGCTGTGCGATCCAGTTCCCGCGAACTCCGGTGAGCGTCTTAAATGGCGAACGAACCACGGCAAGCGCACCGTCTGGCATCGGCTTGCTGGGGACGAAACTGCTGCGCGGGTCAAAAATCAGCGCGTTGCCGGATAGGCTTGTGAAGCCAAGACGCAAACCTTGCCGTGTCCATGCAGGATACTTCGCCACTGGCATGATCCCGGCCTTCGAGCCTTGAGGAACGCTGTCAGGGTCATTGGTGTCGTTGAAAACGTGCCAGTATTCGCATGCAAGCAGCGTCGTCTGCTGGACTATGTTTGCGATATTAATATTTTCGAATGTGTCCGCTGGCGTGTCAACTCGCTGGCGGTCATCGTCGGTGGTCGCAAGCGTTACTGCCTTACCACCAGCAAGCGCTGCGGCTTCACCGTCGAACGCAAAGCTGCCAGGAAGGAAGTCCTGCCACTTTTTGCCACCAATTGGGTTGATGCCATCAGCAAATCGAGCGAGCGGGTCGAACCCCAGCGCGGCTCCGATACGCACAGCATTGTCACGGAAGGCTCGGCCGATATCGGAGAAGTCCGACTGCACATCTTCGCGGAAACTGTAGAAGTTGCTCTTGTAGAAGACACCAACCTGGGATGATTGGCTGGACAGGTCAAGGGCTGTGAAGAGGTAAACCTGACTACGCTCCGGTAGAGTGCCGCCATGCGACGCCTTAAACTTGTCCCACCAGGACAGCGGAAGCCACTCGTCGAGGTGCTTATCCACAAACTCACGGATACCCTGAAGACCAAGGCCATGCGCGTCTGTGGCGACGAACATCACTGTTCGCTTGGGGCGATTCGCGGCAAAGAGGCGCGCCAGCTCCAACATTGATGCGACACCTGCGGCATTTTCAGCGCCAGGCGCCAAGGCAGGCACGACAGACATCGAGTCATAATATGACTCGACACAAATAACCTGCTTGCTG
The DNA here is from genome assembly GCA_036504535.1 of Capsulimonadaceae bacterium. Classification (GTDB taxonomy): domain Bacteria; phylum Armatimonadota; class Armatimonadia; order Armatimonadales; family Capsulimonadaceae; genus JARLGU01. Next base: position 33,635 of record DASXUY010000062.1, read on the forward strand.
AGTTCAGGGTCGGTGCCGGGAAGAATACCAATAATGTTAGTAGCCTTACGCACACCCCAGGACTGAAGGCAGGTTACCGTCGCAGTCGCTTTCGGGTTCGTCAGCGCCTGCGCTTCTAGCGCGGCAGCGTCGCGACGGCTTACCCAGAAGCGGGGAATGGAAACAGGAATGGCAACGAACTTGGACTCTGCTTCGCCGCGCATCGGTTCGCCGGGTTCAGCAAACAAAATAGCTTTGGCACCAAGACGGGCAGCATTGAGCCACTTCGTGCCGCTGTTGAAGTCCATCAACACGATGCTGCCTGTCACCTGCTTGCCGTTAAAGTTAATCAGGTCGCCCTGACCACCGTAGATCAGCGGTCCGGTAACGCCTTCTTCTGGGAGAGTTGAGGTTCGTACAAGGTTGGGCCAAAGTGGATTGACGCGATAAGTGGCCGAACCGACCTTAATTGTTGACTTGTTATCATCAAGGGGGACGGTCGCGTTGAAATTTTCGGTACGTACTGAACCGCCAGCAGCGGAAAGCGATTTGGCTAAGGACGCTTGAACATAGTCACGAGCTTTGTCGTGGCCAGGGTATCCAACTACGCGACTGCCAAGGGACGATAGGGTTTTGATAGTAGCAGCCATATTTCGGCTGCTCACATCATTGGCCAACGCATGATACTGCTCGCGTGCCTTCACCGTGTACGCATCAAGCACAGGGCCCGCAGCTGGCGCCGATTTCGGGGCGGCCTGGGCGACCGGCTTCTGAGCATTTGCACGATCTACACCCGTCGTAAAAATACCGAGGGTGGCAAGAGCAACGGCGAATACGGTCCCAACTCTGGATAGTCTCATGTTTCGTCTGTTCAACTCGTGTGAGGAATTCCTAAATAGTAGAGTGCGCTTCATAGCGGATACTTCGTCAGCGGCATCTTCCCTGCGCTTCATTCTGCCCGAACTCGTTCTGGCCACCGCATGGAGTCGCCGTGATGCTGCAATGAAGCAGGGGCCGACAGCGGGGGTGGAGCTAAGTGGTTTGCTCAGATAAACGGGAGACTTGGCGCGAGTATCATATCATATTGGCCGATCAAAATGCAAGCCGCAACTCATCAGCGGATCATTCCAGATGAGATTTGACGCAGAGGCCGCTATTTCCTTCCAGAACAGCCACGTCTTGCGACTTTTTTATATTCGCGAGATGATACTAACGATTCATTCGCAGAGGCAAACCACTCGCAACAATCGCTAAGCCGGACGCCGTATCGCCTGTTTGAGTTCGGTGATGTTGCCGGCGTTATGCAGGGCTTCTTCTTCGGTGACAATGCCTGCTTTTACATACTTGAGTAAGCACTGGTTCATGGTCTGCATGCCCCAGAAGTTGCCTTCGGCAATTGCGGTGTAGATTCCGCCCACCTTGCCGTCTTCGATAAGCTTCTGAACCGTGGGAGTGGCGATCATGACTTCGATTGCGCCAACTCGCCCGGTCCCGTCGGCCCGCGGAAGCAGTTTCTGTGAGATAACGCCCTTCATCGAACCAGCAAGGCGCATGCAAAGCATGTCGCGGTCCGTCGGAGGATACATGTTGACGATACGGTCCAATGTGTCAGCGGCAGATGAGGTGTGCAGCGTCGAGAACACGAGGTGTCCGGTTTCGGCTGCAGTCAACGCAACCGACATGGTTTCGATATCTCGAAGCTCACCGACAAGAAGGACATCCGGATTTTGGCGCATCATATACTTCAGCGCGTCTGAGAACGAGTCCGTGTCAAAGCCAACTTCACGCTGCGAGACAATCGCCATTTTATCCGGGTGGACAAATTCGATCGGGTCCTCGACAGTAATGATGTTAACGGGATACTGCTCATTAATATGGTTAATCATGGCAGCGAGAGTTGTTGACTTACCTGATCCCGTTGGCCCGGTCACAAGGATTAAGCCCTGTCGAGACTTGGTGAGATCTGCAAGAACGGGCGGTAGACCGAGTTGCTCCAACGTATAGATCTTGAGCGGTACGAGGCGAGCGACAATTGCCAACGCCCCGCGCTGCTGGTATATATTGACGCGGAGACGCGTAACGCCTTCCAGTTCAAGTGCGATGTCAAGTTCATGACGATGCTCGAAGCGACCTATCTGCTCGTGGCTCATCACGCTATACGCGAGGTTTCGCACATCATCCGCACTTAGGTGCGGGTAGCCTTCCGCACGGGCAATGTGCCCATGGAGACGCCAACAGGGCACGGAGTCCTTCTTTATAAAGATGTCGGACACTTTCTTTTTCGCGGCGTCGCGGACAAGGTCAAAAAGTTCAAACATGTGGAAATGCCTCGGTGATTTTGATATCGTGGGAACGGCTGAATGAACGTCCCTGTGGCAAGCCACAGGGTATCGAAAGAAAGAACTGACGGCATTTCGTCTCACTCGCTTACCATTTTGTGAGGGAAGCGAACGTTTACCGACGTAACACGATTAGTTATTGCACCTTGCCGATCACTCG
>DASXUY010000063.1:0-54549 GCA_036504535.1 Capsulimonadaceae bacterium
TCGTAAGCGCAATGCCAACTCTTAGTAACAGCCATGCCTAAAAGTATAACACTCTCGCTTTACGAAACCAACCGAGCTGACGAACAGCTTCAGAGACGCGCTGGTCCGTGGCAAGCCACGGGGAATTCTTTTGTATTAAACACAAGCTCACTTCTTATGAGGTGGGCTTGTTTTGTTGCCAATTGGGGGCGAAGTACTACATTCTCAATCTGATGAGGCACAATTACCGAAATCCGCCTTGACGTATGTCCATGACCGTGATACAGTCAAGCAAAGTCAGTTTCCACTCAGCATTTGACAAACCACAAAGCCCGACTGAGGCTCACCAAGGAGTCCTGATATGAAACTAACCCCGGATCAGGCACAACACTTCCACGATTACGGATACGTCAAAATCGAAGGCGGCGTCTCCCAGGAAACGGTCAACAAAGCGCTACGACGAATCAACAACTCCCTTGGCAAAGGGTTCGATGCCGCCGATGCGATCCGTCTTCAGGCTCGTTCCAGCTGCCCGGAACTGCAGACTGAGCTCGAGATCATGTCCCTCTATCGAGGCGGCGCGCTGGATGCGCTTACCCAATGGGCGTTCGACGGCAATGTTCACCAGCCCGGCAGCGCTCAGTTGGCCATTCGGTACCCCAGCCTCGACGATGTCCCTAAACCGCCCAGGCCCCACGTCGACGGGACTTATTCGGAGCACAATGGCGTACAGGTCGGCACGCTGCACAGCTTCTCCGCGCTCTGCGCCGTTTTCTTGAGCCCGATATCGTCACCGTTCAACGGCAACTTCACGGTGTGGCCGGGAACGCACCTCGCCGTCGCCGACTTTGTTCGACGCGAAGGCATCAATGGCTTAATCAAAGGCATGCCCGATATCGCGCTACCGGAACCGGTGCAGATCAACGCGCGCCCGGGCGATGTGGTTCTAGCGCACTACCTGCTTGCGCACGCAGCCGCACAGAATATCGGCCCTAGTATCCGATACGCAGCCTTTTACCGCGTCGCGCACACCTCGCACGCCGATCATCGAGAAGCCGCGTTGCGGGACCCATGGCTGGAATGGGGCGGGCTCAGGCACGACTACCCCGACATCTTTGGCTAAGCGGCTAGACAATGGCTCCCGAGGCGCACCTTTGATGGAGGAAACTCTACACGACACGGTGAACGCTTGCTTAGGTGGGGATTACCCCGCACCCAAGGAGCCTTTCGTGGCAAAACCCCAGCTGCTGATGTCCCGACCTAGCCTCGCCGATCTCCCCCCTACCCCGGAGTTGCCTGACGGTTACACGATATCGGCGTGCACCGCCGATGACGCGTGCGAACTCGCGCGAATGTTGGCTGCCGCGTTCGAGGACGCGTCGTGGACGGTGGAGCGTGTAAATCAGGCGCTGCTCAAAGCGGACGATGTGCTGGTGACGTTCGCGGTGCGCGTCGGCGAGACAATTGTGGCAACCGCATCGCTGCGAGACATGCCGGAGTACTTCCCCGGGGATGCGTATCTTCACTGGGTGGGAGTTGATCCCGCCTATCGCGGCCATCGGCTTGGAAGTGCGGTAAGCCTGGCGGTCCTGTATGAGGGCCGCAAGAAGGGCTGTCCGGCAGCGTGGCTGGAGACTGATGATTTCCGGCTTCCCGCGATCAAGTCCTACCTTGACCTCGGCTTCGTCCCGGTCATCAAAGACGAAGCTCTCGGGTTGCGTTGGGACGTGGTACTCAGGCAGATGAAGGTTCCCATTTCCCCAAGCGCCTGACGCGAAAGCCCTTACCGAGTCCGCATGTACGCTTCGATGGCGTCCACACACCGCTCGGCCGCCTTGCCGTCACCGTAGGGCGAGACGGCGCGCGACATGCGCTCGTATGCCACCGGGTCGGTCAGCAGTGTTGTCGCTTCCCGCACAATAGTCTCGACATCGGTGCCCACGAGCTTTGCAGTGCCTGCGTCGACGCCTTCCGGGCGCTCGGTGGTCTCGCGCATCACAAGGACAGGCTTGCCAAGCGATGGCGCTTCTTCCTGCACTCCCCCGCTGTCGGTGAGAATCAGCGTCGCCTTCTGCTCCAGCTTAACGAATGGCGCGTAGTCTGGCGGCTCAATCAGCCGAACGCGATCGACACCCTGCAAGATCGGATACACCGTATCCCGCACGATTGGGTTACGGTGCAGTGCGAAGACGACGGTCACATCGGGATTGGCTTCCACAATGGTGCGAACAGCAGTGCAGATGCGCGCCATCGGATCGCCCCAGTTCTCGCGGCGGTGCGCAGTTACCAGAATGACGCGGTTGGTCTCGTCCAGCGCCGCCTTCAGCTCCGGCTCGACGGGCACATACGGCTTCGCGGCAGTCGCCAGAAGCGCATCGATCACCGTGTTACCGGTCACGACGATAGTATCGTCGGCGACGCCTTCCGCTCGCAAGTTCGCGGCCGACTCTTCGGTGGGCGGAAAGTGGAGCGTGGTGAGGCGCGTTGTGAGGAGGCGGTTCATCTCCTCTGGAAACGGGTCGAACTTGTTGCCGGTACGCAGCCCCGCCTCGACGTGCCCAAAGACAGCCTTGTGGTAAAACGCAGCCAGCGCGGCGACAAACGTCGTTGTCGTATCCCCCTGCGCGATCACCACATCGGGCTTCTCGTCTGCGAAGTACGAATCCAGGCCCGTCATCCCACGCGCGGTAATGCCCGCAAGAGTCTGGCCGGGAACCATGATCTTGAGGTCATGATCGGGGGTGATTTCGAAGACCTGGAGGACCTGGTCCAGCATCTCGCGGTGCTGGCCGGTGACGACGACCCGTAGGTCGAACGTGTCGCCGCGTCGCTGCAGCTCTTTGACGACCGGAGCCATCTTGATAGCATCGGGCCGAGTTCCAAAAACCGTGATAACTTTGTGCTTCATTCGCCTGTATGATACCGCACACGGCAGGCTGGACGCAACGGCGCAGCGGCCTGGTGTTGGGGAAGGAGCCCCTCGCCGGGGCGGCGTCCTGCGCGGACCGCGCCAGCGTCCCGCTGGACCGTTGTAAGGGTGGCGCGGGTTTGAGATCGCTTGGCGGTTGCGAGTACATTGACGACAGGCGTCATCGCCCCGGCCATGTACGCCCTACCTCGCGAGCCATTGCGCCGGGCTCGTCGACGACACGCTGCATGACCTGCGCGTACAGCTTGTCGTTGGTTTTCGCCGCGAGAATTGTCATGCAGCCAAAGGCTAGGGCAATCGCGCACACGAACCATGGCAGGGTCACGCGGTACGACATGTCGCGAGTCGCGATGCCTTTCTGGCGGCGTGACTTGGTTAGGCCGTCTACGATACATATGGCAATCAGAACCAGAAATAGGCAGCCAAGCACGATAAAGTCAGAATACTGGGAAACCGAACTGCCGTGATCCCCGTTCACAATTAAACCAGGAAAGTGTCCTCGTGACGCGCTGACGGTGTCGATCACGATTGAGCGCAGCATTGGGATGAGCAGCGCTGTGATCGTGAAAGTCTTTGAAATGATGATGCCAAGAAAAGCAGCGGTTAATGCGGCCAAAGTTGCGGCTGCCTTACAAAACTTGCCCCAATCGAGACGAGTCCATGCCGCGATACCGATCAATATACCAGTTTCCGCTAAGCCGAGTTGGCGATACTCTGTCGTCCACGTGGCAGCTAGTAGCGCGGTCGGGATTGCGAACCACAAAGTGTACAGGACGACGCGAAGCTGGCTGATAATGGCGCACACTTTCGGCGACGCCAGCGCGTAAAATGCGCAAAACGCTGCGGCGAACAGCGCGAGGAGCGCCCCCGGCGAATCCCAGCCGCCAATGAGCGCGTGAGTGATCAAGTGCCGTGAGTCAACTGTAGGCGAGAGCAGTCCTACGGGAAGCGGTGCAAGACACCACAACACAACAAGGCCGACTGTACGGTATGTTGATTTCAGGTCGGTTGCCCGTGAAAGATTAGGCTGGATGGCGCAGACAAATAGCGCCAAGAAAGCCGTCCAGATTGGAAAGCCCAACAGGCAGCACATGAGCGACGTATATTTGAGCGATGCCATAATATGCGGCATTAGCGCATCGCTTACAGTTTGGTCGATATCGACGGCCGCGACGTTGTGCTGCCGGAACGTCCTCATGACATCGACAGCATCGTCAACGTAACCGTGAGAACGAAAATATACAGCAGCGTTGGTCGCCTGCAATGCCTGAAACGCCTCTCTATCTACACCTGGCATAACACTCACAGGTTGTCCGCCCGGAGCAAAGTTTGCCTGGTCGACAAATGAATCCCCCACCCGAGTTTCAGCAGCCGAGTGGGATTTCGCTTCGATGGTCTCGCCGATATGCCGAACCAACCGCCGCAAACGCGCGCCCTCAGCGATATTGCCCGATTGTTCAAGATGCGCAGCTTTCACTATAACTATAGCTGCGCTCGAGAGAATCCTGTAATCCCTATTCAGGAGATCGAGTCCCCGCTTCACCTGAAGAATTGCGGTAGGATCGGTGCGTCGGTACCATGGAAGCAGTTTAATCCTTGCGCGCAGCACATCAGCAGCGTGCTCGTCCCAATCCTGGCACCGCCCAGCCGCTTCGAACGCCGCCAGCCCTTCTGTGTCGCGGTTGGCTGCGTAATAGGCATACGACGCCATTATCGCGAAGTAGGCGTTGTCTGGCTCAAGCCGCCTCCCCGTTTCGGCGTCGGCGATCATGAGCTTGGTTAGCGCCGGATCAGGAATCTGCGCCTTGAATGAGCAGGGCGACGAATAGAGGCGACAGGTATCGGCGCGGCGGAATGAGACCGGCCCTAGGAGAGCAAATCGCAACGCATTGGCGTACACGATAGGCTCATTCGGAAAGCGCTTCTCCAGTTCATGGAGCCGCGCAAGCCCGGGCAGTGGATCGCGCGACGCTTCAGTAAGCCCCCACTGCTTGTCCTCACTGAACACAACCGCCGCCACCTGTTCGGCGGGCGAGGCGGGCGAAGGGGATAGAAGCCGAGGGTTGACGCGGATGCCGTCGAGAAGCAGCGCGGCAGGCGCATTGACCGCCTGCCGCCGCGTCGACGGCACGACGAGGAGTGCGGCGAGCACGACAAGCGTTACGGTCGTGGCGATTCGTACAGGAGTCATTTTGCCGTCTCCAACGTGACGGGCCATTTCGTGCCCGACTCCTTGGCATATGCGGCGGGCTCGTTGTGGATACGGGCCAAGGCTTCACGATGGGCCGATTCGTTGGCCAAACGCATCGTTGGTGTCGCGACAGCGTATACGGCCACGAGCAAACACGCTACCCACGGAAGCGCGCTGTGCCACGCGCGAAGCGCTGTCCACGTTACGGGGCGCTTCTTGATCAAACTAATCACGAGAGCCGCCAAAGCAAGCGTCATCGGAACAGCAAGAAAGCATCCCATTAGCATCGCGCTCACATCTAGATCGATCGTGCCGCTCGCGCCGCCCAGTGCAAGAAACGAGTTCCCCCCAAAAGCACAAACCGCCTCGTGAGCCGCTAGAGCGAACAGTGAGAGCAATATCGCGACGGTTGTGAGCAGGGCCACGGCAAGCTCATTGAGAGTTGCGGCTCGGCTAGAGGGAAGCGCAGGCACGTCGGACGCTCCTTGGCCATGATCAGCTGAGCGACGTCGCCGACCAAGGAGCGCGACTATCAGCGCCGCGACGGCGAAAGCCGCTGCAACTCCAACTATGCCCAGCGGCCCAAAGACAGCGCGCTCCTGATGTTCTTCCGGAAGACGGGCCAGACAGAGCCCCACGAGGAGCGAGGTCACGCCTGCAACTCCAACCGCGACACCCCACGCCGTCGGTCGGCTCAGCGGCTGGCTTGCTCGGTCGCGGCGAAAGCGGAGTACAAGGCATGTCACCGCCCACCACCCGGCAGCCCAGAGGGCTGCGCAAGCGAGAAGCCGCATCCATGACCGGGGAAGAGCGCGGTCTTCATATTCGTTCGAGTTTTCCACAGCGAATCGGTGCAATAATGCTTCGGCAGCTCTATTGATTCTCGCTTGATTCTCAAGCTCCGCCGCATCATGAGAGAATCCATGCTTGCGCATCATTTGTGCGGTGGCTTCGGCTAATGCCCAGGAGCGGTCTGCGTCTTTGGCAGAATGGATTTTCAACCCTCCTGGACGACCATTTGCAATCGACACCCAGTAGCAGCCATCGAATGCCTGCATCAAGCCGTGGGATTTATCGCGGATAACCACGCCAGCGCGGCGGACTATTCGGCGTATCCGCGCGCCCTCAGCGAAGTTACCGCTAACCTCCGCCTTCACCGCTCGCGCAGTCACTGATCGGGCTACCTGCCGCCACGATATTGTGTAATGATGTGGAGCCGAATCGACCGACGCTTGCTCGTACCACGCATCGCCGCGCTGGACCCAAGGCAGATTGTGAATCGCTCCCATCCCCTCCGCAACATAATGTTCGTTCCACTCAGCGCACCTCGCTGCCCTATCAAGCTCTGCAATGGCGTCATCGTCGCGGCCCGTGTTGTAATACGCGCAAGCGCGCATCATCGCGAAGTATCCGTTCGATGGCTCAAGACGACACCCCGCCTCAGCGTCGGCGATAAACTGCGATGCGGCGACAGGGTTAGGCTTGACGGGAGAGTCAATGCACGGCGTGTTGTACAACAAGCACTCAAAACGCCGATAGAGACCGCCTGGATTACGCGAATCATACGCCAGTAGCGTTGCGTATAGCGCAGGTTGGTCCGGGAAACGCTTCAATAGGTCGCGCACTCGGCTAGCCTGGATCGCCCACTCGTGCTCCCACTCGTCCTTGGCGACCGCTATAGTCGCAAGCTTGCCATCTGTCCGGCCTGCACTGGCTCCTTCGCGAGCCGTCATAGGTGGGATCGGTGCGCGGACGGCCCATGCCAACTCACGACCGAAGTCGCCGTCGGCGGGACGCTCATATCGCGGCACCGGACCCGGCCCAAGCCCCACTGTCGCGCCGAAGTCATTCGCTGTCATCCGCCGGGTCGATGGGAAGATGAGCAGCGCGACGAGTATGACCGCAGCGATGGCGAATGCTATTCGTATATGCAATGCGATTTGCTCCTTCGACGCAACGTTTGAGCGTTTTCCATTTAGCTAGACACGAGCTGCGCGATTTCGTTGCCCCTGCCCTACCGTCCCGGCCACGTCCGCCCGAGCTCGCGCGCCATAGCGCCGGGTTCGTCGTCGATGCGCTGCATCGTTTGCGCGCACAGCTTGTCGTTCAGCCGCACCGTTGGCACCGCGACGCATGCGTATGTCACCGTTAGCGCGCAAACCACCCACGGCAGGGTCGTGCGCCAGGCGTGTACGATCACGCTGCCGGCGGGTCGGCGCTTGACACGTGCGACAATAGCGGCGATCAGGGCGATGAGCGCGGGGATGGCGGAGGTGATGAGCCACGCGATGACCCTCTCGATAACTGCGTAACCCTTTGAACTGCCTTCCACTAGAAGATCGACGTTCCGGTCAGCACAGTCAGTCCATATCTGCGCAAGCCCGAAAAAGACCCATACCGCCACTGTTGCAAGCATGAACGCCGTTCCGAAACGCGCGAAATCGCGCCAGCTACGCCGCAGGACAACGGCTGAAACGACAAGCACGACTGCTGTACTCAGCGATACAAATCCACTTTCAGAGTCGATCACAAACGCCCCGATACACGCCCATGTAACTGTCGCGATAATCAGCACCGTCCACGGGATTCGCGGAGAACGGGCGGCAGCGGGGAATCGTCGGCACGATGCGAATATCCCGGCAACGACGAGACAGGCGAAGCTATACGGAAGCCAGGAGAATCGCGGGTTGGTAACCTCGTCATTCAGAATGAGCGACGTCTCTGAGGCTGTCAGAATGACAGTTAGGGCTAGCGCCGCCGCAACGCCGGTAGCGATTCCCCGGCGAACCGGCGCAGCAAGTTCCTGCTCGGCCCACAATGCTCGCGCTCGGCCCAGGATGGCGGCTAGTATCATCCACGCCAGCAGCGTCAACACCACCGCCTCGCAAGCTTGCAGGGCGGCTCTACAGGAGCTGAACCGATGCCATCGCGACAAGGTCTTCTCCAAGCTAGTTTTAATGATCGAACTGCATTCCAATTCAAGCTTGTACTGCTTTTCGACATCGACCGCGTCTGCGGTAAAGCCATGAAGCCTAAAATAGGCCGCCATCGCTCCTAGCCGTACCGCTCTTTGGTCGCCGGTCCCGCAAGGCAGGACATTCTGGCCGCCAGGGCGTGCGTTTGCGAGAGCAACAGCAGCTGAACCGGTCATCGAATCTATTGCGGTTCGCGAGTGATCCCGCATCAATACTGCTGTGCGACGAAGGGCGCGGCGCTCTCGGGCACCCCGCTTAAACTCACCGTTGATTTCATGGGCAACCGCTTCAGCCATAATCAACCTGCCGAGAGCGCGGAAGAGTGGCCGAATGCGATATGTCTCAACGCTTGCCATCGACGCAAGTGAAGCCACCGTACTGTTATCGCGCCTTTGGCTTGGAGAAAGCATGCGCAATTCGCCGATGACCCTTTCGCTCGTGTGATCGTCCCAGGTTGTGCAAGCTCCGGCTCTCTCAAGCGCGGCCAGCCCATCCGCATCCCGGTTCGCAGCGTAATACGCTGCGGCTTCAAGCATGGCGAAGTATCCGTTTTCAGGTTCCAGCACAGCTCCATGCTCGGCGCTCGATATGAGACTAGCCAGAACAGCAGGATCGTTTTGCGCAGGTTTATAGGGAGCAAGCTCGAAGCCAAATCGAACCCCAGACGGCCGACCGAGGACGACGCTTCGCGACAGGGCTACGTCAAACATCCTCGCGTCGACTCCGGCGCGATTCGGGTACTGTGACTGAAGTTTGACGAGCCCGGCGAGTTGCTCTGCGAGCGGAGCCGACGTTGCGGGTGAACTATGCGCCCCTGGCACCCAGTTATTCACAGTAAGCGCAAGATCGGTCTCGTAATCCCCCGCAACCGGCTTCACCTGCCGGTAGTTGTTCCAGAGGTTCTCGCGCCCCACTACACTGAGCGTGTCGTTCAGTAGCCAGATCCTCGTCGCAGGGATCGCCAACAACGCAGAGAGCGTGGCAAGCGTGATGATTGCAGCGATTCCAGTATGTGTCAGTTTCGTTCGAGACATTCCCCCGACCTTACCTTCCCGGCCACTTTGCGCCAAGCCGGGCGGCCATCGTGCGCGGCTCGTCATGGATGCGATCGACAACATACCGATGCTCGGTAGCAGTAACCTCGCGCATCGGCACCGTGGCGAGGGCGTAACCGCCTACCATCAAGCAGACAGCCCATGGTAGCGCGTTTCGCCACCAGCCGAGGACAGTCCCGGCGATGGGGCGACGCCGAACAACCGCCGCCAGCGCGGCGACGGCAGCGATGAGGAGTGGCACTGCCCCTATCAACCCCAAGCGAAGGCTCGCTAACTGTATGTCTGCAGTGGGCCGCTGCGCAGACCAACCATACCAGGTGCCGTAGTTGCTATTGGGGCCAAACGCCAACGCATACTCGTAGGCGGCAAGCGCATAGACGCCGAAGAAAAAGGCCATTGTCCCGAACGCTACGTACGCCAAGTCCCACACCCAACTTTTGCGGCGCTGTTTGGTGTCAGACGGTTCTGACGAGTCTTGGTTGTCCGGAATTTCGCTCGTTGTGACGTGTCGCCTAACCAAGTACGTCGCAAAAGACAGACCCGCAGCTAATCCGCTTGCACACAATGTCCAGTAGTGCGCAAGATCCAGAGGCGGGGTCGAAGCTTCCGCGAGCGAAGCTGCGATGAGCGCCGTGGCGACAACCACAGCACCAATCCCAACGCCGCAAGCTATGGGTATTGGCAGCGGTTCACTGAGCCGCTCCCGACGCAGATGGATAAGTATTGTTGCCGCCAACCACCACAGAAAGGCCCAGATCGACCCAGCGGTGAGGGTCATCAACGGCCAATGCGCGGTAATCAGTGCAAATGCGGAATCGCTATCAGCCTTATAAAGGTCCAGGGATTTAGCGTACGCCTCGTTGTTAACAACCGTCTCGCGTTCGATCTCCGCAGCGTCGTCGGTATACCCATTTGCGCGCATGTAGCGAGCGGCCAGCGCAGCCCATTGCCCAGCGCGATGAGCATTCTTTGGCGAGGTGAGCCGCTGTCCTCCGGGCCGCCTATTGGCAACATTAACCCAAACAAACCCGGCATCCGCCGAAAGCAAGCGCATTGACCGCTCTCTAAGGCGCAGTCCCACGTGCCGGACGATCCTCCTGATACGGATGCCTTCCGCAATATGCCCGCTAGTTTCAGCTTCCATCGCGCGTACTATTAACGAGCGGCCAAATGTGCGAATCCATGTCGAATCTTGGACAACCAATCCATCGGCTACTACCAATTCGGTGGCCGCATCGCCGCGTTGGAGCCAAATCAGATGGCTCAGTGCGGCAGTGTACGCTACAGGTGAGTATTCGTCCCATTTCACACACGAGCTCGCTCGCTCAAGTTCTGCGACTGCTTTCTCCTCGCGCCGCACATTGAAGTAGGCAACAGCCCGCATCAGTGCGAAATATCCATTTGACGGCTCCAAGAGGCACGCTTTTTCGGCGTCCTCCACGAACAATGAAGCTGCAGCGACACTTCCGGCAGTCTCTGGAAGCGCATCGTAGCACTCCGTGTCATACAGCAGGCATTCGGTTCGCAGATACACTCCCCGTAGTCCGTAGCACTCGTATCGCAGCAGATTGGCATAGACCGCAGGTTGAGTCGGAAACCGACGTGCTAAGTCACGCAAACGCCGGACGCGCTCTGCTTGCACCGCGTCGGTTTTGGCCATTTGCGCGTCAGAAGTCGTGGCTTCGTTCCCGCTTGCTGAAACATTAATCGGTCCCCGTAGCGCCAAGACCAATTGCCCAGTAAAATCCGTTTCGACAGGCGTTACGTATTCAGGATTCGCGCCTGGCCCGAGTCCGACGGTTGCGGCAAAATCTGCGGCAGTCATGCGTCGCGTCGCGGGCGCAACGAATAGCCCCAGCAGAATGATCGCCGATAGTGAGAATGCAATCTTAGTACTCAACTGAGCGTCCCCCGTTTCTGCATCATCGTTGCGAACGACTAATCCTCGAAAATGCTCGCGACGATCGTTGGTGTTCGGGCCGCCAACCAGCTAGACACGCGGCACCGGGTTTCGTTGCACCGCCCCAGCCCTACCGTCCCGGCCAGGTCCGCCCTACTTCGCGTGCCATAGCGCCGGGTTCGTCGTCGATGCGCTGCATCGTTTGCGCACACAGCTTGTCGTTCAGCCGCACCGTTGGCACCGCGACGCATGCGTATGTCAGCGTCAGCGCACACACCACCCACGGCAAGGTAGTTCGCCAGGCGTGTACGATCACGCTGGCGGCGGGTTGGCGCTTGACGAGCGCGACGATAGCGGCGACCAGTGCGATAAGCGCGGGGATGAGGGCGACTAGAATCATATCGCCTGTGCTTTCATAGCTGTATGCTGAATCCGGGTCGCCAAATAACCGCCCTGAGCCGAAGACGTTCATGAGGCCATTTATGGCATACGTCGCCGCACCGATAGCGAAGAACGCTTTCCCAAACCTCGCGAAGTCGATCAAATCACCACGCACGATTCCCGCACCGAGTAGCAGGATCACGCCGATAGCTACCGGCACGGGAGCGGCTGCGGTGGCGGCAATGGCCCCGCTTGCAGCGGCGGCCAAGAGTACCCAAGCGACTCGCCTCCCTACGAGCGACGCGCGGAAGCGTGCCTCGCCAACCCGGCTGGCAACGGCAGAGAATACTGCGGCCAGAATGCCAAACGCGAGGGCGTATAGCTCCGGAGGAACGAAGCCATAGATCATCCGAGTTTGGTCGCCACCGTCGAAACCAAACGAGAACCAAAGGCCAATCGCCGCGACAAAGGCGGTTGACGCACCAATCCCGCACGCTGTAGCTAGCGGTAACGGTGACGGCGTCCTAGCGAAGCGCTGGAGGGTAAGGCGTCGCGCTGCAACGGTCCACAGGGCAACGCCTAATAACAGCAAGAGGCAAACATGCCTGCCCAAGTCGAAATTGCCCCGCTCTAGGAGTACGTTCCCCTGATTTTCTGCGGCGGCGTTCCTGATGGACGTCCTCGCTTGATAAAGCCCAAACTGGATATCGTAGTCGCGCAAATCAGAGTCATATCTATGCTTTCGGCAATATTTTGCAAAGATGCCCTTATAGAATTCTTGATATTGGGGTGCCCTGGGTCCCGAAGGCCGCTTTGTCTTATCACCGTTGGGGTAACGAGCGGCCAGCGATATGAGACTATTTGCGTCGTTGTATCCCACGTCGGTAAGGCATCGGGCTCCCTCAAGGGCTCCGATCCTGCAAATCATACGCCTTATTCGCATCCCGTCGTCGAAGTCCCCGTGTCGCTCCAGCTGGATTGCGTTTGCAATAACGACTCGTGCGGGTTCGCGGATAGTGCGCGCTACGTCGTAGCTTCCTGACAGGACTTGGTCGAGAACGTATGGGTTTCCACCATCAAGACTGTCCAATAGTCGCGCCTGACCGCGCCTAGCATCGGCTGCGTGTTCATTCCAATCGGTGCATCGGGACGCCCGTCCAAGTTCACTCATCGCCTCCCTATCACGCTTGGCTGCAAATAGGGCGTAAGATCGAACTAGAGCAAAGTAACCGTTATTCGGCTCTATTCTACAGGCGGCGCCACTGTCAGCGAGCAGATTCCGCAAGAGGGCTGGATCGAACGGAGCTGTCCGTACATCGCATGGGGGCATCGTCGACAGATGGCATTCAACCTGTCGGTTCAAACGCCCTAATCCAGCGACCTCGACGCGGCACGCTTCTGCTATGGCGGCGGTTTCGCCTGGGAAGCGCATCGCTAATTGATGGATCGCCTGCACCGCGCCTACCGCAGTCGCTCGAGGCGTATTCGAGTCGACGTTGACCACGTCGGGCGAGTAGACGATCCCCGCCAAGTTCTCCTCGAAGTCGTTCGGATTCGGTGATCGATACGTTACCGCTGTAGAAACATATTCGCGCCCCGCGAGATTGAGCAGGTCAACCGCTAACAGCCGCTGGGTTCCGGTCATGACGACCAGAAGGACCAGAACGTACAGCGTTAGAGCTACGGCGAATCGCGTATGCATAAGCTTCCTCTGCCCCTAACGCCCCGGCCAAGGCTTGTGGACCATTGCGGCTAGCGCGCTAGGCTCGTTTTCAATCTGCTGCACCATTTGCGTGTAGGTCGTGGCATTGAGCGAATAGGCCGGGGCAGCCAATGCGGCATACAGGGCCAGATAGCTGCACGCGATAACGGCCGTGGCGGTTCTAAGCGCGCGCGCCATCCGCAGCGCTCTGCCCGCTGCGGGGCGGGCGTTCTTTGCGATAACTGTGAGGATCGCGAGCAGTGGGATGGTGAACAGCGTGATGACGATAGCGCTTTCGATCAGGATATACCGATGGTCACCGTCCACCGTCATAAGCGTCCGTGTCATACCCCCAAACATACCGGGCCATTGGTTTGCCATAACGAAGGCGCTCCCAAGCACAGTGGCCAATGCCATTCCCGTCGCCAATCGAGTTCGCGGCCTGTTGGCTGCCCCTGCTGATCGGGTGACGAGACTTGCCAGCGCACACCATAGAGCGACGAATAGTCCGAGCACGAGGCATGCGCGCTGGGCCGAACGGGCCAGGATGAGAATCTGGAACTCGCTCCATTCAGGCGCTTGAGACGCCTCATTTATAGCGCGTACCTGCTGGTTGAGGTTGGTCTGCCGTTCGACATCGGCAGCGTCAGCTGCATAGCCTTTGCTTCGCAGGTAGGCAGCGGCGGCCCTGGTGCGAATATCCTCGCGAATCGACGCGCCGTCAGGCAATAGCGGCGCTCCTCCCGGGCGACGCTCCGATATCGCTACCACAGCTGTTCCCACCAACGAGGGCACAAGCATCCGCGATTCGGCCCGCATCGCGACACCAGCGTTACGCAGATCTCGGCGGATCCGTACCCCTTTGGCGACGTTACCGTTCATTTCGGCTTCAACAGCGCCTGACACTACAACTTTGGCCAAATCGCGAAATCGAACCAAGTCCGAGAAGTGCATGGTTCCATAGACCGTACCACTCGCGAGCGTATCGCCTTGATCAAACCATGGGAAAGTTCTAAAACGACCACAGATCGGCTCCGCGTAGTGCTCATTCCAGATCGCACATTCCGCTACGCGAGTCAGTTCTTGCAGGCCAGCATCGTCGCGCTTGAGAGCGTAAAGCGCGTAGCTTCTGATCATCGCAAAGTAGCCGTTGGCGGGTTCGGCCCTCGTTGCAGCAGTGGCGTTTACGAGTAGTTCCTGTGCAGATGCCTCCTCGTATTTCCCAGGGTTGTTGACACACGGGGCGGGCTGCAGCAGGCAAGTGTTTTGCCTGTTGATCGCGACTTCACCGTCAAGCTCATACCGCAGCAAGTTAGCAAGCACCGCAGCGGATGTCGGGTTCACTCGTGCAAGCGTGCGCAGGCGCTCCAAGGTGCCAGCTTGCGTTGCCTGTTGCTCCTGAAGGCTGCTTTGGTCTACCCCAGTCACATGCACTGCTTCCCCCAATTGCGCGTTCACGTCGCCGCCGGGAACTGAGGCGGGCGGCACGCGCGCGTAGTCGTCGCGGCCGCAGAGTGCGGTTAGGTCAGACGCTAGCATGCGGCGCGACGCGGGGACGGCGAGCAGAACGACGAGAAGCAAAGCCGTCGCGATCAGGGCGATTCGGGTAGGCATAGGGGTCTTTCTCAGGCACGGGGCGACGCGTTAACGCCGTGACGGTCGTCCGGAGTGACGCCGCTCGGGCTCCTGCATTTCGTCGCCGCCCGCCTAGGGCGCGGTGAGGACGCCGCCGTAGTGGGCGTCGCCTTGGTGCGGCTTCGGGGGAGCGAATAGGGATGGCGCGCCCGTCGCTGTGTTATCGCCTGCGGGCGATGCTATCGGCGACTTGGCCATGGGGACCGTCGACGGAAGCACATGTGCGACTAGCGCGACAAGGACCAGGGCGGCAACCGCGCAGGCGAGCGCCAGCGTCATCGGGTTGCGGTAACGCAGATACCACGGCAGTTGCTTGCGGACAGCGCCGATGACCCGGGAATCGAAGTTGGGATGAAGACGGCGGACGGGCACATCGTGAAGACCGTCGCGTAGCCGTTGATCAAGTTCGTCGTTACTTTCGGTCATCAATCTTCCTCCCGGCAAGCGTCAAGCCAGAGGTCGCGAAACTGGGCGCGCGCTGAATGGAGCCGCGAACGCACTGTCCCCACCGGTATTGCCAGCATCTTGGCAATCTCGTCATATTCCAGACCTTCGATCTCGCGAAGGACAAGGGCGGCGCGAACGCCGGGTGTCAATCTGTCTAGAAGCTGCTCGACGACGATCCGCGTCTGGATAGCCGACGCAGGCGACGCTTCAGCCAGCTCCTGGCCATCGTCGCCAGTCTCGCGCGTCCACCGGGCGGAGCGAGTGCGATCGATGCTCAGGCGAACGACAATACGAAACAGCCAGGTCGAGAATGACGCGTCCGACGACAGCGAGCGCAGGCTCTTAAACGCCTGGATGAACGCATCCTGGACAACGTCCTCAGCTTCCGAATCCCTTCGCAGCACATGCGATGCCAGCCTGACGGCCCGGTTACGGTAGCGGTTCAGTAGCCACGCGAACGCAGCCTCGTCGCCGACACGTGCTCGGGCTACCCACCAGCGCTCATCGTGAGCGGCGCAGGCGGCGTCGGGAACGGATCGTCGGATCGGCAATCGGGACACGGCTATCATCGCGGTCAACCTTGACGGCATCATTTAGTTGCTCTGTTATCGAGAGGACGTTGATACAGCAACGATAAGTTCGACACGAGTCACTTATTTTCCGCGTCGACGCCAGAATATACCTCGCGAGATTCTTGACCTACCTCCAAACATTACCCGAAATCTTGGGTAACGCCGCGAAGTCTATGATCGCATGCCATAGGTAACGATAGGATTTACAGGCTGAATCACTTGTTTTTACATAGTATTGATTGACAAGATGGCCTTATTGAACTATGATCGTCATACTGGCAACGACATTTGATTCGCTCGGCAACTCCCATGCACTCTGGCACGACACCCTATCGGTTTGATCGCAGTCATTGCCACCGCGATGTCCGGCGCTAAGAGATTTTCAAACAATATCGGTCAAGTTTTGATCCACCCGGTCACGGTCCAATGACGGACCGAAAGTAGAAAGAGCATGAACGACGATCATGCAGTGCCGTCGGCGACTTCCACTGCTGGCTCCCTGGTTTGGGACAGCCGCTTGTTTCGGCGCTGGAAGTGGCTGCCGGGCGTATTAGTCACGTGCACGATCATGGGTTTGCTGGTTACCCTTCGCGCCGTGGGCTTCGCCGCCCCAAATCCAGGAAGCTGCCTGCTTATCGGTGTCGCGTTCGCCGCCGCGATGGGGCGAGTGCGCGCTGGACTCACAAGTGCAGCGATCAGCATCCTTTTCTCCCTCTACTATTTCTCGACTCCAGGCCACCCATTCACCTATACCGGGCACCTCGCCGCGCACGTTCTCGTCAGTTCGGTTCTCCTTGTCGTCATGGCTCTCATGGTCGGCCTGCTTAAGCTCCGCAACGACAAGCTCACACTGGAACGTGTCCAAAGGGTCGACCAGCTGAAGGTCGAACGAAACCGTGCCGATGCCAACCTGCGACGGTTCGCAGAGCTGGAGTCGATTATCGAAGGCACCCCAGCTGGTGTGTTCATCGGGACTCCAGAAGGCATCACGCTTTGTAACAAGATCGGCCTCAAGATGGTGGGCGTCGACACTATCGGCGAGATGCTAGAGATCTTCCCAAACATCTTTGACCGCCTCCAAGCCACCTGGACCGACACCGGCGAGCCGATCAAACCCGAGGAACGGCCCTTCACACGCGCGTTCCGAGGCGAAACGATCCATCGCGACATGAAGATCGTGCGAATCAGCGACGGTCACGAGATGATCACCACATGCGCGGTGGCTCCGATCATTGCCGATGACCGAATTGTCGCCGGTGTTGCTGTCTTCACCGATATCACCGAGCGTATCCGTATTGAGGAGTCGCTCCGCCGAAGCGAGGCCAGTTACAGGCGGCTGATCGAAACTGCAACAGAGGGCATCTGGATCGTCAATCCTGCGGGGGAGACGACATTCTGCAATGAACGCATGGCCGCGATGGTGGAGCTCACTCCTGCCGAGATGCTCGGTCGTCCACTCACCGATTTTGTCGAAAAGGACGCCGTGTGCCTGGAGTCTGTCAGTCCGGATCGACCAGCGGGACACCACGATGCCAAGCTCATCGGCGTCAATGGACGTGAAATCTGGGCGCTTGTCTCAACCAACCCTATATTTGATGACGACGGGGCGTATATCGGCGTCCTCGGCATGGTTACGGACATCACCGACCGCAAACACGCTGAGGCAAAGATCGAAGCGGTGTACCAACGCGAGCACCGAATCGCCGAGACTCTGCAACGCTCGCTGCTTCTCAACCGCACCGATATGCGCTTCCCTGGCTATTACGTGGACGCGTTCTACCAGCCAGCCCTCGAAGAAGCGTTGGTCGGCGGCGACTTCTTCGACGCGTTCCCGCTGGACGGCGGCCTGGTCGCGTTCGCTGTAGGCGACGTTTCCGGCAAGGGCCTGGAAGCAGCGGCGCATACGGCTGAGGTCAAATACACGTTACGCGCTCTGCTTCGCGAGTACCCGTCGCCATCGATGGCCCTGTCACGAGTGAACGAGGTATTGTGCGACCGACAGCGAATTGAGTCGACCAGCTTCGACGGCTTCATCTGCCTGGCTGTCGTGGTCGCCGATACGCGTACCGGTCAGCTCGACATCTCAATCGCTGGCGCTGAGCCGCCAGTGATTGTCCGCAGCAACGCCGATGTCGAAGTGATGGTGCCCGACGGCGGCCTGCCGCTCGGCGTGCTGCCGATGCAGGAGTACGAGACTCACGTTTTCCACATGGCGCTAGGCGACGTTCTGATGATCACCACGGACGGCCTTACCGAAGCAAGGAAAGCGCCCGGCCAATTCGGGCTCGAAGGCATCTGCCTCGCCGCTGTCGAGGCCCACGGAACGGACACGCTCGCTGAATACGCCAAAAAGATCGTTGACGCTGCCACCAACTTCGCAGGCGGCGCATTGCATGATGATGTCTGCCTCCTGATGGTAGAGCGCCTCAAGCCGCAGCAGTACCTACCCGACCGTGCGACTGGCGGGTAGGTGGCGGCCCCGGCGCGTGCCGCACCACCCCACGCGGTGGGGTCCCGATGAGCGGGTGCTTCTTGGCGGGTTGGCTGGGTGGGTCGACGAGAGAGAATTACCACACCCCATGCTCGCGCATGACGTTTTGCGTGTTTTGCGTTGCGCAACGCGAATCGTTACCCCTGCTCGCTTGGCTCGCTGTCCCCAAATGATTTGGGGACTATGATGTCCGACTACACCTTAGCGGACCGGGTTCGTGGCCATTTTGCGCGTTTTGCGTGTTTTGCGTTGCCCAACGCGATTCGTTTTTTGCGTAAAATCCATTGTTGGAGCAGTGCCAGACCGGATGGGATGGTTTTGGATCCGCTGAAGCGGTGGCGCTGTTTGTGCGACGCGGGGATGGGGATGTTGAAAGGCAAACGCGGCGGCTCGTGCCGTGGCTGCTGACTCAGAGTGACCGGCATTTCGAGGGATCGACGACGCGTCGGTCAGACGGCGACAGGCATTGGTGGCGTACCACGACGAAAACGGTCGGCGTGGGTGCCGCCCTGTTACTCACAGAGGGCGACGGTGGTAAACACGCTTCGGACGCCATGGGATGTTCATACTTCTTCGTTCTGGCTAGTTGCGCCAAGCTTTAGTGAAGCGACCAGTACTGCGCTTCGACGTTTCGAGCAGTTCTTGCCCAAGTCACCGCAACGTCATCGTTTGGAATACGTAGCGGGAGCTTGGTTGCGCGTCAACATCTCCCATCCATCAGTGGTTGGGCCGTCCTCCAGTTTTTGTGCCTCTTCGAATAAGCGCAAAATGCCGCTGACACAACGAAGAAGATCACATACCAAATAGCAAACCAGGGAACACTCATTTTGACGGGCTGCCAATAGGTAATCGCGCCGCCGACCCATCCGAGACCATAGAGATAAGAAACTGCGAAATCCCATCCGGCATGGACGCCGATTGAAAGCCCAAGTCGGCGTGTCGCCAAATAGGCGCTTCCCATTACAACACCTCCAATAAATGCCTTTAGTAGCACGACCATCAAACCTATTTGGTGGCTACCTGGTGACAAGAGGGTGAGGCCATAGTTAACATGGAAGAGCGCGAAAATGATCGACGAAATCGATAGAGCCCAGCCAGAACCGAGTACGGCTTCTAGCTTCACTAGGATAAATTGCCGATGTGCTAGTTCTTCGGAGATCGCAACCAGAATTGCAAGAGCTGCATATTCCAGAAACGGAAATCCGCCCAACACGCCGGTCACGTGCAAAAAGCCAGTTTGCACCCCTAGCCAAAAGACGAACGCCTGAATTCCGATACCGATCAACGCTCCGACCACCAAGTAGCCGAAATTAAGCGGCAGACTTTTAAGATAAGAGGGCCTTTTGAGTCGCGTGACTATCGCATAGGCTCCGGCACATGCGACCAAAGATCCGGCCTTGCCTCGTAGCAGGAACGGCATCCACGGATAGTGCCACTCGCCGAAGACGAAAAAAGTCAGTCTTGAAACTATCCAATCGAGAACAAACCACAAGACGACGAAGACGAGAATATTCAGTAGTGCGGAGCCAAGCTGCTTCATTTCGGGTCTAGTTACCATATGTTTTTTTCTTTTGTTGACCCAATATCGAGTTCCATTCGAGCCATAGATTAGCGTTGAGCGCTCCCCATTACCTGCGCCAATTGCGCTTGCTTTCTTTCTGCTTTTGGCGCACAAATCGCTTCAAGTTTGAAGTCTGCCGCTTACTAATCAGATAATCATGTATATTGACAATATTCGACCGCAAGGCGATAGCAAGGCTCGATACAGTCGGCAAAACACTCATATTGCGGGCGGCATATCCGACAGGGTCCACGAACTCAAGAACATGTGGTAAGTAGTAACACTCAGGGGTTCATGCTTTAATTTCCATGTAAACTTCGCTACGATCACGCGTTACCTTAACGTTGAAATAGGGCGACCTTAACGTTATAATTGCATCACCAAAATATCCAGTGCTAAGGTTTTATAGAATTTACTCATGTTTTATCTTCGATCACCTCACTGAGATCGACCTTCCAAGCCTTCATGGGTGCTCAAGACGTAGAATCGTCCGTCCTAGCGCTCACCCGACTTGGTTTCAATATGCGTGCTAAACTAACCCTTACTTTGAGATCCTGCTCCTCCAATTCATCCAAACAATCTGGCAATATTATCTTGACAGGCTGGTCGCGTGTTCCGGCCATAATGCCCCATCACCAAACCTTTCCTATGTCATAGAAAAGAATCGTGCCAAGTAAGCACCAAAGTCGCCGCTCACCGCATTCATGAGGGAGTCGCGCGTTCTGGCTACGTGCTGCGTCCCAGCGCTACACCGCGCCGAATCGTCATATGAGGAGCGGGAAGAATTTGCCAGCGGAAGATGACACACAGCGACGATGTCGTGGAACTTTAATAATCCCGGTATGCACGGGTATTACATTCTCAAATGCTCGCTAACGCACTCTAGTGCGCACTAGATATATTTAGCGCGCCGTTCAACTAACAAACCCGGTGATGGTTCGACGCGAAGACCCTATCCGCGCGGGGCAATGCGCACCTCACGCCGTCCCCACCCCGCTGGGTATACTCAAACCATGCCTGAAATCGATCTTGATACGGTGCTGTATGGGGCGGATCCTACCCTTCGTGTGGTCGCGGTTGAGCCGGACTTGAATACCAACACCGTGGCGCTGTTTGTGCGACGCGGGGATGGGGCTGTTGAACGGCAGACGCGGCGCTTCGTGCCGTGGCTGCTGACGCAGAGCGAGCGGCATTTCGAGGGATCGACGACGCGTCGGCTGGACGGCGACGGGCATTGCTGGCGGATCGATTTTGATGGCGGGGGGTGGCAGGGGTTTCTGAACGCTCGGCGAGCACTGCGGGACGACAACGCGGGAGCGTTTGTGATCATGAACGCTACCAAGCAGTTTTGCACCGGCGAGGGTGTCACGCTGTTCAAGGGGATGGTGTTCGACGATCTGAGGCGGATGCAGATCGATATCGAAACCACCGGGCTATCGTGCTATGCGCCCGACGCCTGCATCATCATGGTTGCGGTCAGCGATTCGACCGGCAAAATCGATGTGCTCGCGGACACCGACGAGCGCGCTCTGCTGCAACGTCTGATCGCCACAGTCCGCGAGTGGGACCCGGACGTGATCGAAGGGCACAACTTCTTCGGCTTTGACCTGCCCTATATCGCGGCCCGGTGTGCATCGCACAATATCCCGTGTACGCTTGGCCGCGATGGCGGTCCGCCAGTTGCTCCGGGCCTGGAGCGCAATGTGTCAATCGGGGCCAACTCGCGCCCGTTCACGCCCTATTACGTTTACGGCAGGCATATCGTGGACACGTACTTCGCGGTCCAGCGTTTCGATATCGCGAAGGGCCAGATCTCATCGTACGGCCTCAAGGAGTGTGCGCGGGTGTATGGCATTGCGCCGCCAGACCGCGTCTACCTCGACGGTCGCGATATCGCCGAGATCTACGCCCGCGACCCCGAAACGGTTATCAAGTATGCGGCGCAGGATGTGGAGGAGACCCGCGCGCTGGCGGCGCTTGTGACGCCTACCGAGTTCTACCAGACGCAGATGGCGCCCGACAGCTATCAAAGCGTCGCGGTGACCGGCACCGGCGAAAAGGTCAATAGCCTCCTGGTGCGCGAGTACCTGCGCCAGGGTCGCGCTATCCCGATGCAGCAGCCGTCGGTCGGATTCGGAGGCGGATACACTGAGGTGCGGGAAACTGGCGTGATCAGCCCGGTGGTGAAGGCCGACGTGGAATCGCTGTATCCGTCGGTGATGCTCACGCAGCGGATCAAGCCCGCCACCGACACGCTGGACATCTTCCTCCCGCTGCTGTCCGAACTCACGAAGCGCCGCCTTACCGCGAAGGCAGAGGTGAGCAAGCACGCCACCGGGACCACGGAGCGGGCGTACTGGGACGGCCTGCAGAACTCGTTCAAAGTGCTTATCAACTCGTTCTATGGCTATATCGGCGGCCCGTTCCACTTCAACGATTACCGCGCCGCCGACCAGGTGACCGAGTCGGGGCGCGCCCTCGTGAAACAGATCGCCGCTGAGCTTGAAGCGACCGGGAGCACGGTGATCGAGATCGACACGGATGGCGTCTACTTCCGCCCGCCGGATGATGTCTCGGGCGTCGAAAGCGAGACTGCGTATATCGACCGCGTTGGCAGTGTCCTCCCGGCTGGCATCCGCCTCGCGCACGATGGCCGCTACCGCGCCATGCTGTCGCTGAAGATCAAGAACTATGTGCTGGAGGACGAGAACGGCCGTAAGATCTTTAAAGGCTCATCGCTCAGATCCCGCGCCGACGAGAAGTTCGGCCGCCGGTTCCTCGAGAGCGCCGTCGACCTGCTTCTGAGCGGGCGTATCGAGGACCTGACCACGCTGTACGCCAAAACCCAGGCGGCAATCGATGCTGGCGAGTTTGGCATCGACGACCTCACACGGCGCGAGCGCGTGACCGCGAAGATGCTCTCCAGCGACCTCAAGAAGCGCGCCGCCGATGCGCTCAAAAGCTCAACGTACAAGGAAGGCGATATCGTCCAGCTCTACCAGCGCGCCGACCGCTCCCTTGCACTCGCCAGCGAATACGCTGGCGATGAGGACCGGGAGTATTACGCCGAGAAGCTGTACAAGTTCGCGGGGCGGCTAAGGGACGCGTTCAAAGGCGACGATTTCGACCGCCTCTTCCCGAAACCGCTGCCGTATTCGAAGCGCCCAGACCCGAATCAGGGAGCGTTTGGGTTTTAAAAGAACCTAGCTTCCCACTTCGTGGGCCCCTTCTCCCCTGAAGGGACGACAAAGAGAGTGCTGGCCGCACCTCCGGACTCTTGCCCATTCCTTTAGGAAGGGGAGGGGCCCGCGCGTAGCGTGGGAGGGGTAGGTCTTCTGCCCGTATTCCGCCGGACCAGCCCGACGGCGCCAAGCACGCATAGCCACGCGAACCAATCGCCGAAGCGGGTGAAGTAGGTGCGGGATTCTGGGTGCGAAATTGCCACAGTTCCGCGTACGGTCGCAGGCTGGTAGAGAGGACCCTGAGCGACAACGTTGCCCATTCGGTCGATGACCTGCGAGAGGCCGTTCGAATCGCAACGTACAATCGGGACGCTGTTCTCGGCGGCGCGAAACGGGACTAGGGATGCGTGTAGGTAATGCAACGTCCCGCGTGGCGTCGGTGGGTCGTAGTTGGGGACGAGGATGATTTGAGCGCCCTTTTGCACCTCCTCCCGCGTGACACCCGTGTAGTTTGTGTCGAAACAGACCTCTAGCCCTGCCTTATACCAAGGAGTGTCGAACGCTTCCCCACCCTTCCCAGCTTGTATGGTCTCGCTTTCGCCCAGGTACAGGTGCTCTTTTCGGTGGACGCCGAGTATCTTGCCCTCGGGGCTCAACCATGCGGCGAGATTGTGCGGTTTTGGCTTAGCGTCGTCGTTGTATCCGACCACCAACGGCACGCCGATTTTACGCACTAGCTTGACGGTCTCGTCGCGCGGGTTGTCGGTGTGGAAACTCGAGCCGAGGCACTCCTCGGACCAAACTATGACGGTAAAAGGGGAAACATCCATCGTCGCAGCGACGGCTTTTGACATCGCCTCTCTATCGCCAGGCACTTTCGGGGGTTCGGTCAACGACATTGTCTCGTCGCCCGTGAAGTCCTGAATTGCGGCTACAGTAACAAGGTGAGTTCTACTAGTTCCCATTGACAACAGCAGGAAATACCACACCACGACCGCGACGACAGAAGCGCCAACCGCTTTCCAATGCGCCTGTCCGAATCGCCCGCAAACGATCACGCTCGCGACAAACGCGTTGCATAACCACACAACGAAAGACGCGCCCCATATCCCCGTGATGGACGACAACGCCAACAGCGGCCAAAGCTTATACACCGCCACGGCGATGTTGATCGGGAGCGGGGCGAGGGTGGTCGCGAACTCGATGGCGACTGCGGTTGTCGCGATGGCTAGCATCCACGCTCCGGGCGACGCGCCCCTCAGGCGGCTCGACAGCAGGCAGAGCGCGGCCATGATCACGGCTACCCACAGGAACGGGAGGTATGCCCAGAAGAGGCGTTGCGTATCGTGGTGCCAGCCGACATACGATGCGCCTGCCGATAAGCCGGTGAGGAGGCCGAGTCCGATTGCGATCAGGGGACGCTGCTTTGAGGCGACGGCGAGCACCGGGGCAAACATAACGAACGCCAGGCCCTCGATGTCGTGCGGGGCCAGCGCCGATGCCAGCGCGATGCCGCCGAACATCGCGGCGGCGAGCGGATAAACGACCGAGGTGATGGCGGGCCAGAGGCGGAAAAGGAAGTTCATATAGGACTATACGCGCTACTTTCCGGAATGCGCGTCCCCGAAACGGCTTGTTTTGAACTCTTCGCAGCCAGCAGTCTTCCTTACTCTAAATTATAGCGACTTTCTCTCAAAATACGGAAGTTTCGTGATATACTACGCTTGTATGTCACTCGAAGCTTCAGAGCTAAGTGATACGTACAGAAGACTGTCCTCCGCGCTGTGCGCGTCGCGACAACCTTCGTGCTTCGGCCCGGTTGATGCTCTTGCCATTGACGTGAGGCCCAACGTTTCCCGAAAGGCTCTTTATGCTACTTACACGCGTGATCGCGGCTGCCATCGTTCTCCTTCTGACGCTTTCGTGCCCCCACCCGGCCCACTCGTCGCCAACATCCGACGGCTGGTCGCTGCTGTTTGCAGACAAGTTCGTGGAAGCAAGGGCGTCGTTTGTCAAAGCGGTGCGCGCCAACCCCGCTGATGTCGACGCGTACGAGGGCCTTGTGGTTCTTGATCGCGAAGAGGATCGAACCAGCGATTGCATCAACCACGCATTGGCGATTTACCGATCAGATCCCGGTTGTGCTGCAGTTGCGAACACTTGGACGTCGTTCTGTACCGCCATCGCATCGTCTAGCCGATATCCAGACCTACAGGCGGCATGCAACGCGATCCTGGCATCGCCAAAGAGTGGGGCGAATATGCGTGCTGCTGCGACACTTGGCCTTTCCGAGGCGCTAGAACGACAAGGCCGCATTGCTGAAGCTAGCAAGCTGCGTGCATCGCTGGGATTCATTCGGAAGTGGCGTGTGATTGGCCCGTTTGACAACTCGTCGAAGTCTGGTTTTGACAAGGTGTTCGGCCCCGAAAAGCAGATCGATATCAGCGCAAAATACGATGGCAAGGGCGACATTGCGGTCGAATGGCACGACCTGGCACAAATTGACCGTTACTCTATCGCGCACGTCGGCGAGGCGCTTGGTACGCGCGCAGAAGAAGCCTACTACGCGGTAACCGCAGTGATGAGCCCCACAGCGCAGTCCGGGAAGCTTGCGTTTTCACCTGCCGGTGCGAGCAAAGTGTTCGTTAACGGCAAGCTTGTGTTCTCTGACTCCATTTTTCGGCCCGCAGGATCATCCTTTCTGCATTCATTCAAACCAGCCGCAACGCTTCGAGCGGGTTGGAACACAATTTTGGTCAAACTCACCGATAGCGATGATTATGGCGCGTCGCCAGAGTTCCGGATGCGGTTCGAGACGCAATCGGGGCAGGCATTAGCCCTCAGCGCTGATCCGCGCCACGCAGTTACGGAAGCCAGCATCGCGAATGAGCCTCTGCAAGCGCCCGTCACCAATTTGACAAGCCTGAACAAGACGGCGACAGGTGGCGCGTCAACGCGCCTCTGGCTGGCGACCGATTACATGGAGACGGGAGACTACCCTCACTGCATCGATACTGTTTCCGACGCTCTCAAAGCTTATCCAAAGGCTTCAATCTTCCGAGCTTTATCATGCCTGGCATATTCAAGCGACGACCGCGAAGACGATGCTAAGGCCGCAGCTAAAGCCGTCTACGATGCAAACAAGCGGATCGTCCTCATGCAGATTGCGTACCTGGCAAGCATTGACGAGCAGCTTACGGCGGCACAGAAAATCGAGCGACTTAATCAGGCACTCGCGGTGAATCCTCAGAGTTCCATGCTGGTCCAGCTTCTCGCGTCCGACTACGAAAGCAGCGAGCTTCCAGAGGAATCGCTCAAGCAATCGAGGCGCAATGCTCGTCTCGACACCGGTTCAGCTGGAGCTATGGCCCTTCACGGGAGCCTGTCAGGAACCGGCAAGACAGACGAGGCCACGAAGACGTTAGCAGCGGCGCTGGTCAAATACCCGAACGAAATTGAACTCTTGGAGTTTGCGGCAACGGAAGCTAGCGGACGAAAGAACATATCGGCTGCTCTGGGCTACTATAAGAGACTGGCCGCTGTCGAGCCGTCGTCAGCCAACTATCCGTCGGAAATGGCCAATCTTTATTACGCCAGCGGCAATTTGGCACAAGCTCGGCTTATGTGGACCAGAGCCTTGTCTATCCAGCCGCAGAACACCAGAACCGTTGTCAGCCTAGCCGACATTGAACGCGAGATGGGGCATAAGGCTGCGGCCATGAAGCTCTACCGGGAAGCACTGCGCCTTGACCCCACCCGGGTAGAACTGCGCGACAAGATAGACATATTGTCAGGCGGCAAGCCGATCATCGATTTGGCGACAGCGATTGACGCTACCAAGCTTCTATCCAAGATCCCCAAAGAGGCCGACTACCCTAAAGCGTCTGCCGTAATCTTGCTCGACGAGCAGCGGCGCGTCGTCTATCCGGACGGCGGCACGGTCATTCGCTGCCATGAGATTGTTACCGTGCTTACTAAGGCAGGAGTAGAATCGTTCTCAACGATGAACTTCGATGAAGATTCGTCGGTCCCCACGACCAACGTGGAATCAGCACGTGTCATCAAAGCCGACGGGTCCATCCAAGACGTAACTACGAGTTGCTACGGCAGTAGCGCGAGCTATCCATCGCTGGCCCCCGGCGACACAATCGATGTGACCTATCGAAAAACGGGCAGGAGCTCAGGTGAACTTGCGGGCCACTTTTGGGACAACTGGTATTTTGATGTGGTGGGCGTTCCAATAAAAATATCACGGTTCGTCCTAATCACCCCCACGACAACATCTTATACAGTTGCACGACACGGTGCAATTCCAGAGGCAACAATTAAAATAGTCGGAACTTGGAAGCTCGCCGAGTGGAAATTGGTTGACATGCCCGCGATAGCGAACGAGGTACAGTCTCCGAGCATTCAGGATATTGGCACTTGGCTGGATATTTCCTCCGTCCCGGATTGGGCGACCATCGCTCGCTGGTACACCGATTTGTCCGGCAGCAGGTGCGTTCCGGACGACGCCATTACCGCAAAGGCTCTGGCGCTGACAAAAGACTCAAAAACAGAATCGGACAAGATTAAAGCCATTGTCGGCTATGTCAAATCGATACCATATCAAACCAGCCCGTTCCGGATGAGCGCGTACGTGCCAACCGAGGGCAAGAAGGTAATGCGGGACCGGTACGCTGACTGCAAGGACAAGGCGGCGCTCCTTACGGCCATGCTTAAAGCAGTGGGCGTAACATCCCAGATGGTCCTGCTGTCCGGGCGCGACATGGGCATCACTCCTTTCCTACCATCGCCTCGCTTTAACCACGCCATTGCATGCGTCCAGGCTGCAAACGGGCCGATGTTCGTCGACGCGACTGCGGACGAGATGGCCTACGGCTGCCTGCCGACCGCCGACCAAGATGTGCCATGCCTCATGATCAATGCAAAAACAAGCGCCCTTTCCACTACTCCTAAGGCGCCTATTGATCAGGATTTTGTCACAGAAAGAGTCAAAGCAACAATCGACGAGAAAGGCATGTTACACGAAGAGTACTCGCTCACAGCGCTTGGAAGCAGTTCCTGGGTGATGAGGTCGGTCACTGCTAAAATACCGGAAAGCATGCTCGACCAGCGGTTGCAGCGGTTGGCTTCGTTCATGTGCGCTGCCACGATATACGATTCTGGGGCCATCGAAGGGATTAAGGATATCGACGCGCCTCTCGTCGTTAACCTTGTGGCCCACAAGGCGAACTACGCGTCGAATGCTGGCGACTTTATGATGGTCAAGATTCCATGGAGCACCCGCGAAGGTGAAGATCCCAGGATCCGAATATCCGATAAGGATCGAAAGTACGACCTCGAAATGCCCTACGGTAACCACACGTCTGTCAGTGAAATGACGCTGACGATGCCATCGGGATACGAGTTGCAGAATCCGCCGGCAAACGTCACGAAAACGACGCCGTATGGGTCCGCCGAGTTCGTTTACCACCTGAACGGCAACGTACTCAAAGTCTCGATAAAGGAAACCTCCTCGAAATATCGGATTCCGAAGTCTGAGTTAGCTGCCTACCTCGACTTCCGATCGGAGGTAGCGCAGGAATACTCACGGACGTTGGTCTTAAAGAAGGTGTCCGTGGCTACCAAGTGATCATGAACCTGCCGCAATTCGCGGACGGCAAGTAACCTCCGGCTCTCAGGCCGGTATAGATCGGTGGCGGATACCAATCCGCCACCGGTTATTTTTTTGTATCCATTAATAATGGATACAATCAGATAATCAATATATTTATAAATAAATGAATTATCTATGAAAATACGGTTTAGCAAGCGAACACGGTGGGTATTTTGGCTCTACAACGTCAATCCGTTGACGGATGCTACACCAAGAACCAACCGCGCATCGTCGCGCGGAACAGCAAGATCGAGGATGCGCTGTGGCGAGGGCTGCGAGCAGTAACACTCGCGGCTACGCTCGGCCCTCTTCGGCGATGCCAGGTTCCGGCGGTACGCTGGTAAAAGGAAACTCACTCCATGAGAAACTATATCCTGTTGTTCGCAATTTCGGTCGTAGCTGTACTCCTCGTCGCTGGCTGCAGCGGCTCTGACTCGACGCCCAACTCGTTCGCTGGCTCCTATGCTGGCAGCGCATCGTCCACCGCGCCTGCGGCCATACCAGTGGCGCTCAAACCAAACGCGTCCATTTCAACGACAATCGCCATGGTGATCGGCACCGACGGCAAGATCACGATCAGGTCGGCCGCCAGCGATGGCGCTGTGACGTCGATCACAGGCAGCATCGACGAGAATGGCTCGGGCACGTGCACCGTGGTATCATCCGCGGGTGTCAGTTCCAATCAGTCCATCGTCGTCACCAAAGGCGGCAGCGGCATGGAGCCTGGCATGGTTTCGATCACCATGAAGGACGCGACAAACACGACGACAATGGTGGCGTTCCTGTCAACCGCGAGCACCTATGCGGGCTCATGGTCGGGCACCTATACGGTGAACAGCGGCTCGACGAAGTACAATATATCGATGAATATCGATGCCGCGAACGGCTTCACAGGCGTCGCCCAGAGCGCATCTGGCGGTTCAGGGTCGAATCCGTTCGTAGGGCTGTACACGACTTCGGGAACGTATGTGACCTCTCGCGATAGCAGCGGCAGCGTCGCTAAGATGACTGGCACGATGACGTTCTCCAGCGCCACCGCGATGACCGGGACGCTGACGCAGACCGACGGCACCGTGTCGCACGTGACGATGACCAAGAGTTAGTCGGTTCCACGTGCGCAAGTGCGATTGAGGGCGGCGGGCTGATTGCTCGCCGCCCGTTTTCGTTCGTTAAGTGAACGGACGCGCGTTCGGCCTGCGTCCGCTCGAATCTGGTACAATAAGGGCCTTATGGATGCCCCTCTCCTCGACGGTTTGAATCCGCCGCAGCTACAGGCTGTGACACATGTTGACGGTCCCCTTTTGATCTTCGCTGGCGCTGGCTCAGGCAAGACCAGCGTGTTGACGCGGCGTATCGCCTACCTCATACGCGAAAAGTATGTCAGCCCCTACAACATCCTGGCGGTGACATTCACCAACAAGGCCGCCACTGAGATGAAGGAGCGTATCGCATCGCTGGTGGGCGACGCGGTCACCAAGACGCTTTGGGCGGGCACGTTCCACTCCCTGTGCGCCAGGATGCTGCGCGAACGCGGCAAGGAGATCGGGCTCGATCCCCGCTTTGCGATCTACGACGATGGCGACCAGGTCTCGCTGATCAAGGAGACTATCAAGGAAAAGAACCTCGACGAGAAGACATACATCGCGCGCGCCGTTCTCAGCCAGATCTCCCGCGCCAAAGAGAAGATGATCGAAGCGTCGGACTACCCGCTCGCGTCGGCGTCGCGCTACGACAAAGTGGTCGGCGAGATCTACCGCTCGTACCAGGAGAAGCTGCGCATCTCGAACGCGCTGGACTTCGATGACTTGATCATGCAGGCGGTCAAGCTGCTCAAAACGGCGGAGAAGGCTCGCACCCACTACCAGAACCGCTTCGAGTATGTTCACTGCGACGAGTTTCAGGACACCAACGAGTCCCAATACGCGCTGCTCAAGCTTTTGAGCGGCAAGCACAAGAACCTGTGCGTCGTTGGCGACGACGACCAGAGCATCTACGCGTTCCGTGGTGCCGATGTGCAGATCATCCTCAGCTTCGGCGACGATTTCCCCAACGCCACCGTCATCAAGCTGGAGCAGAACTACCGCTCCACGAAGACCATCCTCGAAGCCGCCCACAGCGTCGTCCGCCGCAACACCGGGCGCGCCGATAAGAAGCTATGGACCGAGAACGACGACGGTGAACATATCGTGCTTGTCGAGACGCCAAACGAGGTCGAAGAGGGTGTAGCCATCGCCAGCGAGATCAAGCGGCTGGCACGCGACGAGGTCCGCAACTACCACGAGATGGCGGTGCTCTATCGAACCAACGCGCAGAGCCGCGCAATCGAGGAGCAGATGATGAACTACCGCATCCCGTACAAGCTTGTCGGAGGCATCAAGTTCTACCAGCGCCGCGAGATCAAGGATGTGCTGGCGTACCTGCGGATTATCATCAACCCGTACGATGGGATCAGCATGCGGCGTATTATCAATGTCCCTGCCCGCGCCATCGGTGTCGGCACCATCGAGGTCATTAACCGCTACGCCAACGAGAACGCACTCTCGTTCTGGGACGCGATCCGCCAGGTGGAGTCGATCGGGCTGCCAAAACGCGCCGAGAAGGCCGTGTTCGGCTTCGTCAAGATGATCGAGTACTTCCAGAACGCCGCCGCCAAGAAGTCGGTGAGCGAGCTAATTCAGGATGTTCTTGCTACCAGCGGCTACCTCGCGGATATCAAGAAGGAGAACACCGAAGAGGCGCGAGCACGCGAGGAGAACCTCGGCGAACTGGTGAGTGTCGCCACCGAGTTCGAGGCAGGGTACGTTATCGCCGGCCCCGAGTTCGAGATGGGCGAGGACCCGTTCGCGGACGATGGCGAGACGCCTATTCCCGTCGAGGTGGATCCGGAGTATATGGATCTCGACTGGGATCTGCCCGAAGGTGTCGAGGTCGATGAGGCGAGTGGACCGTACGGCGCCCTTGGAGCTCTTGGCGCGTTCCTGGAGCAGGTGGCGCTGGTTGCCGACGTTGACACGCTCGAAGCGGGCGCCAACTCGGTGACACTGATGACGCTGCACTCGGCCAAGGGGCTGGAGTTCCCCGTTGTGTTCCTCGCGGGCCTTGAGGAAGGCATCTTCCCGCACATGCGCTCGTTCCAATCGAAGCCGGAGATGGAGGAGGAGCGCAGACTGTGCTATGTGGGCATCACACGCGCCAAGCAGCGGCTGTACCTGACGTACGCAGGCTCACGCATGGTGTTCGGCCAAACCCAGCGCAGCGCGGTCTCGCGCTTCGTCGCCGAGATCCCTCAATCGCTGTATATCCCCACCAGCATGCGCCCCGCGACTCTGGCCGCCAGCGCGCCGACGTTCACCGAAGCCAACCGCCGCCCCGCCGCGTCGCTTGCGCCGAAGTGGAACGACCTGTCGAAGCCAACGCCGCCGCGCAAGCTGGTGACCGTGGACGTCGACCTGCCGTACAAACTCGGCGACAAGGTCACCCACGCCGTGTTCGGCAAGGGGACCGTGGTCACGATCAAGTCGGAGAACGGTGACGCGAAGGTCACGGTAGCGTTCCCAGCCCCGGTGGGTATCAAGACGCTGCTGGCGAGCTACGCGAAGCTGGAGAAGGCTTAGCGGCCGGGTGGCGACGCGGCGGGTGTATGGGTGTCGAAAAGGATGTTTAGGAACGCTCGGGCCGCTGGGCCATTTTTATAAAAGGGTGGCGACGAGTCGTGCTCCTCTTACATCCAACGTATTTCCGAGTAGTAAGATGTAACGAAAGCGCCACCCGACCATAGCCACCCTTAAACAAAGAAGGCCACGCGGCCCGAGCGATCCGGAATCCCCTAGAATCACCTACCCCACTTAACCAAGAAAAGCCGCCCGGTTTCCCGTGCGGCTTTCCTGTGTTCGCAAACTACTTGCGGATGCTGACGATATCGTATTGTTGGCGGCCGTCGGGAGCGATGACGGTCACCTTGGTTCCGGGCGCCTTGCCCATCAGGCTCTCGCCTAGCGGGGATTCGTCGGAGATCAGGTCGCGGCTGGGATCGGCTTCGATGGGGCTCACGATGCGGAACTCCCAATTGTCGCCGGTTTCCTCGCGAACCGTCACCAGCGAGCCCAGGCCCACAACATCGGTGGGAACTTCGGCATCGTCGATCACGCGAGACACTTGGAGTATATGCCTGAGGTCCTCGATACGGCCCTCTAGGAACGCCTGTTGATTTTTGGCGTCCTCATACTCGCTATTTTCGGTAAGTTCCCCGTAGGTGATCGCTTCACGGATGCGTTCAGCGATTTCGCGACGCTCCACTGTACGCAGCCGATCATACTCAGTGGTTAGCTCAGTGAAACCCCCAGGGGTAAGAATGACTTCCTCTTTGTCAGCCAATTAAATCGAGCTCCTTTGTTTCGGCGCTTCCGAGCCCGCGCCGGCGATCCGCCATTGCGCTTTTTGACGATTAGTCACTTACAAGGATTAAGCGCCGGTGCTCCGTATGAACGGTCACCAGCGCCCCAAAAAAACACTTTCCTAGTCAAAAGCGGCTAGATTATACCCCAGCAAACAACCGATAGGGTAAAAGCGTTAGAGGAATTTACCATAGATTCGCCCAGGTTGTTCATAACAATTGTCCCCAGAGTGGCCGATTTGGCCCCAGCCGCCCTATTTCGGCAGCGACTTCGTCTTCAAACCCTCGCGGACGTAGCGCTTGATGTCGGCGGGGGTGAGCGTGTGGCCGCCGCCGTGGTAGTAAGCAGCAGCCGCTCTGCCGATGGCATAGGTGCCTGCGTACGCGACCCCGGCCTTCACCGCAACACCTATTCCCACCGGAGCCATGCCGATGAGCTGTCTTGCGGCGGCGCGCCACAGGAACGCGTTTCCGACCACCAGGGCGAACTCACGGACACGGGCTTGCAGGTCTGGCGGGATATCGTAGCACGCGGCAACTTCGAGGAACAGTTCCACCTGGTTGCGCGTGAGCACCACCATATCCCCGGCGGCGGTGAACGGAAGCAGCCAGTCGCCAGCGGGGATAATCCCCGGCAGGGCGGACATACCGGCAAGCTTGCCGTTGAAGATACCTTTGACGTGCGACAAAATGTTGGTGACGGTCGGACGAAACGCCGGGTACGTCTTCGCCAGCGCAATGCGCAGGTCGGGGTGCTCCGTTGCGATGGTCGTCATTCGATCTTGCAGCGCCTGCTCGTTCCCGGCGACCATGTCGGCATCGATCGCGATCGCGGAGGTGGGCTGCGGGACGGTTTCACGCCGAACCAGGTGCGCGACGCTGCCGCCCTCGTGCCTACCGGGTTCGCCATGCGCCTTTTCGGTTGCGAGGCGGCGGATCAGCAGGTCGATATTGGTGTCCGAGCCGTAAACGGTGAGCAGGACGGACTGGTCCATGCGATCCCGCAGTTCGGACGTGGACATACCCTTAACGACATTCCAAATACGCATCGCGACCGTAATCTTGTCTCTCATCAGTATCCCCCCAGGCTGAGCCTGGACCCCTATCGCGTCAGGCTGAGCCTGAACCCTTATCGCGCTTCAATATCGGCGGTTGTTATCACGCACTCGTCGACACGCGTACGGCCCTGGATAGTGGATTATATCGGCTGCCCGCTGATAACTTCCACTTATTAGGACGCAAAATGACGCCGAATAGTTGCTTCGTCGGAATTTCGGCTGATGAGATCATACCCAGACTTGGGGCGAGTGACACGGAGAGGTGCGTCTATTGGCGCTCGGGGACTGGGTCCGAGTCGGCGAAGGCCGCCGATCTGCTCTTCATAGCCGCGCCTTCTGTCGCCAGGGCGCACGGCCGTAGGTTTCAACCGACGGAATCTTGGGGCATCGCGAATTAACGGGGATCCAGCGAAATACTGGTAAAACTGGGGCGGCGGGCACCTTACGATGCCCGCCGCAAATGGAGCTCACCCAACCCAGGGAGATAGACAATCGGACTCTACGATCAGACGCACCATATTCGGCAACTCGGCCATCTCTCAAACGTCGGGAGACCCGTAAGCTTTGCGTCCCCGCCTCGCGACGGGTTTGCCATTGTCGTAGGTGAGTGAGACTACCAAGAAGATTATACGGCAGATTAAGGTTTTATGATCACAGGTAAATCTACTAGGATTCAATAAAATGCATGGCTGCTATTTTGGCGCACCGGTCCTCCATACACCCCCCGTGCTACTGCGACGGAACGCTGAGAGTGCAGTCGGCCGCGCACCACACCCAATAGCCCTCGTAGGGCTGCAATGACGTCGCGATCGCGTATGCATGCGACCCAGTGTCGTACCCATAGACTGCGGCTCCGATCAAGCCGCTGCCCACCGCTGCCACCCAGTTGAGAGGTGTCTTGTTACCTGCGCTCCTAACCACGTGGATACGTTGCAGTGGGATCTTAGCGAGAAACGGGTCTCCGATCTGGTTCCAACCCTTCGTGAGGGTGATTTCGAACGGCTTGCTTGTTGGCGCCGATTGGCCAGCGACCAAGAGGTCCGACGTATACACAAATCGTGACCAGCAAGCGCTTCCTAGCTTTGACGGGGCGTATTCATCGGCAGTCCACGTTAAATACTTCGTCCCTAAAGGATCCCAAGCAGCAAAAATGGGCGCAATGTTGGTGGCAATTTTCCAGAGCATGTTGCCGGTGTAGTCGTACGGGAACGAAATCATGCGCAGGCCTGGCTCGAATGCGTGAATAGAATCGGCCATCGTGAAGTAGAATACGTTGCTGACACCCCCTCCTATCTCAGGGTTCGTAACCGTGACAGTATACATTCCCGCTATACGTCGCGGCACCGTCGCGGTAAGGTCTCCCGCCGCATTGAGAACCGTAGTTAGCGAAATCCCACCCAATTGGATGACCGATGACGAGATAAAGCCAGTCCCCCGGAGCGTTATCGGAGTTGACAATGTGCCTGCCAAACCATATGTGGGCGCCATTAGCACCAATACTGGCTGCGGGTTGTTCACGCGGAAGGGATAGGTGCCGTTTGGATCATATCCGCCTCCAGGGCCCGGGTTGAAAACTGATACCGGATAGTACGCCGCCAGCTTCAGTTTCTCGGCGGAAACTAATATAGACAACGATCCATCACTATTGTGCGTCGGGATAAACGAAAATGCTCCGAACTCCACGATGCTGCCATTGACAAAATTCGTGCCTTTGATGGTTACCGTCGTATCGCCTGTTCCAATTGGCACATCGGACGGACTGACCGACGTCATAGTAGGCGTTGGGTTACGCACCTGGAAACCATATGGCCCCCATGTACCGCCTCCCGGAGATGGATTGTAAACCGAAATGTGGATCACTCCAGCCGAGACCATCATAGTCGCTGGGATTTCGAATGAAAGCGTGCCGGCCCTATAAACGGAGGTAGTCTGAATCCCGTTTAGAAGGACGGACGAAAAGGTACCGTAACCCGGCCCGGTGAGCATCATGCTTACGTCCGGGCTGCCGACTGGCACCCAATCATCCGAGACGTCCCTTATACCCGGTACCGGATTTGTCACCGTAAAGGTCACTGACTTGCTTGACGTGGACGGTGAGGGCGTTGTGACGGCGACGTTTAGGTATCCGGCGGTCGCAAGCAAGTCAGGGGGTAACGTCGCCTGCAGCGTTGTGGCGGATACATGTGTCGTCACAAGCGCAACACCGTTGACGGCCACGCTCGATGATGGGCTGAAATAAGTACCAGTGATGGTGACTACGGTGGCCCCGCTCTCCACCTGGACCGACGAAGGGCTAATGGACGTGATGGCAGGGACGTATGTCTCGTTCATATAGACGGTTAAGTTGCTGGTGCTGGACACCGAGACCACGTCAAGCTGCCCGTCTTCGTTGAAGTCGGCCATGCAAATCGGGCCGGAGTTATTGCCTGATGTCTCCACCGTCTGACGATCGGCAAACGTTCCATCGCCCGCGTTAACTAGCACAGTGAAGTGAGAAGTGCCGCCGTTCCCTGAGACAATCTCTGGCATGCCGTCCCCATTGAGATCACCCATGGCAATCGTGTTGGGATATTGCACACCAGTGTAGCTCACCCGCGCGGGCCATGTTCTCGATGCAGTCCCGAACACGACATCGATTGCACCGGACCAATAGTCGGCCCCAACGACATCCATGTTGCCGTCGCCGTTAACGTCCCCTAGCAAGATCTTGCCGCCACCTGCTGGAATGTCCCCAGCGTAGGCGAAAGACCCGGCGCCATCACCGTGGTAAACGCGCGAAAAGTCCTCGTAGTGGCTCGTCTCGGCAATATCGAGCTTGCCGTCGTTATTGAAGTCCGCCACCGCAACATCGATTGGGAAGCTACCACCGCCATAACCGTACGGCGCTCCGAAAGTCCCCGAGCCCTCGTTAAGCAATATGACGAAGTGCCGATTACCGTTACACGCCACCACGAGATCCAGCTTTCCGTCCCCATTGAAATCGCCTGCAGCTACGCCCGCTGGATTCGGCCCCGCCGCATAGTGAACACCCGCCGCAAATTTCCTATCTCCAAGATTCACGTGGACTACGATGATGCTGTCATTGAAATCGCTTTCCACCAGGTCGGGGAGTCCATCGCCATTGACGTCTATGATTTGAACGCGCGCAGACACCCCTAATCCAGGGTAATCAACGCGACCAAACGAGCCGTCACCAGCGCCGTAGAACACCGTGAAGCCGGTTGACGTAAGCGCGGCTATGTCCTGGTGCCCATCGGCGTCGATGTCGCCGGTCTGTATTTCACCAACTCCCGGGAGGGCAAGATTATATGGCGCCGCGAAGATGACCGGCCTTGCCGCGAGTACCGGACAATAGAGGACCCAGAGGGCCAATTGAATGACACTGAAAGCGAATACCTTTGCAACGCAAGAGCGCGGGATCATGGCAGACCTCAATCGATTCAACGAGCCTCCATACGTTCCGGACTCGCGACCGCCGAATGCACAGCTATAATAGTACGCGATAGAGCGAGATTAGGTCAATAACATTAGCAAATTGAGCGATATAATCGGTCGTTTGGGCTAGCGTCACATTGTTTCGCTTAAGGCGAGTCAGATGTTTGCAGCGGGTTAATTAGAAAGCGCGTCCGACAAGCGCCTCGTCGTAGCTGATAGCCGCTGACGCTGAGAAGTGGCGCGTCGTAAGTTGATTGGCTTGACGGAGGCTCATGAAATACGCGTAGTTCTCGGAATACAAAAAGCCCCGCCAGAGGCGGGGCCGTTTGTGTCCTCAACGAGGACGTCACCAGGAGTTGCCCGACCCGCTGGTCGCGTATGTCGCGCTCTGGTTCCGCAATCCAACGTAACCGGTGCCCAAACCGGTGACGGTGTTGGAGTTGAACACGCCGGAACCAACGACAGTGCCGTCGACTTGGATACCATCCATTCCCGGGTTCACGATCTGGTTGCGATCAAACTGCTCGGATTGGGTGACAGATCCCGCCATGTGAATTCCCCTAAATACGGGAGCGTAGATATAGTTATCCTGGAAGTAAGTGTTGGAGATCGGGACCGAGCCCGGCCAGATCCAGATTGCCCCGCGATGCTGCCCGAACGCGTTACCACCGCCGCGCACCAATGTGTTCGCATTGATCAAAGCGCCGGTAAGCGGGTTCATCGGATAGCCGGGTGGCAGGTTGATCGTGAGAAGGCTGTTTTGGGCGTTGTCTGCGAGGTAGTTGTAGCTGATCTCGTGGCCGCTTCCGCCTGCGATATCGCAATTGGATCCCCACCATGTGCATACGACCGTGTTGTATAGCAGCTTATCGTTAGTCGAGACTTGTGGGGCGTTTTGATCGGCGAGAATGGCGATGCCATCGTCTCCGCACCCCCTCACATGGTTGTTGTCGACCATGTTGTCGCTCGCGCCCAGGTTCAAGTTGATGGCATCCGCATACGTGTTCCGGATGCGGCAGCCGGTGATTTGCCCGCTCGACCCTGCTAGCCAAGCGCCTGTGCCGGTATGTGTCACCCAGCAGTTCTGGACAAGCCAATCTGTGGCTGCGCCAGTCTGCCCCGCTTTAACTGCGCCGAATCCGTTAGCCCACACCGACCCGCCACGGTACGTATTTACTGTATCGTCAATGTACAGATCGTGCACCTCTGGACTTGTGCCTAGAAGCGTGAACCCGACAGCGTACCCGCTCGTGTTCTTCGCGGCGTCCGTGACAATGAGGCTCGTGTACCACATGCCAGCGCCCTGAACGATGACGCCGTTCACGTTCAGTTGGGCGCTTTGAACATAGGTGCCTTGCGGTATCCAAACGATTTTATGCTGCGCCGCCGCGTCGGTCAGGCATGCCTGGATTGCGGACGTATCGTCGTGAACACCGTCACCGTACGCGTTGTACGGCGCTGATTTGACGTTCAGGTATGTCCCCGCAGG
This sequence comes from Capsulimonadaceae bacterium, assembly GCA_036504535.1. Classification (GTDB taxonomy): domain Bacteria; phylum Armatimonadota; class Armatimonadia; order Armatimonadales; family Capsulimonadaceae; genus JARLGU01. Next base: position 39,035 of record DASXUY010000063.1, read on the forward strand.
CGGCACGCTGAGAGCGGGTCCGACGCTTTCCAGATCGACGCAATCGACTTTGTAGTACGCGGCCGTGTCGCCCACGTCCTTTTGCAAGGTGAGGATATCACCAGCGTTCACACCGCCGGTAATCCAGAAGCGGCTCTCGTCCCAGAAAACATGAGCTACGCCCGCAGTTGGGCTATTCGACTGACCGTTTGTGCCCGCAGTGCCGTACAGCCAGTTGTGGAGCGAACTCAAGGTGATTGTCTGCCGTTTCGTCCCGTTGACGTACAAACTCAGCGTCCCAGTTAGACCACCGCCTGCTGCTGCATCGGGGATGCAGTGGCGAAGAACAATGGTATTCGCAGCAGCTTTTATCGGTATCTGCAGCGACTGACCGGTAGCAGCGAGCGAAACATACCCCCGGCACGATGCTTCGAGTTCCGGCGACGAATCCGTCGAACCTGGCGTGCCGATCAGCTTTACCACTGTGCCAGTGGTCGTGTTCTTGGTGTCCTCTGCCTCAATCGTCGTGAACGCTACATTGGCACCCCCGGGCGTTGTAACGTTTACATTGCCAAACAGGCCGTTGGTATTGCCGGAAACGTAGATCCGGCTGAAGGTCGTGAATGACGCATCCGTCACCGTGCTTACGACCGCTCCGTCGACGATTAGCTGCAATTGATGCGTCGCCACGTGCCAGCCTAGCGAACAATGGGCGAAGGGCGCAGAAATGGCGGCCGTAGTGGTATTCGACGGGTTGTGTCCGGATGCATTGACCGAGCCGAGCAGCGTGCCGGTGGTGTTGAACAAGAGACCGGTGGTCGGGCTGGACACCGAGAACTTGCGAATGCTGACCGTGCCCTGAGAACCCCACCCTCCCGGTACGCTGGAATCCCATCCAAAACCGTACCCTTGGGTTCCAGCACTGTTGAACAGCCCCACCCACTGCCAACGCTGGTAGGAGTCGTGCAGCACGTCGATATTCAGGGTGAAGTCCGTCGTCAGCGTTCGTGTGAAGGGAGCAGTGATGACCCCATTGCCGAGCCTGATGTACGACGGTGCCAGCGTCGGATTGTTCGTAATCACCGACGGCACCACACCGCTGTTTGCGCTCCAAACGCTTGTCATCGGGCTCGCGCCCGTGCTCCAACCGGTATAGTTGAAAGCGTCGCTAAATACGGGCTGCTGTTGAGCCATCGATGGTAAAATTGTTATCATTGCGATAACAACAACTAAAATTAACTTCATGTAGCCTCCTGTGGTCATGGGTTTTGGTGCGTAGTGTATTGAGAACTAGCGATCGGGACCAGCGGTCAGCGGTATAGGTTGCGATAGAATCTCACTCGAAACAAGAGTCGGGAGGCCACCCGACTCTTTTCCGAGCCGTCTTAGGAGAGACGAGGGTCAAGCGACGCGCTGATCGAGTGGCGAAAGGCGTGCGCGCTTGCAGCCAGCCCCATAGCGCGACTGGCTGGAGAGATTGATCTTACTGCTTGATTACCAGCGCCGCGCCGGCAGGGAACGTGTTCGACGCGAGAATATCGGCCTCGCTTGTGGCAGCCGCTGACGCCGAAATGGAGCACGTGAGACCGTTGCGCATGTGCGACTCGGCTGAGCCGCTGACCTTGTTGCCCTTAATCACTAGCGGCGTGATTTTGTCGGCGCCGCCGTCGATGCAGATCGCATCACGGGACGTGGTTGATGTGCCTACGTCGCCGATGATGTTGTTCGTCAACGTCAGCGCACCCCGAGTCCCTCCGCAAACGTGGATCCCATTGCCGTTCGCCTTACGAATAGTGTTGCCGTTCACCACAACGTTCGTCGCGCCTTTCTCTGGCGGTCCTGGTTCCGTTGCGTTGATGGCAATACCGTCCCAGTCTGCGCCGTCGATCACATTGCCGGACACAATGACGTTATCAACGTATCCACCAAGCCGAATGGCATTGCATCGGGAAGAATAAACCGTATTCCCGGTTACGCGTATGTCTTTTGCGGGCTGAAAGGAGCGTACGCCGTTATACGTCAGGTCGTTTCCGTAAAAGAAGATCGAGCCATGTCCCATATTTGACAGCTTGTTACAATTTCTAAGGACATTGTTGCTGATTGTCACATTCGACGGACCGTACGTCATATACGAAGACTCCGCCGCGAGGTGAATTCCCGCAGCCATTGAATTTTCGACTCGGTTATGGTCAATGACGACATTTTCTCCGCCGATGACAGTAATTCCCCGCCCGCCCGTCTGCCCAAGGCAGTCGTTGTCGCGAATCGTGATGTCGTGGCACAGCATCGCATCCTTGAAGTAGGAAACGACAGCCACCATATCGTCGCCCGAACCTGTAATCGTGTTATGAGTGACGCTGATGTGGTTAGCTCCGCAAGTCAAGTGGATTGCATCAGCCATGCTATTGTTTATCGTATTGCCTGTGATGAGGCCGTCCGACGACGGCTCGCTCTGACAAATAATTGCCGCCCCCTCTACACCCTGCGTATGATCTGGCAATCCAACGACGAGCCCTGATATTTCGAAATGGGTCGCGCCAATGATAGTGACCGCAGGCGATGTGCTCCATGACGATCGAGTCTTAGAATTTGGCGATAACACGGTCAGATTTTTGACACCGCCACCGTCGCCGGACAGCATAACCGAACTCATCGCCGGAACAGTAGCTCTCAGGATCGTCTTTGGCCCGCTGCCCTCAAGAACAACTCCCTTGTCATTCAAAACATTCGAATGCGCGAAGTCGCCATCTGGCAGATAGACAATGGGTTTGGGCGATTGCTTCGCGGCGTCGGCAAGTGCGGCATTGATTGCCGCAGTGCAGTCGGTAACACCGTCGCCAACGGCATTGTAAGGCGGCTTCGTGACGTCGACCAGATTCTTAACTGCGCCGCGGGCGGGCGCGCCCAGAGCGCAGGCCATGATTGCCACTGCTGCGCACGTATTTCTTGTTGTCATTCGAACAGAGTTCATCGAGGATTTCCTTAGAGCTTAGTTGAGACTAAACGTGACTGTGTAGACCTGCGGGTGAAGGGCGCCGTTGGATACATCGCGCCAACCCATGACCGCAGTATTCGAAGCGCTGGGCGGAGTGCCAATAAACCCGTAATTGGCATAGCATGCGGGACACGGTACATCAGTGCCGTTGGGGTTCAGCTTACTAGAGCCAATACTAACCTTCGTCGGCGGGAGGTACTTCACGTGACCATCAAGCATCGCGTAATTTGCTCCCTGCCCGTCGTTGTGCTGCGAAATGCTTAAGTTGCCAGCTGGAAACGGACCGATTGCATACGCCCCGCTGCCATTGTGCCAGTAGCCGTCGCCCACGAATGTGTTTCCATCGTTTCCAGGCTGAAATACGCCTCCCGTGATCTCAAAGAGCGCTACACTCAACGCCGGTGCGCCGCACTGCGACACCGAGTGGGCCTGGTTCGCCATTGGACTTGATCCTGGCCGGAGTCCAATATTGAGGTTGAACCCGTACGACAACTCGTACTGAACGGACGAAAGGACCTGCGTCGATCGATCATCCTGGCACTGATAGGCTCCTGTCGACTTGACATAGGGATACAACTGCCCCGCCCACCCCATTCCAATTCCGCCGACTGTCGTCCCGCCTGGATACATTTCGTCGTTATCGGTGGTGTACTGAACGAACGCCAGCCCGAGCTGTTTCAGATTACTTGCGCAAGTGGTCTGACGCGCCTTTTCCCGAGCAGTAGCGAAAACGGGAAACAATATAGCTGCCAATATAGCGATAATAGCTATAACTACGAGTAGCTCAATCAGTGTAAATGCTTTGCGATGTGACTTTGTATTCATTTTCTCTTCCTCGCGGCTCATACCAGCGTTTTATCTATACGTACTTCAATCGTACCTGCCTGCCTAGCCCTGTTTATCCTAGTGGTGGCGGCGCAGTTGTCGTTCGTTTCACCAAAGAAGGTGGCAACAAGACGTGCAGGTCCTCGTTTGACTCAGTCAACTCGATTGCCTTTCTGGCCATCTCGGGAATAGGCTGTGCGATTGTTGTGATGGGCGGCTTTGAATATCGAATTAACCGCGTATCGTCAAAACCGATCAGCGAGACGTCCTTTGGCACCGACACACCGCGATCCGTACACCATTTCAGTGCTGCCAGCGTGCCCACATCGCTATCGCAGAACACCGCCGTCGGTGCGGGGCGACTGCCGTCCCATAGTTGATCCATCAGGTTACCTACAATGGCGTGGCTTCCGATATTGCGGCTCAAATCGGCATAGAGCATTCGTGCGTCACTCACTTCGGCTTCGTCCATCAAAGAGCGGAACGCATTTGTTCGCATCTGGGTGTTCAACGTCATCGGCGGTTCGTAAACCAGCATGGAAATTCGCTGATGGCCAAGTTCAAGCAAATGGCGCGCCCCCATTCGAACACCTAGATCGTTGTCGACGCCGACATACGCGCACGGCACATCGCGCACCGCCGAGTCCACCGTCACCACACGGTACCCTCGAGACTTGAGGGCAAGATACAGGTCAAGCGTCTCGTGTCCCGCGTGGCCCATAAGAATGATCGCTTCATCGGTTGGCGACGCTGCAAGGTGATCTATCGTCGACGTCGCTGTCTCGTCGGCGGACGTGTTGCAGATATGCAATGCGCGGCCCGTCTCAGCGAGCACCACCGCAAGCGAGTCAATAATGTCCATCCAGAACGACGACTGGTACGCTGGCAACATGAGCGTCACCGCTGAAAACCGATGAGCCCGCGACGTCTTAGGAAACCGAGCGACAGGCACAGCCTTTTGAACAAACGTGCCCTTTGCCCGGTACCGTTGCAGCGTGCCGCGTTCGGAAAGATCCTGAAGGGCGCGCCGAATCGTGACGCGAGACACATTGAGGCGCTCGGTAAGAATCGATTCCGGCCAGAACTTCTGCCCGTCGACGAAATGCTCGTCGATCAACTCGATCAGCCCGCTGCGCACGGAGTCGTGCAAGAGCCGCCCGTCGTCGTTTTGACTGGTTTCAGCAAGCTTGTCTAATAGGGCCGGTGTTGGCGCATTGATCATGGCATTGTATCTTCGATCAAGACAATTCGTTGTATTGTCTTACGCAATACTATCACGTTCGGTGCAGTCTGTCAAGAACTTTTATCAGGTATTCGCCAAAAAAGCCAAGATAAAGCAATACTTTTTAGCAAAACATAATACATTAAAATACAATACAGGGAATTACAATAAAACAAAGCGCCAAGACAATGAGTCTCAGCGCTTCGTCATCAAACGTCGTCCTTACACGCCGCGCCCAACCGCCGCCGCGATCGCGGGCAGTTCACGCATCAGCTTTTCGAATGCCGGAATCGTTATCGACTGCGCGCCGTCCTTTAGCGCCTTCTCGGGGTGCGGGTGCACCTCGATGATCAACCCGTCGGCACCCACCGAGACAGCCGCCTTGCTCATCGCAGGAACCATGGACGCGCGCCCGGTGCCTTGCGACGGGTCCACGACCACGGGGAGGTGGCTAAGGTCGCGCACAGCGAGCACCGCCGAGAGGTCGAGGGTGTTGCGGGTGTACGGCTCGAATGTGCGCACGCCGCGCTCGCAGAGCATCACTTCCGTGTTGCCGCCCATGACGATATACTCAGCCGCCTGCAACCACTCGTCGATCTTGGCAGTCATGCCGCGCTTGAGCATCACAGGCTTTCGGATCTTGCCCACCTCTTCGAGGATCTCGTAGTTCTGCATGTTGCGCGTACCGATCTGCAAGATGTCGGCGTACTTCGCGACAAGGTCAATGTTCTTGACATGCATCACCTCGGTGATAATCGGCAGACCCGTCTCCTCCCGCGCTTCGGCGAGCAGCTTGAGGCCGTCTTCGCCCATACCCTGGAACGAGTACGGCGATGTGCTCGGCTTGTACGCCCCACCCCGCAGGATGGTCGCTCCAGCCGCCTTCACCGCGCGCGCCGTGGTCAGCAGCTGGTCGCGAGACTCCACCGTGCAGGGTCCGCCCATGATGATGACGTTATTGCCACCGATGAGTACGCCGTTCACATTGACTACCGATTTCTCGGGCTTGAACTCCTTGGCGACAAACTTGTAGGGCTTGGTGACGAAAACGATATCATCGACACTCTCCAGCGATTTAAGCTGCCCGGCCGCGTCCTCTTTGTCCGCACCAGGCGCACCCACCGCGCCAATCACAGTGCGCTCCACACCGTAAATCGGGTGAACACCGTAGCCCATGCCTTCAAGAAGCGACTCGACTTCGGTAATTTGCTCTTTCGTTGAGCCACTCTTCAATATAACTATCATAATCCCACTGATCCTTTACTTACGGATGCCCTCTTTGGCCGGGCGGGCCATTTTTGTATCTCGCTTCGCTCGGTCTCAATTCGAGGCGCTTCGCTAACGTGCGCGAAGCATTATAAAAATGGCCCGCCGGCCAAAGAGGCATCCTAATACACTAGGCCTTAAGCACGTCAACCAAAGCGCTCAAGAAGCGAGCGTTCTGCTCGTGCGTCCCGACAGTCACGCGAATATGATTCGGCAACCCGAGCCCATACCCAGCCCGAACGATGATGCCCCGCCGCAGCAGCGCATCGAACACCTCGCGGCTGTCGCGAGCGACATCGATGAGCACGAAATTCGCCTCGCTGGGCACATAGCCGATCTTGGCCGCTTCGAGCGCCGCGTAGATCTGGTTGCGTCCGGCGGCGTTCAGCGCTACCGACTCGGCGATATGCTCGGCATCGTCCCACGCGGCGGCAGCGGCAGCTTGAGCGATGAGGTTGACATTGAACGGCGACCGCGCACGGTTCATGTAGCCAGCAAGCGCTGGCGGCGCGATACCGAAACCGACACGCAAACCGGCGAGCGCGTACAGCTTGGAGAATGTGCGGCAGATGACAATGTTGCGGCCCTCATTCACCAGCGGGATCAAGTTGGGCTTGTCAGGATTAGCGACATAATCGTCATATGCTTCATCCATCACCAACACGACACGCTCCGGGAGACGGCTAAGGAGGCGCTCGACCTGCTTTTGCGTTACCAGCGTGCCCGTCGGATTGTTGGGGTTCGCGATAAACATCACGCGGGTCTTGTCGGTGACCGCGTCGGCCATCGCGTCAAGGTCGTGCGTGTAGTTGGTGAGCGGAACCTTGGTGATCTTGGCGTTCGCAAGCGTGGCGTAGATCTCGTACATTGCGAATGATGGGTCGCCCTGCACGGTTTCATCCTCGCCAGACACCAGGAACGTTTCGCAGATCAGGTGCAGGACCTCGTCGGACCCGTTGCCGAACACGAGGCTGTCCGGATCAACTCCCAGGCGCTCCGACACTTTGGCGCGCAGCACCGGCGCGGCACCTTCGGGATAGAGAAACACTCGCGATGCGGAGTCGCGGATAGCGGCGATTGCGGCCTTAGATGGCCCGAGCGGGTTTTCGTTGGACGCCAACTTGATGATATCGGTAAGGCCGAGTTCGCGCTGTACTTCTTCGATTGGCTTGCCGGGATGATACGGCTTCAGGCGCGCAATATTCTCAGCAACGAGATTGTCAGACATATCTATTCTCCCCCCAGGCTGAGCCTGGACCCTTTCCGCGCCTCGAGCACTGTGGTGCTTGCCCGCAATCGTCGACACGCGTACAGCCCAATTTTGTCGCAGTGGGCCAGTTTTATTTTTTCAGATAACCAGGCTGAGCCTGGACCCTTTCCGCGCCTCGAACGCTGCGGTGCTATACCGGCAGTCGTCGCCACGCGTACGGCCCTCAGGCTACGTATGGAGGGCCAAACTCGTCAGATAACTTCATTGCGAAAGGTTAAGAAGCTATGCTCGTAAGCTACTATTGTACCTGAATGAGGCTGAGGGGCATTTCCGCAGGTGGAAGAGCGGAGCATTACGTGTACTGAAGCTGATAGGATGTTCGACCGTTCAGGTGCGCTATTGCGACCCGTTCGGGGCATGTTCGCCTTCGGCATTGGGATTTATGGCAACAATGCGAGCAAGCACGTGCCGCGTTGTGTCGAGACCAGGAGATTTCGCGTTTTGTTCGATGGCAGATAGAAGCCTCGCGCATGCAGCGTCCCTATCGCCAAGCGTCCACTCAATGCTCGCGATAGCTTCCTCGCGCCGAATTGGGCTGGCAAATGGCCGAATTCCTTGAATCGGTGCGCCTAGCAAGAAATTGTAAGCATCGTCGATTGATGCAATACTTTCAAAAAATGGCAAAGCGAAATCTCTCAGATGCCGAGTGACGTCGTCGCAGACCACTGCAAGCAAGCTTGAATCATTTCCGTCCAATATCCACCACTTATCAAATCGGGATGGTGACAAACCAGCAATTCTTGTCTCAATGCTGCAGTCTGCTGGGTCGGGGTAATCAGGCTCAGGTCGGTCGCTGTAAGCCTTAGCAACACCATTGATATAAACACCGCAGTTGATAGTAAAATCGACTGCGGTCGGCCCGGGCCACTGGCTTGCCTGAAATCCAACGACCCATTTCACCGTTTCGTGCGGGGCCACAAACAAGACGCCCTTTTGAACGAATCCGTAATCCGCCAGCACGTCTTTTCGGACTGCGGTAAGGAGTCTTCGGTACTGGTTTCTCGCCTGCTTTTTTGCGTCAGCAATGCTCATCTTGTTGGGAACCGGCGTATTTGGCGACATAATTCTGGCTACCCTTCCTCTAAATTATCCACCTCTTCGTCGCGCATTTTCCAGGCATCACAACTCATCCCAGTGATAGCTTGACGCGAAGTTCAGTTGCAGGCGATCCGCGACTTCAAGCAGCGAATTGTGGGCGTCGATGTCATTTGTGCACCAACCCGATATATCGTCACCGATTCGCACGATTCGCGAACCATCTTCGCTGACGAGCCACCCTTCCCAGGTGTAAGCCATCAGCTGCAAGGTGTGAATATAAAGGGCTAGCGAATCCGACAAGATCTTGGTCGATGCGACAAATGCCGGGGCGTCCCAGATATCTCGCAACTCGCCCATCTGACGCCTGAAATCCAAAACGGCGCTGTGAGTATCTTCGTTAACGGGATAGTTCGCCAGCGACGTCCACGCGAGAACATCGCTGGCGCTAACCCACTCACAATAGGCTTTGGCTAGCAACAGCTGCCAGGGCGGCTCCTGTGGTGTGAAATACTGCGACGAGTACTCAAACCCTTTTATATCGATCCACTCGGAGCGTTCCATGGACGGAAGGGGTTGCCAACATTTTAGCTGCCTGGCGTCCAGAAATGCCAATAATTCGTCGTACGAAATGAACTTCATGATTAAGCCTCGACCACGCTGTCCCCGCACTCATCTCCGACACCAACCGCCCCTGGGCGTCGTAGCCGTACCCCGTCGGCACCATCAGCCGCGCATTCCCCGTCACCGTCGTCGGCCCCGTCAGCCCGTCGCCGAGGCCATTGCACGTGATCCCGCCAGCGCCGCCAAAGTAGGTCAGCCCGCCGCCCCAGCTCATCTAGCCCGCCCAGCGGGTGCTCTGCGTCAGGCGGGCAGTTCAGTGCCTGCTCACAATGCCGCGCCGTCCCTCCGGTCAGCCCCGCGTTCTTCGAAACCGTCGTCGGCCCCGTCAGCCGGTCGCCGAGGCCATTGCACGTCATCCCGCCAGCGCCGCCAAAGTAGGTCAGCCCGCCGCCAGCTCATCTAGCCCGCGTAGCGGGTGCTCTGCGTCAGGCGGGCAGTTTACTGCCTGCTCACATCGTACCCGCACGCCGTCGAACCGGTCAGCCCCGCGTTCCCTGTCACCGTCGTCGGTACCGTCAGCCGCTCCCCGAGGCCGTCGTGCGCGTTGGCAGACCATGCGCCCCGCCGCCAGCTCCTCTAGCCCGCGAAGCGGGTGCTCTGCGTCAGGCGGGCAGTTCAGTGCCTGCTCACAACGCCCCGCCGTCGAACCGGTCAGCCCCGCGTTCCCCGTCACCTTCATCGGCACCGTCAGCCGCTTCCCCAGGCCGCTGTGCGCGATGGCAGCCCGCCGCCCCAGCTCATCTAGCCCGCGCAGCGGGTGCTCCGCGTCAGGCGGGCAGTTCACCGCCTGCTCACATCGTACCCGCACGCCGTCGAACCGGTCAGCCCCGCGTTCCCCGTCACCTTCATCGGCACCGTCAGCCCCTCCCCCAGGCCGCCGTCGGCACCGTCAGCCGCTCTCCCAGGCCGCCGTGCGCGATGGCAGCCTATGCGCGCCGCCTCTCGCCCGTCTAGCCCGCGAAGCGGGTGCTCTGCGTCAGGCAGGCAATTCAGTGCCTGGGAAACCGCCTGCTTGCGCAATCCCATGCCTGGGAAACCGCATGCCTGGGGATGCCTCGACTATCACAAGACTCGACATATTTTGGCTTCGCCCCGGAGGCGAACCACAACCGCACGAAAAAATTGTATCCTCCCCCATTGACAGGGCACCGCCGCAATGATACAATGAGGTCTGTTTACATCTGTTACACTTTCGCGACTTAGAACACAATGGCTTATCGAAAAGATACCAAAGACAGGCGGGAATCGCTGTCAAAAAGCTTGAGGCTGGCCAGTCTCGACGGCACGCTTGCTCCTGGGAGCATGCTGCCCACAGTTCGCGAACTTTCCGAGCGCCATCGCTTGTCCGTGCGAATCGTGTCACGCGAGTTACAGACGTTGATCGATGAAGGTGTACTCTATACTGTCCCACGGGTCGGGACGTATGTGGGGCGCCCTGTCGAGCGCCTTACGGATACTTTCTTAATGCTGTACAATTGGCCGGCTCACGTCACGCCGCTTCGGATTGGCTTCGAGGAGCGCATCGCGGAGTTGGGCGGATCAAGCATGGCGATGATGCTGCCTGCGGCGATTGCGCTGCGCGAGCGAGGTGAGCTTCCGCCACTGAGCGGAGTGTTCGACTTCGCCTACCGTCCGATGACGACTGTTGCGTGGTCGCCGGAAAGCGGCGTTCCATACGTCGGCTTCGGTTCCTCCGAACGTCCGGAGTTAGTTCAGCAAACAGGGTTCTCAGACACAATCTACTTCGACGATATCGATGCAGGTCGCCAGGCAACGCGCCACCTGCAACAGCTCGGTCATACTCGGATCGCATGCTTGGGTCTTCATCGACTCGATGTTGCATCAGGCCTCTACCTGTGGTCGCAACGCCGCGCGCAGGGTTGGCGTCTGGCAATGAAAGAGGGCGAAACGGATGTTGATGGTCTTCTCTACTGCCCAGAAATCGAGCCCCGCAATTATGATGGAGAAACGCGAGCAGCAGAGAAAGCCGCGTGCAACATCATTCGTGAAGGTCGAGCGACTGCCGTGGTGTGCGTCAACGACAACGCCGTCCTTGGACTGGTAGATGCTTTGCGCAACGAAAACGTCCCTGCTGATCGGTGGCCGGGGATTATCGGCTTCGAGGACGACGCGCCATCAAAGCAGCATCTGTTTTCGGCAATGCGGGTGCCATGGGAAAGCGCGGGGCGAGCGGCAGCCGATCTCCTCTGGGAACGTCGCACTGGAAGACTGACCGGCCCGCCCGAAGAGCGGACGATAAAAATGCGCCTCGTCCCGCGAACTGTTTCAGCATCGCCGAGATCGCGCAAGTCGATGGCGCTTGAGGTAATTGAACTGGCTAGATAGGCCAGGTTTGAAAAGGAAGGTTATCGGAGCAATGAAACTGATCTACCCACCACGACGCTCGGCGTTCACGTTAATAGAGCTCCTCGTCGTAATCGCTATCATAGCTATATTGGCAGCAATACTCTTTCCTGTGTTCGCGACTGCGCGTGAAAAGGCTCGTATGACAGCCTGTCTTTCGAACGAGAAGCAGATGGGCCTTGCGGTTATCCAGTACATACAGGACTACGACGAGATGACACCCAACGGCGCTGATGGATGGGGCAACGGCACGGGCTGGGCAGGACAGGTATTCCCCTATGTGAAGAGCACGGGAGCTTTTCTATGCCCGGATGACTCTCTGGCTGGCGATGTGGTGTCGTACGGCTACAACTCCAATTGCGTTACTCAACAGAGCTCCAGTAGCGGAACAGCCTTTGCTGGAAACAGGGGCAAGATTATGAAGGAGTTCAATGCTCCCGCCAAGACGGTGTTGTTCTTTGAAGTACAAGGCAGTAAGGGTTACCGGATCGATGTCCAGCAATACGCAAGCAGCGGCGCTGCCGACATAACCGCAAATGCCAGCGATCCGGGGGGCTACTGGGGGAATTCTCCAACCGGCTATGGCGTTTTGAACAACCAGTCGCCCAACGGAGCCAACCAGAACTCCAGTGGTAATGGATCCCTTCGGTATGCCACAGGTCCGATGGTCTGGTCGATCTACGATACAACCACCAAGCCGTGGTCATACAGCTTCAAGGACGCGCAAGACGGCCAGCATCAGGGAGGCTCGAATTTCATCCTCGCCGATGGTCATGCAAAATGGATCAAGCCCGGCCAGGTCGTCTCTGGCGGCAACAATACCGGCAATTACTGCGGCGGCGCGTGGGGCTTCGGATCGGCTACCGCAGCCAGCACAGTCAGCGACAAGTGTACCTTCGGCTCATGGACGGCAACATTCAGCGTTTACTAGCTTGCCAACCGGCCATGCGGCCCAGCGACCACGAAACACGTCCGGGAGCCTCGTATCACGGGCGTGTCTCTCACCTTCAACTGCCCAGGAACTACAAATGTCTAGAATTCTCCACCAGACTCGTCACCTGACCAAGGTAGCGGCTCTCTCAGCAGTCATTCTCGTCGGAAGCTCTGGATATAGCATCGCAAGCTATCCGTTTTCGACGCGTTTTGAAGACACGGCTAAGACCCCAATCGACGTCTCCCACCTAAACTCATCGCCTGCGGGATCGAACGGTTACATCGTTGTTCGCGACGGACATTTCACCGAGTCGAAGACGGGCAGGCGTATTCGCTTCATAGGCGTCGTGGTCACCGGACCGGACAACTTTCCGTCCCACTCGGATGCCGAGACATTCGCGGCACGTCTCGCCAAGTACGGAGTCAACTTGGCGCGCCTTCACTGGTTTGACAACACTGGCTCGGCGAGCATCTGGGACAAGAGCGGACCGGCGCGCACGAAGCTGGACCAGGAGCAGCTCGAAAAGCTCGATTATCTCATCGCACAACTGCTCAAGCATGGTGTCTACGTCGACATCAATCTCAAAGTCGGGCGCTCGCTTACTGCCGCCGACGGCATGCCGGAGTCAACGTCGTCATTGAAGGCAGTGAAAAAGCTGGCGGATATGTTCGATGCCAAGGCGATCGAGTTGCAGAAGCAATACGCAAAGGACCTTCTGACCCATACCAACCCATACACGAAGCGCGCGTACACGCAAGATCCCGGAGTCTTGTCGGTCGAGATCAACAATGAGAATTCCCTCCTGCACAAGTGGTACTCCGGCAAGCCGACTGACACGCCTCTGGTTGATATTCCGGAGCCGTTCGCGGGCGAGCTAAAAGCGCAGTGGAATTCGTGGTTAACGCGTAAATACGGCGGCGATAAGCGGTTGACGGCGGCATGGTCAAACACGTCGGAAGCGTCCAAAGTCGCCTCGAATCGTGGCCCGCTTGCTGGATGGAATCTGCAGCAAGCCGACACGGCCAAGGCGACGTCCAGGGTTGATAGCGGCGCCGCAGTCGTCGATGTCACTACGGCAGGTACCCAAGCTTGGCACGTACAGCTGATGCAGCAGGGACTTGACCTCGAGGACGGCCAGATCTATACGGTGTCGTTCCGCGCAAAGGGAACTCGATCGGCAAGCCTGTACGGCAGCGTCGAAGGCGGCGATTGGCACGGGATCGGTCTCTCGGGCTATTTCACCAGCACGCCCGAATGGAAATCGTACCGTTACGAGTTCACCGCCAACCATACAGCCAAAGGCGCGAACAGAATTGCAATCGCTTTGGGCGACAACGCGGGCGAGATTGCGGTAGCCGACTTCACGCTTACAAAAGGTTCGACAAGCGTGCAGATACCACCTGACCAAACCCTCGCCGCGCAAACGGTCGCAGTTCCGCGGGAGATCGTTGGCGTCCAGGGCGTGGATTGGCGCTGCTTCATGAGCGACACAGAAACGGTCTATGCGTTGGACATGCGGGCATTCCTGAAGACAAACCTGGGCGTCAAAGCACTAGTGATCGACAGTCAGGCCTCGTTTGGCGAGCTTGCCGGTATTTACCGTGAGAGGCACATGGACTATATCGACGATCATGCTTATTGGGCGCACCCTGTATTTCCGGGTAACAACTGGAAAGCAGGCTGGGTCAAGAATGACCCCAGCGTCACCACCCTGCTGTCGGCGAGCCATCTTCGCGATATGGTCCTCAACCGCGTTGCTGGCAAGCCATTCAGTATCAGCGAATACAACCATCCCGCCCCCAACGAATACGAGGCGGAGTGCGTTCCATTGATCGCCTCATTAGCCGCGTTCCAGGACTGGGACACGATCATACTGCACGAATACGGACGTTATGGCGCTGACAATCCAACCGGCTACCCGACCGACTACTTCAACATCGGCTCAAACATTGCAAAGTGGGCGTTCCTGCCATCGGCGGCAATGATCTTCCGCGCATCCGAAATTGGTCCCGCGTCAGACGAAGTTGTCGTGCCCCTTCCAACATTTGAAAAGGCGTTGTCGACAAATTTCACCAGAAGGCTCCCACGTCCTGCGGATATATTGGAGCGCCGCATCTCGGTAGGCATGCCCGACATGCCCACCGTGTCGGCCAAATTGCCCGCAGGCACGCGCCTCCAACTGATCGATCCAGAGTCGCCTCGCGCGGTTTATACCGCTGACTCGCCCCAAGCGAAGGCCATCCTTGGGTTTACGGCGGGCAGGACGATTACGCTCGGCGACGTTACCGCCGTGTTCGGTGATTCGCCGCATGGCTTTGCAGCAGCAACGCTGGTTTCTCTGGACGGCAGAGCCCTCAACATCGCTAAGTCTGCGCTGCTGACTGTGATGTCGACGCGCAGCAACACAGGAGAGAAGTTCGCGGCGGACAAGCGACAGGTCATCGATTGGGGAACCGGCCCCCAGATGGTAGATGGCCCCGACGTGCATCTAACGCTGAAATCCGATGGCCCTCGACGGGTTCTGCTGCTCGACGAAACCGGTGCCTCGCGCGGTGCCGCGAAGTCGTCCTACAAAGATGGCGTCCTAACCATCGATATAAGTCCAGCCGACGCGACTCCATGGTATCTGATCACAGGCCCACGGTAGACCGTTAAGCCCCCGAGAGCCCGCCCCGCGTAGCGGGCTCTTGCGTCAGACGGGCAGCTCGCTGCCCGCTCGGAACCCCTCCGCCGAAGCGGTCACCACGCCCCTACCCCTCGCCCCCGACTTCGACGTCATCATCCCAATCAGCAGGGCGTGGCTCCCATTGCCAAGGCGAGTCTCTTGTCGTCCTTGTGGCCATCCAATTCATCGGTAGGCCTGCCAACTCGCGAAGTGATTCATCAAGTTTGACAACAGTCCCTAGAGCGACCACAATCGCCTTATCGGCGGTAGGATCAGACCCATCCGTGAAGCCCCAACCGACACAATCGCGGGACGCTACCAGCACTGCAGCATTGG
>DASXUY010000064.1:0-202472 GCA_036504535.1 Capsulimonadaceae bacterium
TATAGCTTGGTTGATAGGGATGCCCTCGTGCCCGGCGGGCTCTACCTATAGTGCAACAAGATCGCTGTATCCACCGGGCTAAAGCCCGGGGTTTTAGCTCAACTCTTAAAAAATGCCCGCCCGGCACGAGGGCATCCTAAATCTTAACAATCATGCACCAACTCTATTGACGAGACAAGCCGGACGTGATATTATAATGAACACGCGTTACCATAGATGGTATACGTCAATGGAGTTTCTGGCATGACTGGCAACATTTACCCACCCGCGCAGGACGCAAATCGCGCAAAGCTTTTCTCCGCTCATCAACTGACACTCGACAGCTATTGGGACAAGGACGGGCATTTTGCCTGGGCCACCGACCTCTCGGCGCACGGGGGCTACCGTGTTCACCTGTTCCACTGCCTGGCGTATCTTGCTGGCGACGACCGATGTGTCGCACGCGCCAACAGGATCATCGTGACGAACTTCGCGCAGACGCCATGCCATTTCGCTCCAGGGGCAGCGCTGGATATCCTCACGACCTACCGTGATCGGCTGGAACCGGATGCGCTGGCGTGCTTGGAGCGGCTGATTGAGTTGAATGTGCCCTACATGTCCACGGAGGACTTGAAGGTCCATGGTTACAACGACAACCATGTGCATAAGGCGATCTATTCGTTGATTATCGGCGGCGAGTATCTTGGTACGCCGCAGACGGTTGAGCGCGGCATGCTGAAGTTGCGTCAGGCTGTGGAGATGTTCGAACGTAACGGGTTCCCGTGCGAGTACAACTCGCCGAACTACGCTCCGGTTTCGCTGATTCCGCTGGCGAGCCTCGCGGAGCACACGAAATCCGACGAAGTTCGCGAGTTGGCGTTGCGGCTAGAGCGGTTCTACTGGCGCGATGTGGCCCTGCATTTCGACTCGCGTGTCGGTCTGCCAGCTGGCCCTATGACGCGTTGCGGCGATTCGGATGCTACCGGGATGACGAGCGGGACTATGTCGCTATTGGCGTATCTCTATCCAGAGCGGTTCGCGTTCGACTATGTTGGCGAAGCGTATGGCCGGGCGCTGGAAAGCCCAATCGTGGCCCAAAGCAACAAGCTCTGTCTGCCGTTCTATCATGGCTGTGTCGCATGGATGGCGCATCCGAATTACCACGTCACGCCGGAGCTTGAAGAGGCCATCTTCGCCAAGCCTGTCGGAACTACAGTTCGCGGCACAGCGGAATCGGGCACATCGGCGGTGGCGTGGAAGACACCGGCTGACCGGCCGGAGGGCGCACCGCTTACGCATCACCTGGGGCCGCGACGCAGTCTGCTCACGACGTACTACGGTGAGGGTTTTTCGCTGGGCACATCGCAGTATAGCTGGCTCGACGGCGTTCAGGCCCACAGCTTCTACGCCACGATCTCTCACGGCCAGAAGCGGTCACCGCAGGATGCCGCTGTGTACTACACGCGCCTGTTCTTCGACGAGGAGAACCCGTACGGTGAGCGACCTGTCGTGACTGGATGCTTTAAGGACTACGGGGAAATACGCACCATCCAGCACGAGGGCAGCGCCATGGTCTTCTATAATCCCCACCCGATCAAGAAATCGGTCCAGAAGATACGCACAGGGCTGTTTCGTCCGATGATGTACCATGCGCCTCGCGAGTTGTGGGTGGGCGAGACGCGGCTGCCTCAGTTGAACGGAATGTTTGAGCAGTTCGCTCCGATCGCAATTGACGAAGGCGACGTTTATGTGGGAATCATCCCCACCAGCACGGCGCCGCCTCTGATGTCGGCCCGCAAAGCCGCCCTGCAGGTGCACACCTACTCCAGCCATCTCGTAATTGGAATGACTGGATACGAGAACTGGTCGCCGACTGATTTGTCGTACGAGCAGATTATCGAAACCAACATGGGCTTTGTATTCGAAATCCATGCGGCGAGCGGCTTTGCTTCGTTCGCTGCGTTCCGCGCATGGCTGGCCAAGGGGACGATCAGCGACGATTACTACGGCAATATGCGCACTACCACTTATCGAACGGACAAGGTCGAGCTATCGACCTGCTACTCGCCGTTCACATCGATGTTCCGGCACGCTTCCATCAATCGCAAGGCAGTTGAGGTGCCCGTATCACAAGTTGATGGCATGCCCGATCCGGGGTTTGGGATTGCGATCGTCGATTGACCTGGCGGCCGTAAAAATCCTTGTTGACCCGTTGGCGGCTACGTGATAGAATGAACACGCGTTATCTTATAACGAACACTGTTACATGTATTGCGGTTGCGATGCCCTTTTCCGAGCAGTAAACAATGCCAAATGCGAGCAAAATAATCAGCGGGACGGTTCCCGATAAGGCAGCTAAGCGACGCAGGATTGCGCTCGCGGCAGACCACGTCACGGAACGTCTCCGGCGGCGTATTATTGAGAGCGGGTTGCCTGCGGGGGCAATGTTTTCGAGCCGCCGCGCTATCGCCGAAGAGTTTGGCGTTTCGCTGGGAACAGTACAGCAAGCCGTGTCAGCCCTCGTTGCAGATGGTTTCCTGGAAGCCAAAGGAAACATGGGCACCGTGATCGGAATGGCGGCAGGGCAGCGGCCATCGCTGGACTCGTTCCGCATAACGCCAACCGCCCGAGGCTACGTGGGAATCGTCACGCATCTCGCACCGCTCCGCGACGGCGAGAACTTTAACTGGCGCACAAACATGATCCACGGCATCGAGCGCGAGGCCGCCAACCTTGGCCATCCGACGATGCTGACGAACCTCTACCGGCCCACGGGCGAACAGTTGTCGGCTGCCGACGGCATCACCGAAGCGATCATGGGCGGCGCCGAAGCCGTGATCGGCTTGATGATTGAAACTGACCCTCATGTGATGGCAACAGCATGTCGGGCAGCGTGGGCGTCGCGGCCAATCGTGCTAGGCTGCGCTGAGCCGTTGAGGCTTCCCGCAATTCACTGCTCATATGACAGCATCTCGGACGGCTACCGAGCAACGCAGCACCTTATCGATGTTGGGGCGCGCAAGTTGCTCTACATGTCGATATCGATCCGATCGTGGGCGCAGGACCGACTCCAGGGTGCCAGGACGGCCGTTGAGCATAACCCGGAGACACCAATCGAGTTCGACGCGTATATCGATAACCGCGCGATCCAGTGCAGCATGCGTCAGTCGGAGGTGATTGCGGAGGCTTATGCTGCAGAAATCTTGGCGACAGGCAAGCGGTATGACGGTATTATCGCTGCGAATGACGCGTTCGCCTATGGATACATAAATGCCGCTCGCAAACTCGGGTTGGAGCCAGGCATCGACTATGCAATCGTCGGTTTCGACGATCATCCGGACTCACAGGCAATCGGGTTAACGACGCTACGACCGCCAATTGAAGGCATCGGCGTTCAGACGGCACGCCTCGCGGTCGCCGCACTACGTCGCGAAGAGCATCCCAGCCACGTGTGCCTCCGGTCGCACCTCGTGACACGACGCACCACGCAATTTAAGAAATGATAGACACGCACACTGTATGGCACCATCGGAGGCAAGTACCTGATATGAAGACTGCACAACACCGGTCGAACTTGGCTGGATTCACATTGATAGAGCTTCTCGTAGTTATAGCTATTATAGCGATTCTCGCAGCTATACTTTTCCCTGTGTTTGCACAAGCACGCGAAAAGGCGCGCCAAACGGCTTGCCTGTCGGACGTCAAGCAACTTGGACTGTCGTTTGCTCAATACGAACAAGACTACGATGAGATGACACCCTGCGGTTATAAGTCCACTGGTGGCGGGCAGGGCTGGGCTGGCCAAATCTACCCATATGTGAAGTCAGAAAAGGTGTATGTCTGCCCAAGCGACCCGACCAAGAAGCCGATTTGCTCGTATGCATACAACACGTACCTCGGGCCACTCGTGCCGGGCAGCAACCCAATGTACTCAACAGGAGTGCTGATTTCACAGTTTGCCGCACCAGCAAAAACGATCCTGCTGGCGGAAGTAATCAATAGCGGCTGCAACTCGTCGTACACGATCCCCAATGAGATGACCCAGATGCTTCACGCGTCGCCTGTGGGGAGGGGCAACGGTGTCGATTACGATCCAGGCGGCTATAGCGGTGGCCTGACCAGCGCACAAGCCGTCGCAGCATTGGCCGCAGGGACATGTTTCGTCCAATACGCCACGGGGATTACCCGTATGATCCGAACGCCGTCAGTCGATGTCGCACAGTTCGCAAGCGTCGACGGACAGCATCAGACGGGTTCTTGCTACCTTTTCGCCGACAACCACGCAAAATGGTTGAAACCCAGTCAGGTTGCTGGCGGGTACACGAACGATGGCAGCCAACGACCATGCGGAAACGCTGGATATGGCGAGGCGCCGTCCACCATTTGCACCGATACAACAATTGTGGGGACCTGGAGCTACAAATAGCCGCCACCCTCTCTCCTCTATCCATCGCTTGCCGACGGCTGAACTACGCTGGCCGTCGGCCTTTCCACGAAATACTCAGCCTACCTATGAACCGAAAACAACTGCCAGTCATTGCCCTCGCGGTCGCTGTCGTCACTCTCGCCGCGACATTTCCATCATCCGCCGCCCCGCAATCGCCGATCAACCTGCGCGGCTTTGGCCGCGTCGCCACTGCCCCGCTGAACGTGGGCGTGTTGCGAGGCCAATCGTTCGACTGCGACAGCGTCGAACATGCAACCTGGGTCCGCCAAAAGCTGGGCCGCGACATGGAGCAGAGTGCAACAATTGCACCGCTCTGGCAGACGGTACGCGTCGCCGGTCACGACTTCCAAGTGCTCGTGCGTCCAGGGCTGGGGAGCTTCCTCTTTGCATCAACTGGGACAAAGGCGGTCGCGTTCACGACTACGGCGACAGCGGCGTTAGACGTGGCATTCGCGGACGCCGCAAACTCATTGACCGATGCGACCGGCTACGTGCCCAACCAGAAGTACCCGATGTACTTGGACAAGTTTGACCACAACGGTATCGGCAGTTGGTACCCGTACATGTGGGGCGACGACAACAGCAAGGGCAAGCCAAACAGTATCGACGACCACTTCGCCTATGCGAAAAAGTGGGACCTGGCGCTCCAGCCGACGGGCGGCGGGCTGCTGCTGGACAACCAGTTGCCCAAGATCCACCAATACGATCGCCCGTACCACTTCGCAAAATGGCAGGAGTGGAGCGCGGCACTTGCGATCATGGCGCCCGAAGAGATGGTGCGAACCACCACCGATTTCACCAGCGAACCGAGCTACTACGGTCAGGTCAGCTTCTCACCCGGCAAGAAGCTGTCGGTGTATCGTGACTGGAGCTTCCAGCAGGAGCAAAAAAAGCGCATTGACGACCCGAACCTAGTTGACTGGCTCGATCCCAACGGCGAAATCGGACCTTTTGGCGACGCTATCTATTGGG
This sequence comes from Capsulimonadaceae bacterium, assembly GCA_036504535.1. Classification (GTDB taxonomy): domain Bacteria; phylum Armatimonadota; class Armatimonadia; order Armatimonadales; family Capsulimonadaceae; genus JARLGU01. Next base: position 5,399 of record DASXUY010000064.1, read on the forward strand.
ACCTGAGCGAAAACAATCGTCGAGGTCTGGCCGACTGGCTGAAGGCTCATCGTGGCTACACGCTGGAGTCGCTCGGTAAAGCGTGGTACGGTAACCCGGCCAAGTTCGCGTCGTGGAATGACGTTCGCATCCCGATGGGCTACGACTTCTACGGTCGCCAGGCAGACAGCATCGACGCTGACCGATCATGGGCCGTTCGCATCACCAAGTTCGCCGATGGGCTCAAGCAGGGCTTTAATAAGGAAGCTTTCTCGGACGCCAAATGGGTGCACTTTAGCATGCCTGGCGAGGAAGTCCCCTCCATCGCTCTTCGGTCGATGCAACACAACCGCCCGGGCGAGATGGTTTGGTACCGCGGCTCGCTCACGGTTGATTCCGCCTGGCTAGACGCGCACCGCAAGACGGGGCCAATCTACCTGAACATCGCCACACTCTCCAGCGGTCGCGGGGCATTTAAGCCAGACCGACTATGGGTGAACGGTGTAGCTGCCGGGACCCCGTACACGGCTGGCGGCGGCTCGATCACAGCGCAAGTGGATATTAGCAAGCTGATCAAGTCCGGCCGCAACACAATCGTCTACGTTCCCGCGAACCCGAGCATCGGTATTCGCGGCAAGTTCTTCCTGGCGACGAAACCGTTCCAGCGCTACCCGTTCACCGATTCGCTGATGAACGCGCGCTACTCCGACTGGCACGAATATATATCCTGGTGCGCGATGAACCGCGTTGAAACGACGCTGAAAGCCATGCGCGCCATCGACCCGAACAGGCCGATCAAGGTTCACGCAGCATATGACAAAGACCTGTTCGGTCCAGTCCTGGCCCGATACGGCGCCTACGCCCATAATACAGGCGAAGGCAGCTTCCTACGAGCGTGGGACCGCCGCCTCGGCTACCCATGGGGTACGCAAAGCTCGGCGGAGTTCGGCGGCAGCATCGATGACCCTACCGCATGGAAGCGTTGGCTTGGCTTCTTCAACTTCGAGGGTCAGAACGCCTTCGACAACTTCCACAATATCCAGTCCATGATGTACAGCCCCGCCAAGGACCTATGGACGGAGTACATGCCGTACCTCAAGCTCGCCAACCGCCGCGACATCAAGCGGCCCGATATCGCGCTCATAAGCTCGTCACTCAATAACCGCCTGTTGCCGCGAGGCTTGCCTTACATCTTCGACATCGGACGTGGCGACTTGCAGTCGATAGGCTATTCGTACATCTACATCGACGAGCCCGGCATCGCCGCAGGTTTGGCGAAGGATTATCCCGTCGTCTGGGACTGCGGCTCGCAGATAATGACGACGGACACAGTCGCAAACCTAACAAAGTATGTCGAGGCTGGCGGCACATTCGTCGCTATCGCGGACACGGGGCGCCACACGATGACGCAGCGGGATGCGTGGCCGATCTCGTCGCTGACGGGTTTCCGAGTCAAGGCGATTCGCCCGACAACCGGCCTCGTGACCATCGAAGACGACTCGGCGCTGCTGCCGAAGCTTGCCGGGCGAACGTTCTACAATCGCGGTCGCTCCATAGACTATTCGAACGACAACTTCGCGGATAAGTCGCTGGCGCTCGAAGCCATCGCCCCTGGCACCGTCGCGCTGGCCCGGTACGACGACGGGCAAACCGCTGTCGGCATGCGAACACTCGGCAAGGGACGCGTGATCGTCCTCGGCAGCCCGTTCTGGCGCGATTCTTACGATCAGCAGGGCTACTGGCATCCCAGCGAGGAGCAGTCGATGATCCTCGAAAACCTGCTCGCGGGCCTTGGCCTGAAGCCGCTCTGCGAAGCGGACACGCACGCCCTCTGGCGTGAGCACTACGTCGCAAACAACGGCACCGAGGAGTACCTCGTGGTGTGGAACCCGTCGGACGTCTCCGTCACCGCCAATCTCACCTGGCGGACCGTTCACCCGGCCACACAGCTCTACGACCCCAAGAACGGCAGCCCGGTGGCCGCATCGATCACCGGCAACTCGGTGGCGATCAAAGCGCTGACACTCAAGCCGCTCGAAACCATAGTGCTGGCGACGCAAGACTCGCGACCGCCGGTGGACGCGGTATCCGACTGGTTTGCGCGCACGTCGGTGCTGTGGCATGAATCGGCGGGCGGCCCCGTGCTCTCTCGCCCCGATCTGCCCTTCCTGCAGGCCGAGGCAATCGAGGACATCGGCGAGCGTGTCGTGAGCGCCGCCGACATCGCCACCCTCGACCCTGCGCGACTTTCGACGACGTTTGACGATGGCGGCTGGACACCGAAGGCTAACTTCATACTCCCCGAGCGCGAAGACCTGAAGGTACCTGCGGGTTCGAGCGTTCTCTACCGCTCGACCCTCACCGCACCCGCAAGCTGGAAGGCGAACGACCGCTACGAGCTCAGCGTTTCGCCCCTCTACCCGCACGGCCTCACCGGCTCGCTGTACCTGAACGGCGCGAAGGTCTACGACTCGTCGCAGAAGGGCGTTGACCCGCTCCGTATCGACGTCTCGTCGACAATCAAGCTCACCGGCAAGAACATCTTCGTGTTCGTCGCCCCAGCTACCGGCTTCGCAGGGCGCTTTGTGGTCTCGCGAGAGCCGCATGCCGCCGAGACGCTTGCGGTCAGCGGTTCGTTCGATGTGCAGGCCGGCGAAGAGAGCGGCTTGTCCAAAGTGACGCTTCCCGGAGCATTCAAGGGCCTGTTCGCGGTGAAGCCCGACGTCATGGTCCCGGCATCGTGGAAGGGCTCCCGCGTGTTCATTAAGATCGTCCCAACCGATCTGTCGCAGTACAACGCGTTCGCCATCAACGGCAAAGTTGTCTTTCACCCCGTCGCCTGGTTCGCGCCGGTGACATATATGGACATCACGCCGTGGGTGAAGTTCGGGCAAGCGAACAACCTGCTCATTCTCCCGCAACAGGGCGCCAAGGCTTGGATGCCTAGCGACTTATCGATCAAGAGCATCACGCTTCAAAAGGTGACATCACGATGATCATGACGCCAATCTCACACACTCGTTCACGTAGTATGGCAACAGGAGCAGCGTTCGCGCTGCTCCTTAGCACAGGTGCGGCGCAAGCGGCGGGCGGACTGCCTACTGACGCCACCCTTCGCGGCTACGGTCGCGTCGTGGTCACGGCGGATGCGACCGCGAAGCTCGCGGCGACGGTGAAGGCGTACCACGTGCAGTGCGCTGACCCCGCCCATGCGCTCGTGTTCGCATCCAAGCTGCTTTCCGACTATCAGGTTCTCGGACGCAACAAGCAGATAATGCTCAAGGTCGCAGGCGGCACAGTCCCTGCGATCCAGGCTCCCGAAGGCTGGGTGATCGCGGTCGCGGCTCGACGCAGCGACGCCAAGGTTGACATCATCTGCGCCGGATCCGCCGCCGAGGCAACGTCTGCGGCGAGCGTCCTCAAGATAGCTGCGGCCGTACCCGCCGCGATCACGGACCACCCGATCTACATGGACAAATGGGACCGCTACTGCTTCGGCCTCTGGTTCCGGCCCAACGATGCGGAGTCCGTGAAGATGTTCAAGGACGCCGCCGGCAAGCCGGACGCGGACGCATTCTACAAGTGGGCCGGAGCACGCGGGCTCGTTCTGCAAGGCGCGAACTTCTTCTCGCTCAACGATGGCGCGACCGACCCGACGGGCTATAGCACATCGCTCCCATACATGCGCAAGTACCGTATCCCGTACCAATTCGCTGCGTGGCTGCCGGTGAGCTACGACTTGCACAACCGCAACCCCAAATCGACATCCAACGCAGCTGCGGGCTTTACGCCGATTCATAGCTACTACGGCGATATCCCCAACGTCCCCAGCGTGCTGGAGAATGCCCAAAACGACACGTACCTACAGGCTCTCAAGCAGGTCGCTGGCGACGACAGTTACATGACGGTTCTTGAGCCACACGGCGAAGTTGGGCCGTTTCCGACCACCTTCGTGATGATGCAGTCGCCCGAAGGACGCGCCGACCTGATTCGGTTCCTTCGCGACGAGCGTAAGTACAGCCTCACAACCCTGTCGACACGATGGTTCGGCAAACCGAACGCGCTGGCGTCGTGGGACGCGGTCCAGTTCCCCGACCAGCGCCGCTTCTACGGCTGGAACGATGCCACATCGCAGGACCTCGGGGGCACGTGGCGCACACACGCCGACGCCGACCGCAAGGGCGATGCCGCTGGCTGGGGCGCGGCAGATTTCGACGACAGCAAGTGGCGCTCGGTCAACATGCCCGGCGACCAGACGGTCAATTTTCGCAACAGTGCTGCTTGGTTCCGGGTGCGCTTCGACGCATCGAAGACCATCACTACCGGCGGGAAGGTGTATCTCAATGTCATCGACCTCAACTATGGATGGCGCGAGAACCCGGGCTACGTCTACCTGAACGGTACCAAAGTCGGCGAACTTCGCATGCGCGACTGGCACGAGCCTGAGTACATGCAGTTCGATGTGACGTCGGCAATCAAGCCCACTGGCAACGTCCTGTCCATTATGACGACGCAAGGCAGCTTCGCCGGTCCGCTCTTTCTGACGACCAAGCCGATGGAAGACTTCCCTACCAGCGACCCGCAGATCAACCTGCAGAAGGTCGATCTGCATGACTGGGTCGCATATGCTATCGGCACCTCGATGCGGCGTTCCATGCAATACCTGCGCACCATCGCCCCAAACCAGCCCGCCAAGTTCCACGCGGTTACCAGCGAATGGGCCGACCGCGCGATGCAGGACTATGGCGGCTTCCCTCACTGCACCGGCGAAGGCGCGTTCTGGCGACCATTCGACAAGCACTACGGCATCCCGCGCGGCTTGCAGGATTCGTCGGAGCCCGGCGGCTCCGCGCCCGACTTGCCCGGCCTCAAGAACTTGTTCTCGGCGATGTGGATGGAGGGTATGAACGCCCATGACTACTTCCACGACCCCGAATCGATCCTGAACGATCCCGACCAGACCGCGTACTTCGAGAAGATGCTGCCGTACATGAAGCTCATGGGCGCAACCAACCTCAACGCCCCGAAGATTGCGGTCTTGATGTCTCGACGCAGCCCTCGCTACCAGGGCGGCTGGAAGATGACGCCCCGTGAGGATAGCGCGAGCACCGTGTTCAGCCTGCATCGCGGGTTCGCCTATATCGACGAAGCTGGAATTGAAGACAATCTGATCTCTCCGTATCCGGTGATCATCGATGATGCCACGGAGTGCTGGGACCCGGAAATGACCGCCAAGCTCACCGCCTATGTGCACGCGGGCGGAACGATGCTGCTTCCTCCGAACAGCGGCAGGCACACGTACCGCGACGCTGACGCGTGGCCGTCCGCCGCGCTGACCGGTTGCCGCGTGACGTCGTCGCGGCTGTTCCCGTACACGTCGATGCAGATCGAAGCCGCGCCGTCGCTCATGAAAGGCGTCGCCGGCGTGTCGTTCAAGGTCTACAACGCCAAGAAGCTTACTACACCGACCATCGAACTCGGTCCCGGTGTCGAGGTGCTGGCAACCTTCCCGGACAAGTCACCGGCCCTCGTCCGGTGCACAGTTGGCAAGGGCCAGATTATCTGGGCGCTCGCCCCGGAGATTCTGCGTGATGAGCATATACTCGGCCCGCTTCTCGACAGCCTCAACATTCCCGCGCACTCGGACACCCAAGGCCGCTCCGAGAGCTTCGTCAGCAACGACGGCACCGAAGAGATGCTCGTGCTGACGACGCGCGGCAGAGGCGATCAAACCGTTCGTCTCGCGTGGTCGCCAGGTTTCACGCCGAAGCGTATCTACGACCCTGTGACTGGCGACGAGATCCCTGCAACGGTTACCGGCGACAAGGCGGTATTCGCAGATGTGCCGCTGCAGCAGTGCGACCTGCGGTTCTACGCGACGCGGCGACCGGTGACGGCCAATGCGGCGTTCGAGCACTGGTGGACGCGTCAAACTCAGATCTGGCAGGGGACCGGGGCAACGGTTGCGCCACCCGCGTCGGCGCCTTTCCGCTCCATCGACCTATCGAACGATTGGACATTCGCGCAGGTTCATTCTCCGACCGCGCTCGACACGCTGCTCAAACTGCCTATCGATCAGCAGGCTGCGAAGCTGTCTCCCACCCGCCTCACGCTGTGGAAGGCGGCGGGGCTGCCTACTGGGGCCGACGAGCGTGCGCTGTACCGGAAATCGTTCACGCTGACGCCAGCGTGGCTCGCTAACAGCAAGCAAGACTTGAACCTAGGCACGCTGTGGCCGTACAACGGGCTGCCCGCCAAAGGTGAGTTGCGGGTGAACGATACTAAGGTGGCCGACCTGAACGATCTGCCATGGCGAGGTCGCTCGTTCGATATCACCGCGCTGCTCAAGCCGGGAGCGAACCGCATCGACGTACTCACTGGCGGTAACGGCAATGACGGTGGGCTGTGCGGCACGTTCTCGCTCAAGCGCACCGTCGCCCCACGCAAAGTGATCGATCTCGGGGGCGAATGGCGCGGAGTGGTGAGCGAAGACAGCGAAGTGGCGGTTAACCTCCCCGGGACATTCAAAGGCGTGACGGTCTACCGCGACTATGCTGCGCCTGCAGACCTGCAGGGGAAGGATGTGTGGATACGAGCCCGGTCCACCGACCCGAACTCCACCGCCTGGGTGAGTGTCAACGGCCGCGTCCGCTACATGAGCACCTTCGGCACACGCGGCCAGGCCGAGTTGCCGCTGGAGATCAACATCACGCCGGACCTAGTCCCCGGCAAAGTCAATCGTATCCTTCTAGGCACGGCAGGCTTCGCCAAAGACGATTGGAAGCTGGTAAATCACGTGTACCAGAGCGTCGAGCTCGTGGTTTACAATCCTGGGGACTGGTGACGGGATACAGAAAGACGTGCCGCGAAGGCACGATTTCGATTTGCTTCTCCTTCTCCTAGACTGGATAGTCCCTGTCGTGCTCGAATTCACAACAGATCGTCGCGAAGCGACACATGCACGGAGTCCCGGAGGGACTTTTCACCAAAGGTGAATCCCCAAATAGCCCGGTACTTCAGTGCCGGGTGGCTCCGCGGTTCGTGAATGTCCGGGCTAGGAGAGGGGGTGGCCATTCCTATGGCCGGGCTTGGGCCTGTCCGCTGGCCAGGTGAGGTGATCTCCTACCCCGCCGCGACCTTCCGCCGCCGTGCTTCGATCCTCTCGGCGGCTTTGGCGCGGTTTGCGCCCTTGTTCCGATCGACACGAGGCTGGGTGAACTCGGTGCGATAGGTGCCGAGGACCATGTCTGCCAGCGGGAAGAACACGTTCAAGTTGTGCAACATGTACTTGTGGTGGACTCGATGATGCTCCTTGACGAAGAGGAACAGCTTCGAGCGCTGGAACCACTGCGGACCGGGGACATGCATAGCGTAGTGGAAGTACTCGTACACCCCGTAATACACCGCAATCGCCGCGAAACCGCCTATGGCGACGGGCTTTCCGGTCAGCCACTGCATTCCGATCAGGAGAGGCGCGTGCACTAGCAAGAACAGTGGGAGCGCCCACCAGTCCATGGTGATGTGGTCCTTTTCGCGCGGCGGATTCCACTCGTAGGACTGTGGCTCGTATTTGTAGACCTGATGGTGGATCAAAGTATGGTGGACAAAGGTCCGCTTGACGATCTTGGGCGAGTGGAACATGTATTTGTGGAACCACCACTCGAAAAAGCTCGCGTAGAGAAAAATCCCCACAAAGCCGATAGCTTCCCAAACCCAAATTGACGGTTGCGACATCAGTATAATCCCTCGGTGCGTTTTACTGCTTTACAGCCTGATAGCATTATGCTACCATGACTATTAATACGTTGTCAAACGCAGTAACGAGTTGTTATCGATAGCAATCAAGCGTATAACGGCACCTTGGTTGATGGCATGTTTCAGGATCGCTCGGGCCGCTTGGGCCTTCTTTCTCGCTGCGCTCCCTCTGTGGCATTGCGCCGTCCATGACAATGACAGAGCCCTGTATGCTAACTAAAGCGCAGCATTATCCCTTACCTAAAAATGCCCTCGCGGCACGAGCGATCCTAAAATCCTACTTCACCTCCAAAAACGCATTCGCCACGTACTTCTTACCGTCGCCGTTCGATTGGAAGTTGATCCAGTTGGGAGCGAGCGGGATGCGCTTGTCGGTTTTCTCGATATAGAGGTCATCGTTTGCGAACACGTTGATCGTGCCGTCCTTGAATACCGTGATCTTGAGCCGCACCCAACCTACCGGTAGCTTGGTCGCCGATTCGCCGAGGCCCTCCCACGGACCGGTTAGGCCGAGGCGCGCTGACAGCCCGAGCGTGCGGTTCTTATCGATGCCGAGGAAGTAGCCCTTGAACTGGTCCGGGCCAGCAAGGTTGCTGGCGAATGCGACCTGCATGTTGCCGTCGGGCACGTACGCGTCGTACGACAGCGTCACCGAGTCCTTCGCCTCAACCGGGTTCATATTGAGCAGCCACATATTGAGCGCTTCTGGGATCTCCACCACCTTGCCTGTGTGTTTGGCCAGCGGGTCATCCACCAGCGTGAGCGGCTTGCCGGACGCGTGATGCCAGCCAGAATCAGGCTGGTCGATCTTGAGATCGGTGCCTGCGGGCTTTGGCGGAGCTGTTTTTGGCGCATCGGCCGCAAATCCGGCGGCAGCGACGGTTAGCAGCAAGGCTATGCATGGGACTATCATTCGAGTTTTCATTGGTATTTCCTTTTGTCGTTGAAAATCGAGACATCGGTGGATGGTTAGGAGACCTCATCTGGCCAGAAGACTGGCCCGAGCCCAACCCTTCTCCTATGATAAGGAGAGGGGAGCCAGAAAGTTTGTAGGCAATAGCTCTTCTCTTACTCCCCTCTACTTATCCTAGGAGAGGGGCCGGGGGTGAGGTTTTCTTTTCCTCCGCCTCACTTACACAACACGAAATCGGTGAACTCGCCAGCGCCGAGGGTCGGCCAGCAGAGTTTGCCGAACCAGATCAGGTACGCTTCCCGCTTGCCCTGATCGTCCTCGTTCAGCAGGGCTGCGCCACGAAAGCGAGAACCGACGTGGACCTCGGCCACGTCGGGATAGATTGCCAGCCATGGCAGTCGGGCCTCATAGAGCGTGTGTCCGGCGACTCGCCTCACAACCACCTTTGCCGCATCGGGTTTGGTTCCGGGACGTGTCGGGCTGTGCGCGCCGTAGAATCCGGACGCCGACTCGCCCCTGGCGAGCGCCAGGATGGATTTGACGATGGGGCCGTTCCCGTCAGGGGTCACCGGCTGCAGCGCAAACTCAAGGCTGTCGCCGTCCCAGATGTAACCGTCGTGCGGATCCTTGGTGTTGACGTGGACATCGTCTCGCACATCGGCTGCGAGATAGAACGCGGCTTCGTCCCACGCAAAGTACAGCTTCGCACTGAGGTCAGCGTTGCCCTTCCATTCGACACCGTCGGCGCGGAAACGGTAATAGTTTTCAGCTCCGGTCGCGATTGCTGGTCGGAAACGGCTCCATTTCACGAGGTCGCCATCGATAGTGATAGGCTTGTCCAGGTGCGAGATGCCGATAAAGCCGCGTGTCACCTTGTCGGCGATCGTCTTCCCGCCCGCGATATCAGCCGTATAGCTCATATCGTAGACGCGGTCGTTCGATGGCGTCGCGGAGACCGGGATAGTCACGGTCTTTGTCTCGCCTTTTGCCAGGTTCACTGTCTGTTTCGTGCGATCCGGTGTCGCGGCGTCAGTTGCGAGCGAGTCGACGGTCAACAAAATCGAGACCGGTATCGCGCCACCGTTACTCACGGCCACCTTCCATGCGGGGCGACCTGGGCGATCAATGCGATTGACGAGCGGATCGGTATCCACCGAGACGGCGACGCTCGGCTTGATGTTGTACTCGTACACCGTCCAGTTCGCCAGTTTCGCGCCGTCGGACTGACGGACGTCGAGGGTGACGCGGGGCGCTTCGATACCGGCTGGAATGTCGATGACCACGTCACCAGACTCGCCAGGTTTCAGGGTCAACATCGCTGGCTTCACCGTAACGCCAGCACCAGCGTCGAGGGCGAGTGCGAGCGGCTTCGCGGCAGTCGCTGGAGCCGTAATGGTGACTGTGTTCGATGTGCCCGAATACAGTACACGGTCGCGCTGAGTCTTGACTGATAGCGCTCCGCCGATGTCGAACTTCACATTAGCGGTAGCGTCGGGGCCGTCCCATGCGTAAAATGCGGGACGGAACGATAAACGTGCGCCAATAGGCTTGCCGCCAGTGTCGATAGCCGCTCGGCGTCCGGTCCAGTCGGCGATGTCCAGCTTGGCTGCACCGGTCGTTAGCACGCCGTCTATGGCGCTGAGGCCGTTCGCCCAGGCAACCAGCACATTTCGGTTGCCAGACCGGAACAGGTAGCCGCATCCGCGCGGACCGAAGTCGAACTGCTTGACGAACTTCGCGCCCTGCAGTTGGCTCGCGGTCAGGTAGTGCGCGAAGAAGAGCTGCGACGGCATCTCGGTGTGTGACGTCAGATACGTGCCTCCAGTACGGATTGGCGACTCCTCTTCCCGCTCGCTGAGGGAAGGAATGCCGCCGAGGAAGCACCAAACGATGTTCTCGACGCCTGCAGCGGAGTTGGTGGTGAACGTTTTTACCAGGGCATTGGCGTACGCGTCGTCGCCGTCCTGCGTGAACATGCCCACTTCAGTCTGCCAGATAGCGATATGCTTGTTCGGGCTGGCCTTGTCGAGGATGGCGCGAACCTGCTCCAGCGCAGCCTGCTCGTAGTAGTGGCAGTCGATGATATCGACGTATTTCAGCACGCCTTCGTCGACAGCAGTCTGTATATCGGCCACACCGCGGTTCTGGCTGCCGAGAACAACCTTGGCTTTGGGATCGGCAGCTCGGACGCCTTCGGAAAACGCCTTGATGTCGATCATATAGTCGTCGCGGCTGCCCTTGTCGTGCAGGTTGACTTCGTTACCAAGCTGCCAGTACTGGACCGTGTCCTTGTACTGCTGCACGGTAGAGAATGCGGCCTTCCGAAGCGGTTCCGGGCGGCTCGCGAAGCCGGTACTCTGATCATGCAGCCCATCCGGATGCAACCACGCCCATTTCGGGCAGCACCAACTCATTAGCGCTAGAGTCTGGTGGCCGTACTTCGCGGGATAGGTCATACGCTGATCGAAGAAGCCTTTCCAGCTGACCGGCGCATCCTCGCTAGGCTGGATATCGTCGCGCCAGAAGATGTCGGAGCGGATGATAGTGACACCGAGCCGCTTCGTGAACGATAACTGGTCAGGGTTGCCGTAGCTACCGAACGCGCCCGCTGTCGTGAATCCGGCCTGCGGGGTCAAACCGACGCTGGTCATGCGCTCGGCGGTGACCTTGGTGCCTTGACGCCACTCCCACTTGCAGCCAAGCCAGCGGCCCTGCTGGCTGTCGAGATTAGGGAGGCGTATGACCTGGGTTTTGCCAGCAGCTACCGGCGACGTGCCAGCCAGGAGAGTGCGGTGGAGAGCATCGGTGATTGTCCACCGAATGACGCCATCGTCGGTCGTGACGCCGTCGGGCCGCGCCACAGTGAAGTCGATGGGGTCGCCAGGGTTAAAAATAGTGCTGTCCGCAGATCGGATGCTGCCCGCTGGCCCGCGCGTCGGCCACAGCTTCAGGAAGCCAACCGAGTCCGCGCCGCCCGTTTTCGCCGCTGCATCCGGGTCGAATGTGACACGGGGATCGTCGATCCAGGCGGTGCCCGTTGTCTTGTTGAAGCGGAAGACGAGACGGCAGGCGATGGCCGATGATGGCGCGACTAGCACCTTGTCGAAGTACTTCCAGTCGAACGAAAAAGTGGTGAGCCCAACCGCGCCGCTGTCCTTCTCGACCTTCCAGTAATCGGCGACGGTGATGTCGCCGGCGGGGGCGTAGAGCGCGTTCACAAACACAGCGTGCACCTCGGGAGCGAACGACGGGTCTGGCATGAAGATCTTCGCCGACTTCATCCATGTGGAAATGCGGTAAGTCTGGCCCTCTTTGACCGGAAACTCTGCGGATGTCCAAGTCGCCTGCTCGGTGTCGAGCGTGCGCGCGATCCGTAGCGATGATTTGCCGCTGTGCGCTGTCTCGTTGTCGACAACTGCGCCGCCCGCAGGAGTCCAGCCGTTTAGGGACGCTGGCGTTTCGAAGTCAGACTGATACTTGACCTCGGCAGCGAGCACCGTATGAGGTACGACTGCCGCCAGGAGCGCCAGTGCGCTCAGGGTTAATTTGAGCACGCGAGCCAACGACATCTGGCCGCAGCCATTGCGGATCGTTCGAGGAATCATGGGGAGCCTTTCGAGATCAGTGAGTGTGGAGTGAGTGCAGGCGCGGGGGGCGCGCCTGCGACGTTGAGTATTGGAGGGCAAGAACCTACTGGATCACGTACCAGTAGATGTAGTTACCTGCTGCGTCCTGCTTGAGTAGAGTATCCAGCTGAAGCAGCTTTACGTGTCCATCCGCAAAGATGAAGTTCGCGCCCTGAGTATGGCGCCCCGAGAAGTACCCGGTGACTGTGTTATCGCAGGCCGGAAAGCACGCTGGCTCCGAGTGGACGCTGCCAAACCAGCCGCTGGGTTGATACGGCCCGATTATGTCGCCCAGACCGCCATTTGCTACGGTGCGGTTGCCGGTGAATGCGTCGCCAATCATGATCGTGTTCACGGGGATCGAGAACTTGGCCATGCTCATCTGCCACGGAGTTTGGCGCGGCGTTGTATACCAGAAAAAGTCCTGCCCACCGTAGCTACCCTGGATACCGTTTTGCCCGTTGCCAAGCGAGACGCCGTTCTTGACGTCGGGGCAGTAGCCGGTAAGGTGTGTTTTGATATAAGGCTGGATTACGGCCCAAGTGTCGTTTTTACAGCCATCCGTGGCGATTGTAGCGCAGGCGCAGTTTGTCCCGCAGCCATTCATCGGGCCAAGCGGTGTCATCTCGTCGTAGTCGGTCGTATATTGGACCATAGCGAGACCGATCTGCTTGAGGTTGGCCGCGCATGACGTTTGCCGCGCCTTTTCGCGTGCTTTAGCAAAGACGGGAAAGAGTATAGCTGCGAGAATCGCGATAATGGCTATAACTACGAGAAGCTCAATCAAAGTGAATCCGCGAGACTTCATAATGCACTCCTATGCCCCTAGATAAGTGCGGGGCCCGATGATTTACGAACAATTAGCCATGTTGGAAGCAAGACTTCCGTTGGCTGCGGCGACGATGCATGAGTTCGATGAAAGAGGCGCGACGCGGCGGTGAGGCCGATATTGTACGAGTCCTGGTGTACGGTTGTCAGGTCGAGGCCTTTGGACAGTTCGGTGCCTGCATAGCCGACAACGGACAGGTCGCCGGGGACGCTGAGCCCTTCGGAACGCATCCAGCGGATGACGACCTCGGCGTGGTAGTCGCTGACCGCAAACAGCGCAGTGGGCCTGTTGGGCGATGCGAGCAGGTTGGCGAGCCACGGGGTGATGGGGCTGTCGTTATAGTCCCACTCGGAGCGCGTCACGAGTGCCGGGTCAAGCTCGATGCCGCACTCAGCCAGCGCCTTCTCGTAGCCCAGCTGGCGGTCGCGGAATGTGGTCAGGCCTTCGGGGCCGGAGATGAAAGCAATTCGGCGGTGCCCAAGGTCGGTGAGGTGTTTGACAGCCTGGTAGGCGCCGTCGACGTCGTCGCTGGCGACCACATCCATCTTGGGGCTGTAGCTGCGGTCGTCGAGCATCACGCACGGGATGCCATCGACTCGCATGTCGTCGAGCCAGACGCTGGTTCCCGCAAGGGTGTAGCGGCTGACCGCAACCAGGAGGCCGTCGACGCGGTGTTCGAGGAGGCGGTTGGCTTCCTGCTCTTCGCTACGGGCATCGGACTGGGTGTACGACAGCAGGGTGACGCAGTCTTCCATCATACAGGCGTGCTGTATACCGCGAAGCATATCGCCATAGAAGCTGCCGCCAACATCGGGCAGGATGACACCGATCATGCTGGTTTTGCCGCGAAACATGCCCGCCGCAAGACGATTCGGGCGGTATCGAAGCTCCTCAGCAGTCTGGAGGACGCGCTGGCGAGTGGCCTCGGCAATGGGCAGCCTGCTGCGTCCGCTAAGGACGTTGGAAACCGTCGCCTGGGACACCCCGGCGGCGGCTGCGATATCTCTGGTACTGGTGCGCTTCTGTGTCATGTTAGGCTAGTTAACCTGATCGAAGCCCGCTACCTGCTTACGTAGGCGCGAATGCTCAAAGAAATACGAACAGCTTCTTGATCACTCAGGTTAATCTTGATTAATATATCATGCCCCTCTTGATCTGTCAACATATTATTTTGGTAACCTCTGCCACCCCAGCCGCCAAAATGCCCGCTGCTGACGAGGTAAGTCGTCGTTCAGCGGGCAGTTTGAACTGATGTATGCTAGCGGTTTCGTCCGCCCTGCCATCCGTCGCCGCCACGGTCGCCTCGGTCACTGCCCCGTGACCCCGAGTCGCTCCGTGAGGAGCTGCCGGAGCGGTCACTAGACGAGGTTGAGCTTCCCGATGTGCTGCTGCGGGCGAGCGGCTCAGAGCTCATCGGCGCTCGAGGCGTGATCATGCCGCTGTCGCTGCGTCGGTCCGACGACGATCCCCCTCGCCCGCCACTGTCGCCCCGCTGCCCGCTACTCGAGGAAGGCGATGTGCTTGGCGGGTCGACCTTAACGGGAGCCGGGGTTTGTGTCGTTCCCCAGGTCGATCCGACACCACGCTGACCGCTGTTCCAGTTCGTTGACGGAGCCGGAGCCGGCGGCGCTGGCTGCGTCGTCGATCCCGCACCACGCTGTCCGCTGTTCCAGGCCGGTGACTGGGTTGGCGTCGACGGCGATGCAGTCGGCGCTGGCGATGTTCGGCGGTCGTTGTCGCGACGATCATCGCTTCGCGTAGACGTAGTGGGCGTCGTCTGTGCTGGCTGTCGGCGGTCGTTGTTCCACGTTGACGATGTGCTCGGCGGAGTCGTCGCCTGGGGCGGCGACGACGGCGCGGGCGACGGGACCGTGCGCCAACTGCCGCTGCGAGTAACCGAGTCCGAGTTCGCTGGCGCTCGCGGTGTGATCATTGCGCCGCCGCTATCGGTTCGGTGGTCGCCGTTGCCGGTGTTATGGTCGTCGCGATGCTGGTTGCCGTTACCGTCGTTGCGCCGGTCCGGCGTTGGCGACGGCGTTGCGCCGCTGGGCGCAGTTGTTGGACCAGGCACTGGTCGCCAGTTGCCAGTGCGATCCGCAGAGTCCTTGTTCTCAGGGACGCGAGCGGGGAGCGTTACGGCGCCATTGTCGCCGCGGCGGTCGTTACCAGCGGTGTTGTGGTCGTCACGCCCACGGTTGCCGTTATCGCGGGTGCCGTTGTCTCGGTTACCGTCGCGATTGCCGGTGGAGCGGGTCGGGTTCCAGTTCGTCACTCGGTCAGGAGTGGTGCCTCGGTAGATGTCGCGGTCGGTGTACTCTTTGTTCGGTCGCGATGTGGTATCGAACGTTCGCGACGGTGTCAGAGAGCCGGGCATCGGGCGGACACCGACGGGGCCAGCATAGGGCGAACCGTGATCGGGAGCACCGGGCCCACGGCCGCGCTTGAAGAAGTCGTCGCCGCCGCGTCCCGGCGTGTTGTCGCCAGAGCGACCGAATGAGTCGCGGTGGGTCTGTACGTACCCGAACTTCGAGTTGCCGGGCACGAAGTGGTTGTTATTGTAATATGTGTTGTTGTAGTTCCCCACTGTCGAGTTGTGGTAGATGCGGTCTACGTCGCGGTCGTAGCGTCGTCGGTTGATCTCCCAGTTATGCCACGGCCTGGGCTCGCAGTAGCGCTCGTGGGTCGGGTAGTAGACAGCGCAGCCGCCGATCGAGAAGTAGAGCGACCAGTCGCCGGAGCGGTAACCGACACTCAGGATAGACGGGTAGCGAACTTCGTCGGGGCAGAGCGGCGTCCAGCCGACGATGCCATCAGTTTCGCAGAAGTTGACGACTGCGGGCGACCAGTACTGGTGGACAGGTCCGGGCACCCACGCCCAGCCCCAGCCACGATGCACCCACGTGCCGTAGTGGTACGGAGCCCAGCCCCAGCGCTCTGTGGACACCCAGGTCCAGCCGAACGGCTCAACCCAGGTCCAAGTGCCGTGCTGATACGGGCGCCAATCGGCTTCGACGACTCGCGGGCACCAGACCCAGCCGTACTGCGAGTCCTGTCGCCATGTGCCGCTCTCGCTGAGGTCGCCGGCGACGAGGGCGATATTCGACGGCAGGTATTTGCCGTTGTCGCTGTCGGTGAGGAACTTGTCGCGATCATCGTTCCACCGGTCCCAGCTATCGGCGGAGGGTACCGAGGCGACGTTGAAGCTCGATGACTTGCTAGCGATGTCAACGTACGAGCCCTTGTGAAGGGTGGCAGTGCCGCCGTCGCCTTCGACGAACGCAGTGCCTTCCCGGACGGCAAGCTCGACGGAGCTATCGACCCCGACACGAACCTTGGCGGGACCGTCAGCCTTGACCGACGCAAAGGGCGTATTGATCTGATAAAGGGAGTGAGCGTGGCGCAGGCTGAGAGCGGCGAGGCCCTCATTGAGCTGCACTTCAGTGTACTCGCCATCGGCATCGCTGAAGAGCGTGGTCAGTGTCGCCACCGCACCGTGCCCCAATCGCAGCATGCTGCCATCATCGAACTGGATCTCAGCGCGGCCGCCGTTCGTCACCCAGATCTGCGCCCCCTGGCGCAGCGGGAGGTTGACGGTGGCGGTGGACCAGTCAGTGGCATCGGATGATCGCCAGGTGACGTTGCCATTCACGTACGAGAAGCGCGCCAGCCGGACCGGCCCCTGCTGCTCTGCGGCGCTTGGAGCGCCGGGCGAGGGATCATCGGTGACGCGATAGCCCGTCGATGCGGGTTGTAAATCGGTAGTATTGATGTATTCGCTTGCCGATGCAGCGCCGACCGCCGCATTCAGAAGCATGGCCGAGACCCAGACGAGGCTGAGTTGCTTCCGTATCATCGTTTTGCCTTTCGGTACGAAGCGTTTTGGACACTGGGGAGCATGTACCCGATACTCCCCAGCGCAACGCTAGCGCCCATGGAGACGAGTCTCCACATGGCAGACGACCTACGTGCCGGTTTGGTTCCACGGGGCTGTGCGGACCCCGGTGCGTGCCGCCCCACCCCACGCGGTAGGGTCCCGATGAGCGGGTTCGTCTTGGCGGTTTGGCCGGGTGGGTCGAGGAGGTTGGTGGAGCCCTCATCTGCGCTGACGACGAGGGGAGCCAGAGGGCGAATATCCCTAGACTGTTTGCGGTTCCAATCCGAACGTACCTGCAAGCAGCTAAGAGGAACACACTTATCGGAACCCCAATTTTTGGGGTGGCGCGGCACGCGCCGGGGTCTTTTGCGCGTTTTGCGTTGCGCAACGCGATTTCGTTACCCCGGCTCGCTTAGGCCCGCTGTCCCCAAAATTTGGGGACTATGATGTTGCGCTCAGAAGCGAGGTCACCGACCACCGCTTGGCAAGCCACGTACTCTACCGGGTCCGTTTTGCATGCAAAATGGGCGTTGCGATTCGCTTTTTTGCATGCAAAAATGTGGGCGCGGCTACAGTCGTGCCCGGTGACCGTCGTCGGCCACGTGTGCGAGAGCGGCGGCGGCCTAGGTTGGCGTCGCTGGGCTATGAGGCGCGGGTGCGCGTTGTCAAGGTACGGTTACGGCTTTGTAGTTATATTGTATCATGTATTCGTTATAAAGTCAATATATTACGAACAAATATTCTATACCCTCCGCCCCTCACCACACTCGCCACCACGGCTTCGGCGGCTGGGGCGGGAAGCTGATCTTGTCAATCCGGTACTCTTTGCCAGTAAATACTTCCAAGTATACGCATCCGGCGCTATCTACACCTATTACATGGCCAGTCCCGAAGTTGTTAGGCTGGTGAGAGAGGTTACTCCAATTTGTTTGTATCTCTCCAACATATTGCGAATAGGTATCGAAAAGCGGCTCAGCTACAGTTGATCCCGGTCGTACCACAGCAATTGCCAGGAAGCGACCACGATGCAGCGGTTTCTGTTCGGTGTTTTCGGATATCGATTTTGCGAAGGGCCGAGTCGCATAATTGTATTGCAGGTATATATTGCCGTTTGCATCCGCCGCCATGGGTATAGCGGTCGTGACTCGCCCGAGCCTGGTTAGGTCAACCAATGTCGACGTATAACGCGCCGGGTATTTCCAGTTGTCCAGCTGAATGTAACGCTCCCAACCATCCTTGTCTACTCCCGCCCAACGTGAACTTATAAGGTGACCATCCAATCGGGAAACGGTCATCGCGAACTCATCTCGATATTGAATCAGTTGTCCCCTTCTTGCCTTAGGTACGTCGAAAATATTGTAGGATCTGGTACGTTTCGGAGCCTGAACGATGTCAAATGCCAATAGCCCGGTGGCACTCAGAGATTCGAAGCTAGGCATCGAAAACTCTAGTAGCTGCCAGACATGACCTTTGGCACCACCAAGACCAAAAACTTGGGCGTTAGGGGACAACGGTTGAACTGCGCCCGTTTGCTGTTTCGCATCATTAGCGCTCGAAAGGGAGTTTTTTACTCCCGTGGAGAATCGGCTCATCCGGAGCTTTTGGTCCGAAAATGTAAGGGTAGTGAAATGTTCAGGATCCATATCGTCAGCTACAACGACTGCCCCCGCGCCAATCCACCTTAAATATCGGGTCCGATGAAGAGGTGACGCCGGAAATAGTCGAGGGGTAGAGGCATTAGGTTGTACAAATAATTGTCCAGCCCGATCAGCCACGTATATTGTGCCGTCATCTGATACATCCGCAGCTGCCAAGCCGCTTTCGTTGGACCGCAGGACCAATGACGGATAGCTAAACTGGTGCAGTTGTCCAGGTTTGCTACCGACGGCCACGCGAAATACCGGAGTGTGTGTAGAATCCGGATACTGGATATGTATTAACGTGCGCAGCAACACACTTGCCGCAAACGCGGCGACTAATAGGGCAATGGTGCCGAAAATCGGCCACGCTAATTTGTTGCGAGTGTGATTCAATTCCTGTTTCTTCATATGTCGGAATCCAGTAGATCTACCGTGATCACCTGACTATCAATATGGTCCTGAGATGTCGATAGTTCATGGTTCATATTAAGCGGATCGGAAATAGGATGAGAATCAACAACCTGGTAACCAAAGGGCGGAGGAGACGCTTGTCGCGGACAGTTGACGTCAACTATTATATCGTTCCCGATCGCTATTGCAACGTGACCAAGGGCACCAGAGGAATCTCTAGCATAGAAGACAAGTGAACCTTAACCTTTGTCGGGGATTTTTGCCTTCGACTTGCATTGCGCTGCTGTTCCAGCAAGCGGAAGGCCAACAAAACGATACACATAGCCAGCAAACTGGTTACAATCGTAGAAAGGACAACTTGACCTTGGATGATGACGCCCACTTGTCGGCGACAAACGCGATTTGGCTTCGCTTATCAATGTGGAAGCCGGTAATTGTGCTAGGTGTCACCTTTGTCGCTAAGGATGTTGACCGAACCGTGATGTCCCAGGAACCCAACTCCTGTGTTATGTCCCATTTCCAGCTTGCACTTACTGGCCGGTACGTCCTGAGTGTTCGAGTTGCTCCAGTGAGCTCAGACTTAACTTGAACGGCTGGCTTGGTGAATTCCTTTTCACTGATTACGCCCTTTGCAGCACGGTGAAATACAAACTCAACGGGAATCGCGGCGCCACGGCGGCATTCGAGAGTCGCTTCGACAGATTGGTGAAACTGGATGAGATGGGGAGTAACGATACGGCGGGGCGTTCCCATGTTGCTTCCTGTCGTGGGTGTTACGATCTTTAGTGTTCCCCCATGTGCAGCAACGAACTTCCCCGTCCCGCTCGCCGCCGGTACCGCTGGCGGCGTCCCTTCCGCCCTCGCCTGCACCTCGGGTTCATCTGGCGGCGCTTCGGGGTCGGGGCCGCCGATGAAGCCGTAGCCTACGACCGGAGCGCCTATCCCATCGCCGGTGCGACTGTCGTGGATGGTCGCAGTGCATTTTACCTTCTGGATATAGAAGCCGGGGGTCATGAGCGCGCCCCAGAAGCGGGTTGGATTGGCGTCGGGCGTCCACGACAGGATCGAATTGCCGCCGTTCGCGTGCCACGGGTCGGTTACGCCGCCGTCGGCGGAGTAATAGATCGTCTCCGTCGCCCATTCGTACGTGACGTACGTCATCCCGGTACCGTCGCTGTCGATTTCGGCGGGAGCGATGCTGGCGGACACGCCGCCATAAGTCATGTCGCCAGCATACGCCGGGTCCGGTCCCCACGCGCTGCCGCTAACGGTCACCTTCGGCGTACCCAGGACCATGATTTCTAAGAAGTTGCCTCATGCACCCATTTCGCCCGAATTGTAGGTGAAGAGCTACAGCCAGTAATTTCCTGGTTTCCGTGGTCCACATCGTTCACATAGCTATAAGCATACTGCTGACATCTGTCAGGATTAAATACTGGTCGGACGGCGATACACGAACAGGCGCGTCTTCTAGCATGCACGGTGCACGCTGGCTAGGTCATGGAGGGGAAGAATATCCGATGGTAAGCGGTGGGCCCCCGTCGTCCCAGGAATAAAATCCGAAAACTAACTTTAGGGTATGCCAGCAAAACGCGAGATTAGGTTTCGCATAAGCTGGCATAAAACAGCGGAAATCGCACTTGCGACGACGAGGGTCAGTATAAACTCTCTTCCCCGCTTTAAATTAAGGAGCGCGAGAAGTCCAACGCAAATTGATACTGCGGAATTCGCAAACACGTCTGTCATCAACAAGCCGTTGTTAAAGTCAATCGGTCCGTGATGCAAAATTCGCAGTAATGGACTCTTAGTGATGGTTGATATAATGGACGGCAAGAATGGAATCCCTATATACGCCAAAATTGGCGTCACGCAGCCAAGACGAGCTGCAGAATCGGCAGAATGAGGTTCAATTTTGTTGTCATTCACTCTATCTTCCATTATGGCGAGTTCCTAAAGACACAATCAATGTCTAATACTTGATTGTCGCTGTGCGAATGTAACGAGCTCCACATCTGGACTGCAGCCCGGTTCTGGGACAAACGGTTTAGGTGCGGCACTCAAACAGCCCGCCTGTTCCAGGCACCGGTTCAACCGATGGCCGTCGCCGTCAAGTTCACCCGCCGGGACAGCAGGCCGCCAGGTGCACCGGGATAGCTCTCCTCGGGCAACCAGCAGACAGTGTTAGCGGCAGTGGACACCTTAGCTTCGTGATCGTAGCGCTTCACCACACCCGCCACCAAGGCTTCGGCGGCTGGGGCGGGAAGCTGATCTTGTCGACGCGGTAGTTGACGCCGTCGCACACGTCGACGTAGAGGTCGCCGGTGGGGCTGATGCCGATCACGTCGCCGACACGGCGGATGGACATACGGGTTGGGAGTGTACGGGCACGGGCGGCGCTCAATTGCGCACCGTAGTGATCACCAAAATCGAAAATTCTGTGGGCCGCGTTTGATCTTGGTGGCACCATCGCGATAGCATCAGGGGATGGGCCGTCAAATGTATGTCGCCCGTATTTATACTCGAAATATAACGCCCCCTTGTCATCTGCAGCGACAAGCCTTGCTTGAAAAACACGGCCCAAGCCCGTCAAGTCAATTCTCCTGGAGGAATAGCCGCCCTTCGAGGACCAGCAGTCCAGGAGGGCCGTATATTCGTTATCGGCGTCGCTTGCTATCACCCACTGCTGTCCATATACGTCGCCGTTCCGCGAGACGGCAGCAGACGATGCAAAGTGCCCTTTATCTGACGTAGGCGGCGTCTTTATTTTATACTCATTCAACAATTCTCCATTTCGCGAAATACGTTGAATATATTGTCCACCTGAAAATAGATAAACGTCCCCGATCGCGGAGCTGTATATATCGCCTATCAACTCTCGCCACGCGGGTGCCTTCTTGTTGGCTACGGGACGTGGAATTGGTTGGCTGGTCAACGGTGCTAGTAGCGGGAGTGCCCAAATCTGCGAGCCGTCGTCTAGCCCTCGTATCAATATCTGGTTATCACGACCATCGTCTCCGAGGTACCAGAGGTCATGATTGGCCCCGTGCTTTACCATGCACAATGATAGGGGCCACTTATGCTCCACGGTCCTCGCTGAGGCACGCATAGGCTTAATGAGCACTACTCTATTGTAGAGAAGCGAGTAAACGGTCTCGTTGCCACCAACAGCCGTCGATCCAAGCGTGTCCCAGTCGCCCATGTTGCATCGCATGTAGCTCACTAATGATCGCTCAGGGTTTCCGCCTTCAACGAAGTCCTTATGTTTGTCGCCCGTGAGCGGCAACACTGCGATTGTTGTCACCTTTGATGAAGGTATCGAGTCCTTATGTCTATTGACAAAGTAGCCTAAAATTGCAATGAGGCAGAGTGCTACGACAACCAACCGCTTGATGCCGCCAAGGTTAATGAAATACCTGTGCATATTGAACATAGTGTTCCCTACAACTCCCTGGAAAGCTAGTCGCCGTCCCTTAGGGCTTCTGGTTCTCCGTGGTCAACCCCTAATGGATAGCCCTATTGGTTTTTCCAAGTATGGATGGGGCCAGAATCCACTTTCCAGGTTGCGGCCTTGCAATTTACATCAACGGTGTCAGAGCCAGCGACTATGCCCACATGACCGTAGTGCCATGTTGTGGGTGGCTCCTTAAACAATCGATAGAACTCGAGACTGCCTTGCTTTGCACCGCATTCCGCAAGGCTGCTCCATAAACTATTTCGACCGGCGGAACTCGCCACACTTAAGCCGAGTCGCCCATAGACACCAGCGGCGAACTTATGGCAAAACATGGTCCCCTGCGGAGCACCAATCCACGAGGTTGCTGTTTTGTCAATCTGCTCGCGCTTGGCAACATGAAACTGCACTGTGCTTGACTTGTCTTTCGGGTTCGCCGTGGTAACGCTAAGATTGTAGGTACCAATATCTTGCGTCACATCCCATAGCGCTTCGAACGTTCGCGTAATCTGCCTTGGAGCGCCCTTTGGAACTGTACTTGTACTTCGAGCCTTGATCTTGTAGTCTGCTGGCCCCACGCTACCCATTGTGCCGCGCACAAGATGAAGCCACGCGCTGATTGACGTTTTATTGGAGCACATGACGGAGATGGAAACGGGCACTTTGAAGTTTGTCGCCGCGCGGATACCCGACATAGTTCCAGCAGATACGACGGGAGAAGGCGGCCCGGTCGGCGAATCTATAACGAAGTAAAGCGGCTTCACTGTTGCCTTTGTGGTCGTGCTCGCCCCTGCCCCGCTCGCCCTCGCCTGCAATCCGCCCACCGTCCCCGAGCCTTCGCCGTCGAAGACTGCGATCGCCTCCCCGGTGCGGCTGTCGCGCAGCGTCGCGGTGCAGGAGGCGGTGACGGTGTAGGTGCCGGGGACGCTGAAGTTGGTGGTGCACGTTGCGCCCGCCTCGCCTTGCGACCACGTGATGCCGTTCTCGCCTAGCGTGGTCGACGTGATCGACGGGTTGTCGTAATCGGCCCACGTCACGCTGGTCGTCTTCCATTCGTATGTCACGAACGTGTCCCCGGAGCCGTCGCTGTCCAGGCCAGCGTCGAGTATAGCGCTGGCGCTGCGGGTCGTACGGGAAGTCGTAAGCGTGCGCCTCGCAACGAATGTCTGCTATAAGGTCTCAAGTCATAAGTATCGATATCTGCCACAATCTGTATACCTAAGAAGAATCACTCTACACTTCGGTCGGAGAGTATCTGCCTCTGTTGTGCTCGAACTCGGCGAGTTGGTTGTCCCTGCCACCAGCCGATCCAAGCACGAAAAGATGTCCCGAAAACTTATCTACAACTAATGGACCGTTCCCGGCAATCGCATAGCGAAAGTCCTCGGTCTCTAGAAAGAGCTTACTATCGTATGAGAAAACCCAAGCGTATGCTTTCTCGATTGTTTCACTATCTACGATAATATACTCAATAATGCCTTCATCAGTAGCTTTGCTAACAAATCGCTGCGCAATTACCCGAGCCTCATCTTTAGTTAGCATAATGATCCCTCTTTTGTTGGTCCGCAATAGCCGGAAGTAACGATACTCATCTGGGGTGCGCCCCGATTCTGGGGCAAGCAGTTTGCGGGTGCCCCTGATGTGGCCCGCCCTATTCAGGCACCGGGCATCGAATGCCCGTCGAAGCCGTCCCCGCTTAGCATTTGGTATCGCGGAGTCTTAGCCGCAGTTGCACCCTTCGCCTTTCCCCCGATCCGACCAACAACCAACCACCGAATCATCGGACTCACCGAATAGTCAAATTCAAGATATTCTAGTCATACATATTGACATTTTAGGCGAACATGGTATCCTATCACTGACGATGAATTACCCAAAGAGGCCATCGTTTGGACCTTGACAATCAACTGCTAATACCGGCGTACGCGCCAGCCTATTGTGCCATCACAACGCATAATGTCCCCAAAAACGCATATTATGAGCCTCGTTATCCAGCGTTTTTGTTGATTATCCAATCATTTCATACCGGTCACGAGGGAAACGCATACTCACACCGATTTTTGGGATTATGCACGGCATTTGCCGAGGGCAGATCCGCGATGATTATCAGATTTGCTCCCCTACCCTTACTCCTCCAACCCTGCGAGTTGGTTGGCGTACATTCGGCGGTAGAAGCCGCCTTGGGAGAGGAGTTCGTCGTGCGTGCCGCGCTCTACCATTTCGCCGCCGCTGATGACGATGATCTGGCGAGCTTCGCGGATGGTGCTCAGGCGGTGGGCGATGACGAAGCTGGTGCGGCCGGTTCGGAGGCGCAGCATGGCGTCCTGGATGTGCTTTTCGGTGCGCGTGTCGACGCTGCTGGTGGCCTCGTCGAGGATCAGGATGCTCGGGTTGGCAAGCACGGCGCGTGCGATGGCGATAAGCTGGCGCTGGCCCTGGCTGAGGTTGCCGGCGCGCTCCGACAGCACCGTATCGTAGCCGTGCGCGAGACGGCGGATGAACGGGTCCGCGTTCGCGAGCTTGGCGGCGTCGATCACTTCGGCGTCGGTAGCGTCGAGGCGTCCGTAGCGGATATTGTCCCACACCGTCCCCGCAAACAGCACGGTGTCTTGAAGAACGATTCCCAGCTGCCGCCGGAGATCGTCCTTGCGTATGGTTTTGATGTCGCGTCCATCGATGGCGATTGCGCCGTGGTCGATTTCGTAGAACCGGGTCAGAAGGTTGACGATGGTCGTCTTCCCCGCCCCCGTCGGCCCGACCAGCGCGATGGTGTCGCCGGGTTTGGCGTGCAGGGAGACGTTTTTGAGCACCGGGACGCCTTCGACGTAGGAGAATGACACGTTGTCGAACGTCACATCGCCCTTGATCAGTGGCAGCGGTTTTGCATCGAGCGCGTCGATTTCAGGGGTCATGTCGATGACATCGAAGACGCGTTCCGCGCCCGCCATGGCGGACTGAATTGAGTTGTAAAGGTTCGCGATATTGTTTAGCGGCCACCCGAACTGGCGCGAGTAGTTGATAAACGCCGCGATCATACCCACTGTGGCCGCGCCGCGCACCGCGAGCATGCCACCGATACCGGCGATTATGGCGAGGCTGAGGTTGCTCGATGTGTTCATCAGCGGCCCCACGACGCCCGAGTAGCTCTGCGCCTTGCTGGCGGCTCGTTTGAGGTCGGCGTTGCCGGAGTCGAACTCCGCGATAACCACGGGTTCGCGGTGGAATGCTTTCAGAACGCGCTGGCCGGTAACGGTCTCCTCGATCAGGCCGTTCAGCTTCCCGAGGCTGGCTTGCTGGTCGCGGAACTGTGCTCGAATCTGCTTGGAGATCCACGAGTTGAACGTCAGCGTGAGCAGAACGGTCACAGAAACGCTCACCACTGCAAGCAGAGGGTTCAGGAACAGCATCGCGAGCGCTGCGCCGACCATGCCAATCAGGCCCGAGACGATCTGGGCGATACTGCCGCTGAGCACCTGGCTGACGTTGTCCACGTCGTTCGTGAAACGGCTCATGGTGTCGCCGTGCGGGGTGCGGTCGAAATACTCCAGCGGGAGGCTTTGAAGCTTCTCAAAAAGATGCTCGCGCAGGTCGCGGACCGTGTGCAGCGATGCCGACGCCATCACGTAGCTCTGCAGCCAGCTGAGCAGCGCGCTTGATGCGTATGCGGCCATCATCAGCAGGACGATGCGCTTGAGGCCCGGCAAATCGTGGACCATCATGTGCTTGTCGATGGCCTGGCTGAGCAGGTAGGGGCCGACGAGATCGAGGGCGCTCCCGGCGGCGATCATGATGCCCGCCAGAACCAGCGCGACACGCTGCTTCTTGAGGTAGCCCCAGAGTCGCCGGACCACGCCGCGAGTGTCACGCGGCTTCTCGATTTTGCCGACGAACCGCCCGCCCGGGCCGCCGCGGCCAAACGGTCCTGGTGGCGCGGCTTCGGTCGATTCTGATTTTGTTGATGCGCCTGGCTTAGGCATGAGCGCTCACCTTACTTTCGGTCTGAGATTCGTAAATCTCGCGATACACTTCGCTCGACTCCATGAGGTCGTCGTGGGTCCCTTCCGCGACCACGCGGCCGTCGTCGAGCACGACAATCTTGTCTGCGCCACGTGCGCTACTCACTCGCTGGGCGACAATAATGACTGTCTGCCCCTCGGTGAACCGCGCCAGCCCTTCGCGAATGCGTGACTCGGTGTTGACGTCGACCGCGCTGGTGCTATCGTCGAGGATCAGCACATCGGAACGCGCCAGGAGCGCCCGTGCGATAGCGAGCCGCTGCTTTTGGCCGCCGGAGAGGTTGACGCCGCGCTGGCCAACTATGGCTTCGTAGTGGTCTGGAAGCTCATCGATGAATTCTTTCGCCTGCGCGATTGTCGCAGCCTCGACGACTTCGGCCTCGGTGGCGTCGGGCCGTCCGTATCGGATATTGTCGCGGATTGTGCCCGAGAACAGCACCGACTCCTGAAGTGCGATGGCTACGCGACGCCGCAGCAGCTCTTCTGGGATCTCGCGAACATCGACACCGCCAAGGGTTACCGTGCCCTCCGACGCTTCATAGAAGCGCGGGATCAAGTTCACAAGGCTGGACTTGCCGGAGCCTGTGGCGCCGAGTATGGCGACAGTCTGGCCTGCCGGGATTGTGAGCGAGATGTTGCAAAGAATAGGGTCGGGCTCGTCGGCATCGTAGCTAAAGGTTACATCGTCGAATACCACGGTTGAGTCACCGTTGGAAGGCGGTGCCGCGTGCGTGACAGCAGGCACATCGGGAACGTCGTCGAGGATTTCGCTCACTCGCCGCGCCGACGCTTCCGCCTGGGATGTTTGGATTATCATCATGCTGATCATCATAAGCGACATCAAGCTCTGAGCGAGGTAGTTGACGAACGCGATGACGTGCCCGACGGGCATCTCGCCCGCGACGACGCGGACGCCACCGATCCATACTGCCGCAACAACGCCCGCGTTCAGCGTCAGCATCATGAAGGGCATCGTGACCGAGCTAAGCCGCACCGCGAGGATGTTCTGGTCCATGAGCCGGTTGTTAGCGTTGCGAAACCGACCGATTTCGTACAAGGAGCGTGCGAACGCTTTGACCACACGTATGCCGCTCAGGTTTTCCTGCATCACGGTGTTCATGGAGTCAAGCCGCTTTTGCACTTCGCCGTAGATGGGATAGCTTTTGCCAAAGACAACGAACAGGGTCGCGACGACTATGGGGATGAGGATGAGGAAAAGCCGCGAGAGCTCAAGACTGGTCATGACGGCCATGATGACGCTCCCGACGATCAGGAGCGGGGCGCGTACCATCATGCGGAGGAGCATCATGAGGAAGTTCTGGAGCTGGTTGACGTCGTTGGTCAGACGCGTGATAATCGAGCCCGTTTCAAGGCGATCAAGGTTGCCGAACGAGAGCCCCTGCACCTTGCGGAAGAGAGATGCGCGCAGATCAGCGCCGCTCCCCTGCCCCGCGATCACGGAGTAGATGGTGCACCCGATGCCGCCTGCGGTACCGACGACCGCGCAGCCGAGCATGAGCAGACAGGAGTGGACGACGAGGTTCATGTCCTTGTGGGCAATGCCTTCGTCGACGATCCGCTGCACCAGCCGCGGCTGCATCAGGTCCATGGCGACTTCCAGCGCCATCATAAGAGGCGCCATCACCACAGCGAACCTGTACGGCCGGGCGAATTTGGCGAGTTTTTGTGTTTGTAACATGCGATCTTTCGTAACGGGTACGGGATGGGCCCACCATTCGGCCAGCCATCCGGGACTGAAGGTCCCGGCCTGCCGAAGAGCACCCCTCCGGGGCTAAGGAGTCCGCTGTAGCGGACCAATTTGCCCTTACCCTGCCGTGATTATATCGCGGACTTCGTTCTGGCAGCGTTCTACCGCTTGACGAACCTTGCGGATGACCTCGTGGTTGTTGGCGTCGCGGGCTGAGAGGAGGCGCGTCCAAACTGTGCGGGTGAGCCGTTCGATCTCCTCTTCGAGGAACGAGATCTCGGCCTGGGTCGCTTGCGATGTGGCCGGGGCTGAGAAGCGTGACCAGAACTCGTCGATCTCGGCGGAATGAGTTTCGAGCTCAGTGCGGCCGAGGTCGGTGAGTGTGAAGACTTTGCGCTCGGCGTCCTGGTTCGCTTTGACGAAGCCGAGGTCTTCGAGGAACTGCATGGTGGGATACACGGTACCGGGGCTGGGTGAATACTGACCCTGCGACCGCTCCTCAATGCTTTTGATGATCTCGTAGCCGTGCATGGCGCCGCCCTTAAGCGCATCGAGCA
Source organism: Capsulimonadaceae bacterium (assembly GCA_036504535.1). GTDB lineage: Bacteria > Armatimonadota > Armatimonadia > Armatimonadales > Capsulimonadaceae > JARLGU01. The sequence continues at coordinate 34,158 of DASXUY010000064.1, forward strand.
GCACGAATCGCGCCTCGCCACGGCGAGCGCGGCCCTGCGGTCCAAAGCCGCCCTCTGGGCGTCCGCCGCCGCGATGGCCGCGTCGCCCCATGAACCGGTCAGGCGGTCCGTCGTCGCAGAAGCCAGGGCCGGGGCCGTGTTCGGGTCCATGACCGGGTCCGCCGTGCCCGTGGCGTGCGTGGGCGTCGTGGAAGGAGGGGCGACCAAAGTGATGATGTGAGTGTGACATTGTGTTGTCCTTTTGAGTTACCGATATATCGGTATATATCTCGTTATACTCGATAGTCGCGAATGTGTCAAGGGTGGGAAGGATCATTCAGAGGATATTTCCAGGTGGACAGCCGTGCGGCCTGGGGCGTGCCACAGAAACGTCAACAACTGAAATTTGCCGTGTTACGAGGGGGTTCGGTTATTAGGCGTTTGGGTTCACATCGGCCAGGCAATCCCTGAGTGCCGTGGCGAGCAGTTGAACGTCGGGCTCGGCGAGGAGGTAGTGCTGGGCGTCAACGTTTACGACGGTGGTGTCGGTTGCCCTGCATCGCCAACCGTCAACTCGTTGGCGCTGCTCTTCGAGGGTTCCGAAGCGGGTTGCCTGTATATAATGCAGCCTACCAAGATAGGGTTTCGGGCGATAAGTGTCTACTATGAGCCGCTCGAAATAATTCCCGAACTTAGCGCTAAGCCTACCAGACATCCGTTGCCAGAACAGAGCGTAGTACAACGACGCAAAAGGTCGTGCCCACACTTTCACGGTGTACTCAAGTCGTCGACGTCGGCAGGGGAAAGATTGGTCCAGGAATGCGGTGCCAGGAGCGTAGGTGTCGAGCAGGCCGAGGAACGCCACATTGTCGCCGTCTCTCATGAGCCGTTGCGCCACATCGAAGGCGATGGCGCCGCCTGCCGAGAAGCCGCAGAGATGGTACGGACCTACGGGTTGAGTCCTACGTATGTCGTTCGCGTATTGGGTGGAAACCTCATCAAGCGACATCGCCGCTCGCGTCGCTGCCCAACGGTCTTTCGCGGCGAACGCGTAAATGGGACGTTCGTCGCCCATGTGCTTTGCTAGCTTGAGAAAGTCTATTGGGTCGCCGTGCCTTCCTGGTACGCAGAACAGCGGCAGTTGGTCGCCTCGGCTGCTGAGAGGAACTGGCGAGCGGTGGCGGGACAGGTCGGTCGTGCGGCGCATGTAGGCGGCGAGTTCAAACGGCGACGGACTATCGATGACCGCCGACAGTGGAATCGCTTCTCCGGTGAGTTCGTGAATACGAACAACAAGCCGCGCAACCTGGAGGGAATTGCCACCTAGATCAAAAAAGCTTTCTCTCGCTCCAATAGGGCCGTATCCAAGAACGTCTTCGAACACTCGAACCAGAGTTTTCACCAGCGAATCTCGCGGCGGTTCCCGGTCAGATGTACCCGGTGCGCGTACTGCCGATGGATCTGGGAGCGCTTTGCGGTCAAGTTTGCCGTTCAATGTGCGAGGCATTGAATCGATGAACTCGAACCGGTCAGGGACCTCATGAGCCGGAAGAGACAGAGATAGCTGGCGTCGCATCTCACCTATCGATAGCAGCGAGCCCTCGTCAACAATCAGATAGGCCACGAGTATCTGGCCGCCATCCATATCCTTTAGTGCCACGGCGGCGTCGGCAATGCCTGGGAGCCTGGCGAGCGCGGTCTCCACTTCGGCCACCTCGACACGGAAGCCGCGGACTTTGATTTGGAAATCCTTGCGGCCAAGGTGTACGAGCTGACCGTCAGGCAAAAAGCGACCAAGGTCACCGGTGAGGTAGATTCGCTCGTCCGAGCCAACTTCGGTTTGAAGAAATGCCGCTGCCGTCTGGTCTGGGCGACCAAGGTACCCTGGCGAGAGGTAGCGGCTGCGGACCGCTATTTCGCCAGCTTCGCCATGGGGCGCGTCGTTGCCGGATTCGTCCAGCAAGAGCACATCCTTGCCAGGGATCGGATATCCAACGGGAACCAGGGGGCCGTCGACGACAGTGCTCTTGTCCATGTAAACCTGGGTCACAGTTCGCGTCTCCGTGGTGCCGAGCGCATTTTGCAGCAGGCATGTGTCGCTAAAGTGGCGTTTGTATGCGGCGACATCGCGTTCGTACACCGGTTCACTCCCTGGCGAGAGCAGGCGCAGATGCGGGAAGTTCTGGCCGACGGGCAGGATGCGGCATAGGTCCCGAAAGGTGGCGACATTCAGGTCGAGGATGGTGATCTGTTCATCGTCGAGCCACCGAATCAGCCCCGCGAAGCCTTCCGCACGGATGTCGAACGGGGAGACGCTGGCACCGGCGAGATGAGCGCCGAAGATTTGGACGACTGACGCGCTTGACGATGGGGCGAATAGCATTCCGTATCGGTCGCTGGTGGTTGTGGAAAGGTCAGCTATCTGCCGACGGATATCGAACAGAACGTTACGGTGAGTTTGGATAACACCCTTAGGTTCGCCAGTGGAGCCTGACGTGTATATGACGTAGGCGGTATCGTCAGGCGAAATGTCGACGGGCGTGGGAACGGTGCCGAATGGGAGGGAGTCAATGTTGAGAACAGTCATCGCACAGGATGCGAGTTTGAGTGCGCGTTCGGCGTTCTTGTTGTTCGTTACTATGAGTGTCGCCCCGCTATCGGTTGCGATTCGAGCAAGTCGCGATTCGGGATAGGATGTGTCGAGCGGAACGTAGGCATTCCCGCTCACGAGCACGCCCCAGATCGCCGCGATTGCGTCCGCGCCCTGTTCCAGGAGAAGCAGGATGCGCGTGCCGGATAGCCCCAGGTGGCTCTGTATAGCGGAGGTGATCATGTTGGCCCGGCGGTGGAGGCCATCGTACGTGATTTGCTCGCCACGGCAGCTGACTGCGATGTGATCGGGGAAAGCTGCGGCGATACGGCGGAATCGAGTTGGTAACGATTCGGAGACCTCGCTAGCATCAAAGGGAAGCGTGTCGCCATCAAGTGCTGCGGGCCATAATAGGCTGGTTGGACAGTTGCCTCCCCGCAAATCGACCGATTCGTGAGGAGGCAACTTGTAATGCGGCGAGTCTTGCACGGTGTCTGACATTTCGCCAAACAGTATACCGGCGAATTGAGAGACAACGAATCTTATATGCGAGTTTGCCTCCTCAAGGTGGTTGAAGGTCGCCTATGTCGCGTTGTTGTCTAAACGCTCCGCCTGCCTGACAGGAACTGGACCACAAAGACTATTACTGCGACGACGAGGATCAGGTGTATGAGACCTCCGCCGATGTGCGACATGAGGCCAATGAGCCAGAGCGCAACCAAGACCGCGCCAATCAAGTATAGAATGCTACCCAAAGTTGTATCCCCCATTTTGTTGTATCAAAGTTTTGTTGCCACTATCGCAACCTTATTGAGCACGATTAGTATTTACCCTCATCGAGCGCATGCTAATCAGACAGCCCATGAGTTGATTTGCACAGCGGTCGGTTATCTGGTCGGTAGTTTGTGACGGAGTTTCCTACCGTGCTTCATGTAGATTTCACAATCATCTGCTAGACTCGGGCTGAAAGTGGACTTTACAGGCTCAGTGACGGGTGTCTCGATGATTGAAGGAACATTTCAGGCGGAGACTCTGTTTTATTTTTTAGTGGCGGAACAATTGACTTGGTGTGTGCGTATACTGGAAGGGAAGGAACATGATGGCGGAAGCCTTGAACACAATTGAACGGGATTCGACGCAGGCTAGCACCTCTGATACCGTGGCTCAGCGCCAGAACGAGTTTGACCGACTTGTTCGTCGGTACCATAAGAACGCCTATAATGTCGCGTACAGAATGACCGGAAATGCGAGCGATGCCGAAGACCTCACGCAAGAGGCGTTCGTGCGTGCGTTCCGCTTCTTTGGAAATTATCGTCGCGATTGGCCGTTTGACAATTGGCTCTACAAGATCATGTCGAATCTTTTTGTAGACGATCTGCGGCGACGACCCAAGCATCGCGGTCAGTCGCTTGATCAGCCTCTAGACACTGGCGGAAAGAACGACGATGTGTACCTGGAGATTCCAGATACGGCGTCGAACCCCGAACGGATCGTGATGCATGATCAGCTCGATGAGACTGTGCAGAAGGCGCTGAATGCGCTTCCGAAAGATTTTAGGATGACCGTCATCCTCGCCGATATCGAGGGCATGTCGTACGAAGAGATCAGTGATGCCATGCAATGCTCGATGGGTACCGTTCGATCTCGCTTGCACCGAGGACGCAAACTTCTCCGTAGCAAGATATCGGCTTACGAACCAAAGCCGACAGCTCTCAAAGCTTAGTCGGATTGACTCGATTGCCGTGTGTGCACCGATAGATTCGGTGCAAGCGCCCTAAGTGGCGCGGGGGATTTGTCTGAACGTGAATTGCCGACGCGTGCGATCGCTGTTATCCGCTTATCTGGACAGCGAACTGAATGGATACGAAATGCTTGCCGTCCGCGAGCACCTTTCCCGTTGCAACGACTGCGCGGATGAGAGAGAATCGCTGCGGTCAGTCAAGCTGATGCTTAGCAGCCTGCCACAGCGGGAACCGCGAGCGGAGTTCGACACGCAAGTTTGCGCCCATGTTCGATATATCAGCCTTCCGTTGTATCAGCGCTTTCGTATGGCGCTTACAACATCCATCCCAACGCCTACCCTGACGAGCCGTCGCGTTATGTCTGCAGCTATGCTCTCGGTTATTGGAGCATTTGTCGCAGGCGGATCGTTTGACCACTCGGTGCGCGATGAGGCTGGCGTCACCCTTGGCTCTTTCGCCACTCCCATCACTGGGCGGGCATTTACTGCGGCCTCATACAGCGACGCCGCCCCTAACCAACGGTTGATTTTCCTTCCAAAGGAACGCCTTCTCGATCCTCGGCGTTACCCGTTCGATTTACCGAGCTCCCAAACTTCGATGGTACAGTTGACGTCACTCCAGCCAATGCCGCGCTATAATAACGTCACGCTGACATCGTTCCACGCAACGAACGGCGATCCGGTCTCCTCACGCTAATATACAATTAGGAGCTCACCTTATGTTTGATCACTCGTCGAAGCGGACGCTGACGATTCGCGCGCTGCTATCTCTCGGGGCAATGTGTGCATCAATGCCGATGTGGGCAGCCGACGCCCCCGCCACCCCAGCAGCACCAGCTACGACCGCATCGCAGAAGTCGCTGCTCCTTGAAATGCAGGATGCCTTCACGCATATTGCACTCACCGCCGAGCCTTTCGTGGTGAATATCAAGGCGGCGCGAACGATGGATACGTCGCGTTTGCCTAAGGAGATACCGCTGGGACCTCAGGCACCGACTACCCCCAATTCCCCGAACGCACCAGGCGGCGGTGAGCCAAGTCCATTCCCGCGTCGCGCTGAGTCAACGGGTTCTGGCGCCATCGTGAGCCCCGATGGTTATATTATCACCAACGATCACGTTGTCGAAGGCGCAAAGACGGTCACGGTCACGCTGAACGACGGACGCGAGTTTGTCGGCGAAGTGTCAGCCGACCGGGCAAGCGACCTAGCGATTGTGAAGATCAACCCCGGCAACGTCAAGCTGCCTTACTGCCTGTTTGCGGACTCGGACAAGGTGCAGGCCGGGCAGTGGGCCATTGCGATTGGAAGCCCGTTTGACCTTCAAAACACGATGACAGTCGGCGTTGTGAGCGCAACACGGCGCCACCAGACCATCGGCGACAGCCCGATTACGGCTCGCTATTACCCGGACCTAATCCAGACCGACGCCGCCATCAACCCGGGGAACTCGGGCGGACCGCTGATCGACATCGATGGGCGTGTGATTGGGATTAATGTCGCCATTGAGTCTCCTGTCGAAGGCAGCGCGGGTGTGGGATTCGCAATCCCGGCGCGAATCGCCACGCACATCATGAACGAGTTGATCAAGAACGGCAAAGTGACCCGAGGCTTTCTCGGCCTCGCTCCCGCCGACCTTGGGCCCCGCCGCATTGCCGAGACTGGCGTGGCGACCGGCGCGTGGATTATCCAGGTTGACCGCGATAGCCCGGCGGGACGCGCGGGAATCCACGCTGCGGATATTATTCAATCGTTCGATGACAAGGTAGTTGTGGACGAGCTATCGCTACGCTTTGCGATAGCTGAGACGCAGCCCGGAAAGACTGTCCCGATCAAGCTCATCCGCGACGGCAATCCGGTTAACGTCAGCGTCACCATCGGAACGCCGCCCGCCCCGCCATCGTCTGGGAAGGTGGACACTCCTGCCGTGGTGCCCCCGAAGAAGATCGGCATTTCGGTGCGCACGCTTACGGCATCCGACCGGGAGCATGCAGGGCTGGATACGACGGCTACTGGCGCATTTGTCACTGCGGTGCTCTCCAACAGCCCCGCGGAGCGCGCGGGCCTCATGACCGGCGACATCATCACCCGCATCGGCAAGACGCTAGTTGCCTCCGCCGACGATGCCGCAGCTGGTCTGGCCACGATTGCCCCTGGCGGCCAGACGACCGTGATAATCACGCGTTCGTCCGGCGCCAACAAGATCCAGGAAATCGCCCTCGACCTTAAGTTCTGGCGATAATCATCGTAGAGTCGGCAGCGGCCCTTGCACAGATTGTGCAAGGGTCGCTTTTTTTGTTCGACACGGTGCGTTGCTTTTCACGATGGATCCGCATTAAGAAGCGCTTTGGGTGCCACCCGGAAACCTCGTTTAGTCTTCGCGCATTATCGTGCGATATGGGGCTATGGCACGGCAACTCACTATTATACAAGAGCGCAAATTGCGTGCGGCTGAAAAGGAGGAGATGGCGTTAAGCGCTCTCTATGCTCCTGCTAAGAAGCATGACGAGCTCAAATTACAGAAGCGACAAAAGAAAAAGACGACTAGCGAGCTAGAGGCTTATCTCAGCGTTTGGGACATCCGGGACAAAGTACTTCGTGAGCCCGAATCTTTCAAGTCCCGCTCGTACAATTTGTCGCGTCAAGTGTTTGGCCTCATCAATCACATGTTTGTAAAGTACCCGGTACCTTACTTCATGTTCCAAGCCTGCCTTCACCTTCGCGAAGGGAAGGAGAAGAGCAATGCGTGGCATCAGAGGCGTTTGGAAGGATTCCGCGAAGATCGATTCGACTTCATGCACGACTTATATCGTGACTGGTTTGTCACGCTGGCTCAGGGCGGCAGTTTCACCAAAAAGGTGAAAGGCTTGATGACCAGTATGGAAGCACATACGTTTCTTAGCGGTCCACCGTCGAATCTTATTCACGAGAATCTATGGTGGGCGAAGATGGTCGTGGCTGGTATTCCGCTTAGGCTAGTCGACAAGTTGGTCGGACGCATTTTTACTTCCCACTGGATCGACGACGCGGATGGGCGACTGATGGAGGTCATACACTTCTACGCCCGATACCACCCTGACATGAGTAGAGCGGCGTTTGAAGAGATCACTGACTTTATCGACTGGCAGTTGAGGAATTCCCCAGCGGTCCGGTGCGCTGGGCGGACGATTACGTCGATGATTAAGCTCTCCAATGAGTGGCATGTGGAGGTGCAGAAAGCAAAGCTCGGCTCGCACATTGAATGGGCTGGAATGGCAATCCCCGATTGGATGCACGAAGAGAAAGCGTTCATTTGGGATGTCGTTCAGCTCCTCAACAATAAGGAGCTTCTCAATGAGGGACGTAAGCAAAGGCACTGCGTGTATAGCTACGTCAACTACTGCTTGTCGGGACGTACGGCAATTTTTTCGCTGCGACGATACCCAAAGGCTGTTTCGCATTGCGAACCGGATGGCACTTTCGTTTACCACCGCTTAAGCGAACTAACGCGGATTACAATCGAAGTGCAAGGACGAGCTGTGGTTCAGGCCCGCGGAAATCTCAACCGAGCCTTGGAGCCGTATGAGAAAGACGTGCTCAAGATATGGGCAGGATCATTCGGAATCACAATTGCAGATTCTGCGAGGCGCTGGATGTAACCGACCTCCAAGCCTTGGGCAGCGGTGCGATAACGTTCTGGGGCCAGCAGGTTATCGAGCCGCCCCTGCCCCGTCTACTTTGCTCGAAAGCGACCCCCGCCCATAGTGCGTGGTCGCTTTGCTTTGGGGAGCGACGTTTACTGCTGTGACGCTCTCCGAGTGTGCCTGCCGGTCCCGTAAACCTGTTATATTTACTGTGGGGCTTTAGTTTTCGGCCGGTTGGTCCGACAATACTCATGTCACTTATAATGCCATGAGCGTCCGCTTTGTGGAGCGCTCGTTGATACCCATCACGCATGGGCATTGCGGCAAACGATGATTATCTTTTCCGCCGCCGATTGCGCGGCAATTGAGGGTACATAAATTGCTGTGTCAGATAAACCAAAGAGTAAATCGCCGTCGGGCATGCCAATCAGGATTCACACTTGTAGAGATCATGATTGTTGTCCTCATCATTGCCACGCTGATGAATATCGCCCTTCCAAGTCTCGTTACAGCACGTGACAAGAGTCGCGCCAAGGCTTGCATACGCAACCTGCGTGGCATCCAGGCAGCAAAAGAGCAGTGGGCAATGTTCAACAAGATAGGTGACAATAGTGTTTCGGTCACGTGGGCAAACATCTCTCCGTACATTAAGCAGTCCAATGGTGCTGGAGGTCCGGTCTGCCCTGGATCGGGTGCAGTTTACACACTTGGAACGATCAACACGGACCCGACTTGTCCAACGTACCCCGTGTCGCACGCGATAACTCTCAACTAACGAGTATAAGTCCTTACCGCATCTAGGAATGCCTCACGACCCACCTGGTCGTGAGGCATTCCGTCGTTTGTGGCAGAGTGCCCAAGTAGTCGCGCTGCGAAAAGGATCCGAGTCTTATTTGGGGCTGCGCACTACGCTTCTTATGTGCGTGAAATTGACAAAGTAGCAGCAGTCATTCGACAAGAATCGATGAACGTGTGTTAGAATTGACTCAGGAGCGCCATACAATAGTAAACAAGGCGTCTCCGGAGAATATTGTAAGAAATGACGACTTGGACTCAACAGCCGCATCAACAGGAAGAGCGCGAAGACTTTGCCCTCAATCAAGCGTTTGTAAGCGCTACTGGCGGCAGCATTCACAGACCGAATACGCTACAAAGAGCGTTATTCCCGCGTTTACTCAGTCAGGACACGGGCCTAGTGATCCCTACAGCTCCAGGAGCGGGTAGGCTGGAGGCTGTCCTGGTCCCATCAATTACGGCGTGGCCCGCAGCAACGTCGATGCAACGGCTCTTCGTCATTGGGCCTGATAATGGCACTTTGGACGATTACGCGTTTCGCCTCATACCGTATATCAAATCCTTGTGCGCGACGGACGGGATCAGCCGCACGGTGTATTTCGGTGAGAATGGCGCGCCTGCGACGTGTGTGCGGTATATGCCGGACGGTTCAGTCGTCGACGGCGTTTGCGAGCATCCGCTTGATGGCGGTGTCGACCTTGTAGTGACATGCTTTTCGGAGTTCCGCTCCCTCTTTTTCGGTGCAGGCGGCGTGCACGGCCTACCGGCATCGGTCGATACGGGAATTGACGATCCCCTCGCCCCTGAGCGCCGCGATTTGTTTTATTTTGATGATGCTCATAGCTACCAGCCGGATGAGTTCACGTCATTTTTGCGTCTAGTCGAGTTTCTATTTGCTGAAGATTTGGATGTTGTCATCGGGACAACGTCGTGGAACCCAACTATCCAGGCTCAACTTGCGTTCTTAGAGGTACTGAGTCTTCCTGAGGCCAACAACGACCCGCATTGCACAATCGAATACTGTGGGAACACTCAAGGCGGCTGGGAAGACATTAGGGTAATCGACGTCGTTCGAGTAGCTGATCGACCGGTCTTTGTGGCTGAGAACGACGAGGGCATTCCGGCGCTCCAGGCGATTATTCGAAAGCATCTTGGTGTCGAGCCCGCAGTTTACACGTCGTCACTTCCAGCCTCTGAACGCCTGAAGATCTATGAAGGTCTGAAAGCATCTGAACGGTCCTCGGATGGGTATATATTGATTGCGGACGCGGCGGCATTTGAAACGGCGGATTTAAGCAGCGATGTCGTGGTGACAGGTTTGTGTCCGCCGGAAGGTCTTGTTCGGCGAGCGGGCCGATGCAACAGGCACGGCTGTTTCGCTAAGGCGCGCTTGATTGTTGTAGACTCGGGATGGCCGGATGTAGTTCGTACCATGCCAGTTGATCTGCGAAGCGAATATAATGCAACGTTGACTGGCCTGACGGCACCGTCACCGTTTTCACTCGCCGAATGGCAGAGGTTTGTTGCATAGGTAATTCGAACCCGTGTAGTGCACGGAAAGGCTACTTACAGCAGTTAGTTGACGTATGGGAACGAATGTCCTGGTGGATGCGTTATTATTAATGCGGCAGGGTGAGTCGGCGAACTATGAAGGCAGCGGCGCAGACGAGACCTCTTGAACAGCAAAAAAGGTCTCTTGCTTGAGCGTCATCCGCCATAATCATAATATGATATGCTATAATAGGGCGTGATGAGACTTGCGATGCACCGCTTCGCTTACATGCTTCCCCATCCACACACCCTTTATGCGTCATCAATATTTCGGCTAGGTGATTCAAGCGGGCACGGCAGTACCAGAAGGATGCGGCACCCCAGAGCCTCCTTTGTTGGGGCAGGAGGTACAGCGATATGAGTGGCATTAGAACTTCAATACAGTGTCATTGCGGACAGCGAGTAATCGCCCGTGATGTGATGCAGACCGGGTTCTACCTTCGGCTTTTCGGCCCGAGTTACGTTTACGTCAAGTATCGCTGCTCACGCTGCAAGAAGCTAGGCGAACAGTTCGTCAAGCAAGAAGAGTGGGACGGCGGCATTTTACGCAACGCTGCAGAGGAGATCGCGACAGACGATAAAGAGCGGTTCGATAACCTTGGACCAATCGATATCAATGAAGTGATCGATTTCCACTTCCAGCTTGAAAACGTCAATGATTTGAAGGGCATCGAACCCCCACACCCGCCCGCGAAAAAGGTCAAGCAGCGCAGCAGTACCGAGCGATAGCTCACTGCGTAGAGGTTTGGCGCTAACGTCAGCCTGTCAAAGCTGATCGCATCGCTACCAGGCGTTGCCTTGAACCAAAAATGAACGAACGAGAATTCTGAATGGCCAACCAACTGACTGGCGCCGACGTGGCACAGGTGGCGTCCCTAGCGCGCCTAGAGCTTTCCAATGACGAGCAGGAGCGACTTAAAGGTCAACTGAACGATATCCTCGAACAGTTTGCTCGCCTGCAGGAACTGGACACCACGAACGTTGAGCCTACGTCGCATTCCATCCCAATGCGCAATGTGTTTCGAGAAGATGTTGCTCGCCCGTCGCTTCCCCGCGATGCGGCGACTAAGAATGCGCCCGAAAAGCGCGACGGAAACTTTATTGTTCCGCAAATTGTTGATGCATAAGAGGCAGAGTTAAGCTCGCCCCGAGTGTCGGAGAATCGGCTACCCATGCCTGTAGTTTCAAAATTAGACGAAGACATCGAACGTGTTATCCTGAGCGAAGAGCAGATCGCCGCCAGGGTAGCTGAGTTGGCAGAGGAGATTTCCCGTGACTATGCGGGTAAGGACCTGATGCTTATTGGGATCCTCAAGGGATGCGTTGTTTTTCTCTCAGACCTCATTCGTCAAATCAGCATTCCGCTCTCATTTGATTTTGTGGCTGTTTCGTCCTACGGCGCCGATACTAAATCATCGGGCGTGGTTCGAATTCTAAAGGACCTCGACGAAAGCGTCGAAAGCATGCACGTGCTTGTGGTTGAAGACATTGTTGACACTGGCCTCACTTTGAGGCTCTCGTATCTCCTGGAGAACCTACGGTCGCGACGCGCGGCCAGCGTAAAGGTGTGTACGCTTCTGGACAAGCCAGCACGTCGGCGCGTGGACGTTCCTGTTGACTACCGGGGCTTTACTGTAGAAGATCAGTTCGTCGTTGGTTACGGACTGGATTACCAAGGCAAATATCGCGGGCTTCCTTATATTGGCCTGCTAAAGCCCGAGATTTATGGCGGGGGGTAACCCGGCGATCATCGGCGCGCTGCACTCTGGGCAAGTTGGCGGCGCACGGTGACACCTGAGGCAACAACTCTCATTCCTCCTTCGCCTTCACGGCTAGGGGCGCGGCTGACGCTCCCCCACACAGATTTTTCGTTCATCCGCTTCGACAGGGCCATGTGTACAAACGGCTATTTGATGGGTAAAACCCTCATTACGCCGTTGTCGAATGCACGCTGGCGACCATTTCGCTGAAAATTCGCACTTAGCGTAACAGGTCACCTGAAAGCGGATAACCAAACTCGCACTTTCCGAACCGCTCCCCAAAACCTCGTGAGAATAGGTCTCGCGATGGCATTCTATAGGTGATTGATATTCCGATGGCACAAGAAGAAAACGAGACAACAACTACAGCGCCAGCAGCACAGGCCGCTCCGCCGCCGACAGCCGCCCCCGCCGCTGCCCCCCAGCCCCGCGAACCGCGAGGACGAGGGCGAGGTGAGCGCTTTGACCGCGATCGCGGCGAGCGTGGTGACCGCGCTGATCGAGGTCCGCGAGGAGACCGTGGAGATCGCGCTGATCGTGGAGAGCGCGGCGACCGGTCAGACCGCGGAGATCGAGGTGACCGTGCTGACCGCGGCGAGAAGGCCGAGGCTGAGCCGCGCGATGGTGCGCCTCAGGCTGACGCCGACGGCCAGTACCAGAACGGCAACCAGGGTGGTCAGAACGCGCCACAGTTTGCGCAAGGCGTCCTGGAGATCTTGTCGGAAGGCTGGGGCTTCCTTCGCCACGGAAACTTTGACCAGAACGGTCAGGATATCTACGTCGCTCAGGCTCAAATCAAGCGGTTTAACCTTCGAACCGGCGATACGGTGTTCGGGCAGGTTCGTCCACCCAAGGACTCGGAAAAGTACTATGGCCTGCTTCGCGTCGATAAGGTGAACGGCGTGGACCCCGAAGTTGCCCGCCACCGCGCGAACTTCGACGAACTCGTTCCGATCTACCCGGATGAGCGGCTGGTGCTAGAAGTCGACCCTAAAGATGTGCCGTCGATGATCTCCAACCCGCGCGAGAATCCCGACCCGCAGGGCCTCACGGCGCGCTTTATCGACCTGATCGCCCCTATCGGAAAAGGACAGCGTGCCATAATCGTTGCGCCGCCCAAAGCCGGTAAGACGACGATTTTGAAGACCATCTCTCTGTCTATCGCCGTCAACCATCCCGACGTGTACTTGATCGCGGTGCTGATCGACGAGCGTCCCGAAGAAGTGACGGACATCCGGCGGTTTGTAACACGAGCCTATGAGGGCCGCGCCGATGCTGGCAAGCCAGTGGGCGAAGTGGTGTCGTCGACATTTGACGAGCAGCCCGAGAACCACATGCGAGTGGCTGATATGGTGCTCGAGAAGGCAAAGCGCCTTGTTGAAACCGGTAAGGATGTGGTGATACTTCTCGACAGCTTGACGCGACTTTCACGCGCATCGAACCTTACGGTCACGCCCAGCGGACGAACACTGCAGGGCGGTCTCGACCCGGCGGCCATTTATCGGCCAAAACGTTTCTTTGGCGCCGCGCGAAATATCGAGAACGGTGGAAGCCTGACAATCGTGGCGTCTGCCCTTGTCGAAACCGGCAGCCGCATGGACGATATCATCTTTGAAGAGTTCAAGGGCACCGGCAACATGGAACTCAAGCTGGACCGAGGCCTTGCCGAGCGCAGAATTTACCCGGCCATCGATATCAAGTCGTCGGGCACGCGCAAGGATGAGCTACTGTACGATCAGGACAGCCTCAAGGCGGTCTGGCTGCTTCACCGTGCGCTGGCAGGCTTGCAGGCAGCGGAAGCGACCGACTTCCTGATCGAGCGACTTGGGAAGACCAAGACGAACAAAGAGTTCCTGATGATGGCGAGCAAGACTGGCTAGTGGTGGCGGGCGATAGCGGCCACGCTGTTCCTGTTATCGGTGGTTTTGAACTCGCGGAGCCTTTGCGCGAGTTCAGCAGTTGTGGTATATTGATAGTGGTTGACGGCTCTCGCGGCAACGCGACAGCGCCCTTCATTGCGCTGCTTCTGCACGGTTAGGCGGGCTGGTCCTGCCATACTCAGTCGCGGTTAAGCCGTACGATTTGTTAGGCGAAAAGAGTGTCCAGCCATAAGCTGGTGAATCGGCAAGAGGTAGTGTGTGAGTAGCGACTTCAAGGATCTTTTTGGCGAAGATTGGCAACCTCACGATATTGGCAATCGCGACAGCGGCAACGCGGAAGAGAGCGCGCCTGCGCCTGAACCAGAGGCCGAATCGGGGGAGTTCACGTCGGAGAACGAGAACCGTACACCGCGCACGCTGAACGAAAAAGAAGTGAAGGTGATGGGTGTCTACATGCACCAGGAACCGGGCCTTGCGCCGAACCACTTCGTCCTCCTTCGCGACAACCGCGGACGGCGCGTCCCAATCTGGGTGGGCCAGTTTGAGGCGTTCGCTATCTCCTACGCAATCGAAGAGCAATCAGCGGACCGTCCCCTCACCCATGATCTGATGAAGATCATGCTCGAGCGCCTTGGCGGTACCGTTGATCGAATTATTATCGATGACCTGTGGCGGGAAACGTTCTACGCCAAAATCACGATAGTGACCGCCGATAGCCAGTACATTGAAATCGACGCTCGCCCCAGCGATGCGGTTGCGCTGGCGCTTCGAGTGCATGCTCCGATCTACATGGCCGAGTATGTCCTCGACCAAACCGTGCACAAAGAGTAAGTATCTAATGCGTTAGCTAAAGCGCCATTTGCTGGCGCTTTCATCTTGTTACTAATTTGTGAAAAATAGTACAAAGTGAACGAAGGAAATGCCTTGGTGGTTGCCTAATTAGGCACGCTGAGTGTGTTTTGTCCGGCCCCTTTGCGGAGTACCAAGAGTCCGGTGGACGGTGTGTGGCGATGGAAGTTCCAATCCATCCTTTAACCGCTTAAACCGTTGTCGGCGTGATAAAAACCCAGCGATTGGCTGGTTATTTTGCAACCTAGATATTGCAAGGAGATAATGATGTCCAAGATTCCTGTAGCGGTACAGCTGTACACAATTCGCGACGCTTCCAGTGCCGATTTTCCCGCCGCTCTGCGCAAAGTAGCCGCCATTGGCTACAAGGCCGTCGAATTTGCTGGCTTCAACGGGTTCACTCCCGCGCAGATTAAGCCTGTACTTGATGAGCTGAACCTCACGGTTGTCGCCGCCCACGTTGGCTTCGACGGCTTCGAGAATGGCAAAGCCGAGCAGACCTTCGCCGACTACAAGGCTATCGGCTGCCCGTTTATCGTCATCCCCTACCTCGTCGCCGAAAAGCGCGTCGACGCGGCTGCTTACAAGCAGGTCGCCAAAGACCTCAACGAGCTTGCAAAGCTTGCCAAGGTTCATGGGATCAAGATCGGTTACCACAACCACGACTTCGAGTTCAATGAATCCTTTGACGGCAAGCGTGGAATTGAGATTCTCATTGAAGAGACCGATCCCGAGTGGGTGAAGTTCGAACTCGACACGTACTGGGCGCTGTTCGCGGGTGTTGACCCGGTTGAGTTTATGGCGAAGTATCCCGGTCGCTTCTCCCTGCTCCATATCAAGGACATGGACAAGGAAGACCGCACTTTTGCCGAAGTCGGCACCGGTCTGCTCCCCGTGGAGGAGATTATCGCCGCAGCCCCAGCCGCTGGCGCGACTGCGTTGATCGTCGAACAGGACCGCTGCAAGCGCGACCCGATGGAGTCTATCGAGATCTCGTACAAGTACATGAAAGCCAAGGGCCACGCCTAACCAGGCTGCCAGGCTGAGCCTGGCCCCCTATCGCGCCTCAGAAGGCGCGGTGTGGCATAGGCAAATATCAACGCCCCAAACCTATTCTGGTTCGGGGCGTTGTTTAGTTGGGAGCGATGCGATGCCGACTTGCTACTTCCCGAGCGTGCTCGGCAGCCCGTAATAGATGCGCGGGGCACCGTCGAGGGTGAGCGTCACGCGGCCGTTCTTGGCCGGGATAGTTGTACGCCTGCCAATGCAGTCGATCTCAGTTACGTTGCTGGCTAGCGCTTTCACAGTGAGTGGTGTCTTTGTCTTCCACTCGTCCGTCCACGGCTCTGGAGTTGCGTACGTGTCTTTTGCCGCTTCGGTCTGGCGATTGAGGACGTAACCGTCGGCGCGATTCCAAAGTACGGCCATGGGACCGCGTGGGGTGTCGAACAGCAGTCCCTTGTTCGCGGTGCCGTCGAATGTGATCCAACGTACGAACTTCGCCTGATCCATCGCCTCAGCGATGGTTTGGTACGCAAGCAACGATGGCTTGGGACTCAGATCCTGATTAACGATACCATAATCGTATTCGGAGTCCTTAGGGTTGAAGCCTCCGATGTTGTACCAAACGCTATTGTTGAATTGGTACCAGTCCACGACGCGCACTCCTTCTGAGGCTGCGAGAGCATACGACAGCAGCAGGTTTTCGGCCGCGTGTCGAGGCGTGTCGCTCCACCGTGTGTTGGCATGGGTCGGGCAGTACGCCTCGGTAAGGAATAGAGGCTTATCGCCATATTTTGCGATACGCTGCTTCACGCTCCGTATGGTGCCGAGGTAGTTCCAGTAATTACCACCAGGCGCACCGTCCACGGGGGTGCCGTCGTAGTCAGCGGTGAAGTTGCCGCGCCCCGGATGCAGTGCGAACGCATCGAAGCTCCCCCAGCCTCCCGCATCGTACATCTTGTCGATGAACGCGGGGTCGCCGCCCGCGAGCCCTTGTGACATGATTTTGACCCGCGCACCGGTTGCTTTTCGTATTTCGGCAGCGGGTTTTAGCACCTGATCGACGTATTGCTTCGCTTTTGAGCCCTTGTTGAGGTCTCCCATGTTCCATTCGTTACAAAGCTCGATGTAGCGAACGTCGTCTTTGTCCGCCGCCTTAAGCTGCTCGTCGAGCCACGCGCGCATTGTCGCGGGATTGTCCTTGTACTTCGCGTCGTCTGGGCCGACGCTGACGTGACCGTTTTGAGACATTCCGAGCTGCGTCGCACGCGCCTTGTCGAGTTTCTGGAAGCGCAGCCAGCGCACGCCAATTCGTTGTAACATCGCCTGCGAATCCGCTTCAGTGGGTAGCGGAAAATAGTTAGCCATGCCAAATAAGCTCTCATCGCCGCTCCTATACGCGTATCGCGGCATCACGGCCAGGCTGGTGCGGGTGAACTCCGTCACATCGCCCGCTTTTGCTTGAAGCTCCACGAAAACGATTCCCCTTGTCGGGGCTGGAACGTCGATTGTGCCGCGCCAGGGCTCACCAGCCGCTATCGTCCTGGCGACGTTACCGGTGCTGACGACGCGGCCGTCGAAGTCACGCGCGGTCCAGGATACTGCGAGGTTACGTGACGCGTTCGCCAGGTTGCTGGCTTCGTAGTGCAGCGGTAGGGTTTTCGTGGTGCCATCCCAAACGTTGAATGGCATGTCGGTCCACGTATCAAGCGACAGCGCGCGCCCCGCCAGGATGGCAGCCGCCGCATTTGCGCGGCCGGTGGTGAGGACGATATCACCTTCGGCTACAAAGTGCCCAGCATCGGCCTTTACGGCAGGAAAATGAACGCTCCAGCCGTCGCGCCAGTCTGTGTTACCGTGGAGCTGTATATACGCAGTCACATCGGGCCACGCGAAGCCGAAAAGGTTTCCGTCGCTCACTTGAAACGGCGCACCGCCATTTTCGGCGCGCACCCATCGACCGACTTTCGGGGACACGATATTGGTCGTCGCCGGAATCCCAACGCAGCCGATCATAGCGCCGGTTGTTTTGATATTGTCCGCCCCCCACACGTCGTATCGGATATGGACTCGGCCGACGCCGCTCGAAAACTGGCCCTGGATTCGTGTCTTCCCGGTTTCGTCGCCTTTGACCTTATAGGCGATTTGAATCGCCTTGGCACCATCGGGCAACGCCACAATCGAAGCCGTTCCACCGTCGGTCGCGGGTGGCTCCCATGCCAGACGGTAGCCGCCGAGGATGAGGCGCGGCTTTCCGGCGGCATCGCTCACCTCAACTTGACTGTTATCGATGGCCCTCAACCCTATGCCAGCGCCTGTGAGCGACAATGGGTCAGCCGAGGAACATCCCATAGTGACGCTAATCGCCAGCGATACTGCTGCAACTTGGATCGTGCGATGACTTAGCGCGATCAATTCATGGACTGTCATAGTGCGGGTCTTTCTTACAGCGTGCTGAAGGTCAATGTGAAGCTAGTAGAGCCATTGACGAGGTTTTCGGTTCCTGCTGCGCTGTTGACGTTGCCGCCCCAAGTCCACGATGTCCCTTGTGCGGTTTTGGAGTCGGCCGGCGAAATGCCACCACTGACTTTGTCGCCAGAGAGGTACTTCACGTGACCGTCAGCGGCCAGGTAGTTGCTCCCCTGCCCCGTGTTATGGATGGCGGCCGAAATGCTGCCGTCGACAAAGGCTCGACCGCCGATTTGGCCAGTGCGGTAGACACCAAGCCCCCAGCTCGGAGTATTTGCACCGTCGGCCATGGGCGACGTGATATCGTTCCCCATGGAGGCACCAGGGATTGTGAAGCCGCCCTGAACTTCGCAAAGCATGACGGTGACGCTCGGGGCGGTCAGTTTTGCCATGCCTTTTGTGACATAGTCGGGCCAGCCGCCTTTGATATCGCGGATAAAGTTGTAGTTGGGCGCGTATGAGAGCACGTACTGCGTAAAGCCTGATGACGCATTGTGCACATCATCGGGACAGTTGAATAGCCCGACGCTTTTAACGTACGGATAGACCTGTTGCGCCCAGCCTAGCCCACGGCCGTCGGCGGCTGGCTTGGCGCCCTGGGTGCCGCATGGTGTCATCTCGTCGTAGTCCTGGCCATATTGGTGGAACGCAAGCCCGAGCTGCTTCAAATTGCTGGCGCAACTGGTCTGCCGGGCCTTTTCCCTAGCAGTGGCGAAGACGGGGAAGAGTATCGCTGCGAGAATTGCTATGATCGCTATAACTACGAGAAGCTCAATTAAAGTAAACCCTTGAATTTTCAGTTTCATTGTATTTGTCCTCCACAATATATCGTGCCGCCTGGGGCACGGAACTTTGTTGGCGTGGCGCTAGTTTCCCCGATGCGAGTTTCTGAGCACTACATCGCCGCGCAAAATCGATACCCTCTTCCATGTTCCATCTTCGAGACAGCGTGTCGAGAGTTTGACAGCTTCGGCGGCCATATCCTCAAGCGGCGGACGCACAGTCGTCAGTCCGCTGGTGTATGCTACTGGTTCGTCGTCGAAACCAACTAAACCGAAATCACGTCCCGCAACAAGCCCATGCCTCCGAGCGCCGTCGAGCAGGATTGCTGACAGATAATCGTGTGCAGCGACTATGCCGCCCCGAAGGAGTCCCGCCCCGATCAGTTCGGCGACACACTCAACAGCTCTTGCTCGCCCTGCTGGCGAGTCTACGATTTCGTGGCGGTCTACGGGGAAGAGATGATAGCTGCAGTCCCTGCCTGCGGTGTCGCACGCCACGTGCACCCCTTCGGCGCGGCTTGTCGTCCATTTGCCCATGTACGGCGAGAGGTATGTGATCTCGCGATAACCTTCGGCAAGCAGCGCCTGAGCAGCCTTAAATCCGGCGTCTCGGTTGTCATAGCAAACGTGGGCGCACGGAACGTGGTGATCGACACTGGAAAGGTACACGATTGGCAGGCTGGCAACGTTGACCATAGACCGAAGTTCCGCAAGCACGTACGGGTGAGCGTATACATCCACCACCACCACGCAGTCAGCGCCGTTTGCCAGCAGTTGGCGGGCACCGTCGGCTGGACTCAGTTCTGGATCGGTCCCACGCCACCGGTTGACGAATTCAGTGCGGGATCCAGATGCCGCAGCATACTTTTCGAGCGCCTTCAACACGGTGAGTGTTGCGGGCGGCTCGAGCCCAGCCGCCGTGCTATCCTCGTCAAGAAATGCGGTCACTCCAATTGTTAGTGGAAGCGTCGACGAGCCATTTGATCGCATTGATCCTGCCGAAAGCCGGACGCCGTCGGCCACAAATGTGCCCCGCCCCTCTTCAGCACGCAGTGTGCCATCGGAGAGTAGCGGCGCGAGAGCCCGCTGTATGGTGTTGAGGTCAACATCGAACTCTGCGGCAAGCTCACGGCGGCTTGGGACAATGGAGCCTGCAACCCAAACGCCACACGCGACTCTCTCCCGCAGGTTTGCTTCGACCTGCTTAAGGGATGATTTACGCGACACCCGCTTTGGTTTTGTTTGTTCTACAATGGCCATTGTTTACCGTATCAAACTGTATATACACCCGTATCATATCATGAACAAGCGTACCTGTCAAGCGATTTGTTTGAGAATGTATGGTACTGAATTTGCGCATGAGGGTTACTGCCTACAGGTACTCGCTGGCGCAGGTTCTAAAGCTCGACGGTTGCTTTCACGTTATTGTATCCGTTGATACCCTTAACATGGTTGACTACAGAATTGGATGAGCCCTCGGAGGCACCAGCGGAGGAGCGTCTTGCATGGAGTGTCGAAGGGCAAACGCGGAGGAGCGGGCCGATTGCGGGGGTTAGTTGCTACCGAGATCGTCGAGGGCGCTAAAGTCTTCAATGACTATTTGCTTAGCTCGCGCACCCCTCTGAATGTATCCGCGCTTCCTAAATTTTGAAAGCGTTCGAGAGACCTCCTCCTTGGAGTTGCCAACAAGGGATGCAATTACGACGCTGGTAAAGATTGGCGGCAGTTCTATCCCGTTTCGCACCTCAGCCCCATGCCTGCGGGCCAACGAACATAGCAGGGCGGCGGCTCGCTGTTCCAAGGTTCGCGTTGCCATTTCTGAAACGGTGATCGTTGCCTCGCGCAGACGAGACACGAGAATCGACACGATGATTTTGGGGTTCTGCGACAGAAGGGCGCGAACAGATTCGCTGCTTAACTCGATCACATTTACACTGTCCAATGCGGTGACGTCAGCAATCGGGGGCTGTCCATCTAGGACGCTTAGCTCTCCGAGAAAATCGCCAACCGTCCTAATAGCAACGATGATCTCGTCGCCTTTCACTGATGTCCTGTGGACTTTTACGTAGCCAGCAGTAATTATCTGCAACCTACTCGTTTCGTCGGCCATCGACACGAGTGATTCGCCAGGACCATATTTCTTGGTTTTGGCATACGCCGCAAGCAAGGACAGCTCCGCTGAACTTGAATCCTTAAGTGCCGGTATGCGTCGTAGTGCGTTATGATCCATGATTTACATTATGCACTGCAAGTTTCTCGTTTTTTGAGAAATCTCATTGTACATATGCTCCGGGTTACCTATACTTGAGTCAGGCCGGGTTAACCCTCCCGATCCGGTCAAACTTGGAGGTTACCCGTGAAATCACAACGAATAGGTTCAGCCATTGGTCCCGACCATACAATATGCCTGCCGCCAGTCGAAATACTGCTGTGGGACGCACTTACCGCTGACCCAAAGTCAGGTGTTCGGTTTAGCCGCGACATTATCATGGGCGACCACATTATTGGTATTTGCAGTCGGCAGCTGAAAACTGCTGTCGAGCTTGACCTGCCTCCCGTCTCACGTCAGAGCCCTAATGATTTAGCCCGCATGGAAGTGTTACGAGCCCGTGGCTACAAGGTGATCAACGTTCCGAGCAGAGATGTCTATCTGGACGCCAAATCTGTATGTGCGTCAATAGTCAAATCAGCCAAAGAGCATTCAAACGGAACGCTTGATAAGACCCTCGTAGCACGATAACCCGCTGGCGAACCAACAAATCAGTTCGCGAAGCGAGGAGGAAATCAATGCGTTTTAGAGAATGTGAATATGCTCTTGCGATGCCGATAGCGACAGCAGACGCTCCAGTTGCGAAGTTGCTTTCGTGCATACCACGAGGTCCATCATTAACCTTTTGGCCCTCATCGATGCGGGGCTATAAGCCGCGATTTCCCGTTGGGGCAGCGCCGCTACTATCGCAGGCGGTTGGGCAGCAAACAAACCAATGCTCGGAAAACAACAACGTGAATATGGAGATATCGCCCAGCATACAGAGCTGACGTTTCTTTACACGGATGTCGAAGGCAGCACATTGCTTTGGTCGCAGAGGCCCGATGATGCGGCTGAATTGTTATCGCGTCTGCTTCACGTAACATCACTTTGCATTGACGAAAACGGTGGAACTGTCTTTCGCAACACGGGTGATGGGCTTTGCTCAACGTTTGCCTTGCCGCACCAAGCGGCAAAGGCTGCTGTCGAAATACAGGCGAACCTTGCTGCTCATTTCGGCTCAGAGTTAAAAGCCCGAGTCGTCCTATCTACGGGTACAGTGTTGCTGAGCGGCGGCGCTCATTTTGGATTGGCCCCACACATCGCGGCCCGCCTGCTGGACATGGGCCATGGCGGCCAAATTCTTGCATGCCAACGGACAGTTGAACTCGCCCGCGAAGATGCGTCCAGCGTTCACACTTACTCGCGCCTAGGAGTCCATTCGCTCAAGGGCATCCCGACACCACAGGTGGTATTCCAACTTGTTGACGAAGGGCTAGACTCCAATTTCCCACCTCTGCGCTCCATCCGCGCGGCGTCGACAAACATCGAGCTTGAGCTCAACGAATTTGTTGGGCGCCAACTGGAATGCGATCTCTTACGCGAGAATCTAGCGGCGTCACGCTTGGTGAGCATTCTCGGCCCCGGTGGAATCGGTAAGACGCGACTAGCTGAACACTTTTGTAGGTCACAGGATTCTTACGACGGCATCTGGTTTATACCACTTGCCAATATTTCAGAACCTAGCCTCGTGGCCCAGACTATTGCGCGAACGCTCGGGATCGTCGAAGATCCGCATGCTCCCACGATCAATACGTTGTGCCAGAGCTTGCGTCCAGCACGCATACTTCTCGTGCTCGACAATTGCGAGCATGTTGTCATTCAAGCAGCGGCTGTTGTTACGTCTCTCCTTGCGGAATGCCCGAATCTGCACGTCATTTCTACCAGTCGCGAACCGTTTGGGCTCAAGAGCGAACGGCACGTCAGGCTCGAGCCGCTCACAATTCCGCCTCTCGGCAACAGTGTAAGCGCTGTCGATTTCTTAGCAAAATCGGAAGCGATATCATTGTTCGTCAAACGTGCAAAGGCCGTGAGGCCAACGTTTGAACTCGATGAGCGAAATGTCCTTGATGTCGCCGATATCTGCCGACGCGTGCAGGGCATACCGCTTGCGATCGAATTGGCGGCGGCTAGAGTCCGGTCGATGTCGGTGCAGCAGATTGCGTCGCGCCTCAGCCGCAATTTTTCGCTGTTACGCGGCTCGGAGAATGACAGTGACCGGTGCCGAACCATCGAAGCAGCTGTTCGATGGAGTTTCGATCTCATATCAAAGCCAGAACTGATTTTGCTGCAAAGACTGTCGGTTTTCAGGGACGGATTTGCTCTTGAAGCCGTTGAAGATGTTTGCGCCTTTGATACGATTTCTCGTGATGAGGTGATCAACCTATTAACGAACCTCGTCGACAAGTCCCTTGTTTGGTTTGTAGACTTGCCGGGTGGTGCACGGTATGGCCTTCTCGAAACGATTCGGGAATTTGCGGGGGCGGACTTGTCGTCGGCAGGCGCGGAAAAGGCATGTCTTGTCATGCACGCCCGATGGGCGGTGACGTTAGCCGAAGACATAGAGCAGTCGCTTTGGGGAAACCAAAAAGATCTTCGGGACCAAATTGAGTCTGAACTCCCAAATTTCCGAGCAGTGATGGCCAGATCGATCGCGGACGTCCATCCTGAATATGGAATCCGAATATGTACGGCGCTCTATCGTTACTGGACTCTTTGCGGGTCATTTAAGGAGCCGGTCGACTGGCTGACGCGCCTTCTTGAGGTTCCATGCGACGATCTCGCGCACTCTATTCGAGCTATATCATATTCCGCTCTGGGGGGTCTGGCGAGGTCCCAACGCGACTATGACCTTTGCGGCATGGCGTTTCAGGAAAGCTACCAGTCCTGGCAGCAAATCGGCAACAAGACGGGCATGGCGGATTGCCTTAATAACCTGGGGTTACTTGCCGGAGACCTGTCGGACTACCCACGAGCCGAGTCTCTCCTCGAAAAGGGCCTTGAGATGTCGGTGTCGGCCGAAGACAACATTGGTGTATCAGCATGTACGCTCAACATGGGCTTTCTCGAGCTCGCGCAGAAGCGCCACGCGCGCGCAATTGATTTGTTCACCCAATGCGTCGCCTTGGATGAAGTTTCAGGCGACGAATACGGAGTTGGCGCGAGCCTGGATGGACTAGGCCGGGCACATATTGAGCTTGGAAGTCCGCACATTGCATTGGATTTCTTGCTGCGGAGTTTGTCGATCCGCAGCAGTTGCCATGATGTGCCTGGTTTAGTCGAGACGATAGAGAATATAGCGGCCGTCAAAGTGCGCGTTGGGCAAGTGGATCAGGCTGCGCTGATGATGGGTGTCGCCATGGCCACACGGTCAGATCTTGGTATTCCAGTGCCCGGTTTCTCAAGCGAGCTAGTTGATCAAACGCTCAGTTTCCTTATCGGCACGCTCGGGACAGCTCAGGCGACATTATTGTTGGAGCAGGGGCGATCTGTTGGAATTGACGCCCTCGTTAAGGTAATCCTCGCGGACTAACCTGGAGGCTATCCTGAAAACATCAGTCTTACAATTGTACTCTACGGCTCTGTTCGCCACATTGTCCCTCGCCTCAGCACTCGCTCAGCCGAGCAAGATTGTTGCGCCGCGCGTCACTGGAACGATTGTGAGTGTGCTCAATAAAGCGGACATCCTCTTAAGTCAGCGGAAATACTTTGAGTGCGAAAACCTCTTGACCAGGGCGCTCTTGGATTCAACAGACACCCTGGACAAGCAACAACTTGCTATGTCGCTGGCAAGCTGCTATCGGTCCCGTGGGGACGATTATCTAGCCACAGGAAAAGCGCCATCTGCAATCAAGGAATACCAAAGATCACTCCGATTGGATCGCCGTTGGTACCATTCCGGTGTTCTTGACGACTACGCTGGGCTTGGACGCGCGTACTCGCTGGTAAATCGGGAGGGTCTAGCTGAACAATACTATGTACGAGCCTATCGTTTGGCTGCTGGCGAAAAGCAGATCGACGTTACCCCAGCGCTCCTCAATCAGCTTGGCCTTTCACGTTGGCGACAAGGCCGGTACCAATCCGCTCTTGCGGCGCTCACGTACGCAGACGCCATCGGCACAAGGCAACTTGGGGACACAGTCGCTAACAATATAGGTGTCGCCGCCAGAGCCACTGGGGACTATGAGCTAGCTTCCACGTCATTCCGGAGAGCGGAGCGACTGGCGGATCAATTGGGCCACGCTCAAGTGAAAGCCGCGGCCACGGCCAATTCGGGCGCAACGTACCATTCGCTCGGGCTCTACTCACTGGCGGTAGAGCGATATAAGTCCGCTCTGGCGCTTTACGGCGGCTTCCACGATTCTAGCGCGCAAGCAACATTGCTAGCGAACATCGCATACGCTGAGCACTTTCAGGGGCACTCAAGTTTGGCCCGAACTTCCCTCAAGGAATCGATTGCGAGTTGGCGAGCACTCGGCAATCAGCGAGGTCTTCAATCCGCTCTAAGCGATTTAGGTCGAATTGAGGTCGAGACGGGACAATTCAGATCAGCGCTTGTGTTACTGGGCGAATCAATCGGTTTGGCGGGCAAGTTGGCAGACCGCGCGGGCGTAGCCATATGCCTCACCGACGCTGCGACTGCGTATCTTGGCCTTCACGACTTGCCCAAAGCTGAGGGGGCCGCATTGCGGGCGTTGTATTTGCTTAGATCCGCGCCTGACCCGTACTTGTTAGCTCGGGCCGAGCAAACTCTCATGCGGATCAGGACCAAGCAGGGGCGTTCGTCGGAGGCGATTTTCTGGGGTAAGCAATCAGCGAATACAGTTCAGTACATGAAGGCGCATTTGTCGGGAAGTCCTGCGATGGAGCGAGACTCTTTCGCCTTTGGCCACACTCAGGTCTACCGCGACCTAGCGGACCTGCTGATATCGCGTGGACGCTTAACGGAGGCTCAGGAGGTCCTGAAGCTGCTCAAATCCGACGAGTTCGACCAGTATGACCGAGATGGGCGGGTCTTGGTACGGGGGGAGCGCCCGCCAGTGCGCGACGGTGAAGTGCTCGTCAGAGGTGATCGCCCTCCAGTCCGGGATGGCAAAGTACTTGTTCGCGGGGAACGACCACCTGTGCGTAGCAATGTGGGATACACCGGCATTCCGTTTACCGCTGATGAGCGCCACTTCAGTGGCCAGCTTGCGAGAGCGAAATCGGAAGTGGCCATACGGCAAGCTGCAATTGATGGCCCCTGGCACGGAACACAGTCAATCGCATCTGCGCAAAGTGCCACGGATGGGCTCTGGCGGCGGCGCGATGTCGCGGCAGTCAGCGTCCTTGTTACAGGTGAGGGCGTGCGCACCATTTTGCGCACCATAGACGGGACTTATGCAAGCAAGACTGCCATCAGCCCCAGTGTGCTAAACAAGGCGGTCTTCGATTTCAGACAATCGTTGGAAGACCCAAGCTCGGACCCGCGCCATTCGGCCGCTGGCATGTACAACCTGATTCTACCACCGAACATCGACGCGAGATTGAAAAGCGCCAAGGTGTCAAAAATCGAATGGTCACTTGATGGTGTCCTGAGGTACGTACCCGTGGCGGCCCTGTACGACGGTCAGCACTATGTGGCCGAGTCGTGGGAATCTGCATACGAAGGAAGCATGTCAAAGCGCAGCAAAACGCACAACGGCGCGGGGTGTTTTGCTGCTGGAGTTTCGCGTGCGAGTGTTGCAGTGGAACCAATCACTGGCGACACCATCACGTTTGCAGCTTTACCGTCCGTACCGACAGAACTAAAGGCTGTTGCTGGGGCAACACGAGCCAAGGTTACACTCTTGCTCGACAATCAGTTCTCCGTTGGCGCTAGCAGATCGGAACTACAACTGGCAAAGCGCTACGTTCATATTGCCAGTCACTTCCATTTGACCCCCGGCGACTCCGCGCGTTCCTATTTGCTGCTGGGTAACAATCACTTGCTCTCCGTGAGCAGCCTTTCAAGGATACCACGCGTGTTCTCACAAGCTGACCTCGTGACGTTCTCTGCCTGCAGCACGGCAGCGCAAGGAAACGGCATCGAAGTTGACGGACTCGCCGGAATAGCGTGCAAGAACGGGGCGCGTTCGGTTCTCGCGACCCTTTGGCCAGTAGACGACCCGACAATATCGCGCTTCATGCGCGATTTCTATGGAACACTGAGCACCAACTGTTTGACGTCTCAAGCGTTGCGGAGCGCCCAGCTTGATATGCTAAACGGGCAAACGAGCACAGGCAAACGGCACCCGTACTACTGGGCCAGTTACGTGGCGTACGAAAACCAGGGGAAGTAATGACAGCGCTGTTTTCTCCTAGCCACGGAGCCTGTCAGAAATAAATTTTCACAACTGGATGATTAGTCGTTACATCCTCGCAATAATATTGTATAATAAAAATGTAATAAACGAACATTCGTTCGTTTCGGGGCGCGACTTATGTTCGAGTGCCTGGGGAGCATGTTTCGCCACGGCGCGCCAATAGCCCCAATAGAGACAGGGAAAAACACTATGGCTCAAGTATCGTTCTACCAGTTGACCAAAGTTGGCAACTACATCGACACCGCAAGTACCACGGAACGCACGACTCTCTTAGCGGGGGGATGGACTGAAACCTGTTCGCCGACCTGCGGGATCTTCGAAAATGCGGCGGACTACACGGGGCTGACTGCGTTGTATCGTCTCAAGAAGGTTAGTAATAGCGCGCGCTTCTATACGACTGATTCGACTACGAAGACAAACATGATCAACAGCGGTGCGTGGAGCGATGAAGGCACAGCGGGATATGTGCTTCCGGCGTCGGCGTCTCAGCCTGCTGGCTGGGGAGCACTTCATGAGGCGTACAACGCGTCCACGAGTTTCTACATCTTCACCGCGAGTACGACACAATGGAACGGGCTGGTATCACCGTGGAATAAGTCCGCCACCGTTTTCGCGTGGGTGCCGAGCCCGCACTCGTAGTTTGCCCGACCTATCGCCGCCCTAGAAGCTTAGGGCGGCGCCTACCTGTATTGTGCGCTGACCGGTTTTGAGCTGTGTAAATTGAATCGAAGGCGTGTTAAAGACATTTAGCACAGAGCAATGAATGCGCATATCGCGCCGTATGTCTTTGGCAATCTTCAGGTCGAGATAAGTCCTGGCCGGGTAGTCTGCCACATTCCCGACAAGCGTTCCAGAAACATCCGGCACAAACTCCCGGGTCATTACATGATCCTCGTATCTCATTGCCGCTGAGACCCTCACTCCCGATCCGCGCTGATACTGGAGTTCTAGCGTAGCTTTCCGCCCGGCGGTATATGGAAGAGGCCCAGGTGAAACATTATCATCAAATAGGATTACTTCGTCGGCAATCAGATTTGCATGGTTGGATGTAGTCGATGCGACAACGTAAAAGCTGGCAAAAAGACTATTCGTAACTGGGTGTTGTACTCTAAGGCCTATTCCGTCATGGTAAACGCGTTCGGCTACAACCGTTGGCCGATATGGTTTTTGTGGCAAGGCATCTGAGAATGTCAGCTTGCGACTTATCGTGTGGAAACCAAACGCCTTTACCGTAGTGGATCCGAAATTGTGCTCTACATCGAGTTCCGTAACGTCCGAATCTCTAGCCAGTCCAAACGTAAAAGCGTCTGGCTCGACGGCAGCGAGGGCATTCTGCGGTGTCAGTGGTGAAAGAGTGGTTTCGTTTGCAAATCGCCCCGCCTGGAGCCTAACTGCCGTATTGGTGTTACCGCGGTAGGACACCTGGAACCGTGGCATGAGAGTATCGCCACCGTAGGAAACATCGGTTGACGCGACCCATCGGTACTGGAAGTAAGCAATGTAGTCTACGGATGACGAAAGGCGCTGGCGCACCTCAGCATAGGCGTTATTGACGTTCTGAGAGTATCGGAGGGCATCGTGGATTGGTGCCCCTGGGTCCCAGTCAAAAAGCAAATCCCGATCAATCGCTATACTTTGCGGCGCACCAGAATAGCCGAGGGTGTAGGTTGGCACGAACTGATTTGAAGATGCCGTGCGCCAGTCCATTCGTACCTCGCTCGCGACGGTGTTCGTTTTCGACAGGATAGTTTTCACAGACTCAAAAGGATTTTTATAGCTGTCCGAGGTGTACAGGCCCGTCACTGCCGCTTGTAGGAGCGTATTGTCATTCGGACGCTTAGCGTAAACGAAAGTCGCAACGTTGCCACTGGATGTTTGGCTTACAGTTGGCAGCCCTAACGCTGGCGGGAACGCCTGTTGACTGCGTTGATGGATCAGTCCCCCGACGATAGATGCACGGTCTGGAAGCTTTTGGTTAACAAAGCCAATGAGGTTTTCGGATCGCCCCACCCCGCGAGGCGTCATTCGGTTCAGCGAGTTGGTGTACTGAACGATGTCATGCTCGGTCCCATTGGCCAAGCGGTCGCGGTGGGACAGGCTGAACACGTCTGCAGCCCCGCCGGTTTCAGCGGCCAACTCCGTCTGCACGCCGCCTGGATAGAGACGGTCAGTTGAGCTTGGGTTGTCGATTAACGCTTGAGTAACGCCAGCGATTAAGTATTGAGCGTTCTTTTGACGCTGCGCATCGGGGAAAATCTCATATCCTTGCGAAATGCTTGATAGCTGAACTGAGGATGCTCCCGCAAGGCCGCTTCCTTGATTGGCACTTCCAAAGCGCATCATAGCAAGGCGGATTCGGGCGAGTCCATTGCTAGGATCTATAGCCAGAGCTTCACGGAACTCATTCGCAGCATTGGCGCTATACGCCCCGGATCCATTGCCAAAGGCGTATTCGTAAGCCTGGCCGAGGACGGCGTGATATTGAGCCACATTTGGCGCGAGACGCACAGCCGACATGCCAGCGGAGATAGCGTCGTTGTACTTACCCTGATCGAGGTAAGTCTGACTTAGGCCGCAATACGCGAGCGCGCTTGTTGGGGATGTTCGAAGTGCTTCGCGGTATTCAAACGTCGCCGCCGTATAGTTGCGTGTGGCATAAAAGGCGTCCGCAAGCGCAGTATGGAGTTCGGCCGACTGCGGGTTGCCCGAAATGCTAGATTTCGCTAACTTGGCGGCCGCAGGTGCTGCGCCTTGCCTGATCTTCAGTCGAACCAGAGCAGCTTGCGCGGGTGTATATTTGGGAGCCAGTGCAAGGCAGTCCTGCAACTCTCGATCTGCGTGCGACAAGTCGCCTCGACCTATATCTGCCAGCGCGAGAATGTAGTGCGCCTCGGGGACCTTCGGGGCGAGCGCTACGGCAACAGCGGCGCAGGCAGATGCAGCATTGGGTTGCCCCGTCGCCAGGTACGCTTGAGCTTGCACAATGGTGCTTGCGACGTCGCGGGGATCCAGGCTTGTGGCAACACGCGCTTCTCGAGCAGCCTCGTCGAAGTTCGCGCGACTGAACTGAACCATGCTTAGCGCCGAATGAGCTGTCGGCGACAGCGGTGAGCGCTTCACCGCCTCACGAGCTTCAGAGAGCGCCGTTTCGGTATTGCCAGCGTCGGCGTCAAGCAGCGCTAGCCATGCCAGCGCTTGGCCAGTTGCTGCGGGCGATGATTTCGTGAGGGCAGTTAAGGTCGCCCGTGCTTCTGCTAAGCCGTTCGGCAGCCGTGCTTGCGAAATCCCAATGACGAGATTGGCTTCGGGAGCAAGCGCTGGAGACGAACTTGCTTGGCGAGCCAGCAAAATAGCATCATTGAATCGGTTTGTGCGAAGTGCTGTCCAAGCTCTAAGCAGGCTCTGCTTCCGTATGTCAGTAATACGGGCGATTGTCTCAATCGCATCGTCCACGTGGTCGGCGTTCAGAAGTGCGCACGCCAGGCGCTCTACAACTTCGGCGGAGGCCGGGGCGCGTGCGAGCACACGCTGATATCCGACTATCGCATCGTCATATCTTCCCGAATCCGATGCAATATCTGCCTTAGTTAAGTCCGCTAATGTATCGTTTGACGCAGACTTAAGCTCAGGAGTTCGGCTCGCAGCCAAATCGCGTGGAGATGGACTGCCTGGAGACGCATAATTGCGCTCGATAAGGATCCGTGATCGGGATAGGTCCACCACCCATTCAAAGATCATATCGCCAGCTTGAATAGTTGCTGGCGCGGACGGAGCGGTACCGACTGCGGCCGCGCTTACTTGACCCTGGTTTACGGTCACGGCCCCAAGGTCGTTGGCGTAATCAACACTGCCTCGAACTACCAGGACTCGCGACGTACCGCCATCAGCAAATACTGAAAACTCCGTGCCGCGAACGGAGATAAGCGCTGCCTCGGTCCATACTGTCCGACCTGGGCGTGAACGAACATAGACTTCGCCTGCTTTTACTTTGAACAGCTGGCCCTTGACGGCGGGAGCGTCATCCGAACCAGAAAGCATTACGGTCGTGGACTTGTTTAGGAATGCCTGTGATCCATCGCCGAACAAAAGATTCGCGCGGCCATTTGGCCCCGTCGAGACGGTATCTCCCGCCGATAACCGTTGATGCTCTGTACACGAAACGGGCGCTGACGATGCCGTTCCAGTTATGAGTGAAACTGGCCCCGATTTCGCAATAAGCTGGGCGACGAGTTCGGCTGACGCGTGGCCAGGAGTGCCTAAGGCAACGCAAGCCACCACCATTAGAACACAACGGTTTAGTTGTAACCGGTTTAGTATGCGAAAAACAACAGCAGTGTACAATTCGTCGCTTTCTTTAGACATCGAACAGCGTCACATAATTCGGAAAAGGAAGCATAATGTCGATTAACTACTAGTTTACCGCTTTCCTGCTAGGTGCAACTCATTTGTCGTCATTATCCGCTAAACTGGGGAACAATTTGTTAGCGGCCAATCGGGTCAGTTGCAGGTTTCGGCATCGGTTGAGTGAGATCGGTAAACAAGGCGCAGCTACTCTATTGCCTGGGCTACCTGCTGGGCTAAGTATTAAGGTCGTCGCCGTTTCCCATATGAGCTCTCTCCCGGATGAGACAGGTTGCCGTATTCTCATCGAATTTGTATCGTGCTGAAATGCGCTCCCAATGTTTGCTGCCAAACAGCCGAAACACCGCTGTTTAGGAAATTGACATAATTAGCCTGTCCGGCAATAATCTCCATAGCTAATGGCGAGATACGTTGTATGGACAGTTCACTTCGGAATTGCTTCCCGACGCAAATAACGGGCCGCTTGGCCTCGTTTCGGTCTGGCGGAGGAGACGAGGATCGAACCCGACCATTCTCTCTGTTCAAAACGGCGCATCTTCAGCCGCCGCATCCCTTTCGCCTTGTTACCACAGAATACCGGATATCGGTTGGCGGGTGGCTTGGCCTGAAGGCAGCATCGAACCATAGTACGATCTGCCACGGAGGTATTTGGGCTCGGTGCTCCACTGCCGTATGCTCGTAGCACGTGGGAAGTGCACATCAAATCCTGTGGAACCTTCGACCGGCGATACGCTTCTATACCTAAGAAGACGCCCACGCCGACTGCCGTCTCTTCACGGCGGCGAATCCTTTCGCCCCCGTCCGGATCGCACTGTCCTGGCTGATGGTGGCAGACGTCCGGTCATCTGTAGTAACGCAGAGCGGATCTGTAACGATGCGCCATTGGCGCCTCATGGAGAAGTATCGCACAAGTCGATGTTGATTTTCAGAGCCACCGATTTTGCCAGCCCCAACCGTATTGCATTGTCCGGCAACCAGCTACACATGGCCGACATAGAGCGAGACTGGATGCGCGTTTTCATCCCCAACCGATAGCGGCAAGCAATATGGCCCTCTAGCAGGCATACCATCGAGCACGACGCTAAACGAGTTGTGACTCACCTCTCCGGTATCTCGATGAGCCCATCTCGAAATTGGCTTGCCGCCGCGCGTGATGGTGGCGCTAATGACGCCATCGCGACTCGATGTTCCATGCAACGTCATCGCTCATGAGCCCGACACGCGCCGTTGACGAACTTGCCCTTCTTGGGGCCAGAGAGTATGTTCATACTATGCGCCACTCTTGCGGCGGAGCGCAGTCAGAGCCGGTACTGGTGCTTCGCAGATGCAGGCGGCCGTCTCGCGAGCGTTGACAAGCAACTCGACTCCATTGGCATAGCGGGTCACAAACAGATCATGCTCGATCTCGACTACATCGTCCAGATCGACTTCGATAAGGTCCCCGTGTTCGATACAACAAAGACGGTAGGCCTCGCGGGAAAACTCTTCGACCTCGCCATAGGTTGGTCTGGCGTGGTTCTTCTTCGCGGGGCGAGCCGACACCTCGATGAACGGCATTGCGCCCCACGCCAGCGATCGTAGCGCACCCACCTTTCCATCAGACGAGTCGTTGCTGCGGCTGAAGCGAACGCTGTTATGGAGAACGACGGGCAGGAACGGCACGACTTCATCGACATATTTATGGCCGAAATCCGTAAACCCATCCATCCATGACGCCCTATCGTCGATATAGACACCGTCCATCAGATCGAAATAAGCGCCAAAAGCGACCTCCGTCGACAGGGTACCGAAAAGATCCCGAGTGAACTGCATGATATCTCGGACACCTGCGATATAGTGCTGTCGGTCCGCAGGGTGATCGGGAGAGTGGCAAGTATTGAACGCCGCCAGCGCATCTATATAGTAATGCCCGTCAATACCGAGATCTTTCATTCGCGTGTAGTCTCGGCGCACATGGCGCATTGCGGGGATCGGGCACATTCGCCAGTTGAACCCGCCGCTCCAGGGAATATTGCGCCATCGCGAGCCGTCGCGCAATACAAGGCCATCGTCGGGACAGAAGTCGTCCCCAATTTCATAACTGTCGAGCGCGTTGTCGTGCACCGAGATGATCATTCCATTCTCATTGCCCCATGTAATGAGGGACCGCAACTCGGCTTCTCCGCCCTCGAGCGGGTTTACTGGAAAACGTGACGGATAGCGGCCATCATGGCCCTCGTGGTTCCAGCCAACCAGTTCTACCGTGATGCCTTCTATCCCGTCAGAACGCATCTCCGCCAGGATCGCACTTGCTTCGACGAACGACGCTGCCGATTGATATTCCCCGCGACCGTCTAGACTTGGCGTTTTGCCTCCTTGAAAGATCTTCATGAGGAATCCACGGGCAAATTGTTCGATCTTCGGATGCCTAGAATACTTCTGCCGCCAAGTCTGCAGACCGCGTTCTTCTCGTAGAAAGCTACGGTAACAGCGTGCGAACTCGGCCCATCCGCTTGACGACGGCTTCAGGAGAAAGTAGCGAACGGTGCGATCTCCGGGTATTCGCTCGTCTGTGTGATCCCAGCGGTAGACGAGACCGATGTGTACGCTGTATTCGGCGTCTTCGTCAAAATGCGACCGCACGACGGCTTCGGCGTCGCAATCGCCCCCCGTGACGACCGCGCACCAGGCCAGGGAGTTGCGCTTAATGCCGACGCAGTTGAAGTTACTTCGCAAAGCCCATTGATCTTGCCGGGCATAGAGCGCAAAGCGCTCGGTACGACTGACGCTATGGCTGAACCGGTGCAAAGCTCCCGCGAGACATGGAAGAAGCAAGTAGCCGTCCTCCCCGCTTTTGGCGGCGGAAAAGCCGGGCAACAAGTCGAGTCGC
The DNA here is from genome assembly GCA_036504535.1 of Capsulimonadaceae bacterium. Lineage (GTDB taxonomy): Bacteria > Armatimonadota > Armatimonadia > Armatimonadales > Capsulimonadaceae > JARLGU01. Next base: position 68,841 of record DASXUY010000064.1, read on the forward strand.
ATCAGGCGAGCACACGATAGGTCATGTTCCAGCAATGAATCGTCCGCAATGGAAACGTCAATGGCAGTAGCATCTGGCCGATTCGTTCCGCGGACAGTGAATGATATGACCGTGCCTATGAAAGGGATATCGACGCGGCACGGCAACGTCCAGCCCCGTTCGTTCTCCTCGGCGCCACGCCAATCAACGATCACTGGCCACCATTCCTCACGGGCTTCGAGAGTGTTATAAAGCTGACACATCGCGATTTTCGAGACGCCGACCTCATTGAGCCAACCGGGGCCTTGAAAAACTAGGCTGTTTTCACCAAGGCTGGTGACATGCCGTAAGGAAGTTAACATATTATTCGTCCTTGTGATTTGTTGAAGCAGGTCAAATTCTTCTACCTGCGAAATATCGACTAAACATAACTATTGCAATCTATCATGCGAAATTAGGATTGCTTATTCTGATCCGGAGCCCCCTATACCTGGATCGCAAGACTCTATCGGTTCAATGGTGACGAGTCTTCCCCACACCACACGGTCCTGGGGGATTAGTCGGGCGCGAACCGCGACCGTATCGGCATCGAGAACGCGGACGACGAAGTTGAGGCGCGCGCCACAAGTTCCGATTGGAGGCTGACGCGCCGGCTTCGAATGTTTTTAGAGAATGCATCGTAAAGGATATCGACAGCAGTCGCCCCGAGGTCCTGCATCGGCGGTCGCATGGTGGAGAGGCCCTTCTCTCGCGAGCCGGGAACATCGTCGAAGCCGATGACGCGTACGTGATGCCCAACAACGAGCCCGAACTCAATCAGGGCCTTCCACGCCCCGAGTGCGACGTAGTCATTTGCGCCGATAACCCCCGTAGGTTGATGTTGCGGAAGCAGCGATTTCATTGCATGGTAACCAGCGTCAAACTGCGAAAGCTCTTCAGCAGTTGCACTTTCGGACAGGACGGGCGTGCGGATAAGCGCATTTGGGGGGAGTCCGTAGTCAGCAATGGCCAGACGACAGCCGTCTTCTCGCAATTTCGACCATGGGGCATCTTTAGACTGAGTACCGCAAAACGCAATTGATCGGCAGCCGCGCTCGAGGAGATGGATAGCCGCCTCGTATCCCGCGGCGATATTGTCGTGACACACATTCAGCGTCGGTGACGGGGTTTCATACGACGAGACAATGACGGATGGCACAGCAGCACAACGGGTAGTCGAAACAATGTGGGAGAGTTCCGAAATTGTTAGCTCCGTCGCGACGTGGATGATTGCGTTGCATCCCTCGCGGATCAGAGCTTCACTGACTTCGGCAGCTTCGGGAAGCTGACTACGAAGCACCCTCTCCGAACTTACAGTGGCCCCGCCTGATTTGGAAAACGTCCCTTCAATCGTCGAGACTATTGCCTGACCGATTGCCCCGCCGATATAATTGACGATTCCCAGGATGGAAATATCGACCCGAGCCTTGTCCGAAGTACTATCTATGGCCAATTTTGAACCCACACGCCCGAGGGTGCATGCTTCGCTCGATTTCTCGGCAACAAACGTACCTTTGCGGCCCTCTGCGTAGAGTAGGCCTTCGTCCAACAAGGTCGACATCGCTTTCTGTATGGTTATGACGTCAACTCCATATTCTTTGGCCAGGTCACGGCGACTTGGAAGGGCCGAACCCGGTGACCATTGTCCGGACCGGAGTCGTTGCCTTAAGTCCGCTTCAATCCTCCGATAAGCCGGAGCAGGGCGTTCATGTCTAAAGTTACGTAGTCTATTTGAAATCATAATCCCGATTTTTTCATAACTGTGGGCAGTGCCTCAATAGTACCGCTTGCCACGGCTCAAGGCGGATTATTCGGTACGTTGCGTAGTTATCAACTACGCCTATCGGATCAACGACCTCCGAATGTCCATCCATGAATGTGGCGAGTATCGGCGCGCCATCTCCGGCCACACACACTTCGAAGCGTTCCGCGGCGTCCAGCGATGCGTTTAGCAACATCATGGCGGGCGTCCCTGACGAATCTCGACGACACCAAAGCGCTATCTTGTGGCACGAACCGATGTAAGCCGGAAGCTGACCACGCGACAACCAACGGCAGACTGCCTTGAGCTGAAACGATTTTGCAGCCGTGTGTATCATGTGCCAGGGATAATAGCCAATTACTGCGACACGCCCGCCAAGCGAGTTCTCGTAAACGCCGGAAGTGACGCCATGTACCACACCGCCAAAGTCAACTACCTCCGAAATACACTCTGCCCCAGCTGCACGTGGTTCGAGCAAATGGACTGGCTTTGAGGTAAATGATGGCCGGCAATCGCGGTGAAAGCCTGCAAACTCCCCGTTGAGAGCATGGCTCGTGAGGCGTTCGATTGAATCGGTGTCTTTACGCCCCGAAATACGGAAGCCCGTTAGCTCACCAAGGCCAACGGCTTCCAAGCGCTCGAGAGTTGTGCCATCCATCAAGACGGAACCGGCGAGGAAGCTGCGCAACTCATCTGGAGTGTATTCGACGCAGTTGGCATCGGTAAGCAGCGTAACGGATCCTCCATTCGAAGAGTATCCAAAAGGCAGCCCGATTTCCGACAGTTCGCAGTAAGGCTTAAAATCGGATCCCCAGTTCGGGGCGTGTTCCCAGTTTCCTTCGATTTGTAGGGCGGCGAAGTGTGGCGGTGTAAATGGAATAACGATGCCTTCACAAGCCGATCGACCGAACAGTTTCGCTGCTTCCTCGAAAAAGCCCGCCATATCCCGCACTTTGTCAAGGTAAGGAGTTGCGACTGATGGCGTGTCGAACAGATCCAGGATATCTAGGGCTGTGCCCGTACAACCCGCACCAAGGGCGGCGGAGATTTCAGCCGCGAAGCCAGTGGTGCTCTTGCGTAAAAGCTGAAACGGAAAATTCTCCACCTCGTATTGAATATCGGTTAACGAGTCTGGCAGGCAGGCAATTTGCCTTCCGACGGAATGCACTTTGGACAGCATCGCAATTGGCGAATCATCCGAGTAGAAGCCGCCACCTGGACGCCATTTGACTTCCAGCCCCTTGCACCCGGCCATGGCATCAACCCAAGGTGAATAGGCATAGCCGCTGTACGCGATTTCTCCGGTCATTAATCCAAGCACGACGTTGGGATTAGCTTCGTCCACCGATCGCCGGATCAGGCCGATGAGTTCGGTGATGTACGAGTTCGTGTGTTTGAGCCATTGCCTTCGGAATTCAAAGCGCTCCCGTGGTGCCCCAACGTTAAACTCCGCCCGCAGTCTATCGCGTGTCCATTCATGTCCGGCGGTTCGATTGAAACGATCAATGCAGTAGTCGCAGAAGCAGGCGTATTTTATTGTCGGCGCATGCGACTCAAGTCGCACATCATCATCTATCCAGATGAAATCTGGCCCAGCCCCGGCCAGAGCCGCATAGCATTTGCCGATATACTCTTGTACTCGAGGATCCGAAGCACAATAGCACGAGGCCGATTCTTCACCGGAAATATCGACGAGGTGTTGCCACGGCTCCTGAAGTGAGTATTCTGGATTTTCATCGAGATGGCCAATCGTCACTAAGTGATTTATGCCCGCCCGCAATCCCAAGGCGCGAATGGCTGGCAGACACTCGTCTCTCAATTGGGCAGCTGCCGCCTCAATAGCTGCGAGGGGCAATGGCGCGTGAGTCATCGACGTAAAGAACGCCACTTCATCGATTCGCTGCCTGTCTCTACTCAGGAGGGTGACCAGCTCCTCAAAATGGGACCGATCTTGCCAGGTCTTTGTGAATATGCGTAATGAAATCGTCAATGGATTGTAAACCTCTTGTGTGATAAGCACGCACAGCAACACATACAGCACACCGATATTATCATGGTCGCTGCCGTTTGTCAACAGCGATTTTTCACCGATTTTAAGATTCTCGTGGCCCCTGCCGTCCCTTGAAAATACTTGTTGACACGAATCTTTTGCCGCGTTATAATAGCGGCTGTGATGAAATAATAGCGATCGATATCCCTATGGCAACAGCAGTACAACCCATAACGAGGCGTTCCAAGCGAACGACGGTCACTGAGCGAGTCGAATCCGAGATTCTGTCACGGATTCGAAATGGCCAGTATCAGCCCGGGTCGTTGTTGCCTGGCTGGCGGTCGCTCGCCGTTGAGTACGGTGTCGGTCCTGTGGCCATCGCCCAAGGGGTCAAGAAGCTCGTTGCGGAGGGCATATTGCGCTCTGAAAATGGCCGAGGGACGTTTGTCGCCGATGTATCGGCAATTGAGGGGGCCTCAGACTCCACCGAGGCTCGCATCGTTAGCTTCATCAGTCAAGATCTCTCGTCCCAGTCGCCTTGGATTGAAAAACTTACCCGGCGACGGACGATCGGAGTCTTAAATACAAACGAGGCAATCAGCTTTGGGAGTATGACGATCCTGCGAAGCGTCGAGAAATCACTCTCCCTCGCGGGAGGCTCAGTCCTGTACGCCAACCTAGTGTCGCAAGGACAGGGCGTCTTGTCTGTCGACAATGCGCTAGAGAGTCTTATGAATCGCGGGGCAGAAGCGATTGTCGTTGTGGCGTATCACGACACGTCGCCCCGCACCGACGAGTACGAGGAAGTGCTCGGGGGCGCCTCGGTTCCGCTGATTTACGTGACTCCATTCAGTGCGAATCGTCCGGTTTGGAATGTCTACTACGACAGCTTCGATGCGGCATTTCAAGCGACGTCGCATCTCATCGACAACGGCTGTTCCTCGTTTGCTTATCTAGCCTACGAACACAACTACTGGTCCGATGAGCGGCTTGCGGGGATGCAAGCAGCCCTTCGCCGGTCGGGAGTTAGCAACGAGAAGTGTCGCGTGCGCTTCGATGACCCAAGCACGCTGGACGCGTTTCACATTGACGCGGCAAGACAATCAGCCCATGTCGTCTTTGCAGAAGGTGTCCCTGAGGGCATCGTTGCCGTCAACGACCACACAGCGCGAGGCGTCATGATGGCAGCTGCCGAACTTGGGCTCACGCCTGGGGTTGATTTTCAATTGATCGGGTTCGATGACTTCGAGGACGCGAGAACGTCCGATCTTTCGAGTATGCGTCCGCCTCTCGACGAAATGGGCCAATGCGCGGCTCGTCTCGCTGTGCGCGCCTTGGAAGGCGACCCAACGCGCCAGCGCATCTGCCTCACTTCGCACCTTATAGCAAGATCATCAACTAACGGTACCTATCCGCGGAAGGAGATTACCAATTCATGAACGCAATTGTGAGCTTAACTCATTTTCAACAGCCGTCATTGCCGACGAAAAACAGAGGGGCCTTCACTCTTATAGAGCTTCTTGTAGTTATCGCGATTATATCAATCTTGGCAGCTATTTTGTTTCCAGTGTTTGCCTCGGCTCGCGAAAAGGCGCGACAAACCACCTGCCTTTCGAACGAAAAGCAATTAGGTCTGGCATTCGGACAGTACGTGCAGGATTACGACGAAACGGAACCGTGCGGGTATCCCTACTATGGTTTTCCCGGTCGGGGGTGGATATTTCAGATCGGGCCCTACGTCAAGGTCATCGGCGCTTTTATCTGCCCCTCGGACCCGAATGCTGGCTTGACCGGCGGGACGAGTGGATGGTCGTATTGCTACAACAATATCGTGGCGGGACGGCTCAACAAACCAACCCATGCGGCCACGGATCTTGCTTTAGGCCCTGTGACCGTAGGTAATCCATTTACGCTATCTCAGTTCACCGCGCCTTCTAAGACCGTACTTGTGTGCGAAATGACGGAACCTGGCTATACCCATGGAATTCTGCAGCCGCTTGACCCGAACAAGCAAAGCGCATCGACGAACGGGTGCGAGTCTGGGTCGGTGCTTGACACTAACCACCAGTACCTGTCGACCGGTCTCCATCGATCGTGCGCCACAGTCACCTATCCGGACGCTCGCCACCAAGGTGGATCAAGCTACCTCATGGCGGATGGTCACGTCAAGTGGAGCTTGCCCAACAATATTGCCGCAGGGCAATACAATTTCGGTCAACTTTCAACATACTGCAACACCTCGTTGCCCCCCAATCCAGGCTTGGGCGTGTCGGGGACTGCATGCAGCGATACGACTCTCATGGCTACATTCAGCCCTATCTAGTTGGAGATATATATGTTACTCTCGATGCCGATTCGTCATGGCCTCGCTTGCCTCATTCTCATGGCCGCTCTGTCGCTTTCGTCGGTTCAGTCGTACGCGGCGGCTTCAAAGCCGATGGTCTTTGCTCACTACATGGTCTGTTTTGCCAATTATGGCAACAACCTAGACGCCTACGAGAAAGAGATTCAGGCCGCGCAGCGACGCGGCATCGACGGCTTTGCGCTGAACTGCGGCGGCTGGTTGTCGAACGATCCCCAATATCGCTTTCGGGTCGTCAAGTTCTACGAAGCGGCGGCTGCGTTAAATTCAGGGTTCAAGCTCTTTATATCCGCAGATTTCAATGGCCCTCTGAAGAACTCAGATGTTGCCGATATGATCAATACGTTTCGCAGCCATCCCAATCAGCTGATGTACGATGGCAAACCAGTGCTTTCATCGTTCGGTGGCGAAATACTAGGGCCAAAACGTACAGAGAGTTGCGCTGGCGAGGAGATGGTCGCGTTCGTCCATCAACAAGGCGCCGTGTTTGTCCCGTACTATTATCCGCGCCCCAATATTTCCGAGGTGCCCAAGCAGTCTCATATCGATCAGGTGTTTGACTCATTCCCGGATCTCGACGGCTACTTCTACTTTGGCGCGGCGGGAAGCGGCCCGGCTATGGCAGAAAGCAATCGGCTGCTCGCCAAGAAATGGATTGGAGCCGGAAAAATCTACATGGGGAGCGTCACCCCGTTCTACCGCGGATACGGTGGGAATTTCAGGCTGACCGCAACACGCGGTTTTGAGGCGATGCAGCAAGAATGGATGGCGGCAATTGAAGGGCATGCCACGTGGGTTGAAATAGTCACATGGAATGATTTCATGGAATCGACCTATGTTGGCCCGATTGATACTCCGGAAGTCGTCGCACCTGCCCTGAAATTCGATTTTCGGCAGCCTCATGTCGCCTATCTGGACTGCAGCCGGTATTACATCGATTGGTTTAAAAACGGAGCGCCTCCAAAGATCAAGACCGATTCGATCTATTACTTCTACCAGCTCCACCCGAAAGCGCTAAAGGCGGTTATTGCCAACGATCCCACGCAGCTAGGACGCCCCAGTGGGGCCGATAAGCTCGAAGACAAAGTATACGTAACGTTGATGCTAACGAAGCCTGCCGAATTAACCATCTATTCGGGAGAGACGAGCCAGACGTTTCCTGTCGACGCTGGCGTGAACAACATAGAAATGCCATTCGCCCCAGGTCCGCAGCGCTTTGTGTTGGCTCGCGGCAAGAAGACATTGATCGACAAAACCGGCGAGCTACCCATTCAAGCTACAGACACGTCGGCTCGCTTCAACTTCTTTTCTGGCGAAGCGTCCGCGCAATAGTTTGTCGCCACTGAACACCCTATCCAACGAAAGAAATATCAGATGACAGAGCTGAAGTTTGTAGACAGCTTCTCGTCCGTGCGCGGCTTTAACTACCAGCCAAGTTACGGTACGAGTGGGCTCGAACTGTGGCGAAAGTTCGATGCGATAACAATCCGCGAGGAGCTTGGCCGCGGTAAACGCTTCTTCCCAGGTATGAACGCGATACGTCTCTGGCTGTCGCATGACGCCTGGTTGCGGGATCGTTCAAAGTTTGAGGCCGACTTCGATACCGCTTTGAGTATTGCCGGCGAACTTGGGCTCGCGGTCATGCCGGTGCTGTTCAATCGCTGGCACTCTACGGAGCTCGACTACGGCGGCATTTACATCGATCACTTCCTGCCGCGAGCTTGCTGGGTGCAGGCTGTCGACCAGACGGCGACATTTGTTGAGACCATCGTCGGGGCTCACGCAACAGACAGGCGCATCTTTTGCTGGGACATTTGCAACGAGCCGTTCGCGTACGAATGTCATCCGAGTGACATACCTGAAATCTCTGACGCTGAAACGGCCTGGCTCGCCCGGATGGCCGAGCTGATACGCGCCGCGAATGCAACGGCGCCGATCACTGTGGGCACACATCCCGTGAACGGGCTTGACGACCTCAAGCGTGTCGAACCATTCTGTGACGTTCTCGGCATCCATCCGTATTTGGGGAACGTGGCCGATGTCGCCAAATTCGAGAAACTGCTTGACGAATACGTGGCCTACGCTGCTCAAGTCGGAAAGCCGCTGATTGCGTCGGAATGCTGCTGGGGGAGTGTCGACGACACAGTGAGGGTGGAACTGATCCGAGGCACGCTCGATAACCTCAAGCCCCGCAAGATCGGCTGGCTGGCATACATTCTTCACCACAGTCTGATTGCCGACTCTCACCGCGAGGAATTCGGCCCGCTCGGCCTACCCGGCAACCTGGCATTCATCGAAGCCGATGGCTCGCTAAGACCAGGTCACGGGATCTTTAACGACTATTAGCCCGCCCTACCCGTGACGCTGATCTTCGAAGCTCCCTGTGTGAGCCTGCACTCGTCGTGGACAGTGCTCGCATGTTGCTTCGATCCGGCGCTCTCGTCCGGCTTATGACACGTTGCGCGCGCACGCGCTAATCACCATTTGTTCGAATACACCGGCAAACAGTTAATTCGCCTGATCAAGCCATTGGTAGAAATGGGCCGCGAAGGCTCTGCGCCACAAGGAAACACCATGCTAAGAACCATTTTCGCGGCAACCGTCCTGCTCTTAGGTCTCAGTGCCTGTTTTGCCGACACGCCTGCCCCGTCGCCGGATAAGGCGCATTACGTCTTCGCGCACTATATGGTTTGCTTCGGTAGCTCCAAGGAATTCTACAAGCGCGAGATTGAGCTCGCGCAGCGGCACGGAATCGATGGATTTGCGCTCAATTGCGGTGAGTGGATGAATGTCGATCCGAAGACCGGCCAATTCTCGACTCCGACCCATTACCGCCCAAGCGCGGACAACATGTTCGCAGCCGCTAAGGAACTTGGCACTGGATTTAAGCTGTTCTTCTCCGCAGACATGATGGGCATACGGCCAGTCTCCCTGCAGATGAACGACATGGTGGCGCGATACTACGACCATCCCAATCAGTTTCGCTGGCACGGCAAGGCGGTGATATCAGCGTGGGCGGGCGTCCCGGACACCTTCGTTGAACCAATCGCTACAATGAAAGCGAAAGGGTATGACGTTGCCTTTGTCCCTTACATGTCCAATCCTCGACATGCGACAAACTGGAGTGCCGAAACGGTTCGTGGCTACTTCGACGGCCACCCACACGTAGACGGGATATTCCACTTTGGCGCCGACAATACAACCGGCGAACTGATACGCAACAACGCGACCGCACGGCGGGTCACTTCTCAACTTGGCAAAATCTACATGGCAGGCGTGACGCCCGCTTACAACAGCCCAAACCTGCGCGACTATCACGGCATGGAAGGCTACGGCGCAGTCTGGCAGGGGTTTATTAACGATAACGCCGACTGGGTCGAAATCGTAACGTGGAACGATTACATCGAAGACAGCGGTCTCGTTCCGTTCCGATGGGGATCGAACCCCGACAAGCCGTACTATGATCGAGACGAAGCGTTTCTCGATGTGACTTCTTACTATGCGTCCTGGTTCAAAACAGGCAAGTCGCCCGCGATTACCCAGGACAAGCTGTACTACGTCTATCGGAACCGATCGAAGAATATGACGCAGGCCTGGGATGAAGCAGCCAACAAATGGGTCTCAATCGACGCTATACCGGCTTGGTGCGATCAGATCCACGAGGATGTTCTCGATAACGTCTATGTGACCACGTTTCTCACTGCGCCTGCCGATCTGACGGTCAAACTCGGTTCGACCTCCCACACGTACCAGTTGCCCGCTGGTGTTCAGACGAGCGCGGTGCCAATGGCGCCCGGTGTCCCGCATTTAACGCTGACACGACAAACTGCCGGACGGAAGCAGACGATCATCGACACATTGGCCCGTAAACAGATTATCGGCGTAGCCACGAAGACCAATAGCGCCAAAGGCGTCCACCTGCCCAACCGCACTTGGACCGGCGGCGATGTCAGCGGCACTGTGTTGCGCCTGGAAGCGGTCTCTGGCAAACTGGGCCCCTCTACTTCAGTCGTTAAGATGGGCTCCAACAGACTCGTCCAGTTCAGTGAGACCCCAGATAGCGGATTTCGTGTTCCGATTTCCGGGCTTAAGACGGGCACCTACAGCGTGCGATTCGTCTACAACAATCCAGCTGACGATGAGTCACGCCTGACGATCATCTCGGATGGCCCACCCGCGAGCGCCACAGATCGGCCCTACACGATACCGGCGTTCCTTCCGCCTACCGGGAAAGAGCATATCGCGACCACTTCGTTGCTCTGGTCGCTCTACGATTCGACATCCTTTATTAGCGTTACCTGGCAGCCTGCTCCCAAGGGAATGCCCGACCAGTCCGATATCGGCGCTCCAAAAATCCAAGCGATTGAACTCGTGAAGATAGATGACGTCGTCCCGGCTGCGGTGAAGCCAACCGTGTGGCCTGAGCTGGTGTCCATTCCAGGTGGCTCGTTTAAGATGGGGTCGACGAAGGGAGCTCCGAGCGAATTACCCGTCCATTCCGTCACCTTATCGCCATTTTGGATCGGCAAGTGCGAAGTGACAAACGCTGAATACGAGCGCTTCGACCCAACCCACAAGGCCTACCGCGACACCTACTCATGGCGCGATGCTGACCCTGTCATCTATGTGTCGTGGAACGACGGTGCCAAGTATTGCAACTGGCTATCCAAACAGGCGGGGTTGGACGCCGTGTACGATGAGAAGACTATGAAGATGGACATCGCCGCAAACGGCTTCCGGATGCCTACCGAAGCGCAGTGGGAATACTGCGCCTCGGGCCGGGGCGAGGGGCGAACGTATCCGTGGGGCAATGAACCGCCTGATGCTACCCGAGGCAATTTTGCTGGCGAGGCTTCCCTCACCCAGAGCGCATCCATTCGACTGCCAGATACTGGTGGCACAGTCGCGGTGGGCGGATTTCCTCTTGGAGCGAGCCGCGACGGCGTGCTAGACCTTGCTGGCAACGTCGTCCAGTGGTGCAGCGATTATTATCAGCCCTACACCCCGGATGCGCAGGTTGACCCTTGTAACCAGACGCCCGCCAACTTCCGATCGATACGTGGTGGCTCGTTCGGCTACTATGGCCACACGCAACGTGCCTCATCCCGTGAATTCAACAGCCCCGGCTATCCCGGCTACATCTACCTGGGCTTGCGTGTCGCATTGCCAGCGTCGGGGGCAAAAGTGCTTGGCCTATGAGGCCACCATCAAATCGAACGTCACCCTTGGAGGGTTCACTTACCATGTCATCGATGCTTCTTGATCGCCACGCTATTTACATGACCGCGCCGTGTGAATCGGAATACGCATTCCGCCCCTTGTCCTACGATGGCCTGGGTCCCGGCGAACTGTTGATGGAAACCGAATACAGTGTTATTAGCGCTGGCACCGAGCTCGCCATCTATCAAGGGGGCGAGTGGTGGGCGCACCTTCCATACGAGCCAGGCTATGGAGCCCTTGGGCATGTCCTGGAAGTTGGCTCCAACATTAAAGACGTCGCTGTGGGCGACCGCGTATTTACGTACACGTCACACGCCAGCATTAACGTTGTCAGAGATGGGCGCTACGTTAAGGTGCCCGATGGGGTTGATCCGCTCCTCGCGACAGTCGGCGCGAGAATGGGGCAGATCGCATTCACATCGCTCCGCGTTTCGCACGAAGAGCTTGGTGACTTCGTCGTCGTCCAGGGGTTAGGGCTGGTGGGAAACCTTGCGGCGCAACTGTTTACGCTTTCGGGATGCAAGGTCATCGGCCTCGACATCTCGCCTTCTAGGCTCGAAACAGCCAGGGCATGCGGCATTTCGCACACTATCGACACGTCAAGAAGCGACGCTGCTGCCGAGATCGCCCGCATCACCGATGGCGGCATGGCGCAGGTTGTCGTGGAAGCTACCGGCGTACCAGGCCTGGTGGCGACTGCGGCGTGTTACGCTGCAATCGATGCCGAAGTCATCCTACTTGGCTCCCCGCGCGGCGAGTTTGTTGGGGACGCCACCGATCTGCTTTACAAGGTACACCACGCCAAACCGCACATCACGCTCAAAGGAGCTCTCGAATGGATTTATCCGTTCAAGCCAACCCAGGGCTGCAAGCATAACCTGGAGAGAAACGTCAAGCAGTTGATCCAGCTCGTTGGCGAGAACAAACTGCACGTCCGCGAGCTCATAAGTCACGTCGTGTCGCCCGCCGACGTTCCAGGCGTCTACAAGGAGCTCTTGGCGCGCAACCAGGACTATTTTGGCGTGGCAATCGATTGGCGCAAACAGGCCTAGGGCGTTTTCGGCGCAAGAAGAGGTAGATCCACGCCATGCCGCATCCGCACGTAGACCCGAGGCAGCCTATAGATGGCTCTCATCCCGGTACAAATCCTCCCGTGTTCGCCTGGAAACCTCAAGCGGGCGACTCGCGGTTTACCCTGCTGGTCGCAAGGGATGAGGAGTTCGCTAACGTCGTCATCGCGCTTGACGACCTTGCCGATCCCGTTTATTTACCTACCGATATTTTCGCTGTCGGTACCTACTACTGGAAATGGCAAGGACAAGGCGAGCCGTCGGTCGTCCAAACGTTCGAGATAAAGGACGATGCGGTGCACCTCCCGGTGTCGAACGCGGTCGAGTGGTTGGCCGTAATGCCCGCGTCGCATCCGCGACTTTATCTCAAGCCAGACGCTATCGAGGAACTCAGGCTGTCCCGCTTTGGCGCAAGGTCCGATAAGTGGGAGACGCTTGCCCGCGAGGCCGAAGGGCTCTTGAGTGAGCCGCACGAGATCGAAGAGCCGCCGTACCTGGCTGACCGTGAGATCGAATACAACGAATGGTACCGGGTTTGGTACGATGTGCTGATCGACTCGCGCCGATTCATGGCGGGCGCGCGCACCCTCGCCCTCGCCTACCAAGCGTCAGGCGACCGCAGATACGGCGATGCCGCAGCACAACGGTTGGTGTCGATTTCGCGGTGGGATCCGATGGGTTCCAGCCATATTGACCACAACGACGAGGCGCACATGTCGGTCATATGGAACGGCCCCGTCGTGGCAGACTGGGCATGGGATTGCTTCACCGATGCCCAGCGCGCTATCGTAATTGATCAGTTCCGTAAACGCGGCGCAATCACGTTCGAGCATATGCACGACCGCGGAGCTTACGGGGTCACACGGTTCGATTCGCACGCCGGTCGCGAGATCGTGTTTCTGGCGCTGATCGCGATGGCATTCCACGAGCATATCCCTGATGCATGCGGATGGCTCGATCGGCTCCGCCCGGTGCTGTGCGGGATCTGGCCCGTATGGTCCGGTGACGACGGCGCATGGGCAGAGGGGCCGAACTATGGTCTGAATTATGTGACCATCATGACCCTGTTCGCCAGCGCCTTGAAGTCAGGGGTTGGAATAGACCTCTACCGCCGCCCGTTCTGGCGAAACCACGCACGATGGCGGTGCGACTGCCAGCCGCACTATGCGGAATGGATGGGCTTCGGCGACCAAAGCGAAGTCTGGGAGTACGTATGGAACGATACGGCGTCGCTCGTCGAACTGATCGGGCGCGAAACTGAAACAAGCGAATTCGACGATTATGTTGCGGGGCTTCGCGCGTACGCGTCCCGTTACCCGACGCCGCCAGAGCGACGCGAGCCAACGATCGACCCAATCGCCTATATCTCCCAACCTACGACGCCCCAGCCTGTTAGTCGTGAGCGAATGAAGCTGCTGAGCATATACCCTCAAGGTGGGTGGGCGGCGTTGCGCACCAATCCGATGGATCCCTCTCGCGACGTGGCGTTGCTGTTCCGGAGTTCACCCTACGGCTCGTTTAGCCACGCGCACGCGAACCAAAACGACTTCATCCTACATGTCGCCGGACATTGCGTCGTCATGCCAAGCGGCTACTACGACGGCTACGAGTCTCCGCACCACTCCGATTGGGTGTGGCATACCAAATCCCATAACTGCGTCACACTTTCGGATTCTAGCCAGATCATGCGCTCATATGAGGCCGTTGGGCGGATCGAAAACGCGTACGAAGACGACCGTATCGCTTACTTTCTCGGCAACGCCGATCCAGCCTATGCGAATAACGCGACCTATTGCCGCCGCCATGTGCTCTATCTGAAAGGTCATCGAAGCTTTATACTGGTCGACGAGTTTCGCGCGGTTCCGGGCCAAGTTGCGACATTACAATGGAACCTACACTCCTGGGATCAGTTCGAAATCAGCGAAATTGAGCGACGTTTCCACGTGGGCACTGACGGGGCGCGCCTGCACGGTCAGTTCCTCAGTCATCTCAACAGCTACTTCACGGTCACGAAGGGCTGGAACCCAAAACCTGCGAGTCGCGCCCCGGAATGGCCGGTACAGCATAACCTGACGTACACGGTAGCAGGTCCTGCGGCTAGGCGCATCTTGGCTGTAGTCCTCACACCAGAGTGCTTCGGCTGCAAACCTCTTTCTGTGCGGCCATTTCGCGCGGGGAAAACAGAAGGAGCCGCGCTTTACGATGATATGGTACTTATTGACCAAGGTGCAGGCATCGATTATGGCGACTATTCCAGCAGCCATACGGCTGCGATACGCATCGACGGCTCATGGTATGAAATAGGCGATTGTGGCGTGAGGCCCGGCTAAGTTCTATCAAGCGCAACCGAGTTAACCCCGTCTCGTCTGTCGGAAGTGCAAATCGGGCAAGTATTCAACCAGCAAATTCTAGGCTACGGAGCCTATGCTCCATAACCCTCCACGCTGAACGCTAAAAATCGTTGCCCGAACCTACTTGGGCGGAGGCATTGCACGACCTCCGGTCAAGGCGCGTGCGGTTTCGGGCTCGAGGACCGCACCGGTCTTAAAGTCGAACAGCGAATTCGGTGTGTCCCAGCAGATCGGCGACATTCCATGAGCGTTCGCGTAATCGACGACGCACTTGTTCCAGTAGGTTGTAGAAGCAACATGCAGCTTCAGGTTGGCGCCTTTAAGCTCGGGACCTTCGCCGCGTCTTTCTGCACGGAACTCGCCTAAGATGACCGGAATGCCTTTGCTGGTGAACTTGGTTTCCATCTTTTGGAACTCCTTGTTCATGTCGTCCTCCTCTCCCCAGGTTGCGTTTCTCTCTGGAAGAGTAGCGGAATGGTAAGGCTTGCCCCAGAAATAGAACATCTTCCCCCAGGACGCATCCGACTCCATTAGGGCAAATTGGTAAGGCGAGTAAAAGTGAACCTCAACGATCAACCGATGTGGCGTCGGATCCGTGGGAAGTGCGTTCATAAGCTTGTCAGTGGTGTCTATGTCCGTATTCGGTCCTTGCACGACCAGCCAGCGGGTGCCATTGTGTCCGCCTGAGCTTCGAACGACATTAATGAACGTTTGATAGTAAGTCATCAATTCGTTCATTGCCGCCGCATCGTGAACACTGGGCTCGTTCGCTGCCGCAAACAGCAGGTGATCGTCGTATTGAGCAAACGTGGTGGCGATCTGAGACCAATACGACTTCATCTTCGCGTCGGTAACCGGATTCACGGTTCCCGTGAGTGACCTTTCAAGCCAACCTCCGTCCCAGTGATCGTTGATAACCACAGTCAGCTTCTTGGCGTAGCACCAGTCGACCACCTGTTTCACACGGGCCATGTATTCTGGATCAATTTGGTAGGTGGTCTTGTTGGCGTGGCAATCCCAGGCGCACGGGATCCTGACAAGGTTGAAGCCAGCCTTAGCAACGCCAGCGATCAGCGGTTCCGATGGCGATCCGCCCCACGCGCCGATGCCGGAAGGCGGTTCCATCGTATTGCCCATGTTCCAGCCGTACGTTGGCTTAGGAAACTGCGCGGATGCGGCTGCTGGAATCAGCAGGGCGCACGCCAATCCGATAATAGATGGTAAGAGGTTCTTTTTCATGGTTATATGTTCCTTCGATGCATGCCGTCAAGCGGTCGCGTCGTGCGAATCACGTTACAAACTGCAAGGCTATCGTTGAGAACTAAGACGCGCTGTTACGCGATATTGGTGACACAGAGCAGGTACACGTCGTTCTCGCGCAGTTCGTAGGAGCGCGTCAATTCCTCGTCCGATCTTACGTCGACAACTTCCGTCAGTACAGGTTCTCCGTTATTGCGCGTGCGGATGGAGGCAACTTGAGCCCGTGTCAGTTGCGCGGGCCGGCCAAAGTCAGAGTAATCCGCAAACGGATCATTGATTCGGTGGCCAATTCGGTAAACGGCGAGTCTGTAGCGCCCCGCAACAATGTTTGCGATGCGGACATCGACACGGGCAGCAGGGCTTGGCTGTATGTCGGATATGTAGTACTGCTGATTGTTCATGCCATCGGGCTGGTTGATCGTAAGGTCCCAAAACAAAGCCTGCACGCCGCCATGATCGTCCTTTGTCGCTATCGACATAGGGTCATCGCAGGAAAGGTGTGTCGGTCCCAGCATGTTCAGGTACTGGTACGCGCGGAACGCTGGCTTTTCGATGCTCTGGTAATTGAGCATTCCGAAACCGCCGTGGAAAGGAGTCATACGCGGCCCCGCCTCCTCGAAGATGTCAGTGAATGTCCAATAGGACATTGAGGCGGCAAGTTCAATGGTGTTTTTGAGTTTGTCGAGAATATAGGGCGCTTCGACGTAGCTGTCGTGAACCGGATCCGCAGGCGTGTATGACGCGCTCCACTCGGTAAAGTGGAGCGGCAGCCCTGGCATGGGCGATGTATCGATCTCGTGACGCACACGCGCCACATCGCCGACGATCGCATCGGGATTGCTGCTCAAGACTGTCCCCCGCGAGCCGAATTCATCGAGAAAGCCAACGTCGACACCGTAAGCGTGTGTGGTTACGAAGTCCAGAGGCGTGTTCGTCTCGGCACAGAACTGGATAAACTCGGGGACCCACGCCGCGCCAGCTGTGGCTGGGCCCCCTACCCGGAACTCCGGCGAAATATCCTTAATTGTTAGTGCGGTCTCGCGGTAGAGCTTGAAATATTCCATCTGACCGCCCGTCCAGAAACCGTCCAGATTAGGCTCGTTCCAAACTTCGAAATACCATGTTACGACTTCATTGATGCCGTAGCGTTCCACCCAGTGGCGAATAAGAGCATTATTGAGGTCAGACCACTTCTGGTAGTCCTTAGGGGGTGTGACATTTCCTCTCCACCAGAAGATCGTCTTCTCGCCGCTCGCGAGAGCCGCAGGCATAAAGCCGATTTCGACGAACGGCTTAACGTCGATGCTCAATAGGAAGTCGAATAGCTCGTCGATATATTGCCAGCTATAGACTGGCTTGCCATTATCCTCAATGTAGACACCCATATCGTCGCAAAGGAGACCGTGCATGCGGATGTAATCGAAACCGCATTTCTCCTTCGCGTAGGCTAATTGGCGCTGCCAGTCCGCCCGCAATCCTTCATTCGCTCGTCCAGCACCGACGCACCGTCGGTAGGCAGTGTTCGTCGGTCCGTCTGCGGAGCGACAATCGAGGTTTATTCGTCGTATCTTAGGTTCAGTTTGCATTGTTCCGATTTCTTCCAGTAGCAGCTAAGTCGTCATACAGCGGCTCGCACAACTCTACGGTGCGCCGGGTAATACGGATATCTCGGCGGCGCAGGTCCAGCCGTCTCCATTCACCGTTTTGAGCGACGTGAACCGGAAATATCGGGCATCGACCGGCGAAAACGGGACGGTTTGGAGAGATGGGTTGTTTCGAATGTTGGCGAAAGTGCCAGAGGCTACTCTTGTTGTCCAGTCGATTCCGTTCGTGCTCGTTTCAAACCGGTAGTTTTCGACGACCCCGTTAGGCATTCCATCCTGTCGCGGTAGGTACGTAAACCCTCCAAGGCGGTGCGAACTGCCCATGTCTACCGTGATATAGTGCGGAAGCGCCAAGTTCGCCTCCCATCGTGTATGCCAGAATGTCGCAGTATCGCCGTCAATCGCGTTGGCCGCGGAGTTGTTTGTGTGAGTCGTCTCCTCGCTGTCGGTCCCGATGACCTTCCAGCCAGCTGGCACCAGACCGGCAAAGGCTTTTTCAGCCAGCATGCCAAGCTGGCCATTCGTCCCCAAGTTCGCCGCTTTCACGACACCGCCCGAGGGCAAAGCAATGGGCGAGGAGTAGATCGCCGACTTGCTAGTTGGGGCTGTCCCGTCGAGGGTGAACACCATTGCAGACCCGTCGGTGTTGCCAAGCTTGACCGTGCCAGTAGCGTCGCGATTCGAGATCGTGGGCGGCAGCATTGCACTGGCCTGTCGGAACAGGCCGACTTCGGCCAGAGTGGGCTCCAAGCGGGAATCCGTTATTCGGATTCGCAGCTGGCTAGTCGTCGCTGGCGCCTTCAAGCGTATGAGCCGCCTATGGCCGACCGTGGTGAGCTCATCAGACGAAATCGCCTGCGCCTGGACCCACGTCGATCCGTTCCACGTTTCGATGACAAACGATTCGATACGCTGTCCGCGATGGTCCACCGCCTCCTGCAGCGAAACGACGTCAAAAGTCACTGCTTTGGGCATGGTCAAGGTGACCGCACCAGTCGTGCGCCCCGTTTCGGCTTCCCACCACGTATCAAGGTTGCCGTCGAATGCAAGAGACGGCGCATGGGAGGCGTTGCTCGTGTCGGCGGTCACCGTCGCGCCAGCCGCCAAATTCTGACCGAACGTTGCCTTGACGACACGGCTCATTGCGTCCAGAGCAGTCAATTCGTCGTCGGGGATCAGTCCACGATTGTCGGGCGAGAGGTTCAATATGAGGTTCGAGTTCCTGCCGATCGAGCGGTAATAGGCATCGACCAGATCCGAAGCGCTTCTCGGTCGTTTTCCAGGCGCCCAGAACCACGCACCGTTATCGAGAATGGTGAGATTGGTCTCAGCGGGAAACCACCAAAGGTGCGAGCCCGGAACTAGCTTTCCGCGACTTCCCAGGTCGCCATACATGTCGGGCCAATTGAAACTATTGGGCGAAGTAGGCAAGGGAATGACGCTCCATTCCGTCGTACGGCCATATCCGCCTTCGTTTCCAACCCAACGGACATCGGGTCCTTTGCCCATGATAACGGAGTCGGGCTGCAAGGTACGGATCAGATCGTACCAAGCCGCATAGTTGTAAGTTTCGTGGACGCTTGGGTCAGGGTTCGCACCATCGAACCACACCTCGCTAATTGGCCCATACTCAGTCAGCAGTTCGTACAGCTGATTGAGGAAGTATCGGTTGTAGTCGTCCACTGTGTACTTGAAGCTGCGAAAGCCCTTCGTGGGTGGGCGTCCTTCGGCTGGGTTGCTCTTGAAGGCCGCAGGATTGGTGGGGATTGCCGATGGGACGCTCTCGCTGCCGTCGCCATAGTAGCCGCCCGGGTTCTTCGGATTTGTCCGCAACTGGTACAGATCGGCAGGCGATAGGTACACACCCAATTTTAGTCCGTGCGCCTTCGCTGCTTTTGCAACGCTGGCAACGACATCGCCCTTACCGTCAAGCCAAACACTGGACGCGACAGAGTGCTGGGTGTATCGTGTCGGCCACAAGCACAATCCGTCGTGGTGCTTGCAGACGAGCACGATCATCTTGCCGCCAGCGTCCTTGATGGCCTGGCACCATTGGTCGGCATTGAATGCCGTCGGGTTAAAATCGGAAGGCTCTTCACGACCGCTGCCCCACTCGACCTTATTGAAAGTATTGGGGCCGAAGTGCAGAAAGAATGTCCACTCAAGCCGCATCCAGGCAGTTTGGTTGGGGCGTGGCAAGACCTTCGCAGCCTTCTCCGCGATAACGGCAGCGGAATCTTGCTGAGTGATTAACTGCTCGGTTGAATACGGTGTCGTTCCAGGTTCGCCCGCACCGGGTCGGGGGTCGTTCGCGTCGCCGCGCGCGACTACGGCGCACGCAAGCAGACAGCACAGTAGCAAAGAGATAGTCATTGATTTCACCACATTGAGCATTTTGATTTTCCACGGAGACCGGCACGCGCAAGTCGTTAGCGATTGCTTCGGTCCTTTCTGTTAATGGTCGAGTTCCGTCGTGGCTTTCACGAACGGCAAATCGCATTTCACGCCGTCACGTCGCAACAACAATTCGGTATGCGGGTTTCGTTGCTTCCAAACACGCTTAAAGTTTCATTCCGCTACATCCAGCTTGATCTTCTTCTGCTGGCGGATGATCGTCACTTGTACCGGCGAGTGACCCGCAGATGCCGTGATCTTCTGTAATTCCAGGACCGTCCGCACGGGATTGCCGTTGGCCGCCACGATCACGTCGTCAGTGACCAGGCCGCATTTCCGCGCAGCGCTACCAACAAAAGCGTCGAGAATCAGCACGCCGCTCTCGTCGGGTAGGCCGTAAGCCGATCGGTCTCCCAACCCTGCGATGTTTCGAACTTGCGCGCCGAAAGCTAACATAGAGGAGGGTGTCGCCGCAGCGCTTGGGGCAATGGCCGGTGATCCCGCGATCACCGGAAGCTCGGGCTGCCGACAAATCGCTGTCAGGCGAGGGCTCACGACACCGAACCGATCCATTGGGAAATTCTTAATACCTAGCGCAGCCGCCGGGGAATCGGCGGCGACGCGGAAGTCGCCGCCGCTGGCATTGATAAAGTGGGCATCCGCGACAATGGACGCTCCGTCGCGGTGGGACATTACTGCAAGACCGCGCGCGGGCCGAGGGGCGATCTGGCCGGATTGATGCACCAGGTTGGCGTCCATCTCGGCTCCCCAGGGTTGGTCGCTGGGCATCCTAGCCGGCCGGTAGCCATCAACCCAAATGATGTTGCGCCGAAACACATCCCCGCAGTGCGTAAACCAGACATGTGGGTGGTACGTGTTGTTGACGATAATGTTGTTTTCCACAGTTCGGCCATAGCCCTCGCGGTTCTTGATCCCGCCGTTCAGGCACAGGTTGTTATAGATGTGGTAGTTGGAAGCGCCGTCGTCAAGGTCGATATCCCAACCGTGGTCGCAGCGCCAGCGGGAGTTGCGGATAATGATCGGCTCGACGACATCGAGGAATGGCAAGTCCTTATGCGCTTGCCAGTCGCTATCCTTGTCGAGATCGACGCCGTTCAGGCCCCAGTACCGATCGCGGCCCCAGGAGTTGAATGAGCCGTGGTCACCGGTTTCTTTCACCGTGTCGAAAACATCGCAGTATTCAATGACGTGGCCGCCCCAGCAACCGTCCCCGATATTGATCCCGGCACGCGGCACATCGTAGATCGAACAGTGACGCACGGTAATTCTCGACGCTATGTCGATTTCGACAGGCGCCGACTGCTTTTCAAAGCGGCCCGAGCGATCGATAAGGCAGTCTTCCACCAGACAGTCAGCAGGGTAGTTGTTCGTCTTTGGGCCGGGAGCGAGGTCGATATTGCCCAGCGATTGGCGCTGATTATATTCAAAGAGCGGGCTTCGCCCGGCGTGGGGATCGCCCACGAAGGCAACTCCGTTAGCACCGGCGTCGGGAATGTAGCAGGCGCGGATTGCCAAGCGGCGGTTGTAGTTGCTGACATAGACCGCATTCCCGCCAGTTTGCCCAATGTCGCAGTTCTCGACTGCGCAGTCTTCGGTACCTGTGAAGAAGAGCGCACCGCCACGGTAGGTCGTCCAGTCCGACCGCAAAAGAGGCTCCTTGTTATCCATGAACGTCCGCGACGTGTGACGAAACGTGATCCCATCAAAGCGGACATAGCGCACGGGGTTCGACTCGTCGCCACGCAGCTCGACCAGCGAAGCTATATGGGCTGATTCGATGGTAGCCTTGCTTAGATCTATCCCAATCGGCGGATAGTAGTAGAGGGTGTGCGTTTTGGTGTCGAGAAACCACTCGTCAGGAGCGTCAAGCTCCTCGAAGATGTTCTCGACGTACCGCTGCTGCTGATGCATGCCCATCTGACGATTATTCTGCCAACCACCTGTGAATTTGACGCTATTGTTGGTGTCTTTGCCGGTGATCTTGTACCAAAGATCGCCCCATTCGAGTGCCTGCATCGCGTGAATGAACCCGCCAGCCGGGTCTTCCCAGTGTTTGGCCCGCTCCGGGCTGAACGCGTCCGCCGAATATCCACCGAGAATTCGCTGGTTGGGGTCGAAGTTCGGATAGCGGGCGAGAATAGCGCGCTGCCCGTTGACGTAGAGCTGATCGGTGACGAAATCCGTTGGTACCGCTGCTTTCATGATGCCGTCGCGATACGGCAGCCAGGTCGGGTTCAGTCTCTTGCCGCCACTTACAACGACGGTCTCGCCGTTGTACGCGCGGTACGTTACCGGAGCGGCCTTTGTGCCGGAGTCCTCACCAGTGAGCACCAGTGGAGCAGGCAGGTAGTATGTGCCTGCCATCAGGTTGATGGTAACCGGCACCTTCCCTGCGTCGCGGCGCGCGGCGACCTGTGCTCGGGCCAGCGAAGCGAACGGTTTCGCCCTGGTCCCAGCCGCAGAATCATTCCCGCTCGGAGACACGTACCACACGGCTGCCTCACCCGGTACCGTGAAAGCGAGCGGTACCAGGGCGAGGAGACTGGCTGTTATTTGAATCAGTGTTTTCATGACGATCAGCCTTTCGGAAAGTCGGTGGCGTTGTGGGCACCGCTACCGGACCATGAATCCGATCTTATCGAAGTAGACTGACCCTTTGGGAGCCTTATTGGTCTGGAGAACGAACAGTACGTTGCCTGCTGTCGGCAGAGCCTTGAAGTAGTCGTCGTTCTTTATGTCAAGCTGGTAGCTCTTCCAGTCTTTAGCGTCCTTAAGCGGGATCGTTCCGATCTTCATCCACCAGTTGGCGGTCCCCTGCATGGTCACGAGTACGACGGCGTTGGGATCGTCGCAGACGAAATCCGGCGAGGTCTTCATGTCGACGATCACGCCGCGGATGTTCGCCTTGTTGAGCTTATCCTCTTTCGGAAGGCGGCCAACGGATAGAAGGAACTTATCCTTGTCCGGAGCGTCCGGATTTGCTCCCTGCGCAGGCAGATCGATCCTCGCAACCGAACGGTTGGCACGCTGGGTCTGGTCGTCGTTGAGCGAATAGCTGGAGCCGAAGTAGTCCTTGTCAGTGACGAGCGGGTTGGAGAAATCCCAGAACACGATCGGACGGGGTACCGACGGCTTTACGTTGATCTTGAACGACGCAACGGAGCCGCCAGATCGGGCCGTCAGTGTCAAAACGCCTGCCGTCGCAGCTTTCATCGTGAAATGGCCAACATTCTCGGCAAGCCTGACCTGGCTGCGGTCGAAGGTCGCATCCCCGTCCGCCGTCAACCTCGCGGGAGCCAAAACGCCACCGTAAGGCATCTTCGACCCTGCGGACAGGGCGATGATTTGGCCACTCACGCTGTCGCCGGCATACATTTCCGACGGAATCACGAACCGCAGTTCCGGTTTGCCAGCGACTGTCTTCTGGTTCGAGAGTGCGGACTTCGCCATGGCCGAGAGAGTGCGCTGCGCCGTGTCGGGAACGCGAACGTATGTCATCGAGTACGGCGCAACTGTGACACTGAAGGCGTCGCCCGTCTTCAAGCGCTCGATGCGAGGTCCGGTGCTCCATTGGATCAGGTGCGTCACCGGGCTGTAATAATACTCGCGGCTGCTGACAGTGGCGAGTTCCCCTATGGTTGCCGGCGTGAAGCCAGCCAAGCGCAGGTTGACCTTTGTGGCGTGTTCCTTGTCGGTATTGACCAGCATAACCGTCACGGCATGATCCGTGCGCGAAGCGTACGAGAAGACCGTTTTGTCGCTTGAACTCGCAGGGATTAAGCGATTGCCCATATAGTTATTCCAGAGCCAAAGAGCATAATATTCGGACTTGCGGGCGTAGTCTTCGTTGGCGCCACTGACAAGGTCAACGAACAGGTCCCATTCATTGGCCATCGATACGCCGTTCTTAGCCAATTCCCCCAGGAATATACTGGACCAGAGTCCGCTGAACAGATTAGCGTTATCGAGACCGCCAGAGAGATTCCATTCGCTGTAGGCGATCTCGATCTCTTTCTCGCGCTGGGGCTGATATTTATGGATCCACCCTTTCACCGGATTCACCTGGCTTTCGACCATCTTGGCGATATCGCTGAACATCTGCGTGTCGGTGAGGGTCGTGCTGCCGGGGTAGGTGTGGATTGAGACAAAGTCGACGTTTGAGCCGCAGTCTCGGAGCGCTTCCTCCACGAACGGGCAACTGCCGATTTTGATAGTGGGGTCTTGCTTGTGCATCGCGTCCGCCATGTCGTTGTACCGTTTGGTGTACATAGCCCCGGTAATCTGCCCTTTGCCGAACGGCAGATCGTTGCCAGCCTCCCATGAGCCGCCGAGTTCATTGCCGATCTCCCAGACGCGGACATCGTAGTCCATCTTCTTGTTGGCCCACTTCACCCATTCGGCTGCGTCGATCGCGCGGCCCGTGCCCGCGTTAGGGCACGCCATTGCCTGGATTCCGGGCAGGGACTTGATCCAATCCTGCTGCTTTTTCACATCGACATTGCCGTGCCAGCCGGTGCTCGACGGATGCAGAGTTTTGTCGTCGACGAGGAACGAGGGAGCATAGCCGCTGTAGTCAACGGCAGGGTAGCCGTCCGGGCCAACCTTGCTCGGGTCCACCTTGCCATCCGCGCCCCGGACACCGTTGCCATTCCAATACGTTCCGTTCGCATACGATCCGCCCGGTATGCGAATGTAGCGCGGATGCAACTCCGACACCCATTTTTTAACCTGCGGCGCATCGTAGCTACTGGCGAAGTACCAAAGGGCCACGTTAGTTCCACCAAGGCGCTGGGGATCCATCGTTCGAAGCACCTTCGATGCATCAACGGTGACCGTGGCCTCTCGGGGCTTGGCTAGGTCCGCAGGCGCGGCGTTGACCGCTGACAGGGAGGCGACGCTGGAAATACAGGCGAGGACGGTGCAATATGCTTTTTTCATGTAGGTTTCTCTTTTGCTGGCGCGATATCTGCAATGATCTGCCGGGCGTTGAGTATGAACTTCAGATCGATGCCAACTTGGACAGCAAGTTGGTTTAATTAATTGTAGGCCGTGGTCCTGGCGGCCTTCGTCGAACCGCATCTTTACCGACCAGCGTGCCTGCATCTGTACACTTCCAGTGTGCATCGAACACACCACCGGCAAGCGTTTCCCCGGTGAGCGAATTGACTATGCCGAAATCGTAGATGTCGTCGGGAATATTCGATAGCGCGGCCATTCCACTCGACGTAGCCGCTCCGGAGATACGAACATAACGTTCGCGGTTCCGGGGGTTGGGGAAGATCGCCTGATATGCGGCGCCACCCGGCGTAGCGAACGAGCGCCCCGCGATAGTGACTTCGGCATCGGCTGCATGGAGCGGCAGCTGATCGGCGAGTCTGGCCGCGACCGCGTTGGCGTCCGCGCCTCCGATCAAATACAACGAGTATCGGGCGATGTCATCGTCTTTGATGTTCGTGTCGAGATACACGCGGGGCGAGCAATGCTGAGCCTTTTGCCAGCGGGCGACGAAATCGTCGGCTATTTTTCGGCACGCCTCGTTCATTGACTGATCTTTCGACTGTGTCCCGACGATTATCGCGAAAGGCGTATTGACGAGGTCGTTAAGCGGCCCGGCGATAGTTGAGTTCTTATCAGCGGCCCCTGGGCGGTAGTCCTTTGCATAGAAGTTCGCGATTCCTGACTGGAGCATGGCTGGTTGCTCGTCCATTCCATTCCATATCACGGTGATTGGTTTCGATGGGTCGACCAGGGCCGCTCCCGGAGAGAGAGCCACGGCGGACACGTTCGCCGTAGAGAGCTTTATGCGATTGGGTCCAATCAGCTCCGCTTCGGCGGTCATCATTTGATAGGGCTCCGCATATGCGAGGATCCTGACCCAATGGGCCGCCGCAGTCTTGATATCGGCAGAGCGCAACCGTACTTCGGGCGGGTTGCTTGCCCGCCGGTGGCGAAGGAACCACGGGAACACCGCAGGATCGGAGTTGAAGTCGCCGTGTCCGCCGCCAGGATGCTCCCAGTAGCGCACGTCGTATCCCCATCGCTGGAGCATCCTGACGGCATAACGCGATTGATTGACATCAATCACCCCATCGGCGTCGCCATGATTGACAAAAATTGGAGTATTCAACAACGACTCAAGCTGGACAAGCGTGCTTTGCGCTTCCCAGAAGAACAAGTCTCTCTGGCTGAGGTTTTCGGTGTCGCCTGGCTTCGAGTTGACATGGTAGTCGAAAACGCCCAGGTTTGGCGATATCGCAGCAAACAGCTCGGGATGTCGTGCCCCAATCTGCCAGGTGCCAGCGCCGCCCATTGAGATACCGCCCAGGTACACTCTGTCGTCATCAATCGAGAACCGATCCTTGGCCATCTGGATGCATCTCAGCACATCCTGCTCGCCAAGGCCGCGATAAAACGAGTTGTATCGGCCCATCGGTGCCAATTCGATAACGTGGTAGAGATCGGCGCGATCACTGTGACGCGCATTGATGCCCCACATCCCCGTCCACCCTATGTACGGAGGATTGTCGAAGTTCGCTCCGTGGAGAGTAACAGCCATCGGCCACTTTTTATCGGGCGTGTAATCCGGGGGCAGGTAAGCCAGGCAGAATTGCGGCGAGTCGTCGATCGGATCGCGATAGGCAAAGCGAACAAATCCACCTGGACGTATCTGCGAGCTGTGCTGGATCTCTTCCCACTCCACGAGCGGTGAAACGATCCCACTTACGACGTCATTGGTGAGCGCGCGTTTCGTAGCCAGATCCGCGATCTTAGATCGGATAAGGTCGGCAAGCATTGCGTGCGTCAATTCGGCTTCGGTTTGGGCGTTCGAAGGCGCGGTGCCAACCAATTGTCTTGCCGCCGCGAGCGCATCGCCGCGATAGAATCCAAGGTGAGCCGACTGGCTGCGGCCGTCAGGCAAGGTCGCGACGCACAGAGCCTCGTAGGCGCCACTTGGCCACGACGCGGCGTCGAGGGTGATCGGGACGCCGAGGTTTGCTCGCTGGCGGGCGACGACTCTGCCGCCAGCGGCGCGAACGGTCACGTTAACCTGTATTGCGTCGTTGCGTCCCGCCGCAGTCGTGATCACCACCTTGTGGTCAGCTGTTTCCGGCGCGGCCGACGGCTGGAACAAACGGCCGCCAAGGTCGCCGGTGTGCGCCAGACGGACCGAAAAGCCCCAGCCGCCGCCACCATTAACTACCTTGACGAGTATCGTATTCACGCCTTTGTCGAGCTGAATGCTCACAATGTCATTATCTGGCGACACACCCCGCGCGGCGATGTTTGTATGAACCAGCTTTCCGTTCAGCCAGA
This sequence comes from Capsulimonadaceae bacterium, assembly GCA_036504535.1. Classification (GTDB taxonomy): domain Bacteria; phylum Armatimonadota; class Armatimonadia; order Armatimonadales; family Capsulimonadaceae; genus JARLGU01. The sequence goes on from DASXUY010000064.1 coordinate 96,207, forward strand.
CACACACGGCGTCGTCACTTCCGACCGTCATCATGATGTCAGCCGACGCAGGCGACATTACCGTGGTGTAAGCATACGCGACGCAGTTGTTGGTTTGGCCGTCGCGGAAAATCTGGGTGAAATCTATGGTGTCGGTAGGCGACGAATAACGCATCCACGTTGCCTTTTTGCCGCCCGGTAGCGGCTCTTGAGATGCCTCGGTTGGATGTGCTGAACCTTCACTGGCATAGTTGCTGAGGTAATTCGTTCCGATGCCCGTTCGAAGCGTCCCCAGTGTATCGCGATCATCGAGATTAGCGACGTTTGGAAATCGTCCGCAAATCAGCCACGACCTTAGGAATGGCGGTGTGCTCGCCGGAACCCACGGCTGGCGCATTTGGTCGCCGAGCGATATCGCTGAGCCGATATCGGCTACTGATGGGCACGGTAATAAGGCTTCAGACATCAGACCTCCAATGAGCACAACGCAGGGTACGAGAAAACAAACACAATGACGGGAAACCAAGTGCGTCCTCCAGGATTCGGGGCTCACTCAGCGAAGTGAGACCCACATACGCCACGTTAATTAATCGAATCGAAGCGTCAGGCTAGCGGGCTGCAGTCCGGGCGCTGCGGCCGTTATTTGCGCCACACCGTGTTTGCCGGTAGACCGGACGATGGCCGCAACCCGCCCATTGAAAGCGCACCGATCGGAGGACGCGTCAGGCGTATGGTCGTTCGGATCTCCGTTGCCAGTGCCAGCAATCGTGCCCGCATCGCCCGAAATCGTAAATTTCACCTTGTTGGATGCCGTCGGCACGAACCTTCCGTTCTTGTCAACGATTCCAACCTCAATGACACTTACGTCCTCACCATTGGGCGACAATGTCGCGATATCCGTCCTGATCTGCAGCTTATCGGGATTGCCCGCCGTAGAAACCTCGTCGGTTGCAACCACCTGGCCTTTGTCGTCAAAGCCCTTTGCAGCCAAGGTTCCCGGTTGGTACTTCACAGTCCACGCGGCGTGACCATTCGGCGGACACGATTTTTGTCCAAGGCTGACGCCATTGAGGCTCAATTCCACGGTGCGCACATTTGAGAAGACGAAGACCTCCATGGGTTTGCCCTCGTTTCCCGCCCAATTCCAGTGTGGCGTGATATGCATAGAAGGCTTGTCGCCCCAATAGGCTTTGTAGTAGTAGTAGACGTCCTTTGGGAATCCGCACATGTCGAGAATTCCGAAGTGGCTGTTGACGTTCGGCCACCCATAAGGAGACGGTTCGCCTTTGTAATCGAACCCGGTCCAGACAAACGCACCGGAGAGGTAATCGTTGTCGGCTATCGGCTTCCACGCGTCCTCGCTGCGCCTCACCCAATTGAGCCACCACTGGCTAAAGTCGGTGTAGTTTCCGACGTAGCTGTGCGCGAAATCGTTCTCGAAGACGCCTCGATCCGCCACGGCGCTAGAAGATTCAGTGAAGATCGAGGGCTGGTTGGGGAACTTCTTATGGAAATCCGAAAAGCTCTCGTTGAGGTAGTTAAATCCCTGGATGTCCTCGACTAGGGAGATGCCCTTGCCCCAGCCAGCGTTCATTGCCGATGTCGCAAGCCGGGTAGGATCGAGCTTACGGACGCGAGTTAGCATCTTGGCAAAGAGGCGGCCGCCAGCGTCGTCGCCCTGAAGCGCTTCCTCGTTGCAGAGCGACCAGGCGAAGATAGACGGGTGATTCCTGTCCCTGACGATCATGTCGTCGAGATCGGATTGATCGTCGCTGGCCATGTTTTCGGAATACGTCTTCGGAGCATACGTGCCGCCGCCAAGATGCCGGTTCTCGTCGAGTACGAGCATCCCGAGCTTATCGCAAGCGTCGAGCAGTTCGTTGTTGGGCGGATTGTGCGACATGCGCCAAGCGTTCGCGCCCATCGACTGCATCTTCCGAACGCGCCAATACTGTAGGTTGTCGGGAACGGCCGTACCGATGCCAGCGAAGTCCTGGTGGTTGCAAACGCCTTTGACCTTTACAGATTTTCCGTTAAGGAAGAAGCCCTTATTCGCGTCGAAGCGAACTGTTCGAACCCCAAATGTCGTCTGAACTTGATCTACCTGCCGACCGGCGACTTCAAGCGACGTGACAAGGTTGTAGAGGTTCGGCTTTTCGATAGACCATAGAAGCGGATGCGCGAACGACATGCTGCCTTTCGCCACCGCTGTCATGCCCGGGCCCAATGGCACGGTTGCGCTGGTCCGATGCGACGCGACGACAGTTCCTTTAGAATCTAGAATCTTCTCAACTATCGAGTACTGTTGAGCGCTGGTCATCGAGTTCTTCAGGGTTACCGAGGTGTCCACACTCGTGGAACTCGGTTTCGCCTCATCTCCAGCAGTCTTCGAAACGACGCACACTCCATTGGGCGCAATGTGCATGCGATCGACGCTCGTTAGCCAAACGTGGCGATAGATACCGCCGCCTTCGTACCACCATCCTTCGAACTTCGAGGGATCGACATGCACCGCGATTTTCAACTGCTCGCCGGGCTTCGCGATCGACGACAGGTCAATGTGGATCGGGAGATACCCGCTCGGACGTCCTCCTACGAGTTTTCCGTTCACATAGATTTTCGCGTCGCGATAGATTCCGTCGAAGTCCAGCCAGTAATCCTTGTACTTGTCGGTCTTCTGGATAACGATGGTTTTTCGATACCAAGCGGACGGCGTCGGCAGCGATCCATGGTTTACGTCCTCTCCCTCTGTAAAGGGCTGTTCAACGACGTAATCGTGCGGAACGTTGACCATTCGCCATTTCGAGTCGTCGTAATCCTGCACTGCCGGATCGCCGTCACTTTGCGGCGCCTTGTAGCGACCGAACTCGACTCCCTTAGCGATATAGCCAGCACCGCCCGTGTTGTGAACCAGCACGAACAGCTTGTTTGGGCCAGCAGGATTCCATGCAGCGTCGACAGAAACATCGAAGGGCAAATCCCAACCCTCGTGAGACATCAGGCGCTTGCCGTTCAAGAAAACCACGGCACTATCGTCTACGTTATGGAAATGAAGCGTGCGGCCAGCACCGGTGAGCGCGGGAAGCGACGTGCGGTACCACGCGTAACCCGGCTGGTTGCCAAAGACATCCTGTCCGAGAGTTGCGGGCTGCCAGGCGTGTTTGCTCTCATCGGGAACCGCTGCGGCTTCCACTTCGGTGTCGAGTGCCTTGGTCCAAGTCCAATCCGTTACAATAGACTTTTGGTCAAGGGAGCTAACCGGGTCCAGTCTAAATCGCCAACCTGCATCCAGGTTCAGCTTCATGCGGCCGCCCGTCTGCTGCGCCATTCCGGGGCTCCCCGTGCCGACGAGGCTGAGAGCTATCGTAGCCATCGTCGTCAGGCGTGCCAACCGACCGAAACCGCGAGCGTCGTTGCTTAATGTGCGTTGCATTGTTCTGTCTCCCCCACGCTCCCTAGAGCGCAGTGATCGTGGCTTCTTGTACAATATCCGACGAAGATCGACCAATCAAAATGTCCACCAGGCCGGGTTCAACGACAAAACGATGTCGTTCCTCGTCCCAGTAGGCGAGCTGACTTGCCGTGAGTGGGATAGTAACTTTTGCCGTCGAGCCTGCCGGGATAACGACACGTTGGAATCCCTTGAGCTCGATCACGGGACGCGCTACCCTTGAATCCGGATGGCGCACATAAAGCTGGACGACCTCCTCGCCGTCGCGATTACCGGTATTCGTAACGTCAACCGACATGAGAGCGGTACCATCGGCGTAAAGGTGAGGGGTGTCGATACGAATATCCGAGTAGGCAAATGTCGTGTAGCTGAGGCCATGCCCGAATGGATAAAGCGGATCCGGCTGTCCGTAGAGATACGTCCGGCCGTGGCGAATATCGTAATCCATCATAGGCGGGAGCTGATCGAGTGATTTGGGCCATGTTTGGACCAACCGACCAGCAGGATTCACATCGCCAGCAAGCACGGCGGCTAACGCGTGCCCTTGCTCCTGGCTGTTGTGAGTCATGTGTATGATGGACGGTATGTTGTCTTGAGCCCAGACGATTGCGTAGGGAAAACTGGAAATCAGCACCACAATCGTGTTGGGGTTGGCGGCGTAGACCTGGCGAATCAGCAAATCGTGTGCTTCCCGAAGGTTGATATCCTCGCGGTCGACTGCCTCGCGTCCCTCGTCAGGTGTATTGACTTTCGCCCAACCGGCAGCACCGACAGGATTGTGCCCGACACAAACGATTGCCACGTCGCAACGCGCCGCTACAGCCGCAGCCAGTGCTACGTCGTCTCCGTCCGCATAGCTTATTGCAACGCCCACAAACCGCTGGCGGATGCCCTGCAGCGGAGACACCGCATATGGAGGGCTGCCACTGTACCAATCGAGCAGAACGGTATTTGCCAACGGCCCGATGACGGCAATTGATCGGATGCGTTCGGAATCCAAGGGAAGGAGACCGCTGTCATTCTTCAGAAGTACGATTGACTTCTCCGTAACCTCACGCGCAATGAGGCGATGTGCGTCGGAGTACCAAGGTTCCGCCTCATCCGGTGCGCCGATCTTCGAGTACGGAACGACGTCAGGTGGGTCGAGCAATCCTAACCGGATCATGACCCGGAAGTTGCCGCGGAGCGCTGAATCGATATCGGACTCCGTTAGCAGACCATCTTCGACCGCTTTGTTTGCGCCATGCAGGTAGTCGTCCAAGAACTGACCTATGCCTGCCTTCACGATGGCGGCCACCGCATGCGCCTCGTCCTCGCAATACTGGTGATGGGTCACGAGCAGCTTCATCGCGCCGCCGTCGGTGCAGATAATGCCATCCTGTCCCCATTCGTCGACGGCAATGGCTTTCAGAACTGGGTGGACGGCGCACGGAATACCGTTGTAAGCGTTGTACGCGGCCATAAATGCGCGCGAACCAGCTTCGATGCCCATACGGAATGGGAGCGAGTAGTACTCTCTAAAGAGCCGGTCATCGAAATCAGACGATGAGTTCTCGCGGCCATTTTCGTTACTATTGGCTAGAAAGTGCTTCATCAACGCGGCACTCAGCCAATACTTGGGGTCATCGCCTTGAAGTCCCCTTACAAAGGCTTGGGTCATGGTGCCGGTCAGGTAGGTGTCTTCGCCATAGCACTCTTCCGTTCGCCCCCAACGTGGGTCACGACCGAGGTCCGCGTTTGGGGCGCGAACGACAATACCGCCCCGCTGATACTGCTCACTTTGAATCAGGTAGCGGGCTTCATAGCCTTCCACAGCAGCGGCTCGCCGGATAAGCTGGGGATCCCAGGTTTGGCCAAGCCCGATTGCCTGCGGAAATGTGGTGGTTGAAACGGGATTATCCCGTCCCCAGCCTCCTGGCTCGCCCATAGCCACGCCATGAAGACCTTCGATGTGGTCGCTTCCGTGCACGCCAAGTCGAGGAACGGAGGGTTTTGTTCCGAGACAGGCGATTTTCTCATCGAGTGTCATACGAGCCAGGAGGTCGTCGATTCTAGCTTCGACGGTCTGGGTGGGATCTTGGTAGGCACACCGTGCCGAGGATGGCATTGTAATCGTTAAGGTGTCCATTAGTTTCCTTTTCAAAGCTGCGTTGCGCTAAACACTGTAGCGCCGAAACCGCAAAGACGTACTTTTCCAGCACGAACATCCGCATCTAGTTCGGCGGTCCAGCCTTCGGGAATTGAAAAGTCAACGGAATCAGAGTTAAAGTTCAAAACGAACAGAAACTTCTTGTCGATTCCGCTACGTACGTGGACAGATACCCCGGAAGGCAGGTCTCCGACGATAACCGGATTAACTCCAGCTTGCGCGCATACCGAAAGCACGAGGTCGGCGGTAAACCTCTCGTCGTTTCGTGAGCCAATATAGTAGGCATGGCCGTCGCCGTATGAGTTGCGGGTCGCAGCCGGGGTGCCAGCATAGTACTGGCTGGCGTATCGAGCAATGGGCTCAGCTGTCTCAGCATGAACGATGTCGCAATAGTGTCGCGCAGCGTACGATCCGGACAGTCCGTCGGTACCGCCATCGACCGCGACCACTGACTGCATTGAGTCGTCTGTCGGAGTGTCGAGTTCCTCTGCCCAAATGCCAAGCACGCCGCGCAGCGGACCGGGGAAGCCACCTAGATAGCAAAGGTCGCTTTCGTTCGCAATGCCGCTCAGGTAGGTAGCAATGAATGTGCCGCCACCAGCGACGAACGAATCGATAGACTCCGCTACCCCTGGTCGAAGCATATACAGCATTGGCGCGATGACTACCTTGTAGTGGGACAAGTCGCAGACAGACTCGATGACGTCAACGGGAATTCCGTTCTTCCACAACGGGTAGTAGAAACTCTCGACAGTTTCGACATAGTCCTTATTGCGGTTTCGCGGACCAGCCGATGCATCGATTGCCCAACGATTTTCCCAGTCGTATATCAACGCCACTTCTGCCTGGATCGTCGTTCCGGTGACGGACGCGAGGCGAGACAGGTCGTCGCCCAGAGTGGCGACTTCGCGAAACACTCGCGTGTTCTCGTGACCGGCGTGATCGACGACGGCCCCGTGGAACTTTTCACATGAGCCACGACTCTTCCGCCACTGGAAGTAGCAGACGCCGTCGGCACCGTGAGCAATAGCTTGAAGTCCGTTCAGTCTATTAACACCTGGCAATCGGGGTCGGGAGACATCCGCCCAATTCGTGGCGGACGGAGTTGTCTCCATCAGCAGCCAGGGTCGGCCGGAATTCATGGCGCGATTGAGGTCGTGCGAGAATCCGGTCGCAGCGGCCACATGTTCATCGGTTCGCGCTACTTGCCACGGGGAAGAGCTTCCGTGCCACGCGGGATAGCTGTCCCAACTGATGACATCCAGGTGCGGAGCGAATTTCCAATAGTTGAGATCGGGAGAAGTTCCCATCATGTTGGTCGTAAAACGCGCATGCGGAGCAGCGCTACGTACAGCCTCAATCTCGGCTGTCAGAAACGACACGCATTGGTCCGTCATGAATCGTTGCCAATCAAGCATCATGCCGTGTACGTTCCCGTCGAGCGCATCGATCTGATTCCACTCGGTGTACGTGTGGCCCCAAAACGTTGCCCACCAGGCGGCATTGAGCGCGTCAAGCGAAGCGTACCGGTTTTGCAGCCAGGATCGAAATTCCTCAAAACATAGTTCGCAATAGCAATAACCGCCATATTCGTTGGATAAGTGCCACAAGATCACTTGGTCCAGGCTGCCGTAGCGCTCAGCGAGAAGCCGGTTGATTGCGGCAACTTTTTGTCGGTAGACGGGCGAAGTAGGGCAGTGGTTGTGTCGGCCGCGTTGAGGCTCGCGCTGGCCTTCCTGGTTTCGCCTGCGCACCTCGGGGTATTTGCTGGCCAGCCATGCAGGCTTGGCTCCCGAAGGCGTCGCCATGATGATTGACTTGCCAGTGTTCACGAGCTTCTCGACGATTTCGTCGAGCCAGGAGAAATCATATACTCCCTCCTGTGGCTCCAGAGATACCCAAGAGAAGATCCCGATGCTTGCCGAGTTGATATGGGCGAGATCCATGAGCCGCATATCTTCGTCCCAAATACCTGGAACGTTTCGCCACTGCTCGGGATTGTAATCTCCACCGTACAAAAGGTGCTTAAGGTCCATCTTAGTCATTTCCTTGTATTCTTCATTGTAAGTTCGACAGCCGTGACCCCTTCGGCGGGTTCAATCAGGCTGCCGCGAGCTATAACCGAGCTTGATGCGTTGCCGTACACGACGCTGGCGACGGCGTTAACCAGAAGCAAGCGCCAGCTGCCTACAATCCCGCTGGCACTCGCAGACAGAGAATTACCTTTTCGCGTAACGTCCAGACTTAGGGCGCGAGTGCCGAATTGGGCTGGTACGGTAACAACTAGACTTGCGCCATCCGATATCTCATATATCTCAAACGTGACACCCTCGTGGTAATCGTAATCGGGCTTGTAGTCAACGTTGCCAACGGCAAGCACCGTGTTCGGTCGGACGAGAATCGGTACGCTTAAGAAACCGTGGTTTTCGCGGCGCCATACGGGTCCCAAGACAACGTCACCCGTGAGGTAATTCGTCCATGCTCCCTCGGGGACGTAGTACTCGACGAAGCCGTCCCCGCTCATAACTGGCGCAACGAGCAGCGACTCACCGAGCATATATTGCCGATCCAGGTAAGCGCAAGTCGGATCCTCGGGAAACTCCACGAGCATGGCGCGCATTACGGGCGTGCCGGATTCATGTGCTTCGACTGCTGCCTGGAAGATCGTTGGCATCAGGCGGCACTTGAGCTTTGTAAAGAAGCGAAGGGTGTCGACTGCCTCGTCATCGTAGACCCACGGAACGCGATACGAGGTGCTGCCGTGCAAGCGGCTGTGCGACGAAAGCATGCCGAACGCGATCCACCGCTTGTAGACGGTCGGGTCCGGCGTGCCTTCGAAGCCGCCGATGTCGTGGCTCCAGAAGCCGAACCCGGAGAGGCAAAGTGACAGTCCACCACGTAGGCTTTCGGCCATTGACTCGAACGTGGAATTGCAATCTCCACCCCAATGCACCGGAAGCTTCTGGCTGCCAACAGTGCCCGATCGCGCAAACAAGACCGCGTCTCCTTCGCCGCGTTCACGGACGAGGAGGTCGAATACAACCTTGTTGTAATCATAGGAATAGTAGTTGTGCTGTTTGTAAGGGTCGGAGCCATCGAAATAGACGACATCCGTCGGAATCCTCTCCCCGAAATCGGTTTTGAAAGCGTCGACGCCCATATCAAGCAGCGCTTTGAGCTTGGAAGCGTACCACTCGCACGCCGCTGGATTGGTGAAATCGACAATGGCCATGCCGGGCTGCCATTGGTCGGTCTGCCATACGCTACCGTCGGCCCGCTTAAGGAAGTAGCCGTTCGAGACACCGTCGGCGAACAAGCGCGAGCGCTCAGCGATGTAGGGATTGATCCAGACGCAGACCTTGAGGCCCCTCGCCTTAAGACGCGATAGCATGGCTGGCGGGTCAGGAAACACGCGCTCATCCCATTTGAAGTCGCACCAGTGAAATTCGCGCATCCAGAAGCAGTCGAAATGGAAGACACTCAGCGGCAGGTCCCGATCTTCCATGCCCTGGATGAACTCGGTCACTGTCGCTTCGTCATAGCTGGTCGTAAATGATGTTGTCAGCCACAAGCCAAACGACCACGCTGGCGGCAGAGCTGGACGCCCCGTCAGCGCCGTGTACATTTCGAGCACCTCTTTGGGAGTCGGGCCATAAATCACAAAGTACTCTAGCGAGTTGCCTTTTACGCTGAACTGCACCTTCGAAACGCGCTCCGAGGCGATTTCAAACGAAACATTCTCAGGCTGATTGACAAAGACGCCGTATCCGCGGTTGGTCATGTAGAACGGTACGTTCTTATAGGCTTGCTCGCTGCCAGTTCCGCCGTCGCGGTTCCAAGTATCGACTGTTTGGCCGTTCTTGATGAATGGCGTAAATCGTTCGCCGAGGCCATACACATACTCCCCCACCCCTAAATCGAGTTGCTCACGCATGTGGACGCCGTCACCAGCCTTCTCAACCATCGCCATCGATCGCTCGCCGCTGCGCGTTAGAATGCGCCCATCTGCTGCGAAGTCAACCGCCCATCGCTTGCGATCCGGGATGCAGACGGACAGCCGGCCGGAGCGAAGGCAAAGGGACTGATCACCCGCGCTGACGCAGGGATTGAAACCGACTGATTCATTGACCTCAAACTGGGGCGACCGCTCGCGCTCTCCAAGGAAGTGCGAGATGTTGACGCGGATAACGTCTTCGCAAGGCGCGGAGTAGCGGACAGTGACAAGGGGGCCATCAAGCATGCTCCAGCGACCATGAATCGGAAAAAGCGGGGCGTGCACGACCAGCGAATCATGCTCGGCCTCTGCTTCGTAAGCCATACTCGGCGAGAGAGCGCGAACTCCAGGTTGCATCATCCAGTTGCCGTCAGTGAATTTCATACTGTTGTCCTATATATATCGCGATCTAAATTGCAAATCTCGCGTTTAGTCAACTGCTAGTCCCTGCCTAGTCTAGGAACGGCGGGACCATCGTATCCTTGTCCGAATAAGCCTGTGGTCACGAATAGTTTCCATCGAATACCACCGATCACGCAATCGCATTATAGCACCCCTCCTTAATCTTGGCAAGATATTTTAGTATGAATTAGCGTTAATTATTTTTTTGTAGGGGTATTGACCTAGCGCTAATTCTGTGATATGATGGTTTCACGATGAGAAGAGGAACTGCAACAACATTACAAGATGTCGCTCGAGAAGCTGGAGTCGCGCCAATGACGGTTTCGGTCGTCGTTAACGGCTCGCGATCTGCCACCCGAGTTTCCGACGCGACGAGAGAACGCATTCTTGATGCTGCAAAGCGGCTCAGCTATCGCCCTAACGGCGCCGCGAGGGGACTGGTACAACGACGAATGGAAACGATCGGGGTTGTCGGGCAGATCGAAACCACCGACGTGAACGTGTACTTTATCGAAGTACTTACGGGAATATTAGAAGGCGCTACCCGTTTGGGGCAAAATACTACCGTGTTTACCGTATCAAGCTGGACGAAAGATGAAGATCGTATCCTACGGTATTGCGATGGCCGTGTCGATGGTCTAATCTTGGTGGCCCCTATCGACATGAATACAGAATTTTCGGAGAGGCTCCTTCGCCACACCCCATTCGTTATGCTGCACAGCAATAGTGTGCCAGCGAATATTGACGACCTGGATGTTGATAATGAAGGCGGCGCATATGCGGCGGTTCAGCACCTAATCGGGCTGGGGCACAGACGTATCGCGCATTTTGCCGCAGAACAGGTATTGGAAGGGGCGCGACTTCGGTTGGCTGGATATCGACGGGCGTTGGAAGACGCCGGTATTGCATTTGACGAACGCCTAGTCTTCCACGGCACCTTCAGCGACATATCGGGTCGTGCACGAATTCACCAACTTTTAGATTGGAGCCAGGATGAGCGCCCAACGGCAATTGCTTGTGTTAATGATGAAGTCGCTTGTGCCTGTATCGACGAACTTGGAAAGATGGGCTTTCGTGTCCCTGATGAATTCTCTATCACCGGGTTCGACGATGCACCGATGGCCCGCATGACGCAACCGCCGTTGACAACGATCCGCCAGCCGCTTCGCAATATGGGGCGGTATGCGGTCGAGCGTCTTCGGTTCCGGATCGAAGAAGGGGAACGAATTAACGCTGACGCCCGATTGGCCGATAAAAGCAACGGCGTAGAACCGCCCTTGGCCAAAATCTCCGAACCACATATAGAGATTTTCCCGTTCGAGCTAATTGTGCGAGGATCGACAGCACCTCCTCGTTTATAGTACTCGAGGTAAGGTTAATGGTGTGAAATGCCGCACCAACTATCACTAATCTAACAGTTCCGATATTTGAACAACTACTTAGGAGAAACCATAATGAAGTGCACCCAACCTGCGGAATTAACCAACTCATCCGTTACCAAAAGGGGATTTACTCTAATTGAGCTACTCGTTGTTATCGCAATCATTGCGATACTGGCAGCTGTACTATTCCCAGTGTTTGCCCAGGCGAGGGAGAAGGCGCGTCAGTCATCGTGCTCCAGTAACCTAAAGCAACTTGGCCTCGCAGTCATACAATACGTCAACGACTACGACGATACCTACCCGGCGGCAGTCAATACGAACCAGCAGTGGAACTACTACGCTAATGGCAACCCTGGCCCTAATAACTGGATACTCAAGATCCTGCCCTACTGCAAGGTCACGGGTATCTTCATGTGCCCTGACGACACAGCAGGCGGCAACACCGGTTGGCAAGGGATCAGCACGTCGTACGCCGCCAACGCAATGATAGGCTACCCTGCGCCAACGTACTCGACTACGAACATCGGGGTGTTCAGCTGGGGCGACAATTCGAGCTGGATTGCCAATAACAATGTGTTGACCCGTAACATTACTCGTCCGACAACCACGATCATGCTATACGAGTCTCACGGCGACGATATGAATAAGGCCGGGCTCACCCCTGCCTGGTCCGCTTTTGGCGCAGGCTCAGGCTTCAGTGGCGCCTCATGGTTCGGCAACGGCACACAGCCTCCGGGCACTTGCAGCCCTTGCACGTCGACGTTCCCGAACAGTGTCAACGGTGGCGTTTCCACCAAGCATCAGGGTTTGGCCACCTTCCTGTACGCCGACGGTCACGTCAAGTTGCTTCAGCCAACGACGACGGTTGATCCGTCTGGCGCCTGGAACCTCAACAGCCGGAACCAGTGGTACGCCCAGCAGTAAGAGTGATGTAATGCGTGCCGCCGAAGCACATGGCTTCGGCGGCTAAACGGAGAATGATCATGAGCAAATTTCTAAAATGCGTTACCATCGGCATCGCTGGCATCGTGCTGGGACTTCCAAGTGTGGGGTGCCAGAATTCCGTTGAAGCGGGCAAGGCTGATAAGGCCTCATTCTACGGCGGCCCGCCACCAGCGAGCGCGCAGGCGCAGATCAAGGCTCAGCAGGATGCGCAAGCAAGGGCCATTGCAGCTTCTGGCAAACGTAAATAGCATAGGGGTGACGTAGGCAGTCTAGGGTAGATCGGAGCTTCGAAAATCTTAAATTCAAAGCTCCGATTTCACTACAGTCTCGTGATATCAATGTACCTGGCTTGGACAAATAATACAACAGGCGTAATTCATTACCTGTGTGGCCTCTACCGATATGGAAATGGGCATTAGAATCGCCATCGACGCCGCTGCGGAGATAACCGCCACCACTTACCCCAAAATCCGTCTCGTACGTATCCTGCGACACGTTGCCACCTCGCCACAAGATGTAGCGGCTGCTCCTTTTCCTTCGTTTTCGGATAAGAAGGATTAACTGCATTATGAAAACCAAAAGAATCATCGCCACCATCTCGGCCTTATTTCGGCTGCCAGTGTCGCACAAGCGTCCAGTATCCCGACTCCTTACGAGATTGGCGCGTGGCGGGGGGTTCGGGCTGCCGCCGTCTCCTACACGTTCGATGATAATTCTCCCAATCAGTTCTTAAAAGCGCAATCGATGCTCGATGCCAAGCGGTTCAAGGCGACGTCTTTCTGCATAGTTGGAAACCTAACGCCGACACAATGGTCGACCATACAGAACTGCGCCGCTCACGGGCACGAGGTCAGTAGCCATACCTTGTCCTATCCGGACCTCACAAAGTCGTCGCAATCACAACTCATCGATGAGGAGTTGAACTCGAAGAACCTGATTCAATCTCATACGGGGCACAATTGCGTTAGTCTTGCCTATCCGTACTGCACGGTGCCGAGCGAATCGACTACATCGCAGTACTACACGTTTGTTCGAAGCTGCAACGGTTCGCTTGTGTCCAGCAGCCCATCGGATATGCTGGCAATCGGCGCGCTAGGTCCGGACTCAACCGTGGTGAGCACCGCCTAAGAACACGCTGCCAATGCCGGAATCTGGCTAGTTTGGCTTATTCACGGCATTGACAGCGAGCCTGCCTGCTGTCCCACTTCGTCCTCAGCTTTGCGGGCCAATATCAACTACCTCGCCGACAATCCGGACAGGTGGTGGATAGACACGTTTGGCAACGTCGCCCGGTATATCGTTGAGCGAAATGCGGCAGTTCTGACCGTTGTCTCAAACGGCGGGAGTGGCATCACGCTCCAACTGAGCGACAACTTGAACAACACAGTATTTGACTTTCCCGTGACGTTGCGCTGCCCGCTCCCCGCTGGCTGGGAGGCTGCTGCGGTCACGCAGAACGGAGTCTCGGTGCCCTCCCAAGTCGTGAACGGCAAGGTGATGTTCGATGTCGTGCCGGACCGAGGCAATATCGTTCTAAGCAGGAGGCCGAGCTAGCCATAGCGCGTCTTTATGTTATCCAGAAGTTCTTATCGACTAATAGCCGGCGACTAGCAGCGCCAGCCGCGCTCGTTCTACACCCCGCTGGGCCAACCCAGCATTCGTCGCCACCACTAGGACTGGAAAGGTAGAAAATTGCAACTCACCCGACATCGCATCGCTTTTGCTATCCGAAGCACCACACTGGCGATCTGCATGGTCGTCGCCGGACCCGTTACCGCGATGGCCGCGGACCCGGCAGTGCCGACGCTGACGATCGATGCCAGTAGGTCTGCTGGTACGGTCACGCCCCGGTTGTATGGCCTGATGACGGAGGAGATCAATCACTCCTACGATGGCGGCCTGTATGCGGAACTCATTCAGAATCGAGCGTTCATGGACGACGCTTGGACACCCCGCCACTGGACCGTCGTTCAGGGCGAGGGATCGGGAGCGACCATCGCCCTTGACCGAGACCGTCCCCGGACCGAGCAAACGCCGACGAGCCTGCGCCTCGACGTCACGGCAGCTTCAGGCGGCCATCCCGCCGGAGTCGCCAACGATGGCTATTGGGGGATTCCCGTCCGTTCGGAGACCCGCTACACGGCAACGTTCTATGCCCGCACCAACACCGGCTTTTCCGGCTCGGTAACGCTCGCAATCAAGAGCGAGGACGGCCAGACGGTTTACGCCAAGGCGCAAGTCGCTCGCCTCACGGACCAGTGGCAGTCCTACACGGCGACGCTGCGTACGGGAACGTTGGTTCCAACGGCGAAGGCGCGCTTTGTGCTCACCGTGGATCGGCCCGGCACCGTCTGGCTCGGCTATGTTTCACTTTTCCCCCCGACCTGGAAGAACCGCCCGAACGGCCTTCGACCTGATCTTATGCAGGCGCTGGTAGATATGAAACCGGGCTTTTTGCGCTTTCCAGGCGGCAACTATCTGGAAGGCAACAAGATCTCGGAGCGCTTCGACTGGAAGAAGACGCTCGGACCGCCTGAGGATCGTCCAGGGCACTGGTGCCCATGGGGTTATCGATCAACGGACGGCATGGGACTGCTGGAGTTCTTGTACTGGTGCGAAGACATGGGCGCGGAACCGTTGCTCGCGGTCTATGCGGGATACTCGCTGAACGGCGAGCATGTCAATGCTGGCCCTGCCCTCGTTCCCTACGTGCAGGAAGCGCTCGATGAGATCGAGTACGTGATCGGGGACAAGAACACAAAGTGGGGTGCCGTTCGCATCCGCGATGGTCACTCCAAGCCGTTTCCCCTGCACTACGTGGAGATCGGCAACGAGGATAACTTCGACAAGTCCGGAAGCTACGACGGTCGCTTCGCACAGTTTCACGATGCGATCAAGGCAAAGTATCCACAGCTCAAAGTCATCTCCAGCGCAGGGAAGGAGTATGTTCCCAGTCGTAAGCCTGACGTTGTGGACGAGCACAACTACAGTTCAGCTGCCGGCTTCGAGGGATGGCTGTCAACCCACTACGAAGGCTACGACCGCAAAAGCAGTCCAGAGATCTTTGTAGGGGAATGGGCGGCGTTCGAGGATACCGCTCCTTGGGATTCTCGATCACACTCGTTGCCGGCGACACCAAGCATGAAGGCCGCCCTGGGCGACGCAGCCTGGATGACTGAGATGGAGCGTAACGCGAATCTCGTGGTGATGCAATGCTACGCTCCCCTCCTGGCGAACGTGAATCCCGGCGGATGGCAGTGGCGGCCGAACATGATCGGTTATGATGCGCTTACTACGTACGGCTCTCCCAGCTACTACGCTTTCCAGATGTTCAGCTGCAATCACGGCGATGTGGTGTTGAAGGCCGCGCTGACGGATCGCGCGCTGCACACGTCGGTCACTCGGGACAGTACGAGCGGGACCATTACAGTGAAACTGGTGAACCCGCAGGCGACGCCGCAGCCTGTTAAGATCGATATCCCAGCAGTCACCTCTTTGACGCCCATTATGAAAGCGATCACTCTAGCCGCTGACCCTGTCGACACGAACGCCATCGACATGCCCATAAAAGTGGTTCCTGTCACGACGGAGGTGCCGAATTTCCAACCTGGTAGCATCTACACGCTTCCTGCTAACTCGATAACCGTATTGGAGATGAAACCCTGAGGTCGGTTTAGGGCATATTAAGTTAACAGGGGAGCCGAGAAAAGGTGAGACAATCTAGCATGGGCGTGGTCAAGCGCCGCATTGGAGCGTGGGATACGCTGGAACGAGGCAACGAAACAAAGCTCCACCTTAATGCCCATTGGTGCAGCGACAATGGCGCGACACGGAGAAGTTCAATTATCAAGCGTGTCAATTGCGTTATTATTGTTATGGTTGGAATTGCGCTTCGACTGCCGACATGGCTGCCAGAATTCCGTTGAAGCGGGCAAGGCTGATTAGGCCTCATTCTACGGCGGCCCGCCACCAGCGAGCGCGCAGGCGCAGATCAAGGCTCAGCAGGAAGCGCAAGCGAGGGCCATGGCAGCTTCTGGCAAACGTAAATAGCATATGGCTGGCGGAAGCAGTTATAGCCAGATTCGGAGCTTCGAACACAGTGAGTTCGAAGCTCCAGTTTTATTGTAGTCTCGCGAGTGTCTACCTACCGGACATGAATACCCCCAAAGGCGTAACGCAACGCTAGAAGCCCGCTAACTATGCCGCTTAATGTTTGGGACACTCTTCGCGACGAATAAGGCATTGGGGGTCGGGACCGATACGAGTCCCGGCCCCATCTGGGAGCAGCCCTGTGTGTCACTCAGTGACAGCTCATGGTCACCCAGGTCTCCCAAGGCGTTGCAAAAAGGCCGTTGGGGATCTCTCGTTGTGGCGTCATGTAGTCCCCGGAAACACCGGCGCGATTGTTGACTTGATAGTTAGGCTACAGTTGATGGATGACGTCAACCAAGTGTTCGCATGCATGATCTTTCCAATGCCATAGCCCACGGATCCACCGCTGTTTTCAAAACAAAATAAGCGCAATGTCCCCTCGCTTATCACCACCTCGCGCACTTGGGACCATCGATAGGTACAGGTCGATCCAGCATTAGGGTTGATCGAATATGCCCAGCGGCTGAGATGCCAGGGTTAGTTACCTCTACTCACAGAGCGGAAGTCGTCGGAGAGCGACACAGGCGAAATCTGATCGGGGAGAGCGTCGACTCGCGCACCGGATGCGTCGGTGACTGGCTAGCCGTCCTCTGTCCATAAAATCGCTGCGAGGACCATCGAGCGACCAAGAGTGTAATATCCGCGCTCGTATGTATTGTGGGCCATCCACCAATCGCCAGCGGGAGTGATGAATATCGTGCCGTCTCCGCACGACCACCATTGCTCATGGCGCAAGCGGGTGCGGATAATCGGGTCGCAGGGGCATACTTCCCATGGACCGGCGGCAGTACTGCTGGGCTCGACGGTGACCATGTGGCTCGTGGACGGGTCAGGAGTGCCTCCGATCGCGCAAACCATGTAATACCATCCATTCCCCTTAAGGACCTTCGACCCTCCAACACGATGAGATTGACATCGACGTCGCACCTGGCCGAAACTGCTAGTTTCAGATAGAGAGAGCACTAGCTTCACAATGACACTAGCCTTACTCTTGGCTAACAATTGGAGTGGAAATACACAAAACGAAATCAGAGGACTTTGTTCGTAGTTGACATAGCGCTATATCTGCAGTATCATTTACCATACCCTAATTGATCTAGCGCTATATTAACTGCTAGAGCTTATGCATGCGGCATACTTTAACAAGAGGCGAATGGACGTGCTGACGTTCTGGACACAATCAAGCTCAATGCAACCGTATATGCAGGGGGACGAAGGTAAGAATACTTGGTGACCATGTTTACTGATAACTCTAGGGGCCGTCCCTTTGCAAAGGATCCGGCGGTTGTAAAGCTTGGCGAGCGGTACCTGATGTATTACTCTGTCCCTCCCTTTGGCGACGGCCGCCAAAACGATGGATGGGCCATCGGAATTGCGACGTCAAGCAACCTCAAGAATTGGGTGCGCATAGGTGAGATCGCAGCGGAGTTTGACTACGAGAGAAACGGTTTCTGCGCTCCGGGCGCTATTGTTATCAACGATAGAGTCGAGCTGTTTTACCAATCATATGGCAATGGCCCCAAGGACGCGATCTGTCACGCGACGTCAAACGATGGACTGTCGTTTACCCGAAACAATAATAACCCCATTTGGCGTCCAACTGGAGCTTGGAACAACGGGCGTGCGATTGACGCGGATGTCGCCATTCGCGGGGACCAGATTTACCTGCTGGCCGCAACGCGCGACGCCTCGGGCGAGATTCAGATGCTTACGGGCGCCTATGGCCACTTGACGGCCGGGATAGAGGATGTTCACTGGGTCCAGTTACTAGATGAGCCTCTCCTCGAGCCCTCACTCCCATGGGAGCAAAAGTGCATAGAAGCTCCGGCGTTGCTGGTTCGTGACGGCGTGTTCCACCTATTCTACGCTGGAGCCTACAATTGCGCACCGCAGCAAATAGGCCATGCGGTAAGCGAAAATGCACTCAGCTGGACGAGAACGAATGACAAGCCGCTTCTCAGTAACGGCCTTCCGGGCGAGTGGAACTCGTCAGAGTCGGGACATCCGTTTGTGTTTGAAGATGCCGGTCTCACCTATTTGTTTTTTCAGGGAAGTTCGGATGACGGCAAAACCTGGCAAATATCAAGCGTCGAAATCACGTGGGACGGGCATTCCCCATCGCTTGCTCATGCTCATTAAACTCACCAATTCCGAAATGACGTCACTCATCTTACCGAGGTTCCCATGGAAAAGCCTGCTATATTAGCGATCAAACCGTCTTTGGCCATCGAGTCCGCTCAGTCGGGCCTCTGCGCCTCGCAACTTCTTAGCATTGGTGGATTTGTGGGCGAGCGATGGCAAGCTAACAAGTCAGGATCACTCTCAGCGTTCGATATCGACAAATACGTCAAGCAGCTCGAAGACAAGAGCTACGTCGACTGGTTCTGGATTGGCGAGCAAGTCGGCAAATGGCTCGAGGCATCAGTTCTCACCGATGCCATTTCAGACGACTCGCAGCTTTCAGAACTTGTCGAAACGATTTTGTCTCGTGTGGTCAATTCTCAGGAACCCGAGGGATACCTGGGAATTACATCGGCATCGCTGAGAACATCCGACAAACCCTTGCGCGGAATGGATCCGTACGAGCAGTACTTCACAATGCACGGGCTTTTAACGGCCTATGAGGTGCTCGGCGACGAGTTGGCTTTGAATGCGGCGACCAAGCTGGCGACATATTACGTGGACCACATATCTCCGGGCAAAGCTGAGTTCTGGCCCAGCCCCTACCGACCGCCATTCAATTTGCATGCAGTGGTGTGCCCTCAGGCGTCGTGGGTTCCAGACTATGCCGTCATTCCTCAGGAACAGTACGTGCACTCTGACATAGCGGGCCATACGGCTCACTATGGACTTGAAGGCACGCTGATCATCGACCCAATACTCAGGCTATACGAGTTAACTGGCAACCCTGCGTTACTTTCCTGGGCTAAATGGATCGTCGAGCAGATAGATGTATGGACTGGATGGAACGTATTCAGTCGCCTTGACGACCTGGCCAACGGGATGATCGGCATACATGAACTCCAGCCGTATGTACATGCACATACATTCCATATGAACTTCCTTGCCTTTTTACGCCTTTACAGAATAACAGGCGACACGATGTATCTAGGGAAAGTCACGGGCGCTTGGAACGACATTTCGGCACGACAAATGTACATTACAGGCGGCGTTAGCGTCGGAGAGCATTATGAGGCAGGATTCCTAAGGCCACTCGACGGGTCGGTGGTAGAAACCTGCGCTAACATGTCTTGGATGGAATTAAACCAGGCCCTTCTAGAGATCACGTCCGATTCACGTTACGCCGATGTACAAGAGCGCTTACTGTGGAACCATGTCTTTGCGGCACAGGAAGTCGATGGGACATCGTATCGATATCACACGCCCCCAAACGGCTTCAAGCCAGAATGGTACTTTCATGGGCCCGACTGCTGCACATCAAGCGGAGCACGCCTTGTAGCATTGCTCCCTAAATTCATCTACGCGCAGGCGGCGGGCAAGATTATCGTCAATCAGTACGTGGCCAGCTCTGCAGAATTTGGTATGGGCGCACGAAGTCAGGTTACCATCGAGCAACTGACTGATTACCCATCAGATGATAACATAACCATAAAGGTCACGACATCTGGTCCATGCGAGTTTGCCATATCATTCCGCTTGCCGGGTTGGTGCGCGTCTCCGGAGGTGGAGGTAAATGGTTCAACGATTTCGCACTTGAATTCGGGCACTTATTTGGAAGTTCACAGGGTTTGGCATTCTGGTGATACCGTGAACCTTCGCTTCCCCATGGTCGCTCAATGGATCCAGCACGATCACCTTCCTGAGGGCTCAGAACTTTGGGGGATTATGCGCGGTCCGGTTGTTTATGCTACGGATACCACGTGGTGGGATGTAAACGGTGAGCCGCCTCCTGCGGACTCATTCCGGGACATGAGAGCGCTTCCGAGCGGACTGATATCCAAGGCGGAGCTTCCGATCGACGGCATGCTGGGCCCCGCACTTCGGGCGGATTTTCTCACGCGGAATGAAGAGCTAATTCGCCCGCTGCTTGTCCCCTTCGCAAATGTTGGGCGCTGGTATAGCGATGAAGACAACAAACCGGAGATTAATTCGCGAGCCTACTCCTATGCTGTTTGGTTCAAACGCGACTAGGGACAGTGCTTAACATTTCCCAAATTTAGGAGATCGGCCGGAATCGATATCGGCAGTGATTCTGCGGTTCGATTGCCGCGGGTGGATAGATGCAACTTTTTTTGAGATTCTAAAAATATGCCATTGACATAGCGCTATATCTATGATAGGATAGATCAAAAGACATTGATATAGCGTTATACTAACTGAAGATTTGCATAAGTCAGCTAGTTGAACTACCCTATTGCGGACCCGACTAAATGAAATTTACCGATGGTAACTGGATGCACGGAGCTGGAGTTAGGCCACACTATGCGGCGCACGCTTACAGTGCCAGCGTATCGGACGCCCAACTCAGTATTGTCGCTCCTTGCCAGTATGTCGGCCACCGGACATCGACGATCGGCGGCACCATAATCGATGTCGCCCTTTCATCACCAGCTCCCGACGTGATCAATGTCCGAATATCGAAAGACTTTGTCGATTCGTGTGGCCCCCAGTATCAATTGAACGTTGATCCCTCGGTACGCATTGAAACGCATACAGATGATCATTCCGCATCGATTTCCTCTGGCCAGTTGAGTGCGATAGTTCGCCTAGCCGATTCGTGGCAACTTGATTTTGTGGCTGGAGGGCGCACTCTGACGTCCAGTAAAGGCCGCTCGCTTGGAATGCCTGAAGTAGAGGGGCAGTGGTATTGTCACGAGCAACTTAGCCTAGGAGTCGGCGAGACAGTCTATGGTTTCGGTGAGCGGTTCACCGCTTTTGTGAAAAACGGACAGGTTGTCGAATCGTGGAACAAGGACGGTGGAACTGGCAGCGATCAGGCGTACAAGGCTGTTCCGTTTTACATGACAAGCGGCGGCTATGGCGTATTCGTGCGAGAGCCTGGGGCGGTCTCTTTCGAAGTAGCATCGGAGAAGGTGTCGCGCGTTCAATTTAGCACTCCTGGCAAATCGCTTGAGTACTGCGTTATTTATGGCCCAACTCCAAAGGAGATACTCGCGAAATACACCTTGTTGACGGGCCGGCCAGCGCTTCCACCTGCATGGTCGTTTGGGTTATGGCTAACGACTTCGTTCACAACAGACTATGACGAGACTACGGTAAGCAATGTCATAGATGAGCTTGAACGACGCAATCTGCCGCTCCACGTTTTTCATTTTGACTGTTTCTGGATGAGAGAATTCCAGTGGTGCGATTTTGAGTGGGATGCACGAGTCTTCCCAGATCCAAAAGCGATGCTTGCCCGGCTAAAAAGCAAGGGCTTGCGAATTTCAGTTTGGATAAATCCTTATATTGCGTTCCGGTCTAAACTGTTTGCCGAAGCTGCCCGTCAAGGATTTCTCCTAAAGAAGGTGAACGGAGAAGTCTGGCAAACAGACGAGTGGCAGCCAGGGATGGGGATCGTAGACTTTACCAACCCCAAAGCATGCGAATGGTATGCTGGGAAGCTAGCGGCCCTCGTAGACATGGGCGTCGATTGCTTCAAGACAGATTTTGGCGAACGCATCCCGTTAGATGTTGTGTACCACGATGGATCGCGTCCTGATCGGATGCATAACTACTACAGCTACCTATACAACAAGAATGTCTTCGACCTGCTGAAGTCTCGATGCGGTAACGACAACGCCGTATTATTTGCTCGGTCGGCGACAGCAGGCGGGCAGCAGTTTCCCATCCACTGGGGCGGCGATTGCAGCGCTACTTTTGAGTCCATGGCTGAGAGCCTGCGCGGCGGCTTGTCGCTTGGTATCTCGGGTTTCGGCTTCTGGAGCCACGATATAGGCGGTTTCGAGGGAAGTCCCGACCCTGCTGTTTACAAGCGTTGGATTGCGTTTGGCTTGTTATCGTCCCACAGTCGATTGCACGGAAACAATTCGTACCGAGTACCGTGGCTGTACGACGAAGAAGCGGTAGACGTGCTTCGACGATTCACGCAGTTGAAGTGCGAGCTAATGCCATACATCTTTGCCGCAGCGATGGAGGCAAGAGCCTTTGGGGTTCCTGTTATGCGCGCTATGTTTCTGGAGTTTCCCGACGACCCAGCATGCCGCTATCTTGACCGCCAGTATATGTTGGGGCCGTCTCTGCTGGTAGCTCCGGTAATGTCCGACAGCGGCAAGCTGGAATATTATATTCCGGAGGGCACATGGACCGACTTCGAAACCGGGCGCCGTATCGTCGGACCTCAATGGGTAGCCGGTCAGTATGACTACTTTGGGTTGCCTTTATATGCACGATGTAACAGCGCGATCGCCGTCGGTAACAGAAGCGATGTACCTGACTATGACTACGCTAGCGGTGTTACCGTTCATGCTTTCGAGTTATCCGATGGCAACGCCGCATCGGTGGCTGTTCCCAGTTCAAATGGTGCTAGTTCTCTCCAAGTGACAGTGATGAGAAGCGGTAGTCTGTTCACAATTACAGGATCGCCGGCAATGCCGTTTGAGGTGCTTCTGCGCGGTGTAGTAAACTGTACCGTGGTTGAAGGCGGACGAGGGTGGCAAACGGACCTCGGGTTCATGGTTCGCGTAGCAGACGGATCAGCGGTCGTCCTCATGGCTAAGGCAGAAAATCTTAATAATGGCAATGGTAGAATACACGAAGTAGTATTGTCCGCAGGGGCGTAAATAACGGGGCTCAGTCGCTGTAGCGCTTGTCGGACGCCACCCGAACACGGATAATCGAAGTCGCAAGCGCTTCCAATATCGAGCTAACGGTATGGCACGCTGTATGGTCCAACAATAGGTTGATACGGTCGGGATTGTCAGCTCGCCCAATAGTGGGAGCTTTTGGACAAGAAAGATAACAATTATGAAGATACATAATCACTCGAAGTCATCCATCGGTTTTACGTTAATCGAGCTTCTCGTCGTTATCGCTATTATAGCGATTCTCGCAGCTATACTCTTCCCCGTGTTCGCGACCGCTCGAGAAAAGGCGCGACAATCGACTTGCGCGTCTAATCTCAAGCAAATCGGCTTGGGATTATTGCAGTACACGCAGGATAACGACGAGTGTCTTGTAAATGCCTGGTATGGGAACGGTGGGAGCGCCTACCAATACACGAATAATTCTGGACAGGCATACAAATGGATGGATGCGATCTATCCTTATATCAAGAGCGAGAAGGTTTTCAATTGCCCAGACGATGTTGGCACCTTTGGTTACAACAACGAAAAAGGACTGGGTTATATGTATGCTTACAATTATCCCACTACCACCGGTAGCCGGTTGAACTGGGGAAGCTACGGAATCAACGCCATGTATTGGGGATACTGCAGTAAATCGTTGCCTGATCAATGTGGTCCGGGTGCTGCCGGATACGGCACCAGTACGTCCAAGCTTTTGACACCGGATCGGACTATTTGGGTCATGGACTCAACCAATGGATACGAAGTAGCTCTCCAGTATATGCAATATACGCGTGTGGTTCCGAGCACTACAGACTATCCTGGGTTCACGACGATCGGGAACGTTGGCAGTATCAACGAACAAGCGGCAATATTCCGACATGCGAATGGCACGGTAGCGAACTTCCTCTATTGCGACGGTCACGTTAAGGCTCGAAGGCCAGGGGATGTGCTCGACACACTCATTGCATCGCAGGATCTGTATGGGAATAATAACAAGTACCCGCAGTGGACGATGTACGGGTACGGGACCAAATAGTACACTGGCACCCAGATGAGCAGCACTTACTCAATGATCATCATACGAGCCGCAATGGTAGAATGCACGAAGACGAATTATCCTCAGTGGCGTAAATAATCGGGTCGAGCAGACCGCATTTTTGCATAGTTGACCGTGAAGGCAGAAAAAAATGAGACGAGGTAATGCAACAACTCTCAGTGACGTGGCGCGTGAAGTAGGTGTCACCCCCATGGCTGTATCCGTTGTTCTCAACGGAACGCAATCGCAATCGCGCGTCTCGGATGCGACGCGAGTTCGGATACTTGAGGTGGCAAAGCGCTTGCAGTATCGACCGAACGGTATGGCACGGGGGCTCGTCCAACGCAAGGTTGACACCATCGGAATTGTAAGTCCAGTCGGAACTGGAAATCTGTACTGGCACGAGATTCTTGACGGAGTCTTGCTTGCCTCAAGTAGGCACAGACAAAACACATCGATTCTTCCGGTCACCGGATGGGAAGAGAATGCGGAAGCTATCGTTGACTTCGGTGACGGTCGCATCGACTCGGTTCTACTGGTATCGCCTCTGCTCGAACCCAATATCGTCGCACGACTGACGTCGCACATTCCCGTGGCGACCATCCATCCCAACTATGAATATGAAGGTGCATTTAACGTCTATTCCAATGAGAACGACGGAGCTTACGAGGCAACAAAATATCTGATTTCGCAAGGCCACAGAGATATTGCTCATTTCGGTGGGCCCCAGGACTGGAGCGGTGGACGAGAAAGGATGCTCGGGTATCTCCGAGCCATGAAAGAAGCTGGTCTTGAAATCCGGCCGCATCGACTGTTCCACACGGGTTTCAGCATGATGGATGGACGGGCGAGAGCCTATGACATGATCAGGTCGTGCTCAACAACCGAGCTTCCTACCGCAATCTTTTGCGGATCGGATGGCGTTGCGTTTGGCGTAATGCAAGTACTGGCAGAAGCCGGAATTGCCGTTCCAGACCAAATTTCAATAATTGGCTTTGACGATAACATGTTGTCTCAAATCACAATGCCGCAAATTACAACTGTTAGGCAGCCATTTGAGGCCATGGCAAAGGTTGCAGTGGAGAGCCTCGTCACTGAAGTCGCTAATCAATCGGCCAAGCGGCGAAGCGATCCGGTTGACGATGCTGAAGCGGCTACTCAGCAAACCCGCAAAATCGTATTGCCTGTCGATTTGGTAGTGAGGGAGACAGTTAGAAGGATATAGGCTTTTCCAACGTCGAGATTATTCATCAGAAGTTGCGTGCCCCCAAACAGACTGGTGGCAGCATCCAGCCCGCTAAGGAGATAATAATGAAGTTACGCACAAAAATGAAACCCAAGCATGGTTTTACACTCATAGAATTACTCGTTGTAATTGCTATTATCGCCATACTTGCAGCTATACTTTTCCCCGTGTTTGCAACGGCGCGGGAGAAGGCGCGACAATCGACCTGCGCATCGAACCTTAAGCAAATAGGCTTAGGACTCTTGCAGTACACGCAGGATAACGATGAGTGCCTTGTCAACGCTTGGTACGGACAGGGCGGGTCATACTCCTACTCAAACAATTCTGGGCAAGCCTATAAATGGATGGACGCGATTTATCCGTATGTCAAAAGCGAGAACGTCTTCAATTGTCCCGACGACGTCGGCACATTTTCAACAGGCGAAAAGGGAGTAGGCTATCAATACGCCAACAACTATCCCACGACTGCCGGCAGCTACCTGAAATGGGGAAGCTACGGTCTCAACGCAATGTACTATGGTTACTGCAATACGCAATACGCAGACCAGTGTGGACCAGGAGCGGCAGGCATAGGGACGCCTGCGTCCAAGCTGTTGACGCCTGATCGAACAATTTGGGTCATGGACTCAACCGCCGGATATGAAGTGGCGCTTGCATATATGCAATACAGTCGAGGCGTTCCTAGCACGACCGATGTTCCTGGCTTTACGACGATAGGCAACTGGAACGGAAGCGCCAGGAACGAACAATCGGCAATCTTCCGGCATGCTAATGGTACGCAAGCGAACTTCTTATATTGTGATGGACACGCCAAGTCTCGTACGCCTGGAGATGTCCTCGACACGCCCATAGCGTCACAAGATCGCTATGGTAATAATTCGAAGTATCCGCAATGGACTATGTACGGGTACGGTAGTAAATAAGCAATCGGGGCGTCAGAATTCCCGATTATTGAGATGCGTGGCGTAGACAATCAAACATAACCCTACCGCACACCGAATACATCAGCACTTGCTGCCGCATCGCAACCCATAAGGCGTGATCGCCTTATAGCCAGGGACATGGGAAGAATTTCCCTGAACCCAGTGGTCGATGCGGCGGCATATTTTATCGAGATTAGAACGACATGAACAAACTAGCCGTCACTGTAGTCTGCCTCGCGACTTCATCAATCGTCGCAGCATCCCTTTGCGAAGCCCAGACCTTGCCTCAAACGGATCTTAAGCCGTTTGAGTTATCTCTCACAATCGACGCGGTCAAGACGACCGGGTTAATCAACCCAAAGATGCTTGGGGGTACCAATGTTGCCTACTGGAACACGGCTGCGACGTTTACGCATCCCGTTTCGGTGGGCTGGATGAAAGACATGAAACCCAGCCTAATCCGAATCCCAGGTGGGTCGTGGAGCGACGGCATGATGTGGAACGGAAACGGCGTTCGCGACGCGAAGGGCAACGTGGATGACTCCCGCATTGGTCCCGACGGGTGGCCAGCCATAGACTATAGTGGATATGCGCCTTCTTTTGGCATGGACAACCGAACACTCAAGCCGGTTGCGGCTGGATTTCACGGCAACGTCGATATACGGGCAATACAGGATTTTGTGAAGTCGATTGGCGCTCATCCTTACGTTTGTGTCAATGCTGGCAGCGGAAGACCAGTGGATGCGGCCGAATGGGTGCGCTGGACCAACATCAAGCGCAAAGATGGAGCCCACTACTGGGAAATCGGCAACGAACTGGACGGTTCGTGGGAGCAGGGTCACATTATACCGAAGACCAATATTGAGCTGACGGGCGAAATGTACGCTAAGAAGGTGCACGACTTCGCCACAGCCATGAAGGCGGTTGACCCAACCATAGCAATTGGCGGTGCTGCGACCGGAGTAACTCCGGGCGGATTCACCGAGCAGATGCTTAAGCTCTACGGAAATGACGTCGACTTCGTGTCTATACACACTTATCCCGGTGCGGAGGGGATGACTCATGCAGCGGCGCTGGAATCACTCGACAAGATAATCAGCAGCGAAGTGGGGCTGGCTCGAAAATACATCACAATGTACCAGCCTAAGCGAGCCGACAAAATCGAGATCGGCTACTCGGAGTTTAACCTGCGTACAGGCAGCAGCACATTGTTTAGCGGCCTCTGGATGTCGGAAGCGCTTTCCGCCATGGCGCGCAACGGTGTCTCTTTCGCAACCCAATGGGACGCGTTTACGCATACACGGCCAATGAAGGACGGTCATGGCCTCATTCTTGGTGATGCGCCGTACGTCCGGAAGGCGCAGTATTTCGCGATCAGCCTTTGGAATAACCTTACGGGTACCAAGATCGTATCCTCAACGCTGTCGGATGTCTCTGACGTTCACACTCTCGTGACTCGCAGCGATCACAAGATAACCATTCAGTTCATAAACCCAGATAAGGATCGAGCCGCGAACGTCGCCGTCAATCTCGGTAACTTCAAGGCAGCGTCGACGGGAGTTCAGACCACTCTATCGTGCGCGAATTACTTTTGGAACAGCGCGAGATCCGAACCCGACTGGAGCCTTGATCCTACAACCGCCAAAATCCACACAGGACGATCGTTTAGCGTCACAGTTCCACCTCTAGCTGTTAGCTACGTTGTCGTCGCAGATTCACCCGCGTCGAAGATCACAACCCCTGTAGCATCAAGTACAGGCCCTTCACTAAAGCTGCTGATGCCCGAATCCGTATACGCTGGCGACGAAACCGAATGCCTCGTCCAAGCCCTCAAGCCTGGGACGACGCAGCCGTACGGATCCCCCATTGAGAACGCGACTGTCAGCATTTCGGGCACCGCCGAAATCGACAGGAAGACCGTGCGGTTGGCCGAGTCCATGGGCAGGTTTGTTTTTAAAGCAGGCAGCCCAGGCCCGGTCACAGTGAAAGCTCAGGTCGGCGGCCAATCTGTTGAAACAACCGTGACTGCACTCTCCTCAGTGCCCCGGCCCGTAGTATTCTGGGACTTCACGACACCCGACGTCAGCGACAAACCGACCTTCACGGCAGACTGGCCATTAATTGCCGACTACTCCGTCCGGGCAAACAAGGCAGTCGCCCGCGTGGATCTTCCGACCGCAGGTGTGACTACAAGCGATAACTCTCGCACCTTGCTACGGATCATGCGGTTTCCGGAACCAAGCAAATTGAACCGCGCAAATATTCGAGGGATTGTTTTCGACTTGAAGACAAAAGACTTCTCATCGAAAGATCCGAATGCCGCAGTTCAGGTGGTTATGCAGAGCCCCAACAACTACTGGATCGTCCTGGGGAGCGTTCCGCTTGCTGGCTCATCCGAGTGGAAGTCTCATCAGGTGATGCTTGCCAACGACAAGCAAATCGAATATATGCCCACCTCATACAACTTGTGGTTTGTGCTAAGCGCGTCCAAGCCAACGACGGGTACGATTTATATTGATCGCGCAGGGATGATGGTTCGATAATGAGTGAAGCAACCGGACAGACAAAGACAGAAACAAGCAGCCCCTGCGAAAGGTTGATCCACGTAAGCCTTTTCGGCTGTGACGACAATCCAGGCACGAAGGAACAGCCGCTAAAGACGATAAGCGCGGCTCAATCGGCGGCACGGGCTGCCAAAGTCGTGCAACCTAATGCTGGCGTCACAGTGCTTATCGCCAGTGGAACCTACTATCTTGACGACACTCTCGTGTTTACGAACCGTGATTCGGGGTCGGCGGATGCTTCGGTCGTATACAAAGCCGAGCCGGGCACTGATGTCATCATCAGCGGCGGGCAAGCCATCAAGCTTGACTGGGAGCCGTACCGCGACGGTATTATGCGGGCCAGAGTCCCGCGCGACTTCCATACGGACCAGATCTTTGTGAACGGCGAGCTACAAACGATGGCTCGTTACCCAAATGTGAACTCACTGCAGAGAGTGTTTAATGGCTACGCGGCCGATGCTATTGACCCGGAGCGCGTCGCCAGCTGGAAGGATCCCCGAGGTGGCTATATCCACGCCATGCACGAGGCGTGGTGGGGCGACATGTCTTATGAGATCACGGGAAAGGCGGAAGATGGCAGCCTCCAATATGCAGGGGGCTGGCAAAACAATCGGCCAGCGGGAATGCACCGCGATTTTCGGTTCGTCGAAAACGTATTCGAAGAACTGGACGCGCCCGGAGAGTGGTTTCTCGATAAGCAAGCTGGTTTTATATACTACTACCCGCCAGCAGACGTCGACCTAACAACAGCTCTTGTCGAATTTGTGCGGTTGAAGCATGTCGTCGAACTCATGGGAACGCCAGCGGATCCCGTCCGCTTTCTGCGGTTCGAGGGTCTGTCGTTTCGACATGCCTCCCGAACATTTATGGAAAACTCCGAGCCGATACTCCGGTCGGATTGGACAGTCTATCGCGGCGGGGCAATTTCCATCAGCGGCGCTGAGGACTGCGCATTCGCCGACTGTGATGTCGCCGACGTCGGTGGCAACGCTGTCTTCGTGAGCAATTACAACCGTCGGATCACTTTCGAAGGTTGCCACATCCATCACGCAGGCGCGAACGGCATTGCGTTCGTTGGCAATCCAGCAATGGTGCGCAATGGAATTACCTGGACCCAGCAGAATAAAATCGACGAACTCGACCGAACGCAGGGCCCTCTGGGCGACGATTATCCAAGCGACTGTCTAGTCTACGATTGCCTCATCCACAACACCGGGATGGTCGAGAAGCAATCGGCACCCATCGAGATCGACATAGCGCAGAGCATCACCGTTCGCAGTTGTAGTATCTACGATGTGCCGCGTGCTGGCATAAACATCGGCGACGGAGCGTGGGGCGGGCACATCGTAGAGGACTGCGATGTTTTCGATACGGTGCTTGAGACAGGAGACCACGGGGCGTTCAATTCATGGGGACGCGACCGCTTTTGGAACGTGGAAGGGCTGGATAATGACACGCTCACCGTATCGCCTGACAGTAACCTTGCAATGGCGGACGTTGTACAGCCCATCACACTGCGCCACAACCGGTGGCGGTGCGATCACGGTTGGGATATCGACCTTGACGATGGCTCATCCAACTACCTGATAGAAAATAACCTCTGCCTCAACGGCGGTCTTAAAAACAGGGAAGGATACTATCGCACGGTGCGCAACAATGTGATTGTCAACAACACATTTCATCCTCATGTTTGGTACGGCAACAGTCAGGACGTGTTCATTTATAATATCGTGTTCACTCCCTATGAACCCATAGGAATGAAGCAGCCTTGGGGTAAGGAGGTAGACTTCAATTTCGTGCACGCAATCGGCAGCAACACCACGGTCGCTCTAGACCTTCAAACGCAAAGCGGACAAGACACGCATTCTGTGCGAGGCGATGCAGGTTTTGTGGATCCGACTTTGGGCGACTATCGAGTTCACGCGGGTTCACCCGCAGCCGAGTTAGGCTTTGCAAACTTTCCTATGAACGAGTTCGGCGTGACGCGCGCCCGGCTGAAAGTCCTCGCTCGGGCACCTCAATTGCCCATCTTCGGGTTAAGGGACGCAGCGGGAAGTGACGGACGGGATGCGGCTGAGGTGGATTGGCTCGGTGCCCGCCTAAAGAATGTGATTGGAATGGGCATGGTTTCGGCGGCGGGTCTCTCAGGTGAGACCGGGGTTTGGGTGCTGCGCTGTGAAGGATATGCGGCAGCTAACCGATTGGGACTGCTGGCCAACGACGTCATCACTGCCGCGAATGACACTGCCGTAGACAGCATAGATGATCTGCTCAAAATTGCTGAGCTATCCGGGACGCCAGAACGCCTCACACTGAGCATCTGGCGGTCTCAGATGCCAGTCACACTATCGCTGCCGCCGTTGGAAACCGCGAAATGACGTTCTCCCCAAATCTCGACGATGCCACCGACGGCAATCTTGACGTATGGCTGAATGAGCCAGCTCGAGAGTGGCACGAAGCGCTTCCCCTCGGTAACGGTAAAATCGGTGCCATGGTATTCGGGGGCATTCATTGCGAACGTATCGCGTTAAACGAGGATACGCTGTGGTCCGGCGAGCCGGTTGAACCAGACCCCACTGCAAAATGGCACCACCTGCAGGATGTCCGCCGGTTGACGCTAGCTGGCGAGTACGCCGCAGCGGAAGAAGCTGCCAAGCAGTTGCAGGGTCCCTATACCCAGTCCTACCTGCCTCTTGGCGATCTAGTACTCCAATTCGATCATGCTGGCGCCGCGAGCAACTATAGTCGACGGCTAAAGCTGGGCGACGCCACGGCTGACGTAGTATATACCATCCATGGAGTTCGCTACCGACGTAGGCATTTCGTGAGCGCGCCAGCTAACGTGTTTGTCATTCAAATTGAGGCGTCGGCACCGGGAGCCATTTCATTCACGGCATCGCTGACGACGCAGCTACGTGGAAACTGCTCGCGTGTCTCGTCCAATCGCCTGCTTCTTTCCGGCACCGGTCCATCGCACACTGATCCGCCGTATATCCAGAGTGGGCCGGGAATCGTATATGACGACAAAAGGGGAATGCGATTTGCTGCGGCCCTCGAGTGCCGAGTTGAGGACGGCGACTGCGAGGTCGTCGACGGGACCCTCTGTGTAAGAAATTCGACGCGAGTTGTGGTCCTATTGAGCTGCGCTACAAGCTTTACTTCTTTCGACAAGCAGCCTTGGGCGAGCGAACGAAACGCCGATACGATAGTGGTGGCTGCACTTGACAACGCCGAGGGTTTCGATAACCTACTCGTGGAACACGTCACCGATTACCGCCGGTACTTTTCACGCGTGTCGCTTGATCTCGGCAATGGAGATCAAGAGAGTTTGACCATGCTGCCCACTGATCAGCGCATTGCGTCCGTGCGAGATGGAATGCTGGATAATGGACTCGCGACTCTGCTCTTTCAGTACGGTCGCTATCTCCTAATCTCATCGTCGCGGCCTGGAAGCGCCGCTGCGAATCTACAAGGAATCTGGAACGAAGAGGTCCGGCCCCCATGGTCGTCCAATTACACGCTCAATATTAACGTTCAGATGAACTATTGGCTGGCTGAGCCAGCCAACCTCCCAGAAATGACCGCGCCGCTTTTTGATCTTGTTAATAACCTGGCAATCACCGGCGAAAGCGTCGCTAGATCATACTATGGATGCCCTGGATGGTGCGCAGGACATAATTCGGACATATGGGCAAGAGCAAATCCCGTAGGCGACGGCGAGGGTAATCCAGCATGGGCGAACTGGGTCATGGGCGGCGCGTGGCTAGTTCAAAACCTTTGGGAGCACTATTTATTCAACCCTGACAAGGCAGTACTTGCTAGCAAGATCTTTCCGCTTATGAGCGGAGTTGCTGAGTTCCTTCTGGGATTTGTAGATGCGCCGGTCGAGGCACCTTCCCTTGCTCGCGCAACGAAAGACAGAAGCGCGGATGGTTCGTTTGAATGCCCTGAGATGCTGCCGCATACTCTGCTTACCATTTGCCCGTCAACGTCACCTGAAAACGAATTCGTCTACAAAGACGCAGGTGGCGCCCTTCTCGCTGCGCCGATCGACAAGTCTACAACGTTTGATTGCGCCATTGTCCGCGAAGTACTAACAAACACCATAATGGCAGCCGCTGTCTTGGGCGTTCATGATAATATCGTCCGTCGATGCGAAGAGACTCTTCCGCTGCTTCCAAGCTTTGATGTTGCGCCGGAGGGACACCTGGTGGAATATTGCGGCCATGAGGAGTATGACCGCGGTCACCGGCACCTTAGCCATCTCTACGGGCACCATCCTGGGGCCTTAATCACGCGAACCCGAACGCCCGAACTTGCTGACGCCGTTCGCAAGGCCCTCAACCGACGGTTATCGAACGGAAGTGGGCACACAGGATGGAGCCGAGCATGGCTGATCTGCCAACTGGCGCGCCTAGGGGATGCGGAACGAGCCCACGATAGCGTAGTAAAGTTGATAGCCCACTCGACGTATCCAAACCTTCTCGATGCACATCCACCGTTCCAAATCGACGGCAACTTTGGCGCGACAGCTGGGATTGCCGAAATGTTGCTTCAAAGCCACGACGGGTTTGTTGATCTCCTCCCGGCGCTACCACAGGCCTGGACCACCGGAAGCGCGAGGGGCCTGAGAGCGCGAGGGGCCGTTGAGGTTGATGTGCATTGGCGCGACGGGCAGTTGTGCAACGTCACTTTGCGATCCAATAGAAAAGGCGAATCGGAAATCCGATATCGCGACCGCTACTATATGTGGCGGCATAATGCCCAACAGGCTATTAGCCTGGATGGAACCTTTATGCCCGTTGTAGCTTGAGAGTCTACCGGAGGTAAGCCCGGCACCGTCATTTCGTGCGCTCAATGTGAACTAAAACAGGTCCGTGTAGTCCGGAAACGGGCGAGCCGCGATACTCAGTCGGAATAGTCTGGTAGTGGTTTGCGAGAGTGTTGCAAACCTCAATTTCGATCAAGTTCTCACCCTTCACCAGCAAATTGGTGATATCTGCCGACCAGGGACCACACACAAGGGTGGCAGCTTCCTGGCCATTAACCCGGACCTGAGCGGAAGCAGTTACGGAACCTAAGTCAATCCTTGCCCGCTGGCCAATCTCATAGTTAGGCAAATCTAGAGTCTTGCTGTATGTGACAGCGCCTGAGTAACTTGCCATGCCGTCAATGACCGACCAGTTTCCAAGCATGAGTGTGCCCCGTCCACAACGCTGCTCAATCGGCTCGGTGATGCCTCCCAATCCTGCGTATCCGTGAGGGGACACGAGGCTTATCGTAACCCTGCATGATTGCGGAACGGGCTTGGCGATCTCAACGTCGTAAACGGTTGCTCCATCACGATTGCGATCGACTACAGTTGATGCACATTTGTTTTCACCCACCCACACCTCAATAGTGCCGTGAGCAACAACGCGCAACGATGCGAGACCTGGCGCTGAGTCAAAACGCAACCACTTCTTCGCACCTGCGAGATCAGGGCACGGGTCAAATCGAAGTCTACCTGGCAGGTCGTACCAACGCATAGATAGCGGCGTTCGAGAAGCAACTTGGCTCTCAGCGTTCGCCTCTTGAAACACAAGATGAGTGCGACACGCCTTGTCGTATACAGCCAAAACAACGTGTAAGCCCTTCTTCACAGAAACGAGCTCGCTTAAGGCGTCTATGCGCTCGCCCCCGATCCAGAGCATGGCCGGGCGAATGTCGCCGTGCATAATGCGCACGTTCATGTCCGCTGGCGCTGATATGGTCGTCCATAGTGCATAGCAGCAATCGTCTTGCGATTCCGAGACATAGGTTGGGTACCCCGACTTATATATCGGGTGTGGCACAATGCTCTTAGTCCCCAGCCCTATGAAATCGTCGGAGACGCTCCCCTTAAGTCCATGGTAGCCTTGATGTCCGGGGTCGCCATCGATGCCTTCTCGCCAAGAGAAATAGTAAGGCTCCCAAGAAATTTCAGCCTTGCCATTTCGAAGAGGCACTGCTACCGGGATCGTATCCATCGCCGCGAACGATCTAGCAACGCTTTCGGTAAAATGGGAAGTTGGAAGTGGCCCAATCTTCCAGAACTGCTGACCGAAGCTGTACGTTGACTGATGCCACTCCTCAGAAGAAGTGCGCACTGCCTCAATCGATTCTACATTCTCGTCCGCCGCCAGCTTCCATAGGCGCCGAGCCTCGGGGCCGATGAACCCATCAAATGCTGGCAAGCGGAAGTCACCGAAACGGTTGTAGCATGTCGGCGTAATCGTCGTAGCCCATGCGCCGTTTAGCTCAATTGTTGTTTCGCCAGCCACCAATGTGGGCTCAGCATCGTTTGTGTCCGCCTCAAAAACGATCAGGTGTCCGCTTTCAGCATCATGCGGTATGGTCAGTTCGGTGCGTCCGTCATCGATTCGTCGCATGGGTAGCTTAGTGGTCGACCCCGAAAACGCGTCCCACAGGAACGCAGCCCCGGTGTTTCGGAACCGGCACACATCTCCCGCCGTTGCGTTCGTGACGAGATATACGTCGTGTTCGCCAATCCGGCGATGGTTCACGTGGGCGTCTTGACGCGAGCAGTGAAAATCGCGTGGTCCCATCTCGTCAATTAGCGACACAATTGTGTCAACGTCCGGGCGGCCTGAGACGTCGACGACAAAGTGTCCCCCTTGAATGGTTTGCGATGGTTCTTGGGTCACTTTGGTACTGAACAATGTGGCAAGCAAGCTGACCAGTTGGTCGTCATTGCGTCCGATACGATCACTGCAATTGGGGAGCAATCCTGTTGCAAGAACCAGTCCGCCGCTGTCGCCCAATTGCGCGGCTTTTTCTATAGTCGAAAAGTGTATGGCGGACATTGCTGGGATTATCAAAGCGCGATATCGCTCGCCGGACACGACCAGCTCCCCATTCTCGGCTGACGCACGCTGAATAGACTCCTCGTCAATGAAGTCGCAATCTATACCTCGCCCATGCAATTCCGAAACGATTGCAAACGCGGCGTCTACTGCCTGCTTGCCTTCAACATCCGCATGTGTTGGCGAAACAGGATAAACGACGGCGACATCACATCGATGGACGCCTTGACTGAGCAGAAAGCACATGCGCTCGGTCCACTTCATGAGTGGCTTGATATGCCTCCAATAAGGCATGCGGAAGTGGTTGCAAGGAGGTGCCCATTCCCACCAGCCACCATGTGTCGAATAGTAGAGCCCATGGAATGTTTGGAGATTTGAGCCGAGGCAGTAGTTCGCGACACCTGCCGTGATAAGGTCGGACGGCCGTGTGCCCCAGCCGCTAGAGTAATAACCCTCGAGCCAAACGCGAGGCTGCTGATACAAGTGTGCGATCGAGCTGTGAACTTTGGTCTTTACGCAATCCCTCCCCAAACGCGGCTGGTCGTTTCCAGGGCCGTTCATCCATCGTTGGGTGCGAAAGTAGTCCCCAAACTCAGCAACGTCGTATCCTCGTCCTCCGTGGTCACCCCCGTAGATCATTCCGCGCTCTTGGTGCCAGCGGACAATGGGGGCAAAAAACGATTCCTCCTCCAGGGAGACCATAACGTCGAAGAAATCAAGCCGAATCTTGGGCGTTCGCGGGCCGATGTCTGCGAAAAGCCCCGCAAGTTCCGGGAGAATATCGTATCCTTTTCGCCTGTGGAATTCGGCCGGAAATCGGGAATGCCACAGAAATCCTCGAATACCAAAGTCCAACTCGTCCGAAAAGAAGAAATTCAGCGCCTTACCCGCTTCCCCAGGCAAATGACGCTCAAATCTCTCGAAGAACTTTGATATAACCGCCTCTCCTGTGCGCATGTCGAGCGGATCAATTGTATGCGCCTTGGCCGCTGATCGCACAATTGCAACGCGCCACGAGCCAGCAGGAGCTGTCCATTCAAATCGGCCATCGGGATCGGGCCCAGTAAGGCTAATTGCTGGCACTGAAAGCGTATCATCCCGCCATGCCATTGCAGAGATGAAATCCCTACCATCGGCTGACACTGTTTCGCCTTCCCTAGCCACTTCGATAGCGCACTCAAGCCTGGAGGCGTTAAGATCCGGCATTTCGGCTAAGATTTCATCCGTCCACTGCCCTTGTCCAGGCGAACCGAGAGTGTAATCGCTCAGACTTATAGCCATTCCACGCTTACTCGCTTCCGCGGCAAACCACTCTACTAGTTCCCACCACTCCTGCGAAAACAAAGCCGGATCGCTTGGAGTCGTTAAGCCCCACGATGACCCGCCAACATCGCCATGAGGATAGTTAATCTGGAGCCCCATTATGCTGCGGTCAGTCAGCTGATCAAGCTGCCACATGAGTCGTTCGCGTGTTAGGGGGTCTCCCACCCACCAGTAGAACGCTACTTCCCCATATCCGGGCGGTGGAGACTGGAATTGGCTAGCGAGGTCTCCTGCCGGTGTGTTGACCGGAAAGCCGATAGCGGTAATAGGGGGTGCCACTAAACCTAACGGATGCTTTGTTATGGATACGTCAACTTTTTTGCTGTGCATGGTTGTTTCCAACGGAGGTGATCCGTGCCCCTTAATTCCTATCTGTTTACATTGGTATCAGTCAACTACTCCAACGCAACACGAACTTGACAAGGCAAAGAGGTCTAGCGGTTTCTGGTTCTGTGAATCAAGAAGTCTAGAAACACAATCGGGGGCAATTTAACGCTATATCAATATCCAAGTTTACACGCATTGCTAAACTAGTGTCAAGTCAGTGCCGCAGATTAATAGGGCGCCTTATCGATGGCGGCCATAGCGAGCCGACCGATTTGCCAGTAAGTTCTGGGTCCTCTAAATGTTGGCTGGACACTCAGAGCAAAAACCGGGTTGCTAGTAAACGGAAAGCACGCTGGCCTCGCCGCCAATATCGCGACAATTATTGTAGTCAATTGCTGTGAATACTGCCCCAGCTTGGCGTTTCTGCCTCGAAGAGGACTGGACCATCGATGGTCCCAGTAAACACACCCCCACCCCAGCCGCCATCTCACTCGCGTAGTTGGAGTCGGATCGAACCCGGTCCGACGCTCCGTGTGACATCTTTTGTGAGCCTCTGTCCGAATTGCTACGTGCTGCCGTCGTAATCGTAAATCTGTGAGAAGATAATGCTCTCCGATACCTTGCTGCTAAAGAGCCGAGAAACCGCGGGTTCACGCTTTTGCGTAAACAGCCTATCCGGCAAACCAAATCGAAGCCAATGCCGTACTATGCTACAGTGACAATTCACGTCGCATTTTGGTCTGAAACGAAAAAAAACCGGGCCTTTCGGCCCGGTTTTCGGTCTGGAGCGGGAGACGAGGATCGAACTCGCGACACCCTGCTTGGGAAACAGGTCATTTGCGATGGCCCATTTCGCAAAGGGTGCCTTGGCCTTTCAGACGTCAATTTGAGCGTGAACGAGCCTATTTTACTACTACGGCGTCGCAAGTGCAAGGGGATATTTTTGGTAGGTTACATTAGTGTAGCAGGAACCCTGAATCCGGCCTTTCGCTTTGATAGTCGGCCAGTCACGCCCCATTCGAGACCTATCGCGCAGTTGATGATTCGGCAGTGTGGTCCAGTGGTTGAGTCCTTCCAATGACGTCCAGAAAGAACGGCTTCGACCACACGGCCAGCGCTTCGCGGGATTGTACGAACGGTGCGACTTCCGATCGCGCTTGATCGATATCCAATCGGTTTACCGCATCCGTCAGGAGTTGCGACAGGACACTCCTATCGAGAGGTTCAATTCTTGTCCAATGTCCCGATTGACGCATTCGTTCTTCGAGGTGCGCGATGTTGACGACGGTAGACGTCCCAGCGTATCAGACGAGATCGTACCAATTGCGGCCTTTGACCCGTGATGCCCACGTGCGGCCGAGGATGGCGTGGAGCTTGCTGCCAGATAGGTTGGGCAACCTAAAAACCCGAAGAGGAAATGGAACAGGAGTCGACAAGTACTGTGGCTCGGTATCAAATCTTCCCGGCGGATCGGTATCGATTTCGATCATGATTTTTAGGCTTGTGTTCGGGTGGAGGTCCCTAGCCAGTTCGGGGCGAGCAGATATCTTGATCATCTCTTGTACGGTGTTCGCCTTGAGAAACGCATATTCGATGGCTGTAGCGTGGTTCTTACTCCGACGCTCGAAGGCAAGGTCGAAGCTAAAATTCGCTATCTAGCGTTCGAGCGCATCGCCGCACGGCTCAAACGAAAATGTTGGGTCTGGCGCAAGCAGCGAGAAATCCATGTCCTCGGAAAACCGGTCGAGACAGTATAACAAACGAAGGGATGTGCGCCCGTAAGAGGCAGCGTGATCAAAGAACGAGGATCGCCAGCGACCGAGCAGCGTGACTTGCTGGAGTATTTCGCGCAAGGCATTATAAAAGTAGTCGCGCGTTTGGAGGGTGTACCTGCCTAGGCGGCCGTTGATGGTATCCCTCATGGTGTTGACCGCTCAGCTTTGTGATTACTGGACAAGATTCGACACCTTGCGAGGATTGTATGACCGCTCGATGTCTCGAAGCCTCGCTAGGTCACGTTCGCTTAGTGCGCTCAAATCGAGCCTAAAATCCTCACGCAGGTAATCTTCAAAATCGCTCATGCAGCCACTAAATCGCTTGTCTGTCCAGACCTTGTCTGCGAGCGCCTTTTCAGGCGTTGCGATCAGGAACGAAACGATACCGGAAGTAACCAAGGTCACGCCTGTGCTGTACCGGTTACGCGTAAAACTATGGCAGCTAAAAGAACCGAATGGGGATTCAAACTCACGGAATCGCCCCGTAGTTACGGATGTGACCGTGTCTACACGTTCGGGTATGAGACCATGAAAGCTTAACGCGCTGTCGAGGCTGACGTACGACGGGCCGTAAATGAGATTCGCGAGTTGCTCTCTGACGATCACCTGCCGCCTGAACGGAGGGCCGAACACGTAGAGGCCCTTCCTTACACGCACGATGTCGCCGTCGTTCACCATCCGAGCCGTACGGTCGGCTGGCTTGCGGTAGCGGCGCAAGACGTCGGTCAAAACCAGGACGTCGATGACCTCTTGAGTGACCTTATCCCTCAATTCTGCTAATGGGGTCATATGAATATGAATATTACGACATGGTAATTACAGTGGAATTACCATGCTTACTTTGGCAATCAATATTGACCTTATGCCTCCCGAGCATTGTGAGCAATGTAACAGACTAGAATTAAATCGGCCGTTCGGCATTCAAGAACAGGTATGCCACGATGGATCAATGTCACGGTTCCCAAAAAGCGGATACCGTCTCGAGGGGTGAGATTACGCGTCTTGCAATTCTTTTTATTCGAAGTGGAAAATATACACTTGACACGCGAAACAACGTGTGATATAGTTACTGAAATACTACAGTGAAGCATTTCACTAGAGGATGCATTGGCTAGGTTTCGGAAGGCAACAATTAAGGACGTGGCGTTGCACGCGGGAGTTTCGACAACTACGGTGTCGTACTTTGTCAGTGGACGGCATAGCGTCTGTTCTGCCGAGACTGCCGAGAAGATCCGAACGGCCGTGGATCGCCTGCACTATACGCCGAGTTCGCTGGTTTCGGGCATGCAGAAGCACGTGCGGGACAGCATCGGCATCAATCTGTTGTCTCCAACCGATGCCGAGCTGAAATATGGCACGTTCTTTTTCCAAGGCTTATGGAACGGGATTTACGATCAGCTGGACAAGGAAGATTATTCGTCTCTGAGGTATCAGGCGTCGGTGCGCGATAGCGACAGCTGCGATGCGTTTATAGATGGCCGCGTAGATGGCATCCTATTTCATGCCCACTCTAACGACAACAAGCGCCCAGCGAGGATCGCGTCGGCAGGGATGCCCATCGTCCTATTGACCCGGTCGCGGGATATTCCAAATGGATGCGGGGCTGTTTATGTTGATGAAGACGAAGTGGTCAATATTGCATTAACGCACCTTTGGTCGCTTGGCCACAGACGTATCGCGCACATTGCGGGACCAATAAACGACACGGGCACGGAAGTTGGCATAGCGGACGATATTGCGATCTGGCGAATGCGTGCTTATGAGGCGTGGATGGCTCAGGCGGGTATTTCAGCGAAGTATGTCGAGCCCGCGATTTCATGGGATGGCACTGGAGTTGCTGATATAATAGATGCTTGGAATGATGGTCCGGATCGGCCAACGGCGATCTTCTGCGCGAACGACCGAATCGCTGTAGTAGCTATGGATCGTGCGACCCAGCTAGGATGGTCATTGCCGTGCGAGTTGTCAATCGTTGGTGTTGACAACGACGAAATTGCGATAAGGGCGGCAGTCCCATTAACGACAATTGAAGTACCCATAGAACGTGTGGGGCAAATGGCAGTCAAGCTTTTGGTGAACATGATTAAGGGAACGAGTACCAAAGGTGATTGCTTGCCGATTTCAGGTTCAAGACTGATTGTGCGTGAGAGCACAAAGGCATATAGTGATAATGTAGGTATTGAAAAGTAATAGAGCATAGTCAACGAGGTTTCGAAGGGAGACTGAAAATGGAACACAATAATAATACGCGACGAGCCATATATCTGCCGCAATCCAGTAACCGCGCGGCGTTCACACTCATAGAGCTTCTCGTAGTTATAGCTATCATAGCAATTTTAGCAGCAATATTGTTCCCCGTGTTCGCCACGGCACGGGAAAAGGCGCGGGCGACTCAATGTATGAGCAACATGAAGCAAATTGGTCTTGCCATATTGCAGTACACGAATGATTACGATGAGAACCTGCCGCTTGGTCGACAGCAGGGCGGTGCGGGCTGTAGTTCTAACGGGTTTACTGTGACTATGGGGGCATATGTCACCAAGGTCAAAGCGTTCAGTGCAAACTCCGAGTCAGGCAACGTTTGGCAGTGCCCTGATGACACAGTGGATCGCGGATCGGGAAACGTGGCTCAAAGCTATACATATGCCGTTGGATTTACCACAGCAAACGACGTCCAAGTGAGTGGGCTTGGCGACTTTTCCAAGGCACCGCCCTACGCATGGGTCGCAACAGTCGTTAACGGCTGTACGATGGATTTGGGCGCGCCAATGGGAAAAGTACGGACACCCGCAACAACAATTGCGATCGTCGAGGGCTACTACCCGTTGAACTACCTCGGAAACAACGCCCCCGGCATGATGTCGCCCCAATACGACGCAACATGGGCGGCTGCCAGATCGAACGCGCAAAACTGCGTAACTGCCTCGTCCAGTACGAGTGCCTGCACGACGACAGGGCTTCCCGGCCACAATGGAGGGTGGAACTATCTTTATTGTGACGGGCACGTAAAGTGGAAGCTGCCACTTCAAACGGCAGGCGACTTCACTAAGAACATAAGCATGTATAACAGTTCGGGAACACTCGTAATGGCTACGCCTTCGACATCCCGCCCTGGTGGAGACTGGCTGCTTGAGCAATAGGCCAAGTCACGTTTCGTCGAAAACTTCGCGTACGGATCGCAATTTCGACGACTATTTACAATTGGGCGTGGTACCGATAGAATGGACCACGCCCACGTCGCCGATCACGGCAAGATTCTCCGTTTGCTTTCGCAGGTCTATAACTCCACGCCTCCGTAAAATCCTATGACGACACGTGCTTTGCTTCAAGTCAATTCTAAGCTTCGGTACTTTGCGGCCCGCGCTGCGTGCGTCGCGATTACGCTGGCATGTACCGCAACTCCCTCGCTAGCCCTTGGGCAGCGTCAATATGTAACGTTCGAGTCGTCGTCAGGGGCATTTCCGGTTGTTAACGCGCGCGTTGTGGCACCGATATGTACTGACACCAATGACTGGCCCGGAGTTGCCCTGGCAGCCT
Organism: Capsulimonadaceae bacterium; assembly: GCA_036504535.1. Lineage (GTDB taxonomy): Bacteria > Armatimonadota > Armatimonadia > Armatimonadales > Capsulimonadaceae > JARLGU01. The sequence goes on from DASXUY010000064.1 coordinate 139,007, forward strand.
CTGCCCTCAGGGACGATGTTCATAGCGTAACGGGGAAAACGCCACTCCTGCTGGGCCACCCGGTGCCTGGGTCTACTCCCGTCATTGTAGGCACGATCGGTCGAAGCGCGGCGATTGACAGCCTCATAGTTGCTAAGAAGCTCGATGTTACGCCGATTATGGGGAAATGGGAATCCTTCATTATCCAAGTAGTCGCAAACCCTTCGCCTGGAATCTCGCAGGCACTCGTGATCGCTGGAAGTGACAAACGCGGCACCATCTTCGGTGTCTACGACCTATCCGAAGAGATTGGCGTTTCCCCGTGGCATTGGTGGGCAGACGTTCACGCTCGACATCACGACAACGTGTATGTGCAAATGGGTCGCTATGTGCAAGGGCCTCCTGTGGTCAAGTACCGGGGGATCTTTATCAACGACGAATTGCCTTCACTCGGCGGTTGGGCCGGTAAAAACTATGGCGGGTTCACGAGCAAGTTTTATGTTAACGTATTCGAACTACTTCTCAGGCTAAAGGCCAATTATCTGTGGCCCGCAATGTGGGGAAATAGCTTCAGTGTCAACGATCCGCAAAACCCAGTACTAGCTGATCAGTACGGAATCGTGATGGGCACGTCTCATCAAGAGCCGATGATGCGAGCGGACCACGAGATCCACACCGATATCTCCGCAACGGGTGTATACGACTATTCTCAAAACCGAGATGCCATTTACAAGTTTTGGAAAGGCGGCGTTGACCGCGTCAAAGGCCACGAAAACATATACACAATTGGAATGAGGGGAACCAGCGACAAAGCGATTTATGCTCACCCTGACAAAGTGATATCGCTATTGCAGCAAATAGTCTCCGATCAACGAACCATACTTTCGGAGACGGTGAATCCCGACGTGACGAAGATCCCGCAAATGTGGTGCCTTTACAAAGAGGTACAGCAATACTACGACGAGGGTCTTCGTGTGCCGGACGACGTCACGTTGCTCTGGAGTGACGACAACTTTGGCAACATTCGGCGACTTCCTACTGCCACGGAGCGAAACCGGAGCGGCGGCGCAGGGATCTATTACCACTTCGATTATGTCGGCGGGCCACGGAATTACAAATGGACCTCTACCGTCCCGCTTGAAAAGCTTTGGCACCAACTCAACCTCGCCTATAACTACGACGCGCGACAGATCTGGATCGTAAATGTTGGAAGCCTTAAGCTTAAGGAGTTCGACATTAGCTTCTTCATGGATTACGCGTGGGATCCAAGTCGCTGGCCAAAGGAGCGGCTGGGCGATTACGCAACCCAATGGTCGGCCCAACAATTTGGCCCCAAGTTCGCCCCCCAAATAGCCAATATTGTGACTGGTTACCTGAAGCTCAACGGCATGCGCAAGCCCGAGCAGATGTCTTCGCAACCGTACAGCGATGTTAACTACGGAGAAGCAGAACGCATTTCGAACAAGTGGCAAGATCTGACTGACTCTGCAGAGAATATATACGCTGAACTTCCCGATGCTGGTAAGGATGCGTTTTACGAACTCGTGCTCTACCCTGCAAAGGCGTCAGGCAATGTCGCGCAGTTGTACTTCGCTGCGGCGAAGAACAAGCTCTATGCCAAACAAGGTCGCGCGAGCGCAAACGACGAAGCGGATCGCGTATCGGCCTTGTTCAAAGTCGATCAGGATTTGACAGACTACTACAACACTCGGCTAGCTGGTGGCAAATGGGGACCATTTATGGCCCAGCCCCATATCGGTTATACGACGTGGATTGATCCGAAATCGAACGTAGTGCCCGACATAACCCGCGCTGACGTCCCAGCGAATGCTGGCATAGGCGTAACTGTGGACGGCTCCGACGTAGCCTGGCCGGGAGGTGACGGGCACCCTGATTTGCCCGTATTTGACCGGTGTAACCGGCAAACGTACTATATCACCCTATTCGCCAAAGGCAAAGCGGCCATTGCGTACACAGTGGCCCCGAGCGTACCTTGGATCCTTGTCGATAAAGTGGCCGGAAGTGTGTCGAAGGACCAGAAGATCGCAGTCACTATCGATTGGTTTAAGGCGCCTGCGGGACCGTCACAGGGATCTGTTACTATCGGTTCTGGAATCGATACTTTTTCAATTGCCGTTGCAATCGACAACAGCCTGTTGTCCACAAACCTGCAAGCAGGAACGTTCATAGAAAGCCAGGGCTACATCGCCATTGAGCCCGAGCACTGGTCCGCAAACACTCCTGGCGCGACTGCTCGGTGGGAATCGATCCCAAACTACGGGCGCACACTATGTACAGTCATGCCATTCCCCGTAAACGCGGCTAGCTTAACTAGCACTCAAGGGGCGCCGTGCATTACATACAACCTATTCACGAAGAGCGCGGGAGCGGTTAAGGTGACAGCAATCGTATCACCATCGCTTGATTACGTGCCGGGACGCGGAATCCGATACGCTATCGCTTTCGACGATCAGACGCCCCAAATCATTGACTCGCTAGATGGCGACGCAAGCAAAGGTTGGACAAAGTCTGTCGTGGACAACTGCCGTACCAGCGATTCGACACATACCACAGGGAAGCCAGGACCCCATGTTCTCAAAGTCTGGATGGTGGATCCAGGCTTGGCGCTGCAAAAGCTTGTCATTGACTTCGGAGGCGTCAAGCCATCGTACCTTGGCCCACCAGAAAGTTACCGTGTTCCGAATAGTATGAACCAACCTTCAGTTCTCCAACGAGTGAGTGAGGAAACATCGAAACGTGGCAAACGATAAGCGGCAACCATCCCCTTTTCGCTTGGACGGCGAGGTAGCACTTGTGACCGGAGGCGGGACCGGACTCGGATTGAGCATCGGCCGCTGCATGGCTGCCTCAGGCGCACGCGTTGTCATCACTGGGCGACGCGAAGATGTGCTTAAGAATGGAGTTAGCGAGATTGGCTTGTATGCGGACTATGTTGTCCACGACGTGACGGATACCGTGAATACGCCCGCTCTGATTGAGACTGTGCAACAGCGATACGGTGCTATCAGCATTTTGGTCAATAACGCCGGTATCAACCTCAAGAAACCAGCAATAGAGACTACAGAGGATGAGTTTCAGAACATATTCGCCACCAACGTACTGGGTGCGCATGCTCTTGTTCGAGCTTCGGCTCCGGCCATGCTAGATTCGGGACGCGGCTCTATTCTCTTTATCGCATCGATGGCGTCGCTGTTCGGTATCCCCGGGGTTGTGGCTTACAGCGCGGCAAAGTGCGGGCTAGTCGGAATGGTTCGCACTCTGGCGACCGAACTTTCTCCTGGAGGTGTCCGCGTGAACGCGATAGCACCGGGATGGATCGAGACTGCGATGTCACGTAAGGCAATGGAAGGCGACCCCGCCCGCATGGCGAAAATCATCGGCAGAACGCCGATGGCGAAATTCGGCAGCCCTGACGATATTGGTTGGGCGGCGGTCTACCTTAGCTCCAACGCTGCGAGTTTCGTCAGCGGTGTCTGCCTGCCGGTCGACGGCGGCGCAAGTATCGGATTTTAGGGACACGTCATGAAACTCGGATTGGGACTGTACAAACACATGCTGGACTCGGATCACTTCCGGTTCGCGCGCCAATGCGGATGCACGCACATAGTGGCGCATCTTGTGGACTACTTCAATCACGGTGATCACACAGAAATCGACAACCAGCCTGTAGGCGGGCGCGACGGCTGGGGATACGCGGGCGATCCCGAAAAGTTGTGGAGCGCGCAGGAGTTGACGGCATTGCGGAAGGCAGTCAATGACGAGGGGCTGGAACTGGAGGCGATCGAGAACTTCGACCCTGCATTCTGGCACGATATCCTGCTCGACGGTCCGCTTAAATCGATCCAGATCGAAAACGTCAAAACCATTATCCAGAACGTTGGCAAAGCGGGCATCCCGGTGTTCGGCTATAACTTCTCGATCGCTGGCGTCGGCGGGAGGATCGAAGGGCCGTGGGCACGCGGAGGTGCGGTCTCGGTCGGTATGGACGAGGCCGATCAAACGCCAATGCCCGCCGGTATGGTATGGAATATGGTCTACGACCGCAATACGGCTCCCGGGACGATCTCGTCGGCGACTCACGAACAGCTATGGCAACGGCTGAGCCGGTTTCTCGACGAGATCCTTCCCGTGGCCGAGGAGGCGGGTGTCAGGATGGCCCTGCATCCAGACGACCCGCCCGTCGCCACTCTCAGGTCGCAACCGAGATTGGTCTACAAGCCCGACCTGTACCAGCGCGTGATAGACATCAATCCAAGTCCCGCCAATGCCCTCGAGTTCTGCGTGGGTACTATCGCGGAGATGCAGGAAGGTGACGTCTACGAGGCGGTGGACAGCTATAGTCGCCAAGGGCGCCTTGGATATGTTCACCTGCGCAATATCGCAGGCAAGGCACCTGTATACCGCGAAACATTTATCGATGACGGGGATGTGGATATATTGCGCGTCATGCGCATCCTGAAGGATAACGACTTCAACGGCGTCCTCATCCCCGACCACACCCCTCAGATGACTTGCGGCGCGCCGTGGCACGCAGGTATGGCCTATGCCTTGGGATTTATGCGGGCAGCGATTATGCAAATGGAAGGCGCGGGTTAAGAAATGGAAACTCCGGTTATTGACGTAGCAGCGACTACTTCTGCCGAAACTCCACACATCGGCAACTATCGATGGCGGATTTGCGCTTTATTGTTCTTCGCAACGACGATCAACTACATCGATCGTCTCGTCCTGGCCCTGCTAGCCCCGACGCTGCAATCTTCGCTCCATTGGTCGGACATTGAGTACGGCAATATTGTCACCGCATTTCAAGGCGCTTATGCGCTTGGGTTACTGCTACTCGGCAACCTGATCGATCGCATCGGGACACGCAAGGGATATGCGCTCTCTGTGGTGCTGTGGAGTATAGCTGGCGCCGCTCATGCGCTGGTGCGGTCAGCTTTTGGTTTTGGGATGGCGCGAGTCGCCCTTGGTCTTGGCGAGGCGGGCAATTTCCCGGCCGCTGTCAAGACCATTGCAGAATGGTTTCCAAAGAAGGAACGCGCTCTCGCGACGGGCATTTTCAATGCAGGGTCCAATATCGGCGCGATCATCGTGCCGCTTACGGTACCGTGGATTACACTGCGCTTTGGCTGGCCGACAGCCTTCGTGGTTGCTGGACTAATCGGGTTTGTGTGGCTCATCTTCTGGTTACGAATGTACCGGGCCCCGCAGGATCATCCCCAAGTTGGTGCAAGCGAACTTGCCTACATTCGAAGCGAGCCCGAAACCCCAAGCGAGCGCATTCCTTGGGCAAAGCTACTCCCCCACAAGCAAACATGGGCTTTTGCCCTCGGTAAGTTCTTAACCGACCCTGCCTGGTGGATCTATCTCTCATGGCTTCCCAAGTTTCTGCACACGAAGTACGGCATCACACTCGACCACCTTGGCCCACCGCTCGTCGTCATTTACGTGATGGCGGACGTCGGAAGCATTGGCGGCGGCTGGCTCTCGTCGATATTCCTGAACCGTGGCATCAAACAGGGGAGACTTTTAGCGATGCTCGTTTGCGCGCTGCTGGTGGTGCCCGTCATGGCTGTCGGAGTTTCTAGTCTGTGGGTCGCGGTGATTCTCATCGGGCTCGCAGCCGCAGCGCACCAAGGATTTTCGGCAAACCTTTATACGATGGTCTCGGACACGTTCCCGAAAGCCGCCGTCGGCTCGGTTGTGGGTATCGGAAGCATGGCTGGATCCGTTGCCGGGATGTTTGCTGCAAGCGCAGTCGGATATATCCTGCAGGCCATGCACGAGAATTACACGCCGATCTTTATCTATGCGGGTTTCGCGTATCTCGTCGCGCTTGGAGTAATCCGCGCGATAAATCCGAGACTGGAGCCGGCTAAGTTGACGGGAGAAACCGCTATCGATGTGGGGTGACGTCAAAGTGCACGCTGACGCAACCTGGATCCATCGAATGTATGGGCGGCGATCAATCAGTAATCGGACATTACTGTCGCCCAATACCAAGCTCATGCCCTGGACATAGGGCGAGCTTTGGAAGGAAAATCACAGATGACTAACTTTACACCTAGCAGAAGCGACAAGTTCACATTTGGCCTTTGGACTTTCGGTAACCCGGGGCGCGATCCGTTCGGCGGCGAAACGCGCGTACCACCAACACCGTGCCAGGGCGTCCGCAAGCTCGGCGAACTCGGCGCTTACGGGGTTAATCTGCATGACAATGATCTGATTCCGTTCGGGGCCACGGCCGCTGAACGCGACCGAATTGTCAAGGAGTTCAAGCAAGCGCTAACCAATGCAGGGCTAGTTGTGCCGATGGCGACAACGAATCTATTTTCACACCCGGTGTTCAAGGATGGAGCGTTTACGTCGAACGATCCCAAAGTTCGCGCGTTTGCGCTGCAAAAGACGATGGCTGCAATCGACCTCGGAGTAGAACTCGGGGCTAGTGTCTACGTGTTTTGGGGAGGTCGGGAAGGCTGCGAGGTTGATGCTTCGAAGGATGCCGTTACAGCCCTCAGTCGGTTTCGCGACGCTCTTAACTTCCTCACTGAATACTCAATGGATCAGGGATACAATCTTAAATTCGCGCTAGAGCCTAAGCCCAACGAACCTCGCGGCGATATCTACCTGCCCACCACCGGCTCGATGCTTGGCTTCATCAGCACACTGGACCATCCTGAGATGTGCGGAGTCAACCCAGAATATGCCCACGACACGATTGCAGGGCTAAACTTCTACCACGCCGTAGCCCAGGCAATCGACGCTGGCAAGCTGTTCCATATCGACCTCAACGGCCAGAAAGTGGGGCGTTTCGATCAAGATCTGCGATTCGGGCAGGAGGACTACAAGACTAACTTCTTCCTCGTCAAGCTGCTTGAAGACAGCGGCTACGCCGGTCCAAAGCACTTCGACGCCCACGCGCTTCGTACTTCAAACGTGGATGATGTTTGGGAGTTCGCTAAGGGATGCATGCGGACTTACTTGATTCTAAAGGAGAAGGCGCGGCAGTTCAATGCGGATTCCGAGATTCAGGCACTCCTTGCTGACATTAACTCCGGAGATTCCGTGCTCGACCCGTTGTTATCTGGCAAGTATACGTCGGGCAAGGCCACGCAAATCAAGTCCCTTGCTCTCGACGCAGCCGTTATAGCAGAAAAACCGCTGCCGTACGAGAAGCTCGATCAGCTTCTGTTTGATCTCCTGCTCGGCGTTCGATAGGCGGTAAAAGGCTAATCTGTGCTTTAGGGGCCAGCGGTCAAATTGACCGGTGGCCCTGCTTTCATCGTGATTGCTTGCTAACGGGAGCGTTGACAGATACGGTGGCCGATGGTACTATCGACTAAAGTATTTCACTGAAACGTTCACTATGGCCAGATATCGTAAATCCACCATCAAGGAAGTCGCCGCTCGAGCTGGCGTGTCTGTTACAACTGTCTCCTATTTCGTCAGTGGTCGTGAGGATGTCTGCTCACCGCAAACTGCCGAGCGCATCCGCAGCGCGGTAGCCGATCTCCACTACACGCCGAGTTCGCTTGTCGCGGGGATGCAAAAGGGGATACGGCACTCGATCGGCGCGATGATCACGTCCCCATGGGACTCCGACATACAATATGCTGGGTTTTTCTTCGAGCGTATTTGGCGCGGGGTTTTCGAACAGGCGGATAAGGACGATTATTCAATACTACGATACTCGGCCAACGTTCGCTACTCAGACCGGGCAGACATGTTCCTTGACGGGCGAGTGGACGGCGTCCTGTACCACGCCCATACTGACGACAACGACCGTCCAGCGCAAATAGCAAAGGCTGGCCTACCGATTGTGCTCATAACACGGTCGATAAATATCCCCGAAGGTTGCGGCGCGGTCTATACTGACGAAGCCGCCGTAACTCACGTCGCCTTGGATCACCTCTGGTCTCTCGGCCATAGGCGAATCGGGCACCTCGCAGGACCAGTAACACCCACATCTGAACTTGAGGTCGTCGATGATATAGCGATTGCCCGAATGCGTGCGTACAAAAGTTGGATGGTGGAGCACGAGGCGCACGATCCAACATTGCTGCGGGCGGCGAACGCCTGGAATGGAGCTGACGCCGCACCTCATGTCGATGCATGGAGGAGCTTAGAGTCGCCTCCTACGGCGATCCTCTGCGCAAATGACGATATTGCTGTTAGCGTTATTGACCACGCTAATGGCTGTGGTTGGAAAGTCCCCCACACACTCTCCGTCGTGGGTATTGATAATAGCAACGAAGCAAAGGCGTTGACTCGCAACCTGACGAGCATCGATCCCCAGATCCACCTGTTGGGGCGTGAAGCAATGAGCTGCGTACAGAACATCATTAACGGCGAGCGGGCTCAGGACAATCGTAAGGCGGTCGGTGGCGCGCAGTGGATTGATCGCGGTACAGTATCCGCCGCCTAGGGCTTGCCCAATACTATTTACCGGGCCACTTTACGCTAACGCCAGTAATGTAAAGGTTACGATCCTCCCCGTTAATCAGCGCGTCATTGATGAACGAGATCAAGATCTTGTGTGATCCAGGCGTTAATTCAACGCCCGGAAGGTCGAAGGACGTCGCTTTAGTCGCCTTGATTTCAACGATCCCAACTAGCTTGTCATCGATTATAACCTTGGCTTGTCCGAACACTCCGGCTGCCTGCGTCGAATAGCCGCTAATGCTGGGCACGTATTTTGCCGTGCGTACAACGTTGAAGTCGCTCTCCACGGTGCCATTCGATGGGAAGCTAATGAGTCCAGGTTCCACCCTAAAGTACGGACTGCTGCCACTCAGGTGAAATGTGCCGAGTGGGAAAGCAGCGGACACTACGTTAGCATCGGGCAAGGATTCATCAAATCTCGCCCCCATATTCGAAAACAGGGCATTCGCGTATTCGCTCGCCCCTGGGATCGTTCCCGCTGTGCCAAGCCACGTCGTGCCATCGATAATAAACCTCCCGGGCCCTTCCTGCCACGTAAGCAGCGATCCAGAAGTTGAAAGGACCTGCACACCTTCCGGGTAGTTAAGGCTAGATCCGATGCAGACTGACGAGATTTGTATGGGATTTGACGTCTTCGATACGTTGACAGTTTCAAATCGTATGACGTTGTCCCCGGCAATCGTCGACGCGATGAAGGGATAAGTAGCCCGGCCGCTTTGACTTATCGAAATCGTGGTCTGGTAACTGTCGTTGACATAGACGTTTACGACTGGAGACTTGCTACTAGCCGAGTTGGCCGTTGCCGTTACTACAACCACCGCAAACCCACCTCGCTCCTGATGGGAGTGGCATGTGAGGAGCGTTGGCGGCTTTGATGGTGACGCATCGGGAACCAGATTGGTGGTTGTTAAAGCTGCTTCGAGTGCTCCCTGAGGAACGAAGAACTCACTCGAGCCGTCAGCTCGCCAGGTTAGGTTGTGCTCCCACGACCCATCGTCTGTAACACTCACCATGTTTTGGCGGGTGATGCCGTCCATGATCGTAGATGTCCGTGAATCAACGGAGGTCCCTCGGGTGGCAATTATAGGTGTGAGTGACGCTGCAACCTTGGATGCAGCGGATAGGTTCTCATGCGACGGCGAGAGCCAGTAGACAATGCCTCCTCGCCGGGTGAAACCGTCAAATTGATCCTGGCTGATTCTTATCGGCGACGTTCCGTTAATGGCGATAACAGCGATGTCTCTTAGATCAGGTAGGGTGCCGTTCTTGGCGGTCACGACAGCAACACCGACGGAGCGAAGCTTATCCGAGAGACTCGTGTCGGACTCAATCACGAGCGTAGCGCCCCTATGACGGACTCCGGAATCAGCGCACAGCGAGTCGATGGCGTTCTGAACCAACCGTTCTGCAGCGGGTTCGGCATCTCGTTTGGTGCCCGCGAGTGCCTGCATAAAAATCACGCGCCCAGAAACGCCGACTGGCACATCGACCACAGTCGCCGCGTTGACGCCCTTAGGTCCACCGGTAACTACAAGGGCACGTCCACCCCCTGAAATCGGTTGTTGGATCTGGCAATTGGCGACGTAATTGTCGGGCCCCCAATAACTAAGCGCATCCGGTTTCAATCCCTTGCAGAACTCGTTGCTTGGGTTCAGGGCAAACGAAAGGGTCGAACGCTTTTCGGCACCAGTAACGCCGAGCCCAAATCGGTCCAGCGCGCTTTGTTCCAGAACGATGGCGCTGCCCCCGCGAGTCAGAAAATGCCGAAACGCGACCATGTCGAACTTGTCAACGTCTCCAAACGTTGGAACCTGGGACGAGGGCGAACTATTGCCCATCGCATAGGGAGCGACAATTACAACCGTCTTCGTGGGATCACAAGACATTAGGCTCGCCAGGCTGGGCACGGAACCCGGCCAACTTCCCTTTGGGTCGTATGTAACGAGCGAATAGCCCTTCGGAGCGCGAACGGCGTCGTGAGGCACGATCTGTAGGCACGCGGTTTGCCGGTCAAAAACTGTTTTTTCACTGTGCAAAGACGCCACAACGTTCATAGTTGCCGGGGCCGCGACTGTCGGCATTTTCACGATCACCGATATCGTCCCACTACCTGCCGCTTCCAGCGCAATCATGCCTTTGCCTAGTGGACGGTTCGACTCTTTCTCAGTAAGCGTGAGCTCAAACTTGCGCGGAATGGTGCTATCGTTGAACACGTCGTAGGTTAAAGTCCTTGAGGTTGCTGAGTAGGCTCGGAGCCCATAGTCCCTGAGATACGCAGCGACTGGTTGATAGAAACGCTTTTGATTCGCAACATAAGCTGGATTATCGATCACACCGCCGAAGCCAAAAGTGACCCACGGCGACATCCCCGAGACACGAACCCGTCGGTACGCGATCGTTTGCATGGAATAAAGCTGTATTTGAGACAGAGCGTAATAACGATCCCTGTTGACATACGCGTCATCGCCGTAGAAGATGGACGGTACCGAGAAGTTCTTCGCCGGGTCCCAAAGGTATTCGCCGATGTAGAGCGGCTTTTTCCGATCCCATTCGAACGACGCCGATTTCGTGCCCAGCATGCCGCCAATGGCATCTGTGGTCGTTTTGCCCATCGAAAGCCAGTCGGCGGTGTTAGGGTAATCGAAGTGCCCAGGGGCTTCATGCGGGTAGTGAAGACCGATCACGTCAGCCTTACCCTCAGGATCACGGTCTGCTTCGAACGTCAGTGGGTGAAATGGGTCGACTGAACGAGCATAATCGGCCAGACTACCAAGTTGGTTCGAGAGGTCTGAGGAGTACTTCTGATTACTCATGAACAGCGTTTCGTTTTCCAGGCTGTACATAGCAAGCGACGCATGATTGCGGTCTCGAACAATCATTCCGGCGATCTGCTCACGGTAATTCGTCCACAAACGAGGGTCGGCCCACGCATAATCGCCGTTCGGGGTGTACATTGGACCTTCGTCGATGACAAGGATTCCGACCTGGTCGGCAGCGTCGAGCCATGCTTGCCGCCAGGGAGCCGTATGCAACCGAAAAACTATAGCGCCGCTCTCACGAATAGCCCTTAGGCGTGTGACGCATTCTGCCGGGTCCGTTGGATTTGTTTCGGGCCACTGTGATGCCCCTAACAGGTGACGCACCAACCCGTTGAGGTAGATATCCGGCCCCGATGTCCATATTTCCTTGAAGCCAAAGCGCTTGTCAAATGAATCGACAAGCGAGCCGCCTGACTCTCCCGACCTCCCTTCGATTCGCAGATTGTAAAGGTGAGGATCCTCGGGAGACCAGTACCGTGCATTAGGAAATGGTGCCTCGATCTTCCAGGAACCGTCGGCGGACACAGGCACGGCTGGCAGGCGACGAACAACGGTTCCGTCGAGCTCACTCACAACACATCCAACTCGGGTATCCGTCCGCTTCGTATCTACGCGACCGACTACCGTTAGTGTGCTCTTACGTACCGATGGCACAATTACGAGGTCGGACTCAATGAGTTCGTCTATGGGCGTCGATTCCAAGCGCACCGAATCCCACAGGCCGAAACTGCCTTTGTATCCGCCAACGGGGGCAATGATTGCTCCGAAATGCCCATTAACGCCATCGTAAGCAGCTAGCTTTTCTGGGGCAATGTTGGCAGTGGGATCCTGGCACCGGATCTTCAAGTCAACCGTTTGTCCCGCCGAAACTTTCGACGTTAGCTCGAGGCGAAATGGCGCCCAGCCGTTGAACTGTCCACCAACGAACTTGTTGTCCACATAAATCTGCGGAGCGTATCGCGCTCCATCGGCACTTACAAAGATGCGGCGGCCATTCCAGGATGATGGGATCGTTACGGTCCGCTGGTACCACGTGTACTCAGGCACTGATGTCGCATCGTGCCAATCGGTCCCTGGCACCGTTGCCCGCGCCCACCCTTCGGACGGCGGCGTGGCTAACTGCGTGCGACACCGGGTCCAGACTGATCCGTCTAGCGATACCTGTTCATGCATAGCGGTGCGACCCGCATAATCGGCGCCGTTAGCAGCCGAGGCGTGGAGACTTACGACCGCGAGAGCGGCTGCGCACAAAAGTTTAATGCGAAGGGCTATGTTCATGACTATGACGACCTGAGATGGAAATCGTTGAGCACGCGGGATATCAGCACTAGCGGGACGTCCAGTTGCTTTAATCCGCTCCGTTTGTCTCTAGTGAAGTATTTCACTCAAATATATCACATGGAACCTACCTTGTCAATGGACCCCCTAGTAACATCCGGCAACCATCCCCTTGACACGCATAAATTCATGTGATAATATTAGTGAAACATTACAGTGAAATATTTCATCAACTCAAGTTCTACCACGACACGATAATCGTGAGCTTCAATTGCCGCCATTATGTTGGCTGTCGAGATAGAATCGCCGAGTACCGATTGCAGGGAATGTTTGATTAGATGCCGGTATCGTCGCCCATCACATTCGGTTAGTTTGGAACATCGAAATCTATGAATGATAACATCAGTTCTCTCTTTTTCAACGCGCAGCATTCTCCAATAGGAGCATTCTCCTCATTTACGATCGGCTACCCTGGAGCAAAGGGTGGTTTGGGACTTGAATTGGGGGCACCAGCGAATCAGAACGTATACATAGGCATTCAAAGCCGCGACGGCGAGTACTACGAGGCAATGCCGTTCTGTGATGTCGCGCCAGGCGACGACGAAGCCAAGCGATATGATGTCGAGCATTCGGATCGAGGAATCGTTGAGGAGACTGTCGCGTCCCACAAGCCGATTCGGATATTCGGATCAGGCGCCATCTCTCGCACCTTTGCCGTATCAACTGATTCATGGCGAGGTGGCGACTTAGAATTTACCGTCTATTCGCCCGTGATGCCCGTTCCTGATCCAGCGACTGCCTCTGACGATGAACTCCGGTTCGCGCTCGCTCCGGTGGTACTCACCGAATTAACCGTCGACAACTCCCAGGGTACCGAAGCGCGTCGAGCATTTTTCGGCTACACCGGAAGCGACCCCTATGCGGCGATGCGGCGCCTGGAAGATACGAGCGAAGGCAGGTTCATCGGGGTCGGCCAGGGACGAATGACAGCTATTGCGGCTCGCGGCGATAGCGTGAACGCAGCGCTAGGCTTCTCGATCGACACCATCCTTTCGAACGACCATAGCGATAACTTTGCCTTTAGCCTAGGCAATTGCGGCCTCTTGCTCATGGATACTCCCGCTGGCCAGCGTTGCACTTTCCAGATCGCAATTTCGTTCTATCGCGGTGGGCTTGCGACGTCCGGCCTAGACACGAATTACCTTTATACGCGATGGTTTGCCAACATAGAGGATGTCTGCGAGTATGGTCTAAGTCACTTTGCCGAATACAAAGCGGCAGCAGAACTGGCTGACCGCGATTTCAGCCCAGATGGCCTATCGACCGATCAATGCTTCATGATAGCCCACTCCATTCGTAGCTACTACGGGAGCACGCAGCTCCTGGAGCACGACGGGGAGCCGCTGTGGGTCGTGAACGAAGGCGAATACCGGATGATGAACACGTTCGACTTGACAGTTGACCAGTTGTTTTTCGAAATCCGAATGAACCCATGGACCGTTCGTAATGAGCTCGACTTTTTCTTAGAACGGTACAGCTACCACGACTACCTACAGTTTCCAGGTGACGGAGAAGTTCATCCCGGTGGCGTAACATTTGCACACGACATGGGCGTTGGTAACGTCTTCTCTAGGCCGCGCTTTTCGAGCTACGAGCTGAGTGGCCTTCGCGGCTGCTTTTCCTACATGTCACAAGAGCAACTTGTAAACTGGATACTTGTTGCTGGCGTTTATATCGAAGTAGCATGTGACGAGAATTGGCGCAACGCTAATTTGGAGACGTTGAAAGCATGCTTCCTAAGCATGCTCAATCGTGACCATCCAGACCCTGAGAAGCGTGACGGCGTAATGTCGCTCGATAGCAGTCGTACTGGTGGTGGCGCTGAGATCACGACATACGATAGTCTCGACGAGTCTCTAGGGCAGGCCCGCAACAACATCTATCTTGCGATGAAATGCTGGGCTGGTTATGTTATCCTTCAGCGCTTGTTCGATTCGACCGGCAACGGAAATCTCGCCGCACACGCAAATGACCAGGCCAAACGTTGCGCGAACACGCTAATCAGCCATATGACTTCAGACGGTTTCATCCCAGCAGTGCTTGAACATGGAAACGCTTCTAAGATCATTCCTGTCATCGAGGGACTTGCGTATCCCTTTTTTGCAGGATGTGCGGAGGCCGTTAAGCCTCAGGGTCCTTACTCGGGGCTTTTGTCGGCCCTCAGTACTCACCTTACCAACGTCCTCGTGCCTGGGGCATGCTTATTTGCGGATGGCGCTTGGAAGCTTTCATCAACATCGAACAACTCGTGGCTGAGCAAAATCTACCTATGCCAGTTTGTTGCCCGCCATATACTTGGCATAAGCGGCGACCAAGTTACGGCTAGGGCAGATGGAGCGCATGTCGCCTGGCTGACTGATAACGATAACGCCTACTGGGCATGGAGCGACCAGATGCTAAGTGGCAGAGCTGTCGGGAGTCGTTACTACCCGCGCGGTGTGACTTCAGTATTGTGGATGTACGAGCTATCCGTGTATGAACCCAAGTGATCGCTCTTGGGCTAGCCTCACGAAGTGAGGTGTCAAGGATACCTTGCGTCGCGGTGACAGCGGCGTGGCGAGCACGGTCCGTCTCGACAGTCGATTACGATGGACGTGGTTCCTCAGCATGGGTGATCCACGAGACCTACAAGGTTGTCATTGCATGCTCAGTTGGCGCTACCCGAATCGCAGCCGCCATACGCTCCAGGAACGCTAAAGGACGCGTCGTCGATCGACGGCGCACGAGGCCATGATGTCCGTGAAAACAAACTCAGCTACAGATGCAGAATACATACCGGAACTCACCGGCAAGATGCGAACCAGCGTGACGCCACGTGCCTTCGCCGTCGGTTTGACAGCGGGACTACTACTCTGCGCAGTTGGACCGTATAACGATTACTTTATCGGAGCGACTTACCTGTCGGGAAACTTCTTCCCGATTGCCGGTGTGGCCGCCCTCCTGGTTCTGACCATGGTCGTCAATCCCATCATGATCGCATGCAAGTTGCGACGGTTAACGTTCTCGCCATCGGAAATCATAACCATTTGGACGATGATCGTCATCGTCGCAGGAATACCATCGAGCGGTATGATGCGCTATCTTATTCCACACATCGTCGCCCCACACTACTACTCATCCCCCACAAACGGCTGGGAAACTCTGATCGTTTCTCATTTGCCGCAGCGGCTCATTGTTACTGACTCCGATGCTATCAAGTGGTTTTTCGAAGGACTACCCCGTGGTCAATCGTTACCATGGGCGGCGTGGATTCAGCCTCTAGGGTGGTGGTCTCTCTTCGCGGGATTGATGTACGTCGTATTCTTTTCAATCTCGGGTATTGTCCGCAAGCAGTGGGTAGAAAACGACCATCTCACATTCCCACTGGTCAAGCTGCCAGTCATGCTCGCCGAAGCGCCGGAAGAAGGTAGGAGTTTGCCAGCGATTCTTCGGAGCCCATATCTTTGGGGTGCCGTTGTCTTGTGCACCGTTCTACACACCGTTAAGGGCATGCACCTTTTCTATCCCACGATTCCCGATATCCCAACATCGTTTGACTCGTACAAGTTCATAACATCGCCGCCGCTTAGCTACATCAACAATGTCACGTTCGCGGTATTCCCGCTTGTGATCGGGTTTTCGTATCTCCTGTCGACCGAAGTGTGCTTCTCACTCTGGCTGTTTTATGTAGTTGCCAAATTCCAAACTATGATAGCCTCGGTTTATGCCTGGGATATAAAGGGGACCGGCGCTGGCATTTGCATGGGGCCCAGCTTCGAAGGATATCAAGAGGCCGGCGCCGCGATCATGGTCGCTATTTGGATTGTTTGGTCGATGCGCCAGCACATCAAGGAGGCGTTCGCGAAAGCATTCCGAAATGGGACGATGGAGGACAGTAATGAGCCACTGAGATACAAGAGCGCGTTTATAGGTCTCGCTGTTGGTTACGTGGGCCTATACGTTTGGTTGATAGCAATTGCATCGGTGCAACCGCTGATGGCCCTTGGCGTGCTAGGGGGAAGCTTTGTTGTTTTCCTGGTCATTGCGTGGCTGGTTGCGCAAGCAGGGCTGCTATTTGCCCAGGTTGCGTTTGCGCCATCACAGTTAACCACAGTCTTAAGTCCTACGGGCTCATTCGGGCCCTCATCGCTTCTAATGGGGTCTCTCGTCGAGCATGTCGGCTGGTATGACTCAAGGGAAATAATGCTTCCTTCGATTATGAACTCGGAGAAAGCGGCAAGTTCAGTCGCATTGTCGCAGCGATCACTCACAAAAACGTTAGTGGTGACAGTGGCGCTTGCGTTCATCGTTTCGGCAGCGTCCTCGATTTGGCTACCATACACTCATGGAGGTGGGACCGCCCTAAGCGATCACTGGGGCTATGTCGACGCACCCCAACTAGCGTTCAAGTGGGCTGCCAGCGAACTCCATCCTCATGGAGCGCCCGTTCAAGGGATCCTTGCCAACTTGGCGGGGGGAGCCCTTTTCGTCCTTACGCTGATGACGATGCGCAGCTATGTGGCTTCGTTTCCTATACACCCATCAGGCTTTCTCGTTGCAGCGACATACCCGATGTCGATGCTATGGTTCTCGCTGCTTCTTGGGTGGCTAATCAAGGTACCGATCATGCGGTATGCAGGCATCAAAGGATATCAGCGATTCATGCCGTTTTTCCTTGGACTAATACTTGGAGACTGCATGAACGCCGTTCTTTGGACGATTATTGGGCTCATATCGCACACGGGGTACCGGCTCTTGCCAAGTTGAAAAGGTAACAAGGGGCAATTGCACAGACAGCAAAAGGAAGCGGGCGTGGTCTACAAGAACGTAAGCTGCCGCAGGCTGTCTTTCAAGCGCCACGCGAGCGGTGGCCTCGGTTACCTGCAAAACTTAACAAGACGGGCTATAAAGGTCGATAGCTAAACCAATCGACGCCCATAGCAGAGTTTCCATCGCCCTCACCAACAGCATAAAGGCCAATCATTGCGCCGACAAAACCGCCTGTATAACGAGTACTAAGGATGGAGCCATCAATGGAACTGGCAAGCTCCTTGAAGTGGGCACCGTCCGTCGATATCGCGAAATTATAGTCCCGGCCATCTGCCGCGATCCTTAAATCCAGGGTAAGGTTCGGGATGATTGCGGACGCGATAATCTCTGGCAGCTCATCCGGGCATTTGCGTTCTACGGTCACCACCAGTCCGCCGTCGGTAATTCGAGCCATTATCGCCAAAAACGTTGTGTTGTTTTGCTGCACCGCCATCCCATACTGGGCAGGCCCGGCAACTTCGGGCAATGTAATACGGGCTGTCGCCTCAAATGCCAGGTCCCGTTGTCGGTAGCCTATGAACGCCGGATTCCCCAGCGTCCCCAGACAATCCACCCGAGGTTGTATACGGAGCTTTCCGGGTTGGCTTGAGAGATCGAGCCAGCCATCGATCTCAGGCGACCGGCCGATGGCATACCACTCATGTCCAAGAGTTTCCGAACCGAAGTCGTCAAAGTAACCATTGGCATCCTGAAGCCCACCGAGTTCGACGGGAACAGCGATAGACGGAAGATCGTAGGAGTGCTTTACTCGCGCGGAACCGTCGCGGGTTACAGGCCATCCATTCCGCCATGCCATCGGAACAAGAAATGTCTCTCGCCCGGTGTTGTACCAATTCTCAAAAGTCGGAGCGTACGGTCGGCAGCCAAGTAAGACCGCCCACAATTCGCCGTCGCTTGTTTCAACAAGATCAGCATGGCCAGTACAGGTGATTGGGTTCTCCCCTGAGTCCGTGACGTCTCGATTGGATATAATAGGATTGCCGCTGTAAGGCTCGTATGGCCCCCATATGGAAGCATTTTCGTCAGTGCGGAATACGACCTCTGAATGCTGTTCCCCAGTCCCACCCTCGGCCGCGACTAATATGTAGCGTCCCTCGCGTTTGTATATGTGAGGCCCTTCGATCCATATCGGCTTCTTAGTGATATCGGTGCCACCGTTAACAATAACAGCTTTGTGACCGATCAGACGACCATCCCGTGGCGTAATCTCTTGCAGCCAGATTGTGCGGTGTCCGTCATAGAGGGGCTCGTCTGGGGAGCCGTTACCGACATAATAGCAACGGCCGTCGTCACCGAAGAACAGAGAGGGGTCAATCCCTTCCGCGCCTGCGATCCATATTGGATCTGACCATGGTCCAGCCGGGTCTGCAGCGGTCACGATGAAATTCCCGCCATTGTTCATTAGTGTGCAAATGACATAGAAGACGCCGTCGTGGTACCTAATGGTCGGGGCGAACAAACCTGACGAAGGTCGTGGCGCAACGATATCAAGTTGCGATGTGCGATTTAGGACATACCCAATTTGGCTCCATTCAACCAAGTTCGTGCTGCGGTAGATAGGCAAACCCGGGAAGTATTCGAATGACGATACAACGAGGTAATAGTCATTGCCAACTCGAATGATCGAAGGGTCGGGGCGAAAGCCTTTCAGTATTGGATTGCTGTATGTGGTCATTTACCTCTTTATCCCTAATTCTGGATGCTGCAACGCCTAGCAACGTTAGTCCGTCACCCCATAAACCATCAGGGACGGACGGCAACGAATATTTGCCTGATCGCAGTACGCATTTTACGCAATACTTACTGTCCTGCGGAAGTCTTGGACGGGTTGATCGACAGTGGCGCCCGAAAGACTCCGAGTCGCCAACAATATTAGGGGGCGAGTCAATACGGCATGGTATATGGCAAAACGGGCGATTTGAGGGCCGATTTCATGAAGGCGGAACTCATGTAGCGACCGGTTGCGAGGCATAGAAATAAACCAACGTACTGACACGCGTCGCTTAGAAGAAAAGAAAACAACATAGTGAAACACTTCACTGAAGTATATCACGCGCATCTTGGCTTGTCAATGGACACGTACCCTTTATCGCAGTAGGTGTAAATTGACATAAATTACTTATCACATTGCATAGTGCCAAGCGCCTTCGAAAGTCAGAATTGACGTTGGAATCATTGCTGATACCCCCGCCCCCACATTCGCGCGCACGTAAAGGTTGTCGGATCGCCCGCGCCGGCACCTGCGTGTAGCACCTCCGTAACCGCTTTGCCCACCATATTAATTCTATGAGACATAAACCTGTGCGCAAAACTCTGAAATTCCCCGATTCTAATCTCAAAAACGACAACATATTGGCATAAGGTAGCAGATCAAATTGACCCCTGATTCGCATATATTTCGCAGGGTTAAATGGGCATTTGACCCCCGATTCACCAAGTATTTGCCCCTGTTTGACTCAAGTTCGCACAAAAGTGTTGAGCACAAAACTTGTAAATTCGGCCTTTTGGGGCCCGAGGAAAATAGATGAAATTCTCAGATTGCACGGTGCCCGTAATCGTCAAGTCTCTCGTTAAGTTGTCAGCGGATTGCCTGGGGGTTTTGAATCTGTCCAGTGCGTGCTCTGTGCAATTCTGTGGGCGTAACCCACATTGTCACAGGAGAGCTTCAGTACATTGATCGCGCCGTGAAGTACAAAGGCGCATCGAACGGCATTTTGCCATGTAGGCGATTCCACAAACACTCCAAACTAACTCGTATCAACTTGCAACGTCGGGTTCACGACGCCCCGACTTTATCGGCGTTACTCCAACTCCTTCAAGCTGTAGCTTGTCCGAACGCAAAGACCAGCTTTGCTAGAGCACCTAACTGAGAAGACATTAGCTGGTGTTCCTGGACAAGCCCGTTAGGAGGTAGTTAGTCATTTGGCTCATCAGGCAGCCGTCCGCGACGTTCCTTCGTCTAAACACCCCCCGCCCCTACCATCGCACGCGCGTATACGGGCTGGAATTTTCGTCGGCGAAACCACTGTGTAGCATGTCTGGAACCTTATCGCACGCACTTTTTAATTCGCCGAGACATAGTCACGTGCTCAATCGCCGTGGGGTCATCATAGCTACTTCCCAAAATGATAATATTTCGGCGTAGGGTACCCCCTCAAATTGACCCCCGATTCACCCCTGTTTCGAGGGCAAATTTGGGCATTTGACCCCCGATTCACTAAGTATTTGCCCTGTTTCGACCCAAGTTCGCACAAAAGTGTTGAGCACAAGACGTAGTTATTCGCCTTTTTAGAGTCAGGAAATATAAATGAAATTCTCAGATTGCAGAACCCGCGATCAACCGATGACTTCGAATGGGCGAGTCGCCAAATCCTTTGAAAATGCAATGGGATATGGCCCAACACCACAGGGTGCGATCGTGTCTTGGATCGGTCTATGAACGCTCATACAAAGTCAACCGGCATGCGAAGACCTTAGGTTGTAACCCCGGATTGGCGATGGCCCGGTCGTTCAAGGAGGATGGCTAGCCAAATGAACGGGATGCGCAGCCTTGGGGAAACGAACTGTTATGAACAATGAGGCCCTATAGGGCACATCCGAAAATCCTGGTTTGAATTTATTACGGAAAACGGTTTGGAGCTGTTTTCTGGGACCGTACGTAGATCCGACCGATTCGTGAGTGCGTAGTGAGAAAGCGAGTAGCACGAGGCCCGTGCTGGCGACCACCTACCACGCATTTCTTATGAAACGACGGGGACTATGGGACAGAATCGGAAATTCTTGATACGACGCGAGGGGTAATTACTGAGGATGAATTTCGTTTTCGCCAAATATCATCCTACCCCCCGTTATCCTGTGCACGTTTTAGGAATGATGTTGTACAAGTTCAAGACTGATAGCGGGTAACGCTTATCGGGCCTGGAGCGCAGAAGCGCAGCGTCATCGTCACTAAGCTCCCACCAGTTCGTGACCGCCTTCGGCGGCTTCTGACTGCGGCGGCGACTGGCATGACAAAGGCGCGCGGCCCGAATACGCATAGCCACGCTTCATGAAATCTGCCATACGATTGCATGGGTTGACACGAAGTGGCGGATACGGAAATGGCAAAGATGCTCGGATTTCAGCCGGTGGAATTGAAAGAGGGCATAGTAACAGACGGTACTCCCTATCAGTTTGAGAGTACGATGGACAGTCGACCGTCGATATAGGTCACCAAGCAGAACACCAACCCGATCGCGGTCGCGGTCGACGTCCCAAGGCCAAACTGGGTTGTCGAGCGCACGCATCGCCGAGTTCAGGAGATCGAACACTTAATGTGGAGTCGAGAATCTGTGCACAACGGACCGCAAGCTCGTGAAGCATCGGCATGAGACGTGCGAGGGCTGTATGCCCTAAATGGGTATCGGCTACGTCAATCTCTAAAGGCGTAACCGAGGCCACACGCCCAAGTCCCATTCACTCTGGGACTACTAGGGTCAATGGTTATGCTGCCGAGAAACTCTCACGCGACATATTGGCAATATGGCGATTGATAAAGTCACCCAGAGTCGAACCGTCAGGCAGTTTGATCTTCGGCGGGATTGGCAGTTTCCGGCTGGCCCTTCTTTCTGCGAGACTGAGCGCGTATGTCCCGAGCATTCCAAACAGGTCGATGATGAACGTAGTTACACGATTTTCGATGTCCTTAAGTAAGGCTTCCAGTGCTTGCGCGGTCGATGCATGGAGCCAAAGGCGCAAGAGTTCGCATGCGGAGTTCTGGCTGTTATCGGCATCCGGATATAGCGATCATGCAATGGCGCGGATGCGTTGCCCGACATAGGCTCGGTCGAGCGCCATAGTCCAGCAGGCGATGCAGTAGGTGCCATAGCTGTCCGTCGCCTCGTCGCAAGTGTGGCCCACAGTCGTAGTTCAGCGTCCGCCAAGTGCACGAACTCACGTGTCCACGGAGACGGAGACCATGCCGCGAATGTACGTCTTGGGCTCGGAGGCTTGGAGGGGCATATTTAGCAGTTCATCGACTGTCAGGTAACCGGGAAGCCGATTGGTGGTCGGGTTTGGTGGTGATATCAAGGCAGTCTTTCTGAGGTGAGGAGGTTGCCGTGGCCCGTTGGTTTCGCGATGAAACGGAAAGGCTGGCAGCAGTATCGAGAGAAGCAATGTGCCGCATTTGCCTAGTGCATCGCGAGCAACATTGTGAAGGTGGCGGACGAACGTCGCCGCACCAATTATAACATAGGTTTGCGCCGCAGTACCTCGAATATGAGCGCCGTTCGCACGGGAGATTCTAAGTCAGAACGACGGCCGCAATCGGTGACGACGATCACAGAGGTGCTTCTAGTGTCTGTGCCTCTGTCACCGCCTAATACACGCCTTGAAACGCCCGTGGCGCATAGTAACGTGATCTAGTCGTGAGACTGAGTCGCCGCAATGACACGTTCATGTTCTCGTCGTTTACACGCTTGGCAGACCGTACTGGCCGGAGATCGGCATGCATAGATTTGGTTTCAGCTCGGACACAGCGAGCCGGAATCCCAGTTGTACGCATTGTTCACTCGGCGAGAGTAACAAAAGCGTCACGTGACGCCTGTCAACTGCACATTATAGGAATCAATTACTATCGCTTTGGTTGAGACGGGGGATAACAACCTACAACGAAACGCAGAAGCGTATTTATCGTTTGCCCACTGAACAATCGGAACGTTCATGTGACCATCGGCGCTACGCTGTGGACAATGCGGGACCTACTTAAGCTTGACACTAAGAAGGTGCGCTGGCCATTGTAGATCGACTGGCCGCGATTGCACGACATGCTGAGCCTTGGTGACGGAGAATAGATGCAGGGGACCTGTAGAAACTGCGTCGCATTACTACTGCGTCAACAAGCCGCTTAGCGAACAAACGTGAACCCGACGGGAAGGTGCGTTGGGTTCGCCTCAGAGAAGTTGAGGCTGCCCGTCAACTAATGCCGACGGGCTCGTTGGGTACATTTCGAACGTGGAGAATCGCCATTATATAGCGGCTAACACTGCTGGCTCTCTCCGGGGTAGCGAGTGGGCTACTAACTTGTCTAAAGAGCCCTTGGCGCCGTGTTCGCCTGAGTCCGCAGAGCACGATTGTTGATCTGAAACCTGTTATCGGGATCGGCAGTAAACGCACTGGTTCCTGGGTCACTTAGGGAAGTATGCCATACGGAACGAGGGTGTCGTCTGATTGCATCGCGTTACTATGCGCATCGACGGGGACGCACAGTGGACTACGCACTGACAGGTCTCCAAGAGCAACGGAGCCAGTCATCTCGGCGAACTGTGGTTTTGGTCGACAAGGAATGTGGGCCCATCCACCTCGGCTCCGTGCCACTTAATAGTAACCGGATTACAAGTCACCCGTCATACGGCCCAGTGACAGCGGATGAGCGAACCATCGTCGCCATGGTTATAGCGCTCGCGGAGGTTGCTCGTCATTGCCTACCGTCACGTCGGAGGCTCTTGGCGGTCCCTCGCCGGTTTCGAAGATCGTGAACTAACTGACCGCTCGAGAAAGCCGACACAGTGGTACTGTGAATGGGACGGCGTCCACGCAAAGCTACCGCGGTGTAGACTCCAGGCGCTGGGATTCCGTACAAGCGTCTCTCGGAGGCGACGCACTGCCTAGACGGAGGTTCGCCTCCTCCCCTGTGATTTGTGCTGGTCGCCAAGATCCAGCCCCAGGGCATGGGGAATCGGGCCCCGTTATCGCCACCGCGAATTCTAGGGCTTGTGCCTAGGACCCTTGCGACCAATGGGGGAAGGCGCTCAACCTTCCCCCTTGGCGTGCGAACTAGCCTGTGGTCCTTCCTCCTTGTCAAAGTATTCGTTGCCAAGTAACTAGATGTCTCGGTGCGACAAGTCACGTGGTAAATAGTTACTTCGTAAGTTCAAAAGGAATAAGTTCTTATATAGTAAACTCCTGTTCTATCGTTTCAGAATATATAAGGAACACATAACAGAAACAGATCAATATTTCATAATGACATATTTTTATCCGCACCTGCATTTGATCCTCCGACACGGAGCATATAAACCGTAATAGGTCGGTTTGCGGTGCTCCGGGAGTCTTCTTTCTCAAGGGCGCCAGAGCGTACAAGCTCGCGCAGCGCGTTAGTAACGGATCCTTTTCCTCGATGGATGCCTTGTGTGATCTCAGTGCTCGTCTTTCCTGGGTTCTTCCTGACGAATTCGTAGACGTCGCGTTCGAGCTCTTGCGGCGTTGCTCTTTCCGGCCGCTTAGAAACAACTTCTTCGTCGGCTGCTGGACGACTTGACGCTCGAAGTTCGATGTGTCCTTCGTCGGTTTCGCAGATCTCAAACCATGTCCAAAAGGCCTTTTCTGCCTTGATATTACGGGTCTTGATGGGAACAAGCTTTCGCCGATTCTTTGAGGCTATTATGTGAAACACGTTGTCTGCATGCGCTTCGATATCGCTTGCCCCCCGCATCGAGTTCTTTTGCTTTCCGAAGTGATGAAGCACAACGATAGCGCATCCGGTTTCATCGCGAAGCCGACAGAGGCGTTCGCCCACACGCGCCAACTGACGGTTACTATTCTCGTCGTCGATTTCAGGCATGATTCGCGAAAGGCTGTCGATGAACACGACATCCACACCGGTTTCATTGATGTATCGAATGTATTCGTCGATGGGACTGTCGTTGTCGGCACGGAACCGACGCGATGTATCCGTCCATAAGGAGCCTGCCAACTTGTCGCCTACTGAGAACATGGCCTTTATTCGCATGTCCATGTGCTTCTGTCCCATTTCGGAATCAATGTAAAGGCAGTTCGCATGCTTACTGATCCGTTTGCCTAGAAAGTCACCGCCCGTGACAAGAGCCTTGAGGTTTCCCAACAAAAAGAATGTTTTTCCGCATCCCGGGCTGCCAGCTATATAGGTCAGCTCACCTTTTGCGAAAAAGCCATTTACATAGCGAATGTCACAATCAGTATAAGTAGCAACCTTGATTGTGGACAAATCTCTCCACCAACTGGGTACCTCAGGGCCAATCCCATCCTCATCGAGCAAGTAATCTTGCATTTTTGCTTTTCTCCTTTAATTCTACCGCGGCTTACACAGTGTTAAGTTTCTTAACTAACGTGGCGTGAATACACCAATCCTGAGCGTCGCTTCGCCGAACGCGAAGCGTTTTTCGAATCGCTGACAACGCATGGCCAGGCCCAAGTCCATTAAACTTGGACGGGACAGGCGCGGCGTCAGCGGCGCGAGCAACAAGACACAGAATTCCGACAAACAATCGGGATCCTACGTTGACAAATGTTAGTGGTAAAAACTGGAATGTCGAGGAGGCTGTAAACAGCACACAACAACATACATAGCTTGCACCACTAAATCACTGACATGGTCAATGATCAAGATGCTAACCTTTCGGTCGATTTATCCCAAACCAAATGTTGGTTTGAGCCTGTTCGATTTATTTACGTATGTTTGCGTACTGTTCGTATTGTTCGACAAGTCACTGAACGGAAGTCAACTCTATTCGAGTTCGTCTTCCTGACCCATCTTTACTCGCAAGGAGTAAAGCATCGGCTTGATACCAATTATACACGAAGTTCGAGAAATTGCAACGGCGAACTAGACATTTATTCTACCTTTGCCGTCGTTCACCAATGCGTTATTCTGCGCGAGAGTAACAACTCACGGTTAGGTACAGCGATATTTGATTTGTTTGAAGGAGGCTTTGGTTATGGGGATGCGGTCAGAAGTTGTCGGCATTGCTGAAGTGGATCGAGCCCTCTTAGGTTCCAGGTTGCGAAGAGGCTCATGAGCGTTGTCTTTGTTTGTGTTCCGAGCGGTGATCGCGTCCCTCCGCTGATTTTCCGAGCAATGACGGCGGGCCGAATGGCCTGCTCGGCGGGATTATTATGATGCGGTACTTCAGGATATTCGACGAAGGTGAATAGCTCCGTCAGGAACATCGCAATCCTCTTGGAGAGCGTCGTTTGCCGCACGACTTTTGGATCGCACTCCAAATAGGGCTCGGCCAACGTGTACAATTCCCTCTCAAAAGCCTTGCGCTTTCGCCTGCGGTCATAGACATTCGCCCCGAACTTGGGCTTGCTCCAGCAAAACATCTGAAAATCCGCTGCCTTGCGCCAGACCGCGATGACCGCATCGATCCATGCGTCGACATCCGATTCCGCGCCGTCCCGCAGTTCGTGAAGATGGCGTAGGAAATGGACCCAGCAGCGCTGATGGCGGCAAGCTAATTGGTTGTACGCGTAGTAGAAATCCGTGATCAGTGTGCCGAAGTACTCGCCGACTATCCGTTTGGCGACTTCATAACTACGGTGCCGATCATACTCGAAGATGCGGATGTCGAGTGTGGCCAGTAGCCAAAGGTAGCCATTTTGGCCGTTTTCCCGCCAACTGCTCTCGTCGGCGTGCAACAGGGGCGAGTTTCGAGCCTCATCCTTGAGCGGTGCGACTACGGGCGCTCCGGCCTCGGCGACATCTTGAAGGATGTCGATAATGGCACCTTCGGAAATGCGCAAACCATACAAGCTCTGTAACGTGCTCTTGATAGTTCGGATCGGCATCCGCCCGTTGCAACTGAGCGTCGCGATAAGGCTGGCCAGATTATGACCGAAGCGGCGGTTGCGCGAGACGTAAGCGGACAGATCCGGATTGGCTACGACTCGCTTCTTGCAGACGCCGCAATAGCGGCTATGAAGCACATGCTCTGTGATTTCGACAGGCTCGATCTTGATATCAATCACCTGCCGGCTGCGCTTTGGACCGCCACCGATTAAACCTCGACCGCAATCAGGGCAACAATCCGGCATGTGATCAACCACGGTAGTTGCAGTCTCACGCTTGCGGCAGAAATGCAGATCGCGCTTCTTGCGGGTTTTGTTCTGCGCGACGGGTTTGTTTGCCTTAATGTTAGGAGATCGGGACCCGCCAGCCTTGGGCGGACCGCCAAGACCCAACTGCGCTTCGAGTGCGGCAATTCGGCGCTCTTGGTCGGCAATATGCGCGGACTGGAAGGCGATAAGGTCCTGCTGAGACAAGACCAAAGCAACAAGCTCGTCAACACCAAGCGAGCCCAGTTCGGATGAAGTACCAATAGTCACATCTCATATAGCGCTAAAACCAACGAAATGATTCCCGAGAATCGCTTCGTGACTCGAAAATTGTCCATAGTGTGAACTCTTACGCGCGAGATCATTATGGGGCCATTAGGCGATTTCCCAAGTCGGCCAGAGCACGCGCATCCAATCTCTGCCTGAGCGTCTTCTCTAAGCTGTCCAGATCCGTCGACGCTGTGAACGTCGCCGCTCGCCACCCCGCCTCGACGAGCGCGGCGTGGACGCTCGTCTCGCCCGACAGCACCTTTGCATGCAGATCGGGGCGCTGCTTCGCGAGGCGCCTAAGGCCGGCACGCCGAGAATTGCCCGTCGGCGCAGGGAGGGACGCGTCCTCACTCGGCGAGACAGGTCCACCGGCGTCATCTCCCTCGGAAAGCATCGATAGCTGCTTCACGTTCGGCGAGCGGCGGCGACGTTTCTTGCAGCGCCGCAACGTGTCGTCCAGCGCGGACAGCGCCTGCACGTCCTCCCGGCAAATGCGCTCGATCGACTCGATCGTCGAGCCGAGGCCACCCGGAGGAGGGGCAGCGACGAAATCTCCGAACCGGTCGAAGAGGGCTCTCTCCCCCGTGCTCTCCACGATCCTGTCGCGCCACGCTTCCGTCACGAGAACGCTCTTAAGCAGGTCCGGCGCTACGCTGATACCGCCCAATCCTCGCGAAATGGATCGGCTTAGCGCCTGCACCGTCTGATCCCGGCACACGAGATCTTTCATCGGACTGCGACCTCCCGTCCGAGTCGTTCACGACCGGCTTGTAGGTCTCGGAGCCACTGAATCTTGTCCCGGATCTGAGCGTTAGTGGCGCTTCGCTGAGGAACGCCGCTTTGCTGACGCCAGGCGCGGTGGATGACGTCCGGCGTGACCTGAAGCGTCCGGGCGACGGCGTTCGAAAGGCGCGTCACGGTCTGGCGGAGTTCCGCGTTCTCCTCGTCGAAGGTGCGGGCACGACGAAATGAGTCTGGCACCCGTCCGACCGGGTCATCCGTATCGGGCAAATCCGCGTGGGGCGATTCCATCGTTTCCTGCAACGTTAGTCGTAGGAGTTCCGCGATCGTGACCTCGGAAACGTTTCGCAGCATCGCGGATCCTCGCTGCTTGACATCGCGGGCCTGGGCAATGATCTCGGGGCTATAGCTCTGTCCATCGGCATAGACGGGACCTTCGACGGCGCTCGCCGACATCGGGATGAACAGAACTCCTCCTCGATGTCCGGCACCTTCATTCTCTGTGCTTTCATTTCCCTCTCCTCTCTCTCGGTCCTGCAACCGGCTGCGGCCGATAACATGGTCGCGCTCTTGCTGGATCGCATGTACGACGCTTAGTATCCGGCCGTCGGCGGGGACATAGCAGTAGCCGAACTGCTGCTCGTCTTCGAGACCGGGTACCACGCGGACGAAGCGACCGATCCACTGGCGGATAAATAGCTCGCTCTGGATAGTCGTCGCGTAGACGCCAACCCGCAGCCGAGGGATGTCGCAGCCTTCGGAGACCATCCGGACGGAGACGAGCCAGCGCGCGTCGGACTCGGCATATTCATTGATCACCGCGGATGCCTCTGGGTCGTCGCAGGTCGCGATAGCCGGAGCTTCGCGCGTCACGGATCGGACGACTTCAGCGATTTGCTGCGCATGACGCTGGTCCATCGCGACGATCAGTCCGCCAGCGTTAGGGTGGCCCGACGACCGGATCTCAGTCACCTTCCGATCTGCTGCCCGCACGACGTCGCGGAGCCAATCACCTTCGGCGTCAAGCGCCGTGCGCAGGCGTCGAGACATCCGTTCATCATCGATGTCGTCGCCAAACGTCGCAGTCACCGTCTCGTCGTTCTCCATCCACTCCATCTGGCCCTCGAAACTCGGGAACACAATGGGGCGGCAGACGGAGTCGCGGAGTGCCTCGCCATATCCGTAACTGTAATCGGAGACGCTGCGACCATTTTCGTACTGCACGAACGGGATCGTCGAGTCGTCGCTTCGGAATGGCGTTCCCGAAAGCAGGATGCGAAAGACGGCGTGCTCGAACGCGTCTCGAAGGGCGTCGCCCCATGAAAGTCCCTGGCCCGCATGATGGATCTCGTCGGCGACGAGAACGGTGCGACGACGAGAGCAGTGGATACGGCTCGCTTCCGGGAGGCTCGCAACTTGAGCATAGGTGACAATGATGCCTTGCACATCCGCCTGCTCGGGAACTGCGGAGTCGTTGCCCCAGTTCGCAGTAAGACGAATGCCCAGGCGCTGAGCGGCTGCGGCCCACTGCTTCTTCAAGTGGCAACTCGGGACGACCACGACGATCCGCTGCGCCTCCCCGCTCCTGAGCATTGACTTGCACACGCTCAGGGCGAACGTAGTCTTTCCCGCGCCCGGACACGCGCAAGCCATGAAGTTAGTACCGCCCGCCGTCCTCACCCTAACCAGCGCGTCCGTGGCATCGAGCTGCCATTCGCGCAGTTCTGGGCCGCTGGATGGCCGGGCAGGAATGGACCGGTCGGTGACCGGGCCTGTGATCGATGTGGGCAAGCGGTATCCCGGATCGCTTGCCGTGTTGGTTGTTCTTTGTTCCACTGCTGTTCGTACTCCTTTACGCAAATTGCATGTCGGACAAGTCGCCTGTCCGTTCGCAACGTCTGTTGGACCGCCTCTCGAGTAGGGGCGGATATGGTCCGCGTGCCATCCTGACTCAAGCGGACGACCACAAACCGCGCAGGCGCAGTGGGAAAACGCAATGAGCGCGACGCGTTCCTTGCGACTGAACCTGCGGCGGTTGTATTTGTCATTTGCCCTCGGCATGGCTCTGCGGCTCATTTTTCTAAGTCTGGAAACTCGCCGCTTTCGCCCGATTCATCCTCGGGCTTCTTTCTCGTCAGGTCCGGATTGAAGATATCCAGTTCGAGAAGAGCCTCGAGGTCGCTAAGGTCGTCGAGCACCGAGGGCGTCTTGCTGTCCACTCCGGTTTCCGGCACAGCCAGATCGTTCAATTCCTTTTCTATTTCGTCATACTCCACATCGGTCGGTCCCGGATCGGCGACGAGGCGTTCAAGTTCGGCCGCGTCCCGCGCGCGGCCTCCAACTGATCGCATGATCGTATTGAGGTTCCACCTCATGGAGTCGACCAGTTTGGCGGCTTCTATTTGCTCGCGCACGTCCGTCGGCGTCTTGAAGGTCACTGTCAGCTTCCTGAGGTTGCGTGCTATCTTGCCCAGCTTCTTGTTGAGCCTTGGTCGCCTATCGAACGACATTCCGCCTGACGGCGGTTTCGCTATCCTGATCACGAGTTGCGTCGACATGTCGTCGACCATCGCGGAAGTCCTTATCGACATCTTCTTTTCTCCCTTCGTACTCTCTTGCTACTATTTCTGCCTTGTGTCCGGATCCGAAACCGCCGGCGCGGAGGGCGCCAGAAGTGCAGGTACAGTGGCAACTACAGGCACTTCGTCTGTTGCGGGTTTGAACTTGACGAGATTGAGCGTCCACGTGTCGTTCTCGTCGAAGGTGACATTCGCTTTGACCGGGAAACCGATTTCAGGCGCAAACCACCAATCGTCCGATTTCGTATCCAAGTCCGCGTCTTCAGGCAGCTCGCTGACTTGCGTTTTCCAAGCAGCGAACGTGCCCGCCTTGCAAGTGGCCCGATCCGCTCCGCTGACCGTTCCTAGGTGCGCTCGTCCGCCGACGTTCGGAAAGCCCGTCCCGCGCTGATACGCCGGATCGATGGGGAAGAAATATCGCCATTGGACTCCTTCCGACCACGATGGAGGTAGGAGCACTCCACCCTGAGAAGCGACGTCCGTCCTCTCCATCGCCAGGCCACCATTTGGGATCTGCTTAAACCGGTAGACTGCGATCTTCTTATGGTCGCGGTGGTCTTTGTTGTAGCTGAGTGTCACGATGAAAGCCATCACTTTCGCATTTGCGGCAGCCTGCATGTCGGCATCGACCTGCTCGCCTTCTTCCTGGACTCCCATACTATCCAGACCTGTCGCCTTACCGTCGAGAGTGCCTGGATCTGGGACCACTTTGATCGTCAGCGTCTGTTTCGTCGACTCGCTGTTGTTCGCATGGAAGATCTGGCCGAGTTGTGATCGGTCGTCGTTGTTCGCGCTGTGGTAGACCAAGCGGCGATAGACTATTTCAAACGCCCACTCATCACCGACTTTCAACATTCGAGTTGCTGCGGGAACTACAGGAGCCGCGTCTTTTGGGGCATCCGATGCAAGCGCCAGCAAGGATGAGGCAAGCGTTGCGCCAATGATAGCGCATATAGTGATTGTTTGTACGTTAGCAATCTTAACAGCCATTTGAAATATGATCTCCCTTTTAAAGTGCATCCCGCTTAGTTATGCCTTCTTGTCGGCGGCTTTTCTACGGAAGGCGATCACGCCCGCGATCAGCCCTGTTACGATGAAACCGGCGACCCAGTTCGCCTTCTGCTGGGACGTATAGCCAGTCGGCGAGGGATAGTCGTTTTCTATCTCCCGCATCTGAAAGTCGGCGTACTGGGCGTTCCCGTATTGGGCGACGAGCGCGGAGTACGTCGCATTCCTGTTCCCCAAATTAGCCCCCATCGGATAGGCAATCGCGCAGAGCAGCCATGCTCCGGCAAAAAGGGCCGCCGAGAAACGCGGGAACATGCGGAAGCCTAATCCCATCGCTAAGATCGAGCCCCACGTAGCAAAGCCGTTCCAGAACGAGGTCGGCATCATATCCGCTTGATGAAGCCCCGTGACGTAGGCGGACACGCCGGTCCCGAGAACCGCGATGGCGAGGCCAATCCAAATCACGCGGGGCGTGGACCGGACGGCAACTAATGTGCTCTGCCAGTCGAATGCGCGAGCAGAGGCAAGGACAGCCTCGCCCGTTCTACGTGCTTGTCCGATAGCCGCATCGGTCAGGAAAGCTTGCTTCGGCGTCGCGGAACGCCCGCACTTCCCGCAGAACGCGGCATCCCGGACAAGCTGGGACCCGCAACCCGGGCAAGTGGCTGGCAGATCGGTTGTCGCCTTTCCGCACTTCGAGCAGAAGGCAGCGTCCGAAACCTGCGGAGCACCGCAATGAGGGCAGGTCGATTGAGTTTGTTCAGTCATTGGTTTCACATTCCTGGTTATGTATTTGCCATCGCTGGCGTTGACTACATCGGTGGCGCCGGTATCCATTCGCCGTCGTCATTCCACTTGAGCGGTTTCCGGTAGAGGCCGCAGCAGACGAGCGCCTTGCTTGGAGCCCTACGCAGCAGGACGATCCACGACTGGTTGTCGCCTCCAATTGCCTCAACAGCAGTCTCATATTCCGCCTCTGGCACGAAATGGCGGTTATAATCGGTAGCGGGACCGAATCCGGCATCCCGATATGCCCATGCGATGGCGTCGATCCGGCCGTCGTCGTCTCCGTGTGCGACCTTCCAACATGAAAATGCATAAAGACCGGGATGGCGCTCTCTGACGCTTCGGCCCGGATTTGCGGGTACGACGATGCCGTTCACATTTCCGTCGATGAATAGCTGGACGTTGCAGTCCGAGGCAAACGGCACCCTTGCGTAGGATCTCGCGTTGTAAAAGGCCTGATAGGCGTTCGACGTGAAGAACCCAACTACCTTAGGGTCGCTCGCCGAAGCGGGCAAGGCTGACGCCGGCGCATCGATCCGCATGAGTGAAGGGTCCCCGTTCACTGGCCACGTGTACTTGCATCCACGATCAGTGAACTGCTTCATCGCCACGGGCACCGCCCGTCGGAAGCCTTCCGTTATGACCTTGAGCTGCGCCTCCCCAACGGCTTCCACCGACCGCACATAGTTTGCTGCGATTGTCCGGTCAACCTTTCCGGGTTTCCCTGCGTACGAGTAGATGACCTTGGGATCGCTGAGAACGGCCTTTCTCTTCGCAACATCATCGACGAAGTCTGACCACGCGGCGACAGCCGTTTGCATGACCGAGCCTTCGTTCTTCGGCCCATGAGCGCCGAAGTATCCGGCCCCCAACACAAGTTTCAACGTTTCCCGATTTCCATTAACAGGCCAAGTGACCGCGCAGTCTGGCCCCTCGTAGGCATCCTTGAAGTCGGAGACCGCCTTCACGAGGGTATCATCCGCCCGGGCAGTGGATGGGAACGCGGCGAGAATGTTCGATGCCAAAGCTGTGACGCAAATACATGTGGATACTTTCAATATTGATTCCTCAGGCATGTAGGCAACATCGAACACTTTTTGATGCTGCGTGATACGAAATGTTCTGTCTTAGAACATTCTAGCACACACATGCCATACGATTCAAGGTGTGTTCCGTCTTAGAACGTCTCCTGACGATAAAAATCCAAAAAATATCATCGCTTCGCGGGTTCGCGAGGCTCGGACTGGCTTTGATCCGCGCCTGACTCAGGCGGACTTGTCGGCCTTGCTTCTTAATGAAGGCATTCACATAGATAGGGCAGGGATCAGTAAGATCGAAACTGGTGAGCGCGTTGTGCTAGACTTCGAGCTCAAGGCTATTGCCGCAGTCCTTACTGTGAGAGTTGGCTGGTTGATTGACGAGGCTGAGTAACTACTCCGTAATCTAGGTGCCCTCCCCAGCAACGCAAAAAGCACTCGCTGGTTACCTTGCACAGCCGCAATCCTAAGGCTGATACAATTTGTCGGATAACTACCGTAATGGCGCATACTCATGGTACACTCGACGTATCATGACTGATACAAATCCTCTAGAAAGCCCTGAAATCGGAGAGCGGATTGCTGAACGTCGACAGTCTCGCCGCATAACCCAAGCGGAAGTTGCCGAGGTTCTTGGCGTTAGCCGTAGTACCGTCAGCCAGTACGAGACGGGCCGCCTGTCCGTGTCCACACAAGAACTTCATAAGCTCGTCCGCTTCCTCCAAGCCCCTCTTTCGTACTTCCTGGGTGAAACCGATCTTGAAGACGTCATTCGTCACGACATGGATTACTACAAGATCGACAGCCTCGAACTCAATTCGGACCAGAGGCGCCTGCTGATGGCGTACCACGAGATGTCCGAGGAGAGCCAGGAGACGCTGCTTAAAGTCGCGGAGATGATGAGGGATGCCGAGATTGGCCATATCAGCAATGGCTAGCTCATGAGCGAAATAGTGATGGAGCTTAATCTGGATTTATTCGCTAAGTTGACAACCAGGTATGACTTGATGTTCCAGTTATTGTTATCAGATAAAGCGACATAAGTTACGCATGGGCAGATCCAAAAACAAGACTATTGGCAAGCATTGTGGCCACCGCCGACCGGTTCGGCGTCATCGTCTGTGAAATCACGCGATCAATGGCGAGTAAGTCTACAGGACGCACGATGACTCGGGCGGGCGTGGCACTGTCAATTGGATCAGTAATCACAATACGCGCATCGGTTGCCGAAGGACCAAGTGCCGGATATAGAATAGTTGCTGATCTTTCGGTTGGTTGGCTAAGGGCATACATAGCTAGCTGATAGAGCATTTCGCGAGGAAGATCGGACCGCCAGAGGTCACGATATTTGGCGTCAAGGATGGCAACGGTACTGCCTCCTTGCCTAATTGCGAAGTCCGGACGCAGCGTCGGGGATCGCCTGTTCAACGGGTTGTTTGCTGGATCGTAACGCATCATTCCCCGAATGCTCTCCTCGTCACAAACTTCAAAACCAACGAGGTGCTCGTTCAAGAACCTCGAAAGTAGGGATTGGAAAAAACGGTTCATATCGAACAGGAAGCCGCTAAGGTAGACGCTAGCGCCTGCGTCCAGACTTAGCCCCTGCCCGGCGTAAAGGAGCTCAATTAGGTTAAGTGCAGGCTCGTAGACCCGCGTTATTCGAGTGAGGCAGCGTTGCGCATCGGTAATCGTTGCGGTGCTCAGTTTTAGCGGCGTTACACCTTCTCTAAGGATGGAGGATAGCCAGTTCAGCTTGCCCCTCAGCCACAATGAATCCGTTGATCTTGCTGCATGGGATAGTCCCGCCAGCAGGACGCGATTGAGCGGAACATTAACGTCGCGGTCATGCGTGATGCACGGTAGCCTGTCAGTGGGAAAAACACCGGTGCGAGCAATAGCATTAATATCGAAACGTCCGCGAGGCGTTGGGAGTAGGTGTTCCTTCCGCACGAATTCGCGACGAAGTCCGCGATTGGCGAGTTCCGTTGCTTCAAGTAGGAGTTGGTAGATCAGCAGATCCTGAAAGCACAGGGATTCCGTTTCAAATGTTGCGCGATCCATCAGATCCAGGTTACGAAGTGAATAAGCATAGCGCAAAAGCCGCATGAATGGGGCACCGGTGATCTTTGGCTCGACCGTGATCTCCAGACCGCCAAATCGGACCTTACCTACGAATGACCGTGACTTGATAATGAGACCATTCCG
Organism: Capsulimonadaceae bacterium; assembly: GCA_036504535.1. Lineage (GTDB taxonomy): Bacteria > Armatimonadota > Armatimonadia > Armatimonadales > Capsulimonadaceae > JARLGU01. Next base: position 174,896 of record DASXUY010000064.1, read on the forward strand.
AAAGTCCTCAATTTGGAGCAGGCCACGTTTCGACAAAATGTCGATCTTCTCCACGGTTGCCGTCTCCGGGGAAGACCCATCAAACAGAACAGATGCGGGTAGCGCGCTATCGTTCGGCCCTGGATACACGCTCCACTCGGCCATCTGGACGAAATGGGTCATTGCGAGTCCGCCTCGGAAACAGTGCCTTCTTCTACCTCGTACTCGGAGTCAGTTTCAACATTTTCGTCCTTCTCATCGGCAGGGGCAGCAATGGCGGCGTACGAAGTAGCGATCTCTGGATAGGGGCTGATTAGTGCTTTTGCCAGATCCTCACTTCGGTCGGGTGCGAAGAGGTCGTCGTTTATACGCTGGCGCTTGAGATCAACCAAGTATGTTCCCAGCATCTTCTCGAGTATTGCGTAATCCTCGTACGTGTACTCCTCCAGTAGCGGGATTATGTCGTCCCGAATGATCTGGGCGAATTCGGACAATGTCGCCACAGGACCTTTGTCGGTCAAGAAATAGGCGTGGCCGATTTGTAGGTTGCGTCCATCTCGTCCGAGGTGCTGTAATATACCGCCGTTGAGCGAGTCTAACCATGGCTTGAGTGGGAGACCGCCCAGCACGACGTCGGCAAAGTGCATCGTCTCGGGCAACAGTTCAATAAAACCAAAGCGCCGGCGTAACGCAGCATCAAGCAGGGCGATTGATCGGTCTGCTGTGTTCATGGTGCCGATGATGAATACGTTGTTCGGTACTGAGAACGGTTTACCGGAGAGAGGAAGCACAACGCTTTTTCCTCGCTTGTTCTTTTCGAGAACTGTGAGCAACTCCCCAAATATTCGAGGGATGTCACCTCGGTTGATCTCGTCAATGATTAGGAAGTACGATTTCTGCGGGTTCTGGCCAGCTTCTCGGCACAGTTGCTTAAAGATACCGTCCCGCTCCGCAAACAGCATTGACCCACTCACCTCACGAGGCCTGTACGACTCTAGAAAATCCTCGTATCCGTAGGCCGCGTGGAAGCTACATATGCGCACGGCGGTGCCGTCGACCTGGACACGTTCTTGATCGTCGAGAAGCTTGGCTTCCTTGCTGAACCAGGACCGCGCAGCGAGTTCACGGGCAGCAATCTCTGCCCAATATGTTTTTCCCGTGCCTGGAGGACCGTAGAGTATAACTTGGCCCTTACGTGCTAGAATGGCCTGAACTCGCGCTGGATGGCCCTTGAGCGGCGGCGGAGGGGGTAGCTGCACCAATGGCGGCGTGGTAACCTGCAGAGTTGATAACGGCGGAGGTGATGGTGCTGGCGCGATAATCGGGGATGCCTTAACCATACGGCGTTCGATTTCAACAGTATTAGACGGGAATTTGCCTATTGACCGGAAGGTAGATAGCTTGCCCTCCGGCGGGTTCATGTACCAGCGATCGCTTGACAACCATTCCACCGGGATCCGATGCGGGAATTTCTCGGAGGCTGAATACCTATATGCGCCTGTTACGCGGCCAATACCTATAACAGCCGTGCCATCCATGGCAACCATAATGTCGCCCACATGTGTGCCAGCGATAAAATCGTCTATCTGGTGTGCGGTGTTGCTTGCGACAGAGTTGTTCTTCTCGTACTTCTCAAACCAATCCGCCCGATTCGTATCCTGAAGACGGCTCTTTATCTCTTCACGCCTCTTCTTTTCGTCAGGCTCGGATGCGACATCGCTGAGGTCTCCGATCGGATGCCAGCCTATCGAGGCGCAACCATTTCCGAGCATCGACGGCCACTCGCTTGTTCCACTCCAATCTGTCGTACCCACTCGCCAGTAAGTATAGGTTGATCTCCCATTTCTCTCGACGAGCACCTTACATGCCGAATAGAGCGAAACATCCAGTTCACGAGCTATCGCGCGAAATCGACCGGAGTTCACGTACCGCTCTGTTCCGGCCGCGGGTACTTCCAGAGATCGAATAAGCTGGAAGTTCTGAAAAAACTGGGTGTGGAACGTCTCAAGCAGGTCAGGAAAAAGGAGAGCGAAATACTTGTGACCCCAAGATGTGGGAGCAAGTTTCGGAGCCGCAGCAATCAGACGGTCTTGCAGTTCCCTAAACTGAGCATCCTCGGTGGCGTCTTGGTATTTAGAGAGTACGTCACAGGCAAGAATAAGCTGGTCCCGTTGTGCCCGCGCGTAGTCCAGAGCTTCCGATTTCGTGGCTTCCACGATACTTCGTGAGCTCCCTTGAGTCCACTTTCCGGACGCAGAAAAAAAGATCCCATACTTTAGCGAACTCCCACCAGCTATCCCGCCGAAAATGTCCGGAAACTCCTCATCGTTCTTAAATTCCAGCCAGTACTGTACGCAGTTCTTATTGCTGGCCGACAGCATCGTACGCTCAAGCAACTCATCGCCATCGAGCCTTCCAATCTGCTCCGGCCCAAAGTGTGCTTTGAAGCGATCGTAATATCTATTCAGCTGGTCACGCGACGGCAGCTGATTGTCGCGGTTCAAGCGATCATGCGCCGCTTTGAGTTCTTCGAGGACGACGGGATGGATAGACATGCGGGGACGATGCTCCTGGCGGTAATGTTAGCGAAAGACTTTAATATCGGACACGAAGCGCGATAACCTGCCGTTACTCGTCAAACAAATCTAGTTGGGGGATGAGACACGGCGAAGACGAAGGTTCACGTTGACTATCGAACGAAGCGAAAACCTCTTCGAGCTCAGCCTCCCAGTCAGATCCCAGCAGGCGAATGAACTCGGCAATATACGCGCCGCTGAAGTACTCCTCTTGAGAGCATCCAACCGCTTTAATCATCTCGATAAGCCACTCATCGTAATTACCTTCCGCAAATCGGTAAGTTGCCTCAGCCACAGTCCGGAGCAAACGATGCCGAGCAGCAACATCCTTAACATCTCGTGGGTCTGGAAACCGTTCCCCGTGCATAAAAGCGGCAATCGCCATCGCCCGGTGAATTTCGCTATCATCACTTGCAATAAGGTCGGCTTGATTGGCGCGATAAAGGTGACGCAGGTTATTGCACAGTCCGATTGAAACCGCAATAAGCATAAAACCATTAGCTGTAAATGGCACGTTACCAAGATAGGCAACCGCTTCCTGAAGACCGAAGACGCCAAGATCGGAAACGAACTGAGTGACATAGGCCGTTTCGTCCGTCGGCACGATGACCTCATGCCGGCCGAAGTTCTCGGTGTCGAATCTGAATGAAACCTCCCAACAGTCTGGCGGCGATATTGTCTTCAATGGCTGGAGGATCAGTGTGTCGAGCCATCGCTCCAGATCCAGGCCAAGCAACTTATCCAGTGCGTAGAGCCGAACGGGATAGAGCCTCGCTGGGTCATCAGCCCCACCGACCTTCTTTGCAATTTGGCTTGGCGACAGTTGTGTCATAGAAACCTACCCCGCTAGTGTTTCGTTGGCGTTAGGCGCAGCGACCGGAAACATGCTCTGAATAGCTGCCTCAAGATCGTTAATTGCGGCACCAATTTCTGAGCGGAATAAAAACTGCACCTTGGCTGGCGATATTCCGTCGGGCAACCCAGAAAAAAGCTTCAGTTGAGGGTTGATAGCGTTCTCAATCTTCTTCAGTCTGTAGCCACGATCCGGCACCATGCACGCGACAATGAATACCGTGTCCTTGGTGACGCGATGAATATGATGCCCGTCAGGATGTTTAATCGCGAATTTTTCACACATCAGTGCCGCGAAGACATCGCCGAGAAACTTCTTGGGAGACGATGCCTTCTCCTCAATTTCGACTATGAGTGCCACTGTCCCGTCAGATGCCAATACCATTGCATCGAGATTTGTAACACACGTTTCACGGCTTATCTTGTCGCCAAGAAAGCCTTGAGGCACAACGACATTGTCGCAAGACGCGGTATCCCCGTGGTCGTAGTAAACTCGGTGGCCTGGATATTTACCCGAGGTCTGAAAATGGTTCGTAAGCCAGACGCCAAACAATCCTGTCTCGTGGCCGGGCTTGAGGCGTTCAAGGATCAGGATTGGTTGATCGATGACGGTATCAATAATCACGTGAGCCTCCGGGTGTTGTTGCCCGTGCGACAACATGCACTATGCATCGTGCGCCCGATCCTTAGCGGGCAGGCCGAATCTCAGATCCACGACCTAACATGTCTTGGCCCTTAGAGTGCAGCAGTCGTTCTGCATCGTTCCACCATTTGGTTTTGATTGCAGCATGCACCTCCTCATATCGTTGATGATATTCATCGGACAGCCACTTGCGCCGATCTATATCGATCTGCAATGCTAATTCACCCATTCCCTTGACGACACACGCTGTCCTTGTCTCGGGGGGCGGATGATGCGTCTCTGATCGGTCTCCTATGGCAAACGCCGCGCTTTGGATATGTTCGGGCCACGTATTTCCTTCGATTAAAAACGTGCCGATATAGCAGCCAGCGACCAGGTCAGCGTGGGCTTCTCTTGTCATTTTGTCACGCGGAAGCTTCGACTGGTTTTGAAACATATGGGCCTGTTCGTGGGCTAGCGCAAACCCAAGAGCCTCGCTGATCTCACCACTCGTCAAGCCCGCCAGATGCGTAATTCTTGCGATTTCCTCGGGATCAAGTACGACGCCAAAGTCGGAACAAGCAAATGTTCCGCACTTCCTTCCAATTATCAGATTAGTAGTTAGGCCAAACCATATGTTCGTCCTGGTCCATTCTGCAATGATCGCCTCGTCCTTATTTACATCAAGTTGGCGGTACTCGGTATTTTCACCACAAATCACTGCGGTTTTCCATTCGATTTCAGATGCTGGCATTCTCAATAGTCTCCTTCGGTTTCGTGCATGCTTCCTACACCTCCTCGACCAAGTCGAGGTTCAAGTCGGGATCAACGGCAATATTCTTGCGGAAAAGCATTTTGCTCTCGGGCTCATTCGAAAGTATGAGGCGCCTATACGAGATCAAGTTAGCTGGAGGCGGCGTAGTCGTCGTTACGATGTACTGAAATGGCGCGGCCTCCCCGCCCATTTGTTCAGTGAGCATTGCTAGCTTCTGTAAGATCGACGAATACGCCGTGGCTGAGAGATCTGCTTCGCGCGGACTGTCGTGGACGAGAAAGCGTGGATGAGAGCCTACGCCGGATACCGATAGCAAGACTGCGCTTATGTCGGCTAATACGCTTGTCAACGAAGTGACGGCTTCTCCCGTCATTCCAGATATACGGAAATCGAGATTGTCTTCGTTCGTGAACCTGACGAGCCCGGCATAGTCGCCCGATAGCACATGCTTGACCAAGCGGGCGAAGCATGACGACACGTCGGATCTGGTCCGACTGTTTTCCAGCCGCACTCGCTCAAGGGCGCCCTTGATGGCGTCAAGACGATCATTGATCGGACGGACTAGGTCCTCAATCGATTGATTCGGGCCTAGAGTTGATCGGCCTGCCACGTAAAACTGCAAGCGGTCCACATCTCGCCATAAGGCGCGCACTTCGCTGTCAATCTGCTGAAGCCTTGCGTTGTATTCTGCTAACTTCTGCACGGCCACGTCGCGAGTCGCGGTCATGCTGAACGTTTCAGCTATCAGAACGTCTTGAATTCTACTTAGCTCGACCGACCGGTCACCGACGTAGTCGTCCGCGATAAGCTGATTGACATTCGCCAACCTGTCCCGAAGACTTTTCAGACGCTCGTTTCGGAAATTACACTGCGAGAACGGAATCCCACCGAAATCGCAGTTGTCTCGTTCCGATTCGTCAAGTTCCTTTATGTCGTCCTCGGGACCGTCGTGCTCAATGCTTTCAGCAATGGGCGTCAGTTGGCGCCTCACTTCCTGTATCCGTCGTTGGAACTCCCTTACATCACTTCGACATCGATCCTGTATCCATTGCGCTTTCGTACGTTCACCTTCGAGGTTAGCGATTCGGCGCTCAATCTCTAGCTGGAAACTGCTCGCAACGTTATCGGCTCCTAAGAGTGTTGCCGACGCGTCGTAATCCCAACCATGCCTGCTTAATATCGCCTTAACACTCCGATCGTACGACGCTCTGTCGAGATCCCGCCGCCGTTCGTCTGCCTTAAAGCGATCAGTTTCGTCTTTGAGCTGCTTGGTCGTAGCATCGAGGTCGTTGGCAAGATCACGTTCCGCCTCCGAGTAAAGCCCTAGTACGGCTCTCATCAATCGGTACGCGAGCGGCTTATGAAGCTGCTTGACCTGGCTGTTGCTTCTGGTGTCTCTCCAATGCCAGAGACTTTGGAGCCTTGCCTCTTGGTCGCGCACGAGCCATCCCAACAGGTCAACCCATTTTAGTCCACTAACCTTGTCAAATCCCGGGACGCTGCCAACAATTTGTCGGCGCAGCTCATTTTGGTACAGGGAGTAATCGGCGTCACGTGACGCCATTTCGCGCAACTCTTCGATAGTTTTGTCTACTGCAGCTCTCGAGTCTGACGCGTGCCTGCTGAAAGGCCGAATAACCGACCATCTAGTTCCACGTATCCACAAAGTTGCGGCGACGCCGCCGTCACGCAAGTAGTTTGAGATCTGCCGGACCGATTCATCGTTGCCGAATGTAACGTCGTCCAAACAAAACCGAATCAAGCGACAGAGGGTTGTCTTCCCAACTGAATGCCCAGCAAGTGCCTGTCCATTAGTGCCGTCGGCTGATGAGAGTCCCTCAATAATATTCAAGCCACGTTTGAGCGCGAAATCCTGCAACGGTGGTTTCGTCGTGAGGTTCTCATAAATGAAGACCCGCTCTATCCAGATGGCGGGATCATCGTTGACGATGTCGACCATAGGTTTACTATCCACGATTCAACACCTCCAATTCGTCGAGCTGGAGAGACGCGACTAAGGCGTTGGATTTAGGTTGTGCCAGTCCATGCGCCTTGAGCAGAGCTTCAGAGGCCACAAGCGCAACTTCAAAAAGCTGCCGATTATACGTCGTTAAGTCGGCTTCGGGATAAGCCGATCCTACCAAAACCCTGTCTGCTGTAATTCTGATAAGCGAATTGTTTTCTAAAGTCTTGCGGATCTTTCGCGTGCGCACGTTATAGGCATCGTCAAAACTGTTTGGCTGCGGTGACAACGCCGCGAGTTTTCGCAGTGGCTGGTCGAGCTTATAGTCATTGAGTATTCCGCGTAAAAACGTTGGGCGAGAGGCCAGTGACGCAGAAAGCACGTAGTGTTCGATGTCCTTCTCGGGATCGAGCCAAACGAGGTGAGGTATCGCGTCGTAGATGAACCTTTCCCGTCCCGGCCATGGAACGCGCTGCGGCGCATACGTGCGAGCCCGGATTCCCATCTCCAGCCGAGGCTGGCGCACATCCGGATCCGGCGACACCAGCACCAGTTCGCTTGCCTCACTCGGTGATACGCCAACGCCCACATCCGTCGCCTGCGCCGTTTCGGCGAGCAGCTCCGCCGGCGGTACCCAGCCATTGGCGGGCGGCGGGTTAAGCCGCGTTAGATACGGCACGCCGGTCCGGATCGCGTCGGCCATGGCGTCGTACATTTCGAGGATCGTGTCCTTCGTGCGGTAGACACCGCACTTGTCAACGTCCTTACGCTTGACGATCGGAAACGTCTCCATGATATAGTCGACGTCATCGCGCTCGATCCCGTAAACGTGGAAGTAGGCGGCATCAAGCTCACATCGCAACTGAAACCGTCGCTCGTCGTCCCATACGAACGGTTCTCCATCGTAACCGCAGTCACGGGCAAACGGTGCGAGGTCCTGCGCTGTGTAGCTGAGTTCAAGGACTTGGGGCGCGAGCCAGAGACCTAAAAGGCAGGGCGCCCACGCGCATGATTCCTTGTAAGTATCGGGTGGAAGAGTAGGAAGTTGCTTTAGTACAAAATATGTAAGATGACTTCCATCTATTTTGTTTCGGGTCACGTAGTCACTCGCGATCGAATTACGCTCCGCGACGAACATGCCCTTCATAAGGGCCTTGCAGTTAAATATCACCAGCGGCGCTTGGTGTCCGACTGCGACCCTAGGAAGAATGGCAAAGGCAGCTGTCCTTTCTAGATCTCGATTTGTGATGTCGCGAAATGCAACGAGAAACTCGCCGTTGTCCGGTAGGCGAGCGTCAATGTCGGACTTAGCTACCCAGTATCGACCAGCGACGAGGTCGCAGGGATCGGCATAGTTAACTCCATACCAGCCCTCGTATTTGCGCGACGGGCGTCCGAGAGGCACCCCAAATTCGTAGTACGCAGCCCATCGATGGTCAAAATGCCAAATCATTTTGGCCTCAATTAACGGCTTGAACACCTCGTGATGTTTATATTCATTTCCCTCTCGGTGTGCACCCATCGCCGTCAGGTCCGAGGATGTCAGGAACTTATCGGAATCGGCAGCCATATCAAACATGCGTAGGAAACTAATCCCCCACGGATTGATCGCTGGTTCGTCCCGATCGATAATCGGAAGATTTGTGTATACTTGCCGCACAATCGAAGCGTCACGGCTGTTTCGAAACACTGGGCACGTTTGGGAATTTGGGTTAAACTCCACAATGTCAGCTAGCGATAGGGTGAAGTATCGCCAAGCATCCGTGATCTCAGAAAAATCCCTAATATTAAAACAAACGTCAGGGGCTATAACACGACACCCTGCTACTGTTACCGCAGCAAAGGTAACGTTGTTATCGACAGAAGGAAAAATGGTCTTGTTTTCATTGTCAAATCCAATGAACTTCGAGAGCCGACCACTCTCTACGAGGTGCTGAAAATAGAACTTGCATGAATCCGATGTAGCTATGCTTGTTGGAAGTACCAGACCATAGCGTCCAGTAGCTGAAATGCCTTGCAGACACCGCTCCGCAAATATCATATACGTGTTGATGTCGCCGCGACCTGCGAGCGGGAAATTACCAGAATGACGAGCGTAACCACTTTCACCTTCTGCTTTTCGCTTGTCCTCAATGAACTGATCATATAGCGACGGATCTCCAACTACCAGGCCTTCGATCAATTCGCGTCGCTTTGCGGCATTTGCAGCATTCGCGACCTCGGGAGATCGAGAAGCGAACCATTCCTTCTCTTGAATCTTTATCCGCTCCCACGGTGGATTCCCAAGCACGACATCAAATCCGCCGTTCCAGCCACATTGCTCGTTTTCCGGTGCTTGGTCCTTACCTGGCACACGAAACACGGTTGGGAACGCGAGATGCCAATGGAAGAACTGGTACTGCTCTCGTAACCTTGCTACTTCCGGCGCTAACCAATCGCCGTACCGGCGCGGATGTTGCTCCAGTTCGCGGTAGACCTGGTCGGTGATGGGGAAGAGCAAGTTGCCTGTAGGATCCTTGCGCTTCTTCCAAACGAACGCGGCACACCAGGCATCCGCGAGGAACGTGCTATCAACGTATTGGCTGTTACCACGCAACTCCTGGTGCATTTGCTCCTTTCGGCGCTCACCGGTCACGGTGCCGTCCCCGGCGCGCTCGATTTTGTTAACGAGACCTGTGATTGCCGTCAGAATGTCTCGCCAACCAAATTCGAAGCCAAGCTGGCCGGATTCGCGGTCGGCACGCTCCTTCTTGTTCAGCTTGCGGTACGTTGAACAGTACTCCTTATCGTCGCCTTCGATTACGCTGAACGCGTCATCGGGAATGCCTTTCGCCATCAATGCAGGAGTAGTTCCGAGCAAGCTGTTCCCGCACTGGATATGGTGGTCTAGGAACGACAGCGCTTTTCCAGGCACCATCGCCTCCAGCCAGAGAGCAAACTTACACAGTTCGACCGACATCGGGTTGATGTCGACGCCGTAAAGGCAGCGTTCGATCACCGAATGGAGGCAATCGCGGACCGCGCCTGGCGACGGTTCATCTTCACTAGTTCGGAGAATGGCAAGGCGGCGGGCAATACGGTGCGCACCTGCGATCAGGAAGTGCCCCGAGCCGCAAGCCGGGTCGCACACTTTTAGGGCAAGGACCGCCTCTTCAGCGTTTGGCTTGCGCGACGCTTCATCGAGCACCGGGTCGAGTGCGGAGTCGAGCAGGCATGAAACGAGCGACGATGGCGTGTAGTACGAGCCAGTCGTTTTCCGCTCATTGCCCGCAGTCGTGAGCAGAGTGAACGTACCAGCGTCGACAGAAATGTCGGGGTGCAGCTCGAGCAGCGATTCGTAGACGCTTCCAAGCTCCTCGGTCCCAAGGTTCTTGTAGTCCACGAGGCGCCGCCCCGACTTATCCGCAGTATATGCCAAGGCTCGCACGGCGCGTAGCAAGTCGCCGTTCTCGATTTGGCATCCGGCAAGCGACGCTGTAGCCGCGTTCGAGAACAGGAAGCCGCCGAGCGCCGGAAGACCGAGCGCGTCGCATCCATCGTCGCTTCCCAGCTTTTCGAATACAAGGCATAGCGCACGGTAGAGGTCGTCGTGGCGCCCAGCAGGTGTCGAACGCCCGGCTAGCCGCCTAAGCCTTGCGACGGCGTAGTATCGCATGTATCGATGACGTGCAGAGGACGCAGCATCCGGGAGCAGGAGCAGGTCGCGGTCTTCGGCAATCAATAGGAACAGAAGGCGGTAGACGATCCGAAGCACCTGGCGGTAGAACTCTTGTGCGTTCAATGTACCGTCATGCACTCGGTCGCGTAGATCGGAGTTGACGCGATGGCGTAGAAAGCCCTGACCGATCGCTTCAATGGCGTCCTTCACGCCACCGCGCAGACTCTCAAGGGCCCGAAGCCCCTGATCCTGCGCCGCATGCGACCACTTCTCAACGCGAAAATCGGCGGGCCGGTCGGCGTCGACGCTGGACTGGTGGCAGACAAGCCACAGCAGCACGAAGTCGGAGTAGACGGCGCCGCTCATAATCTCTTCGAGGTCGAACTCCACGAACGCTTGGCGAGTAAGGCTTGAGTTGTCGCGAAGCACACGCAGCTTGAGCCCATTGGAAACAAACGCCCAAAGATAATCGTCGCTGACATTGAGTAGGTCCTGAACGAGCCCGTGTGGACTCATCACCGACGCACCCTTCGCACCAGGGGTGCGTTTATCGAGGTCAACCGCGAACCCGACGATATGGATAGGAACATGTCCCCACAGGTGCGAAATAGCATAGGAGCGTTCTCCGCACTCGATCGCTTTCGCTGTTGCAAGCCGCCCGTAGCCAAGCTCCTTGAACAGGGGAAGAAGCCACTTTTCGCGGGTAGTGGTTGTTCCAGGCGCGCCGGTTTCCAGCTTGACGCGCTCCTGCTGGAATGCGTTCCATGCGCTTTGAGCCCGGCTCCATGCCTGGCTAGTCGCCTCGTTGAGCTTTTCTCCGCTAAGATGATAGGCATCCGCCGTCAGCCCGTCAAGCGTCTTGTCAAGGTCCGCGATCCTGCGTAACAGGTCGGGCGGCAGTATCGCGCCTTCTGTACGAACGGTCATGAATATCTGCTGGCGTTTCGTTCTCATATGTTCACCGCTGGCAAGAACACGTAGACGCCAAGGATATCGGCGGGAAGCTGAGGCTCAACACGAGTCGTATAGTTCTTGGCACGCGACGCCTGCCTGACCCGTTGATGAGCGTCAAGAAGCGCAGCGGCGCGCTCGCGCACAATCGCGTCGATCCTTGCTTGCAGGGCAGGTAGCGATTCGAGGGCGCGACCAACGAATGACGAAGACTGCTCGCTCGAAATGTTATCCGCAGGCATGGCACTAAAGAGGGCTTCCGCTCGCTCGGGTGCAAGCCACGTTGAGGATTCGCCAGCTCCTTCGAACGCTATCGTGCAGCAGTCCTCCGCGAGTAGCGGTGGCGCGTTGTAGCCAGGACGAGTGGTGACGATGTGGAAACGAAGACGGAGCAACAGAAGGGTCGTCCGGCGTTCGACTGCGCGCGTTCGCATGGCGCCGCACCGCCGTGCCACAGTTAACTCGCCCTGAGCATCGAGCGCGGTGTCCATGACATACGAAGCAAGCGCCTCGACAAACGGATGAGTCCGACTCAGATAGTGCTCGGACGAATGAACAGGCAACTCGAATCGCGCCTTGAACGACGATGCGTCCTCGATCGCCTCTCGAAGTGCTCGCGGAGCTTCGGTCAGATCAATCTTGACCGACCCATTAGCGCTGACCGCTCCCTTGCAAGCGACAACGGCCGATTTGACAAAGTCAGCAATATCGATGTGAGAACCGATAGCATCTCGTGTGGCGCGCATCTCTGATGCCACTTCATCGACCTTGATTGTCTGTTGCGCGTAGACCGTTCGCGACCGCTTTTCGCGCTCTTCGGCTTTGTCCCATTCGGTGAAGAGGTCGCGCTTCTGCTTTGCAAAATCGTCCTCGAACATTTCCAGCTGACCAGCTCCAACGCTCGCCCCCGAATTTTCCCGCAGCAAAAGCCCCTCGAAAATGGCCTCCATCACGAGGTTTGTATCGGACGGCACTGGCACCGAAATACCCAGCGTGTTGCGAATCGCTTTGTGCTTCTTGAGAAGGACGTCGATCACAATACCGTCGATCTGGTTGTCCATACCGTAGTAGGTCAGCACTCGGACGACCTTCTTGGGCTGTCCGTAACGGTCAATACGGCCTTCTCGCTGCTCGTGGCGGGTAGGGTTCCACGACAAGTCGTAGTGTACGACGGCGTCAAAATCGCGTTGTAGGTTGATGCCTTCGCTCAAGCAATCGGTACAGACAAGGACATGCTTTTCGAACTCTCCGAGCTTAGCGACACGCTCCTCGCGCTCCGCTGGAGGTAGCAACCCAGTTACAGCGGCGACTTCAACGCCTTTGCCAAGGCGCTTGCGCAGTTGCTCCGCGACATATTCGGCGGTGGCAACAAACCGGCAGAATACAATCGGTTGATAGCCGTCTTTAATTAGTCCTTTAATGAGCGCCGTCGCCCGAATCAGTTTGGTGTCAAAGTCGCCAGCGAGAGCGTCCGCAGCGGTTGCCATAGAGAGCAAGCGCCGACGATCGGATGAACCCGCTGCCTCGCTCTCGCCATCTTCATCGATGTCCGCCCCAGGAGTGAGGTCGCTCGATTCAGTAAGATCGTCGGGGTCAAGGTCAAATATCGTTTGTCGTCCTACCTCATCGACTTCACTGACAGTTGTTGCGTCGAGGGTCTGCGCCCGCGCTCGCAAAGTCGCTGCTGCGGCGACAGGGCTGGACGCGAGAGACCGAAGTAAGGCCAAAACGGACCACCAGCGAACTCGGCGGCGATGGTCGCTACCAGTCGTCGATCGCACTATTTCCCGAGCGTAGCGGAGGACTCGGGCGAATAGCGCTTTGTATTCGTCGCCAAGCTTGTAGGTTTCGTCTTTTTCTTCGCGGCTCGCGAAAGGTGTATCCGTGTCCATGTAGTGCAGGATGTCACCACGGCGACGCTGGACAAAATGTTGGGCCAGGTCTGCGCGGACACGGGCATTGTCCTGCCCGGACAAGTCTGCTGGCAAGCGGCCGAAGTCGGGTCGGAGCAATGAAAGAAGCGACCGAAATGCTGCCTCATTACCGCTGTGAGGTGTCGCGGTGACAAAGATCATGTTGCGGGTCACATCGCTCGCTAGTTCGCTAATGAGATTAAACCGTTGCTGCTTACGTCCCCCTCTGCGCTCTTCGCCTATCTGAACGCAGGTGTGAGCTTCGTCGACGATTACGAGTCCAGGGCAGGTACGAACGAACTCAGGGACCCTCTGAATCATCTTGATGTATTCCATCGAGATGACGATGAACGGATGGATGTCGAAAACGGATTCGTAAAGCGATTTGTCACGCTCAATTCGCGCTGCCGTACTTGGCAATAGCAGGGCAGCGTCTATATGGAACTTCTCGCGCAACTCAGTCTGCCACTGTTCCGCGAGATGCGGCGGGCAGATGACTGCCATGCGGCTCACTTCGCCCCGATCAATCATCTCTCGGGCAATCAGCCCAGCCTCGATCGTCTTGCCGATCCCCACGTCATCTGCGATCAACAACCGAATCGGGTCGAGCTTAAGAGCCATGAGCAGTGGTACAAGCTGATAGGGCCTTGGCTCGACTGCAATGCGACCGAATGATCGGAAGGGGCCAGCGCTGGAGCGAAAGCCAAGACGAACGGCGTCGCGCAGCAGGCGGCTAGAGCGATAGTCGCCAATTCGAGCTGGATCAGGCAGGTCGAATGACGCTGGAGCAATATCCTCCAGCTCCGTGAGTATTCCAGTGACCTCGTCGTCCGAGCCACCCAGAGGGCGAACGACAAGCAGGTCGTCCGTAGATTTAGGCATCACGACCCATTCACGTCCGCGAGTTGATACGAGAGATCCTACAGCAAATGTCATCGCGTTTCCTCGATGCGACCGAACAGCGCCGGCATGGATTCGACGACTGAGGGCCACTCATGTCGCGGGCCGAATCTTAGGACTGAGCATCCAAACTCTCCAAAGTCCTTGCTAATGTCCCGATCTCCACGCCCAAGGTCCGTAGCACCGTTCACGTAGATAGCAACAAAGTGACCGTCCGCTCTGTATATGAAGTCCGGCGATACGCCAATTGCGTCGATATCCACATGAGCAATCGACGGAAGATTTAGGCCATGATCTCGCAAGAATTGGACCCACTCGCATTCAGTTGTATGAAGGCACTTGGCCAACAGTTCGTCGGCCTGTTGTGCGCCACTCTCTGACGCCTGGTTGCTTTCCCCGGCTCGCGTAACCGTCGAATTTGACAACTCCATGAGGACATCGCGAATCATCCTCCGGTCAAGAAGCTCATGATTGCGCTGATTTCCATAAGTCATGAGGCAATCGTAGCAGGCGGCAACGCAATCCTCATCTGATTTCTCGGCTCTGCGCAGGTCCTCGCCAGTGTCGGCGTTGAAGTGGCACAGTTGAAGGGCTGTCCGAGACACTCTTCGAACGGCCCCCTCATCGTCGATCAGCTGATGCAGGACACCAGCGCCGCCTTCTGCTGATTCGTAGAACAGGATCTGCGTCGGTTCAGATTCAGACGGAAGAAGCTCTGCCGCAAGCTCGCTATCTTCCATCTGGAACTCGACCTGAATCGCCGCCTTCAAAGCTGATTGCAACGACAATAATGGCCCTTTGTCGATCTGAGCGCAGGGGCGGAAAATCAAGCTATTTCGGGTGTCTTCGACAAAGGGAACCACTCTCTCCTTGCGGGCTGACATCGGGTCGTCGGGCGTGCTGTCCTCTGAGTCGGACTTAGACCAATAGCCACGTTCAACATCAAGTATAAAGCCACGCTTTTCCTTGTCAGTTCGCCTAGCTTCACCCATATTTATGCGCCATAGGGTCGCCGAAGGCCCGAATGTAAGCTCCACGAGTCGCTCGCTATCGGATGCTACATATGCTTTGTGGGCGGCAAGCCTCCCATTATGTGATGCAAAGCGTACAACCGTAGCTATTTCATAGCCCAGCCTCATCCTCTCTTCTTCATCGCAATTGATCCGCTCGCGCCGCCGCGTGGCGACATTCTGAAGGCGGAAAAGGTTGCTGATTGGGAGATCGAGAGGACTCTTGCAGTGCTCACAAGTATCGTGTCCCGCTTCACCTGAAATTGGGTGAAGATACCCGCAATGCGCGCATATCTTGGCGCGTCGTAACGCGAGTCGCGTTGGTCCACCCGCCACAGATTCTTCGACGGAAAGAATGACTTTGTTGATAACGTAGCGCGAGCCTTCATGATATATGATCGCCCGCGGGCCGAACTCCGAAATCGCAAGGAACCGAGCGCGAGAGACAAATTCGTTGCGTTCCGACGACTTCCTAGCTGGAATATATGCTGAGAGGGGTAGCCTCGGAAAGTTATATCCTGGCAGGAACCCTTCGCCAGCAAGATAGCGATAAGTGTAGAAGTCGGATTGAGCGATACCTTCGACATCCGTTAGCAGGCTCAGCTGCGTCTCCGCCTCGGCACGAAGTCGTTTGGCCTCATCTTTGTCGCGGGCGCTTCTCGACGGGTCTCTAATGATTTTGTCTTGGGCTTCAACCTGTTTCATTGCCGATCTGTACAAATCGCGCCACCTATCGCAACTCCGATCAAAGCGGTCCGCAAGTTCGTCGAAAACGGACGTTAGCCACTCGGAGTGAAACCAGTCGGCCTTTGATAGGTGCGCAGATAGACTGTCCATCACCTTCTTCGCGCACTCAGTAGCTCGCTCACGTGGACCGGCTGCCAAGAGAGCTGTTGATATGTGCTCCTGCAACCTTAGTGACGGCTCACCATTGACGTGGACGAAGTCCAAGATTGAAACCAATGAAGTGCCCAATGCGAAGCTAGTATCTCGGATCGCTTCGGATAGCCAGATGGCGTGCACATGTGCCCGAATAAGATCTTCATTTGCAGGGTCAAGTCGAGGTGGTGTAACAACTCCCGATACCATTTTTGCTGGTCGCTTGAAAAAATACTGGTCGTGCGAGCTTCCGGTTGCGCAGTAAGAGAATACTAGGGCAGGCTGACCGCTACGTCCAGCCCGACCGCTCCGCTGTGCATAGTTTGCTGGCGTCGGCGGAATATTACGCATGTTGACAACGTTTAGGCGTGCGATATCGACGCCAAGCTCCATAGTCGGTGAGCAGTACAGCACCGGCAACGTTCCTTTGCGGAAATCGTCCTCGCGCTGCTGCCGAAGCTCATATGGCACTTGAGCGGTATGCTCGCGGGCTTGGAGTCCGTGAAGACTCGATAGCGCATTCGTGTAAAAGTCGACAAAGAACTTGTTCGTTCGGCTTCCACCAACGGGGGGACGTGGAACCCTGATTGGATCATGAAAAGCTATTTCGCCGTCGCCAGCAGTCCAAACAAGGCTTCTTGCCAGGAGTTTGTAACCGGGCATCGGATTGGTGTTTGACTGCGGCACAACTTCTTTCAGAACGCCAGCTTGTTCTAGCGTCCTCAGCAGGTCTGCAATCATGATGTCCGTGTCAACGAGCTTGAGATCTGTCCCTGCCATATTCGGGAAGGTCTGAGGTCGCCTGAGGTAGCCCCCAAATCCGCTGCGTGACGATAGGAACACATTGTCGCCCCTCTCGCGCTCTGCGCGAGATCGACCGAACGCGATCGTGCTCTTTTCAAGTTCCTCGTTATCGTCAACACTCCATGGCGAAATCAGGTTTTGACGGCTAACTTGCCTCAGCTGATCTTCGTACGCTGGATCGAGATACTCGATTTCAATCGCCAGTTCTCGTCGTAGATAATCCAGTAAAGTCTTGCAAACATGGAGCCGGTCTGCGGAGCTTGCGGTGCTCAATGCAGTGTGGCATCCTTGCCACAGGTCGGTATCGCTGGCTATCTCCGTCAAGGACGCATATCCAATTTCGAGGAGGCCGCACTGTTCGAGGTTTGGGGATGTGATTCGCCATCCTCGTTTGAGGTCACGATACAACCTATATCCTAGGACAGCTTGCATCGCCTTGTGAGTTTCAGCCAGTGCTTGGTACTTCGCATTCTCATTGAAGGCATATAGTCTCATTGGCAAGGCAAGCGCTTCAAATACACGCTTCGGAAGCTGTTCATAGCTGATACCATCAGGTCCCGCTGCTTTGATGGCGCGGTATAAGGCACACCGGATAAGTCCGATTTCGACAAAGTCATTGAAATGGCCAGATTGAAGCGATGCGTCTTGCCTGTTGTCCGAAAAGCTTAGTAGTTTTCTGGCGTCGGCCTCGAGTGACGTATCCCCTTTCAGCTGCTGTATGGCTGACAGACTTAGCAATGTAGTTGCAGTGCTTCTACCTTCCGAACTTAGGGTTGCTAGCTTTGAAAAGTCCGTAGATCGGCCTGCGTAGCTAATCCCACAGTTTAGACAAAAGCGTAGGCGCCACGGAACAAAGTGATAAACACCGCCATCCGCGGTCTCGTGGCCCGATGGGGTTACGCGGACAGGTTCAGGGAGCAGTTCGCGCATAGACGATTTTACAGATGCATCTTTAGTTGGGTCGAGCCATTCCTCGGGGAGCCTCCCAATAAAATCGTTTGGCCATGGATTGGATTCGTTGCGAAATAAGTAGCCAGCACGGCCTTTCTTATCATCGTTGAATTGCTCTTCGAGAGATCGTTTTGAGTACTTGCCCGGTTCTCCAGTTTCGACAGATGCATCGCGCCGCCATACGCTGTAGTACTCTTGTCCGCATTCCCGGCAGAACACTAAGGGAAGCAAGACATCACCAACCCGTCCAGGTACGAATTGCTGTGCGTTTAACGTCAGGTATCGATTGGATTCCGAGTCGAGTGACGCATATACGGTATCGCCACGACTGATAAATTGATGTAGTCGAAAGGCGAATGCAGGGAAACCTGTTTCAGGATTTTTATCCGCAGCAACTCCAGCAAGTAGACCGTCGCGTATTGCACTTTCACATACTCGTAAATCGGCCCCGGTGGCCGCAGCAAGACTTGTCGCTGCGCCTTTTGGTCCGCCCATGCTTCGCGGGACGGCTCGGACTAGTCGGTCAGAACCACCACTTATTGATCGAACGCCAAACGTTGACTCGATCCAAATGGCAAGCGGGTCATTTACGAACTTAGTGAATTCGGTTGGCCAGCTACCGTTAGAAGAGGCTAGCCGCTGTTTTAGGTCGTTCTGGAATATAGGATCATCAATGCTTCGGTTTGGCGTCGACCGCTGCAAACGCTCAGTAATGATATGTTGCGGATGAACGGTTGCGCCAAACAACGTCGTTGCTACTTTCGCGATATCTGCTTGCTGGCCAGCGAGGCTATCAGAGCTTGACATAGTCGCAGACGTACCAACGCATTGCATTGACTTGGCAGCCAACGATTCGCGTACCCGTCTAATTAGCAATGCGACATCGGATCCTTGTCGCCCGCGGTACGTGTGTAACTCATCGAAAACAAGGAACTTGAGGCCTTGTGCGGCGTCAATCAGAGCGCGCTCGTCTGGTCTCGTTAACATGTATTCAAGCATCACGTAGTTGGTCAGCAGAATGTCTGGCGGGTTTTCGACGATCTGTTCCTTTTCCGCCTTCGATTCTTGACCGGTGTACCGCTTATATGTGACAGGCGCGTGTCCTTCTGCAAAACCATCGGTCAGAAACTTTCCCAATTCGCCGAACTGGCTATTGGCCAACGCGTTCATGGGATAGACGACGATCGCTTGAGTACCGTTTCCGGAGCCATGCCGCAATACATGGTCGACAATAGGAATGATATACGACAAGCTCTTGCCCGAGCCCGTTCCTGTTGTAAGTACGTAATTGTGCCCTGCGGAGGCAATCCGGATTGCTTCAGATTGGTGCCAGTGGAGCGAAAGGGGAATACTCCCGGTAGGTCGAGCCTTGTTGAGACGAAAGATTCTTGAGCAATCGGAATGGAGCACCTCACTTTCGATTAGTTCATCTACAGACTCTCCACGTTCAAACGCGGGATTCAGCTGAATAAGAGGTTCTGGCCACAGCGCACCTCTATCGAGTTCGCTGTGAACACGCTCGAAAATCCGCTCGTCTCGGATTCTGAAGAAACTCGATATGTACGACGAGTAGTCGTCAATGAGATTATCGCGAAACGAGAATACGTCCATAAGGGGTGGTGGGACTTCAGCGACCGTATTGCCCGAATCGGCGGCGCCGTGCCTTTCGCAGATGCCTGTTCGCTGATTGGCAGGGCGTTTCCTTCTATTAATGGCGCTATATTGTCAAAACCGACGGAATAATCGTCGCTAAACGGCTATATTCCAATGAAGTGTCGCCGCCTAAATCATGTGCTTGTTAAGGCTAGACTCGCGTCAAACGAACGAATGCCTGAACAATGCCCGCAGCTTCGCGCGCCTCTCGTTGGGCTTGGCCTGACTCAAAGCCAGATTCCATCACCCAGCCTGCTGGTCCAGAATGTTCGTGGGTTTTGAATGCGTCTGAGAGGTGGTCGAGAGCCTGACGACCGAAATCGGTCTGGTGAAGCTGTGCTGTCCTGAACCTGGCCGCGACAGCTTCAGCACTGTATGCTTTGAGCGTCCATACAACGTCGTAGCCGTCTTTGGGTTTGTTCCGCTCCTTTAGTGCCCACGCCTTGAGGCCTATGAAGATAGCTGGCCCCGATACACGTAGAGTGACTCGTTTGATGCCTTTACCATCCAAAAGCGGCCCTTCATCCTCGACCTCGTCGGTGTCCCGGTCAATATAGTTGAGACCGAATATTCCCAGGGCCGTCAGACCGCTTCCGCTTTGCTCGATAGGCTTCCTTTGAATCTTGCCTGCTTCGTCGGGATCGTCTACAGGCACAAACAGTTCAACGACAATGTCGATGCCCTCAACGTTGCGCTTCCACTCGAAGGAACGGTCACTCGTTTGAGCGAGTCCGAGGGCCGTCAGGTTATTTCTGAGTGTTCTGTACGCCTCGGGCTCGTCGCTAATTGTAGCAACCCGTATTGCAAGGTCCACGTCCCGAGTGCCCACATGTGGCTGCAATGGATTTTCAGGAACCGGGATAAGCAAACCAGGGGTGATCCCTCCGATCAGCGCGCAACGGTTGCCCCAAGGGCCGATCTCGGCGAATAGCGATCTGGCAACCATGCGGCATATGTCAATCACGTCCATACCAAGTCGACTCCAGTTGTGTCAACAGCGCATCAGCCAGTTCTTTGACGCGACCTTCTTCGCGGGATATTTCAACCCAAGCGCGCCATCCGGACACTCGTGGGAGTGCCTCGGTCTTGACGTGCACATTCCATGAGTCGCTACTGCTTGTTAAAAACTCGACATTCGCCCCTTCTTCAGTTTCTTCAAACCCATTCGAGTCTAGAAGTTCTCGCTGAATTGGCGCCGTGATCCAGAATCGTATCGGCAGCACAGCCCTGGTGAGGATGTGAGCGTAGGCGTTGGCAGCAAATGTACCTCCGACTGCACTTCCCGGATAGAGGTTTAGCACCCGTTGAACAACGGCCTCGTTTGATGCGCCGTAGAGAAAGCCTCGTAGTGCCCGTTTCCCAGTCTGTTCTTCTTCGCTCCAGAGTTCGGCGAGAGCGGCGGGGTTGTTTACTCTCCGAGTCTTGTCGGCACCTGCGCCAGATGAGGTCAGTAGGGATTCCCGTTCAAGTCTGTGGATTACGCGCTGGGCCAAGCCTGGCGACACGCTTGATGCAGATGCGAGTTCTCTAACCGACCAATCCCGCTTGCCAGCCAATAGGAGAGTTTCGGCAACTAGTCCCGTCCTGCCCATCAAGCGGACTTGCCGGTTTTCCTTTGCAGGTGATAGCGCCGTGGGAACTTCAACCAGGGCGACTCCTGGGACAACTATCCTGAAGCCGCCGCTCGGAACCACCATATGATTGTGTTGCGAAGCCGCCCTTATTGCCTTTTCGGATGCTGCCATTAGGATCAGGATGGAACCAGGGGCGGCGTTTCGTGTGACGTCGTCCGACGACGGGCGATAGAGAGACGTTACTTTAAGGGAGGTCGGCTCGGCGCATGGCGGAGTAACGTGAAGTTGCCCCTGGATCTCATCGTAGTGTAATGAGACGTTCGCGCCTTGGATCTTCTTCTCAATAAGCCCTAGAGTGTTTACAATATCGTCCATATTTACCACCGTGGTAAATATACCATATTTTGTAAACACTCATAGCGCACGCCCAAACCGATTCAAAAAACCGTCGGAAGCTTAATGACCCGTCAATCCTCTCGACATCCACCGTCCGGTATAGATATGTGGTGCGCTAGCACCCATATGCGACCATAAGTCATCTGCAGACCGCAGCGTACTACACGACGCCTTCCCTTCTAGTTTTTCAAGTCATCGCGCATTGCAATGATTATTTCGTGATCGGTGTCGGTGTTCGGATCGTACAAAGCCTCGACAATTCGAATCGCCTTAGCTTTGTCGGCGTCCGGCAATCGGCCATAGGCCCGAAGAAGTCCAATCTCATCTGGGCCAAGAATGTCCTCCGCAGACTCGATCATCATGAAGTCCGCGTCGCCTCTGACTACATCCTCAAGGGAGATATCTCCAAGGAAGTATTCAATTGGCGCGCCGAGCTTCCGCATGGCGGCGCGGATCTCCTTGGCCGAGATGGAGAGTTTCCCGTTCTCGTACTCGCTGACGGTCGTGCGGCTAACACCCATCGCTTTGGCCAACTCCGTCTGTGACATGTGGAGTACCTTGCGCCTCGCCGCGATTCTCTTCCCAATCTCCACGCTTTCGAGCGGGTTAAATGGGCGCGCGTTCTCAACAGCGTCCGACCTCGACTGCAAATCTCCTATTGTGTCCATATCAATTTCCTCTGCTTTCTATCTCATTTCACTACGCGGGATTGTGACGGCTTTTCCTTTACCTGAGGCACCGATGTGAGTATGTCCGCCAAAGGTCCGGCTGCCTCGTGGACTTCGACGATTCGCTTCCATTCCTGAACGTTGTACATACGGTGTGCGTCTTCGGATTTATGTCCGACGATCGCCTTTGCGGCATCCCTATCGATCTGGTCGTGTACGGTGGATGCGTACCTACGGAATGTATGAGCTGTTAAATTGCGGTCAATTCCCGCGAAGGTCAGCTTCTTCGACAGCTGTCGTCCCCAAGGCCGAGGCTGAAGGCGTTGGCCAAGTTCGGAAATGAATAGGCGGTCGCAATCGACCGACAGCGAGTTGCGGACTGCGAGCCATGGTTCGAGAGCTTCCGACACCAGCGCGCTTGAGACGGGCACTTCGCGAGTGGTCCCGTTTTTCGTACGTTCAAGCGTGATGCGCAATATCGGCAAGTTGACGTTGTCCAGCGTTATCGAGAAGACCTCGGATATGCGCATACCAGTGTCCGCCATCAGTAGAACGATGGCGCGGTCGCGTGTACGGAAGAAGTGGCGCACCCGTGCGCTTCGAAAGCGGCTTGACGGATTGTGCTCGTCGCTCCAGAATTTATCGATCCCGTCTACCAATGTTCGGATCTCCGAACTAGTTGGGGCTATCTTGGGCTTTACGGCCTTTCGAACCGCCGGGGGCTTTAGGCGTTCCATATTATTGTTTGGAAAGTAAGCCTCGCGCCACAGCCATGTGAAAAACGTCTTTGCAATGATCGCATCCTGTTGGATCGTTCGATCCCCGACCTGCCCCGCACGGCGGGTGTTGAGAAACGTCTGCATATACCGGACGCCGAACTTTTGAACGGGGATCGCCTCGTTGGCCGCATGCTTAGCGATGCGATCGAGAACGTTTCTATAGGTGTAAAGAGACTTCTCGGACATGCCTTCCATTTTCTTCGAATCGAGAAACAAAGCACATGCGGTCACCCAAGTGAGCTTTTCGCCGAGATGATACTGATTGTCGTCGTTATCCCATACGTAGGACATTTCGTTGCGCTCCCATATTTTGCTGCTAAAGAGCCGAGACACCGCTGTTTAGCGTTTTGACGTAATTAGTCTACCCGGCAAATGACGTCAAAGTAAATGCCGTGATATGCTGTAGTGACAATTCACGTCAAAATTTCGTCTGGAAGGCAAAAAAACCGGGCCGTTTGGCCCGGTTTTCGGTCTGGAGCGGGAGACGAGGATCGAACTCGCGACACCCTGCTTGGGAAGCAGGTGCTCTACCACTGAGCTACTCCCGCATTTTGGCTGCGACGGATTTGTGCTGGTGCGACCAGCTCAAGCACACGTCAAATATTACGATCTCTATATTACCATAAAACAGTTTTTAGCTAGAACGAACATTGCCGAATTTGCGATCTTGATTCGATCACAATCCAAATCTTCATCCAGATAAGTGTCCGTCTGCGGTTATGATGCGTTGGAGGCTACTGGAGGTGGGGACACCGACGCCGCCCGCCATATCCTAAGGTGCCGTTGCGAAAATGTGCCACAGTTGTTTCGCGTTAGGCTCGCACCGTCAACCAGCCGAGAGCCGTAGCGGGGCCGCTGGATGTGGCGCTCAGGCTCCCGCAGGAGTTGCGACGTGTGGTTTGGGGTTATAGCGGTCAGTCGAGCCAACACGTCGCTGCGATGTGTCTCAGATTTCGTCGCAAGTAAGCCCGAAACAAGACACACCAGCCCAGGCGCGCTCGCCGATGAGTCACCGCTTTGCTCCCCGAAGACAGAACTCTCTCCACTCGTTTAACCAGCATAAAATACAAACGGGAGTTCACCGCGAGATGAACTCCCATATTTGGCTAACTTCTGATCGGTTGAATACGTTACTTCCCGATGGAGCGCAGGTACTGGAGGCAGCGGTCGATACACTCCAGCGGCGTAAATGCCGAACTTTC
This sequence comes from Capsulimonadaceae bacterium, assembly GCA_036504535.1. Taxonomy (GTDB): domain Bacteria; phylum Armatimonadota; class Armatimonadia; order Armatimonadales; family Capsulimonadaceae; genus JARLGU01. The sequence goes on from DASXUY010000064.1 coordinate 199,001, forward strand.
GTATTCGACGATGTACCACTCGGTTCCAGCAATCCCTTCACACAGTCGGAAGATCTCGGGCCAGTTCACCTTGCCCTGCCCGATGAGCGCCGTTTCGTCGTCCGGCGAATACTCCTTCAGGTGCACGGTCAACGCGCGGCCGGGGTAGCTCTCAAGGAACGGTGCCGCATGAGCGCCAGCGTGCATCATGTTCCCCGTGTCCATCTGCATCACAACATCCGTACTCGTGTTTCCAAAGAATATATCCCACGGCAGTTCCCCGTCCATCGGGATGAACTCCACAGAATGGTTATGATATCCAACATAGCAGCCGTGCTCACGTGCGCGGGTGCTCGCTTCGTTAAACTTCGCCGCCGTCGCCAACCAGGCTGCCTTCGAGCCAATATGCTCCGACGACAGGCCGGGAACAATCAAGTACTTGTTTCCGAGGGTCTGATTGAACTCGATAGTCTTGAGCAGTTCGTCGCCAAGTATCGTGTCAAAGCCCGTATGCGTTCCGCAGCATTTCAGCCCGGCGTCGTCGAGCATGGTGCGCAGTTCCTTTGCGGTTCTCCCGTAGTAACCAGCGAACTCGACACCAGCATAGCCCATGGCAGCAACGGCCTTAATTACACCAGGAAGGTCTCGCTCGCAGTCGTGGCGCACGGAATACAGTTGGACACCGATAGGTATCTTCGTCATTGTAGGGAATCCTCTCAGATAGGTTTTGTATTCGCGAAACTATCGCAGACTGCAGACGGAGCTAGTCCTGCCACAGCCAGCTGCTGACCACTACGCGAAAAGTACGCTCAATCCCTCCTTGTATTCGATCAGCCTACCATACAGATATTAGCACTGCAATTTATGCGTCACCCTCTTGACAGGCACGTTGCGTGATGTTATGATGTATTCAACTAAACACATCAGCTGGTATCCTCTGATGTAAGCAGCACCAATGGCGAAAACTGGCGACAATCTCATCAACGGCGACCTGGCTGTCTACAAACAGATCGAGGGCCACCTGCGCCGAAAAATCGACGCTGGCGAATGGGCTTCGGGATCAATGCTTCCCAGCCGACGAGACCTTGCCAAGCAGTACGGCGTTTCCCCGCTCACCGTCGAGCGTGCTATCACCAACCTCATCGCAGGCGGCCTCCTGCGTGCCGATGATCGCCGCGGCACTTTCGTCATGGCGCAGCCGGATCGACCCGGGGCACGGGTGGCAGAACCCCAATCATCCAAGCGCACCATCGACAGCGACGCCATGACTATCGGCATGGTCGGTTCCCTCTACCTCGTCAGCGAAGACCATCTCGAACTCAACAACTATTGGGTCCGCCAACTCGTCCAGTCGCTTGAACACGGCTGCGCGGTTAGCAATGCGCGCACGCGTTTCTTCAATCGCGTCACCGATACTTGCGCGCCCCTTATATCGCTCAGCGATATCCTGAACGAAGCGTGCGACGCTGGCATGAACGCCATTGCCTTAATGGGCATCGGCCTGCTCCCCGAGGAGGTCATGGATGCATTAAGCACGATAAATGCCCGCCGCAATCACCCGCCCATTGTGGTCATCACATCCGGCGCGTGGCTTGAGCGACCTGTCCCGCATGTTTGCTACGACAACTACGCCGCAGGGTACGAAGCCGCGCGGCATCTTCTTGCGCACGGCTGCCGCAGCCAGATGATTTTCGCTCCGGTTACCGCGCGCTGGGCCACGGAGCGTATCGCCGGGATTGAAGCGGCCGTAAGGCACTTCGGCGAAGGGGGAGGGACCGTCGTCGTTCAACCTGGCGTACGCGACCCGTGGCAGCAGGATGTGGATCCCGTGGACCTTGCCTATCGACGAGCGTCTGACCTCCTCGATAGTGATGGCATCCCCGACGCTGTCATTGCGCTTCAGGATCAATCCGCTTTCGGCTTCATGCGCGCGGCTGAAGAGCACGGCTACATTGCTGGCCGAGACTACGCCATCATCGGGTTCGACGATGAGCCGCACGCCCGCACCGCACAGCTATCAAGCATGCGCCCACCAATCGAGATGATGGGGACCGAAGCATCCCGCCTAATCATGCGGTCGCTCCACGGAGAGCCCGCAAACTACCAAATCAATCTGCAATGGAACCTGATTGCCCGAGCATCATCCGATTTCCGCCCGGGATCTTAACAATAATTCTACCTACTATTGGAGAACCTACCAATGACGAAAACTACTCCTGAGATCATGAACAATTCGCAGCATAAACGAGCAGGCTTCACATTAATTGAGCTTCTCGTAGTTATCGCAATTATAGCGATACTAGCAGCTATACTTTTCCCCGTGTTCGCCCAAGCCCGTGAAAAAGCCCGCGCAACTGCCTGCCTCTCCAACCTCAAGCAGATAGGACTCGCGGTAACACAGTACGAGCAGGACTACGATGAAGCTGTCCCCTGCGGCACCAACGGCTGGGGCAGCGGGCTCGGATGGGCGTCGATGGTCTACCCCTACGTGAAAAGCACGGCAGTCTTCCTCTGCCCGAGCGACGCTGGCGTTGGCGATATCATCTCATACGGCCTCAACAGCAACTTCGTCGGGTCGGCACTCAATGGCAGCGCTCCCATCCCTGCGATTGTCGCCAAGATGGCTGGCCCTGCAAACAGCGTCATGCTCTTCGAAGTCCTCAACTGCAGCAAGCCCAACGTTTGGGGTAGCCAGCCGAGCAATACCGTCTGGACCATGGCGAAAATGTGCAAGGACTCCTCAAGTGTCGGCGACTGCAACAACTCCCCGGCGGGCGATGGACGTAACAACACCGGCGGGAACACGCTCAACGGCGGCAACGGCGTCGGTAACGGAGTTGTCACGTCGGCGACGACCCTCAAATATGCAACCGGCTTTCTCGCTAACTCGGGATCAGTCGACGCATCAGGCAACCTGAACCCGGGCGCGATCACCGATACCAACTCATACTTCATTACGGGTGGGCAGGGACGCCACCAGAATGGTGCCAACTACCTGCTAGCCGACTGCCATGCCAAATTCATGCAGCCTGGCTCGGTGGGCGCGGGCCTGGACGCGACTACGAACGGTACCGACAACCCCGCGACCTGTCCGCCAGGGCTCAACAGCTTTGCCCCGACAGTCGCCTGCTCCAAGGACTACGCAGGCAATGCCAAGAACTACGCCGCAACATTCGCGCTCCGGTAGGCTTTGCCAACACCAATGCGTACCCAACCACCGCCAAACTGGTTGGGTACGCTCCCATTTCTCAAGAATCTAGAGTACTGAATTCGAAGTGCCCATCGGGTAGATCTAGGAAACATGCTCTATTTTTAGGCATTTGAGCAGGTCCAAAGGACCTGCATGTCCTGATCCTGCCAAGAACCCGGTGTCTGAGGCTCGAACTGGAAGTCATCTTCCTTCCGGAAGGGAGCCCCTCAGCCCGAGTCTTCGAGCGGCTTCCTAAAGGGCGACCTGGAGGAATTTGACTTCCAGTTTGAGACTCAGACATGA
>DASXUY010000065.1:0-25940 GCA_036504535.1 Capsulimonadaceae bacterium
TCTCAACCATGCGCAAGCAAGGCCACAATCCCCTTGAAGTCCTGACAACCGTAATGAATGGACGACCGCAAGCCCCAGCGTACTGAACCACAAACAACTAGCAACCACAGCGCAAAGCCATGCCATGCCTGAGTAGTTACAATTTTGCGCGCAAAAAACGAATCGCGTTGCGCAACGCAAAACGCGCAAAACGGCCGCAGACCCGGCTCGTCGAGCGGCGATCGGTGACCTCGCGTCAGAGCGCAGCATCTTAGCCCACAATTTGGGGGCGGCGAGCCAAACGAGCGGGGTAACCCGGCACACAATTTTGCATGCAAAAAATGAATCTCGTTGCCGAATTTTGCATGCAAGACTGCCGCGAACCCGGCCAGCCAAGAGGCGGTCGGACATCATTACCCCACTCGTGGGGTGGGGCGGCACGCACCGGGGTAACCCGGCCTCGATGCCTACAGCATCGTCGTCGGGTCGATATCGACCGTCAGGCCGGCGCGGTCGGTGGCGGTGAGGGCGGCGAGGGCGGTGGTTAGCAGCGCTAGCAGCGCGGGGCGGGTGGCGCAGCGGAGCATCAGGTGCCAGCGGAAGCGGTTGCGCACTCTGGCGAGGGGGCATGCCACGGGGCCGAGGATTTGCGCTTCGCTGTCGTCGCCCGCGTTCACAATCGCGGCGCGCAGGCGCTGGGCGAGGCGTTCGCAGCGTTCGATGGCGCGGGGTTCGTCCTCGTCGGTAGCGACCACATTGGCGAGGCGCGCGAACGGCGGGTAGCGCAGGTCGCGGCGCTGGACGATCTCCTGGTAGTAGAAGCCTTCGTAGTCGTGCTTCGATGCCAGCACAATCGACTCGTGCGCGGGGTCGAATGTCTGCACATACACCTCGCCGGGTCGTTCGCCTCGGCCAGCGCGGCCGGAGACCTGGGCGAGGAGCTGGAATGTGCGCTCGCAGGCGTGGAAGTCGGGCATGTTGAGGCCGGTGTCGGCGTTGATCACGCCCACAAGGGTCACACTCGGGAAGTCGAGACCCTTGGCCACCATCTGCGTGCCGATCAGCACATCGGCTTCGTGGCGGCGGAATGTGCGCAGGATGGACGCGTGGGAGCCTTTGCGCTCGGTGGTGTCGCGGTCCATGCGCAGGGTGCGGCATTCGGGGAACGCTTCCCGCACAGCGTCCTCCACCTTCTCGGTGCCGATGCCGAACGGGTGAACCTTCATGCCGCCGCAGCGTGGGCACGCGTCCGGCGCGGGCCGCCTGAAATCGCAGTGGTGACACTGCAGCAGGCGCTGGGCGCGGTGGTAGGTAAGGGTAACGTCGCAGTTGCCGCAGCGGAACGCGAACCCGCAGTCGCGGCACAGCAGGAATGGCGAGAAGCCGCGGCGGTTGAGGAAGAAGATGGCCTGTTCGCCGCGCGCCAGACGTTCGCCCAGGGCCTCGCGCAGCTCGATACTGAGGACGTTCGAGAGGTTCGCGCCATCGTTCTCGGTGGCCGCTTCGCCCTGCTTGGTGTCGGTGGCACCGTCGCCCTGCTCGGCCTCCTTGCGCTTGCGTCGGCGGTCGGGCGGACGGCGCAGGTCGACCAGCTTCACTTCCGGCAGCGGTCGGTCGGAGACACGTTTGGTGAGGGTCAGGAGGTCGTAGACGCCGATCTTGGCGCGGAAATAGCTCTCGACAGCGGGGGTGGCGCTCCCGAGCACCGCAATTGCGCCGGACTGCTTGGCGCGAAACAGGGCCACGTCGCGCGCGTGGTACCGTGGGGCAGAATCTTGCTTGTATGACGCCTCATGCTCCTCGTCCATGATTACGAGGCCGAGGTTGACGACGGGGGCGAAGACGGCGGAACGGGCCCCGACCACAATGGGCGCTTCGCCACGCTGGATACGCCGCCACTCGTCGAACCGCTCGCCAGCGGACAGCGCCGAGTGCAGCACGGCCACATCGTCGCCGAACCGGGCCTTGAGGAGGTCCAGCACCTGGGCGCTGAGTGCGATTTCTGGCAGAAGCAGGAGCGCGCCGCGACCGGCGCGGCGGACATGCGCGATAGCGTCGAGATACACTTCGGTCTTGCCTGAGCCGGTGACACCATAAAGCAGGATGGGCTTCTTGGAGCCGTCGTCGAATGCTTTGGCGATGGCCTTGGCGGCTACACTCTGCTCATCGTTCAGCGGCGGCGCGGTAGTGCGGCGCAGGCTCTGCATGGCGAACGGGTCGCGTCGCACATTGATCTCGTGGTAGACGGCGAGCCCTTTGTCGGCCAGTGCTTTGGCGGCGGGACGGTTCGCGGCATCGATAAAAAGCCCCGTGATGGGCAGCGCGCCGCCGGTCTGCTCGGCGGTGATCAGCTCCCGCAGGAGCTTTGCCTGGCGAGCAGAGCGGGTCTCCAATCGGTCCGCTTCCATAGCGGCCACATCGGGTTCGGCGCACAGTCGGAGGACGCGGACGGTCTTCTCTTTGGTTTCGGGTGCTAGAACGGTCTTGCTGAGCGCGATCAGCTTCTTGCGGCGGAGCGCTGCGAGCGCCTTGGCGATCTCGTCGCCCGTGCGGGACAGTGTGTCGGCGTCGATGCCGTCGTCGCCCGCCTCTTCGAAGCGCTCGATAAGCTCAAGGACGCCCGCTGTGCGCATGCCCTGGACCGCATCGTGCCAGTCGCCCACCAGCCGCAGCGTGGTGCGGATACGGGCGCTGGTAGGCTCTGGGGCGACGAGCTTGACCACGTCGCGCAGTTCGCAGAGCGTCTGACGCGCGACCCACTCAGCGGTCTCCCAGAGACCCGAGTCGAATGCGGTAGCGCCCTCGATCACGGCGCTGATGTTCTTGACCTTGGCCGGTGCGAGGCCATCGGGAAGCGCCACATCGACACCGACCACATAGCCGATCTGGTCGCCAGTGCTCCCGAACGGCGCCACGACCGCATCGCCGACACGAACGGCCACGCCAGCGGGCAGCGAATACGTGAACGGCTGCGACAGCCCGGGCGCGTCGACGCTGACAACGATAGCGACATAAGTTGGGGAGCCAGTCTCGACCATGGTACCGTGATTATACTACTGTGGGTGGCGGGGACGATGGAGGAGTGAGATTCAGGATGCCCTCTACGGCCGGGCGGGCCAGTTTTGGGTAAGGGTGGCGGTGGGTTGGGTTTGGTTGGTTGATGAGTGGGGTTGTAGCTTAAGGATGCGAAATTCTGGCTCCCTTCCCCTTATCGTAGGGGAAGGGCTAGGGATGAGGTCTCCGCGTCTCGGTTGTTTGGTTTTGGCTTGCCGATAAGCTGGGCTGTAAACGAGCAGCTTCACCAGACTTCGACCAGCTCGACGTCGTCGTAGAACGCTTTCGGGAGCTTGTCGGGGAAGTTGTCCACGAGGCGGAAGACGATGGTGGCGGCGGTGGCGCCTTCGGGGGCGACGTAGGGATGGGTGACCGTAAACTCGTTGGTCCGCGTGTCCACCATGGTGAGCCAGTTGTTCGCGTCGTCCTTGGTGCTGACGGCAGTTGTCCAGTCCTGGCGGTGGTCGGTGGCACCGAGCCAGTTGACCTGCGCGGATGTGGCGATATAGCCTCGGCCAGCGCCAGCAGTCTTCTTCTCGGGCGCGAGGTCGACGGTGCGCACGTGGACGCGGAAGCGGTAGAGCTTACCGGGTTGGACAGGCACCTGCTGGCACACTTCGGCGTAGCCGCCGCCTTTGCCGTTGTTGATGGCGTTCAAGAAGTCTCGGTAGTCGGGCATGTTGTACGACGATATTGCAACGTCGGGGGCGACGGGCTGCCAGAGCGCGAGGGAGCGCTTACCGGAGAACGGTGCTTCGGTGGTTGCCGCCGCATCGCCTCCGTTGCGCGTTGCGGTGACCGCCCAGCCTTGCTCGCGGTTCGTGGTAAGCGGCTCCTCGAAGCCCGTGTTTTTGAGCAGATTGGGACCCAGCGCTTCTTCAATGAGGCCCCATTCGCCGGGCTGTAAAGTTGCCTCGGTAGTAAGGTCAGAGATTATGTTGGTGTTCTGGTTGTAGTAATAAAGCCGCTGAGCGCGGTTACTGCCGGTCTCGTCTGCGTAGATGACCCCGACATCGCCTCGCAGGCCAGCGACGGCGGCGGCTTGGGATGGATCGATACCCAGGTCCGCGAGCGGTATGGCGGCTTCGACGACGTACGATGCGCCGTCAGTTTTCGTAGCGATCCGCGCTGACGGAAGCTGAATGACGCGGTCGATGTGGGCAGTGGCGAATGTCGCTCCGTTGGTCGAGCCGGGCGCGACAGGCTGGTAGAGGACGGCGACAGGTTTGCCGTTGTAGACGCTAATGAGCAATCGCTCGTCGCCTGCCGCTGGCGTGTAGTGCGCCTTGGCGGACGGGTTCGTCGAAAGCATCAGGTCGACGCAGTCGCCGCTAATGAATAGCGTTTGCCAGTTCGCGCCCTTGTTGACGAGCTTCCCGCCCTTCACGGAGTACGCGAGGTAGAGCATGGTGGTGTCGCGCTTGAGGGCGATCTGGGCGGAACGGCCGCCTTTGCCTTGCAGGTTGACGCCAGCGGCCATGTTCCAGTCTGCGAGCGACCCGTCGACGGTTGGCGCTGAGGTGGCCCAATCGGCGCGGACTATGGGCTTCGGTATGGCAGCTACCGGCGCGGCGACGCTGCGGGTCCGTGCGGCCTCTGCTGCGGCGACGTCGGCTGCGGTGAGCGTGAGCGTCCCGCCGAAGCGTTTGGCTTTATCCAGGCCGGTGATGTTCAATATGTGATACGCATCGTTAGCGCCGTTGATGATGACTGGCTGACCGTCGGGACCCTGATAGTAGTATTTGTACGACTCGCCCCATGTAGCGGTAGGGCCGAGCAGCGTGTCGTCGAGCACGTAGCCTACATAGAGGCCGTCGGATGTCAGCAGGTAGGGCTTGTAGTTCATGTGCCAGTTCCAGCCGCCGAGAATGTTGCCGACGCCTGGAATGTTGAAGTCACCGCAGATATTGGTGGCGCTGGGATCGTCGGGCTGTTCCTGCCCCTTGAACGGCGCGACGCCCCATAGCAGCTTGCCGTCGCGATCGTAGCATTCGAACGTGTGCCTGGGTGTCGGCGGCCATTCGAGGCTGTACGTGACCATCAACTTGCCTTCGGCGGTGGCGTAGAGGCCGTTGACGCCGCCGGGCTTGGCGATGGTGACAATCTCTTTGGCAGCACTGAGGTCGTACTGCGGGCCGCCTGATGCTGTCGATTTTGCGGCGTCGAGGCGGAATATCTGCAGCGATTCGCGGGCGGCTGTCGCGAAGAAGATGCTGCCCTGCGGGTCGAGTCCGGTGCCCCAGAAGTTGGTCCAGACACCAGGGACGCCGGGCTTGGGCAGGTCGCCGCGCCTGGCCGTAGCCAGCCACTGCATCTCGTCAGCTTGGACGAGGCCGTCGCCGTTGATATCGTTCCAGCAGTAAGTGTGGCCGGCGTGGCCCTTGAAGAACGCGGGCGCCCAGTTGGCGTACACGTGGTGACCGATGTCGCTGTCCCATTCGTCGGCACCAGCACCGTCGCCGGTGAGATCGGTTGGCAGGTAGCCAACGGCGGAGACAGGCGTGAACCGGTCGCCGGTGCGTCGCAGGATGGTCACACCAGTGTAGCCGGATGTCGCGAAGTACTGGACTCCGCCGCGCTCGAATGTGCGGCCTGCGGGTATGCCTGTGCCGGCGTTGGGCATGAACGGCTGGTCGTGGCTCATACGTCGCATGGCGATGGCGCGTGGGGTGGACGTTTTCTTGGCGTAGTCGACGGTATAGATCGTGCCGCTGCCCATCACCGTGCTCGGGTCTTTGGGGTCGATCCAGAAGTTGCCCGCGCCGCCGTATGCGGTCGGTCCGAGGTAGTCGCGGACAAACTGGCCGGTGGCGGCGTCCCAAACGCTGACGCGCGACGGGCTGTTGTCGTCTTCGGCCACCCAGAGCTTGCCAGCGTTCGTCACCGCGATGCCGCGCGGGACCAGCATGCCGCTGTTGTCCCACTTGCCGACCCACGGACGACCGCCGGGCTTACCGATGGCGCGGAGGAGCTTGCCGGTGGAGTCGAACGCCTTGACCTGGAACGACTTGCCCCAGTCGGTGACGTAGACTGTGCCGCGCGAGTCGACAGTGATGTCGTGCGGGGCCACGAGGCCGGTGGTGATGAAAGGCGTCACGGCCCTTGTAGCCGGGTCGATAGAGGCAACGGTTGTACCGGTTGCCGCGAGAAGCTTCCCGGACGGCAGCAGGCAGAGGCCAGCTGGCTGTGTGAGCGGGATCTCGTCAACCTTGGTGGCGTTGGAGGCGTCGAGAACCAGGATCTTGTTGTCGTAGAACTGCGAAACGTAGATACGTGTCGGGCTCGCGGCGATGCCGATCGCATTCTCGGTTTCGCCGATGTCCTTGGAGAAGTAGCGCGGCTGGCCAGCATAGGTGGCGGCGCTATATGAGCTGTTCGTGCGCAGATCCCACAGCCAGTGAACGTCCTCGCGGTACGGCCAGGTGCCGATCTGGAGCTCAGGGTGCGCGGTGCTGAATGTTGCCAGCTTGCCGGTGCGCTTGTCGAGGCAGATGAGGACGGCGCGGCCCTGGGCGTTGTGTCCGTTATAGAACCGGCCGCTGTCCGTCTTTTCGGGGCCGGAGTAGAGCGCGTAAAGGTAGCTTCCGCTGACGCTGAGTACGACGCAGCGTGGCTCGATGCCGGTTTTGAAGCCCCAGCGGCGTTGGCCTGTGCCGTCGACGCCGATGATGCTCCAGCCGTTTTCGGCGCACGGCGACGCGAGATAGACCCAGTCGCCGTCGGTTGCGCAGCCTTGTGGGGAGGATTCATCCCCGATCCAGTCGCCGGTTCCTTCGGGAGTGGGCCATTGAGGCGTGCCCGGGTTGCCGACGGTGATCTTGTGCTCGACACCCAGCGGCGGCATGGTAATGGCTTTGACGGTGTATATGCCTGCGGGGATTTGCTGGCCGTATTGGTCAAGCCCGTCCCAGTATTCGGTGACCTTGCCTGCGCGTCGGTGAGCGCTTCGCGTGAGCCACCGCAGCAGGCGACCGGAGTTGTCGAAGATGCCGACGGTGACGTTGCCTTCGGCAGGCATTGTGTACGTGTAGGCCAGCGCTGGATGCTCTTCGAGGGAGGCGTCAATCAGTGCGGTGTATTCGGGGTTGAGACCTGCCCACCAGATTTGGAATGTTGCCTGTCGGGTTTGGCCAGCTTCGGGGGCGACCCAGCCAAGAGCCTTCCAGGGTATGGCGATCTCCTGGGTGTATTCGTGGCGGGCGGGGTCGAGCTTGAACGCTTCCGCGCCACTCTGCTTGAGCAGGAAGCTGTTTGTTAGGTCTTTGCCGTCTGCGGTTAGCGCGGCTTTGCCATTGACCGAATCGTACCAGGCGCAGAGGTTGGCGGTGTGGGCGCCGTTGTTGAGGCGAATCTGGATGCAGTCGCCGCCCCAGTAACCGGCTTTCGTGTTCTCGTTCTGCGGATTGCTGATCGGGAGTGCGGTCTTGACACGCGCTGCGACGTAGAGATAGTCGCCGTCCCACTGGGTCGCAAGCTTTGCGCTGTAGCGGTCGCCGAGGTAGCCGGGCATGAAGGCGGCGGTAGCGAACGATGCGGCGGGCCAGTCGGCGAGGTCCCCGTCGATGGCAGGCTTTGCGGCGGCTTTGGCGGCGTTCAGCACCGTGGCTCGGGTTTCGGTGACCGTCTCGCTGACAGTGTTCGGTTTGGAATCGGCGGAGAACGCGATCTGTCCCCACTGGCTGGGGTTCGGCAGATAGCCACTCGGGTTGATGGCCTGTCCCGGGGCCGTCAGGAAACTGAGTGCGGTAAACGTCGACGGATGCAGCACTGTGAGCGGAAGCGCGGCGACTGCGGCTGGGGTTAGGTCGGGCCACACCAGGTCAACGCTCAAGCGGACTTTGCGGTTTGTGGGAAGCGCCCCAGCCTTCGTGAGCAGCTTCCAAGGGATGCGTATCTCGTCGACGGCCGTTTTGCGATCCGCGCCCATGACAAGCTCTGCGCTGGCGGTGGGGGCAGGCACTGGCGAAGTAGTATCGTAGCCGATGGCAACGTCGCAATTGCCGCCAGCCTTGGCCGCGATTCGGACGTGCGCCATGCGGTCGGTCAGCACGCTTAGCGCGACGGGAGGCAGCGGCGTGCCTGGGGCTCCCCGCTGCTCGACTGCGATATAGAGCGCGACGCTGTCGTAGCAAGCGCGTACTGCGGCATTGTGCGAGTTAGCGCGGAGTTTCTTTGCCGCGTCGGATGCGCTGCTCTCGATACCGACCTCTATAGGCAAAAACTGAGACGCCACTGCGGTCGCCGGCCAATCCGACAGGCTGCCATCAACCTTGATGGCCGTATCGGTGCTCGGTATCGACTTCAATGTGAGCGTGTGGATGCCGCCAGCAAGGGCGGGCGTGGCGGCAACGAGGGATATCGCTAGAGCTGCGACGGTTGAGAGGACGTGCTTTGTGTTCATGGTGGTATATGCGTAGACGAGGCTGGTGAAACGGGCCTTAGTGGGTGCCGATGCCGGTCGCGGGGAGCGGTTGGCATCGGCGATGCAGGGTAGATTTGAGCCGGTGGTCGCCCTACAGGTTGAGGCCGTAAGCATTGCGCAGACAACTCAATGCCGTCTGCCAGCTGTTGTAGCCGTAATGAACGCTCAAGTCTGTGTTGTCGTAGTTCCAATATCCTTGCGTCTTGCTGGGCACCAGCGCCTTCACGTGGCCGTCGCAGAACAGGTAGTTAGCCATTGTTGAGTGGTTAGAGAACAGGCAGCTGTTTGGTGGTGACGGATTACCGCCAGCTGGAACAGCACACCCTGCGTTTCCGGCGTTGTAGCCAGCGTCCGCAAGGTCAAACCCTATTCGGCTCGCGACGCTTTCGACAACGCCGATAAGCTCGGAGGGGGCGACAATCGTTGACACCGAAATGACGCCAGGAGTGTATCCCGGGTCGGTGAACGGGGACCAGGTTCGGAATGGGCTAACGGTACTGAGCCCCTGCTGATTGGAACTGGCGGCGTAGGAGATTGTCGTCGCGGGATAGGCTCCAGTGGCAAGCGATACGACGTATTGATTACTCGTGTTTGATGGGCAGGTCTGAACTTCCGTGCTCTTTATATACGGATGTATGATCTGCCGCCATGTTGGCGCATTGCTAGCAGTTCCCATTCTCTGTGCCGGGAAGCACTCGTCGTAGTCGCCGACATACTGCATGAGCGCGAGGCCCATCTGCTTCATGTTGCTTGAACAGGTGGTTTGCCGCGCTTTGTCGCGCGCCTTCGCGAATACGGGGAATAAAATAGCTGCTAATATCGCGATAATAGCTATAACTACGAGCAACTCGATTAAAGTGAAGCCTTGACGTCGTATTTTCATGATTGGTTAACCTCTGTCGATAAACCGTTTCCGCGAAGAGTCGCGGATAACAAGGTGTGAATTTAGCAAAATGCGCTTACTGGTACGATCGCCTGTCGAGAGCGATTCGACCAAGAGTTTTGCAGCTTCGGCCCCCATGTCCGCCAGTGGTGGATGTAGGGTTGAGAGGCCGCTCTGGCGTGAGAGCCGGATGTCGTCAAATCCGACGATGAGATAGTCGCTGCCGCTGGAGAGACCCTGCTTTCCAGCTGTGTCCATGTAGCCGATAGCGGCAAAATCGTTGTGCGCTATCACGCCGGCACGCTGGATGCTGGGATCGAAGATCGTCGCCGCAAACTCCCGCGCGATATTGTCCTGGCGGCGGTGCCGCGGAATGTCACTTATGGCTAGCGGTGCGATGTGAACGGTGAGGCAGTCTGCTGGTCGTCCAGCCAGACGGATGGCGTCCCGAGCGCCCGCAAGGCGAGCATTGCCCCACACGGACTCGAATGTAGCGAAGAATATCAGATTTTCGCATCCCTGCGAAAGCAGGTGCTGGGCGGCACGATAGCCTGCGGCGCGGTTGTCGGTCGAAATTCGGGGAAGCGGAACGTTGGATTCTTCCGCGTTCACAAGAACCACAGGCACCGATGATTTTTCCATAGCGGGAAGCACGTAGTCGATAATGTACTGGTCGTGAACGTACACGAGGACAATGCCATCGACATTGTCGGCCATGAGGCTTGCGTATGCTTCGCGAAACTTAACGGGAAATTCGGATTTGAGACCGCCAATATCGTGAAAGGTTGTTGACCCGCCCCGCTCACCGAGAGCACGTTCAAGCGGATGGATGATCTGGCGGCGGACATCGAGATCGTCCTCGTGGTCGCTTTCCGTATATTCGGTAGCGTCTGGCCAGGCATAGGCCATTGGGGAGATCACGCCGATGTGGGCGCCTCGGATGGCGATATCGGCCATAGGGGGAAGCACGCGCGCTGCGTCGCGTGAGCGTTCGACGCCGCTGGTCGCGACGAAAAGGCCGCGATTGGCTTCGGTGACCAACACGCCTTCGGTAACGAGGATATTCACCGCTTGCTGCACGGTGCCGATTGCCACGCCATGTTCTGCTGCCATGCGCCGGTGGCTTGGGAGGAGCGTCCCCGGCGTCAATCGTCCCGCCGCGATCTGGCTACGCAACGCATCGGCAATCTCGCGATAGGCGGGCCGCGCCGCTGTGGTGGGCGAGGTGGTCTTCTTTGGTTGTTTGGTCTCCAATGGCATTGCTTGACGGTTCGAGCGATATACACCCGTATAACATCCGTATAGTATCACGGTATACGGTTGTTGTCAAGCTGATTCTTTTGTTGGCAGGAATATTTGGTTTTAGGATGGCTCTGGCCGCCAGGGCCCTTTTTGTGAAAGGGTGGCGAGGAGTGATAATCGCTTTCGATTAAGAGGCATTTGTTTTAGCAGTTAGGCACCGCGATATCAGCGGATTGAGCGCGCAATAACTGACACATATTTGCGCGCTTGTTGTCAGAGCGGTGTAGTTGTTAGCAAAAGAAACGCCTCTCGCCGACGGAGTAGTCGGCGAGAGGCGCTATCAATAGGTGATGGTGTTAAGTTTACGCTGCGTCCTGAGCTTCAATAGCCCGGTAGCATGCACCAAGACCGATTGCAACGCACACCCAGTGCATAAACCCGAAGCTGCCTAGGGTTTCACGAAACACATCGAACGCGGTCAAGCTGGCGGGAATTGACGCATCCTCCGCTCGTGCGGCGTTTAGCACATCGGCTGCGTACGAAAGATGCCCAGCGAAGAGACTTACTACCATCACGAGAACGCCCATAATGCCCAGCGCTGTGCCACCGCGCCCGGTGACCTTGTGAATACCGAAGCCGACACCGTAGCCGATGACGACATAGAGGTATGAGAGGCCGAAGTGGGCGAAGAAGAGCAGCTTGAAGACGATAATTGAGCAAATGATGCCCAGTACCAGCCCAAGACCGAGGCCAGCGGCAGTCTGACCAACGAAGCTCGAGTCGACGCCACTCTTGTAAGACGGTGCCTCAACTGCCGGAGCGCCGGGTTGGTAAATTTGGGGCGGGTCAGGTGACCAGGTTTGTGGTGATGGTGCGGCCCCTGCTGCTACTGGCTGCGCCTGCTCTACTCGCGCCTTAACGGCTGGCAGACAGCTTGGGCAGGCGGTCTTGACGCCGACGCTGGTGGTGCATGCGGCGCAGATTGGGAGGCCGCATTGGACACACGTGCCCGATGCTGGCGCGGTGTCATGATAGAAGCAATTACTCATTGTGTGTCTCCTTCCGCGAATGCTACCAGCGTTGAGCTGGCCAACTTGTGGAATGGGTCTTTTATACGCGTAGTTCTTACTTGTATGACAGAGGATTACGGTATATCCGCTAATTCTAGCATGAAAAGCAATAAAACTGTGGCGCGGCTTGTTGTTTTTGGAATTTTAGGATGGCTGTGGCCGCCAGGGCCTCACGTACGCGACGCGTGCGTGAGGCGTATTGACGTGCGCGGTATAATGACACCGTATAGGCTGTGATAGGGAAGAGTAGGCGCGCGGAACCGTCCGCTAGAGAGGAGGGGCAGCTGAGAACCTCCGTCGGACGCGTGCCGAATGTCGCCCTTGAGCCACGAATTGATGAGCGCCGGTGAAGAACCTCATCCCTAGCCCTTCTCCTAAGATATGGGAAGGGAGTAGATGGGTGCAGAACCGGAAGCAAGGTGGTACCGCGCTGGGTCTTTAGAACCCCGGCGTCCTTGCATGAGATTACGACTACGATGTCGGCGTTTCGTGCGTGGACGCCGGGGTTTTGTGGTTGTTCCACGTGGAATATGAGCAGACCGCCTACAGCGGCGAATAGACCTACCTTCCCGCTTCGCGGGCCCCTTCCTCCCTAAAGGGAGGAGAAAGAGTTTGTAAGAACTGCACGCCTTACGGCGAGCGCTTATTAGTTTTCTAAGGCGAGGAAGCACGAATATGGAAAGCAAATACGACCCCAAAACAACCGAAGCTCGATGGTATGCGCAGTGGCGCGACGCCAAGTATTTCAAGCCGGAGTCGGCTCCTAGCCCGAACGGCACGTACACCATCACCATCCCGCCGCCAAATGTCACCGGCAGCCTTCATATGGGGCATGCGGTGTGCTACACGATCCAGGACGCTCTTGGACGCTGGCAGAGACAGTTGGGCAAGAAGGTGCTGATCCTTCCTGGTGTGGACCACGCGGGAATCGCAACGCAGAACGTTGTCGAGAAGGAGATCGCGCAGGAAGGGCTCACCAGGCACGATCTTGGTCGCGAGAAGTTTCTGGAGCGTGTGTGGATCTGGAAGAAGCGGTTCGGTGAGCGAATTATCAGCCAGATGCAGGGCCTCGGATGCGCGTTCGACTGGGACCGCGAGCGTTTCACGATGGACGACGACTATGTGGACGCCATCCTCGAAGAGTTTGTGCGCATGTTTGATGCTGGCATGATCTATCGAGGCGCCCGCGTCATTAACTGGTGCCCTCGGTGCGCGACGGCTTTGTCGGATATCGAAGTTGAGTACGTGGAGCGCGATTCGCACCTGTGGCATATCCGCTACGATTTCGCGGATGGCAATGGCTCGGTAACGGTGGCGACGACGCGTCCGGAGACAATGCTCGGCGATACTGCGGTGGCGG
Organism: Capsulimonadaceae bacterium; assembly: GCA_036504535.1. Taxonomy (GTDB): domain Bacteria; phylum Armatimonadota; class Armatimonadia; order Armatimonadales; family Capsulimonadaceae; genus JARLGU01. The sequence continues at coordinate 13,011 of DASXUY010000065.1, forward strand.
TGAACCCGGACGACCCGCGCTATGCGGGAATGGCGGGCCGCGAGCTACTGCTGCCGCTTACTGACAGGCGTATTCCGCTGATCTTCGACTCGTACGCATCCATGGAGTTCGGCACCGGCGCGGTGAAGGTGACTCCCGCGCACGACCTCAACGATTATGAAGCCGGGAAGCGTCATGGGCTTCCGATGATGGTTGTGATCGGCGAAAGCGGCAAGATGACTGCGGAAGCGGGCGATAAATACGCGGGCCTAACGCGCGAAGAGTGCCGCGAGGCGGTGGTCGAGGACCTTGAGGCCAGCGGCAACCTGGTCCAGATCGAAGACTACAAGCATTCGGTGGGCACGTGCGAACGCTGCCACACGATAATCGAGCCGCTTCTCTCCGAGCAGTGGTTTGCCCGTATGGCTGGCACAACCATGATCGCGAACGCTATCGCTGCTATCGAGAGCGAAGAGATCAAATTCGTACCGGATCGCTACAAGCGAATCAGTGTGGACTGGCTGGAGAATATCAAGGACTGGTGTATCTCTCGACAGCTATGGTGGGGGCACCGAATCCCCATCTATTACGCTCACGACGGCAAGTTCACGGCGGCTAAGACCCGTGAAGGTGCGGCCGCGCGGCTGGGAGTCTCTCCCGAGTCGTTGCGGCAGGACGACGATGTGCTCGACACATGGTTCTCGTCGGCCTTGTGGCCGTTTGCGACGCTGGGCTGGCCGAACGACACCGAAGACCTTCGCGAGTTCTACCCGACGAATGTGCTCACAACGGCCCGCGAGATTCTGTTCCTGTGGGTCGCCCGCATGATCATGACCGGTATCGAGTTTACCGGGCAGAAGCCGTTTGACGATGTCTACATTTACGCCACTGTGCTCGACAAGCAGGGGCGGCGAATGTCCAAGAGCCTTGGCAATGGGATTGACCCGCTGGAGATGATCGATAAGTATGGCGCGGATGCGTTGCGCTTCTCGCTCATGCGACTTGCATCGAAGGGCCAGGATATTCGCTTCAGCGAAGACCGGATTCCGGAAGCGCGCAACTTCTGTACCAAGATCTGGAATGCTGCCCGGTTTGTGAACATGAACCTCGATGACGGGCTCGACATCACGCAGCGTGTCGGCGCGAATGAAGCATACACGGTGCCCGAGCGCGCTATCCTGAGCAAGCTGCAGGCGACTGTGGCGACGGTTTCGAGCAGCCTGGCGTCATATGACCTCGATGTGGCGTGCGAAGCGTTACGCGGGTTTTTCTGGGACGACTACTGCGACGTGTTTGTCGAGTGGAGCAAGAGTGTGCAGCGTGGCGACGACGCGGCGGCCAAGGCACGTGTGCAACTCGTGTTGTGGCATGTGCTTGAGACTTTCCTGCGTCTCGCCCACCCGTTCATGCCGTATCTTACAGAAGAGATCTGGCATGCTCTGCCGCACGACGGCGACACCGTGATGTACACGTTGTGGCCAACCGTCAACGAGGCGCTTGTGGATCCCGCTGCTGAAGAGGGGCTGAACGCACCCCAGCGCTACTTGCGGGAGATCCGTGCGGCGCATCAAGAGCTTGGTGTTCCGATCCAGGAGCAGCAGTTGTTGCAGATTAATGAGGACGTGGATGCTGCGAGCGTCTCCTCAATCCTCAAAGCATTTGATCCGCGTTTGGCCCTTGCAAATGTGGGGCAAGAGCAAATCGAAGGAGGGGCGACTGGCTTCTGGCTGCCTGTATCTGCCAACGTCCAGATGTTTCTGCCCGATTCTGCGTCAATCGATCTTGCCGGACTGCAGACGAAGATCAAGAAGCAGATCGCAGCTACCGAGAAATCGTTGGCGAGTGTCCAGGGAAAACTGAACAACCCGAACTTCATCAGCAAGGCGTCGGAAGAAGCCGTCACAAAATCGCGTGCTGACGAAGCCGCCAACCTGAACGAGCTTGAGAAGCAGCAGCGGCAACTCGCTGCTGTGGCGGCGCGCTTAGGATAAGTTAGGAAGCGCTCTTTGGCCGCGCGGCCATTTTTATATCTCGCTACGCTCGGATTTAAGAGATCAATTTGCTGCAATAGCACGAGCGGAGCGAGGACCAAAAGTGGCCGCGCGGCCAAAGAGCGCCTCTGAAAACATGAACACAGCTGAACGACAACCGAAGAGCGAGGGCGATCCCACCGTGCTTGATCGCGGACATGGGGTGCTGCTCACCGTTGTGCTCGTGATCGCGGCGGTGGTGCGGGTGGCGGGGCTAAAATGGGGCTTGCCGAACGATCTGCATTCGTTCTCATACCATCCGGATGAGAGCGTGGTATTGATGCACTCGCTGCCTGCCTTCGGTGGGCTTGATGTTGTGCATGGCAGCTTTCTGCCGCACTTCTACAATTACGGATCGCTTCAGCTGGAGATTATCAGCTTTGCGTCGTCGGTAGCGTCGGCGTACCACGCGGTTGGCCCGATTAATGGTGAGCACGGCCTGGATACGGCAGCGTTCGCGTCCATGTTGCTCATTGCGCGTTGGATCACGGTGGTTATGGGTGTGGGCACCGTTTGGGCAACGTTTGCGATCGGCAGGCGGCTCTGGGGGCCAGCGGTGGGGCTCTTAGCTGCGGCGACGCTGGCGTTGACGCCTCTGCACGCTCAGCATTCGCATTTCGCGACGGTGGACGTGCCTGCGACATTCTGGGTAACGCTGTCGCTGCTGTTTGCGGTTCGCGCGCTCCCCCACCCCATGCGCGATGGCGAGAAGCAGAGCTGGTGGCCATTGATTGTCAGCGGGCTTTTTGCGGGGCTTGCGACGGCAACGAAGTACAACTGCGCGCTCGTGATCTTCGCGCCGCTCGTCGCCGGTCATATTCGCGCGTGGGGCGTGACGATTGACGGTACACGAGATATGCGGCATGTGGCTCGTGCTGCGGCTGCAACGGTGTCTGCGTGCGTTGTGGCGCTTGTGACCTTCTTGGTGACCTGTCCCGGTGCCGTGTTGGAGCGCGAGCGGTTCCTAACCGATCTGGCGTTTGAGAAGGATCACGTCTATCTGCATCCCGAGTTGTATTTTCAGCAAACGGGACCGGGTTTTTCTTACATCGTCTTGCACAATCTGAGCGCGGGGATGGGATGGCTGGCGCTGATTGCGGCATTGATGGGTGTCGTTTATGCGGTATGGCGGCGTGAGCGAGGCGACGGGCTGTTGGGGCTGTTCACGTTGGCGTATGTTGTACTGATCTCGTTCGCAGCGTCTCGCTATGCGCGGTACGAGATGCCGATATTGCCCGTGCTGGCGTTGTGGGGCGCGCGGTTCGTAGTGGACTGGGGTCGGACGGCGCTGACGATGCGGGTGACGTCAACGCTGTATGTGGCCGCGACCCTTGGCTCGATGGCGGCGATCACGGCGTGGCTGATTGGGCCAATGACGGGTGTGGACCCGCGAGACCGGACGGCGGCAGACATTATCGCGCGGAACCCGGCTCCGGCAACGATTGGCTTCGCGACGGTGCCATGGTTTTGGACCCCAGCGCTGAACCCCTATTTTACGCTGCCGGGACCGGGGCAGTGGCGCAAATTTGCGAGCGAGACGAAGGTGCCATCAAGGCTGGTGTTTGATGACAGCGTACCGTTCAACGTGGATATGCTAGCGCGGGACAAACCAGATTTGGTGCTGCTGAGTGAATACGAATACCATGATCGGCTGCGGTTGAATGACCCGGCCGCGGTGGCGTTCTGTGCGTATTTGCGGCAGAATTATACGACGTCCTGGGCAGAAGTGCGGCTGCCGTCGACATCGGCGGCGTCGATCCTCGGGATGCCGGTGCGCGAACTTCCGCACGATATGCTTTATACCAACCCGATTACGCTGACGTATCGGCGAAACAACCCTGCAAGATAGTAGTGCTATGAACAAAACGAGAGCAAGCGAGATTCTTTCACAGTTTCCGGGACGACGAGTGATTGTTGTCGGGGATGTTATGCTGGATGAGTACATCTGGGGCCAGGTGAACCGCATTTCGCCCGAAGCGCCAGTGATGGTTGTCGACGCGGAGCGGTATTCGAGCGTTCCCGGCGGTGCCGCCAACGTGGTGAACAACCTGTGCGCCCTTGGAGCAACAGGCGCGATGGTGGGCGTGATCGGCGACGATGCGGCGGGACGCACGCTGGCAGAGGCGTTGCAGGGCGAAGGGGCGGACACTGTGGGGTTGGTGACCGCGACGGACCGGCCCACCACGCGGAAGACGCGTATCATTGCTCATTCGCAGCAGGTTGTGCGCGTGGATCACGAGAAGCGTGGCTCGGTGTCGGCTCAGACGGCGGCTGAGATCGGGACGGTGCTGGATCAGCTGGCTGAGACGGCGGATGCGATCATTTTATCGGACTACATCAAGGGTGTCGTAAGCCCCGAAGTGATCGAAGCGTGTGTTCGCATTTCCAAACAAAAGAATATCCCGCTCACCGGTAACCTCAAGCCGAAGACCATTGGCCCGGGAAGCGCGTTGACCGTGCTGACACTCAACCTGCTTGAGGCCCGGCAGGCGACAGGCGATGAGCCGCTCGACAGTGACGAGAAGGTGTTTGAGGCGGGGCGCGCGCTGCTTGCGGAGACTGGCTCGGCGCACATACTAATTACGCGCGGCTCGAACGGGCTGACATTGGTCTCAGCTGCTTCACCAGATGCCCCGCAGCATGTCCCAGCGCGTCCTGTAGAGGTTTACGACGTGGCCGGGGCGGGTGACACGGTGATTAGCGCGTTGACGCTGGCTCTGGCGGTTGGGGCGACGGCGCTTGAGGCGGTGACCCTGGCGAACCACACGGCCGCGGAGGCGGTGAAAAAGGTCGGTGTCGCTACGGTCAGCCCCGACGAGATCCTGGCGTCGTGGTAGCTTCGCTGGCCTAAATCGGCGAAAATGTTACGCTTGCTGGGGTGCCATCGGGCAGGTTTCCGTCGGTCCCGGCGGCCTCGAACGCGCTACTGGTGTTGTTGCACTTCTGCGAGTCTTGCTGAGTAGTTCGAAGCGTCGGATTCACGACATTGCCGAAGCAAACGTAGCCTACGGAGACCTTGCTGCCGGACAGGAACTTGACGTGGCCGTCACACAGCAGGAAGTTTGCGCCGCTTTGGTGCCGACCGTCGGCCCCGGTAGTCATGTTAACGCCAGCGTTTGTGGGCGACCCCGCGCCCGCTATTCCGCCCATGTAGCCCGTATCGTAAGCCGCGAGACCCGGGCGCCGGTTTCCGTCCGTGAGGTCGCGGCCGTTGCCTGCCATCGACTTCCACGACCCCGATTCGGCGCCAGCGGTAATGGTGCATCGTCCCCCTATCCCACCGTTCACATTGCTTCCCGCTTGCACAGGGTTCGGTCCGACTTCGGCAAGCATAACGGTTTTGGACGTTTGGCTCATTTTCGCCGTGGCCCCGCCAATGGAATATGGTCCAGGCGGCGCGCCGACATTTGAATTGAAGCTGTAGGAGACGACCTGGCTACCGTACGCGTTATATGCGGCGTCAGGATACTTGCTGTTATCGTCAGGGCACATGAACGCGCTCGTTGACTTGACGTACGGATAGATTGTTCCAGCCCATCCGGTTCCGCTAGGAGTAATGCTGGCGCCAATATTCGTTGGGAACATGTCGTCATAATCCTGGATATACTGCAGGAAGGCGATACCCAACTGCTTTTCGTTGCTGGCGCAGGTCGATTGACGGGCTTTCTCGCGGGCAGACATGAACACGGGGAAGAGGATAGCTGCTAGGATGGCTATAATTGAGATGACTATGAGGAGTTCGATAAGTGTGAATGCTTTTTTCATCGTGCGGCTTGTCAGAACGGCGAACTCTAGGATGCGGCCCTATTGGGTAGATTTAAGCACTCCGACGCCATAAAGTCCGGTACAAGCCGGATGATATTGCTGGGTGGTGTTTCGCCCCTCATCGCTGGTGCTGCGAGGCGGTCGATCATCTCCTCCCCAAGCTTCGTGAGGTCATTTGCGGGGAAGAATCTACCGGATCCGAACAGTGTAAAGTAGCCCCTCGAAGCGAGACCTGCGATGGCTATATGGCCCGGGGTGTCGCCGATTGTCAGGCCGTGTTTGTGCAGTGCTACTTCGGTCCCAGTCCATGAATTTGAACTTGACCCGATAACGATTGCGGTCGGTTGTTCGTCCGTCGGCAGCCGAAACCAGGAATCGGTTACTGCTTCACTAGCGGCGCGCGATGCATCTACTCTGGCTATCAAACGGGGATCGGGCTCTTTGCCTAGAAGTTCGACGTGCGATGATCGATAGCCATCTAGGAGAAGTCTGGCGAATGCAGCGTCGGTATCGTAGCCAATATATGCAATGCGTGTGTGGCCCAGAGCGGCAAGGTGACTCAGAGCGTCACGTGTCATGCCCTCGTGGTCGAAGTCAATCTGGAGCCAGTCAGGGTGGCGAACCTCATGCCTGCCTTTGACGACGAATGGGACCCCAATCTGCTGCAGGAGTTCACCGTGACGCTCGACATCCTCCTCCGCTCCCCACAAGATCACGAGATCGGACGAGCGACTGGCACCGATGTCCGACAATACTTGCAGCGGGTCGCTCATCATTGCGGCCAAGCTTACCTTGAGCTCGTAGCCAAGGATGCCAAGTCCTTTGCTGCAACCGTCGACGGCGGTGGTGTAGTAGGTCGGGTTTTGAGAGTCTGGCGACGTGGATTGGAAGAACGTTACCGTGTGCGTCTTGCCCGTGCGGAGTGCGCGGGCGGCGTTGTTAGGCCGGTAGCCAAGCTCGTCGGCGACTTTGAGGATGCGATCGCGCGTTGACGCTGACACGCGAGCACCCGGCGTGCCACTCAGCGCTTGCGCGACTAGGCTCCGCGAGATTTTGAGTCGATCCGCGATTTCTTGTTGTGTCGCCATAGAGTTATGTGCCGCGACGCTTGAGGGCCACCAGCAATGGCTAAGGGTACGAAGGCCGCTCCTCTAAGGAGAATTTCGCTACCGTTGACGAAAATTGTGCCTGGAGGCAGCGGTCGACATAAGATAGCTGGTCTCATTGCTGAGCAATCGCAGACACCGATTCTGCGCATTTAAATAGTACCCGTGTCGATGCTCAAAATTAGGCAAAATCGGTGACGCGTAAGCAAGCGGCAGTACACTTATGCAACTAGTGGGGATTGGAAGCGAGTCGCAGTGGATGGAACCCGATTAAAATAGATCATATATTCCGAAATCGCCGTCATTAAACTTTGGCTGAGCGGGTTTGTTTGCGGGCGGGGCTGGCGTAGCAGTGGGAGAAGGCGACGAGGTAGAGGGGCTCATTGGCGTTGTGGCAAGGGCAGTTTCGCCCGTGACGGCAAGCGGGGGCAATTTAGCGCCGGGTTTGGCTCCGCCTTTGCGGCCCTGTCCGGGTTGGATCACGACCCGCGAGGCAATGAATGTGCCGTTGTCGTATTTCCCGTCGAGCTTGACGGTCCGGCCCTCATCGATGTCCCGGAACTGGCCCGGTAGCGTTTGCCCGACAAGCACCTTATTGCCTTTGACATGGAGCGTGATGGTTGCTCCTGCGCGGTCGGTGAGCGTAAGATCGTCGCCCACTGTCGCTATCGTGCCGAGAACTACGGCGTTGATGCCCTTGGACTTGGGTGATTGCGCTGAGTTGGCGGGTGGTAGGTCGGGAATGACGTCGATGACGTATACGTCGAACTCGGTCCCGAAGCGGCCGACTTCCTTACCTATTGCCATCACCTTTTGACCAACGGCGAGGTTGCGCATGCCCAATGGCACCGTCTTCCATATCTTCGTGTCGGTTGTCACCTTGAACGGCAGCGTTTTGAGCCCAAATCGCGTCGTGATAGCGCCGGTTTGGTCTGTGTCATCGGATTCGGACACGACGCCCTCATAATGCGTGCCCACAAACGTAGCCGCTGGTGGTGTGTCGGCGTGCGCAGCGATGCTGAGGGCTAGTAGGGCGAGGATGACAAGTTTTGATTTCACTTCAAGTTTCCAGACGGCTCAGGGCACCGGGTCCAATTTAAAAAGGGCGCCAATTGATTATGCTTTTTGGACGACGGGGTGACTTCATTTGTTCAGCTTGACGAGACTGGTTAAGGTGCTGGTTAATCGTCGAATCATGCGTATGATTCTGTATTCTACGGGAATATATGATATGATGTCTGTGGATGCGCCTATTTTGAGAGGTTCTTCACAGAATCTTAACTGAATTTTTTGCATTACCCTAAAGAACCTTTTTGGATGCCCGACAATAGAGAGTGGAAGTAGGAAACGTGAGAAGCGTATCTTACTCCCCCACCGAGAGATAGTCTCGCGGTGGATAAAGGCAAACCAGCGGAAACGTTGGGACGCAAAGCCGATGGGTCTACGGTTCGCTCCCTTAAAGAGCAGCATAGACGGCCAGGCCGCCGCGATTAGCCTGCGTTAAGGGTGTTCCATTATACAAGTTTTGGGATAAGGAGCAACCCTGTCATGAGAATATCCGGAGAACAATCAAATCTCGCCGCCAACGTTGGTCCGGTCCGCGGAGTTTCAACACCCGCCTCCACCTCGGGGTCTGGCCAATCAGGCAGCGGAAGCTCGATCGAGACCTCGGCGGCGACCGTAACGTTTTCTTCCCGTGCCCAGGAGATCAGCCGCGCTAAGTCTGCGGTGAACAGCTCTCCTGATACCCGTGATGATCTTGTACAGTCGCTGAAGAGCAAGGTCGATTCCGGTACGTACAACGTCAGCAGCGGTGACATTGCTGAAATGATGCTTCGACGTCATGCAGCTGACAACATTCAGTAAATTGGGATCCCTGGGCTAGTCACCAGGGGATCCCGATTTACGAACTTGGCCCGAACCCTCGACATGAGATGTCGTGGGTTTTTGGCGTTTTTACCAGCATGTCGCTGGACCCCAGTTTCGCCGTGGACGGCTCGGGACAGCGTTGGTCTTTATGGGCTATGCTAACGAAAATATAGAACGCATGTTCTTATATTGAAATAGAATCGTCAGTTAACCGAATAGCAATCGCCCGCAGGTAAGGTTTTGCCTCTTTCATCCGGTAAACTCTGTTTATGGCAAAGAAGCATACGTGCCGCACGATTGCGGTAGTGAATCAGAAGGGCGGCGTTGGCAAGACGACGACCGCCGTGAATCTCAGCGGTTATCTTGCGGCGGCTGGGAAGCGAGTGCTGCTGGTGGACTGCGATCCGCAGAGCAACGCCACCAGTGGAGTGGGCATCGACAAGGGGACAATTGAGGCAGGGTTGTACGATGTGCTCGTCGAAGGAGTGCCGCTTAAAGATATTGTCCACAAGGACGTCGCCAGCATAAAAGGCTTCGATCTCGCGCCATCGACCCTGGACCTTTCCGGCGCTGAGATGGTGCTTTACACCGAACAGAACTTCGCGAGAGAATCGGTGCTGAAGAAAGCTTTTAAAAGCATTCAGGACGATTACGACTATATATTTATAGACGCCCCACCCTCGCTCGGCCTCATCACTATCAATATTTTGACCGCTGCCGATGGTCTGTTGATCCCGATTCAATGCGAATACTATGCGTTGGAAGGCATCAGCCTGCTACTAAGTGTTGTAGATCGTATCCGTGAGAACCTGAACCCATCGCTTGCGATTGACCTGGTTGTCCTGACGATGCAGGACTATCGAACTAACTTGTCGCAGCAAGTGATTGCCGATGTTCGTGAGTTTTTCGGCGACAAGGTGGCGGAAACGTTGATCCCGCGCAATGTCCGCCTCAGTGAGGCGCCGAGCTTTGGCCAACCGATAGGTGTTTACGATCCGAAATCGAAGGGCGCGACTGCTTACAGTCAGCTTGCCCAGGAGGTTATCACTAAATTATGAGCGACGATAAGGCACCTAAGCGTGTATTGGGCCGTGGTCTTTCGAGTTTGATCCCTGGCGGCGAGCGACCTGTCCCTGTAACAGCCCCGATAGCGGCTGCGCCAGCTAAAGAGGATGATGAGCCGATTGAGGGTATGCGTTATGTTCAGCTGAACAAGATCGCGCTTAACCCGTACCAACCACGCGAGACATTCACGCCGGATGAACTCGCAGACCTGACAGATTCCATCCGACAGCACGGTGTTTTGCAGCCTATCGTGGTCCGCCCGAAAAAGGGCAACACCTGGGAACTGGTCGCTGGAGAGCGTCGCTTCCGCGCTGCTACGGCAGCGGGCCTAAAAGAGATCCCCGCTGTGATACGCGATCTCGACGACCAATCAGCGCTTGCATTAGCCTTGATTGAGAACATTCAGCGGGAAAACCTCAACCCTATAGAGTCAGCAAAGGCTTATAAGCGCTTGCAAGACGAGTTCAGCCTAACGCAGACAGAGGTCGCGCGTGAAGTGGGCAAACCTCAACCCACTATTGCAAATGCCTTGCGCCTATTGAACCTCCCCGAGGCCGTGGTCGATAGTATCGCACGAACGGAGATCACTGAGGGGCACGGTAAGGCAATCTTGGCGGTGGACGGTGAGGCGGAGCGTGTTCGCTTGTGGCGAGAGGTCGTGGATAAGAAGCTTAATGTGCGCGAAACGGAGCGACGAGCAACAGCAATACGTAACGCGCCCAAGGATTTTATTCCACGTGGAATAGAAAAAGACGATACGACACTGATCCATCAGAAGGCGTTGGAAGAGGATCTTTCGCTCGCACTCGGGGCAAAGACAAGGATTCGCTTCGATAAGGGCGAACGTGGCTCGATAGAGATCAGTTTCTACGACAAGGATGAGCTTGATGCTATAGTGGATCGCCTCCTGAGGCGCTAGGGTCGCCTAGGTCTCCTAGTTCGAGTTCGACGAGCACAGGGAAATGATCGGAGGCATGCGTCTGGATCCGTTCTCGGTGGATCACGTTCCAATGCCGACTGGTTAGCACATAGTCGATGCGTGCCGTGGGCTCTGAAACGGCGTAAGTCGGTGGTCCGCCGGGCCACGTATCGGTCAGCCCGCTCACCTCGATGAGGCTTGCAATTTCGGGTGCGTCTGGGGTTACGTTCAAGTCCCCGCAGAAGATTACGGGTGTTGCCAGGCTGAGAACAACTTCAGCACATCGCTGAGATTGCTTGAGTCTTTCGGTTGCGTGTAGCCCCCAATGTGTCGCAAGCACGGTTATTGGAGCGAGTTGCTCGCCGATTTGGATTTGGAGAAGGCCGCGCGGCTCCCGGATCGACGGCAGCCGATTATTCCACGTGGAATAATCGGCACCGCGTGTTAAAATTGCGTTTCCCATGCCCCGGAACGGCCAGAGCCGCCAGTTGTCGGCGTAGGCAACGTGAAAGCCGGTTTGTTCAGCCAGCCACGTTGCCTGTCGAGCGTTTGGTTTCGATCCAAATCCGGAATACACCTCTTGCAGACAAACGATATCAGCCCCAGAAGTGGCAATAACATCGCGTATCCGAGCCAGACTCTGTAGACCGTCGGATCCCAATCCATGCCGAATGTTGTAAGTGAGAACACGAACTCGCATGATTTTCCGTTTGAGTTAGCCTCGAACCTGAAGCTAAAGGCCAAATCCTATGATAGCTGAAACCATATCCGTTGGAACTGAATTGCTACTGGGGCAGATTGTAGACACAGACGCTGTCGCGATCGCCAAAGCGCTATCATCCCTTGGTGTCGCGCTCTATTATCGCACAACGGTCGGCGATAACGAAGGACGGATTCGAGAGGCGGTCTCGCTTGCTCTTTCGCGGTCTGACCTGGTGATCACCATCGGCGGGCTGGGTCCGACCATGGATGATCTCACCAAGGAGGTCGTGTGCGATGTGATGGGAGCAAGTCTCGTCGAGCACGGACCGAGCCGGGAGAAACTCGACAACCTCCTTGCGGCGCGTGGTATGACCGCCTCGCCGAACTTCTTCAAACAAGCGTTGCTACCCAAAGATACCGATGGTCGCGGGGTCCCAAACCCCAACGGGACCGCACCCGGCGTTATTGTCGAAAAAGATGGAAAAATCGGAATCTGTCTCCCTGGGCCGCCCAATGAGCTCATCCCGATGCTTGAACAGTCTGTGGTTCCCTACTTGGGTCAACTTGTGAGTGGTGAACGTAAAGTAATTCTTTCCCGCGTCCTCAGGATCACGGGTATTGGTGAGCATCAGGTCGAAGAGTTGACCCGCGATCTTCTTCTGTCGGAAAATCCGTCGGTTGCTCCGCTCGCAAAGCCCGGCGAGTGCCACTTGCGCATAACCGCAAGCGCAACTAGCGAGGCGGATGCCGAATCGCTGATTGCGCCACGGGAAGCCTCTCTGAGAGCACGGCTTGGCGACGCAATATACGGAATTGACGACGAAACCCTCGAGTTTGCGGTTGTCACGCTCCTCAAAAGCAAGAGAGCTACGGTTGCCACAGCTGAATCCTGCACTGGCGGCCTTGTCGCGCATCGGATAGCGACGATCTCCGGGGCGTCTGATGTGTTTCACACAGGCATCGTCGCTTATGCCAACGAAACGAAAACTGAACTACTGGACGTTGACCCACTCATTCTCAACGAGTTTGGAGCGGTAAGCGAACAAACCTGCCGGCAAATGGCCGAAAACGTGCGAGCGCGCTATGGCGCAACGTTCGGCGTGGCCATTACGGGGATTGCTGGACCTACGGGTGGAACGGCCGAAAAACCCGTGGGGCTGGTCTACATTGGAGTCGCTACCGCCACCGAAACGCACATCGAGCGCCACGATTACACCGGCGAGCGCACCATGACCATGTTGCGTGCGTCGCAGTCTGCGCTGGCACTGCTGCGGCGTGAGGCGTTGCGGCTGTAGTCGGCTGCTAGGAATAGGGGAATCGCTCCGCTGGCCCCTACGCGGGGAGCGCCAGGGTGTCCCTGGACCTTTATCGCCGCAGAGCCGGCGGTGTGGCGATAAAGTAGGTGCACTATACAAAGAGTTGAGGTTGTGGAGCGGTTAAGAGTAGGGGCTCTTCGTGCTCGTTATTAGAACGCACGTTCTAATAACGAGCACGA
>DASXUY010000066.1:0-2899 GCA_036504535.1 Capsulimonadaceae bacterium
GTACGCGGGCGAATGGCGCTGCGATACCCATCCGCGCTTCTCACCGGACGGGCGCAAGGTGGTGATCGATTCGGCACACGGCGGCGCCGGGCGGCAGATGTATTTGATTGACCTGGAGAGTGTGCTGGCCGGGTAGCGCCGCTGCGGGCAGATCAAGGCAGCTGATCTGTTCGGCGTCAGGCTGCGCGTGGAGCGGGCATCGTAGTCACAAATGCCCGGAGTACTGCGTTAACCTGGCGAATTGATTGGGCGTCGCCTGCATGTGGTCAAACTGATACTCACCCTATCGGGCAGCAGTCCGTCTGACTGCCTGCTGATCGATGGTTGTGGTCTTGATAGTGGCGTTGTTCTCGCTTGGCGGCACTCCGTGCTCATGATGCGGACAAGTGGCTATACGATTATAAGTGCAGCACTCTAAGAGCCTTTCCAACCTGTTCTGTTCTCATTTATTACGGAGAACTGGCGCGACAAACCGCTCGTAAGTCCTGAAGTCATCGTCATCCTGATCGCCGCGACAACAACGAGAACCGGCCTTGGGGTTCGAAGCCAACTCGGCACGAGCAACTAACCGAAAGGGGTCAAAGTCAGCAAGCAGGAATTTGCCGCCCTCCAACTGCTCCCCGACAGTTTCCATAGCGAATGGACCTACACCATCTCGCCTCGCCCAGAATGCGGAACTTAATGTTCCTGCAGACGCTTAGCCATTGACTCCTCGTCGGGCGGGGAGTACAGTTCACCTATGCATACCTTTCCCACTACAGTTTCGAATGGCGGTTTATCCCTCATTATGCTCCTCGCACCGGTGGGATTGGGAGCCGAATTACAGGAACTCTTGCCAAATCAGAAGTTTTTTGTCTCCAGATCCCTTGGACTAGACGAATCTCGCATGAAAGTCCGGGACATGCGGGCTGGCTCGGATGGCATCTGGTTCATTCTGGAACCTGCGGTCGCCACGTCGGGTCGCCTGCTCGTCAAAAGCGATATTTCTGGAAACGCTCGAATTGTCGCAACGATCCCACCTGACACTCGCCTGGTGGGGTTAACGGGCACTGCTCGAGGAGCAGCGACGGTCTTAGTCACAAAGACGCAGCGGACCTTGACGGAGTTTTCGGTAACCGGCGAACGTCTGCAATCGGTCAGCGTCGGATGCTACACAGCCGAGGGGTTGGTGACAATTGAGGGTAAGGCGGCTACGGTTTGCCCTGATGGCACGATCACGCGATATGACGGAACTACGGCACAAAAATACTCCTCTTGGGCTCGGCCGGGCACGATTCCTCTTATCGTGGGAAATCGAACCCTCGCCGTAGTGGACCGCGCGACTGTTGGGATACTACTCAACGATATTCAGGCGGGCACTCTCTCTTTGGTGAAGCCCGACGTTCCCGAAATCGCTGATTCCCTCAAGCGGATTGCCACGGCACAAGCGTCTGCGGCAGCAACGGCCCGCCCTGGTGAGGCGCCATTCGGGACCCCCTTGGCTGTGATGGATGCTGTATCCGACGGGATGGGACTTTACCTGCTCATTTATCCGTATCACGTCCCGTCCGGTCCGACGGTCGTCCGACTTGACAGCAAGGGTGTCCCGACAGCACGCTATCGTTGTGTGACTGGAGGCGACGCGAGTGTCCACAAAATCGCTGTGAAGGACGGATACCTGATTCTGTGTTCGGTCAACGGCTCGGTTTATACTTTCAAGCTCTAGACTCAATTGGGAACAATTCGGAATAAAACCCACGGAGACCCTCAATGCGAATGTTGAATGTTGCCATTCTGCTACTCATGTCGGGCGCACTCGCGCTGCCGCAATATATCGGCCTTAGCTACGTGGATTGCACAGACTGCCCCAATCCATCGCTCTATATGTGTTGGGGCGCTGGAGGCAATCAGGGTTACTGGGTGCCGGGCACCAAAGAAGAAGTTTGGTGCAACTGGTTCTACAGCGAAGGTTGGTGCGCCGCCTATCCAGGCTGCACGACCGTCTCCAGCATCACTGTATCGAGGGACACCAACAGTAACTACGCGTGGGCGACCACTGGCGGCATGTGCTGCTCTGTGCCGTAGGGTCTCCTGCCGCATTGAATTCCTGGGACGTGTCGATCAAATGCAGCTTCAATCCGTGTCGCCGCCTCAGTCGCCATACGCTGCTTTAAAACCTGCTTCGGCAGCGAAAGTGCGTGTCGACCAACGGGTGGCTTTGTGCGGCTCGCCATGCTACTCCATTTTGACGATTTGATCCTTGACCGCTTTGGGGATGCTCGGTGTGCGCCGACGGCGCGGAGCATCCTCTTCCGGTCCGGCCAACCCCTTCTTCAGGCGCTTTCGCGACGGCGCTGCCTTCGGGAAGCCAATTACCAGTTTCGCGGCGATCTCCAGATCCTGATGCGCGGCCCAAGCTGAGAATATAGCCTTGGCTCACTCGACTTGGCTTGCCCGAACAGGTCTGCAGGTCGCCAGTCGGGCCGACGCCCATCGCTGATCATCGGTGAGAACCACAGCGGGTGCAACGCGCACCCAGTGGCTATAAGACAGTAAGCGCAGCGCTCTTAGCATTTCTGACCTGTTATATTCTTGCGGCCAGTGAGCCGGAGCTCAAGCTCGGCTTGTCCGCTCGCGTGAGACACGAGTTTAGGCCCAGTCGGGCGAGCAGCGAGTTTTCGGGGACAGCCTGGTTTAGGTTTAGCAGAATCGCTTTAGCAGATGAAACAGAAGCAACCAGAGTGTTCACCTATACGAGATCGCCACGGAGAAACGTGTACCGCTTGGCAGCTTCCTGGCGCCCAAAGAGTACGCGGGCGAATGGCGCTGCGATACCCATCCGCGCTTCTCACCGGACGGGCGCAAGGTGGTGATCGATTCGGCACACGGCGGCGCCGGGCGGCAGATGTATTTGATTGAC
>DASXUY010000067.1:0-3060 GCA_036504535.1 Capsulimonadaceae bacterium
CTTGATCGCTCAACCGCATTTGCTCAAACAGGCAGCCTCGCCGTCGGCGACCCCATGGTATGACAAGCAAGGCGCAACATTCGCCGACGCCATCGCGCTCGTACGAATGAAAATCTGGGCCGCGCAGAAACTTGAGTCATCATGCTGCACACCACATGACAAAAGTTTCAACGCCAATTTGATCGCGCATCTCACGAGGCAACTCGCATACGCTGCGTAAATGGACCAAGTCCTGGTAGTTACGCAAAAGCGTAATCTAAATTACAATTTTGCGTCTGGAGTAGCTTTTTGCACCCCGTATTCGTAAAATTTTGCGCGTTTTCAACGCCACCACGCTCAACCCGTTGCGAAAAAAAACGAATCGCGTTGCGCGCAACGCAACGCAAAATCCTCTCCTGTCCCCCTTCCTACTTCGGCTTGTCCTGTATCACATATCCAAATGTGACAAACTCTCCGTTTACCGGATACTCCGGGAGTGAAGGCGCTGCGAGGTGCAACTGATTGCGCCGCTGCGGGCGCTATGAGGCCGCTATTGACACTACCGCGTCTCACTTCCTAGTCGGCGAAGGCCGCCGATCCGCTTTTCCCAGCCGCGCCTTTAGTCGCCGGGCCGTCACAGGCCATTAACCTTAGCAAAGCATAGACGTGATACAAGACTAGCTTCGCATAGAACGCCTCCCGGGCTAGGTCAGTCCTCCCAAAGACGGAATATACTCCCATACACCTCCACAACCATTGACGGCAGTCGGGCTGCAGCCTATAATCACTTATACCTATCTACTTACTATGGAATTATCGCCACCGGCTTCGAACCCCAGTAAAACCGTGAAGGATCATCGCGCCATGTCCAGCAACACTCTGTACCGTCTCCCCGCGTCTATCGACTCCGATCTGGCCGAACTCAAGTCAGTGAGCGACCAGTTCGCCGCTGGCGATATCACCGCCGCCAGGTTCCAGGCGTTCCGCGTTCCTCAGGGCGTCTACGAGCAGCGGGAAAACGGCACATTCATGTTGCGGGCAAGGCTACCAGCTGGTATCCTCACCGCCCAGCAAATGCGCGACGCCGCCGATGTGGCTCGGCGCTACGGCGATAAAACCCTGCACCTCACCAGCCGCCAAGACCTGCAAATCCACGGCGTTACACTGGCAGGCATCCATCCTGCGGTGGTGGCATTGACCGATGCCGGTCTGGCAACAAAGGGCGGCGGGGGCAACACGGTACGCAATATTGCCGCATGCTATCAAGCAGGAGTCTGCCCAAAAGAGCTATTCGACGTCACCCCGCACGTCTTCGCGACAACCGAAGCGCTTCTGCCGGATCCCCTGTCGTTCCAGCTGCCGCGCAAGTACAAGATCGCGTTTTCGGGCTGCCCCGACGATTGCGCCGGGGCGACCATCAACGATCTCGGGTTCATTAGCCGCGAGCGTCACGGCATCGAAGGCTTCGCGGTGTACGCAGGCGGTGGTCTCGGAGCACACAGCCGCGTCGGTCAACTCCTGGACGAGTTCATCCCGGCGACCGACGCCCCGCGAGTTGCTGAAGCCCTCAAACGCGTCTTCGACAAGCACGGCAACCGCAAGAACCGGCACCGCGCCCGCCTTCGCTTCCTGCTCGACGAGATCGGCATCGAACGCCTCAAAGAGCTGTACAACGAAGAGCTGGCCACAGTTTCGATAAGCGGAACTACCGCGTACCCACAGGCAGGATCCTTCATTAACGAGGCGTACATTGCTGTCGAGCCCAAACCAGGATTTGCCGCCTGGCGCGACGCCGTCGTTGTCCCGCAAAAGCAGAGCGGCTACCATACGGTGGAGATCTCGCCCGCGCTCGGCAATATCGATACCGAAACGTTTACGCGCCTCGCCGCTATCATCGATCACTTCGGCGACCACCGCCTGCGAGTGACCAACTGGCAGAACGCGCTCCTTCGCTGGGTCTCAGAAGCGCAACTTCCCGCCCTTCACGCCGAGCTTGCCGAAATTGGCCTTGCCGAGCCTCAACCTGCCGTACTTCGCCGCATGGTTACCTGCGCCGGTGCGTCGACCTGCCGACTGGGCATCTGCCAATCACGAGGCGTGTCACAGGCGATTCGACACGCTCTTGTTAACAGCGGGCTCAACCTTTCCGGCCCCGTCGGCAACACTGTCATCCATATCAGCGGATGCCCCAACTCATGCGGCCGACACCCGATTGCACAAATCGGCCTCTTCGGAGCAGCACGACGCGTGAACGGCCGCGTTGTTCCCCACTACGTTGTCCAACTCGGCGGTCACGTCAAAGAAGGCTCAACGCAGATAGCGACAGGCACACGCGCTGTCCCCGCGAGAGCCATACCGGCGTTCCTAACCGACGTCTTCGCCGCCGCAATCGAGTCGCAAGCTATAGGCTTCGACGACTTCCTTGCCAACGGAGGCCGCGCCAAGATAGACGAAATCGCAGCGCGTCACTCTGCTGTCCCACCGTTCGAGGTCGACGCTTCCTATTACACCGAATGGGGCGCTACCGAGCCGTTCTCCCTCGCGGGACGTGGCGCTGGCGAATGCGGAGCAGGTGTGTTCGACCTCATCGAACTTGACCTTGCCGCAGCACGCGAAGCCCTCGAAACTGGCCAACCGCTCGCCGCAACCATCTACGCTGCGCGCGCACTGCTTGTGACTCGCGGACAGCAGGCAAACGACGACCGCAAGGCTCTGGAGCTCTTCGGTCAGCTCTTTGTCAACGAGGAGTTGGTGCCAAAATCCTACCGCGCGCTTATCGACGCTGCCCTGGCCGCAACAAGTGGTGCCCCCTTCGATGCAGACCGCACAACCATCGCCGACCTCATCGAAGCCGTTCGCACGCTGTACGCAACTATGGGACCGTCACTGCGACTGCCAACAAAGGTATAAGGGCGGATGGTTTCAGATGCCCTCTCAGGCCGGGCGGGCCATTCTTAGTCCGCCGAAGACGGCGAGATGGTGGCGAAGGGGCTGTACGGTTTGACCTACGCTTAGGTTCTAGATCCGACTGGTTATTTGTGCGATGTGTTGTCGTTCGTTTGTGCCGTACGGCGCAAACGA
>DASXUY010000068.1:0-11295 GCA_036504535.1 Capsulimonadaceae bacterium
AAAACAACAACGTAATGCCGGGGGCGCGGAAATTGCGATGACTTGCCGTCTGCGGCCAGTGCGTAGCGCCTGTAGCTGCAAGCCGCCACGCACTCTTCGAGCAAACCGTTCGGTGCTTGCTTAGGTGCCTGAGTAGTTACACTAATATCCGCAATTTCCGTGGATACTGCAACTCAAAACTGCCCAAATATCCACACTGTACGCCATCTCACAATTGTGCGTATCAACTCAGACGGGTCCGAAGGACTCTTTCGTCTTTATCCTGCCAAGAACCCGGCGTCTAAGGCTCGAACGGGAAGTCATCTTCCCTCGTTATCGTTACGTGAAATCTGACCTCTTTTCCTTTCCTTTAGGATGACTTGCCGTCATCGGCCAGAGGAAGGGGCCCACGAAGTGGGAAGGAGAGGTTCCGGAAGAGAGCCCCTCAACCCGAGTCTTCGAGCGGCTTCCTAAAGGGCGACCTGTAGCATGCCGATGCCAACTTGAATTTAGCTCTAGCCTTCCTGGTAACAACAAGCCGTCCTCGGCGAGACAGGGGCCAGCGTCACGCTGGTTTTTTGATCGAACATGAAAACAAACCCGCAATGCCACACGGGCGGAATTTGCGCGGTGACTTCGCCGTCCGCGGCCAAGCGTAGCCCCAGTAACTGCAAGTCGCCACGCACTCCTCGGTCTTATCGGTAGATGCTCGAGGAGATGGCTAAGTAGTTTCAATAATATTCATGAATATTTCGATTCCGAAATGCCAAAATATTCACGCTGTATGCCATCTCACATTTTTGCATGCAAAAAAGCGAATCGCTAGGCCGATTTTGCATGCAAAGCCCCCTACCCCGGCGACCACTGGCGACGGTACTCACCAGGCGTCGTGCCGATAGCAGCGCGAAACGTTGACGAGAAGTAGCGGTCATTGTCGAAGCCACACACGGCCGAAATGGTCTTAATTGGTAGCGTCGACCCAACCAGCAAATCGCACGCGCGGTCGAGGCGCACCCGGATAAGCCGCTGTTTCACACCCGCGCCATGGTAGCGCTGGTAGACGTGCCGCAGGTAGCTCGCGCTGACACAAAGCTGTTCGGCAAGCGCCCCCACCCCCGCAAGCGTCCCATAGTCGCGCAAGATCACCCGCTCCGCCTCCTGCGCCAGCGCCGCGCCGGGAGAGAGGCCTGGCGATGTGTCGAGATCGTCGACGGCGTCGAGCAACTGCATAAGAAGCGCGGCGGCACGGTGATCGTACGCACGCGACATCAGCGACGATTCTTTGCGCGACGCTCCCATCAATGCCATCACATCCGCTGGCAGCCACGGGTGACGACCGCCCGAAACGTACAGCAGCGACCTCAGCCTCGGCGGCGCAGGCAGAGACGAACCGACCAAAATGCACAAGTCATAGCCGGGCTCATCGGTGTACTGACCATGCGGAATGTTCGGCGGATGCACCACAAAGCTTCCCGGTTCGAATGCGACTGGTTCGCCCGACTGCAGCATCACCCTCCCGCGATTTTCGGAATGCATCACGATCTCAAAGAACGGGTGGCTGTGGAACTCGCAGTACTCGACGGCTAAGTCAGTTCGAAAGCTTCCCTCGAACGTAAAACTACCGTTTTGGATAAACCGCGCCACTTCGTCATCGTTTACAAGCTTACTTTTCATAGTTGGTTGTATTGGGCCGATTATCGAAAGTGATAGCCGGTTTTTGGAATTGCCGCTCTAGGCTGTTGCCTCTATAATTTACACCATTGGCCTGCCGTTTCGGCGCAATCAAAGGCCACCGAGGGGATTTTCCATGTCGGCTAAACGATTTGTCTTTACAGGTAAGCAGGAAGTAGCGCTCGAAGAGTTCGAGCTCGAAGCGCTGAAGGAGAACGAAGTTCGCGTGCAGACTCGCTGCTCGCTCATGAGCACGGGCACCGAAAACATCGTCTTCAACCGCCTTTTCGAAGCAGGAACCGGTTGGGATGGCTGGGTGAAATATCCGTTCTATCCCGGCTACCTCGCAGTCGGCGAGATCACCGAGGTAGGTTCGGCAGTCACCGACCGCACCGTCGGCCAGCGGATCGCGCTACGCGGTGGGCACTCGTCGCACCACAACTTCAATGCCGCGAACACGTTCCCGATCCCGGAAGGCCTTGACGACCAGCAAGCCGCATGGTTTGGCCTCGGCAAGATCGCGTTCATGGGTGCTAAGGTGTCGGACTACCACCTCGGCGACAGCGTCTTAATTATCGGAGCCGGCCCAATCGGCCAGATGTCAGTTCGGTGGGCGTCGGCTGCAGGCCTGCGCCACATTGTGGTCGTCGACCCAGTCGCCCAGCGGCTCGAACTCGCCAAACGCGGCGGCGCCACGGCTGTTATCAGCAAGTCGGTCACCGAGTGCGCTGACGACGTTAAGGCGGCGATCGGTGGCAAGCTGCCCCGAATCGTCAACGACAGCACCGGCAACTCCGCCGTGTTTTCCGCAGCACTGACCCTCGCCGACCGGTTCGGCCGCGTGGTCATTCTTGGCGACACCGGAACTCCGTCGGGCCAGCATCTGACCCACGACGTCATCAACCGTGGCCTCACCATTGTCGGCGCGCACGACGTTCACACGAATGAGCAGTGGAACGATGCCACTATCACGGAGCTGCTCTTCAGCCTCGCGTCTAGCGGACGGTTCGACCTTAGCGGCCTGACATCGCACGTCTTTGCGCCCGCCGACTACGCCAGCGCCTACGAGCTTGCCAACACCAAGCGCGGTGAAACAATGGGCATCATCTTCGACTGGGCCAAGTAGGCTCGAAAGGTATCGCTATGAAACAGTCATTTTCGTGGTGGTGTTTCGTCAACCGTGGAGCTGACGATGCCACCCTCCTGAGCAAGGCCCGAGAGATCGGCTACTTCGGTGTCGAGCTAATCGGCGCTGAGAAGTTCCAGCAGGTGCTCGACGCTGGCCTCGCGATCGTGAGCCACGGCGGCCACGGCAGCATTGAGGACGGCCTCAACAACCCGACCAACCACGACCGCATCGAAGGCGAGATCATCGCCAACCTCGAGCTTGCGACCAAGTACGGCATCCCAAACCTGATCGTCTTCAGCGGCAATCGCCGCGACGGCCTCACCGATGAGCAGGGTGCGGAATACACAGCCGCAGGGCTAAGCCGCGTCGCCAAAGCCGCAGAGCAGGCCGGCGTGACGCTCATCATCGAGTACCTGAACAGCAAGGTGGACCACAAGGGCTACCAAGCCGACCGCATGGCGTGGATATCCGGTGTTCTGGACGCTGTCGGTTCGCCGAACGTCAAATGTCTCTATGACATCTACCATGCTCAGGTCATGGAAGGCGATATCATCCGTACCATCCAAGACAACCACGCACAGATCGGCCACTACCACACTGCTGGCAACCCGGGACGCAACGACATGGACGAGACGCAGGAGATGTACTACCCGCCCATCTTCCGCGCCATCCAAGCCACCGGCTACACCGGCTATGTCGGCCACGAGTTCGTCCCCAAAGCGGACCCCGTCGCCGCCGTCAAAGCCGCATTCGACCTGACCGAGACCGCAGTCGCGTAGCGCCTCGTCGCTGTCGGGCAGGGTTTTAGCTGCCCGACAGCGAACGGTAACGGATACCCTACCTTACCAGAGCGGACCGATGCAGGTACGGAAATCAGGGCCAACCACGCTCTGTAGGAGCGTTGAGAATGGACAAGTCATTTCGAGAGCTGCTCGACGAGTGCCGCTCGGAAAACGTCCAATTGAACCGCGAACGAATGGCTCAACGCGTGGCAAATATCAATAACAACGACCTTGCCCGCCAATATCTGACCACGATTCACAAGTCCATTGTCCGCGACGATCCCGACAAGCTGAGGTCACTGCTCGAGCGGGGCTGCGACCCTGATATGTGCGACGCCGATGGCGCTCCCGCGCTGTTTACGGCGATAGTCTATGATCGAGCTGACGCAGTAGATATCCTGCTTGATGCTGGCGCTGACATTAACGCACGCAATCAGCGGGGTGATATAGCGTTGAGATCTGCGCTCTTCCAGCGTCGAGACGCGCTGGCTCAACGCCTTCTAACACGTGGCGCGGATATTGGCAGCGACGAAGCTGCGATGCTCGCGGATGCGCCGTTGCTGGACTCAATGCTAAGCCAACTCGCAGACACCGACCGTAGCGACGCCGCTTCATCGGCTGTTCGCTACGCCGCGTTCGCTGGCTCACTGGCGTGTATCGACGTAGCCCTAAAACACGGCGGGACGCTCGATGAAGCCGATCCCCAAGGCCGCACTGCCCTCATGATGGCGTCCCTGAACCACACTTCCCGCCCCCGCAACGAAATGGTCAAATGGCTGCTAGATAACGGCGCCAATGTCAACGCGAACACGACAATTGGCTTGACGGCTTTAGGGTTCGCCGCAATGAAGGGGTACACCGATACAGCAGAATTGCTGATCTACTCCGGTGCCGACATTGGCACAGCCCCAGGTGAGCCGGGCAATCGCGCATTGATGTGCGCAATCCAAACGGGATCTACCGACATAGTTAAGCTGTTGATTTCCCGGGGTGTGGATCCTTCCGGCGAGGATCAAAATGGGAACAGTCCCCGGAAGATCGCTGAACTTAGGAACACGCCGCCAGAATTGCTGAATCTATTACCGACCGCAAAACCCTCCGAGCGCCAAAGCGAGGCTGTATCGCCAACCTCTCCCACATACGCTATTCCACCCGTATTCGGCTTGTGGCAAAAGGTCAGGGATGCCGGGCTGCAGTTCCAGCACATCGACGTGTCAGTTGAAACTCGGGTCAAACTACTCAGGGTGTATCGGCGTATCGCGCGAGTGATGCCCAAGCTTAGCATTTCAGGCGGTGAGCCGGACGCGGCGCTTTCCGAGGACCTCGCCCGGCTCCTCGATGCTGAACCAGGGTACCGTCCCGAAGGGTTAGGTGTGCTACTCTGTGGTGAAGGTCAGAATATCATCACAACTGAGACTCGGAAGAGCCGTGAGCTGGATTATCGACGTCTCGATGCCATCCGTCTTCGCCAATCTCCCGACCGCGATTACGCCGCCGAGATCGAGCAAGCCGTAGCCGAAAGCAATCGTGCTATGGCTGAAGCAATTGATGACGGTACGGTAGCACGATGGCACGATGCCTCCAAGCGATGCAACGCGCTCTGGAACGAAGCGAGTGCGGCGCTCGGTATCTGCGATGAGATGGTCTACTTCGGAGTAGACGCAGTAGAGCTTGCCGATGACAGCTGGGAGTAGCGCGTTCCAAACCGCGTACCTGGGAACGGCAATACAGCCAAACGTAGGAAGGAACGGGGGCGTGGGTGTCTAATTTGGACAGTCGGATGCCGACTTGGGCTATCAACTCTTTTAGGACAGTAGGAACGCTTATGACTTTCGAACTCGCGTCTATCTTCTCGGACAACCTTGTGTTTCAGCAAGGGCAACCGATCACCATTTGGGGCACAGGCGAGCCCGGTGCTACTGTGGATGTCGCTTTCGGCGCGTCGAAGGCGAGCGCGGCTGTCGATGGCGCTGGCTCGTGGCGTGTGACGCTTCCGGCAGAGGCTGCCAATGCCAAGCCGCAGTCTCTTACTGCGACGTGCACTCTCGCGGGCGAACCGCCCGTCGTGGTCACGCTCACCAACATCCTGGTCGGCGAGGTTTGGGTCTGTTCAGGGCAGTCCAACATGGAGTGGACGGGCGGCATGACCATGAACGCTGACGAGGAGTCCGCTGCGGCGAACTATCCGCAGATCAGGCTGCTCAACGTCACCAAGACCGCCGCGGAGACGGAGCAGTCGAGCTTCGACGGTGGGCCTTGGACCGCGTGTACGCCCAAGACCATGCCTAACTTTAGCGCGGTTGGCTACTTCTTCGGGCGCGAGCTGCACAACTCCCTCAAGGTCCCAATCGGCCTCATCAACAGCTCGTGGGGCGGCACGGTTGCCGAGGCCTGGGTCAGCCGCGAGGGGCTCGTGGGTGCGTCAGACGATATCCGATCACTCGTCACCAAATACGAAACTGACCTCCCCCAGCTTGCCGAGATCCGCGATGCCTGGGCACGCGAGGTCGCTCGCTTAGAGGACTCGCACGGCGATAAGCACAACTCCGGGTTCGAGGCGGGCTGGGCATCCCCGTCGACCAGCGACGCCGACTGGGAGACGATGGATCTGCCGTCGACGTGGCAGGATCGCGGTCTCAACTTCAGCGGCATCCTCTGGTTCCGCAAGACGGTCACTGTGCCCGCCGACTGGGCAGGCAAGGATCTCACGCTCGCCATTGGAGCGACCGATAAGAGCGATGTCACCTATTTCAACGGTGTCAAAGTCGGCAGCCTCACGATGGCCGAACGGCCTGACGCTTGGTGCCAGCCGCGTGTCTACACTGTGCCCGGCGAGCTTGTCAAAGCTGGCGACAATTTGATCGCGGTTCGGGTCCACAGCGACAAGTACGGCGGCGGCATGATCGGCCCAGGGTCGGCCATGGAGCTGACGTTACCGGGCGGCGAGACCCAGATCGTGCTTCGCGGGACGTGGCGATACGCCATCGAAGCCAACTATGGGCTCGTGACTATGCCACCCGAGCCTCTTGGCCCTGGCAGCGCCAATGTGCCTGCGACGTTGTATCGAGGGATGATCCATCCCCTCTTGCCGTTCGCCATACGCGGTGCGATCTGGTATCAGGGCGAGTCCAATGCTGACAGACCGCTCCAGTATCGGGAGCTTCTGCCAACGCTTATCAATGATTGGCGGCGCGTCTGGAACAACCCGGATCTGGCGTTCTACATCGTCCAACTCGCCAACTGGATGGCAGTTCGTGACGAACCCGTGCAAAGCAACTGGGCCGAACTCCGCGAAGCCCAGGCAATGACAGCAACCATGCCGGGAACAGGCCTTGCAGTGACTATCGACATTGGCGATGAGGTCGATATTCACCCTCGCAACAAGCAGGACGTCGGCAGGCGTCTCGCGTATTCCGCTCTGAACGGCACCTACGGCGTCGCCGATGTGGTCCCCAGCGGCCCGCGTTTCCGCGAAGCGACAGTCAATGACGCTACTATTCGCGTCGCATTCGACTTCGCCCACGGCCTGACCGTGCAGGGTGAAACTCTGCGCGGCTTTGCTATCGCAGGCGATGACGGCGTGTATCACTGGGCGGACGCCGAGATCGCTGGCGATACGGTTATAGTGTCGTCCCCCGCGGTTCCCTCGCCAACCACGGTGCGCTACGCGTGGGCGGACAACCCAATCTGCAATCTGTACAACGCCGCTGGTCTGCCTGCCGTGCCGTTCCGAACGGACACGTTATAGCTCAGACATCAAGTGTTTGGCCCCAGCCATTTGTGTGGCTGGGGCTTTTTCGTGCTAACGTTGACTATTTCTTGTAAATAGGCGACGTCGTTGTCCCTACAGCGGGTTTTGCTGCGACGTCCGGGGCTGGCGATGGCGCGATGTGCGGCGGGACGGCAGCTGTCGGTGTGTCAACTCGTATCTGGCCGTTCACTAGCTGGGTGGCGATCAGGGTTTGGATGACGCCCATGATCTGATCGGTGGCTCCGCCTGCCGCGCCTTTGCCGTCGCCGCCGGTACCGCTGATGTTGATCATTTTGGCGTTCGCAAGAGCGTTTGCGATAGCCGGGGCGATCTGCGGCAGAAGCTCGATCTGCTTGAGGGCGAGGTAAGCGTTACCGCCTTGCTGGATGGCTTCGTTGACCGCTCGGATTGCGTCGGCTTGTGCGAGCCCCATGGTGCGGACCTTGATGGCTTCGGCTTCGGCGGCGGCTTCGGCCTGGATGCGCACTCGGGCCGCGTCGGCGTTGGCCTGAGCAATCTGGGTTGCTTTGAGCTCGGCTTCCCGCTGGATAGCCAGAGCGTTCTGCCGTGTGGCTTCGGCTTCGGCGACTGTGGCGGCGTTCTGGGCTCGGCGCTGTTCGAGGTCGCGCTGCTTGTCGTTGATGGCCTGTTCGGCGGCTAGCTGCGCCTCTTTGGCCCGGCGCTCCTGGTCGGCGGAGACGATGTCGGCGTTGGCTTTGGCTTCTACAGCAGACTGTCGTCGGCGCGCTTCGGCGACTTCGCTCTGCACTTCGCGGATGTTCAGCGAGTTGAACACGAGTCCAAGGTCCTGGAGCTCACGGGAGCAGGCACCTTTAATGATGAGCGCGAGGCGGTCATCTTCCTCGACCGGCACTGCTGTCATGCTGCGTGCGATGTCTGAGCCGGGGGCGAGGGCGCTGACGTCGCGCTGCCCCTTGCTGGAGAACAGCTCGTCGTGGTTGAGCAGGTTGACCGCGCGTCGCCCGGTGGATGTGAGAAGGTCCGAGAGTGTCGCGGTCTGCTCATTCACCGGTTTCGAGAAGAACTTGTTGGCAGCGGTGGTGATCATCTCGTTGGAGTCGCCCACGGAGACGATCGCGGAGGCGAGCACACGGACCTTGATTGGTTTTGGTGAGCCCTGCCGGTCGACGTCGGCTGTCTGGTCGGCGATATCGAGGTCGATGTTGATGGCTTTCGACGGGATGGTCGTGCTTGTGGTCATCAGCGGGACTTCGATGGCCTTCCCCGGTCCCTTGTAAATCGCGGTGCTCCCGCCAAAGCGGGAGACGAGGCGTATTGTGCCTGCGTCGACGGTGGTCAGGAATCGGCTGATAATGATGGGTATCAGCACGACAGCGACTATAACGAAAACTACAACAAAAAATGACGAGTCCATTATTGACTTTCTCCTCTGTAGCTGACCGTCGGCCAGCTCGAACGTGTCGCCTTTGATGCGCGACAATCGAAAGACTGCTCTTCTACAACCTTGTGACGCGGCAGGTGTTGGTGTGGCCGTCCACACTGGTCACGAGCAGCTTTTCACCCGGTACGATCTCCGATGCGGTTGGCCGGTCGCTGGCTTCCAGCGTCGCGAGAATGCTCACGAGTTGGTTGTCAATGCACAGCCTTACGAGACCCTTTCCCGACGCATCGAACCTCGACAAGGCTTCGGCTTCTCCCGCCACTGCGCCTTCGAGCGCGGCGCTCGGAGTGGAAGCGAACTTGAAGACCGTGTTCCACAGCGTCTTGATGACGAAATGGTAGAACGCCGCGCCTCCGACAATAGACGCAGCGGCCACGGCAATCATCGGCAGGTGCAGATGCTTCATCAGTAGGCCGGTCGCGCCAGCTCCCAGGCAGACGCTGAAGAACATCAGCGGCGAAAACAGGTTGAGCACGATTGCTACACCTGCTTCAGCAGCGGTTGCGCTATGCTGTCCGGCTACCGCGTGCGCGGTGTGTCCGTCATGGCCGTGGGCACCGTGGGCAGCATGCGCGCCGGAACCATGGCCCGCGTGCCCAGCATCGGCATGTCCTCCGTGGCCAAGGTGACCCGCGTGGCCGGGATCGACAACATGCCCCGCGTGGCCGTCGTGACCACCGTGCCCGCCGTGGCTATCGTGCCCGCCGCCATGCCCGTGATGCCCGCCACCGAGGAGGAACTGGGCAAGCAGGCCGAGGCCTCCGATTAACAGCAAAGTTGTGCAAATTGAGTAGATCATGGTCTTGATATTCCCACCCAGGCTGAGCCTAGGTGCGCGGCTGATCGCGAAGTCACCCCTTATCGCGCTTCGATCACTGCGGATGCGGTATTCAATCGTCAACACGCGTACGGCCCTAGGCTCAGCCTGAACCAAAATCTGAACTATTTGTATACTAGTTGACGTGCAAAATGCTACTGTCCCTATTGACCCGAGGGCGCGTCAAAGGTTGCATTCCCGAAACCGAGTGCGAATACCTTTTATACGCTGGGCAGCGGTTGTTTGCGCTGGCCCCCTGCTCGCTAGGCTCGCTGGCCCCACTTCGTAGGGACTCTGTTGTCCGACTACGGCGTGGCAAGTCGGGTTTGAGGAGCGGGAAATACCTCACCCCCGGCCCCTCTCCTACGATAAGGACGAGGGGAGTAAGGGAATTTTGCGCATTTTGCGCTGCGCAACGCGAATCGCTACCCCCGCTCGTTTGGCTCGCTGCCCCCAAGTTATTGGGGACTATGATGTCCAAATACGGCTTGGCTGGCAAGGTTCGTGGGCCGTTTTGCGCGTTTTGCGCTACGCAACGCGATTCTCTTTTTGCGCAAAATGCCCCGGCGCTGCTGCGTGTTGTCAAGGTCCAAATCACTTTATGATTATATTATATCACATATTTGCTATTTTGACAATTTAAAAGATCATATGTTCGTTATCATTTTCGTAAGTTGGCGGTAATCTCGCTCTGTCCTACAGTTGTGATCTGTGTGCGACAATCGGACTACGGGGGTGCGTGGTATTGATCGCGGCCGCGTCTGGCGCGCCGCTTGCGATGAACGAAGCCGTGTAGATGGCGCGCGCGTATCCGTCGCCAGTGCCGTCGTCGTTATAGACGACGCTGACGAAAACTGGGCCAGTATAGTCGCGAGGCAGGGTCACGTCGACTGCCATTTTGAGAGGCGAGGCCGTGGAAATGGCTCCGCTGGCGGGCTTGGTCACTGTGACGACATCCGGAGTCTTTGTCACGGACGCAGGGGATGGACCGGCGACGGTCTGAAAGATATAGGGGTAGGATGCGGTACCTGGGGGCATTGTGGGATCTGAGACACCGGGGGTAAGCGTCACTGAATACGTGACCGTGTTCTGTGCGTGCAGATTGCTAGCAACATGACGACCAACACGGGGCTCACGGTGTTCGTGCGTGCGAGGGACCACGACGTGGCGCGTTGAACGCGCGTTATGTACCGGCGCTGTTGGGGGGAGGGTCGCCACTGTCAGCCCGGCAAGTGCAAGGACCAGTATTAGGACCGCAGCGCCGAGGCGCTTAGATGTGTTCGGTTTATTGGGACGCATAGCGCGCTAAAGGCTGCCGGAGTGCCAGACCTAACGCAGGCTGGCGGACGCGACGAGAGCGTGATGGCGCTTAGTCGTGCGCCGAGGGTCACGTTCAATATGGAGCGGAGGGCGTAATCGCATTATCGCCTATTCAGCGTGGAGTGTGATCCACATCACGGAATTATGTAACTACTCAGGCACCTAAGCAAGCACCGAACGGTTTGCTCGAAGAGTGCGTGGCGGCTTGCAGCTACAGGCGCTACGCACGCGCAAATTCCGCGCCCCCGGCATTACGTTGTTGTTTTCATGTTCGATCAAAAAAATGAACGTCCCTGTGGCAAGCCACAGGGTATCGAAAGAAAGAACTGACGGCATTTCGTCTCACTCGCTTACCATTTTGTGAGGGAAGCGAACGTTTACCGACGTAACACGATTAGTTATTGCACCTTGCCGATCACTCGG
>DASXUY010000069.1:0-111140 GCA_036504535.1 Capsulimonadaceae bacterium
CATTGTCCCGAGAGCTTTCGCACCCGGCGGTTACCCGCCACGCACGTCTCGGTAGGATACCGATGGCGGAACATCGAGTTGCATCAGGCCCGAATGAGGGCCAGTGCAACAGAAACAAGCGCGACTTCATGTCGCAAGAGCTGCGATTCCGCGTGAGCGGCAGGCGTCGGCATGTCACGCACCATCTTTACAATGCCAAGATTTAGAGGCCAACTGTTGCCTCAAATTTGCTACCCACTCCCTCATTCCGCCATCCAGAGATCGCCGCCGCCACGCACCCGCCAGTCCCGCCCTGGGGACGGACTGACTCCCAGCCGGAAATTCATTTCACGGTGCGCTCTTACCGCGCGTTCCTCGTCCCCGCTCGCCTCAACGCGTTCTCATACTCGCCCGCTAGCTCCGCCCCGGCGCGACCGATCCAATGATCCGCGTGAACGACGGGTTGAGCGCGTCCCATTCCTCCGGTGAACACCGGCAGACAATCGACATGCGACGTTCGCGCCCAAGCACCGTCACGCGGTACCCGTGTACATTCTTTGCGGTGTACTCCGTTACGCGACTGTCGCCATATTGGGTCATTTTCGAAACCGTCGAAAGCTCCACATAGTCGCTGAGATCCTTTGCGAAACGGCGCCCTGTCATGGCGTGCATCTTCTCGACCGGAGGTGTGGGAATGGAGGGAGTGGCACCCTGAAGGACGTTCGACGGCGACGACAGCGCGTCGCTCATAAAACTGCCCGCCTCATCGGTCTCGACGCTCACCACACCGTCGCCACTGGTGAACTTGACACCGCTGGAGACAGCGCCCGCCGCATATCCGTCGGCTTTCCAACCTGTTGGCGCATCGCACGAGAACGCTGTATCGCTCGCGACAAATCGCGTAAACGTCGTCGGCACCGTCGCCTTGGGCGGCGAGCAGCCAGCCAGCGCGAATGCAGCGGCAGTTACGGCAAAGGCGTATCGGGTGTTACGGAATGCGTGAATCATGTCTTTCTCCATAAAGCGGGTGAACAGGGCAATCGGCTATTGTCGTTAGTGGGATAAAGTCAGAGGCGGAACGTAGGGGCCGAGCTTGTCTCTGCCCTCCGATGCGCTCCAGCCATCGGCCGCCCCAATCTTGCGGATGTAGCGCGCAATTGATGGGGACGAAGAATAAGGGTTTCGTTACATCGATATGGTAGCACAATCTCTCAATCTTGTAAATGTCGATAAAAAATCGCCAACCGACGCAATGCCTCACGCATACCCTCACACCATCAATCAATATAATATTCGACAGTTTTTGCTCTTTTTGATATAAAGTGCTATAATAAAGATACATACGTTCGTTGCCTCCGAATGGGACAACGCTGTACTTTGATAATTAAATGAACGGCTAAGAGCGAAATAGCTGCTGCTGGAATACCAGATGTAAGTGAACACACAATAATATCCGTGGATACTGCGACTCGATTCACCTCAAATATCCACGACGAGAGCAATAAAAAAGCTCCGCTGGTCATTCAACCAACAGAGCTTTGATACGTAATCTGGTGCACCCGAACGGATTCGAACCGCTGGCCCTCTGTTCCGAAGACAGATGCTCTATCCACTGAGCTACGGGTGCGCGACGGTATTATAGCACGCCCGAGCCCAAAAACGGTACCCTAGAGCGCGAAACCTCACAGAATGCGTGCGACCGCAATGCCGATGATGCCAGAACCCATTCTGCCTCAGCGATACCTCATTCCCAACAGATGCTTTGCATAGTGCCACAACTCTGAACGAGCCAAGCCTGGGGAGCTCTTCGCAGAAGGTGGCACCACTTCTTCGCGGCGTTGAAGCCGTCCAGCCTGTCGCCACAGTCCCAAACCTGTCATCCCAATCGTGGCGTTATGCCGCTGTTTGGGGGCGCCTTTGAGGATGCGATCCCCGAAAACTTGTCGCCAACCCTCGCCACGGAGCGGTAGTTCGCCGTGAGGCGCTGCCGTCGGCATGCCATGACACCCTTTGGAACGCTTGGGTATGTGGAGCCGATGTTGTCTCAAATTTCCTTCCCAACCGTTGGGAAGGTGGCGAGGAACGAGCCGGATGGGGCTTTCTCTATCAACCCCCGCCCAAGCAACAATCCCCTGATCGAGGAACCGGAGTGGCCATTTCGACCCAACCACCCCCGAAACCCACCCCTCCATCAACCTGCGGTATAATCCCTGCATGGCTGACGAAACTGATATCTGGGCGGCGGTCGGCGGCGATGAGCCGTTCTATCGCCTCGTCGACACTTTCTACGAGCGCGTCGAAGCTGATCCACCCCTCCGTGCGCTGTACCCGCCGGACCTGGCAACTGGCAAGAACCACCTGGCGTGGTTCCTCATCCAGCGATTTGGTGGCCCCGAGCATTTCAACCAAAAACGTGGCGCTCCGCGTCTCCGAATGCGACACGTTCACTTCAAGATCGACCTCCAAATGCGCAACGCCTGGATGAGCGCTATGATGGACGCTGTCGAGTCGCTCCCGGTCTTCGCGCCGCACGTGGAAACCATGCGCGCCTATTTCGACCACTCGGCGACCTTCCTTATCAACCATGAGGAACCAGATGCGGGCCAATCGCGGTTGAATGTCGTATGACAACCCCGCCGTCCACCACTCGCAACGCCCGTCAGTCCGGAGTCGTGTTATTTTCGCACGGATCGCTGCTCTGCGGTGCGGGCATAGCGCTTGCCGAACATGCTCAAAGGCTGCGCGCGCCGAACATTTTCGGAGCGGTTGAACTCGGTTACCTCAACTACACAGAGCCGTCATTCGAGCATGCAGTGGATAGGATTGCCGCCCTCGGCTTGTCGCAAATCATCGTGGCGCCGTTCTTCCTCGTTCCCGGTTACTTTGTGAGCGTATCGCTGCCCAGGCAGATCAAGTCCGTCTCAGCCCGGCATCCTGGCATCGAGATGATAGTCGCAGATTCGCTTGGCGTCGATGATCGTCTCGCTGACGCGCTGCTCGCAAGCGCCGCGAAACCCAAGCCACGCGAACGATGGCGTGATGGGCTGTCCGTGGACCCCGACTTATGCCTGATCCGCGACGATTGCCCAATCCACGGCACCGCCTACTGCCCAACACCCGCGCGGCCAGCCGCTGGAACCAGAACCACCACTGCGGTGCTTGACCGCCCACGAGCGACCACAACGCCAGTAACAGCGCTGCTTGTGTTGGTGCACGGTTCGCCCAAGGAAGAGGCAAACGAAACCATGTTCGCGGTCGTCGACATCGTCCGGTCACGCAAGCGATTCGACATTGTGAAGGTAGGCTTCATGGAATGCAACAGTCCCACGATAGGCGAAGCAGTGGACGCATGCGTTGACGCGGGCGCGACCAGCATCATCGCAACTCCCTACTTCCTGCACATGGGTAACCATGTGGCGTCGGACTTGCCGGATGCCATCGATGACGCCAGCGTCCGCCACCCAAATGTCGAGTTCGCAATGTCCGACCACCTCGGCGGCTCCCCCCTCGTGACCGACCTCATTTACGACCGAATACTACAAGCCCTGCCACGAGGCTATAGCAAATGAGTTGTCCGCCAAATCCAGGAAGGTCTGGCGGACCTTCATGTCCTAATTCGCCTAAGACCCGGTTCTGGAAGCTCGAACGGGACTTCTTCTTCGGCGCTGGCATCGTTGCGAGTCCTCCGACCTCTTTTCCTTTCCTTTAGGAGAGGAAGGGGCCCACGAAGTGGGAAGGAGAGGTTCCGATAGGAAGCCCCTCGCCCCAAGTCTTCGAGTGGCTTCCTGCCGGGCGACCTGGAGAAAGCCGAAGTTGACACGAGATTAGCTCGAGGTTTCCGGGCCACAATGAGCCGTCTTCAGCGAGAGAGATGTCAAGCGTCCCGGCAGGGACAATCATAAACTCTAGAGCCACTGAATTCATTCAGTGGTGATGCTAACCATATGCCAAACCCATCGACGGACTCTTTGCGCGTCTCGTTCCTCACCCAGGGCGAGCAATCTGCGGCCGATGTGGCCGCCCGATATGCACGTTTTGTTGCAGGCGCCCGCCAGAGCCTCGACATCGCATGGTACGACTTCCGGCTCAGCCAGCCACTTGAGCGCACCGTCGCCGACGCGCTCGACGAACGTTCGCAAGCCGGCGTAGCTGTCCGGATCGTTTACGATGCCGATAAGCCGGAGCCGCCTCCCACCAGCGCTGGCATGGACCCCGCGCCGTCAGGCACCGGCGCACACGTGCAGGCACTCGGCCACCCGTTTCGCCGCATCGGCGGCATGAAGCTGATGCACAACAAATACACGGTTCGCGACGCAGGCACACCATTTGCCGCCATTTGGACTGGGTCCACCAACTTTACCGACGACGCGTGGACCTTGCAGGACAACAACATCGTCGAACTATCCTCGCCGCTGCTCGCAACCTACTACGCGCGTGACTTCAGCGATCTGTGGGAAACGGGCACCATGGAGGGGGCGGGAGCGTTCGCAACCGAGGCCGACAGTAGCCTCACATACGCTGGCGAATCTCTAACAGCCCGGGTTATGTTCTCGCCCGGACGCGGGCACGAGATCGATACCGAGGTGGCGAGAATCGTCTCGCAGGCGACGCGCCGAATACGCATCTGCTCCATGCTGCTCAACTCAGGGACACTGCTCAATGCCCTGCTCGATCATCTCGACGCTGGCAGCGTCGCCGTCGATGGTGTCTACGACAAAACGCAGATGGACGGTGTTCTCTACCAATGGCAATCGGTGCCTAGTAACCATTGGAAGATCCCCGCCGTTCGCGATATCGCCCAGCGCGCAGCGCTAGTAGGCAAGCGCTCACGCCCCTACAGCCCCGGCAACCCGCACGACTTTATGCACAACAAGGTAATCGTCGTTGATGACACCGTCATCACCGGTTCGTACAACTTCTCCCGAAGCGCCGAACAGAACGCCGAAAACGTTCTCTTCCTACACAGTACCGCCCTCGCCGAGACGTACTCCCGCTATATCGATCACCTGAAAGCTGTGTATGGGCACGCTACTCCGGCGCGGTAACTAACCCATACCCGGACCCTCGCCGGGTTTGGATCAGTTCACCTGCCGCTGTCGGCAGTTTCGCTCGGAGGCGCCGAACATGGATGTCCACGGTGCGCCATCCGCCGTCAAAGTCGATCCCCCACACCAGGTCCAACAGCCGTTCGCGTGAGTAGAACTTGCCGCGATGCTGAGCAAAGAACGCAAGCAGATCGAACTCGCGAGGCGTAAGAGCCAGCACGACACCCGCCTCCGTCGTAGCCCTTCGCCCGGCAATATCGATCACAAGCCCGGCAATACGCAGGGTGTCATCGGTGAGCACATGACGACGCGCGAAGAGGAGCCGCTTCAGCCGCGCGGCGATCTCGGTACGGTCGTAGGGTGGGAGAGCGAAGTCGTCGACATAGGCTGGCCACTCCGGGTCTGTGAGGTGATGCGCCGTCAGCAAACCAAGGCAGATTGGCAGCGGCCCGCGTTCGAACCACGTCGTTTGCAGCAGGTTGCGCGTCCGTCGCAGTGGGAGGCAGTCACGTGAAGAGCGAAGATCGGCGATCACGATCGCTGGCGGGCGGCCGCCGAACGCCGACACCAGCTGGTCGCACGCATCGCTGGTCGATTGCGACGGGTCAACAAACCCGAGCCGATAATCGGCTTGCATGTCCTTAAACAGGAAGTCGCGTCGCGCCGACGCCGACTCCGTTGCGATGAGTACGTTCTGCATAACACTGAGCCAAGCCCGCGTCATTGCGAGAACGTTGATACTACCCTAACTACTCGGGCAGGTCCAGAGGACCTTCCTGTCCTATTCCGGCCAAGAACCCGGTGTCTTGGTGAGGAAAGATTTTCATCCTATTCTTAGCGCAGCCGGAGCTTTGACTTTTCTTAAAGTCACTAAGAGCGGAGGCGGAGCCTTTGAAAATCTTTTCCGATCCAAGACATGAAAACAACAACGTAATGCCGGGGGCGCGGTAATTGCAAGCGTGCGTAGCGCCTGTAGCTGTACGTCGCCACGAACTCTTCGATCAAACCGCTATGTGTATAATTGGGTGCCCGAGTAGCTACAATTCACACTATTGCCGATCACACCGTGACCACGATCACGCCGTCGCCGTCCACTCTGACGGGGAACGTCTCTAACCCGCACTCGTCATGCGATATCGCTTTGCCAGTTGCAAGGTCGAACCGCCTCCCGTGGAACGGGCAGACTATCTCGGAGCCCCCCATGATACCGTCCGCGAGTGGTCCCTTCCGATGCGGGCACTCCGCCTGCGTGGCGTAGACGGCACCGTTCCGTGCCCGGAATACTGACACTATTCTACCGTTAACCTCGAACTCCCTGCCCTCGCCCAGCGGGATTAATTCGACAGGTACGAGTCGGACTGCTTGGTGGATCGCTGTAAAGCACATGTTATCGTACCTCCACGGTCGAACTCTGGATGACGGGCAGTGTTGACCGGAACTGATTGACCGTGTGAGGTGCGTCTCGTTCCAGCCAGGGGTCCACGAATGCGTCTACCGAGCTTTGCATGGCCGCGTCGAGCTTTGCGGCGACACCATCGGTATCGTTCACGACCACATCGCGTACCTCCTGGATGCCGACACGCTCAACAAAGCCATATGTGCGCTCGAGATACTTGGCATTCTCGCGGTAGTATTGCAGGAAGCGGCCGCTGATCTGCAATACCTCCTCATGCGAGTCCACGGTACAGAGGTGATCGCCTTTGCGAATGTGCGAGCCGGCAGCGCCGCCAACATAGAGCTCCCAGCGTCCGCCTTCGATAGCGACCGCTCCGACATCCTTGCAGAGCGCCTCCGAGCAGTTGCGCGGGCAGCCGGCAGTGGCCATTTTGATCTTGCCCGGCGTCTCCAAGCCCTGGAACCGCGTCTCGATCTTGATACCGAGAGCCGTGCTGTCCCCGAGTCCGTAGCGGCAGAAATCGGTGCCGACACAGGTCTTGCAGGTGCGGAATGCTTTCGCATACGCATGCCCGCTCGGCATCCCGAGGTCGCTCCACACTCCCGGCAGGTCTTCTTTCCGGATGCCAAGCAGATCGATCCGCTGTCCGCCCGTGATCTTGATCATCGGGACGCTGTATTTGTCGGCCACGTCGGCTATCTTGCGCAGATCCTCTGCGGTAGTGACACCGCCGAAGATGCGCGGTATCACCGAGAACGTGCGGTCCTTCTGGATGTTGGCGTGGACACGGTCATTGATGTAACGCGCGTCACGCTCGTCCTCATATTCCGCTCCCCAGATCGTCTTCAGCAGCGACGACAGCCCCATTTTACTGCCAGCGTCCTCGATACCGCCCACAAGTTCGCCAAACACCGCCGAGACCGACTTAAGCCCTTTCGTTGTGATCACGTCTACCAACTCCGGTTTCGTCATTGGGATGCCTGGGACGTAGAAGTGAACCGACGGGTCCTCCTCAGCGTGGCCGTCGCATGCCCACTCGACGATCTCCGTGACCAGCAGCTTGCACGAGCCACAGCCGCTCCCGGCGCGGGTAGCGTCCATCACCGACTTCAGGCTGCGTTTGCCGCCTTCGACGCACGCTCGTATCTGCCCCTTGCTGACACCGTTGCAGTTACAGATCTGTGTCGCGTCAGGCATCTCGATCATCGTGGCCCCGACAGGAGCCGCGCCGATATCGAATATCAGCGACGCGCGATCCTCGGGCAGAGCCGAGCCCTTGTCGAACGTTTGAATGAGGTGCGCTGCCTTCGCGGTGTCGCCCAGAAGAATTGCACCGACAAGCTGGTCATTGCGAATGATCAGCTTCTTGTAGATTCCTCGCTTGGCGTCTGCGAACTGCACCACTTCGTCGTTCTCGTCCACCGGTTCGCTAATGCCCATCGACGCAAGCTCGACACCCATTACCTTGAGCTTCGTCGCCAGCTTTGATCCGGTGTACGCTGCATTTGGGTTGGTGCCGGTGATGTGCTCCGCGAGGACTCGCGCTTGATCCCAGAGCGGCGCGACGAGTCCGTAAACCTTACCGCGATGCTGAGCGCACTCTCCGACAACGTAGACGTCGGGATCGTCGACGCTCATCATGTGATCGTCAACCACAATGGCTCGCTCGACTGTCATGGCCGCTTCTCGCCCGATTTCAGCGTTGGGACGGATACCGCAGCTGATGACGACCATATCGCAGGGCAGCGTTTCGCCGTCCTTGAACGAGACGCCTGTGACGCTCTCGTCGCCGAGTATTGTTGTCGTTGCTTTTGAGAGGTGGATATGAACGCCCATCTGTTCCATTGTCTTGCGCAGCATTGCGGCGGACGTGGAGTCCAGCTGGTTCTCCATCAAGTAAGGGCCGAGGTGCACAACATGGATCTCGACACCATACTGCAGCAGTCCGCGAGCGGCTTCGAGCCCGAGCAGGCCGCCGCCAAGAACTACCGCACGGCGGCACTTTGCTGCGTAGCCTGCGATCTTGCGGCAGTCGTCGATTGTGCGGAAGACGAATACACCCGGCTTGTGGGAGCCGTCAGGGCCGTCGATGCCAGCCATTGGAGGCACAAATGGTCGGCTGCCAGTGGCAACAATCAGCTTGTCGTAACGCTGCACCGAGCCGTCGAAAGCGCGGATGGTGTGCGCGGCGCGATCGATCGAGACGATACGCCTGCCCGCCTTAAGCGTAATATCGTTGGCGGAATACCATTCCAGCGGGTTGAGATAGATCTCACTGGCATCCTGCGTGCCATTCAGGACATTTGAAAGGAGGATGCGGTTGTAGTTGCCGTACGGCTCGTCGCCGTACATCGTGATTGCAAACTTCTCATTGCCGCCCCGAAGTAGGATCTCCTCCACAGCGCGGGCTCCCGCCATTCCATTGCCGATAACGATCAACTCTTGCTTTGACATTGCGTACTCCCAGTCACAAACCGAGCCAGATAGTGCTCGCCGCGTCCAATAGTCGGCGGCGAGCGTTTGTGACAGCTTTGTCAGGGATTTGCATCAGTGCAAGGGGAGTTGCCCAGGCAGCAGTGCCGGCAACAAGCTAACTATACCAGTCGATTGTTTCGGCTATGTTTCTAATAGCTGCAATGCAGGACTAGTTTGTCTTGTTCGAACCAGAAGTTGGGGCGCGGCTCATCAGGTACAATGACGGCGCGGAATGCGGTCCGGTCAGCTGTATGCTCTCACGGTCGCGACGCTACCTTTTAAGTCGAACTGCTGCACGAAGGAATTGATATGCCTCTCGACCACCAAATTACGTATCTCCAAGCCGTCCTGCTTGGCCTACTTCAGGGCCTCACAGAATTCCTGCCGGTCAGCAGCACCGCGCACATGGCAATTGCTCCGCAGCTACTGTTCGGCATGCCCGACCCCGGCGCATCATTCTCAGCAGTCGTCCAGCTTGGCCCGATTGTGGCCATCATCGCCTACTTCCGACACGACCTGAAGCGGTACCTCGATGGCATCATCCGCACCAAGTCGCCTGCTAATGTCGCAGCGGACGATGTGGACGCACGCCTCGGATGGTACACGCTACTCGGGACCATCCCGATGGTGATATTCGGTCTGTTGCTGGAAAGCAAGATTGACAAGGAGTTCCGGCAGCTGCAAGTGATGGCCATTGGGTTGATTGCACTCGCCATTGTTCTCGCAATCGCCGAATACGTCGGCAAGCGGAAGAAGTCACTTGAGCAGATGTCGTTCAAGGAAAGCCAGGCGATAGGCTGGGCGCAGGTTCTGTGCCTTGTCCCGGGAACCTCGCGGTCTGGCGTTACGATAACCGCTGCGCTCTTTTGCGGCCTTGAGCGCGAAGCGGCTGCCCGATTCAGCTTCCTGCTTAGCATCCCCGCGATCACCGGCGCCGGCGTTTACAAGTTGGCCAAGGTTCTCCACAAGTCACAGTTTAGTGGCGAAACTGGCCCATATCTGGTCGGCACAATTGTTGCTGGCGCGTTTGCCTATGTGGTAATCAAGTGGTTCCTGGGGTTCATGAAGGAGCACAACACATCGGTGTTTATCGTCTACCGGATCGTTCTTGGCGCCGTCATCCTTGCGTTGCTTCATACGGGCCGCATTCACGACGTGCCCAAGGAGCCAGAAGCGCCTACGTCAACGAACCTGTCCGTCACATCGCTTCCAGCCCAAGATTACGTGGCAACACCCGATGGCCACTTCGTACCGGTGTCATTGAAACGGTAACTGCGAACCCCAGTCGACCTTATCTGCGTTGGAGACAATGCCACCAGTGATTCGCAAGTGCCGCAAGTGCGGGAAAAGCAACCGACTGCCCGCCGCGTATTTTCTGCCGTACGGGCGGTATGTGTGTGGCGGATGCGCTGCGGACATTGGCGGCAAGCTTCCCTGGTGGCTCGCGACGTTGATCGCGCTTTGGGCACTCGTCCTTGGCGCCATCAGCATAGCTAATGCAGATGGCCCCGAAAAGTGGGCGCTTGGTGCCATTAACCTCTATGTTCCCCAGTGGATTTATGCCCTTCCTGCCCTAGTGATCATCCCGCTCGTTCGGGCGAACTGCGCTCGGGTTCTATGGATCCCACTCGTTTGCCTGCTCTATGTTCTCGGCCCGCTCATGGGCTTCACGTGGACGGCACCAGCCGACGTCAACGGCGTCGCCCATATCCGTGTCATGACCTTCAACGCCAAGTGGGGGTGGTACGGGCGTGATCGAATCGCGCGTGAGATTAAGAAGTTCAATCCCGACATCGTTCAACTGCAAGATGCGAGAACGCTGCTCGACCCGCGATACCCGGAAGTTCGCGATGCCCTGAGCGGCTACAATATCCGCTCTGGCCAAAACGGCAAGTACCTTTTTGCATCGCGCTTTCCCGCATCTCGCGTAGACCACCATTTCTTCGACGATGTTCCTGGCGCATTCACGTACACGCGCGTCTGGGTAAAGATCGGCAAGCAGGGAGTCGCAGTTTACAATACGCACTTGCTCACCCCTCGCCGTGGCCTCACTCAGATCCGCCACATGGATTTCGACACGGTTGCAGACGAATCTCGTATCCGCCTTCTCTCTGCCAGCAAACTCGTCAGTGCCATAGAGAGCGAGTCAGGGCCGTATATTTTGACCGGGGACTTAAATGCGCCCATTCAATCACTCGTTTGCCGCAACATTGAAATGGCGGGGGCTCGTGACGCCTTCAGCGAAGCGGGGCGGGGATACGGCTATACTTACGGCCAATCGACTCCGCTCCACATGCCGTATGTGCGAATCGACCACATCTTTGTGAGCAGCCACTGGAAAGTCACGGACTGCACGGTAGGGGGCTCAAAAGCATCCGAGCACTCCCCCGTCCGCGCCGTCCTCGCACTCACCGGTCGATAGATGCGGTAAGGCACATGGGCTCGCATTGTCCCCCCATTTGGCGAAGTATATTGTAGGGCGCAGAGCTTGTCTCTGCCCTCGTACGAGAGATCGGTCCTGCACATGCGCGTCCCGTGATGCATTGACGGCGAGTGTTGCGGATGAGACCGCGATAAGAGATGAATTTGCGGTCACGAGGAGATCGTCGCCGCGCGGGCATTTCGGGCACGGATCGACTGTTGCTATGGTGATTCCGTGACGCAGGCCGACAACGTTGTCAGGTCTCATAAGCACACAAATCACAGTTCAGACAAGAACGCTGCAAGCCAATCACCCAAGCGCCATATCGCACGCTTTACGGCCAAGCGCTTCGAGAAACGGGCGCGTAGCGTCGGACCAGTACGCCGCATTGAGGCGTATCGAATGGGCGTAGCGCGCTTTCGCTGAAAAGATGCTGCCCGGTGCGACGGTCATGCCTGCAGTCAGTGCCCAATCGGCGAGTGCAAGCGCGTCGACGCTCTCGGGCATTTCCACCCACAGCACGAAACCGCCTGGCGGATCACTCACGCGCGTACCCTGCGGAAAGCAAAGCGCAATTGCCTCCGCCATGGCGGATGTGTTTCTCGCATAGATTCGCTTGATTCTTCGAAGGTGTTGATCGTACCGCCCACGGGCCAGGAAGCTCGCTATTGCGGCCTGCGGTGCTCCTGCAGTGGCGATATTGAGCACAGACTTCTGGATTGCCACTTCTTTCCGGTATCGCCCCGGAGCTATCCAGCCCACCCGGTATCCCGGCGCAAGGGTTTTGGAGAACGACGAACACAGCAAAACCAGCCCTTCGGTGTCGTACTCTTTGACCAGCCGCGGGCGGTCGAGATTATAGCTGAGGTCGCCGTAAATATCGTCCTCGATGAGCGGTATTTCTCGTGATGCGATCAAACTGTAAAGTTCGCGCTTCTTCTGAGTGCTGAGCGATGAACC
Organism: Capsulimonadaceae bacterium; assembly: GCA_036504535.1. Classification (GTDB taxonomy): domain Bacteria; phylum Armatimonadota; class Armatimonadia; order Armatimonadales; family Capsulimonadaceae; genus JARLGU01. The sequence continues at coordinate 12,278 of DASXUY010000069.1, forward strand.
TGTCGGGTTGCTGAATGCCGACTGCACAATCACCGCCCGAACATCGTGCTCCTCGATAGCGTCTACAAGCGCTTCGAGGATTATCCCTTCGACCGGATGCGTGGGCACCTCAAGCGCCCGCAGACCCAGCGCCTGGATTATCTGCAGGAACCCAAAGTAGGTCGGCGACTCTAGCGCCACCGTGTCACCGGGCTTGCAGATCGCCCGCAGTGCGAGGTAGATCGCTTCCTGACACCCATTTGTGGTGACTATATCGTCCGTGGCCACGACGCATCCTGCGGCGCCAAGCCTCCGCGAAACCTGCACCCGAAGTGGCTCACAGCCTGGTGGCACATCGTAGAGACTGTCATCGCGCGGATTGTCGCGCAGAATTTCGATCATTGACGACGCCAGCTGGCTCAGCGGCAACAGGTCAGGATTAGGAATCGCAGCGCCAAATTGCACCAGTTTCGGGTTATGCGCTTGCACGAGCAACTGGTGCGTGCGTTCGGCTATGTTCACCTCAACGGGAGCCGCAGCAGCAGTCGATGATATGTTGCGCGGGCACGGTGCCGCAGATCGGCGTCGCACGAAGTACCCTGACTGCGGACGAGCCTCGATCAGCCCCTGATCTTCCAGCACGCCGTAAGCCTCGATAGCTGTGGACATGCTGACACCCATCTGACGACTCAGCGTCCGCAGCGAATACAACCGGTCGCCGGGTTTGAACGATCCTCCGGCAATCAACTCGGCAACTCGCCTCGCAACGCCTTCGTAAAGGCTCTCGTCACGCTTCTCAGCACTGCTCGCAGTTTGCATATCGATATTGTACCTGCCGCCTGTAAAGGTAATGGAGTACAGTTTATCACAATGGAGGCGATACAGTGGTGCTTACAGCCTATCTGTATATGAAACAATAACGAAAATGTGCATCTGTTATTGCTAGAAGATTGCCTCCATAATGGACTCATCACAGGATAAGGGAGTCCAAGCGCATGGAGTACAAGCTGAGTAAAGGGGAAATCATTGCCTTTGCAAGTAAACTTGGCAGCGGAACGCTGTCGTGCATCGGCGGAGAGTTGTGGGTGACGTTTGAGGGTGACAGCACCGATTACCACATGAGCCCTGATGACCGTATTGTGTTCACGCGCTCTGGCAAGGCTGTCATGCAGGCAATGAAGCCCGCTCACGTTATTATATCGAATAGAGTAACTAGGCAGCTGCCGCGCTGCCCCGCGCAGTCCCGTGGAGGGAGTTTAGCTCCCGCGCCGCAGGCACTTCCGATCCCCCTCGCCTTTCCAAGGAGAGGGGGCAGGGGGTGAGGTATTTCTTACGGCTTGCGCCGGGGAGTTCACGTAGAACGCCCCGGCTTCAGGCGAGAGCCTACAGGTAGGTTGTCTCAACCCCTTGCATCGCGGCTCCAACTGAACCGTCGCAGGGAAGGGATGGCCCCGCGAAACTACTATCGGTGTACCAGATATTGTTGGTCGTATTACATGTCATGTTAGGCTTGAGCGACTTTACGTGTCCGTCGATGAAAAGCCAATTTGACATTCCAGTATGGCCAGCGAAAAGGTTGCCCGGAAGTCCCCACTGGTTGACTACGCACCAACCCTGTAAGGATCCGTTTGCCTGGAAAGATGGGCACGCGCCGCTAAGTGATAGTTCGGCGCTCGTGCTCTCACCGATAGCAAACAGGGTGGTGGGTTGCTGAATTTTCGTCGACGAGAGCATATATTGCGGGTTGTTCACCAGGTCAGGAAACACAAACGAGTTGACTGCATAGGACCGCGTAAACGCCAGCGAAGCCGGGGTGGAGTCGTAGTTGCAGGTCTTCAAGTTATTGGGGTTCGACGGGCACATAAAGACCTGAAGACTTTTCACGTAAGGGTACAGTTCCGTTCTCCAGCCTACGATATTGACACCAGACTTTATTTGTGATCCTGGGAATATCTCGTCATAGTCCTGTATATACTGCGTGAAGCCAAGGCCAATCTGCTTCAGGTTGCTCAAGCACGATGTCTGTCGAGCTTTTTCGCGTGCCTTAGCGAACACAGGGAAGAGTATAGCTGCAAGAATCGCGATAATTGCGATAACGACGAGTAGCTCGATGAGAGTGAAGCCTTTGCGGCATTGGATGGCGGGACGGGTGATCATCATTTTCTTGTCCTCAATATGTCTTAACTCGACAGTTAATCAGATTTTATAGCCGGTCTTTCAGTTTGCCACGAACGACGTCACGGTCGTGAGGCTAATTCGTTTGCGTGGATCGTGCTCGACCGAAGCAAAAGCTGCGAGCTCAGCCGGCACTGCGCAGCCGACGCCTCGCCTGCAACCGCCCGCTCCACGAGGCGCGCCGCTTCCACCCCAATCTGCTCCAGCGGGGGCCGAAGAGTAGTCAGCCCGTAAATGCGAGCCATGGGCTCATCATCGAAGCCTATCACGCTAAAATGCACTCCGGGAGTGAGGCCAGCCTCATCGGCGGCTCTCATGAGGCCAAGTGCGAGGCGGTCGTTGGCGCATATGACTGCGTTTCCAATATCGCCTGCCGCGAAAGCTGTTTTAGCCGCCTTATACCCTTCTGCAAAGTGGTCGCCGTACCCCGAGTAAAAATGATCGTGGTGGTACATTTTGACCGCGCCGTCGGGCAGTCCAGCGTCCCGGCCCGCCCGCTTGGCGAACTCGAGACGCTCATCCACCCAGCGATCACTGATCGGGCTAAAGAACGTGATCTGTTCATACCCAAACTCGATCAAATGCTGTGCGGCCTGATACCCCGCGATCTTGTTATCGTAGTAAACATGGTCGATAGGCTGCCTGATGTCGTCCCATCCAACGTACACAAGGTGAACGTTCGTGCCTTTGAGGGCCATCTGAACATCGGACAAATCATTGGGCCGGTCATAGAGCGACATCAGGACGATTACATCAACGCCACCGTCGAGAAGGTGCTTCACTGCGTCCGGAACGGGAATCCACGGGTCAATTCCAGGCGGCAGGTTGGGACGAAGTAGATTGAAAAACTTACTCTTCCCGCTCAGTCCCGAAAATGCCACTTCGAACGCGTTCACGACCGGAGGCATCCACGCGTCCTCCGGTGGGTACCCGGTGATGATCCCCGCAGTTGTATTCGCCATGGACCGCTTGCCGTACGGCATAGCCGACGCGAAGCGAAACGCTGACGAACCCAGCACACCACCATCTTCGGAGGGTTCAACCGAAGGCACAAAGGTTCCACGACCCGCATCGGCACGCAAAATGCCTTCGGACAGCAGGGGCATGATGGCGCGCTGAAATGTATTGACATCAACGCGATACTGCGTCGCCATATCGCGCCGACTTGGCAGCATTTCGCCCGCATTCCATTCACCGCGCTCGACACGAGACCTGAGGTCCAGTTCAATTCGCTGGTAGATTGGCAAGTCTTGTTGAGTTCTGGCTTTGAGTTCGGTTGGCATATCAGAATATATATCGAGGTAGTACAACCGTATTAATTGTACAATTCTATTGTAGGGCAGTGTTAGGCGAATGTCAAGCCCTTCGTTGAAAATTGTGCAAACAATTTAATCCAACTTGACTTGTATCCAAGGGATTGACGCAATCAGAAATGGACTCTATAATAGTACAAATCATACAGTCGTTGACCGTATGAGTGTACTACGAAATGAGACGAACTATGCGTCCACTAACAATCTCCGTCCTGGCGATAACCGTCGCCGCTTCGCTTACGTCGTTCACTGCCACCCGCGCGGACACTGCGGCAACATGCGACTCCTTCGTCAACTCCATCGGCGTCAACGTTAAGCTGAACTACTTCGACACCCCCTACGTTGATTACGCCAAAACCAAAGCCGTGTTGCTAAAAGCGGGTATTCGCCATATCCGCACGGGCATTACCACAAATCCGCTCGTGATTCAGCGCACCAATGATCTTGCCGCTGCCGGGATCATGTCTACGGTCATTGTCTTCAACGACGCCAAAGGCGATATTACGCCCGCCAGCGTCCGAGAACAGCTGACTGCCATTCTGCCATCGCTGGAAGCCATCGAGGGCCCCAACGAGCCCGACGCCGGGTTTGCGTTTGGTGGGAAGCAGTTTCCCGCGTCCGTTATCCTCTTCCAGAACATGCTTGCCGCTATTGCCAAGGAGCCCCAGTTTGCAAAAATCCCGCTCCTTGCGCCATCGATCAGCTACCCGCCAAAGAGCGCGCAGGTGCCAAATATCGCCGCCGACCTCGGAAACATCCACAGCTACCACGGTGGACGCAACCCCGGGACCACGGAGAAGAACCTGGACCTGACCCACTTCTACCTTGAGAATGCTGCCATCGAAACCCCCGGCAAACCCATAATCTGCACCGAAACTGGCAACCCCAACACGGCCGTCGACGATCCGTCCCTGTGGATGCCGCGCACACCAGAATCGGTGCAGGCCAAATACCTTCTGCGCACTTACCTCGACTACTTCCGCCAGGGAATTTCGCGCACTTTCGTTCACGAACTTGTCGACGAGCATCCGCTACCCAACCTTTCCGAGCAGAACTTTGGCCTCCTGCGCAACGACTGGAGCCCTAAGCCCGTCTACACCAGCCTGTGCAACACGATAGCCATCATGCAGGACGCCGGACCGACCTTCAAACCCGCCAGCCTGGACTACACGTTGCAGGGCGACGTCGCCAATGTCCGCCACCTGTTGCTCCAGAAGCGGGACGGCACGTTCTACCTCGTGCTCTGGCAAGAGGTCTCGGGCTATGACACCGCGACCAAACAGCCAATCGGCGTTCCGGACGCGCAGGTCACGCTCACCATCCCCTCGTCGTTTACCGCCGTCACGTCCTACCTCCCTATGCAGTGGGCGACACCATGCAAGGAGTACGCAAACAAAGGACCCATCCCGCTCCGGATCCTCGATGAACCCGTAATCCTTGAAATAGCGTCGGGCGGTGTGGATCTGATCGTGGAGTCGGCAAGCGTCGAGCACGCGGCCGTAAGCGGTCAGCCCGTAAAGTTCACGGCGACGGTCAAGAACACAGGCAACCGCCCGACTCCACCAGAGCGTATGGTGTCGGTGACCTTCTTCGACAAGACGCACGACCACAAAATGCTCACATACAGCAGCACTTGGAGCAAGTCAATCGCACCGGGTGCAACGGCCACCATGGTAACCGACGGCACCTGGACTCCCCCCGCAGCAGGGAGTTATGAAATCGAGGCACAGGTGGACGACCTCAACCGCGTGGCGGAAACGAACGAATCCAACAACACGACAACGTTCACGGTAACAGTCAAGTAGGCAAAGCCGGTACCGCTGGCCCTTAATGGCATACGGTACCGGCTTTCACCATCTTGGCACACCGCCTAGATAAACTCTAGCGCGTCGTAACGCTTCCCAAGCACCCGCTCGCTATCGGTGCCGACCAAGCAGGGCCAATCAGTTGTGACGCGTCAGAGCCACCTGGAGGTAGATAGAAACCGGGTAAAATTCGCGATCACCGCGAGCGGCAACATGGTGTCGATGACGACTGATGGCGTCGCGACGCTGCTCGCCTGGAACGGCGAGGGCCGCCTATCGTCGCTGACCCAGCCCACCGGTGCCGAGGAGCGCTACGCGTACGACCCGGCAGGCGTCCGCCGCCTGAAGCGTGCGCCGGGCGGCTCGACGCTGTACGTTCCCGACGGCGTGAACGTGCTGCTGGAGCTGGACGCGGAGACCGGCGAGCCCATCGCGTGGTACACGAACGCCCCCGGCGAGTGGGGCGGCCTCGTGAGCCAGCGACAGCTAGCGAACAGCACGTTCCACGGCTTCGACCTGTCGGCGAACACGCGGCAGCTGACCGGCGAGGACGGCGACCCGGTAGCCGAGTACCTCACCGACGCGTTCGGCTGGGTCATAACACTGGTTCCGCCAAGCCGTGGTCGGACAACATAAACCCCACGCGTGGGGTGCCGAGCCTAAGCGAGGCGGGGGGGCATGGACCCCGGTTTCGGCGGGCTGGACGCTCACGCGGGCAGCCTCGTGAGCCCGTTCGGCTTCGGCGGCGCGGTAGGCTACTACGACGACGATGCGCTGCTGGTCTACGTCCGCGACCGCTACTACGCGCCGACGCTGGGCCGCTGGTCTACGTCCGCGACCGCTACTACGCGCCGACGCTGGGCCGCTGGATCAGCCGCGACCGGCTGGGGTTTGGGGGCGGGGACTGGAACCTGTACCGGTACGTGGGGAACGGGCCGGTAATATGGGTTGACCCGCTCGGGCTTGAGAGAGTATATAAATACTTCAAGGGGTTTGAGGTGGGTATGGACTTTGGCGAACAGCCGACACCTGACATGCACATTAGTGCTAACGGCAAGGAACTTGCCGTTATAAATTGGAAAGGAAAGTATGAAACTCGTCACCACAACGGAGACCTTGCAGAAATTCAAATGCGATAAGGAACAATAGACAGTTTCGACAGGAAAAAGCTCAATTTGTTAAAAAAGACAAGAAAATCGTGCGAGAGACCAATCTGGACCTGTGGCGGAAATACATCGGCTATAGAGAGGCTTGGGGGCATAGAGAAGGCCAAGAAACGGTGTCCGTGTCCAAGAATGGATAAGGTCCAGTCGGGCCTAGAGAACTTGCCGAAGCCTACGCAACCTTCAAATCCGGCAAATTTACGCGTTCAGCCACGGCAGGCGCAGCCAGCAAGAGCACCGAGGCCGCTGAGTCCGCAGCAACAATGGAGGATGGCCAAGCTGAGCGGAGCAACCCACTTCCTCGGTAGGACGGTAAACTGCCTTGGGATTTTAATGGAAATTCGCAACATGCCCGAGATAATTTATGCTGGCACTGATTACACGCCAGAAAACTACAGAGAGTATCTACTTAACTTGCGACGTGTAGGAAGGTTCTCGGACCTAATCGATCAATACAAAGCCGCCAGCGTTGAGCAGTATAGGTGCTGGTACAACCAAGGCTACAGGATCGAGGTAGCCCCGCTGTTCCTTGGTGTTGTCCTTGTTGTACAGATAATGGCTTGAGGGGTATGAATTGAGGCATATATGGTGCACGCCTATTCCGAGATCGACAATATCGAGAGCTTGCTGGGACCCGAAGCAATCGCGGAGCTTCGCGACAAACACGGATTGTTCGGGGCTTATTTCAACCACGCGATGTATGCCCCTACAGGATGTAGGACCAAAACTGTGCTGTCACCTCTCGCGGTGAAAGCGAGGCGAGCCATCCTATGTTTGAACAGCGCATGCGCCATCACACCTAGGGCTCCAGGATAATCCTACGGTGCGTAGTATCTTGAGCGTTTCTTGTTTGGCCGTTAATATAGCAACGTGTTTGAAGGAGATTCATAAGATTCCATGTTGTATGTGTATTCGCGTATAGACAATATCGAGCAGCTATATGGAAAAAAGACGGTCGATAAGCTTCGTGATCAGGCCGACTATTTCGGCTCATTCTTTTTCCATGCAATGTTCGTACCATCGGGACCAACTTTTCGTGACGACGAGAGTACTGCCAATGCAATAGAGCTCAGCGTAAAGGCGATAGCGCAAACGTGCTCTAAGACGAAAATGGCAATTAGAAAGGCATCCATAATATATGGCCCTGACCAACTCCATCCTTTGATTGAACTCCGGAAATCAAAAGGACTGGTGAGTTTGACGCATTATATCGCAAACGAATTGTTGAAAGGATCGGTAAGCCCATTGATGACATCCTTACCCGCAAACCAGATTTACAATATATGGATACTTCCAAGCGAGTTCCCTCCTGAGCAGGAGGCATTTCTGAAGCAAATGATTTCAGATATGGATACAACTTCTCCGCTATACCTCTCGAGTATTTCCGCTGTTTCGGCACATGGACAGGATCGAAGAGAGCTATTTCATTACTCGTTCCAGAATGTGTAAGTCAGGACTTTTCACACGAAGTTTGAGCCGGTACCGCTGGCCATCCTCATGATGATATGCCGCCGACTGGCCCGGCGACCGCGCTGGACTACGACGCGAGCGGCAACATGGTGTCGATGACGACTGATGGCGTCGCGACACTGCTCGCATGGAACGGCGAGGGGCGGCTGTCGTCGCTGACCCAGCCCACCGGGGCCGAGGAGCGCTACGCGTACGACCCGGCGGGCATCCGCCGCGTGAAGCGCGCGCCGGGCGGCTCGACGCTGTACGTTCCCGACGGCGTGAACGTGCTGCTGGAGCTGGACGCGGAGACCGGCGAGCCCATCGCGTGGTACACGAACGCCCCGGCTAATGCGGCGGATACAAATTGGATGCCATGGATGTATAACGAGACCGTAAAAGACCACTTCACTCATCCCCGAGGAATGGGGAACCTTGCAAACCCGACTCTTGCCGGAAAAGCGGGCGAAGCCGGGCGCGGGTACTGGCTGCGGCTATCGCTCGCCGTTGACGACGGCAGGATTAGTAGCTCACCAGTTAACTTCTATACAAACAGTACAGAATTTGGTTCAGGCTCGGCTTGGGGCCGTACGCGTGTCGACGATTGCCGGCAACTAACCGCCGTTCCCGAAGCGCGGAAAGGGGTGACTTCGCGGTCCTCCGCGCACCTAGGCTCAGCCTGGTCGTTTCAGGCCTTCGGCTGCCCCGCCCTGATCGCTAGCGGAAGCATGTTTGTTGAAACGATCCGGGGAATGTCGATCAAAAGGGCTGAACGTGTGACGTCCGGGGAGATAGTCGCCAGGTTGGGCGGACTCCCAGCCGACAAGCCGGACCTGGCACTCCTGCCAGTCGCGGAGTTCCGCAAGGCGCTTAGCAAAGGAACTGCGTCCGAGGCGCGGAAGCTTGTAGCGACCTGCAATCTCGCCCCCGGCGATATCATCATGCTCACTGGGGCCGTGCGGGAGCTGCATATGACGCATCCGGGGAAATTCGTCACGGATGTCCGCACGCCGTGCGGGCACCTGTGGGAGAACAACCCGTACGTAACGCCGCTGCGCGAAAGCGACGAGACGGTCGAGGCCATCCAGTGCGAGTACCCGCTGATCAATAGCAGCAACCATGCGCCGTATCATTTCGTCCACGGCTTTCGCAAGTTCCTGAGCGAGAAGCTAGGTGTGCCGATCGAGCCGCACGGGTTCAAGGGCCATATCGTGCTCTCGGATACGGAGAAGGGCTGGATATCGCAGGTCGAGGAGATCACCGGAGAACTGCCGACCCGCTTCTGGATCATCGTGTCCGGCGGGAAGACCGACTATACCGCCAAGTGGTGGGACCCGGACCGCTGCCAGGCTGTGGAGGACCACTTCAAGGACGTCGGTACAACTCCAAGTGTGCGATATCGAGATGTTTTTGCCTAGTCAGTACGCCGAGACAGCCACCGTCGATGGCCACCTTGACCTGACGGATGATCTGAGGCGGTATTTGACGCCAGCCTCGTAGTCCGCCGTTCGACTGGCTAGCCGTCGATCCTCAAAAAAACGATCATGAGTTTCCTTAAATATAACTAATATATTACAATATTAGGGTACTATGATTACATAGGCGAATACAAACCGAAAAGGTCGCCTTGATGCGTTCCGACGCGTCTGCACCTTGACAACCATGTCGCGGTCAGTTTTCCCGAGTGGGAAGCCATCAGTGAACCTAATGGAGTTGCGTAATACCGTCCACTGGCACGTCCGACGGACCTTCTGGTCCTAATCCGGCCAAGAACCCGGTGTTCGAGCCCAAAAAAAACCGGAAGCTTCCTACTGCCGGAGGCAGGCTCTTTCCGGCTCGAGTGTGATTCATGATTGAGGCACTCGATCACTTTTGCCTTCACTCCGAACGAACCCAGCCTCGTAGGGAGTTTCCAAAGTACCGTTTCGGTACTTGAGATCAAATCACTACAGGTTGAATTGGAAACGCCCTACTAAGGACTGTCCCGCAGAAGGTGGCACCACTTGTTCGCGACGTAGAAGCCGCCAAGCCTTTCGTCACCTTCCCAACCCCGTCATCCCAATCGTGGCGCATTGCCGCCACCTTCCGGCTCCCTTCTCCTTATCTTAGGAGAAGGGCTGGGGATGAGGTCTCTGCCGCCAACCCCCGCCACGGAGCGGCACTTTCGCCGTGAGGCGCTGCGGTCGGCGTGCCACCCACGATATTGGCAACGACAAGTATGAGAAACCAATTGTTGCCACAAATTTGGTACACACCCTTCTGGCCCCCCTTTCCTTATCTTAGGAGAGGGGCCGGGGGTGAGGTGAGGATCTTCCGTCGTTGCGCGACCATTTCGCCATATATTGCACGTTTTTGCACTTACCACGCTCATGTCGCAATGCAAAAAATGGAATCGCGTTGCGTTTTGCATTGCGCAAAACGACCGCTACGGATCTGCCTACGCACACCGCCTAGATAAACTCCAGCGCGTCGTAACGCTTCCCGAGCACTCGCTCGCTATCGGTGCCCATCCAGCGGTCGAGCGCGGTGGCATACACCGACCGGAAGTCGGTGTTGAACTTCAGGTCCCCCTGGTCGAGATCGGTGAGGCTGGGGTACCTGCCATACAGCCCGCCCTTCACACCGCCGCCAACCACAAACATCTCGCTCGCGGTGCCGTGGTCCGTGCCAAGCCCGGCGTTTTCGCTCACCCGGCGACCAAACTCAGAGAACGTCATCAGCATCACCTTATCGCCGATGCCCATCTGGTTCATGTCGTCCATGAATGTCTTCACCCCCTCGGCGTACTGCTGCAATAGCTGAGGCTGACGGCGAGATTGCTGAGTGTGGGTATCGAACCCGCCGTAGGAGACGTAAAATACGCGCGTGCCGAGGTTCGCCGCGATCAACTGCGCGATCTGCTGCATCCCTTGCCCGAAACCGTCCTTATTGTACCGAGCGGTAGACTTGTAGTTCGCCATCCCCGCGCGTATCTTATCGGCGCTTTCGTACAGCTCCGATGCGGTCTGCTTGAAGAACGCCCCGTACGGCGAATTGCTGTCTGCCAGCTGAATTTGCCGCAGTGCAGCCTGACGAGCCTGCCCGTCGGCCGTTTGCGGGAAGATCATGCCGAAGTTCGACAGCCCCTGAATCGACGGCACCGACGCGTGCGCGCTGGTGACCGCGAGACTCTCCTCGTTGCCGATGTTGATCCCGGTAAGCGGGGATGTGCGCCCGTCGCGGACCGCATCAAGGTAACGCCCAACCCAGCCCTCCGTCGCAGCCTTCTCAGGCTCCGCCGTCTGCCAGATCTCCATCGACCGGAAATGTGAGCGGTTCGGGTTGGGGTAGCCAACTCCCTGCACAATCGCCAGCTGCTTGGCGTCCCAGATCGGCTTAAGCGCCGCCATCGCCGGATTCAGCCCGATACTGTCCGTGAGGTGCAGCACCTCACTATCCGGTATCCCAATAGTCGGCCGCACCTTGCGGTAGATGGGGTCAGAGTAGGGGACCACAGTGTTGATACCGTCGTTGCCGCCGCTCAGCTGGATCACAACCAGGATGCGATCTTGCGGGATATCCTTATGGAACCCCATCGCCGCGCCCTGATCCGCCCAAACCATCTTCGACAACCAGGTCGGCACCGCCATACCCACCGCCACAACGGCGCCCTTTTTCAACAACCCACGGCGAGATATTTCCATAACGATAAATGCTCCCAACCAGGCAATGCCTGGACTTCGAACGCTAACTCGGCCAGCAAAGGCGCAATTTACGTCTTTCTGGCTCCCTTCTCCTTATCCTAGGAGAAGGGCTGGGGATGAGGTCTTCAATTCCCCCACTAGCTCATCTGGTACTCCGGCGTGCTCAGCACCAGCGAAAATACCCCGCTGAGGCGCGCCTGAGGGTCGCTCACCGATGACGCGTAGTCCACGATCGTCTTATACGCCGCCGGGGTGAGCGAAAGCGGACCCATGCGCCACAAGACGCTATCCACGACAGCTTTCGGTGATCCCGTCCCGATAGTTGCGGGGTCGAACGCTGCCGCCTTCACGGTGACGTCGCCGGTAATGCTCCCGCGCAGCGCCGCCATAATCGCGGGGCCGTCGCCAAGAGTCGAGCCGAACTTGCCGCGAGCCTGAATTGTGTCGGTGTTGATCCACGCTTGCCCGCCGTCCCAACCCTTCACCGTCGTCGGCGCCAGCAGATCCTGTCCCATTGCCCGTGTCGCGAGCGTGAGTGACGCGAGCCGCGCCATTGGCCGCATCCGCCTGTTGCGTGGTCCCGGTTCGCCATCGCGGTCATCGATGATCTCGTCGAACGTTGGCGCGAACAGATTGGTCAAACCGGCCATTTTGATTGTGCCGACCACAAACTCGACAGGCGACTTGAAAAGCGAATTCCGGGCCTTCGAGGACCAAAACGCATCAGATTTGAAAATGGTGGTCACAACCGCTTTGATATCGTAGCCGCTGGCATAATACACCCGCGTCAGCTCCGCCATTACAGCCGGTTCCGGCTCGTAATAGCCAAAGGTGCGGAACAGCTTGCGACACACGTAGTGTGCGGTTGCGGGGAGCGCGACCAGAATCTCGACGATATCGTTGCCGTTGAAGTTGCCCGTTTTGCCCATGAACGTTTTCGGCGTGTCGTCATGCTGATCGGGATTATAATAAAATTCGTTGTTCCGCAGGTTCCAGCCGGAGAACGCTCGCGCCGCCGCCTTGACATCGTCTTCGGTGTAGTTCGGTTTCCCGTCGGGGCCGACCCGGCCGCACGTGAACAACTCCATGAGCTCCCGTGCGTAGTTCTCGTTCGGGTGCGCGCGGTAGTTCTGGTTGCCGTTGAGATACCGCAGCATCTCGGTATCCTTCGACACAGCAAGGGCAAGCGATCGGAAATTGCCCAGCGCATGCCGACGGTACAGCTGGTTCTGCTGAGTCATCAGCAGCCCATCTGTGTCGCGGCTGGTGAAGTGGTTGTGCCAGAACAGCACCATCTTCTCTTCGAGGGGACGCGTCGTCGTCAGCATGCGGTACGTCCACCACATCCGCGCCGCCTGTGCCGGCACTTCGAGGTTGCCGCCCTTGACCCGCTCCGGCATTGTTTCGAGCAGCTTCTCGATAAACGCATCGTCATCGAAATCGTAGCGCGTCTTGTCGAAGTTAATCAGGTCGGCAGTAGACGCAGCGATCCCACTAGCCGCGACCGCTTGGACGTCGGCAGGCGCGCCGCCAAATCCAGCGCGACGAAGCAGATGCGCGGCATCGAGATAAGCTTGTAGGGGTGTCGCAGCCATGGTCAATAATCCATTCCGTCATCGCATCGTGGGCGCACATGACCTTCCCCAGCCATTCGCGATAACGTGTATGTATTATAGGACGACTTTAGTGGAGAATTGTTCGTAACAGGGAAAGGTTTGATCTATATCTCTTGAACTGCGCAACCAAGCTAGTAGCCATATAAAGGAAGATAACACCTAACCCGCGATGCAGATTCCAAGCAATACCGCGCGGGGTAGGGCGCGTCGGTTAAGACGCACCCCCGGTGCGTCTACGGCCAACACACCTTCCACGCTCCGCTTTCTTGAGTAAGGTGCATGGTGGTGTAGCTGTAGCTCTGCTTGGAGTTGACGAGCACGACGCCTGCCATATTTCCGCGAACCACAACCCGGTGGAGTTGAGTCGTGAGCGTTTTCGGGTCCGCGTCTTTTAGGAATTTAATCACTTCGGGCTTGTCGAGATACGCCAGATGCGCGTTGTCTGTCAGGGATTTGAGAGCTGTCTTGTCGCCCTTGTGAGCGGCGGCAAGGTAGAGCTTGAGTGCCGCGACAGGATCGCATGCGAGCGCTGCAGCCCCTGTCAGGTTCGCCGTGATGGCTGCCTCAGGCACAAGGGGAGCAGTAAACTGCGCACTGTAGCGATAGTGCTTTGGCCCGCTATCGAGGCCCGTGTCCTGAGTCGTAACAGATGCTTCGCCGATCAGCTTACCGTCAGATTCGTGCACGTTCTTGACCACGTCGGGATATTGCGTTCCGACTACCGACATGTTGATACCAGCGTTCGGGTGCAGGAACTGCGTGTTCAGGATCGTGAACTTTGTTTTGTCGATCTGCAGCATAATGCCGTACATCGAATCCGCGGGTGTTTTGCTCAGTGGCGCCATCATCTGCCCCGGGCTAATCCGGCTGGATTGCGGCGCAAACCGATCGTTGACATCGCCTGCGGGAAGTTCTCGGTCGCTTAATACGAGCACGTAATAGTTACGCGGTCCCGCCCCAACAAGGCCCTCTGTTTCAGCATCGTCGACAAGGACCGCGTACGCAAACGTCAACGGAATCTTCTTCCCATCCATCGCCAGAGTTCCGGTACACGTAGGTGCCCCAGCCGCGTTTGCGGTAGCACCGTGGGGAGCGCCGAGCGCCCCGAGAATCCAGAGCAGAGTAACGAACAGTTGCAGTCGCGTCATACATCGCCTCCTCGCGTTATGAACTCAATCGTTAGCCGATAATAACGGTTATCGTGCAAGAACGCAAGTGCTATCTTTGCAGGGCGATCTCGGATTGCCAATACGCGATGGATTACCGTCCTGCGCTACCGACTGCCGACCGCCTATCGGCGTTAGGGTGAAAGGAAGACGTAGGCCAGCGCCACGACGATGGAGTCGGCACGATAAGTAACGCTCTGACGGACCACAATACTAATGATACTGCCGGTCGATATATACATTGACGACCTGGCTATCGTCGAGGTCAATCAAAACATAAGCCTGGTTATTGCCCGGGGCGCGTGTATCGCATTCCACATGGTCAATCGCCCAGTATTTGCGAATACCGTAAAGTTTCCAGTCTACCGTCCTGAGCTCTGGAAAGCTCATATCCAATATCTCGCTGTGTCGATCAGTACCGCTCCCCGCCAGGAGAGGCTGCGCCATGAATGCATGGACTTCGCTGCGGCGAAACCTGGCATGCGCAATCTTATAAGCGCCAAAGCCCGAGCGCTCCTCCCCGCTGGCGAGTACCGCGTCACCCGGAAACCGAAGCGGCACATCCCGTGTAAGCTCACTGATCGCCGTCAGCGGTTTCGTCGCTCTCGCAAATGCTACGATAATCTGGATAGCCCAGCACGCAATTAGACCAGCGACTAGCACGCGAAGTAACCGTTCTAATTTGGTTGGAGGTGTCATACCCGTCCATAATCTCGACTTATTTAGCTGCAAGTTGTCGCCAGCAGGGTCGTACACGTATAGCTCCCCGCCGCCGATGGGCTAGGGCACCTGCGGTATGCAGGCCCCGTTGTGGTAGACAGTGTAGTTGAAAGCCCCCGTTAGCCGGGATTAGATCTATAACGTGTGGTGCTTAAGGCTCACTCCACGATCCTGTATCGTCCAAATATAAACTGAGCCGCCAGTCGTTAGTGCCGCTAGGCGCTTACTTGCTGTGCTCCACTGTACTTCGGTCACTAATCCCCGGCAGTTCAACTGCAGCAACTTCTTGCGCAAGTCCGCAGACCAAACGGAAATCAGAGTCGTTCCGGCCCTTTCGTCCTGAGTGGCTATTGCTAAACGGCTTCTTGAATTTCCAACAACAGGCTCTTGATATCCATGCTGCGGGATTTGTATAGTTCGCTTGCGGACCCCTTTTCTCGACCATACACACAGTTCAGTGTCGCCAATGGTTACAAGGTCGCTGTTGGGTGTCCAGAAGGCATCGGTGACACCGGGGTGCCTCACTACGCTTTCCATCCTAACCCTCTTACCATAGCGGACAATGTAGACATTGCCACCCAAGCCGTCAGTTGCGGCCAGTAGGTCGGCCGAATCGTTCCATGCAACGGTCTCGAAGCGAGTGTTGGGCCGCGCTAGGCAGCGAGTCATCTTACGCCCAGCGAGTCGCAACGTAAACTTGCCCCGGAGCGCGCCTGCCCGAATTATCCAGACTTCTCCCCACCGGGCTATCGCAATCTCATGACGCCCGGGACGCCATGATATCGCATCCGCGACTGGCGGCATATCCGTTGACCAATGGCGTTCAGTCGGCACTATCTCACAGCCTTTTGCCCCGGTTTTCGTTAGCACGATGACACCGTTGGTCCGAAGACCGAGCATGGTGCCATCGGATGACCACGCTAAACCATATATTGGCCAATCTGCCTGATAGCGGTTAGCCTTCCATGACAGTCTGCCAACGCTTACAATGTGCACCCGATCACGCGCTGAGACCGCAAGAAGCGGTTGGTTGGAAGGTGTCGCAACGATGGAGACACCATCTAATCCGGTCGCGACAATATCCGTCGACTTGGCTCCCGCATCAACATTCAGCCACCGAACTCTACCGTCGTAGCTAACGGCGAGATGCTTACTATCTAGGCTCCAAGCGAGTCCTCCGTCGTCGACAGCATACGCCGCACTCGATAGGTACAGTAAGACTAATATCGATATAACGACACGCAATCGAAGCATGACTCAGCCCCTTTTATTCAAAGCAGCACGACTCGTGAACGTCAAGCTGATCGTGTCTAGCCAAGGGCGACGTGAAAATAGGTGCGACACTTTCGAAGTCCCAGACTGCTTGGTTTTGGCCGCGCCCGTTTTCTTGCTACTGCCCCTGTTGCTCGTCCGATTTTCGGACCTGATCCATCAGTTAACCAGGTTTGTTCGAGCTTATCTCTTGCTCCGCCCTAATAAGCAATTCGACAACCCTCGGGAAGCTATTGTTCTGCGCATAATCTACTGCCTTCAACGTTTGCCCGCTAACGTATGACGGATCGGCACCAGCCGCCAAAAGCGCCTTGACCACCTTCAATACCTCATTTTCGCTTGCACTAGCCATGCAGGCATATTGAAGAACATCCATCCTAGCCCGTACGGAATCTCGCATTCGAGGGTCTGCATTTGCTTGAAGGAGCATCTTGACCAATCGATAATATCCGCCAAAAGCAGCCCGTGCCAGAGGTGGCATGCCCTGATCATCTGGAAGGTTTACGTCAGCGCCCATTTCAATGAGCATAGCTGCTGTGCCCGGATGCGGTTCCATCATGCACGTAAGGGCAAGGGGAGTTTGCCCACGGGAGGTAACTGCGTTGACATCCGCTCCCAGTGCGACAAGCTTGCGAACAAGCCGTGTCTGGCCGTTGTATGACGCGAGATGGAGCTTTGACCAGTGAGCAGTGCCTATAAACTTGTCCGTCATAGTCTTCCACCATCCTGGGGCTCCATCGCCGCGCCCAGCTCGCCGGTGATCGCGCTGTGCGCCGCGCCGTACGTCGTTTCGCTCAGCACAATGGCGCACGTGTCGTACAGATTGAACAGTACACTGTGATTGTATCCCGCGTAATAAATGAAGGTCATCGGGTTCGCAATGCAACTGAGCTACTATAGTGTGTCTGAGACCTAATTACTGTGTGGTGGAGCTGCAAGGTAGTCAAACGCTGCAGATCCATATTTTCGAAATGGCGCGAAGAACATGGGGTTGTTTCCATCTCTCGCTATCCATACAGCGCCAAATGTGTCGAGGGACACAAGATTGCCGGGGAACGGGGCGCCGACGGCCGATCTGAAACTTCGAAGGCTAACGGTCATTTGTCGAGACGCTTTCAGAGGTCCTAATCGGTACAGATATCCAGTGTAAACTTTTGGGATTTCCATCAATCCGTGGCCGTCAATATTAGACGATATCTGGTGACCAACATTTACATATAATACTGAATCCTTCCAGTCAACGCCTGATGAATTCACAATTGTTAAATCATCCCGTGCGACTCCAACTACAGGAAGTTGGCCCAGCAGCGGTAGATCTAGGACTTGCATTCCGCGATAAGTGTATGCATTCTGGGCAATCCGAGCAGTTCCTGTCGACACTGCAAGAGCTAAGAGTACCAACAGGTAAATGCGCTTGCTTGGCGTACGGCGATGGTGCTCATCTTTACTTCTTTTAAACTGCATGGCCGATATCTCCATACGTAAAAACTTCAAAGCCGCGAGACCACCAACGTCCCACTAGTAGCCCGTTGCCCGCCAATGAGCTTGTCGTCGCCCTACCGATGCCCGCAGGCGAGCTTAGCACACCGAAGCTGGTCATGCTGCTGCGTGAATTTCGTTTCGCTCGGTATGATGCCCCGCGCCTAGTCCAAGTTCACGGCGACATCGCTCCCGCGCTTCTACCGCGACGTGAACCACTCATTCATACGCCGCTCGTAATGAATCTCGAAACGAAGTACGACAAAGCCCAAATCCAGAGAGTTCCAATAATCACCATTGCCGTGCCTACCGGTATCCCGAGATAATCGCGATCAGCAACGAAGGGAATACCTAGGAATTTTGTTGGGCCGTAGAAGTAGGCAAGAATGAAGCCTATGAGCATAACAATGCTCAGGGCGTCACAAAGTAACAAAGCGAACGCAATCGCCAACCGCAATACTCTTGGTCTATCCATGACTTTATTCTAGTCAGCAAGTCGAACGCCTAGTTGCGTTTCTAGCACCCAAAATCCAAGCTTCATAGTTTCTAGCGGCGTTAGTGACAGCGCCACTCCAAGCGACGCCAACAGTCCAGATAACCAACTACGGCTCTTCAATGCGTAGTACGCTCCCACCAGGCCAAGCGGCACTGCCACAACGATCAAAAGCTTCGACAGCAGGTCCATGACAGCGACGAAGGCCATCGGCCGAATGTGATCAGGTCGTTCCACTACATTGACGGCCTGGATCAACGGCAGAAGAGCAAACAAATCCAAGGGGAAACGACGAGATCGAGCTATAGTTTTTCATAACGAATCCCGCCTCTGTGTAGAATTTGAACACCTTATGAGCGATATTGGCGAATGGCGGGTAAGGATCGCGACACGATCCGTCGCCGCAAATCTTAGCCCAGAGGGCGATCTGCCCTTCCTAAGCACCGCTTCCGCGGATGCACCGGGTCAATGTGCCTCTTTCAGGGAACGAACATGCGCCAAGCAAGACTACCCGTCTCCCACACATAATCATAGCACGACCGAACCCGGGCCGCCGAGCCGCAATCGGACAACACAGTCACTACAAACTGAGGGCAGCGAGCAGGGGGGGCGCAAAACGCTGTTTCACGAGATCCTGAGGCTACGCCATATCTGGCTCCTGGCCCCACGGTAGCCTACCATACGTATAAGCCACCGCGTTAGCGTTGACGCCGATCCGATTTACCTGTATGTCTGGGATAGTGGCCGCACAACGTCAAGTAACGGATATCGTGATAACGTCTTTCGCCAGAATGACGATATTTTACTCGCACACTATTGATCAGTTAGCAAAAGATTCGAACTCGAAAAGCCCGACAGACGATGTCCTTGCTGTGCTACAATGGCGGATCACTTATCGCCCTCGTGATGGAGTTCGAACAATGGCAAATAGCAACTCATCTGATCTGAAAATAGCTATCCTTGCAGGCGGCCAAAGCCGGAGGATGGGGGTCGATAAGCTGGCACTGGAGATCAACGGGAAAACGATACTCCAGCGCACCGTGGATACGGCGGTGAGCACTGGTGTGCCCGTCATCGTGGTCGGGCGAACCGATCAGCCAGGCGGGTCGGGGCACGGCGTGCACCAGATCGCCGACGATGAGCCAGGCGCGGGACCTCTAGCAGCCCTTCGAACCGCTCTCACGGCAGCCGCTCCAAACGATGTCGTCGCCCTTGCGGCAGACCTCCCGTACTTGACAACCCGTTCAATCGCTTGGCTTATCGAAAGTGCCGCGATCTACGCTGATACGCCCGGTGTCGCCGTCCGCAACGGCGATTTTCTAGAACCGCTCTTTTCCGTCTACCGGCAATCATCCGCAAGCGCCATAGAGCATCTGATGCTCAATGGCCGCCGATCTCTACACTCCCTTATCGAATCGACCTCGTTCACCGTCATTTCGGCTCCTGAATGGGTTACAAAAGAGCTATACAACCTGAATGAGCCCGCCGACTGGGAGAAAGTTACAGAAGCGCCTCCTGCTGCGTAGACGAGTGCAAAGTATCTGCTTGACAATAAACTGCTAAGCGTTTAAAATATTGATTGACCAATCAATCAATTCGGGTAAAGACTTGAGATTGGGTTCAAGATGAAACAACCGAAACAAGCTCTCGCTGATGATCGCCGCAAGCAGATAATCGCTGGCGCGCTCCGCGTGTTCTCGACCAAGGGTTACCTTACGGCGACCAACAAAGAGATCGCGCTTGCGGCCGGGATTAATTCGCCGGGCCTCATATACCACTACTTCGAAGACAAGGCCGCGCTTTTGCGAGCAGTGATTGAGACATACGCTCCACCGGTCAAGATGGCAGTCAGTGCCGATGGCCTCCTTAGCGAGACGCTCGATGGCGGATTGACCCTCTTTGCACGTGCCTACTTTAGCATGATGGGCGACGATGACATATGTGCCGGACTGCGAGTGCTTATCGGCGAAGCCCTACGCGATCAAGGGTTTGCCAAAGTCCTCGGCGATATCGCGCCGTTACGAATGATTAGCCTCATCACGCTGTTCCTTGAGCGCAAGCGAGCGGACGGGGCACTTGTGTGCGATGATTGCGAAACGGCGGCTTGGTCGTTTGTAGGCGGCCTGTTTGTCCACGTTTTTGCTCGCAATATCCTTGGCATTGGAAGTGGCGTTCCATTGGATTACGAACGTATAGTCCAGAGTCATGTTAGTACGTTCCTTGCTGGTGTCGCCGTCCGAGGAGACAAGCCATGAAGCACCCATCGCCCAAGATCCTCATCCCAATTATCGTCGTCACGACCTTGGCGGTAGGCGGCTGGTTCGTTGACAGGAACCGTCAAGCCGGGCGAAGCACGTTATCGGGCTTCTTCGAGACGCAGGAATCACAGCCAGCGTCGAAGGCTGGGGGACGGGTTCGTCAGGTCCTTGTCCGCGAAGGTGATACCGTGTCCGCTGGCGATGTGCTGGTTCGGCTGGATGTGGGATCGAATGCGGACACTGTCGCAGCGCGACAGGCGGATGTTGACCGCGCCAAGGGTCAGCTTGATTTAGCCATCGCTGGCCCGCGAGCGGAGGATATAGCGCGTCAGCGTGCCGCCGTAGCTGCCGACGAAGCGGCGCTAGCCAAGGTTGAATCCGGGCTTCGGCCGCAAGAGATCGCGCAGGCTCATGCCAGGCTTCAACAGGCGGAGGCGGGCTATCAGAAGGCGCTAAACGGGCCGCGTCCGCAAGAACTCGCTCAGGCGAAGGCGGCGGCCGACGCAGCAAAAGCGAAGCTAGCCGCATCCCAGCGCGGATTGACGGTGGACGAGCGCGCCCAGTTCAAAGACAGGCTGGATCAAGCTGATGCTGCTTCACTGTTGGCTCAGCAGGATCTGAACCGGTACGCCAGCCTATTCCAGCAGGATGCCGTGACTCGTCAGCAGTACGACCGCGCCAAAGCCGATCGGGACAAAGCCAAAGCGACGCGTCAGGAAGCCGAAGATGCGTACCGGCGGGCGATGGCGGGCACGCCGCCCGAGGAGCTTGCGCAAGCGCAGGCGGACTACGAGAAGGCGTTGGCGGGATACAAGCTCGTTCAATCCGGGACGCGGGTGGAAGACGTTGCCGCAGCGAGGGCTGAGCGTGACGCAGCAAGGGAAGCATACCAGCTAGCCCTTTCAGGAAGCCGGCGAGAGGATATCGATCAGGCGCGAGCAAAGCTCGCGGGGTCAAAGTCTGCTTTGGCGGCGCTCATCGCCGGGAGTCGGCCCCAAGAGCTAGAGCAGGCTAAGGCGGCGTATCGCACGGCGGTCGCTAACCTGAATGCGTCCAGCGTGAGCCTCAACGAGTCGGTGGTTCGCGCCGACAAGGACGCCATCGTTGACCGCGTTCTCGTCACTGCTGGCGATGTTGTCGCGATAGGGACTCCAGTAGCGAGGTTGACAGCGCCCGACGACATCTGGGTGCGGGTTTACGTCCCTGAGTCGCACCTGGCGGCTGTTAAGGTCGGCTCCGACGTCACCCTCAAGATTGACGGCATTGCCGAGCCGGTTGCAGCCAGGGTTCAGAGCATCGCCACCCGTGGCGAGTTCACACCAGCGAACTTACAGACCCCCGATGAACGAGGCAAGCAGGTCTTCGCTGTCCGCATCCGCCTTGCTAAGCCCGACGCCCAGGTCAAACCTGGGATGTACGCGACTGTCCGCAAGCTCGGAGGGCTGAGCCTTTGAACGCCATCCAGATCAACGGTCTGACCCGCCGGTTTGGCTCGTTCACGGCGGTCGACAACCTGTCGTTCAACGTCGCTAAAGGGTCGATATTTGGCTTTCTGGGACCTAATGGCAGCGGCAAGAGCACCTGTATTCGAATGCTCTGCGGCCTGCTGGCGCCGACGTCTGGCACCGCAACCGTCAACGGCTACGACATCGTTCGTGAGTCCGAGCAGGTCAAGATGTCCATTGGCTACATGAGTCAGGCGTTTAGTCTTTACCGAGACTTGAGCGTCGACGAGAACTTGACGTTCTTCGGGCGCGTGTACGGCCTCAAAGGCGATGCTCTCAAGAAGGCAAAGGAGGAGATCGTCGGGCTTGTGGGGATAGGCGCGTACATGGACCGCCGATCGGGCGAGCTATCCGGCGGATGGAAGCAGCGGTTGGCTTTGGCGGCGGCGCTTATCCATGGCCCCGAGCTAGTCTTCCTTGATGAGCCCACTGCTGGGATCGACCCTGTGGCACGGCGCGATCTGTGGGATCTTCTCTTTGAGCTGGCGGGGAAGGGGAAGACCCTCTTCGTCACCACTCACTACATGGATGAAGCGGAGCGGTGCAGCGAGATCGGCTACATCTACAACTCCAAGCTCATGGTGCGAGGGACGCCCGATGAGCTTAAGGCGCTACCCGACGTCTCGCCAGCGGGCACCAAGCGCATATCGATAGGCACGCACACCCCTGCGGCGTCTCTAGCAGCGCTACGGCATCAGCCGTTCACGCTCGACGCTACGCTGGTGGAGTCCGAGATCCACCTGATGACCCAGAACGAGACGTTGGACGAGGACGTTCTGCGGACGATGGCCGACGCAGGTGCGCCTGGTCACGACCCGAGGCCGATTGCGCCGTCGCTCGAAGACGTGTTCGTGACCCTCACGCGGAGGCTAGCAAAGCAATGAACGCCTTCAATGGCATGTGGGCTGTTGCCGCCAAGGAGCTGCTGCACTTAAAGCGTGACCCGGCGACGCTTGTGATAGCGCTGCTGATCCCCGTGATCCAGCTGACCATCTTTGGCTTTGCCATCGACTTCGATGTGCGCCATATCTCGACGGTCATCGTGGATCTGGACCGGTCTACGGAGAGCCGGTCCTATGTGGACAGCCTGCGTACAACCGATTACCTGCAGATCAAACGGTATCTGACGAGCCCTGAGGAGGCAGAGGACGCAATGCGTCGTGGCGACGCTCGCGTCGCCGTGATCATCCCGCCAGACTTTGGACGACGGGCTGCGCTGACATCGGGCGCGACTCCGTCTGCCGCCGCGCATGGTCCAGCGCAGGTACGGGTGCTGATAGACGGCTCCGACAACCAGGTGGCGATACGTGCAAGGATGGCCTTTCTGCGTCCCGCTGTGGACCCGACGCTGCCCGAGGCGCGAATCAACATGCTCTACAACCCGGACATGAAGACGACCACGTTCATGATCCCTGGCCTCATAGGTGTCATCCTGCAGCTTGTCACTGTCGCTCTGACAAGCTTTAGCCTTGTAAGAGAACGGGAGCAGGGGACGCTGGAACAGCTGATGGTGAGCCCGATTGGGCGACTGGGGTTAATGGTAGGCAAGGTGATCCCGTACGCGCTGATTGGCCTGGTGGAAGTGGTGAGCGTGCTGATCATGGGGCGGATCGTGTTCGACGTTCACGTCGCCGGCAGTGTCGCGCTGCTGATCTTGCTGTCGATCCCGTTCATCATCGCAGCACTGTCGCTGGGGCTTTTGATCAGTACCGTGGCTCAGAATCAGGCGCAGGCGCTGCAGTTGACACTTTTGATCACGATGCCATCGATCTTGATGTCGGGGTTCATGTTCCCGCTGGACACGATGCCGGGGCCGCTCTACATGGTGTCTATGGCCATTCCGGTCACCTACTTCATGCAGATCCTGCGCGGGGTGGTTGTGCGGGGGGCTGGCTTCTACGACCTGTGGCCAAGCGTACTGGCGCTCATTGTCATCTCGACGATCTTACTTACCGTGTCGACGATGAGGTTCCGGAAGACGCTGGCGTAGGGAAGGACGACTACCTCACCCCCAACCCCTCTCCTTGGAAAGGCGAGGGGAGCCAAGAAAAGGCCCAAGGAATGAAGTCGAAACGGGATTGGTGCCGAGGAGGGGACTCGAACCCCTATATCTTGCGATACCAGCTCCTGAAACTGGCGTGTCTACCAATTTCACCACCTCGGCACGAACGAAATGGAG
The DNA here is from genome assembly GCA_036504535.1 of Capsulimonadaceae bacterium. Lineage (GTDB taxonomy): Bacteria > Armatimonadota > Armatimonadia > Armatimonadales > Capsulimonadaceae > JARLGU01. Next base: position 36,533 of record DASXUY010000069.1, read on the forward strand.
AAGTTGATTTTTCAATCAACGTTGCAGATTATACCGGCCCATGGTAAGATAAGTCAACAGCGAAGCATCAAAGTTAGTTGGTAGCTTCGTTACATTTCGAGAGCAACGCCCCATCACCCCTCTATTTGAACGCGGCGTCTGCCAATAATCACACTACAAGAGCCCGTCTCGTACGTTTTCGCCTCGATGCGGCACGCATGTCGCGTTCGGGCAAACGGAGGATCGTAGTTTTGTTCGTTCGCCTTACATCAGGTCCGGTTCGCGCCGCAGCATTGGTTGCAGTTTCGTTCTTTGTCTTCGCCGCATCGTCGCCGTCGTCCCACGCCCGGACGCGTAAGCATTCGTCGCGTGCGTCCCGCGCAGCCGTTCCCGCACTCCCGTCCCGCGCTGGCACTACCGAGCGCGCGTCGGACGGTCCCGTGACTGTCGGTCGCCTCGGTACCGTCACCGCCGACAAGGTTCCCATCAACGCTGGCCGCGAGCAATATGGCCGTCTCCTGTCGCGGGTCGACAAGGGCACCAATCTTACCGTGACGGGGCAGACGGACACGTACTACGCTGTCATGATGGTCGACCACAGTGTCGGGTTCATCGCTAAAGATAAGGTTCAGCTTCTCGACTACGAAATCACCGCCGATCGCCCGCTGACCGCCGGGGGCGCGGGCCCGATTGGCCAGGCGATGGTGCAAAACGCTGTCCAGTACATGGGCGTCCCATACCTGTGGGGCGGAACAACCTCGAACGGTATCGACTGCTCCGGTTTTGTCCGTGCGGTGTACAACACCCAGAGCCTCTCGCTTCCTCGCACAGCTGCCGAGCAGGCCGCTGTGGGCTACGATGTACCGCTTCGCGACCTCAGCCAGTGGCAAGTTGGCGACCGCATGTACTTCATCTGCCACCACAGCTATATCGACCACACTGGCATGTATATCGGCAACGGCTACTTCATCCACTCGCACGGCGGGGTGGGGGTGAGTGTCACCCGCGTCGACGACCCATACTACTGGAAGACCCTAGTCGCAGTTCGCCGCTCTAGCGAGATGCTCCAAGACGCCCAGCCGAACAAGGTCACCGTGGTCGCCCCCGACATGGAAGCCAGCGAAGCCCGCTAACCACCACCAGGCTGAGCCTGGACCCCTTTCTCGCCGCAGACGGCTCGGTATGAGCCAGGTCTGACCCTCGAGCATCTCACGAGTGCCAATCATTAATTAGCCTCAATCCGCTATTCATGTGCGTGGCCAGTGAATATTCAGGCGGTATAATTTCGTGTTTTTATTCACCCAATGAGATAATCGCCGGAGTCCGGTCGAATTCCCTGAAAACGTGCATAATGACGGTACGTTGTCTTCGATTATTATTCACCTATTCATTGACGCCCCAACCGGTAAGCCACTGCTATTGTTGATGTGCGAAAATTTGTTCTGTTTATGTCGCCTTGCAGATATAGTATATCATGTCAAGGACTAAAAGTCAAATGGATTTAGACATAAATGTTGAACAAATTTGGCTTGACTGTCCTTGATTGGGCGGGTACAATGACAACCGAATACGGCGGTTGTAGCTCAGTCGGTTAGAGCGCCAGATTGTGGTTCTGGAGGTCGTGGGTTCGAGCCCCATCTGCCGCCCCATTTTTCCCCTCGCTTCTTTTTTGCAATGTCCCTCTCTGTCGACATTTTAGTCGCGCGAAACGCATGATTGGCAGGGCGATATGTCTCAACTCCCCCGAAGCGTTGCTCTTCGCATTGCTCACCAACAACTAGCCATAAGGCTCAGACGACTCAGCGCATTTGTGGGTAACCCCGTCAAAGTTTGGAAGCGAGTCAAGTATGAGCTTTATCGTGCGCGCGAAGTTCGGGAAGCTCTGGCGCGAACGGGCAAACCACATTCGATGGCGCTCACGCCTTACTCGCCGGATGACGAACTCTACTCGGACCTTGATTACTTCCTTTCTCTCGCTGTTAACACACAAGGGCTTGATGCTCTGACCGAGCCTGAAAAGAATATCTATCACGTCTTGAGGGCGGACGGTACGATCGGCAACGGAGGGATTGAATACTTTTACGAGGGGAAGGGTGATGCAGTCGCAACTGCAGCTTCGTTTGAAGCTATCGGTCTGCATGACGCAGCGTCTGCGATGCTTGAGTCCAGAACAGTTGTTGATTGGACCCAAATGCACACTTGCTATGATTTCGACCCTGACGACAATGAGGACGTTGAGGAGGAAGACGAAATTCCTGACGATGTGCGCGAGGCGCTTGACACCATTAGTCGTCGAATTTGGAACGCTGACAAAAGCGGAGCTGCGGTGAGATACTACCACGATCACCACGACCAGTTCCGAAATATGCGAGTCGCCGATATTTATTACGCCGTTGGCCCTGAAGTCACATCCCTTCAATCACTCAGCGCTCCCGAGGCCGCAATATTGACTGCGGGGTGGCCAATTACTCATATGAGCGGGTTTGAAGAATATTTCAAGAATTTTACTAACGCATCAGACGTTGAAGCAGCTCTTCGATTGGTTGGGGCAATTGAGTCTTCCGCCGCCTGGCAGCGAGCAAGCCGTGTTATGCCCGAAGTCATTCTTGGTGATCTGCAAGCTCAAAGAAGATTTATCGACGCCAACTGGCTCCGGTACCATGAAGCAATTGAGCCTATAGGAGATGAGTGGAATGCGAGTATTACAAGCCTTCGCGCGTCGATACGGAACTATGCGGTTACGAACGCTTCATCAATCATGCATTTTGATCTTGACGAGGTCCGTCTCGATATATACCCGCCCGACGCAGAGTGATTCAGGACCAATCGCAAGAGTGCCGGATCCGGTTCGAATAGGTGCCGTCTCAGGCGCGACGTGTGCGAGGTTGCCGCGAGTTGGGTTCCGATAGGATGAGGTTGCTGAGGTCGTGGGTTCGAGCCCCATCTGTAGCCCCATTTTTCCTTTCCCCTCGTTCCTTTCCAAACGATTTGCTTTCTCGCGCGGCACTGCCAACGAACCGAGTCCTGCAATCATTCGACTACCTTGTACGGTAGGTTGACATAGGGGACGTGAGCTTTTGGGTGCCTCCCGTCGTATATTATTACGATGAGGACATCCTGAGTTCGGCATTCAAACGACTTTGCCATACTGTCGTACTCGTTTGAAAACGTATGTCTCTTCGCCACTATCTGCTGGCCAGCCTTTGTGCGCTTTAGCGGTAGGTCGTCCACGATGCGCCATTGTCTGTGGTCACTGAGAGGCCCTGTGAGGTGGCGACGGCAATTCTTGGTCCGCTGATCGAGATATCAGTGGCGTAGTCGCAAGGCAGGCCATTACGACCCCCGTATTGCTTCCAGGTCGTGCCTCCATCGGTCGATAGACTGGCTCCATAGGACGAGAGTGCGAGGCACACGGTCAATCCGGAGGCCGATAGGTGCTCGCCATAGTCCATGAAGCCGCCCTTTTCTGTCCACGTGACCCCATTATCGTTGGAAAGGTACAGGCTTTCCACGACCACCGCGTAGACGGTTGAACCGGTAGCGGCGACGCCATAAACATTGAGAGCTCCGTTATTCCCCAGCCGGATACTTGGCTGTTCCGCGAAAGTCTTGCCACTATCGCGCGAGACGTAGAGTCCGTTGTATGTCCCGACGTAGATATTCGTCCCGGAGATTGAGATGCCCGTCGCGCTGACATACTTTCCAGGGCCAATTTTGGGGCATTGCCACGTCGTGCCGCCGTTCGTGGAGACGAAGAATCCGCCGGTTTTTGTCATCGTAAGGACGCACACCGTCGAACCGTTGCAAGCGACCTTCAAGACATCGTTTGCTCTGGGGCCGTCGGCCGCGCTTAAGACGTGCCCGTTCATGGTGAGTGCGACTCTGCGCCACGTTGCGCCATTATCTTTAGTGGCAAACAATCCGTCGGTGGACCCTGCATAAGCGGTGGCACCAGACGCGGCGATGTGATTGACGCTCACTCCGGCGAGGTCGCTCGGTATTGACCACGACCTTCCGCCATTCTGCGAGACGGATAGCCCGTCGTCCGTTCCGGCATAGATTGTGGATCCGGATACGGCCGTGGCGTTGACACGTTGCGCTGGCAATGATCGTCCGGCGGCTTTCGCGGCCAAGGCACTCTTCTTGCGGTAGGAAGCCATCTCACGCTCCATCGCCTTGGCTTGCGCAGGCGTCGGTGTGGCAGCATGCGCCGCTTGCGGGGGAGCGGGCGCCATCCACGTGGTCCCAGACGCGGGCGTATAGGTGAACTTGGGCAAAGGAATAACCGCAGCGTCGTCGCGCATGTTGATCGCGATCTTGTCGCCTTCTGGGCTTACTGAAACATTTCTCTGGCAACTTGCGTCCGTCAAGCGACCAATTGTTTGCAGTCCTGTGCCGTCGATATTTGTCACGAAGAAATCGTCATAAGTAGTCATGCGATGCTGCTTAAAGAGTTTTTGGGCCAGAGACTGGTCGTATGATGTGAAGTGCCATACGATTCCGTCGCCCTTCGGCGTTATATAGAAAGTTCCATCTTGACTACCCGGGACTTGTGGGACAGTAACCTGGAGGCTTTCTACGGTTAGCGGCTTAGCGTGCATGTCCATGCGGTAGAGTTTGACCGTGGGCGTATTGCTTGAGTAAAACGAGTTGCTTTCGGCCATGATAATTTTGTCGGTCTTGTCGGCGACGGCGATGAATATGTTGGGACTCAATCCTGGCACAAGCTTTTTCTCCATCGTGCCTGAGGCAGCGTCAAATATAACAATCCCTGGCGCTGCATACGGACGGCCCGTGTAGGGACTGATGCCAGCATCGACGTAGCTAATTGAAACAAAGTGCCGGCTATCGCTGAGCCAGCAAAGCCCCAACCCGTTCGAGGATACTTTCCAGTGTTTGGTTTTGCCGTCAGCCAGCCGCGTCGCCGCTAGCGTCCACATGCCGCTCCCGTGCGTGGTATCGCACCAGAGCACCCATTTGCCGTCGGGTGAACATGAAATCATATCACCGTTATCGACCGGCGAGAGGCCAGGGACCGGTATCGGAGACCCAGACCGAAGATCGACGACGGTCCGACCCATCGAAGGGTACCGCATCGTTCCGCTTGCGACGATTACCTGGTCGTTAGTCAGCCAAACGAGCGGATTACCGTTGGACCAACTCGTTATCCCCTGAAAACCAGACGTGCCAACGATTGTGGCGACGGACTTGAGATCGCGTCCGATCGGTGCGGCTGGTCCGCTCGTCGACGCATGGTGCGGGGCGGTTACGCCGCCCCCAGGCGCTATATACGGCGGAGCCGTGTGGCGTCCGCACCCTGCGGCGAGCAGGAACGTAAAGAGCAGAACGAAAAGGAGGGGAGAGTTGCGAAGCATAATGCTACCCTTTTCAGTGTTTTGGTACTATTCACCACCGGCACGGCAAATCCCTTGCGAGTTCTGAGTCGATGGTTCATTCGGGCCCCGTCGATTCGGTCTGCGGGCGGCTTGATTGTCGTCAATTGGCTAAACGAATTCGTCCGTGCGCAGCAATCGCTTTACCGATGGTCTATAGGCGTTCTGCACGGGGTATGAGTGGCGACCAATGTGTGCCCATTCTTTGCAAGCCGCACACCGCCCAACTCGTGCACATCGACACCCTCTCCTTCAGGCGAGACCAGCCCATAGAGTGTCATTCAGTCGGTCCGTTCGGACTGCCTCTAACCGTCCCGCCGAAAACGGCTGTCTGCAAAGCACTGAGGGTCGCGGTCGGTTAGCGGGTCGCCGCCGTGGCCGGCAGTGACAGCCATGCAGCCGCGACAGGCGGTGCGGATGACGCAGGATCCGCAGGCGTCTGGGCCTTGTCGGTAACGACGGGCTGTTTCTGAATGGTAGACGTCGTGGAGCGTGCTGTCCCGTAGGTTGCCTATAGGCGACGGAAACTTGCGGCAAGCGTGCACATCTCCGTTGGGCAACAGCGCTACGAAATTCTTCGCGGCTCCGCAGCCGTTGCCTGTGCAACCGCCAAAAAGAGGCAGGCGTTGATCCTGGCGGATGATATTGAACAGGTTGTCCTTCATGCCTAGCGCTGTGTTCATTTTCGCAGCGGTGAGGTAGTCGAGCAGGAACCGGCGATATTCAACTGGGCTCGGTATTTGAAGGTCAACCGCCTGCCCGACCTGAGCGAGTCGATTGAATGTGATCCTTCCGACGAAGGGAGCGAGTTCCTCCGCCATCGGAATGACATCGGCGATATTGCCCGCGTGAACAGTCACCATGATATTGGTCACCATTCGGCTCGCTTTGGCAATGTTCAGAAATTCGACCGTGCGATCAAAGTGGCCCGCACCTCGTATCGCATCGTTGACGTCTTTGCGACCCTCAAGGCTCACCTGATAGTAGGACGGCTTTCCCATTGAGAGGAGACGATCCAATTGGTCCGACGTGAGCGGGTTTCCGAGGATAGAGACCGGTATGCGAGCGCGAACGATTTTCCGGTAAATGGTCCAGAAACCAGGATGCAATAGCGGGTTCCCACCGGTTAGGCTAACTGCGGGACTGAAATGGTTGGCAGCGCTGAAAGCGCGGAAGTCAGCCAGCACGCTGAGGCAATCGCGGGCGGATTGTGGTTCTTGCACGCTTCGGTCGTAGCAATGCGCGCAACGCAGTTCGCACGCGTTGGTTAGGTGCCATTGTAAAGTGAACCGCTGTGCATGCCGGCGGCCCCAAGGAGACAGGAAGCGGTGCGTGTTCAAGTCTAGCCTCCGCATCCGCCGCATCCTCCTCCTCCGCAACCACCACCGCCGCCACCACCACCACTCCCGCAACTGCTTCCTCCTCCGCTTCCGCAACTGCTCCCACTTCCGCAACTGCTGCCGCCGGATCTCGACTTCACGTAGCCGCCGGATGCTTGACTGTAATCTCCAATCGAGTTTGCTCTAAGTTCTGCCACCGTAGCTAAAGGCAGTACGGAAAACCCAAAGATAGCAGCCGCGATAGCAAGATCGTTCGAATCCTTTGAGAGTCCTAGCCGGCTTTCATGCTGCAAGCGGTCAAATCTGCCCTTTAGTCGCTCCAGTTCACCGTCGCCAAGCGCAGTTCGGAACTTCCGCAAAATCGCAGGCATGCTGAAGCCGGCAATCAACGCCAACACAATCAGGAAACCTACATTGGAATGACCTCTATCCAGGGCGATGATGAGCTTTATTAACGCAACTCCTACAACAGCCACTTCGGCAGTCCCGATGATCTTTGTTCGACGGGCAAGCGTCTCGCCATCGGGCAGAAGCCCCTGCTGAGCAAGTCGGTCGGCGATCGCCTCGCTGGCCAGAAGCACATTGCGGTCTGCCAAGACGGACGAGATGGATTGAGAGTGTAGTGTGCTTCGTAGAATCGCCTTTTGAATTGGACGTGTTACGATATCGACACTGTGCATGCCGTCGGCCGTCTTCAGCCTGCCGTTGGTGGCAGCGAGCAGTTGGCGGTCGATGAGAGACGCGACGGCGACGTGAACAAGGTGTTGAGCACCGCCCCGGAGATACGCCATGGCGTAGGGATCGTCACGCAACTCCTTGTCAGCGGCGCCGGCTAGGGTGCCTGTTTCTGTGATAGTGCGAACAGCCACTGCGGCCGCGATGACAACTAAAGCGAAGACGATATAGAAGGCGAGGAAATCTGGTCCAGGTAGGTCAAACGGGTTGGAGGGCATGGCAAGTGTCGTTTCTGTTGGTGCACAAGCACGTTGACCCAATCGTATGCATCGAATATGAATGGGGAGCGTGCTTGAGCGTGGGCATCGGTGGGACTACAGTCGGTCTGCAATCTCGCGCATTTTTTTCGTGATTTCAATAAGGTGGAAGTAGAGATCCGGAGCGGCGCCTGCGGGGCAGGTTCGCAGTTCGCGGGCCGTCGAAATCATGTCCAGGGTTTGCTGCGTGTCACTCAAACCCATGTGTCCGACAATTATCGCGAGTGCTGCTTTGGGGGACTCTGCAGGAGTTTGCTGCAACGTTAGGATTGTTGATGCGGCGACGCGCAGTGGGCCAGCCATGTCGGCTATTGCTGCTACAAGCTGCTCTTCGCGTAAGCTTGCAGATATGTACTGCGCCCGTTGGCGAATGGAGAGGTTAAGAAGCTCATCTTTGAGTCTGCGCACACTCGCTTCACGGCTGATCTGGCAATCGCTAAACGGGTCGGATCCCAAAAGGACCACATGCCTTTGAACGATGTCCTGGAACTTCATCGCAAACGCTCCAACGGCGTCTTGTATCTCGTCATGCAACAAGAACATTGGCCGTACTCGAGCGGTTGAGTACGCAGTTCGCATCGTATCGCGCAATGGGTCGATCTGGTCTAGCTGAAAGCGCTCGAGGACAAAGAGGAGGCTTAAATCCGACGATGCACGAACCTTGCCTTCGGCTGCGCTACCGAAAAGTATCAGCGAAATGAGGTCAGGTCCAAGAGCATTCGTGCTTGCTGTGGCAACGTCTACGATAACATCATGAAGAGGGCCCGGAAGCCCATTGATCGCTTGCAGAATGGGGCGAATATCAGAAAGTTGGGGCATGGCAGTTTTCCTCGCGTACTAGAAAATCTTATTGCATTATTTTGTTGGGTTAGTTGAATATTCCTGCATTGTATCGCTTATATGATTAACGAATTATGACGTGAGAGCAACGAGCTTACAGTTTCAAAATTGGCGGACCAAATGGGCTTTCAAGGCTAGCGGCTGTTGTGGCGACACAATGTCGGTTTGGCCAGCGTGGTAGCGCTATGCCGGAACGGTGGTTGGCATTTGCCTAGTCGGAGAGCGGCCGTTGGTCGCCGCTCTCCGACGATTCCCGATGAGCAGTGGGCCATTGGCGGAGCGGCAATCGAGTGTCAGCGTACTTATTCGCGACTGAAAGTCAATGCCAGCAGTTTGGCTTCCTTGATATCGTCCATCGGGTGTTATACGCGACCAAACCGCCTGACGTTGAGATCAAGCCGAGGCCCGAGTTGAGACGCGACAAGAGACTCGCCGCCGAACTCGCCGACCCCAGATACCTGGGAGATAAACGGCTGCCTGTCTGGCCGGCGAAAAATGTCGAGAACGCAACTGAGCGATCATCTCCGATCCTCTATCCGCTGGTCACAGGTGGCGGTATCGCCCAATTGTGCGATACACTATAGGGGAGCGTCCACGAGACTCGCGCATTTTTCTTTGCGCCCGTATACCTCGTCGCTCCCCAAAGGTCAGTTGTGCCGTACTACAAGCGGAACCTCGTTGTTCTATCAATCACAGTTTTTCTCGCATCGCTTAGCTGGCAGCAGATTGTCCCTTTTCTCCCCAAGTTTCTGGGCGAGATTGGGGGAAACGGGCCTAACTACGCGACATGGGTGAGCGTGATTTTCGCGTCACAGTCGCTGGCGGCGATTATTGCTCAACCATCATGGGGGAAATTGGGCGACAACGTTGGCCGCAAGCCGATGATCCTGCGCGCAGGCTTATGCCTTGCGGGTGTCTACTTCGCGATGAGCATGTGCCACGCGCCCTGGCAGCTCGCGCTCTGCCGGTTCCTCAATGGCGCGCTCACAGGCTTTATTCCCGGGTCGTTCGCCCTGGTGAGCACCAATACGCCTAAAGACAAGGCGCCGCGGTATGTTGCAATCCTGGAAAGCGTCTCGAATATCGGGCTGATCGTCGGACCGACAATCGGGGCGGTGCTCGCCCACATGGCCGGGTATCGCATGTCTATGGTGGTTTCGGGAACGGCCGTGTTGATCTCCACCATTGCCGTATGGTCGTTGGTGACCGAGCCGAACAAGGTGGGCGAAATCGAAAAGACGAGCCTGCTGGAAGACTTCCGGGAGGCGTTCCGTTCGCCCGTCCTGCTGTCGCTACTGGTCACAATCGGCATCGCATGGACGTATGGCAGTTCAATCAATCCCTACCTCGTCCTGCATCTGGAGGGCCTGAGCGGGTGGCGTCCCTGGTGGCTGCCAGCATTGACCTACTCGCTGCCTGGGATCGCGTTCGTCCTGACCGCCTACCGGTGGTCGCTGGCAGGGCAGAGCTGGGGCTTCGACCGCAACATCACAATCGGTCTCGCGGGCGGTGCGGTTGGGGCGCTGATCCTATTCGCGACGCACAATATCTGGATGTTCGCCGGCGTCTATTTTGCGACGGGGATCTGCATGGCGACGCTAAGCCCGGGGGTGGGGGCGGTGACATGCACTATGGTTCCGCAGGAATTTCGCGGCCGGGCGTACGGTATCCAGCATGGCGCGGGTACTCTGGCGGCGTTCCTGACCGTGCTTATCTCCGGTCAGGTGGCACGGGTCTACGGCTACAACGCGATCTTCCTCTACGTCAGCGTGTTGTTCACGGTCGGGCTGATCGTGTTTCGCGGGCTGTCGCGAAAATGGGGAAAGGTGTAGCAGTCCAAACTACCTCGCAGCATTGACGCTCAGTTCTGTGACTTTCCCAGGTATGCGGTATTTTCAATCATGGGCAAACAGTTACCGATACGAATCTACCTCAACCCATACCTTAAGTCGCCGCCATTTCTAGTTGGCGCTGCGGCCAGCGTGGTGGCGGGAGCGTTCTTCGCGGACCTCGCCAGCGGCGATTCGAGTGGCGGGCTCTGGCTCCTTGCGGCGGTTCCGCTGGTCAGTTGCCTCTATTGCGCCTATCTCGGGTTTCCGTACTCGCTTCGGCTCAACCGTGCGGAGCAGAGTTACGAATACGTGGTTGGGATCGCACCGATCGCATGGCGGAAGCGTGGCCACTACTGCGACTTCGATACGGTTTTCGTCAATCAGTCCACATCGTACAGCAGAGATGATGATAGCGGAACGGGAACATGGTCGACACGCTACAAGGTGTGCGTGTCATGGAGCACTGAGAGCCGCACCGTGACCCTCGCCCTCGGCGGGGACATCATGCAGAGCCAGCTGGCGGCCAAGGAGATCGCCAAACAGACAGGCATCCCGTACGGCGGGATCTACGATTCGTGGAACAAGATCTGGCTTGAAGGCCCGTTTCGCACCGTGATGAGCGACGGATCCGACATCGCTGCGGACGTGGAGAAGGCTGCGGAGCGGCGGGATGAACTGTAGGGGTATAGGTGTGCGCGGGCATCCAGTTTGACGCAGGTAGTATGGCTAGAATTTACGATGGCCGACGATTCCGTAGGTTGAAACCTACGGCTCGCAAGAGCTTGAAAGTACCCTTGGGCACTAAGAAATGAGGCTCGCCTAAACCTGTAGATTCGCTACGTTGGCCCAACAGATCGCGCGTGCGATCGTTGCCTACCGAGTCATTGAGGCGCCTTTAGCGGTGAGGTGACCGCGTCTGACGGCAAAGTCGTTTTCCAGACTAAAACGGGCCCAATATCGGCGTTGCTGAGTTCGATGTCAGAGCCGTCTTCATCGCCGATCGGAGCAGGCGTCAATTCGCACCACGGAATGCCTTCTTTATAGGGTGCGTCTAGAAACTGGTCGGCTATCGTGCCCAAGTCGTCTGCCAAGGCTATTGCGCCCCCGAAAGGGAGGATGCTGTGACTCGACGACACAAAACTAAAGCGCAACTGGCGAGCTTGTTCGTCGACCCAGCAGTAGTAAGTTATAGCTCCAGCTTCCACGCCTAACAGCCTTAGTTGTTGATCCCGCAACTTGGCGACGTCAACGAGAAACGATACAATATCATTCTTGTCGAGGGTCTGTGCTTCTTTTTCTGTCACCGAAAACGTCCAGAGGTTGTTCCGAGCCTCTTTGTTAATGCCCGTTGGGGTCGCATCGATGGTTAGCGAATCGTTTTCAATTTCCGGTAACCACTTATCAAACACGGTTATTGCTTTGGACACGACAGAGTTCCCTTCAGGACTACTACAGGCAAAAGCTGCTGCGCCATCGCCACGTTACCTACACGCGTCACGTACCGAAACCGTCCATTCCGCCGCCTCACTCCCCGCTTACCGCCTCCGCCCGCAACCGTTCGATATCCCGCATGGGCGGGCTGCCGAATTGGCGCTTGTATTCGCGGCTGAAGTGGGACGCGTCCTCATAGCCGACACGGTAGGCTGCGGTGGATGCGTCCAGGTCCTCGCCGAGCATCAGGCGGCGGGCTTCCTGAAGGCGCAGCTGCTTTTGAAACTGGAGCGGGCTCATGGCGGTGACGGCCTTGAAGTGCTCGTGAAAGCCGGACGGGCTCATGCCGAGATCTTTAGCGAGCATGTCGATGCGCAGTGGCTGGTTGAAATCGTTGCGCAGGCGCTGGATTGCGCGGGCGACGCGATCGGTGTGGCCGCCGAGGAGCGCGACCTGGCGTAGGCGCGCGCCTTGCTCGCCGACGAGCAGCCGGAAGACGATCTCGCGCGTTATGAGCGGGAGCAGGATGCGCGACTCGCTCGGTGGCGTGTTGATCAGGCGGACAAGGCGAACGGAAGCGTCAAGCAGGTTCAGGTCCAGCGGGCTCACATCCAGCGCACGAATATTAGTCGTCGTGTTTCGGGGTGGAGGCATCGCAGCTTCGAGCATCACCGATGCCACCAGCGACGGATCGAGGTCAAGGCGCAGGCTGAGGTAGGGCTTTGCTTGCGCCGCTTCTATGAGGCAGCTCATGACCGGTAGCTCGACCGTGGTGAGCAGGTAGCGATAGGGATCGTATCGGTAGCGCTCATCGCCGAGGTAAATCTCCTTTGAGCCTTGAGCAATCACGCAGAAAGATGGATGCGCCACTCCGTGAACGAGCCCCTTGCTCGCCGACGCGCGGTTGAGGTGCAGGCCGCTCAACGGTTCGACGCTGCCGTCATTGTCTACGGCGCGTGCGATCAGCTCGACCAGCTCCTCGCGGTTAACAGCTTCTCTCGTACCGGATTCATCGGTTGTGCTGTCAGTGAGCATCTTCATTAGCCCCATTGTATCATCCCCCGTCGGCATTATTCCAGACTTGTTGTCATGTTTGTAGAATCGGCCAATGATGGCATAGGATTGTTTTATCGCTGGAGAGGTTATCCAGCGTAAAATAGAGTGTCATTGGCGGAAGTGGTATGAGAGACGTGAGTTCTTGTGTAGTTTTGTTTTATTGAATGTGTGGTTGCTAAGAGGATAAATAGACACTACTCCGGGCCACGTTGCCCGGTAGGACTTCTCTGCTATTCGATGGAGGAAGCATAAATGGAAATCAAGAGAAGCGGTTCGCAGCAGTCTGGCAAAGGTCCCGTAGATTGGTTCACTGGCACAGTGCGGATCGATCCGCTGTTCCAGGCTCCGGAACCAGCTCGGGGCGCGGGAGCGAGCGTCACCTTTGAGCCCGGCGCTCGGACAGCGTGGCACACGCACCCGTTGGGGCAAACGCTGATCGTCACATTCGGTTCCGGTCGCGTGCAGCGGTGGGGTGGACCGGTCGAGGAGATCCGGCCCGGCGACGTGGTCTGGTTCCCTCCTGGAGAAAAGCACTGGCACGGGGCGGGACCGACGACTGCGATGATGCACATCGCGATTCAGGAGAGACTGGACGGTAAAGCGGTCGATTGGCTGGAGAAGGTGACCGACGAGGAGTACGGTGCATAAGCGTATTCGATTCGCGCTATCCAGAACGGATATCTAGCAGCAATGCAAAAGATTGGAGATTGAGATGCAAACACGACAACTGGGTAACGGCGGTCTGCAAGTCTCAGCCATAGGGCTTGGCTGTATGAGCATGAGCGTAGGCTACGGTCCAGCCGCAGATAAACAGGAGATGATTTCGTTAATCCGCGCGGCCGTCGATCTTGGCGTCACCTTCTTTGATACCGCCGAGGTTTACGGGCCATTCGTAAACGAGGAGCTGGTCGGTGAAGCCTTGGCGCCGTTTCGTGACAGGGTGGTGATCGCAACAAAATTCGGCTTTGATATTGACGAAGTGACCGGAGCAAGGCTTGATGGAGTGAACAGTCGCCCCGAACATATCAAGCGAGTCGCGGATGCGTCCCTTCGGCGTCTCAAAACCAGTGTGATCGACCTGTTTTACCAGCATCGCGTCGACCCAGACGTGCCAATCGAGGACGTTGCAGGAGCCGTGAAGGAGCTGATTTCCGAGGGCAAAGTGCGTTACTTCGGCCTGTCTGAGGCAGCTCCGGCGACGATCAGACGAGCGCACGCGGTGCAGCCCCTGGCCGCGCTACAGAGCGAATACTCGTTGTGGCACAGGGAGCCAGAGAACGACGTGCTGCCGACGCTGGAGGAGCTTGGGATTGGGTTCGTCCCGTTCAGTCCACTCGGGGCAGGATTCTTGACCGGCACCATCGATGACAAGACGAGCTTCGCCGCGTCAGACTTTCGCAATATCGTCCCTCGTTTCACGCCGGAAGCTCGAAAGGCCAACCAGCCGCTGGTCGATATTATTAGCAGCGTTGCGAATACCAAAGGCGTGACATCAGCGCAGGTTGCCCTCGCGTGGCTGCTGGCGCAAAAGCCGTGGATTGTGCCGATTCCAGGCACGACAAAGCGCCATCGCATGGAGGAGAACGCAGGTGCTGCTAGCGTCGACTTGAGCGACGACGATCTGCGGGCCATTGACACAGCGGCGTCAGCGTTTACGCCACAAGGAGCGCGACTTCCTGAGGCGATGCTTAATATGACGGGGCGTTGATCCGTCCCACGATCGACGTACTAGCAGGCGTCCCGCGGGAGGGCGTCGGAATGGGAGCGAATAGAATGCAAAAGAGAATACTCGGAAACAGCGGATTGGAAGTTTCTGCGCTTGGACTCGGTTGTATGGGTATGAGTTTTGGATACGGTCCGGCAGGTGACGAGAGCGACATGATATCCGTCATACGGGCTGCCGTCGATCTTGGGGTGACATTCTTCGACACGGCCGAAGTCTACGGCCCATACACCAATGAGCGGCTTGTCGGCAAGGCGTTGTCGCAGGTTCGCGATCAAGTAGTCATCGCAACCAAGTTTGGCTTCCAGTTCGACGCCGACAACAAGCAGAACGGTCTTAACAGCAAGCCCGAGCATATAAAGCAGGTTGCCGATGAGTCACTGAAGCGCCTCAATATCGATGTTATCGACCTGTTCTACCAGCATCGAGTCGATCCCGATGTGCCTATCGAGGACGTTGCTGGGGCCGTCAAGGAGCTGATCGCGGCCGGTAAGGTGCGGCATTTCGGGCTATCCGAGGCCGGCGCGAATACGATCCGCCGCGCTCATGCGGTGCAGCCAGTCGCGGCGCTTCAGAGCGAGTATTCGCTTTGGTGGCGGGAGCCGGAAGCGGAGATCATCCCGACACTTGAGGAGCTGGGGATCGGGTTTGTGCCGTTTAGCCCGCTCGGGAAAGGCTTCCTCACGGGCAAAATCGACGAGAGCACCCAGTTTGACAGCACGGACTTCAGGAATGTCGTCCCGCGCTTCTCCGCCGATGCCCGAAAGGCCAATTTCGCGCTAGTCGAGGCGATCACCGCAATTGCAGAGCGCAAGGGAGTGACACCGGCGCAGATAGCGCTGGCGTGGCTTCTGGCACAGAAGCCATGGATCGCGCCCATCCCGGGAACGACCAAGCTGCACCGCTTGCAGGAGAATGTGGGCGCGGCGTCGGTAGAGCTTACCGGTGAGGACCTGAGCGCTATCGAAGCCGCGACATCGTCTGTCGACGTGCAAGGCGATCGCTACCCGCCGCAGCTGATGAAGACGGTAGGGCGGTAACGCGTGGCAGGGGCTCGGTAGGTTCCTAGCGGCGGATTATATATGCCTAGCTATCGCCGACGCGAGGTTCGTTGTGGCTCGCCATCATGTCGAAGATCAAGTCGGAGCTTGCTCCGAATGAGATTTATTGCGAGGCTCCTGAAGCGGCTATAATAGGCCCTATACTGTGCGTGAATTATCAGGAGGCAGCACAATGGCGACACCGAAAGAAACGATAAAGCTGGGAGCAATCGAGATACGCTTTCTTCTCGATGGGGATGACACAGGCGGCGAACTGTGTATGTTCGAATTTCTTGTGCTTCCAGGGGCGCGCGTCCCCGCCCCGCATTACCATGAGCTTGTAGACGAGGCTGCTTACGGGCTTGAGGGCGAGCTGACGTTTACCGTCGGCGGCGAAGTGAACGTCCTTAGCCCCGGTGAGCGCTGTTTTGTGCCGCGTGGAGTCGTACACCACTTCGCGAACCATGGGCAGAGTACGGCGCGCGTCCTGTCGGTGCTCACACCGGCGCTTATCGGGCCTGCATACTTTCGTGAGCTTGCTGACCTTGTTTCCGCTGGCCCGCCCGATCCAGCCGCTGTGGCGGCTGTCATGAAGCGGCACGGCCTCGTGGTCGTGCCGCCATCCGTGTAGTGCGCTGGCGCGTCTCCCGCGCTAGCTGGCCGAACGTGGCGCAAGCCTGACCGCAGTGCCGTAGCACAGCACTTCGGTCGCGCCTTGCATGAACTCGGTTGCGTCGTAGCGGACGGCGATGATGCCGTCGGCGCCCATCGCCTTGGCGTGTTGGCGCATCAACTCGTACGCCTCGGCGCGCGCGGTTTCACAGACGTCGGCATAGGCGCTGATATTGCCGCCAAAAATCTGGTTGATCCCGCCGATAAAGCCTTGGGCGATATTCGGCGACCGCACAACAATCCCGCGCACCACTCCAAGATACTGCGTAACCGCGTAACCGTCGATATCGTTCGTCGTAGTCGTGACCATGTTTGCATCTCCTTTGCCAGCGGCGCGCTGGATATCTCCATAGACACTCGCCGCATAGATTTGTTGCGGCAGGCTTGCAATACATGGTCCGAAGACAGCGAAACGCCCCACCAACCGCAACAATCGCTGTGCGGGGTGGGGCGTTGACGGCGGCAGGATGCGCAGCGGGCTAGTTCACGCTGAACGTCGCCTGCACTGTCGGGGCGTTGGCGCATGGGCCTGATGACGCGGCCTGAGCGCTGCCAGCATCGTTCCCCCAGCCAAAGTCACCGCACTTGCTGCCGTTACTGTTGTTGTCGCCGCGTGAGACGCTGGTGCCCGTGAGCCACTTAACATGACCGTCGCAGAATGCGTAGTTCGCGCCGAGGTTGTGCCGTCCAAGCGGCGACGAAAAACCAGCGGTGACGATCGGCAGCGATTGGTTGCTGTTCGAGAAATAGCCAGTCGCGTATTTTGCGTAGAGGCCGGCCGATCCCTGGCACGCGTACATCGAGCTGCCAATACCGTTCCCGGAGAGCGCCCAGATCGCGGCCGTCGATGTGTCTACCGCTCCGTTGCCCTGTATCTCCGAGAAGAGGATCGTTTTGACAGGGGCCGTAAACTGTGATTGGATCGCGGGTCGCACAGGAGCAGCACTGGTTCCCGTCCAACCAATGTTTGTGTTGATAGCGTATGACTGCACAAACGTGGTCGCCGAAGTTGGGACCGTCGGGTCAGACGGGCACGCATAGACTGCTGTGGTTTTGACGTAGGGATTGAGTTGGTAGAGCCAACTCATCCTACCAGTTCCACCAGTAACGGTGTTGTACAGGGCATTGCCTTCGAATATCCCGCCGGGGGACTGCTCATCGTAGTCCTGAACATACTGAACGAATGCCAAAGACAGCTGCTTGAGGTTACTTGCACACGTTGTCTGCCGCGCCTTTTCTCTGGCCGTGGCGAACACCGGGAAAAGTATAGCTGCGAGTATGGCTATAATAGCTATAACTACTAATAGTTCAATAAGTGTGAAACCGACCTTGTGCTTGTTCGTTGCTTGTTTCATTGTTTAACTCCCTACTACTACCACCCACATCGCTACGGATACGATTAAGTGGGGTTGCGCGGTTAGACCTTCGACCTTGGCGAACGCGATGTGCTCTCGCGGGTTATCAGAGTCATAGGCAGAACAACTTGCTGCGGAGAGCAAGCAGGATTCTCAATTCGGTTCATAAGGTACCGCCATCCCGTTTCCACCATTTCGTCGATTGGCATCGCAATAGTCGTGAGCGGTGGATACTGAAACTCCGCTTCGTCTGTGCCATCGGACCCAATAATCGCCAGATCGGTCGGGACCGACAGTCCGGCGTCGCGCGCAGCCATATTGGCTGCGGTTGCGATCTCGTCGTTCCAAGAGAACAGGCCGTCGACATCGCCGTTGCTTTTGAGAAAATCGCTTATCTGAATGCGGGCCTGACGCCGGCTAACGGATTCAAGCTTTACGAATGTAGGCTCCATTCCGGTCTCCTGGCACACATCGGTGTAGGCACGGTAGCGAGAATCAGCCATGTGCATAGCCCAGCCCATTGTGGCGAACGCGATCCGCTTGCAGCCCACCGATACCAAATGCCGAAGGCCGTCGATGGAACCCTGATAGAGGTCGACACCGACACAGTCACACCTGGTCGTGTACGATGCTCCCGTGCTTACGATCGGACATTTTCCACGATTCAGATCAATGTAAGCCTCGACGGGCACCGATCCGTGGTGGGCGAAAATACCGTCTACCTGGGGCCCGGCAAAGTCTCCGATTGGCGAGCCACTGCCGTCGGACGCGAGGCTTGGCTGACTGATGACAACCTGCATCTTATCCGCCGCCGCCCGACGCATAACAGCTTCGGTGACCTGACTGAAAATGCGATGGTATGCGTTGGGCATCCATAGTGCAATCATACCGGTTCGTCCCGAGACCAGCGCGCGCGCGGCGGCGTTCGGCTGGTACCCGAGGTCGCGGGCAGCCGACCAGACTCGGTCTCTCGTCTCCTGCGATATGGACTTGCCTGGCCGGTCGTTGAGCACATACGACACTGTCGCACGGCTGACCCCAGCCTTGCGGGCAACATCCAGACTGATCGCTGATTTGTTTGATGTAGGTGACACGCGTAACCACTATATCACGGCACTCAAACTATGTCAATAGGGGCCACAAGATTTGTGGATGCCGTGGGTTACGCGAGTCACCTGCCGAACCGTCCACTCGGCCGTGGTGGAGCGTTTCGTGCAATGCCGTCTGGACGGCGACGCTCGGAGGATAGGGGACTTGGCGAGGCAGTCTTTATTGCTCACTCATCGGTACAGGAATCTGTGTTTCGGCGGCGAAATGGTAGCTCAATGGAACCGATACGCGTCACCGATCACCCAACCGCGAACGATCAGCTGCTTTACTTCACGTCCACCAGTTTGCTACCGGACGGCCGCATCGTCGTGATCAGTGACGATACCGGTGATCCCAACCTCGTCCTCATTGACCCGCGCACCGGTGAACGACGTCTGCTGACAGACAATCGCGACGGCATGCTGCATTCGTATGTCTACTTTTCTGGCCACTTATACCGTGGATTTGGCAAAGCAAGCGTGAGCCTGCACCCCGCCAGCGGCAACATTTACTACATTCAGGGCCGTGAAATCCGAGTGGTCGACGCGAACGGAGGCGTCCGTGTGCTCGCCGAGTATCCGGATGGCCAGGTGACCGCGTTCACCCACGTCAGCAGCGATGGATCTCGATTGTGCGTTCCTACCACTGACGCGCGCGCCCTCGACGGCTATACGGGTCAATACAATATCGACGAACGGGTGCAGGCTGAAAACCTGAGCTCGTATCTACGCGTCTACGATACCGCCACCGGCGCCGAACTGCTCGCGGAGTGCATCCCGCGTGCCTGGATAACCCACGTGCAGTTCGATCCGCGCGATAGCGGCACAATCCTTTACAACCACGAATGGCCGTCCGACTGTGGGATCCGCCGTATGTGGCTCTATCGCAACGGCACTATCACACAACTCCGCAAGGAGGGCGACGGCCGCAGCCGAGAAGACTGGGCCTGTCACGAAATGTGGGAGCGCGATGGCAGCGCCATTATCTACCACGGCAGCTACGCCAACGGACCTGCTTATATCGGACGCATCGACCCCATCACCCAAGCGATGCGCGAGATTGCACTTCCGGCGCACTGGAAGCAGTATGGACACTTCACCGTCGGCAAACCCGGCGTGATGGTATCGGACGGCTACTACATCCAGCACGGCGATGAAGCCGCGAGTGGCTGCGGTGAATGGATTAGCCTGCTGAACGTTGATTGGAACGCAGGCTCTATCGAGTGGACTCCTCTATGCCGCAGCGGTTCATCGTGGGACTCGCAGGATAGCCATCCCCATCCGATTCTGAGCGCTGACGACTCCGCAGCGTATTTCACGTCGGATGTCTCCGGAAGGCGCGCCGTATATCGAGTGCCAACTCGTCAGTGAAGCAGGCGTAGTAACGATTGGTTCGTAGTAAACTATTATCATGAAAATCTACTCTTGGAACGTCAATGGGATCCGCGCGGTACTGCGCAAGGATGTGTTTTTTCCTTTCATCGAGGCCGAACAACCCGACATTCTCTGTATTCAGGAAACAAAGGCGCAGCCAGGTGAGGCCGTTGTTGATTTGCCTCAATACACCGAATACTGGAACTCAGCGCAAAAGAAGGGCTATTCGGGAACTGCAGTGTTCTCATCGGCTGAGCCGCTGCGTATATTGCACGGGCTCCCCGACGACATCCAGCTGAAGTACGACATGACTGCGGATGGCTACGGCGATCCGAACACGGAAGGACGCGTGCTTGCCGCAGAGTACGAGAAGTTCTTCCTGGTGACCGTCTACACGCCTAACGCCAAAGAGGACCTCAGCCGCGTGCCCCTACGCCACAAACATTGGGATCCGGCATTCCTGGAGTATTGTCTGCTCCTGGAGAAGACGAAGCCAGTCGTCTTTTGCGGCGACTTGAACGTGGCTCACACGGAAATGGACCTTGCGCACCCGAAGGCCAATATGGGCAAGCAGGGTTTCACCGACGAGGAGCGGAGCGGGTTTCAGGCGTTCATCGATGCAGGGTTCGTGGATACGTTCCGCTTATTCACGCAGGGCAACGGTTACTACACATGGTGGAGCAACTTTAGCGGGGCTCGAGCAAGGAATGTAGGATGGCGTATCGACTACATCCTCGTATCGAGCGCGCTCAAAGACGCCGTCACCGCAGCCGCCGTGCATCCCGACGTTATGGGGTCCGACCACTGCCCGGTGAGCGTTACTCTAGACCTGTAGCAGCAGCGCGGCATTGGATTTGCCCGTACACCGTGAGTTGACGGCGCCCACTGACTACGGGACCAGTCACCAGGCGGACGCAGATCTGACGCCCTAAAGGACACCGTGGCAGCCACGTTTAGGCCAAAACATCGCAACTGTGAGGGTCAAGCAGCAATCGACAATCTGCCTGGCTTGGCTGCTTGGGTATCATTGGAAGCAATCCGCAGCGAGTATAGTCTCGCAGATCGTTGGTTCGCGTGTTCGGCAAAAGAAAATCAAGACATGGACAGCCTTGGCAGCCATCTCATCAGCCCGAAGCTCGTATATTCATACAATGGTCTAATCGACAGGTTGCGGCAGCTCTGACCGTGGTGCTGATGGTGGGTTTTGCTCTCGGTGCCCTCACACTTCGTCAGATTCACAAGGCACGCGAGACCCTCGTGTCCGCGAACGGTACGGTCGTAACGCGAACAGAATACCTCCACCGCCTAGACGCGGCCACAAACGGAAGCGTCCTCAGGCAGATTGTCGACGATAACCTTGCGATCGCATTCGCACGCGAGCACGGCCTATCGCCCTCGACAGCGGAAATCGAGAAGCAATACAAGCTGTTGAGCCAAGACTCGCGATACAACGCCCGTTTACTGTCTCCCATTGAGATCAAACGGGGCGTCGTAGCCAGCCTATCGCGCCAGGCGATTGCAGCCGCAGGCGTAGTCCCCACGGAAGCTCAGATTCGCGCCTACTACGACGCGAACACAAACCCTCGCAACCTCGCCTCTCGATACTACAGTCCCGAAACTGCGCAGGTTGTCGTGATCGTCACCAAATCCGCCGAGGATGCACATAAGGCTTTCGAGATGCTCCAACAAGGGATCGCGGCCGACGAAGTCGCATTGAAATATAGCAACGACATCAGCCGACGTCACGGTGGCATGTTGAGCCCCATCCAGCGCGGCCGCACACGTGCGAGCCGTTACCCTGGTTTTGACGATTACCTGTTTTCGCTCGAACCCGGAGGGAACGGAGCCCCAAAAATGTTCGGGGGCGCGTGGTGGGTGGTGCACTGCGTCTCAAAAGTCCCCGCAAGAACTCGGCCTTTTGCCGAAGTGCACGACGAGTGCCGAACCGCTGTTGCTGTTCAGAGTGGTGCTAATAGGGCGATGGACGCCGAGTACGCCGCCTATGTCCGCAAAGCCAAGATCCGCATCTTCGACTCGCGATATAGGTCCGTTTTGCCAGCGGGCGAATAGCGCTAGTATCGACTGAGGCGCTCCGCCGCCCAGCACCGAATCATCGGATCCGATTCTCGCCCAAAGTCAGCCTGCGACCAAGCGCTACAGCGAGCCATAATAATTTTCTCGCACCGATGTTCACATCTTGACATTTTATGTTGTGTGTGGCACACTAGAAGTGAAGATGAATCACCCAAAGAGGTCATCATTTGCACTTTGACAATATGCCAAATAATAGCTGGAGATAACTCGGCCAACAGCCCACCGGGTGGACGACTAAAATTTGAGGAATCCGCATATTATGCGCCACCCTTTCGCCGTTTTATGTGCGCTATCCAATAGTTTCATATCCAGCACGAGGGAAACGCATACCCACCTCTTTATTTCCGATTATGCGGCGGAGGGGAGTACGGATTGCTGGCGCGCTAAAAGCGGCAGTCCCTCAGTCGTAGAATCCTGTGCGACGCTGGGAGCCTTAGCGGCGACAGCCAGTGCAAGATGCCGGACTGCGGGTGCGTTGGGAAATTGCAGAGCGGGCGTTGTCTGTTACGAATCGTCGCTTACGATGGCTAGCTCTTGCGGACGTGGCCGGTAACCCGAATGCGGTCTGGATACACTTCAAAGGGGATCGCTTTCGCGCCGAGGCGTTTGGCGATCTCGTCGGTATGATCGACATTGACCGGAGCAAGAAGGGCGCCGCGATGTTGAATCTCGGTGCGCGCGATTTCAAGGTACTCGATAGATACGGATGAGAATGGTCCGAACGCGCCGCAGTCAAACCAGTCTTTATGCGAGTACCAGAACTCACCTACAGGCTGAACATAGTCGACATCGACAAACTTCACCCAGCGCTTGACTGCCAAGCCAGATAGCGAGTCCGCTAGTTCGCGCCATTTTGTTGTGTTCATCTGCGACGATGAAAAAGCTCTGGCAATGATTGCGCGGGTACGCTTTTCGTCAGCCAACACAATTTGCCATTGTAGGTCGCGTGGTTCATTCATAGGGAAATTGAAGTGCCAAGGACATTGCGGATGCCACAGCTGGACATTCGTAAATAGTTTTGGTTGTGGTTTTGCGTGGACGCCTTTACAGACTTGCCTGGTATTGACAGGCGGCAATGCCCCGTCGCGGTGCGACTGGGTGCACCAGTAACTACCATATCGTGCATTTATATGTTTCCCGGGAATCAGTTATTCAGGAACGCTAGAGTCCTCCTCACTACTGTAAAAGGTATAGCCACTTACGGTGCACATCTCCTCAACTTCCTGGATGCTTTCCAAATAGATCATCGGGGGGTCGTTGGGATCATTCTGTGTGAGTTCGATGAGTTCGGGATCGTCGCGGAGCATGTCCACTGCGCGCAGTTCCGCCTCGTTAGCGTCTAGTGCTTCGACATAGCGCGTAGCGAAGAATTCAACAGCACGTAGGTGTCCGTCTGTCCAAACAAGGAAGTTTTGACCGTTCAGTAAGACCTTGAACTTCTTCATGCGACCGAGATTAAGCCATTTGAAGTTCATTCTCAGTTGCCTTGGACTCTCTACGTGGACAGGATGTGCGCAGCAAGCAGCATAAATTGCCACCACATTCAATCGGAGAAATGATCGCGTGGCCTTGGTGACGTCTGAAGCCCCGCCGCCGACCGGGGACGCACCCAGAGCGAAACGAAATGGTAAGGGCCTATTTGGGGAGGAGCTTAATGACCGAGCGGGAGACGCCTGGGATATATCTTGTTGCAGGCGGTCAATCGGTGCTCGAACGTGGAGCGAAATAAAAGTATGGTAGCGGGAAGGGGACTTGAACCCCTGACCTACAGGTTATGAATCTGTCGCTCTAACCAGCTGAGCTACCCCGCCATACATTCATGCGTTTCGCGTAAAGCATGTAAGCTCTCTCGCTGAACGCGATTACGATTATATCCTAAAACTGACCGGGAACGCAATCCTTATGAAACGCTTTCGTTCAAAATGCGGGCTGCTTGACTCGCTATTGCTAAAATACCGTAGTATCACACGGCCCATACGCCACAATTTTCATACACTTTTTCGGGCGGTATGTTACAATAATAAAGGACTCGGCCGCCTGTAAACAGAATAGACCTGCGCCCTGACACTTCGTCATCCCCCGAATTGGAGAGTGCCAGGCTGGTGTGAATGAGAACCGTTGCGCACGATTGAGCTCAATACGACCCCACTGCCCGCGCAAAATGCGTGCCGTGCGGCCGTGTGCTTGTTCGTCGCGGACTTAGCTCGATGTCGGTCGACGTTAACCAAGGACTACCTCGAATGATTTCTAATCGTCACTGGCGACCCCTGTTGGTCGCGTTGTCGGTGCTCGCCGTTGCTTTTGCCACCGCTTCCACAGCATCTTTCGCCGCGCCAGATATGGCCGTGCTCTCCGGACACGTCATAAAGGCCGCTGCTAAGAATATGCTGGTGGGCCGTGTTGCGTCCAGCGCACAGTTGTCTGTGGACATCGTGCTACCACTGCGCAACCAGGCTGCGCTTCAGCAGCAACTGCACGACATCTACACTCCGGGCACTGCGGACTTCGGCCACTACCTGACCTCCGCCGACTTCATTGCGCGCTATGCGCCCACCCAGGACGATTACGACGAGGTCGCCGCCTACTTTACCGCAAAGGGCCTCACCGTCGACCCGGTGAACCCTGAGCGTACTCTACTCGCGGTAAGCGGCTCCGCCAGCGCATTGCAGTCCGCCCTCAGCGTGACGCTCAACAACTATACGACCCCCCAGGGCCGCGCCTACATGGCGCCAACGTCTGATCCGGTCGTTCCAGCCACTATTGCTTCTAGGGTCGTTGGAGTTATCGGTCTTGAAACATTCAATAAGTTTAAGCCGCACTACGTAAAGCGAGATAACCCGCTAACCTCGTTCGATTTCGTCACTCACGCGGGGACGGGCGTGAGAGGCGACCTTACGCCAAGCGATGTTCGCACGGCATACAACCTTGTATCGACGACAAACCGAGGCGACGGCCAGACAGTAGCATCGATCCAGCTTGACGGTTACAACAAGTCAGACATCGACGCCTACTACAACTACTTCGCAGCCCAACTTGGCACGAAACAAGTGCCGATTACAAATATTCTTCTCGATTCCGCTACCGGCGCGCCGGGTGCAGGGGACGGACAAGTTGAGGTTTGTCTCGATATACAGATGCAGATGGCGCTCGCCCCAAATGCAGCGCAAATGTATGTCTACATTGCGCCAAACTCAGCGCTCTCGTTTATACACTGTTTCCAGAAGGTTGCAAGTGACAATGCTGCTCCAGCTGTGAGCTGCTCATGGGGCCTTCCTGAAACATACTGGTCTAGTACCTATTTGGCTGCAGCTAACCAGGCATTTCTCCAGATGGGGCTGCAGGGCCAAAGCTTCTACGCAGCTGCGGGCGACTTTGGCGCTTACGATGAATACGACCCTTTATTCGGCTTTGGACCTCTTAGCGTTGATGCGCCTGCGAGTTGTCCCAACGCTACGGGCGTCGGCGGCACGACCCTCGCCACTGATTCCACTACTCACACCTATATCAGCGAGTCTACGTGGGGGCAGAACTACACCACACAAGGCGGTGGCGGTGGGATTAGCGCGATTTGGCCGATACCAGCCTACCAAAAGACCTATCAGCTAAGTAGCCTGTTCACCTCTGGACAAGCATCGACGACAAGCCGAAATGTTCCAGACATCTCTTTGAATTCGGATCCCGCATCTGGATATTCGGTGTATTCCGAGGGCCAGTGGATGACCATCGGAGGCACGAGTGCAGCAGCGCCGCTATGGGCGGGCTTCACGGCCCTAGTTAACCAGGCGCGCTCAGCTAATAAGCTTGGGACGTTAGGGTTTGCAAACGCTACGTTGTATCCGCTCGCAGTTTCGGCGACGAACTATTTCAAGACGTTCCACGACATCGCCGATAACTCCAAGAACCTGTACTATAGCGCCGTGCCCGGATATGACCCCGCTACAGGTCTCGGGACCTTCAACGGAGGACCGCTGCTGACTGCCTTGTCACCAGCGCTTCCGCTCACCGCGCCGACTGGCATCACCGCGACCAATGGGAGTGCTGAAGTCGACCTTTCGTGGCCGGTCACGCTAGACGGGGCAGCAGAGGCGACCAGCTACAACGTTTACCGGAGCACATCGGCTTCGGGACCCTTTAACCTGATCGGATCGGCGGCGACAACCGGGGCGCTAGCAACCCAGGTCTTGTATCGCGACAGCGCTGCAGCATCGATCGGCGGAGACTTTTACTATAAAGTATCGGCGGTCTATGCTGGTTCCGGCGAATCGGCGCTCGTGAACGCAATACCGTTCCCGATTGCCGTGCCCGCACCAACTCCCAGTATCACTTCAATCACACCTAACACTGTTCCAGCTGGCAGCTCCGCATTCACGATGGTAATCATCGGATCGAGCTTCATTGATGGCGCCAAAGTTGACTTCGGATCGAATGAGGTCTCGGCAACGTGGAATTCATCCACGCAGCTGACGACAGTCATAACGCCTGATTTAGTGGCGGCACCCGGTTCGTACTTGGTCGACGTCAACAACTTTGGCGTGTCGGGCAAGTCAGATACGGCGACGTTCATCGTAACCAACCCAACCCCGGTGATCAAGAGCCTTTCACCAGCCAAAGTCCTGGCAAATTCCGACGATACGACAGTCACAATCAAGGGATCCGGGTTCTACAAGCAGTCCAGCGCTCACTGGATTGATGGGGCCACTAACCTCACCCTTACTAGCACGGTTGAATCGTCCACGCAAATGACAGTTGTCGTGCCGAAAGCGCAATTAGCCCTCGTCGGTCCCTATGCTATACGTGTAGATAACCCGACCGATCCCACGCCTGGCGGACCTTCGAGCGCTTTCGAGTTTGATGTAGCGAACCCGTCGCCAGTCGCGACATCGATGCAAGTGCAGTTGAAGACTGGATCGCCCACCGCACCGTTTGTCGGAGCTGGAACGGACGACTTCACACTGATCATCCACGGGACAGGCTTCATTGCTGCTTCCGAGGTCTATTGGACACCGAAGTCGACAGGGATACCGCTCAAGTTACCGATCTTGACCCAGACCAGCACGCAGATAACCGCATCTGTATTGGCCGCGCAAGTGGCTGCCGGTGATCAAGTCAACGTGACAGTCGTGAACCCGACGCCCACAATGGCCTCGAACACGAGCAGCCCGTTGACGTTCGTAATCACAAATGCCACACCGACGCTGAACTCGCTTACCGATAGCATTCCTGGTATCACGCCGAACACGGTGGGGGCAGGGAGCGACAAGATTCGTGCCACGGTGTCGGGAAGCAAGTTCGTAGCCGGCGCGACGTTGACATTTAACGGCATCGACTACCCAACAACCTATGTCAACCCGACGACCCTGTTCGTCGATCTTCCCGCGTCAGCATTTGCTATCGGTGGCTACTTCGACGTCACCGCGAGCAACCCGACTCCGGGCGGTGGCAAGGCTGTCGATTCAAATGGTCTCCTTCAGGTGCTGACGTTCACTGTGGTCAATCAGATCCCAGTGGTTTCAACAATCTCACCTACGACCAAGGAAACGAATGGTGATGGCTTCACATTGACCGTCACTGGCTCCAAGTTCGTTCCGTCATCGACGATCAATTTTGACGGGGGATCGTTGCCTACGACGTATGTTTCGGACACATCGCTGACTACGTTTGTCCCAACAAAGAACCTGACCTATGCGCACGACGCCACAATCACGGTCGTTACCGGCGTGCCCGGAGGCGGGACATCCAACGTCAGCTTGCTGACCATTGAGAACCCGGTGCCAGCTCTAGCTGTGAGCGGACCGCTTTCACCCACATCTGTTTCGACCGGTGCTGCGGCGACCCAGGTGACGCTGACAGGCAAGAACTTCATGGCGACGAGCACAGCTGTCGTCAACGGAGATACAATCGCTCCCGATAGTGCGCCAACGACAGTCGCTGGCGTGTCCACGATGCTCGTAACCATTCCCGCCAAGTACTTCACGGTTGACGGCGCTGTCGTCATAAAAGTCTTCAACCCGGCACCCGGCGGAGGTATCACTGGCCCAGTCAACCTTAACGTGACCCTAGGCGTACCTTCAGTGACCGCGATTAGTCCAACAAGCGCGACAGTCGGTACCGGCGCGACACTGTTGACCGTTACCGGGTCCGCCTTCGTCTCCGGCAAATCTGTTGTGCAGTGGAATGGAACTGCACTCGCTACGACGTACGTCAGTGCGACCAAGCTGACGGCGACGATAACGCCAGACCTGCTGACGTCGGCTGGCGCTGGCGCAATCACGGTTGCCAACTCCACCACCGATATATCTTCGCCATCGCTCACATTCAACATCAACAACCTCCCGGCGACCCTCGCGAGTCTGAGCCCGACGACAGTCTCGTCCGGTAGCCCTGCGTTCACATTGACTCTGGCTGGCGCGAACTTCGTTAAGGGCGCTACGGTGACATTCGCAGGAACCGCCCTCACACCGGATGTCCAAGGTGCCAATTCTATCACCGTGCCGGTCACTGCCGCGCTTGTTTCCAAGGCAGGAACTTACTCGGTGATCGTTACGAACCCGGCACCTGGTGGCGGCGCATCGCTCCCGCTGACCTTTAAGGTGAGCGCTGCGTATTCGTTCCCAGCTGGTCTGCAAATGATCTCGGCGCCCTATGACTATTCTGGGCTTAGCCAGACATTCAAGGAGATACTAGGTCTCACATCACCCAAATTAGCGGTTTGGCAGCCAGGTACATCGACATACGCAGTGGCGACGAACTACCCTGCTGACAAGTTCCGGCTCGGTCAAGGCTACTGGGCTCGCTTCCCCGAAGCCACACCGCTGGTCATTGCTGGCACACCGGCTACAAAGGCGACGCCGTTCAATCTAACTCTCGCCGCAGGGTGGAATCAGATCGCGGACCCGTTCACGACGCCGATTACGCTTGAGAACACGTCGGTATTCGACCAGAACGGCGTGAAGCACTCCTGGTCATCCGCGACGAGCGCCAGCCTCGCCCTGGTCAGCCCGTACATCTACAGTTACGACGCGAACTCGAACGGATACGTGCAGCACTCGGTGGATAACACAACAGAGCCCCATCCGACGCTTACACCGTATGTCGGATACTGGCTGCTTGCCAACCAGGCTGTCCGCCTTCAATTCCCAGCGCCGTAGCAAGCGCGGCATATGCCTCGGGAGCCGGTCATCCACTATGGACGACCGGCTTTCTTACGTGATGCGCGAAGCGAAGCGGTTCTCCATTCAGACGACCGCCATGCTTGCAACAAACGATATAAGCGCTTGTTGGAATAGCTGCTAACGAAAGCTGAAGACGAACAGTATAGTCATGTGTGGCATCATCGCCGATGCCATTTTAGTTTGTCCCGCCTTGGCGGGAGAGAGGCCTCGGAATGTACCAAGCCAGAACTCTAGTCGCGACCGCCGTGCTTGCGCTCACGGCCCTGACACCGTGCGGAGCGGCGCTAAAGCCCGCCAAGCCTGTCGTCGTCAAGCCGCAAGCTGTTGCGCCGAAAGCGTCGCCCGCCAAGGTTCCTGAACCCGCAGACACATCTGTGGCAGCGAAAGCCGCTCTTGCTCGTTTGAGCCACCTGATAACTGACGCGAAATGTGTTCAATATACGTCCAAGGTGAAGTTCCTGGTACCGTCGCCTGATAGAGCAAGCGCGTCGAAGTTCGAGTACGGAATTGACGCGCAGGTGCAAATGCCTGATCGATACCGCATCAATATTGCTCGTGCGGGCGTGCCCTACCTCGTTTTCGCTACCGGCGCCGATACCGGAACGGTTGCGGAACTGACCAAGGGAAAATACGCCTCATTTGAACCAGCGGACAGTCCGACGGGCTTTCTGGTGGGTGTGTCCAAAGCGGGCGCGGGCCTGCTTCCTGAGGACGCTGACACAGCATTCTGGACCTTCGACGCTGTCACAGATGCCCATCCGTTCGATATCACCGGCATTCTGCCGCCAGGCTACACGCTCAGCCTCACGGATGCTTCGTATAACGGCAAGCCAGTCAAAAAGTTGGTGCAGGCGGCGAGCCGCCAGGGTGTGACTCTGGCATACAAGATGCTCCTCGATCCGTCGACCGGCCTTCCGGTTCATGTCGAAAAGACGTTGACGGGGCAGGGTCGGACAATGACGCCTATCCAGGAAGACTTCTCGGCCTGGCACCTGTCTTCGACCGCGGTCCCAGACAGCGAGTTTGCGGTGAGCCTGACTCCAGCCATGACACCATACACAGCGCCAGCCGCTCCAGGAATGCCTGTTCCGCTCGCGAAAGGCACAGCTGCCCCCGACTTCGAGGCGCTCGACGTTGCAGGAAAGCCAGTGAAGCTGAGCAGCTTTGCCGGTAAACCGGTCGTCATCGACTTTTGGGCAACCTGGTGTGGACCTTGCCAGCGATCGCTGCCCTTATCGAACAAGCTTGCCGCGGAATACGCTTCAAAAGGCGTGACGTTCCTTGGCGTCTGTTCCTGGGACGCGAAAGACAAATTCGCTGGGTGGCTAAAAGACCGCAAGTCGTGGACGATGCAGTTTGTATTCGACCCGGCAGCCGAAGATCAGCCAAAGAGCATCGCAGTCACGCAGTACGGCGTCAGCGGCATCCCAACGCAGTTCGTCCTGGGTAAGGACGGTAAGGTTGTCGGCTACATGGATTACGCCGATCCTTCCGACCGTCATCTCAGAAAGCTGATCGACAAAGCTCTGGCCCAGTAAAGCCATCGACGGCGAAATTGCCTACATCCCACGCGCATACCAAACTACGGTAAGCGTGTGGGATAATGTACGTCATATGCGACTAGTTTTCGGCACATTCATTTTCCTCGTCATCGTGTTCGCGGTGATTGAGTTCCAGCGCTGGACGCGTCCCGCCTATGTCGCGAGCTTGCCGAAAGGCAGCCAGGGAAGACGTGTCGTCGGCACTCTGCTCCTTGTGTCGGTGGGAGCCATGTGCTACGCGGGAACGTACTTGCCTGATCCCAAGCACGGCGCATCGAGTTTGCAGCAGGCGTGGATGATGATCTACTGGGGAATCTGCATGCTACTCGCGGTTGCGATCCCTGTTGTCGGTTACCTTGAGTTTAAGCAGACTATGCTGCAAATGAACCGCGAGCTTACAGCGGCCTATCGCGAAACCCTTCTTGGCGAGAAGTCGGAAGCGCAGGACGGCGCTACACCCGATGAGTGACGAGACAAAGTATATGGAGCGCGCCCTCCGACGCGCTTCGCTAGGTCGCCACGCCAGCCCAAACCCGATGGTAGGCTGCGTCATCGTCTCGCCTGCTGGCAACATCGTCGGCACCGGGTTCCACCCCGAAGTCGGCGCTCCGCACGCCGAGGTTTACGCGCTTTACGAAGCGGGCGCACGGGCGAGGGGGGCTACCGCCTACGTGACACTCGAACCCTGCTCCCACTTCGGACGCACACCCCCTTGCGCCGATGCGCTTATCCGCGCTGGGGTCGCTCGGGTGGTCGTGGCCATGGTGGACCCCGATACTCGCGTCTCGGGTCGCGGTATCGCCCGACTGCGCGATGCGGGGATTGTTGTCGACGTGGGCTTGTGCGAGCAGAAGGCTCGTCGCCTGAATGCTGCTTTCATTAAGCATCGAACGAAAGGCTTGCCCTACGTCACAGTCAAAGTCGCCACTACCCTTGACGGCAAAATCGCAACGGCGAGCGGAGACTCCCGCTGGATAACGTCGCCCATCACGAGAGCCTGGGTGCATCGCCAGCTTCGCGCTCGAGCGGACGCGATAATTGTCGGCGTAGGTACGGTTCTAGCCGACGACCCCTTGCTAAATACCCGCCATTCGACTCGCCAGATTCGCAGTCCGCTTCCAATCATTGTCGATAGCCACCTACGGACTCTGCCCACGGCACGCCTCCTCGGGCACGAAAGCCCTCGTAAGCCTGTTATAGCTTGCGTGGGGTGCGACGTTCCCGACGAAGCATACATCGCCCGCCGTCAGGCGCTGGAGGCATCAGGCGCTACAATTTTGGAATGCGGCGCCGACGCTGACGGCCGGGTTGACATCGTGGAACTCGTTCGGTTACTTGGCGAGCGCGGCGATATAATTGGCTGCCTTATCGAAGGCGGTAGCCAGCTGATTGGAGCCGCACTGCGGGCCGGAGTTGTAGACCGCTATATCGCGACGATTGCGCCAAAGCTGGTTGGAGGACACGATGCTCCTGGGCCAGTAGGCGGAGCGCCCCTTGTGCCGCGCATGGCTGACGCAGTGTCCGCCCAACGGTGGATTATGCGTCGCAGCGGCCCGGACTGTGTCGTTGACACGTTCCTCCACGAGGAGTAATGGTATAATAAGGACATGTTTACAGGAATTATCGAGGCCATCGGAACGGTCGAAAACATCGAGCGAGCTGAAGAGCACGCGCGGCTCACAGTCAGCGCACCGGAGATTTTGACCGGTGTAAAGCTTGGCGATAGCATCGCCGTGAACGGGACATGCCTGACCGTTGTTGAGATTTCAGACAACGGCGTTTCGTTCGACGCTGTCTACGAAACCATGCGAAAGACGGCCCTTGGTCATCTGGCCACGGGTGATCCAGTGAACCTCGAGCGCTCTATGCTCGCCGACGGTCGGTTTGGCGGCCACATCGTGCAGGGCCACGTCGATGCGACCGGAAGCATAGCATCGATCCGCCAGGTAGAGAACTCGTATATGGTTTACGTTGATGTGCCGCGTGACATGATGCGTTACATTGTCCGCAAGGGCAGTATTGCAGTTGACGGCATCTCGTTGACAGTCGTCGATGCGGAAGATCGTACCTTCTCGGTGTCCATCATCCCGCACACATGGGAAGCGACCAACTTGAGCAGCAAGCGAGCTGGCGACCCGGTCAATATCGAAACCGATATCATCGGCAAGTATGTGGAAAAGCTTGTCGGCAACACGACGTACGCTGCCGCGCCGCTTGGAATAGAGCTCAACCCGCGCGAAGGACAGCCGTTCCAAAATCCTTCTGTCGATCTGCTGTAGGCCGCATCTCGACAGGCAATAGATCGTTGCCGGGCGTTGCCTGGAGAAGATTGACCTTCTCAGGCAGCGCTCGTTTTGCAAGTAGTGCCCCCCGAGGGCATCGAGATTTCAGAGCAGTCACGAATGACGACGCTCGAAATCGTCACCCGACTCGTTTGCGACCGAAATCGCTGCAGTTGGGACCAGGCATTGACTGGTGAAAGTGTAGTTCAGGTCATGACAGATGTTCGGTTTGCAACGGTGGAAGAGGCCGTACTTCAGCTTCAACAGGGGAAGCTGATCATTCTCGTCGACGATGAAGACCGCGAGAACGAGGGCGACTTCGTGATGGCAGGCGAGTTCAT
Organism: Capsulimonadaceae bacterium; assembly: GCA_036504535.1. Lineage (GTDB taxonomy): Bacteria > Armatimonadota > Armatimonadia > Armatimonadales > Capsulimonadaceae > JARLGU01. The sequence continues at coordinate 70,078 of DASXUY010000069.1, forward strand.
CACGCCAGAAGCCATCACCCTCATGACGCGCTACGCCTCTGGCATTATCACCGTCCCGATGCAGGAAGACTGGCTGCGTCGACTCGACATCGCCCCAATGGTGCGCCACAACACGGAATCGATGCGCACGGCCTTCACTGTGACCGTAGACGCCGTTCACGGCACCTCCACAGGCTCGTCGGCAGGCGATAGAGCGCTGACCATTCGCAAGCTAGCCGATCCCATGGCCGTCGCAGATGATTTCAACCGACCGGGGCACGTCAACCCACTTATGGCGCGTGGAGGCGGCGTGCTGCAGCGTACGGGCCATACCGAGGCCGCTGTGGACCTCATGCGGCTCGCCGGTCTTCAACCCGTTGGCGTGATCAGCGAGATCATGAACGATGCTGGGGAGATGGACAGAGTGCCCGCGCTCGCGAAGCTTGCCGCGAAGTTCGATATGCCGCTACTGAGCATTGCGGAACTGATCCGGTACCGCCGCCGCACCGAAAAGCTTGTCCGCAAAGTCGCCGAAGCCAAACTGCCCACGCGATATGGCGACTTTGTTGCGCATGCGTACGAGAGCGATATCGACCCTACGCCGTACGTTGCATTCGTCATGGGCGATGTGACCGTTGGTGACCCGTGCCTCGTCCGCATCCACTCGTCGTGTGTTACTGGCGACGTTATCGGTTCCCTGCGATGCGATTGCGGCGACCAGCTTCATCTCGCCATGCAGCGGATTGCCGATGAAGGACGCGGCGTGCTTCTGTATATCGAGCAGGAGGGCAGGGGAATCGGGTTCGTCAACAAGATGCGCGCCTACGAGTTACAAGACCAGGGCGCCGACACGGTTGAGGCCAATGTGCGCCTCGGATTCAAACCCGACCTTCGGGACTACGGCCTGGGAGCGCAAGTGCTGTATGATCTGGGCATTCGACGTATGAAACTCATGACGAACAATCCGGCTAAGCGCGCTGGGATCGAAGGTTATGGGCTTGAAATAGTCGAGCGCGTGCCGCTTGAAATCGAACCCAATGAGAGCAACCGTCGATACCTTGAGACGAAGCAGTCTAAGATGGGCCATGTGTTCGATCAGCCCCTAGCAGGCCCTAAGTCGGTCAAAGGCTCTAATGGAATCGCCGCTACGCTGCCACCACGGACGAACGAGCAGGAATAATTCTCTTCTTTTAGCGACATGAGTGGAAAGCCCTCATGCTAGCTCAATAGCCTCATTTCGGCCCATTTCAGGAGCGTGCTCTTACATCCTCCAAAAGACGGACTGAACAATGGTTGGTCAAATGTCCCTAATATCGATATGAATCGCCTTGCCCCCTTGCCATGCTTCCTCCAAATCGACTATAATCACGTTCACTACCGCATTGAAGGAGAAGGTTAATGCCATACGTCATCGCTGAGCCCTGCATCGCCGTCAAGGACAAGGCTTGCGTGGCCGTTTGCCCGGTCGACTGCATCCACGAAGGAGAGGATCAGCTGTTCATCGATCCCAACGAGTGCATCGATTGTGGCCTTTGCGAGCCCGAATGCCCCGTCGACGCTATCTTTATGGAAGATGAGCTGCCGGACCAGTGGAAGAGCTTCGCGCAAAAGAACGCTGACTTCTACAAGAAATAAGCGACATTAAGTCATAAACTTCGGCACGTTATGCCTGAAGTCTCTGGTGTCGGAATATCTTCCAGCGCGGGAACCTGATATGAGCGTACACAATGTTGGACGTGACATGGAACCCGTAGATCGCTGGTAAATCCCTAAAGGGCAGCCTACAGCTGCCCTTTCGCTTGTTTAGTAGGCAAATCGCAAGTTTGCTTACGGAACTGGCATAACTTGTGTAGTATTATCCTGGTACCGGGCTGACGTTAGTGAGAGGCGCAGGAGACGTTATGGCGCGTAAAAGGCGCTGGGCACTCGGCTAACGGTTAGCATACAGCAAGGGCGCGAAAGCTAAGCGACGTGCCACGCTTGGATCAAATTTCAATGTCCCTATTCTATGCCGCAAGCGTAGAGTGCACTGGGAAGGTATAAAAAGACAGAAGGAGTCGGTTATGGCAATTATGATGAACGGACGCAAGCTTGCTGAAGCGGCAGCGCTTATCGCAGTTTCTAGTGTTTTGGCTGTATCACTGATTGGTTGTGGCGGTGGTGACACGATATACAATGGCGGTACTACCACGGGGTCCACAACCGGCAGCACTACGGGTTCAACTACCGGGAGCACCACGGGATCGACGACAGGTTCCACGACCGGTTCGACAACTGGCAGCACGACGGGATCCACAGGGGCGTGTGCGAGTTCGTTCGTGCCTAACTACGCCACCCCGGCGCCAACCGGCATTTGGGACCATTCTGTCATCAAGGTGTTCTTTAGCGGCGACCTGTCTGTCGCGACAACGTGGCCAGGGGTTACGACGCCGCTTTCGTACAAGGCCCTTGTCATCGCTGGTTTCAACGAGTGGGTGACCGCTCTCGGTAGCAAGGTAAGCTTTGTGGAAGTGGCATCTGCCACCGGAGCCGATGTCACCGTTAGCTTCCAGGACTCGCCCATCGGCAACAGCGCTGCATGGAGCACGCCAAGTCCTGGCCGTGTATATACCGGCTCGAAGCTAACCAGTGTTAACCTGCGCTTCGTAACGCAGGGGAGTGGAGCGGCAATCTCGCCCGATCTGCTTCAACTCATGGGCGCTGAGGCGTTCGGCGCGGTTCTTGGTCTCAACCAGAGCACCACGATCACCGATATCACGGCGCTGGGTACAACGGCGACAGCGCCATCGACGCGCGACCTGAACACGGTCAAAACTCTCTACTGCGCATACTTCTAGTATCGCAGCGTACAACGATCAAGAGGCCCCGCATTTGCGGGGCCTTTTGTCGTCAGTATTGGCTGGCATCCTCGCGATATCCCCTGTCACATCACGCGCGGCCCACCTGTAAATTTGTACTGGGCTTGCCCGCCAGCATGATTGCTTCGCGCTTCACTTATCTCTGACTTGATAAAGTACCCGTTCGGCGTTCTTCATCCATACGCGCCTATCCTTCGTAATCCTGGCACAAATGCGAACCAGTCCAGATAAAGAAACGCTCCCCAAAACTCTTGATGTGACATTTTATACATTCGATAGCAGATTAACTTAGATATGGCGTATAGTGTTCTTAACCTGGTAATTGTACTGGGTTCCGGCAAGTAAGCATTCTTTATTTGATTTGCCGGATTGACTGTGCAGCAGAGTATGGCCGCCATTGGGAGATAGTCCCAATATCAGGGCGCGGAGAAGTACCGCCGGGCCGGTGAGGATGATGGACACCATGTCTGTAAATACGCAGGATATCAATGCATTGTGGCGCAAATTTCGGGCGACAAAAGCCGAGAAGCCGCGCGAAGCGCTTATTAATCACTATAGCTATCTCGTTAAGATCACAGCCACTCGATTGGTCGCGAGCCTGCCACCGAACGTCGACCGCGAAGACCTGGTCAGCGTTGGTATGATGGGACTCATCAAGGCGGTGGATCAATTCGACCCATCTCGCCAGGTGAAATTCGATACGTATGCCATCTCTCGTATTCGCGGTGCAATCCTTGAGACGCTGCGTAAAGACGACTGGGTTCCTCGAAGCGTTCGAGACAAAGTCAAGAGCTTTGATCATGTGTACCAGTCGCTAGAATCGTTACTTGGTCGGCCGCCTTCAGAGCTGGAAGTCGCAACCGAGCTTGGCATCAGCGTAGAAGCTGTCCACAAGATTGTCAACAGTACCAAGCACGGAACTGTGATGTCTCTGAACGATCTCCTGGTGGGAGGCGGTGAAAGCAGCAACGGTCTGAGCGTGGCGGACACTCTTGCGGACGAGAACGCGAATACGGCGGCTCAGTACGAATGCGACGAGCGGGACAGAATCCTGGTGGGCGGAATCGAGCTATTGCCAGAGCGGCAGCGGCAAGTGTTGGCCCTTTATTACTACGAGGATCTGACGTTCAAAGAGATAGGGAAGATGTTTAGCGTCTCGGAGTCGCGCGTCTACCAGCTTCACACGCAAGCGGTCTCTAGAATGCGTGATACCTTGATGAAGCAGCGAAGCGTGTTCCTCGCGAACTGAACCTAGGCTTGGGGCGAGAGCAAAAAAGCCCGACGCGAGAATGTTCGCGTCGGGCTTCTTAACTTTAGCGATAAGGTCTACACCTTCATGCCATCGTCTTCCGGGTCCGCCTGCGCATCGACCTCAAGCAAGTCGCTTCTGCCATTCTTGCCATTGCTTGATGCCGCTACGATGGACGTGCCGTTGCCGGTACCGTTATGGTAGTCTTCGAACGACGGGCGTGCTTTATTACCTTCGCGCATACGCTGCGAAATCTTTCCAAACCACTGGCCGATATCATCCCACATGATATATCCGCAGGGGACGATCAGGAGGGTCAGGAAGAGGGACAGCGACGATCCGCCGATGATCACGATACCGAGCGACTGCCGGAACCCTGAACCTCGCCCAAGCGACATGGCCGTTGGCAGCGAGGTCACGATAATCGCGAGCGTCGTCATCATAATCGGCCGCAATCGCACCGGAGCCGCTTCCAGGATGGCGTCGATACGCTTATAGCCTCGCGAACGGAGCGTGTTCGTGTAGTCCACCAGCAGAATGGCGTTCTTCTGCACGATACCGTCGAGCATGACGATACCGATCACGGCGATCAAGCTGAACGGTTGATGCGTGACAAGCAGGGCCACCATAGCGCCAACCCAGGCTTGCGGCAGCGAGAGCATGATGCTGAGCGGGTAGACGATGTTGTTGAACAGCGCCGCCATGAGCATGTACGCCAGGACGATGCCTAGGAGCACTGCAGTCGCCATGTAAACGCCTTCGTCGGCCATGCTCTGCGCTTCACCGCCTTGCGAGACTGTGACGGAGCCCAAGTCGAGCTTGTTGACCTTCGGCATGATCTGCGCGGACACATTGCCCACCTGGAAGCCTGGCTTGAGGTATCCGGTGACGGTTACCTGACGCTGCCGGTCGAGGCGGTCAATCTTCACCGGGCCCGCGCCAACTTGGATCTGCGCCACCTGGCTGAGCCTGATAGCCGCGCCGTTCTGGTAGCCGACAACGATATTGCCGACCTGTGCCGGGTCCGCACGATCCAAACCAGGCAGTTGGATACGTATGTCGTACTGCTGACCGTCACCCGGGTCGCGGTACTTGCTGCTGATGTCACCCTGCATTGACGCCGCAACGGCGCTAGAGATCCCGTCCAGCGATAGCCCAAATTCAGGCGCCTTGGTGCGGTCGATTCTGATCTGCACCTCCGGCTGGCTGTTCTTGTACGAGATGTCAGGGCTCACTACGCCGGGATTCGCGGCAACGATGGCCTTGACCTTCTCCGCCGCCGCCAGTATCTGTGCGAAGTCGCTGCCCGTCAAGCGAATCTGGATTCCAGCACCGCCGCCTCCAAAGCCCGATACTTCAGACACGGTCACCTTCGCAATGACATTTGCCGTGACCTTGCGCACCTCAGCCGCGACGTCCACGTCAGAACGCGGTCGCAAATGCTCCTTCGACCGGCGCATTCGGTCAAGGATACTCTGCTTATCGTACAGCTGCAGAGAAATGTTAGCGTACTGCGTGCCCGTGAATCCCTGGCCCGTGCCGCCGCTCGATGAGTGGCCCAGGTCTACGAAGACGTACTTCACATCGCGATCCAGGTCAGGCGTAGAGCGTATGATCTTAGATATCTGGTCGGTGACGCCCTTCGTGTATGACAACGATGACCCCGCAGGCGCTTCTATCGTAATCGCCACCTGGTTCTGGTCTTGGAGAGGCGCAAAGCGGAAGCCTAGGCCAGGGGCAATGAATATGACAGACGCGATGAGAAGCACGTTGCCAATTGCCACGGCGATATACGGATGCTTCAACACGGCGCGCAGTGTCGCCTGATAGAAGTTCTCGAACTTGCCGAAGCCTCGGTCAAACCACGCAGCGAACGCGCCCTTGTATTCCTGGCTCTCGCCCTTCTTGTACCAGCGCGACGCAAGCATCGGCGTCAGTGTGAACGACACGAACAGGGAGAACAGCGTGGCGATGGCGACCGTCATACCGAAGCTGCGGAAGAACTCGCCAACGATACCGCCCATGAACGCGATCGGCAGGAAGACTACGAGGTCCACCGACGTCAGCGTGATAGCCGCGAGCGCGATTTCACCTCGCCCGTTGAGCGCGGCAACCACTGGCTCTTCGCCCATCGCGAGGTGTCTGTTGATGTTTTCGAGCACCACGATGGAGTCGTCGACAAGAATGCCGACCGCCAGCGACAGACCAAGAAGCGTCATCGAGTTCAACGAGTACCCGAGCATCGATATCGGCAAGAACGTGCCGATAATTGATACGGGAATCGCGATGGCAACAATCAATGTGCCGCGTATATTGTGCAGGAAGACGTAGACGACCAAGACGGCCATCAGTGCGCCAAGGAAGAGCGAAATGTTCACGTCCTCAAGGTTGGATCGCACAATCTTCGACAGGTCGATGACTTCGACAAAGTGAATGTCAGGCGGAAGCACATTCTTCAGCTTCGCGACCTGCTTCCGGACACCGTCAGCAGCTTCAATCGTATTGCCGTCCGATGTCTTTTGCACCACAAACGTAACGGCCGACTTGCCATTCACCGATGAGTAGCTTGTCTTCTCCTGCCGAGTATCGATCACATCTGCCACGTCCGAAACATAGAACGATGTGCCGTTGACGGTCAGCCGGAGCTTCTTGATTTCGTCGATGTTGGTGAACTCGCCCAGGAGCCGCACGTTAAAGAACTGGTCGCCGCGCTGTATATAACCGGTGGACGCGTTCACGTTGGCGTTCCGAAGCGCCGTGGCGAGCTGGCTGATCGTGATCCCATACGCCTGCAGGCGATCAGGACGGGCGGCGACACGTATCTCGCGGACATCACCGCCAGCGATAGTGACGTTGCCAACGCTAGGCGCTTGCGCGATCAACGGCTGCACGAACTGCGTCGCAAGGCTGCGCAGGTCACGAGGCGAGCGCGTATCGCTCATCATCGAGTAATAGATGACCGGCTGCGAACTGGTATCCGCCTTCAGTACCGATGGCGAATCTGCGTCAGTAGGTAGAATCTTGCGAATCGCATCGATCTTCTGGATGACGTCCGCGGCGGCGCTATCCAGATCCGACCCGAAGTAGAACTGGATGTTGACGACTGAAACGCCTTGCGCCGACGTCGACGTGATCTGTTTGATCCCGCTAACACCGCTAATCGCGTCCTCGATGGGCTTGGTGATCAGCGTTTCCATTTCCTGAGGGTTGGTGCCCGTGTAGGTTGTGGTAATCGTGATCGCCTGAAAATCGACCTTAGGGTTCAACTCCGCAGGCAGCTTGAAATACGCCAAGATGCCGAGGACGATGAACGCCGCCACCATCATTAGGATGGCGATCGGTCGAGATATTGCTAGTCTTGTCAGTCCCATAAGTTCGTTTCTTTACTTGTCGCCGCGTTTCCACGGGTCGTACGTACGCGGTAGTGCAAAGGCAGCCCGTGCCTATTCGGCGGATTCGCCTGTTTTGGCATTGACGATTTTTATCGGGGCATTGTCCGAGAGAGTCGTGTGGCCCTTTACGATGAGCTTTTCTCCCCCGCTCAAGCCTGACGTGATCTCGGCGGTGTCGGCTGTCTGGATTCCAACCTCGACATTTCGGCTAATGGCCTTCTTGCCGTCAGTGGTGATGAATACCTTCTGGCTAGCAACGCCAACTCCGCCAGTCGCGGTACCGTACGACGTTTCCGTCGCGGTCGTCGTCTGATCGCGAGGCACGAGAGCGGTGAGCGGTACCACTACAGCGTCACGGTGAACCTGTGTGGTGATCGATCCGCGAGCAAACATGCCTGGTCGTAGGTCATCGTTAGGGTTGTCCACGAGCACGCGAACGCTGAACTGGCGCGCCGTTTGGCTAGCGGTCGGGAAGACCGTGTTCACTCGCCCAACGAACGAGCGACCCGGATACGCGTCCACCGTGACCGCAACAGTCTGGCCCGGTCGAATATGACGGAAGTCGGACTCGGCGAAGGTTGGCTGGTAGTAAACAGAGCGGAGGTCCACAATGGTCAGGATGGCGGTTCCAGGACTTGCCGTCTGACCCGGATCGAGTGTTCGTGCCGTTACATATCCATTAATCGGAGAGCGAAGCGTAAGGTCGGATAGCTGCTGCCGTGCCGCAGCGACTTGGGCCCGCGCCTGCGCCACGGCGGCTTGCGCCACGACGATAGCGTCACGGTTCACCTTCACGTTGCCCTGGTTCGCAACGGCATTGCTGAGTGCAAGATTGGCCTGCCGGACAGTTTCTTGTGCCGACGCGATATCCTCGGGGCGCCCGCCTTGCTGCGAGATACTCACCGCTTGCTTGTAGCTGTCTAACAAAGCTGACTGAACCTTGAAGGTTGTTTCTGCGTTATCGAGGTCCGCCTTAGAGATCGCGCCCTGCTTGAAGAGCGACAACTGCCGCTGGTAGTTCGAGTGCGCGTTGTCGTAGTTCGCCTGCTGCTGCAACAACTGGTCTTTCGCCTGTTGCTTCTCCTCCGGGCGTCCGCCAGACATTACCTTCTTGAGGTTCGACTGAGCTGCTTCCACTTGCGACCGCGCCGTGTTGACGGCGATCTGGGCATTGCTAATGGATTGCTTATACTGTGTTACCGCCTGGGTTACCTTGACTTCATTGCTCTGAAGCGCAGCCAGGCTCTGGTTGACATTAGCCTGCACTTCGGTCGGGTCGAGCTGTGCCAGCACCTGACCGCGCGACACGCGGTCTCCTTCGCGAGCGTTCACGGCGATGACGCGCCCTGTGGTCTTGGCAGACAGAATGGTCTTCGACAACGTGTCGAGATTTCCGGTTACAGCTATCGAGTTCGAGATGGTCGCGCGCTGCACAGGTGCAACCGACACCACGGCAGGAGCGGGGCCTTCACTCTTTAGCTTTTCCGCGTCCGGCTTGTGGCAGCCTGCCAGTAAGACAGCGACGAAACCCAATGTAATCAGTGCGAAATGTGTACGTGTTTTCATGACCATGTGATCTACTCATAGCCCATCTTGTGCTGGGCCGTCTTTCTAGCCTGCTCGTGCGCTTTAGCGCAGTCCTGATGCTCTCAAATAGGCTGCATACGCCGTCTGAAGCTGGAACTGGGCCGACGCAAGGTTGTACTCAGCCGTCGCTAAGTTTGCCTCAGCGTTGGTGACCTCAAGAAGCGTGCCCGCGCCCGCCTGATAGCGAACGTTAGCCAACCGAAGCGACTCTCGCGACAACCGGACGCCTTCGACATCGGCGGCGACCAAAGCTTGGGCGTCGACGACGTTGGCGAGAGCGCTACGGACTTCCAACGCAATATTCTGCGTCAGCTGATCCTTGACGATGGCCTGAGTTCGCTCATCTTCCCGCGCTGACCGGACATTTGCGCGGGTTAACCCTGCGTCGTCCAGCGGTATGGAAACCTGCGCGACGAGCGCGCCATTGATATAGTTGCCGTCCGACCCGGGGTTAGCGCCGGTGTAGTTGACATTAGCGCCGACACCGAATGTCGGCTTCATGCCAGCCGATGCCAGCTTCGTGAGCCGCTGCGCTATCGTGATATCCAGGTTCACCTGCTGGATCTCGGGACGTTTCCCGTACGCCGCCTGAACCGCTGCCTTTGGGTCGAAGTTGGCGGGCAGTGTGGGGAGCGCCGGCTCCACGAGAGTGAACTCTGTATCGAGTGGCTGGCCCAGCAGATTGTTTAAGGTCTGCTTCTGAACGGTGACGTTATTTCGAGCCGAGATTAGCGACTGATTGGCATTGGACAGCGTCGTTTTGGCGCTGATGACATCGTACTCGGCGACCGCGCCAGCATTAAAGCGAATAGTCGCGTCGTTAACTGTAGCCTGCGCGCTGTTGACCTGCTCCTGTGCTGTAAGCACGTTCGCTTGAGCTCGAAGCGCCGCAAAATAGGTGTTCTTCACCGTCAGCGCCAGCTCATTAGCCGTACGATCTCGATCAATCCGGTAGAAGGTGGTCGCCGACTTAAGCACATCCTGCGAAATGCCTATCAGGCCGTAGACATCGATCACCTTGGACGCCGAGATTCCGGCAGCATAGTTGTTGTATTGGGCTGACCCAGTACCCGCTGCCACAGCTTGAGCGTTTGCGCGCGATGATGCCACCCCGCTCCCGGTTGCCGATGCCAGCTTCTGGATCAGCGCATCTACCGGCGCTGAGACAGAACGACCGTTCACCGGCGCGTTGCCGGTACCCGTCCCAGTAATCGCTCCTGTACCCGTGGACGATGAGCCGCTGGTCGATGTCGAGCCCGGGGCTCCGGTGACAGGGATGATCGTGAGCGTCGAGGATAGGGTGGTTGAGCTTCCCGCGCCGCCGCTGGTGACACCGCTGGTAAGACCGCTTGTGCTCGTTGAGCTGTAGAGGGTGCCCGACGACTGATCGGTGACAGTCGGGATGCCAAATCCAGACAGGCCTGGCTGCTGGACGCTCACGCTGGACGCCGCTGCGGTTGTCTTGTATGTAGTAAGCACATCCACCGCGTTCGCACTGATCTTGATTCCACGCTGAACGCCGTTGATCTCTTCGCTCGCCAGCGCCTTGCGTACCCGCTGCTCGGCAAGCTGCATTGTCGGGTTCGCTGCAAGTGCGCGCGTCACTGCATCTTCAACGGTGAGCGCGGGGCGCGTAGGGGCGACGGCAGGCGGAGCCGCTGTAGGCGCAGTAGCGACAGCGGGCGTTGTAACAGCCGGCCCCGTTGGCGTTAGATTAGGCTGAGCTGGAATTGAAGCGGGCGCTGTGGCAGATACAGCTGGGCCAACCGGCAGGACTGTCGGAGCCGTGCAAGGTGCCGTAGCGTTTGCTGGCAAAGACTTTGGTGCGGCTGGCGTTCGCGCAGTAACTTGTGCGCCAGCAATCGCATACGATGTCGCCGTCAGCGCGATGATGCCTGAAACTTTGAGTAGGGTGGAGTTGGTTCGTTCAATCACTGTGGTGTATCCCCAGGTGTACTTCCCGTTGGCGGTGCGGGAGTTGAGCCTTGCGCCATCTTGATGCCCTCAAGCATGGACTCTAGGAATGCCATCATGGCGTCGGCTTTGCAGATATGAAGATGGTGCTTGTCCGGGTCGCCTATGATGAGCAGCTTATCGCCGGTCTCGATATTGTGGTCGCGTCGAGCTTCGGCGGGAATGACGATCTGGCCGCGTTCTCCTACGGTTACGGTGCCGTAGAAGCAATCTGTGACTTTCTTACCGGCGGGTTTTTCAGACATTTATCAATCCAATTCTAATGACATGTATTTCATACATGTTGTATTTGTGTAGTATACACGCCTATATATGAAAAGTATACGAAGTGGATCGTGTCGAGTCGATTTTTTGCGGGGCATTCCGCATGCTTATCGACGGGGATAAGGGGTTTTGCTAAAGACCATTACCCCTTTTGTTGTCTTGTGAAACTCGATCCCGCCGGGTAGAATGATCGGAATGCGAGTTTTCGCTTCTAGAAACCTATGAATATCACCATAAAAACAAAAGACCAGATCGAGCTCATGCGCATCGCGGGCCGCGCAGTTGCTGCCGCGCTCGAAGCCATGAAGAACGCGATCGACCCGGGCAATACAAGCACAGCTGACCTCGACAATGTGGCCGCTGAAACACTCAAGCAGTTTGGCGCAACATCGTCGCTGCTCAACTATAAGCCTTCATTCAGCGACGTAGCGTACCTACATACCACCTGTATCTCCGTGAACAACGAGGTTGTGCACGGGGTTCCCAGTGCATCGCGTATCCTTAAAGAGGGCGACATTGTCGGGCTCGATCTCGACGCCGCTATTGGGGGGTGGGTGGCCGACTCTGCGATCACGGTGCCGGTAGGGCGTGTTTCTGCGTCGGCCGCAAATCTGATCACCGTGACGCGCGACGCCATGTATAAGGCGATTGCGCAAGCCAAAGTGGGGAACCGTACGGGAGATATAGGAGCCGCCATGCAGCGGCACTGCGAACGCAGTCGTTACAATGTCGTCCGCGAATGCCAAGGCCACGGAATCGGCCAAACACCGCACGAAGGACCCGATGTGCCGTGCTTTGGCAAACCCGGCAAAGGAACGCTGCTGCGCCCTGGTATGACTATCTGCATCGAACCCATGGTGAATGCCGGCACATGGCGCCTTGACAGCGTCCCAGGCGACCCATGGACCCTCGTCACCGGCGACGGCAGCCTGTCCGCCCATTTCGAGCACACCGTCGCCATCACCGACGACGGCCCCGACATCCTGACGAAGCTATGAACTGAAACTGTGCACTGGGATGCAGATTCCCAGTGCCAAAATAGTGACTACGTTAGCTGAACGGTAAAAACCTCAGACGTTTGGAATCGGAAAGTTTCCTTCCCGTTTCGGGAAGGTGGCACTCGTTTCAGCGAGTGACGGATGGGCAATTCTTTCCGGACCAGTTCCCTGGAAAATCCCAGTGCCCTGGACATTCCTATGTCCAACATTCTTATGTCCGGTACTTTCAAGCACTTTCAAGCCGTAGGTTTCAACCTACGGAACTTCCGGAATCGGGCCGCTGACGAGTGGCCACACTGCAAACCGCCTTATCTACGCGTCGGCCGCCCTCCGCTCCTTCTGGCACGTGGGGCACAGCGCCACACCAAACTTCCCGATCGACAGAACCGCCTGGCTGTGTGTCAGTTCGCGTCCACACGCGCTGCACGCTGTCTCCTTGGTCGCACCGGCGTCGGCTGATGCGGCGCGCGGCTGTGCGAGCGGGTCACCTACCGTCTCTGTGCGCGCCTCGTTCGCAGCATGATCTGCATCGTCGGACCGACGCGGGGTAGGGGATGTTACCGGCGCAGGTGCAGGCGCTGGCCTCGACACCTGAGCGGCTGGTGCATCCCGGCGCCCGTTCTGCTGTGAGCGGTACGAATCCCCGTTATCGCGACCGTCCCCACTATCGCGTCCGCCGTAGCGCGGCTTATCGTAACGCGATGTGTCTGATACGGCTTGGGGACTGTCGACAAACCGACCTGCGCCCATCTCGTCGAGCTCAGGTGCGAACTGCGTACCGAAACCGCAAACCGCGAGAGCGCGTCCGATGGCGCCAGTTTCAGCCTTTTCGACATAGTCAGGGAAGCCTCGGATATCCTCCATCTTAGTCCCCTTGGCCATCAATTTGCCGTCGCCGTTATAGACGAACGCTTCGAAAACCGCGTATTGCTTGTCGGTGTCAAGGCTTACAATTCGAGTCTCGATTCCCCAGTCTGGGTGGACCTCCCGAAACCATATAAGCCGCGCCGATACTGGCAAATACTGCCGACCACCCTGTACCTTAATAATGTACTTCTTCGGATCGAATACCATGCCTGTTTCTCCTTCACCTATAATACTCAATTTAACTTGTCGAATCCGGAAATTACAAACGCACGTTCGTAACGTACTTTGATTTTACCTGGATTCGTGAAAAACTCTATCGGGAAGCTGCGGGTTTCCACACGGTTTTTCCCGAGCCGTCTTCGGCGAGATAGGGGGCCAGCGACGCGCTGGGCGAAAAATAGTTCAAGTTTTTTAAGTCGATTCACGAGTCAACAATTGACAAGGTCTCGCGAGGAGGTGCACAACCCCGTTTTGTTTTCGTATGGAAAGTGTTGACTACCACCCGATAAGTATGTTAGACTCTGCGTGCTCTGACCCGCCGTGGCTAATTTTGGTTACGGACGGGTGCAAAGGTCGGCTCGCCAAAAGCGCAGTGGCGTTCCGGCAAGACGTTTTCCGGTCAGTTGTTAGCGAAAGCAAGCAGCTCGGGAAGCGGGCTACCAAACCACAAAACAAAGGAGGAGACTCTTTGCAGGAGCAGATAAATCACGGAGACCAGACCGGCGTATCGACGCCGTCCGGCCAGAAAACCGCCAAACTTAGCGGTCGTCGACTGTCATTGAAGACAGCGGTTTCGGCGACAGCCCTTGGCGCTTTAGTCATAGGCCTTGTTTGTGTTCCCGTCCTCGGCTTCGCGGCCGAGCAGACCCATTCCGCCAAGACGCCGGCGGTGGCAGAGTCCACGCAGGCGGCAACATCGGCGGCGACACCCAGCACAGCCCAGGAAGCGGCTGCATCGGCGGCAACGCCATCGGCCACACCGGCCGACTCGGCTTCACCCGCCGCTGGGAGTACTGCGACGCCCGACGCGGCCTCGCAAACGTTCGTCACCATTGGCGAGTATGACATCCAGACCGAGAAGCGAACCGAAGCGATCCCGTTCCGCACCTATATGCGCATGAGCAAAGATGTAGCCCCCGGGCACGTCAAGCAGGCTACGACAGGTGAGAATGGCATCCTCGAGAAGCAGTTCAAAGTCTACTATAAGAAGGGCAACGCCGAAAAGTTCGAGCTGTTGTCACAGAAGGTCGTCAAAGACCCCGTCGACCAGATCACGTACTGCGGAATTCGCGTTCGCGATGCCCGCGCACTGCCTTCGAGATCTGGTTCTTATGACCGTGTTCGTACAATCGACATGGTCGCGACAGGGTACGCGCCATGGCAGGGAAGTAGCCGCGGCTTGTGCGCAACAGGCGCTAAAGCTGGCTACGGGGTAGTCGCGGTAGACCCGCGAGTTATTCCCATGCATACCAAACTTTATATTGAAGGATATGGTTATGCAATTGCCGAAGATACTGGTGGCGCAATCAAACGGAATCGTATTGACTTAGGTCATAATACATATCGTGAGGCCGCCGATGTTGGCCGTCGCAAGGTACGTGTTTACGTACTCAGCGATCGATAGGTTCCTCTCTGGAACTCGACCCGACAGGAAACTGTCGGAGTGTGAGTGTGCCCGTCTTCCCCGCGGGCAAAGGAAAATGGCGTCGCGACAAGATCCCCCTTGCCGCGACGCCGTTTTTGCGTGTGGATGGTGCAAATCCGCCTACCGCATCCGTCGCATCTTCGAAAAGCGCTGCGAATGCGAGTCCGCAGCCCCGGAACGGGCTCCCTAATCCAAGCCAACGGAACTCCCGTGAGTCGCCTGGCGCCAATCCTTTGCGTGCAAAGCCAGCCTTTTGCAGATTCCTTAGCCCCGAAGGGGTGTTCTGCGTCAGGCCGGCAGTTCAGTGCCGGCGAATGCCGCGGCGCCGTTTTTCGTGCGGATGCGGTCAGACAATACAGCCAGCACCCCTCGCACCGCCGCGCACCTTTTAGCCCAACGGGCGATCCCATTTTCCCAGATACCGCTTCAGCGGATGCAAATATGCATCGCCGCCCATCGCACGTTTCGCTGCTCGGGCACCCAGTGATACCCGTGTGGTAAACTCCTAACCAATGTCAAACCCCACCAACCTATCCTCGCCCGCTGCGGTCAACCAAATCCTGCACCGCTTCAAACTTAGCCCCCAGAAGCGCTTCGGCCAGAACTTCCTCGTCGATGCCAACATTCTGGGCCGCATCGTCGATTCGGGTGGCGTTGGCCCCGGCGACCAGGCGTTCGAAATCGGCGCTGGCCTTGGCGTGCTAACGAAGGCGCTGAGCGAACGCGTCGGCGAGACGGGCAGGGTGGTCACCGTGGAGTATGACAGTCGCCTTCTGTCGGTGCTGGAGGAAACGCTCGCCGGTCTGCCGCAAACGTCAGTCATCCCTGCCGATGTCCTGAGCCTCGACTTAGCACAAACGTTTCGCGACAACTTTGATACTGATCGACCTGTTTCCGTGATCGCAAACATTCCGTACCAGATCACAAGCCCGCTGATTGCCGCACTCATGGAGCAGAAGAAGGTCGTGTCTCGTCTAGTCTTTCTCGTACAGAAGGAAGTCGCCCAACGACTCGCCGCACCTCCAGGATCGCCTGAGTATGGTGCCTTCAGCGTGTTCTGTCAGTACCACGCCACCGTCGAGCAGCTCTTTACTGTCCCGCGCACCGTGTTCTTCCCGCCGCCCGACGTAACCAGCGCGGTCATTCGCCTCACTCCGCGCCAGAAGCCTGCAGTAGATGTTGCCGACGAGGCCGCGTTCTTCGCCGTCGTGAAGGCCGCGTTCGGTCAGCGTCGTAAGACCATCTCCAACGCCCTCGGCAACTCCCCGGATCTGGGTTGGTCCAAGGACCGCGTCGCCGCTGCACTTTTCGCGACAGGCATCTCGCCCGACCGCCGGGGCGAGACATTGTCTCTAGCCGAGTTCGCCGCAATAGCAGCAGGATAGGCGGCACAGCGAAGTGTCGAAGCCAAATTTGTAACAGTTAAGAGTTGTGGAAGAACTCATCGTCTGACGGCCGCACAAGGTAATGAAGAGCACAGTTTCCATCCCGTTTCGGCGGGTGCCCTCTGGGCTGATGCCGAGTCTTCGAGGCGGGTGGGTCCGAGATTGCTTGCAACACTGCTGAATTGGCTCACATTCATGATATTGCTATTTTGATATAAATATGGTATCATGGAAATGTAGTTGAAATGGTCTCGTGGCGCGACTTTGTAAGTAAGCTAACATAAATATGCGTGGATACTTCGACTCTACATAGGCAAAATATCCACAAATCTCGCCAACATGGCCGTTGTAGCAGCACAATAGGCTAGAGTTTGACAATGGACGAGCGATTCGGGTAAAATACCCGACGTTTTTGCGCGTTATAGGCGCTAAGTAAATATGTCGTCCCCGCAGGGACAATCGTGAATTTGCCAGCCCCTGAATTCATTCAGGGGTCTTTATTAGGCCCCGTGCGAAGCAGCGGCTTGGTTGCCGCATAGAATGACGAGATGGCTTCTCCAGGCGACAAAAGCCTGTGGTCAACAGTTCCGCGCCGTCTTCGGCGCGAAAAGGGTCCAGGCTCATCCTGGTGGTGGTTAGAGGTAGTACGTTGACCAAGGTCGGTCTGATACAACTCGGGTGCCCGAAGAATCAAGTGGACGGCGAAGAAATGCTTGGGGCCATCATGGCCGAGCATGGCTCGGACTGCGAACTGGTGGGCGACAAGCGCGACGCGGATGTGTTGATCGTCAATACATGCGCGTTTATCGATTCGGCGAAGGAAGAGAGCGTCAATGCCATCCTCGACGCCGTCCGGCTCAAGAAGTCGGGCAAGATCAGCCGGGTTGTCGTGACAGGTTGCCTTGCTCAGCGATACGGCGACGAACTCGCCCGCGAGATACCAGAAGTCGATGCGTTCCTTGGCATTGAGAGCGCTCCTCAGGTATCCAATGTAGTTTTCGGTGGTCTGCCGGTGCGACGAGCCCAAGTAACATCGCTTGACGAGAAGTATCCGCTCGTGCCGAGGAGCCGCCTGCGAGCTGGTTCGCCGTGGACTGCCTATCTTAAGGTCTCGGAAGGCTGCGACCACGCCTGCACATTTTGTTCGATACCGTCGTTTCGCGGCAAGCACCGCTCTAAGCCGATTGAGCGACTTGTCACGGAAGCCCGTGAGCTAGCCGCGTCCGGTACTCGCGAACTTTGCTTGATCGCGCAGGACACCACTGCGTACGGGATGGATTTGTATCAGCGACTGGCGTTGCCAGAGCTACTTGATGCGTTGTGCGAAATCGAAGGTATTGAGTGGATCCGGTTGCTTTATTGCTATCCGACCATGGTGCGCGACCCGCTGATCGAGACGATCGCGCGTCAGCCGAAGGTTCTGCCGTATATCGACATGCCGCTGCAGCACGGCGACGATGCCATGCTCAAAGCCATGAAGCGTGGCGGCTCGGTGGACCAGTATCGGCGCCTGTTTGCCCGGATGCGAGAAACGCTGCCAAATCTGACGCTCAGGACCACGTTCATCGTTGGTTTCCCAGGCGAGACCGATGAGCAGTTCGATAACCTGATGCGCTTCGTCGAAGATGTCCGTTTTGATCGTTTGGGAGTGTTCGCTTACTCGAAAGAAGAGAACACACCAGCGGCGCTGTTGGAGAACGACGTCCCCAAGCGGGTGGCGGCTAAGCGCCGTGACGCTCTCATGGCGGCCCAGCAGGCGATCAGTACAGACGCAAACCGAAGCTGGATGGGGCGAGAACTTGATGTACTGGTCGAATACCAGCGAGGCTCGGCGTCGGTGGGCAGGTCGTTCCGCGATGCGCCTGAAATTGATGGCTCCGTGATCTTGGCGGATACAACCATTTTGCCGGGCACGATAGTAAGAACCCGAGTTACGGGATACGGCCCGTATGATCTTTCGGCTGAGCTTGTACCCGAGTACGCTCTAGCACCGTAGTGGTTAGTGAATCTCTGCTGCGAACTGGGTCGTGGCTTAGCTCCGGCGTGACGCCAAATCTGGCGTCCCGGAGGGACAATCTTACATTTTCTAGCCCCTGAATTCATTCAGGGGAGCCTGCGATGAACGCATGCAGGCTTAAATCAGATCTGATCAAAAGTTAACTTGTTCGTTTTCGTGGAGGATACTCTTGGCTACTAAAACAGTTGAATCGAAGCAGCGCGTGGCAGCGCCGGTGGCATTGACCATTGACACGGTCGCCGATGAATATTTGGTGCATAATCTGCACACTGCGATCGTCTCGCACGGCGAATCCGCAAAGATTGCGGACATCGCTCGCGCTATCGACGACGAGTCGATCTCGATGGGCCTGATCCGGCACACGTTGGTTCGCAACCCGCAGCGCTTCATATCCATCGATCGCCGATGGGATATCAACACGCGCTACCTTGACAAGCAGCGCCCCGCGCAGCGCCTTCTTGAGGAGATCGTCGCCAACTACTCGGCACCGATCACCGCATGGGATGCCGCCCACGAGTTTGCCATGGTCAGCGGACGCACACCCGAGGGCGTGCTCGCAACCGTAGAGAAGATGTTCCGTGGCAGTGGCCGCTTCGGTGAGCTCAACGTTAACGGCAGCTCGCGCTACGTTCCGTTCACATGGCTTCTAGACACCAGCGACGACTACACCAAAGACGCCGATGTGCTGTTCTACAACTTCCTTTCCGAAGAAGCCATCGCGCCGTATACCAAATTGAAGCTGGACTGGGAAAACGATCCTATTGGCGCCGTCGAACAGCTACTAGCCCATTCGGCGAAGAAGACTCCGCGAGTCATCGACAACCGCATCGTTCAGTACCTTGCCTGGAAGGCTCTTGGCGAAGACTTCGACGCCGCTGGCCTTTACGGCGCTTTGGTCGCATCCGACCGAGTGGTCGTTCTTTCCGAGCACCGATGGACCGATCCCGAGACGGCTCAGACCCTTCGCAACCTGTTCGTTGAGCGTGCTCAGGCTCTGGCTGACGTTCCCGAAGAGGAAGAGGCCGAAGCCGAAGAAGCGACGCCGCTCAACGTGAGCGACGAAGACCTCGTCGAGTTCGAGCACATTCTTCAGGATGCTGGCGAGCGAGCCGTGCGATCGTCGATCTTCCTGCAGGAAGTCTTCGAGATCGGCGCTGGCGACCGCACATTCGCGAACGATATCCAGACAGTTACCGACGCTCTTCAGGCTCGCACCGACCGATTTGAGTGGGTCGGCTACGATCGCTTCCGCGTCCCTGGCACGCTGCCTCCATACATCGGCCAGATGCCGGAGAACCTGACCTTCCCCATCGTCCCGCAGATCGAGACCCCAGAAGGC
Source organism: Capsulimonadaceae bacterium (assembly GCA_036504535.1). GTDB lineage: Bacteria > Armatimonadota > Armatimonadia > Armatimonadales > Capsulimonadaceae > JARLGU01. The sequence continues at coordinate 89,632 of DASXUY010000069.1, forward strand.
GACTTGCTGGATCAGCTGATGGAAGATGAAGGCTTCGAGCGTGGTCTAGAGCGCGAAGTGCTTAGCTCGGTCGCTCAGGATGTGAACGACCAGGAGCCCAGCGAATCGACCGTGTGGCCGGAAGGCGTCAGCGCCGACTCCGCCACCATCGACCTCGTACTTAAGGCGCACCACAAGGAAATCGGTACGTTCCCGCTCTGCCAGATCCCGCTTGGTTTCCTCGCGGTTGAGCCGAACATCGTCGAAATCGTCCTTCGCGACCGAAACGGCGTTACCTACCAGGCATTCGCCGACTACGACACGCAGCTTCTCTACGGTCTTGGACTGTTCGACCTCTACTCGGACATCGCCGCCGACTCCGGCGCTATTGTCCGCCTGGAGAAGACCGGTATCGCGGGTGAGTTCACATTCATCAACACCGGTGAGACTCATCCGGAAGTGTACGTCAGCCCGGAGCGCATGGAGCAGTTGCAGAACTACCGCGCAACCGAAGTCGAAGCTGGCCCGACGGTCGCATCGTTCGACATCGTCAAGTACGTTCTCGAACACAGCAACGCCGCCATGTCGTTCCTAGCGCTGCTGACCGAAGTCAACATCGTCCGGCGCATCAGCCGACGCCAGCTAGCGTCCATCCTCAGCGGGTGGTCTGGCTTCTCGCATCGAAGCGGCGTGTGGACATACGACCACAAGAAGGCAGCTCAGGGCTACAACAAGGCCAAGCGCAAGTACACCATCTAGGGTACGCAAAACGAATATCGATTATTTACGGCTGCGCAGGAGGAGGTTCCACACAGAACCGAGAACCGTTGCGCAGCCGTGCTTCGTTTCGCTGGTAAACACCCTCAGCCACTTTGATGTAAGTACGATCAATGCCTCATTGAGGGCATATGACAGGATCCAGGCTTAGCCTGGGAGGGAACTAACTATGACTACACAGAAACTCAAGCTCGAATACCCTCTGAATAAGGTCGGCGTGCCGGTCTTCTCGCAGTTGGTGTCGGTGTTCGACGTTCATCCGAACGTTCTCGCCGCCGATATCAACCCAGCGAAAGGCGGCTGGCTCCTGATCAGCATCACAGGCAATGACGAGACCCTTGAGCGTGCAGCCTCCTGGATACGTGAGCAAGGCATAACACTCAGCGCGGCGGATTAGCCGTTCGCGCGGACAAGAGGCCGTTATGGCTAAGATACGTGTCGGTTTCATCGGCGTGGGCGGAATTGCCCAGGGCCACATCTCGCGGTTAGCCGCGCTCGACGATGTTGAGATCGTCGCCATCGCAGACCCGAACGAGGAGTCTGTCACAAAGTCGCGCGAACGGCACGTCGAGCAGCTCGCCGACGTGGCGGCCTACAGCGACTACCGCGACCTGCTAGAGCGTTCGCGACCAGAAGCGGTGGTGATCTGCACTCCGCACACGCAGCACTGCGCGCAGGCGCTCGACTCGCTGGACGCTGGCGCTCACGTGCTCCTCGAAAAGCCGATGGTGTGCAATGTGCCCGACGCCCGTAAGATCCTCTCCAAGATCGATCAAACCGGGAAGGTGTTCGGGCTCGCCTATCAGCGGCACACATCAGCCGATTTTCGCTACATACGCACCAAGATCATGTCGGGCGAGGTTGGGGCGGTACAGAGCATCAACGCCATCCAGCAGCAAGACTGGAAGCGCCTGACCATCGGCACATGGCGTCAGGTTCCAGAGCTCTCTGGCGGCGGCCAGATCAACGATAGCGGGTCGCATCTTCTCGACGTCATCCTGTGGGCCACCGGCCTCGCCCCGGAATACGTGTCCGCATTTATCGATAACAAGGGCACGCCGGTGGACATCAACTCGTCCGTGAACGTCAAGTTCCTCGGAGGCGCCACCGCGACCCTGAACATCGTGGGCGACGCCCCCAAGTGGTACGAGGACGTCACAATCTGGTGCGAGAGCGGCGCATTCTATGTGCGTAATGGCGGCCAGTTCACCGAGCAGCTCGCCGATGGCACATTCCACACGCCTGAAGCTGACCCGACGGTAGCTATCTCTGATATAAGCACCAACTTCATACGCGCGATTCAGGGAACCGAAGAGATCGCAGCACCAGCTATCTGCGGGCTGCGCACAATTGAGCTCACGGAAGCCGCATGGCAGTCTGGAGCAGCTGGTGGCGCGCTTACCGCAGTCAACCGATCAGCCGTGTAATCTGTACGCTCAGCCCGGAATAGTCGCCACTAACCCACAAGGAGCGGGGGATTTTCCGGGCTGCCCTCTTGACACTCATTGCTGGGTGTGTTAAGATGGTTATGCGTATAAACCCATGGCACTTAAGAGAGTTAGCAGCACCGACATAGCTAAGGTCGCCGGAGTGAGTCAGGCGACGGTTTCGTATGTTTTGAACCGTCGACCGGGCAAGACCATTTCCGAGCAGACGCGTGAACGTGTCTGGTCTGCCGCACGTGATCTAGGCTACCAGCCAAATGCTGCGGCTCGTGCCCTCGTAACGGGCAAGACGGGCATGGTGGCGCTTTGGATGCCGAATGCCTACCGTCCCATCTTCAGCAGCGTCACTGAAGCCGTGATGCGCCATGCCGTCAAGCACAGCTACCGTGTAGTTGTTTCCGAGGTGATTAACTACTCCAACTTGCCTGCCGATTATCGCGACAATATCGCCGACTGGCACGTCGACGGCATCATAGGCCACGACGCGAGATCGGCAATCGACCACTGCATCGACACTTCGCGTGGGATCTCGCCAGCGGTAAGTATTGGTCCTGCCTATACGACTCGCTGCGACCACGTCGGCGTAGACCTGTATGGCGGCTCGCAAGTTGCGGTTAAGCATTTGATCGAGATAGGATGCAAGAAGATAGCGTTCGTATCGGTTGACTGGGGGCTTAACATCGGTGACCCGCGCTATAGGGCTTTCACTGAGCTATGCGAAGCAGCTGGAATCCAACCTCGTTTCATATCGATATTGACAACTGACCGCGCACAGGCTCGTGACGCGGTGGAGGCGTACGTCCTGGCGTATCCCGATACTGACGGCCTGTTCTGCTGGAACGACGACGTCGCCATTGCAGCCAACCGCGCCATGCGCGACCTGGGCCGCTCGGTGCCGGACGATATCGCGATCATCGGCAGTGATGGTATCGAGGAGACCAGCTACCATAGCCCATCGGTAAGCAGTGTCGCGCAGCCAATCGAGGAAATGGTCACAACCGCATGGACGTTCTTGCGGAACCGCTTGGAAGATCCGACATGTGAGCTGCAGTCGCTCGTATTGCCGATGAAGCTATTGCAACGCGAAAGTACTTCCCGTTAATGGGAAACGACCTGATTGAACGTATCTAAGGAGAAAAATGACGATAAAAGCATCCAGCCAGCAACGAATAGGCTTTACTTTAATTGAATTGCTCGTAGTTATCGCAATTATCGCGATTCTGGCAGCTATACTTTTCCCTGTTTTCGCAACTGCCCGCGAAAAGGCTCGGCAAACAGGCTGTTCAAGTAACATGAAGCAGATTGCCTTGGGATATATTCAGTACTGCCAGGATTACGACGAGCAATCGCCATCAGGCGTCTATTCAACAAATGGGGTTTTTATAGCGGTGAATCCTGGACAGCCCGCCTCATCTAAACTCACCTGGCTCTATCAGCTTGATCCCTATATCAAGAGCACGCAGGTTTATGCGTGCCCATCTGACCCTACAGTTCCCGCCAGTGCTACCCAATACGTCCAGTCATATGCCATCAACACGAATCTCGGGTGGACCAACGGAGCCACTACGGTTAATCGGCCTGCCATTCTCTCCCAATGTGCCGCGACTACGAAAACAGTTCTCCTTACCGAAATGACTGGCTTCGGGAAAGCTCAGTTCACAGCTCCTAATCAGTGGGCGATTTCGTGTAATGGGATTACGAACGGGCAAGAAGGAGATTTTGCACTCGCTCATGGGGACAACAGTCAAGCTGCATCGAATGCGGGCGGCTACATCAAACTTGTAACAGGGTACTTCTCCAATACGAACCCTGATAAGCAGGTGACGACTGGCGATTTCTCGGCAAAAGGTCCACGCCACAGCGATGGTGCCAACTACGCGCTGCTGGACGGTCACGTAAAGTGGTTCAAAGGAACGCAGGTTTCCCGTGGTAGCAACAACTCGACGGTTGGCGGCTGCGGCGCCAACAACTGGGGGTCCGATATGGGGCCAGCAAACAACACTAGCGCGCTGTGCAGCCAGTATCCCGCAGTCCAGGCCACATACAGCATTTACTAAGCCCTATCTGCGTCCCCTTGCCCTATCGTTTTCAAAGCCGAAGCGCTACGGAACGATAGGGCTGGGTGGCCTGTTACCAACCCACCAACTGCCCCACAGACGCTTTGGAGGCGTCGCAATGAAGCACTATTTCCGCATCGCCACCTTCATCGCCGTTGTTTTGCCGCTTTGTTCGTGCATGGCGGCACCTCTTGCTACCGAGCCTCCGAAGCTAGTCGCTGAGACAAACCTTAAGGCCGTCGCCACAATCGACCTTGTCAACCCTAAACGCGCTACCGACACGCTCGATGCGCAGTTTTGTAACAGGGCCGATCTCGTTTACGATCTCTCGGTTGTCACGACGCCGAACCCGGCAACATTCACCGATAAGCAGTCGCGTGCGCTGTTTACGCTCGGGCGGAACATGCACGGCCAGCTTCCAAACTCGGTCACGGTCATGGTGTGGGAGGGTGGGTCCCTGTTCGCTCGCATGACATCGTCCACCATGGGCGATACGGCGCAGGTAATCTCTGCGAACTCGGGGCTGAAACCTGGGGAGCCGAACACCATTCACGTCCGCTGGACGCATGACACGATCTCGCTCGATGTCAACGGAAAGCATATCGGCGATGGCAGCATGGCGGGCGAGTTTCTGTGGCCATCCACGCGCCCGTTCTTCATTGGCTACGAGGACACCAACTCGTATCCCTGGGGAGGCGCTCTCACATCAGGAACGCTCACTGTTTACGCGCCGCGTATTCGCGCGACGTTTGCAGGCGGAATGGACTCCGGATATTTCACTGGCAACGGAACCCATTCGTACCCGCTGAATTTCACTGCGGGGGATCCTAAGAGCCTAGCTACGAAGCTGTCGGTGACCGATATCGACGGCAAAACCGTGGTCGACGCGCTATCGCCAAGCCGCGTTGACGCATCGGCGCAAACGTTCACGCTTCCTGCGTTGCCATACGGGTGGTATGTTGCGAAGGCCGTCGTGTCTGGGAGCGAGTCGACGGTGGATGTTGTCAGGCAGATCACAATTACGCCCGAACCGCCAAAGCGCGACTCGGCAGATATTTCACCCTTCGGCATCGCCAACCCGATCCAGATGAGCCCGGGGCGCTATGATCCTATCGTCGTCGATGCTCAGTTCAAGCGAATGGCGACCATGGGGATACGATGGTATCGATTCTGGCTTGATTGGGATTCCGTGCAGCAGACGCCTGAATCGTTCGACTGGAAGGCGCTTGACGATATCGTATCGCGCGCAAGCAAGTACGGCCTAACGCTGTACCCCTGCATCGTCGGCGGGTCCAAGCCATGGCAGTCTTACGCTACGATTGAGAAATCGAAGTATCCCATCATGGCGCCGAACTGCTACATGCCCAAAGACATGGGCCAATGGAAGACGTATATTCGCACGCTTGGGGAACGGTACAAGGGCAAAATTACGAACTGGCAGGTGTGGAACGAGTCCGATGCGCGCAATGGTTTCTTCCCATACCGCACCGAAGACTATGTTAATGTCCTCAAGGTTACGTCTACCGAACTGCGAGCGGCAGACCCGAAGAACGTGATAGGGCTCAGCGGGTTTGCTGGCGGATTTGGACCGGGCGGCATCGCGCAGTTAACTCATACCGATAAGAACTCATGCTGGGGGCTGGGTGAATTTTGGGCACTCAACCCGCAGCAGTACTACGATGTAATGGACTGCCACTTCTACAGTGTCGATAAGCCGGGCCAGAGCTGGGATCCCCAGGTGGCTGTCGCGCTAGGCTTGCGAAAGGCCATGGCCGAACATGGCGACGGAGCAAAGCCTCTGTGGGATAGCGAAGTTAGCTTCTTGACGGGCGTCCCGGGCACTGTGGGCGGATGGGCCAACGTACCGCTGCTATCGGGCAAGGATCAAGCCGCGCGCTTGGTACAGCTTCATGTCCAATCGCTCGCGGTAGGCATCGTTCATACCATGTGGTACAGCATCCGTGGCGACTGCGGAGTGATGAACACCGACTTCTCGCCTCTGCCGGCCTACGCCGCACATGTCCAACTTGCAAGGCTTCTCGGCGGAGCGAAGTTTGAGAAGACGCTCAAACTCGCGCCAAATGTCCGAGCGTATCGGTTCTCCGGACCGGGAGGGTGGGTGACTGCGCTCTGGACCACATCGGGTGTTACGCAAGTGAAGCTTGCGAAGCCAGTAAAGGGACAGCTTGTCGACTTGATGGGCAACTCGGAGACGTTGAGGTCGACGGCCTCGATAGAAGTTTCAACCGTTCCGCGCTACCTCGTTACCCGTGATGCTGCCGATGTCGCGCTAGCCGCAGCCGCTAAATAGCCGAGGCCGGTGCTGCTCAAATGGCCACGATCTTGTGGCCATTTGAGCTGTCTTGCAGTCGTTGAATAAGAGTGCGATTCGCGCATTTTACACGTTACCGCAAAGCTATTAGCCAGCGATCCCATTGCTGAGGGCCCACGGCTTGGGCCGGACTAAACAATTACTCGGTCATATTTATGACCGAGCCGTATTGACACGCCAGTCTGCGTGTGTTACTATGGTTATGCGTATAAACCTCGGCCCCGACAAGGGCTGGAGTTTTCGGTAATCGCGCTGACATAATTATATAAATTGAATTTGAGGTAGTAATAATGACTAAAGTATGTAAGAAATCGAGTACGTTGGCGTTTACTCTTATCGAACTACTCGTCGTGATAGCTATAATAGCAATTCTGGCAGCTATACTTTTCCCAGTCTTTGCGACTGCACGCGAAAAGGCACGTCAAACAGGCTGCGCCAGCAACATGAAACAGATCGCGCTTGGATTTATTCAGTACTGTCAGGACTACGATGAAACGACGCCCAAGGGCATCGCAATGGCTGCGCCAGTTTCAGCTGGTCGCCTCAACTGGATGTGCGAACTTGACCCTTACGTTAAGAGCACAGGCGTATACTTCTGCCCCAGCGATCCGACTGTGGCAAGCGCCGGGAACTTCGTAGAGTCGTACGCGATCAACGCAAACTTCGGTCCCGTCAACTCGCCATATTCCGAGCCAGCCACAACTCTCGTCAATCCCGCATTAGCTTCGCAATTTCGGGTTCCGGTTCGAACTGTGATGCTAGTCGAGATCAAGGGAATGGATAAGGGAAACCTATCGCCCTCAGCTCAGGGAGCGCTTTCGTCACGTGGTACAGGTTCAAACTCGTTTTGCCTGCCGACCGGCGTGGATTGCGGTACTCCAAGTGGTAGTTGGGGCGTGCGATACGTAACTGGATATTTCTCAAACACGTCGTCTGGCGGCCAGGCGGCATTCACCACTGACGCACGGCATAACAACGGTGCCAATTATGCCCTTTGCGACGGCCACGTTAAATGGCTGAAGGGCGACTCTGTTTCAGAAGGCTTTAACAACCCGACGAAAGGTAGCTGCGCTGTTGTTAACGATAACTGGTACGCATCGAACACTGAAGTGAGTAACTGCACGCTGGCCCCAAACCAGCAAGCTACGTTCAGTATCTTCTAGATTAATATCAATGACAAACTTCGCGACCCATGCCTTCCTGTGTTACGGCTGAAGGTACGGTCCGTGAGAGTCTTCTTGCACTGTCGGCTTGCAGCCTGGATAAAAGGCTGCAAGCCAAACAAATTTGCCAATTCCCCCGACAGATCCTCGTACGGAAAGCCATTACGACAATGCCTAAATCATTCGCCCTTTTCGGACCCAGCGTGCTTGCCGCAGGGTTACTACTCATGTCCGCGTCAACGATAGCATTAGCCGCGCCAGCCCCAACCAACACCCATGCTGGTGTGGATTTCTATGCCGCTGACCGGTTGCGCATGCCGCTCTTTGGCTTGAGCCGCAACCTAGTGCAAAACCCAGGCTTTGAGCAGGCGTTTTCCCACTGGCGTACCGGCCCACTTGGCAAGATGACAGAGTCGCGTCTCGGTGAGTACTATGCCGTCGACGAAACCGGCGGCGTCGGCGGCGGACGGTGCCTTCGCATCCTCGGAGAAGCAGGACAGGCCCCGGCGCACATGGCGACATTCGCCGTGCCAGCGTTCACGGGAGACATGTACACCCTCAGCTTCTACGCCAAATCAGACCGCCCCGGTGTGTCGCTGGCGTCGCTGATAACCACGGCGGCGTGGGGCACATTCCCGGTGAACGAGCAGTCGACGCCGCTCAGCACGGAATGGAAGCGGTATTCGTACACTTTCAAATCGCCGAACAACGTCCTTTCCCCCGATTTCGGCCTCAACAAGCCGTCGCAAGACTGCACGGTTTGGCTTGACAATGTGCAACTCGAACGCGGCCCGCTCACCGATTATGCCGAAAAGCCCGTCGGAGCACGCTTCATCACATCTAGCCGCGCCAATTTGCTCAAGCCATCTGACGCCGCGAAAGCAATGATCGAGGTGTCCGCGAAAGCTGGGACAACGGGCACCGTCGCAGTCACGGCGACCAGTTTCGACGGCGCCGTGGCATATACCGGCACGACACCATTCACCGTGCCCGCGACCGGTCATGCGACTGTACCGCAACCGTGGGCCGATAAGACTGGCACTGGCATCTATGTGGTGGAGATGAACATAGCCACGAAGGATGGGTTCGCCGACCGCGATTTTTCCCGCCTCGTCCGCATGCCGGATCAATCAGGCAGCTATCCGAACAAACCGTACTTTGCCATTGGCGGCGTCGATTCACGGACTGGCAGTTGGGAGCGGCGGTTCGCGTACTACCAGCGTATCGGCATTGGCTCGGCTATCCATTTTAACCCGCAGAACGCGCAGTACAAGGCGATTTACCAGAAGCACAACATTCTGAGCCTTAGTTCAATATTCGACGATGGCGAAAAGCTGTGCGGATGGAACCTCAAGGACGATTTTCCACAGCACTTCTCCGATGAAGACCTGAAGAAGATCGAGCAGGAGGCATACGACAAAGCGGCTGCCAACCTCGACACCACGTACTGGAAGCTGATCAACGAGCCCGACGGCACGCGCGCGGATGCTCCCCGGAAGCTGCCCGGCGACATGGAGCTCATGAAGCGCTATATCACCATCATGGCGGCGGCTCGACGCGGCGTGCTGCGCGCCAACCCGAAGGCCATCATCGTGTCGCCCGACCCTGCTGGCATGTCCCCAAAGGGCGGCATCCGATGGATGGAAACGTTTCTCAAGGCGGGTGGCCTATCAGTGGCCGATCTGATCGCCATTCACCCATACCGCGCAAAGCCCGAGGATCCCGATCTCGATTCCGACATCCAGACGCTGTTTGCCATGCTCGACGCCAACGGTTACCACGGCGACGTGTGGTTCACCGAGGGTGGGGGCAATTCCAATCTGCAGATACCTCAATACAACCTTGATGTGTACAAAACGCTGGGCGAGGACGCGTATCGCGCCGGCATGTTCACGTACGACATCGGCTGGGCCGAGCGCCTCAGCGCGGCGCTATGTGAGCGCCAATGGCTGATCGGCTTGAAGTATCACAGCCGAATTAAGCAGTACATTGACTGGTACCTCAGCGGCAATGCTATGGTCGACTACGATCTCACTCCCGGTGTCATCGCGTTCGCCCCCGCAACGCTTGGTAGCCTTCTTGGCGATGCCACCTATGTCCGCGACATCACGCTCGGCGAAAACTTGCGCGGCTATTGCTACAAAGACGCCGCAAAGCGCCCAGTAATCGCACTCTGGACCACGGACTCCGCAGGCGACCACGGGGAGAAAACCGGTCCCGTCCTGAAGCTCGACAAGTTGCCGAAGGGGTTCGAAGCGTTCGACATGCTCGGCGCTCCAATTCCTGGGGCGAAGGATAAGCTCACAGTTGGTCCGCTACCCGTGTTCCTGCGCGGCACTCCAGGCAGCGAGGCTCAGTTGAGCGCCGCCGTTGAAGGTGCGCCAATGCTCGCCGGCGGGAATCGCCTACGAATGTGGCCCGAAGTCCAGTCGGCTACAACCGCGCTCCTCAACATACAAAACCGCACCCGAATGCGCATCACTGGCTCCCTCAGCATCACACAGCCTGGCCGCGCCGCAACCACGCAGCGTATCGACCTCGCCGCAGGGGTGATCCTCCCGGTACCAATCACGGTAACGCAGGGAGCGCATGGGGTCTCGGCGACGGTCAGCTACAAGCCCGACGACGGCGGCGACCCGCAAAGCACCGTTATCGATATCTCAATGTATGCGACACCCGAACTACAAAGTGCATTGATTGTCGACGGCGATCTGTCGGACTGGGCAAAAATGACGCCCATCCCGATCACCAACATGACTGCCGACTTCGCGACGCCCGCAGGAAAGCCAATTGTGCCTTACGGTGGCGCGTCAGACCTGTCTGGTACGCTTTACACTGCGTGGGACAGCGATTGGTTCTATATCGCGGGCCACGTCGTCGACAATTCGTTCAACCCGGCTCCGGTGGGAACAGGCTCGTACAACGGCGACAGCATGCAGATCTACTTCGACGGCTTCGACGACGCGCGATCCCGCAAGGAGATCGGCTTCAACGGCGACGACCAGAGCTTCACTTTCCGCCCCGATCCGGCAACATCGCAGCTAGATCGCACGGTCGCACCCGATTGGCAGATGGCTTTCACAAAAACGGGACCTGTCACCGGCGCGAAAACGGCAACCAAACGCACCGCGAACGGCTACGATTTCGAGTGCGCCATTCCGGTTGGCGATCTCGTGCCGATGCGCTTGAAAGCAGGAAACGTGTTCGGATTCGCAGTACTTGTGAACGATAACGACGGCGACTACCGCAAACGCGGCCTGACGCTCACCCCGAATGGCACGGAGCCGTTTGGCCACCCCGAGCTCTATCCGGTGTTTGTATTGACACGATAGCGCCATCGACTATTTTCGACCGATCAATCAAGGATGAACTGACCATGAACAGACCTCTCATTCAAATCTGCGCCGCCGCCGCGATTCTCGCCGCGCTTCCCGCTATCGGACGGTGTGATATCCTCGCCAACGGTGGCTTTGAAGCCGCTATCGACGGAGCACCCGGTAACTGGGACCCGAAAACGAACCCCAACTTCCAAATCGTTCAAGACGGCGCCAATCACTACGCCTTGTTCACAAAGACGGACCCCAACTTTAGCGCCGTGGCGTCCGAGACTGTGCCCGTAGACGCCTCGTGGAAGCAGGTGGACGTTGAAGCGCGCATGAAGGTCAAGCACCTGGTGGTGGGCGATCAGTCGTGGCAATCGGCTCGCGTCACGACAGTCTTCCTGGACGCCGACAAGAAGATCTTCAAGTACGGCAATGCATCGACATTGTGGGCGGATACAAACTGGGTAACACGGACACTGCGTGTCGACGTTCCGGCTGGCGCCAAGTTCCTCTCGGTTCAGGTGGGCGTGTTCGGACCGGCAGGCGAAATGGGCGTCGACGACGTTAAGCTAATCCCCAATCCCTCGTTCACCGCACCGCCGCTGCCAGTTCCATTCGATGGCTCATTCGAGAAGGTCGACGCCAACGGCGATCCCATTGGCTGGCCCACGGGCGGCAGCGGATGGGCTGTGGAATCGTCGGCGGGGAATCACTTCCTGCGCGCCGTGAACAAAACCACTGCCTCTCGCCCCGAAGCTCGGCTCGCGTACGCAGTCAATCCGGCGTGGAAGACGCTCACCGTGTCGGCCCGTATACGAGGCAAGGACGTCAAACCCGGCACCGGTTCTGGCCAAGCGCCAGGAATGAATTTGGCGTTCCTCGATGCAACTGGCAACCAGATCTATCCGCTGCCGGTAAGTGGCATTGAAATAACGGCGGACAGCGATTGGGCCGAGAAATCGGGGACATTCACAGTTCCCGGTAACGCCAAGTTCTTCATTCTCGTGCCAATTATGCGCAACTGCACGGGCCAGTGCGACATCGACGACGTGAAGATCATCGGCAATAGCTAGGTTCAATATCCCCATCACCCGATCTCAGGTTTTGGAACAAAGTTGATCTCGCGCTCGTTTAAGGTATAGTGAGCGAAGGATAATATCTCAATTATCTTTCGCTTTGCCTTATCGACCTGCGACTTTCCATGAACGTTAGCATAGCCCAATTTCAGATCCTGATGCTGACAGCGCCCACTTTGGCGGTGTTGCTGCTCGTTCCTGGCCTAACTCTCAATCACCCGGCACTGGTTGCTCAAAACGCCGTGCCGTCCGCTGTCCGGTCCGCTGCCGTTCCTGGCCGCGCGATTGCCCAGCATCTCGATATCGCGTCACCGGCATCCAGCTTCGCGGGCAACCCGCCATTCGCAGTCGCTGCGCCTGTCGCCGAGTCGTTCGCGATGGTGGCCGAAGGCTCGCTCACACGCTACTCCGCGCTCGTTTCCCTGAGCCAGCCCTGCCGCGCTCCCTAGCAAGGCCGTTCGCCTTACCCCTTTTGCATCTTTTGCGCACCACGCACGGGCCATGTCGCCGTCTGCGTTGCTCTGCGCGACGTTTCCATTGTCAGAAATAGGTTACACATATGAGCTTTCTACAGAAATTTTTCGATCATAACGAGCGTGAAGTTGCCCGTTACCGTAAGATCGTCGATCAGATTACCGCACTTGAGCCAGCTATGAAAGCGCTCACCGACGAGCAGTTGCAGGCGAAAACCGACGAGTTTCGTGCGCGTTGCGCAGCCGATCTCGCCAAAGAGTGCGAAAAGCGCGGCAAGGCGTGGGCGGATATGGACAAAGAAGCCCGCCGCCTCACATCCGACGCAGTCCTTGACCCCATGCTCGTCGAAGTGTTCGCCGTTGTTCGGGAAGCGGGCCGCCGAGTTCTCAAGATGCGCCACTTTGACGTGCAACTTCTGGGTGGCATGGTGACGCACGACGGTCGCGTCGCCGAGTTGAAGACGGGTGAAGGCAAGACCCTCATGGCGACGCTTCCCCTCTACCTGAACGCGCTGTTCGGGAAGGGCGCGCACCTGGTCACCCCGAACGACTACCTATCCAAGTTTGGCGCCGTTACCATGGGACCGCTTTACCACTACCTGGGTATGACCGTCGGTATCATCCAGGGCGCGTCGCCGGAGACCGGTGACAGCGGCGGTACGTTCCAGTACGACCCGACCTACCGCGACGCTGACCCGCGCTACGATTACGCCCGCCCGCTGAATCATCGCAGAGAAGCGTACGCGTGCGACGTGACCTACGGTACCAATAACGAATACGGTTTCGACTACCTGCGCGACAACTGCGTCACGCGATCACTCGAGGACCTCAGCCAGGACGAGCTTTTCTTCGCCATCGTTGACGAAGCCGACTCCATCCTGATCGACGAAGCGCGAACGCCGCTCATCATTTCCGGCCCGCAGGCTTCGACGAACGAAGAATACGTTCGCATGGACCGCGTAATTCGGTACCTTCAGGCCGACCGTGACTACACGATCGAAGAGAAGGCGAAGACCGCGATGTTTACCGATGAGGGCCAACGCCGCGTTGAGCAAGCCCTTGGCATCGACAACCTCACCGATCCCGAAAACCTTTCGCTCATGCAGCACGCTTCAGCAGCGCTTAAGGCGTACGCAGTGTTCAAGAAGGACATCGATTACGTCGTCAAGCAAAACGAGCAGAAGGGTGTGATGGAAGTCGTCATCGTCGACGAGTTCACTGGCCGCCTGATGTTTGGGCGGCGCTGGTCCGATGGCCTTCACCAGGCGGTGGAAGCCAAGGAAGGCGTCAAGATCGAGAACGAGTCCCAGACATACGCTACCATCACCTTCCAGAACTACTTCCGCCTCTACACCAAGCTGTCCGGTATGACCGGCACGGCAAAGACCGAGGAAGAAGAGCTTCGCAAGGTTTACGCGCTGGATGTTGTCGTCGTCCCAACGAACAAGCCCATGGTTCGCTTGGACAAGCCTGACATCATCTTCAAGACCCAAGAAGCCAAGCTTCGCGGTATCACGCAAGAACTGCTTCGCCTCTACTCCAAGCAGCAACCCGTGCTCGTTGGTACGCGCAACATTGAGTCCTCGGAACGCGTCTCCGACCGCCTGCGCTTCGAGCCGCTTGAAGTGCTGGCGATGGCCATTATCCTGCGCGACCTGCTCGACAGCGGCAAAAAGCTAGCGGCCCCGGAGTATCAGAAGCGAAGCGACCTGCTCAACTCCAAGATCACGGATTTGTCCCTTCAAAAACTCGGCGGATTGGCCAAAGAGTACGGCATCCCCACTAGCCCGCGTGACCCCGCAAATATCGAGCGCCTCGCCAAGCTGATGGGCATCCCGGCCACAGATACCGAGTACCTGCAGTCAGCCCTCGAACATGGCGTCCCGCACAACATCTTGAACGCCAAGTTCCACGAGAAGGAAGCCCAGATCATCTCGGAAGCTGGCCGCAAGGGCACCGTCACCATTGCCACCAATATGGCGGGACGAGGTGTCGACATCATCCTCGGCGGCACTGTAATGCCGCAGATGCCCGGCTCCGAAGAGAGCGACGAAGAAGTCGAAGGCGCCGAGCCCGGCTTCCGTCGCGGCACACGCGCTACCATGGTGTCGCTCGAAGACCAGGAGAGTGATGTCAACCACAAGGCTCGGGCGGCAGCGGTGCGCGACCGTGGCGGTCTGTTCATCCTCGGCACCGAGCGCCACGAATCGCGACGTATCGACAATCAGCTCCGAGGCCGCGCCGGACGCCAGGGCGACCCAGGTGAGTCCCGCTTCTTCGTGTCCATGGAAGACGAGTTGATGCGCCTGTTTGGCGACAAGGCCAACTCCACTCTGCTGCAAAGCTGGTCGGAGGAGCAGTCGCTGGACGTTGCCATGCTCAGCCGCCTCATTGAGCGCGCCCAGCGAAAGGTCGAGGCTCACAACTTCGATATCCGCAAAAACGTGCTCCAGTACGACGACGTCATGAACACGCAGCGCGAAGTCATCTACGGTGAGCGACGCAAGGTTTTGGAAGGCTACGACCTCCGCCCGGTTATGGTGAACTATCTCACCGAAGTGGTCGACGGCGAACTTGGCCGTTATGTCTCCGCTGGCATGCCGCAGGACGAGTGGGATCTCGCCGGGGCCTTCAACGCGCTAGCACAGACGTTCCCGCTGCCGTACTACATCTCGTCGCCCGATGAGCTACACGGCAAGCCGCACGATGACCTGCGCAAGATGCTCATCGAAACTGCGCAACACGCCTACGACGACAAGGAGAAGTCCATCTCGCCGGAGATCATGCGTGACGTTGAGCGCCACTGGACCATCACCGTGCTCGATAGGCACTGGATGGAGCACCTTACCAACATGGAGCACCTTCGCGAGGGCATCGGTTGGCGCGGCTACGCTGGCGTCGACCCGCTCGTGCTCTACAAGAAGGAAGCGTTCGATATGTTCCAGCTGATGCTGGGCAGCTTGCAGGACGAGGTTCTTCGCCTCATCTTCAACACGCAGGTTCAGCAGCCGCAGGAGCAACAGTTTCCTGGTCTCATCGGCTTCGATGAGATGGGCATGGCGGATGCGTCGTCCCTCGACGAACCAATCGACGACGAGCCGTTTGAGCAGCAGCCCGCGCGAACATCGCCGTCGTTCATGGGAGCTGGGACCGCCCTTGGCACCGGCGCCGCATTCGGCGGCGCGAAGAAGCCAGCCCAGCCAAGCATGCACAAGGTAGGCCGCAACGATCCTTGCCCGTGCGGCAGCGGCAAGAAGTACAAGCAGTGCCACGGTAAGTAGCTCAAGTTGCTTGTGAGCTAGTAGCCAGCAGCCCCTTCTCTTGTAGCAGGAGAAGGGGCTGCTTAGGTTCTACCTACCTGGGATGGACGACGCGTCCGTCCTGCCTGGCCGCAATGTCCGAGTCGATGCGCAGGGCATTGCAAGGATGAGCACTGTCAAGTACCGCGCGGCCCTCCCGCTTTCGAATGTCGATTGACTTTTGCAGTAACGCCAAACGGGCATCTGTCCAGGAACCCGGCCATGTTGGGCGGTGGAGCGCGTCGATGAACCGCATGTCCCTGAATTCGTAATACAACACTCGCCTTAAAGCGGACTGGCCCGCAGTTTCCGGCGAACCATGGTACAGGTTGACGTCGTGCAGAAGCAGGTCCCCAGGATTCATGTCAACGCGAATGGCTCCTGGTACGTTTTCGTAGTCTCCCGACGCACGAAGTTCCTCGGTACGGTTGACAGTCTCCCGGTTGCTCCCGGGAACCACCCATACGGCTCCATTAACGGCGTTGGCCGTGTCAAGGTAATACCCGAAGTTGACAGCAGGATATCGCTGGCCAGTAGCAGCGTCGTCGAAATGCGTTGGCCCTTGGCCGTTGCCGTCGTCACGGTGCCATGGGACCTCGACACCGCCACCTGGCATCTTAATGACGAGGGCGTCATACGTGGGCACGAACTGATCGCCAACAATCTTCGAGGCGGCATCAACGGCAACTGGCAGCGAAAGCAGGCGTAGTAGAGCGTCACCTTTTCCGTACACGTAGTCGATTCGCTTCAGTGTCTTCTCTCTGCCACCGTGAACGTATCCGTACCAGTAGTCGCCAGGATGGTCAGCACTTTCTGCTCCCGTCGACGTGCTATCGATAATGCGGCCGGTCTCGGCCTGGAGGTCAGCCAATTCGTCCGCCGGAACTGCCGCTTCGATTTTCAGATAGCCATTCTCTCGAAAAAAGGTGACGTCCTTTTCGTTTATCATTCTATGCTCCTGGTGATGTTTCGTGCCGCTTGATGAACCAATTTTCAGCGTGAAGCTCAGTCTAAAGCGCAACGATTTCCAGGATTATAGTAGGTATTATAAAATAATGCTTCTCGAAATTGGTTGGCTGACCTCTCATTAATGGCTATCGATCCCTTCAATGTCTGCGCGGATGGCGACGCAATTCTCAGCCGATCATTTCCGATTCGGCAGATGCAGCAGTCGCACCGTCACAGCGAGCTTGAGTTCAACCTGGTCACGTCGGGCACTGTGTCATATCTTGTTGGCGACATGCGGTACGATCTGGCACCTTGCTCTTTGGCGTGGTTCTTCCCCGGACAAGATCATATCATCATCGAGTGCTCGTCGGACCTCGATATGTGGCTTGCGATTGTGTCGCCATCGGTCGTGCACCGGTCGTGCATAAGTTCATCTAGCGCGGCCCTTCTTGAGGACTGTCCCGAGGGGCAGTTTTGCCGGACGATCAGCGCACTCGACGCTTCAATGCTCACGGCTATCTTCCGTGACGTGGAAACCGTGGCGGACTCGGCAACCTACCTTGCGGGCCTTGGCTATTCTCTCCTTCAGGCTTGGGAGGCGTTCGAGCGCTCAGGCTCGAACGGCGTGATACAGTGCACTCATCCCGCAGTTCGCGACGCTGTACGCCTTATACGCGACACGTGCGGTGACATTGAGCTTGAGTCCGTAGCCGAAAGCGTCGGCGTTAGCTTGTCCCGCCTGCGCCACCTGTTCCGCGAGCAAGTCGGCATTACTATGGTTCGATTTCGCAACAGGCAGCGCGTTGAGCGATACCTGGCCCTGATACGCCAGAAGCCAGAGGCCAGAATCATCGATGCCGCCCTGGATGCAGGGTTCGGGAGCTATCCTCAGTTCCACCGTGTGTTCGTCGAAGTCATGGGGTGCGCGCCCCGCGACTATGGCGGCTGACCGATCATCTGTCGTCCACTGCACCTAAAGCCGGAGTTCCAGGAACACGGCATCGAGTATTTGACCGAACTTGCCGCCTGCCTCATGGATGCGACCGGCTTCAATGAACCCAAACGACTCGTGCAAACTGATACTGGCTTCCTGGTCACCGGAGATGCACGCCACCATCACTCGGTAACCAGCTTCACGCGATCGCTGAATGATCGCTTCAAGCATGGCCCGGCCGTAGCCGTGGCCCAGATGGTCGGGGTGAACGTAGACCGAGTTCTCGACGGTAGGCACCCAGCCTTCACGACCTCGAAATGGGCTGATATAGGCATAGCCCACGAACTGCCCCTCACGTTCGGCGACGATCACCGGATATCGGTCTGCGGTATCCGTAATCTTGTGCAGCCGCTCGTCCACTTCTGACGGCTCATACTGCCAGGTTGCCGTCGATGTTGCAACGTAGTGGTTGTAGATGGCAGTAATAGCGGCTGCGTCGCCAGCGACTGCATTGCGGATGATAAAGTCGTCATTCATAATGGTCTCTGCTCACCCATTCCGTTCGGCACGGCACGAATCCTCTTGACGGAATCGACAATAGCCGCTTTGGGCTTTCCATATAGCTCAAGTAACATGACCGTTCTGGTACAACTAATCATTCCGTAATGTCCTCGAAAAGGTTCTTGACTCCGTGTATAAAACCTCAATTCTGCTCTTGTCCCTAATGCTCATCGCATGCGCCACACCCTCGGGTGCTGCGCCATCGGTGGCACCGCTGCCGTTCCGCCAGGTTGATACAATCACGCTACGCGGCAGTGAAGGTTGGGACTACCTGACCGTTGGCAGCGCTGATCGCAGGCTCTATGTCACACGCGGCACCCGGGTCACGTGTCTTAGTCTCGATTCAAATGGCCTCATCGATGAGCTAACTGGTCTCAACGGCGTGCACGGTGTTGCGGTCAACGATGAAGATGAGATTATCTTCGTCACCAACGGCAAGTCGAATACTGTTTCCCTGCATGACAGCTTTACGTTTCTTCATACTGGCGATGTGCCCGCTGGCAACAATCCGGATGCCATCGTCTATGACCGGGCGAGCAAGTTGGCGTTCGCATTCAATCATGGCGGCAACTCAGCGACTGTCATCGATACGGAGCACCGGGGCGTGATTGCTCCGGTCATATTGCCCGGTAAACCTGAGTTCGCTGTGACTGACGGTAAGGGCCACGTTTACGTCAACATCGAGGACACGAGTCAGATCTGCGCTATTGACGCAAAGAAGCGTGTCGTGACCGCGACGTGGTCGCTCTCGCCATGCACGTCGCCGACGGGCCTTGCCATCGACGCGAAGCACAACCGCCTATTCGCGACCTGCGACGGAGGCAAAATGGCGGTTGTCGACACCAAAACGGGCAAAGTCGTCGCTACACCCGCCATTGGCGAAGGGCCTGATGCGGCAGCCTTCGACCCCGTCACTGGCAACGTTTTCAGCTCGAACGGCAAAGACGGCACGATAACTATCCTGCACCAGCGCACGCCGGATATCTACGACGCAGTCGCCACACTGCCTACGAAAGTAGGTGCCCGAACGATGGCCATCGATGTGGCGACGCACCGCATATACACGATTGCTGGCGACATCGCGGCTGACGATGCTGGTGCCAGCAACACACAGCAGCATCGGCGGTCGTATTTGCCTGGCTCGGTTGCTATTCTTGTTTACGGGGCGGAGTAGGGCAGAGACAAGCTACTGCCCCTACAGGCGAATGACGCTTCGAATGACGTTGCCGGTTTCCATCTCCTCAAATGCTTGCTCTACGTCGCCAAGGCCGATCTCACGTGTCACCATCCGGTCCAGGTCGAGTTTGCCTTGCAGGTAAAGCTGCGCGAGAAGCGGGAAATCGTGCGATGGAAGCGCATCGCCGCAATGGCAAACGTGCAGCGACGCTTTATTCCAATAGAGCCCCGTATCCATATCGCCAAGGTTGATGTGGACGTGGGCGCTCTCTTCCGGAAGGCCGATATGGGTTGCGACACCGGCATAGGCCAGCATGCGTATGGACTGCTCGATGGTCTTCGGAAGGCCCACCGCTTCGTACGCGAAGTCGACACCTTCGCCAGCGGCCAGCTCCCGCACTGCGGCCACGGGGTCGCCAGCGGACGCGTCCACCACATCGGTTGCGCCAAAATCGCGTGCCCATTGCAGCTTAGTGGGGGAGATGTCAACGGCGATGATCTGCTTGGCGTGGCACAATCGAGCGCCCTGAATGACACTGAGCCCGACACCGCCGCAACCGATGACAGCGACGCGTGCGCCGCGCCAAACCGGCGATGTATTGAATGTCGCGCCGACACCGGTGATCACACCGCACGCGATGAGGCAGGCCTTCTCCAGCGGCATCTCGGCGGGCATCTTGATGGCGGCTTTGGCGTGGACCACCGTGTGTGTCGCGAATGTCCCGCAACGCAGTACCTGCGAGCACAGGGCACCATCGCGCTTGCGCCTGATCCGCTGCTTGGGGCGCAGGGCGGCCCAGCACCGTCGCGGATCGCCTCGACGGCAGGCCGGGCACTGCTCGCACGGCGCGCGATAGGCAATCACAACGGGATCGCCGGGAGCGAGGGTTGTTACGCCTTCGCCAACCTCTTCCACAATCCCAGCGCCTTCGTGTCCAAGTAGGATGGGGTACGCCATCCCCATTCCGTCCATGTTCTTGACGTGCAAATCCGTGTGGCAAACACCGCTAGCGACCAGCTTGACCAGCACTTCGCCTGGTCCTGGCGCATCGATGGTGATCTCTTCGAGGGTGGCCGGTTCGCCGGGCGCATTCAGCAGCACCGCTGTTCCGTTACGTGTCATAGTCGCACTCCTGCATCGGGCCGTCGCCCGGTAGTGATGGGGAGAGTTATTCGTTGTGGCGGGCGATTCCTGCATTGAGGGGAGAGGGAGAGGTGTGCGCTTCAGCAAAGTGGCAACCAGAGCGCCGCATTCACCGGGACTAGAACTCCCGGTCTGACGAAGAGCACCCCTCCGGGGCTAAGTGTGCGCCGCAGGCATGGTGATCGCTATCAAACTGTCCGATCGTTGGCCGCTTGCCACCTTCGTGAAGTGCACCCGGTGGAGAGTTGTCTGAACTGTGATTTGTGTGATTATTTGATTAGCATGATTGTTGACCCCATTGCCGCCTGGCTCTGTATCCTGGCCCTACGGGCGAGCCGGGGGCGAGGGGAGGGCCAATTGTTTGGGAAGTCCGTTACGAGCGATAGGGCTAACTTTTCGTACCGCAGTCATATTTTGAAATAACGAGGTGGATATGCGTTTTCCTCGTGAGTGGTATGAAATCAGTGGATAATGCGCGTAAGGCGGCGATATCAGCACGCATAATATGCGCGATTGGCCCCCTGCTCGCACCGCTCGCTGTCCCCACTTCGTAGGGACTCTGTTGTCCTACCACTTCTTGGCGGGCCGGGTACGTTAGCGCTTTGCGCGGGTCAGGTTCGGCGCGCTTTGTGGATATTTTGGCGTTTTGGAGTCGCAGTATCCACGGATATTACGGATATTATTGTAACTACTCAGGCCCCCTTGTGGCTGACGCTCTAGTTCGGTTTCTTTGAAATAGTTGATCATTTCGGGAATCTTTTGTCTTTGTAGTTCGTTGATAGTCGTAATGGCTAACGAACTTGATCGACAAAAGCTCAACTC
>DASXUY010000070.1:0-52108 GCA_036504535.1 Capsulimonadaceae bacterium
TCTTGCGCCAAGGGCGCAAGACAACCACGACACATCGCACAAAATAACCAGTCGGATACTCACATAGCGCTATGATAAGCCATAAGAAGCAAATCGTATACATCGCCATCCGCGGCGGACCAAAAAAAGCCAGCCCGGCTTCGGAGGGCATCTTAAAATCTCGTCTTCACAGGGCACCCACGCGCGTAGGAATATCCCCGCTGCGCGTCCAACATGTCCCGTAGCGCAGTCTCGCGCGCCTGTTCAAAGTCCCGGAGATGTACACCGTCATGAGCACACCGTCCCGTATCGCTATCCTGTCGTTCGCGCACATGCACGCGCAGTCATACGCGTCGTCGCTAGCGTCGCATCCAGATGCGGTGTTGGCCGGGGTTTGGGACGATGATTCGGTGCGCGGGGCGGAAAATGCTTCCGCGCACGGTGCGCCGTTTTTCGAGGATCTTGCGGCACTACTTGCCCGTCCGCTGGATGGTGTGGTGATTACGTCGGAGAATATCCGCCACCGTGAGCTTGTCGAAGCCGTGTGCTCGTCCGGAGAGGGCGTCAAAGCGATCCTCTGCGAGAAGCCACTGGCCACGACGCACGCGGATGGGGAAGCGATGATCTCGGCGTGCGACACTGCGGGTATTCGCCTCGCGACCGCTTTCCCGTGCCGCTACTCACCGCCGTTCCAGCGAGCCGCAGCCATAGTGCGGAGCGGTAAGCTGGGGCGTGTGCTCGCGATTCGTGCGACCAACCATGGTGCGTGCCCGTTCGGTTGGTTCGTCGACGTCGACAAGTCGGGAGGCGGTGCTATTATCGACCACACGGTTCATGTCGCAGACCTGAACCGTGTGCTGCTCGGGGCGGAGGCGGTGGATGTTTACGCCGAATCAGGGAACCGAATGTATCACCAGACGTGGGAGGACACCGGGTTCTTGACAATTACTTACGCTGGCGGGACATTTGCCACGCTGGACACGTCGTGGACACGCCCGCCGAAATCATTTAAAACGTGGGGCGATGTGACATTGGAGATTGTGGGTGAGAACGGTGTGCTAAATGTCGATCTGTTCGGACAAGCTCTGGGGCGATACGACGAATCGAACGGGAGTTACCGCGCGGTAGGGTGGGGCAGCAATATCGATGCAGGTCTGGTGGACGATTTCCTGCGCCTTGCACGCGGCGAGGAAGCGCCAGCTATTGCTACCGGGCAGGATGGTTTGGCGGCTGCCGATGTGGCGTTTGCCGCGTACGAGTCGCTGCGGACGCGGCAGGCGGTGCAGGTTTCGTGATGGCGTGTTTTTAAGAGCGCTCGGGCCGCGCAGGCCCTTTTTAGTCCGCCGAGGACGGCGAGGGTGAGTTGCGGTGAGGGGTGATGGCTTGGCAAGTGGGAGTGGCGGGCGATAAAGAAGTGGGTGGTCTCGACGCGTTTTGGCTGCGCCAAAAAGTCGTCGACACCACCCACTTATAGCCAGTAGGAGTTACTTGCCGGAGGCTGAAAGGGACGGGCCGCCAAATAGCTCTTTGAACTTGGCCGACGATTGCGGGAACACGGTAGGCTTTTCGCCCGGTGCGCCCGGTGACAGAAGGTGGTCGCCGTCTCCCGCAGTAACGTCGAAGTAGCAGTGCCAGGCGACATTGTTCGCGGGATCGTTGATGAACTTGGCCATCTGTTCGACGAAGAACGGGTTATCCTCGCCTCCGTGGCCGTCACCCCTGTGGCAAACACCCCACTCGGGAATGGTGAACGGTTTCTTGTGGTCGGCGGCGAACTTGCTCCAGAACATGAGGCCATGGTTGCCCCAGAGGAGCTCCTTCCATGCGAGCTTCTGTCGGGTGAGGATGTCGTCGGCGGTGGCATCCTTTGGCAGCGGGTATGTATTCGGTGCCCACGACTGGTCGTAGAGGTCGACACCGATGTAGTCAACGTAATCGTCGCCTGGGTAGCAGGCTTCTGCCGGAAACTGTAGCCAGCCGCTGGCGGGGTTGAAGCAGTATTTGAGGTCCTGAGCGCCGGGAACAGCGCGCATTGTGGTAACGATCTGACGCCAGTATTCGGCGAACAGCTTCTCATTGTTACCGGCTCGCCAGGTGTACCAGCCGCCATTCATTTCCCAGCCCAGGCGCAGGATGGAGTCGCCGAGGCCCGCTTTTACGAGGTTTTCGGCCAGCGCTTTGAAGTGCGAGTTGTAGTCACCGGCGGCCGCCGCAGTGAATGACACCGGCTTACCGGCATCTGGGCCGGTTGTCGGTCCGCTGCGATTCCAACCGCCGGGCAGCAGAGTGACCGAGAGGATGAGCTTGCGCCCCGCCTGCTTCTTCTTCCATTCGGACCACGGCCCGGTCTGCCAGGAACCGCCTTCGACACCGTACCAGTGCTGCGACGGCTGGAAGTCCTCGCCCCAGATGCCCGGCTGGCCCAGCCAAGCCGCGAACGCGTCCACCTGCGCCGGTCCCTTAGGAGCGCCCCAGCGGTAGACCGCTATTTGCGGGGCCGCGGGCGATTTGGCTGCAGCAGGCTTCGGTAGCGAACTGTCATTCGCCGCTGCAGTCGCGCATCCCAATGTGAGCGCCGACAGAGCGGCCGCAGCAGCCATTACGGCTAGTGTTCGATTTGTTGTAACACGAAACATGAAGCTCTCCTCGTTCTACAATCCGATTGACGGCCATTGTTTGCCGTCTAGGGTCCAATAGCCCCCTGCTGTGCCCCATGTGGCGGGCTTCCATGCAGGGTAACAGGTCTGGTTGGGTTGAAGCCATTTAACATGACCATCAGCGAATGCGTAGTTCCATCCGCCGCTGTGGAGGGGGACATCGACCGCATTGTCCTGGCCGCAGGTCCAGTTTGTCGACGTAACACATCCGTTACTGCCCCAAGGGATCGTCACAAGCGACTCGTTATCATTGCCCACGCTATTGGCAGGGTCAGGGTTTTCGACGATCATGAGGGTCGCGCTTGGCGACGGGATTTCGCGCTGTAGTCGACCACGGTACATTGTGCCGACTTTGGTGCCGAGGAACCCGCCACCACCAGCCGCTCCTTCCGGCCCGCCGCTACTGCCTATAGCGCCTGCCGCGATAGAGTAGCTTCGGGGGCTGCCGCCCGCTGTCCGTGCAACTTGGTCATCGGGGCAAACGAACATGGCCTTCTTCGAGCCCCATCCGCCTTTGCCAGGAATGTAAGGTATTAGCTTGTCGTCCCACGAGACCCCGGCGTAGAGGCAGGGGTTGGTTTCGTCGAAATCTTGGGCGTACATCAGCATGGAAATGCCGAGTTGTTTCAAGTTGCTGGAGCAGGTGGTTTGCCTCGCCTTTTCCCGAGCTGTCGCAAACACAGGGAAAAGTATAGCTGCTAGAATCGCGATGATAGCTATAACTACGAGGAGCTCGATTAAAGTAAATCCTGTATTCTTCTTGTTCATGGTCCTACCTCTCATACAATATCACGAAAGCAAATTTGACAGCTGCTACACCCTTGCGGCGGCGACGGATTGTCGCTCGATAAGAGTGCATGGTACAACGCGACAACAGTCACGCGCATCCTGCCCGGAGTTAAGCGCTACCCACGCGCTCACTGCCTGCCTCCCAATTTCGTCGTATCCAAAATCAACGCTCGATAAGCCTCGGGCCTTGCCAGGCTCCGTATTGTCGACTCCTATGATCGACATATCTCGGGGAACAATGAGCCCAGCTTCCTCGGCGGCGCTCCAAATTTGAAGAGCTACAAGGTCGTTGACGCACACGGTTGCAGTGACACCTCGCTCGACCAGTTCGGGAACAACCCCGGCGTCGAGTTCCCAGCCCTTCGAGCAAGCGTGGACGACCACTCCGTCCTCGCACACCTTTTCGAACTGTTTGCGTCGCTCGCCATCATCGAAGCTCTTGCGTTCCGCGACCAGATGGGGCAGCAGCTGCATGTCGGCGTCAGGCCCGTCGGGACCACAAATGTAAGCGATGCGTTGGTGGCCGCTTATTCGCAGGCGATTAATGGCGCTGTTGACAATGTTCTCGTTGTCGGCGTCGACCCATGCGATTTCTTTCGGAAGGTCGCGGCGATAGCAGACCACAGTCGGAATTTCGTGCTTAACAAGCGCTTCGAATGCGATCTCCCAGTCACCTCTGCACGGGCTGATGAAGACGAAGCCGTCGCTTCGCTTATCGAGAAAGCGCATTTCGTGGCGGTTGGCGAGCCATTCCGATTCATTTCGGAGCATGACGAGCAGATCGTAGCCTTCCTGACTGGCTTGTTCGCAAATGCCTTCGTACGTAACGCTATCAAGCTTGTACCGCGAGACCATCATGTGATAGGGCACAAGGCCGATGGCGCGAGTTTCGACGTGGCGGTTCTGAACGGCGGAGCGCACAGGGATGTAATCGAGTTCCTTCATGGCGCTCATTACACGCGCGAATGTTTCTTCGTTGACCTTGTTACGGCGCCCGTGGAGCACGCGCGAAACTGTCATCGGAGAAACGTTGGCCCGTTCAGCAACTTGTCGGATGGATGATCTACTCATTTTGATCTATTTTGACATGCCGGTGTAGAAACTCGCCATTCGAGGACTGGGTCGGGTCCTGAAAGCAACTTCTACGCTTCATGTTACAGTAACTATCCTTATGATACAGTAACATTGCTATCTTGTCAATGGAAATTTGGGCAGATTTTCGAATCGACTGGACAGTTCGCCAGTTCGGCGCTGAAAAGACCACAATTGAGGTCCGTGGTATCGAGGCGCTGGCTGCCGTTCGAGGCCCTGGTCCCGGCCAGCCAATCGACGTGCCCGTCGGTAGCGAGCGGGTTGGCACCGCTCTGCGGAGCAGATGAATACATTGACCGAGTTGACGTAGGGATAGATCACACCAGCCCAGCCGCGGTAGTTGCGCCTCAATGCGCACGGAGGTGTGCCTTCTGCGGGCGTACACCAGCCTCCGATGCCATAAGGGTAAGTTTCGTCGAAATCCTGAACGTACTGTATCACGCCGAGTCCGATTTGCTTCAGGCTCGATGTAAACGACGTTTGACGCGCCTATTCTAGGAGGTTGCCTTACGGCCCAAGGCGGTATTGAGGATCGTAACCGAACGCGGCCTTGGCGCGTGCGGTCGAAACCAGCGGGGCGCGTCCCACAAGTGGCTCGGTGAGTGTCGGCAGAAGGTCTGGGCGCAAGCGCTCAATGATCTCCATTGTCGGCTCCGGGCAGCGAGTGTCGGGGCCGGTGAGAGTATAAGCGCCGCTGGCGGGCAGCTCTGGCGCTTCAACGGCCTGTCGGATGCCAGTCGCGATGTCGTTTGCATGGACCCAAGACATCAGATCGTCCGCCCAACTGGTTGTCGGCGGAAGCCCTTCGCGCATCACTTCGTCATACTTGTCCGACGACCACACGGGGCCGAATCGGAGCGACGCCGTCTTGATGCCGTAAGCGCGGGTGAATGCGTCGCACGCCATCTCCCCGCACAGTTTGGAGAGGCTGTAAGGGTCCTCGGGCTCGGGCGGGAACGCTTCCGTGAGCGGGAGCTTGTCGTATACGACGGGCTTACCGCTGATGCGCCAGTAGAATGTGCCGAACGTGTTGATGCTCGACGCGGCTACGACTCTTTTGACGCCAGCAAGCCTCGCGGCGTCGAGAACGACAAATGTGCCCATCACGTTCGCTTCCATCGTCGCGCGCCCGATCTCTGGCAGCCCTTCGACACCTGCGGCAAGGTGAACTATGGCGTCGACACCCTCGCACGCAGGGCGCATTGCGGTCTCGTCGGTGATAGCTGCCTGAATATACGGCCACTTTGTCACCAGCGGCATTGAAATACGCCCGCCTTTATGCGGCGCGAAGATGGTGGCGTCTTCGGGGGCGACTCGGTCGACTAGGACGAGCTCGTGGTCTTTCTCGAGCTGTGCGGTCAAGCTGCGCGCGATCCAGCCAGCTGCGCCGGTGATGAGAATCTTCATTGTGTGTCTCTCCAATCGATAACGATGGCCAGGAACGGCTCATTTTTCGCGGCGATCATGCGGTACATATCCGGAGCTCCCGATGGGGGGACGAGGTGTGTGATGAGAGGGCGCATAGCGAGCTTCCCGGCGGCGAGCCAAAGCAAGGTCATATGCATTCGACGGTAGTTCCAGCCCGATACGTAGTGCGTCGTGAGTTCGGCCTTTTGCAGCAGTCCCATATCTGCCCATGTCGCGCCGGGAGTGAAGCCGGTGTAGACGATCTGGCCTTCGCCATGCTTAAGAAGTGGCAGGTACTCGACTTGAGCCGCTTCGGTTTGTACGGTATCGATCACTGCGGTCACATGGTCGCCGCCGACACATTGCCGGACCGCATCGCAGGCATCTTCCGCGCGGCTGTTGACCACTCCGTCAGCGCTATGCTCTGCCGCCAGCGCGAGACGGTCTGCACGCCGCCCGACGAGCACAACTCGCGCTCCGCGAGCACGTGCCCACTGGGCCGCGAACTGGCCGATGAGACCATCGCCGTAGACCGCGACCCAATCGCCGGGATTGAGATTTACGCGCGACGCTGCGTTGAAGCCAACCTGTGCCACAACGACTCCGGCCGCATCGAGATTATCAATGGTGTCGGGTAGCTGGTAGACCTCGTCTTCAAGAGTATTTGCTACTGCCGCATGCGAACCCCACTGCGGACCGACAGCGCCCGACCAGCTTCCCGTTGTCGCGCATACCCTGTCGCCGACGTCGACTGTGCTCACCCCTTCGCCGATGGCGATGACTTCGCCGACACGCTGGTAGCCTGGAACGCAGGGGTAATGGGTCGCGTCCCAGGTGAATTCGTTCG
Organism: Capsulimonadaceae bacterium; assembly: GCA_036504535.1. Taxonomy (GTDB): domain Bacteria; phylum Armatimonadota; class Armatimonadia; order Armatimonadales; family Capsulimonadaceae; genus JARLGU01. The sequence continues at coordinate 6,772 of DASXUY010000070.1, forward strand.
CGAGGACCCACCCTTCGGTCCCGGCGCTTATCGCGCTGCAAAGGGTACGGATCTGCACCTCGCCAGGTCCTGGTGGGGGCATGTCAATGGTTTGTAGCTCGACTCTGTTCGTCGCCGTGAAGACGATGGCTTGGGTTTGCATGGGTGGCTCGAGTTCCCTCAGCGGAAGTGCTTCACCCAAGTTCACCGCGCGATCGTCAGTTCCTCCCATGCTTCGAAAACAGCGTGTCCTTGCGAGAGTTTCATCATTTCAAACTGGGCAATCACGCCACCGTCCCGGCTGTAGAGACTATCTACCACTCGCTTAACGGCGTCGCGCGCATCCTGGCGTGTCCCTGTCACAAGCACACGCTGACGGTCGATCTCGCCCCAGAATGTGATCTTGCCCTTGAATTGCCGGCCGAGTTCCTCGATGTCCATGCAGAATAGCTGACTGTTGACCGCGTCAATTCCGATCTCGACGAGGTCGCCGTAAACGCTCTGGATATGCCCGTCGGAGTGCATGAAGATCTTCTTGCCATAGGCGCGCGCGATCGCGACGTATTCGGCATACAGCGGTTTGAAAAGCCGACGCCACTGGTCCGGCGAGATCAGCAGGCTGCGCTGGGAGCCCCAATCGTCCATGAATGACAGTCCGTCCACATCCGTCTTCGCCCACGCCTCCATCTCGTCGAGATAGAAGCCATGCACGATATCGCGCAGCCGTAGAACATCGGCGCTTTCGTCCGCCAGGTCCATGTACAGCTCCTGCGATCCGCGAAGGAACTGCATGCGCTCGAACGGACGCGCACAGGCCCCCATCAAGACGAACTGGTCTGTTGACTTGCAGTAGTCGTTCACCGCATCCCGATTGAAATTCAGCGCTTCGATCGGCGGACGGACTTTCGAGAGGTCGCTGATATCTTTCAGAAGCGGCGCCTTGACCTCGCCGATCCGCCCCGGGCTGATGCTTTCGAACTCGCAGCCCCATTCGTCGCGATAGGTGCCAACTGCGTACGCGTCGCCGCTGCAGAGCGCGGCAACAGGCGCATTCGCCACGGGACAGCCCCCGATATCCTGTGACCAGCGGCTAAAGAACGCTTCCACATCCTTGCGGTCATTCTCCATCCAGACCGCGGGAAGAGTCCAAACCTGGCGCGGCACCCGGTCGGGTCGGTTGAACTCAAGAGTGCGGCGAACAAGTTCGCGCGATGTCATAGTCATGTCGTTTCCCTTACCGCTGCCCCCGAGCGCACCTCTCAGGAGAAGGCATTGTATTTATAGCACCCCGTGTATTACAGGACAGATTGTCAGATCGTCGATATATTTCGTCAGCCCCGCCCGCTTGCCGTCAACGGGACGCGACCTCTCGCCGCGCATATGGATGGCGAGGCTACGACGCGGCCGCCCCGAATGATTTGGCCCCGATCCATGAAGCGTCAGGTCATCGTGAAAGCTGACTCCGCCCGGTGGAAGCGTGCCGCTTGCTTCTATCCACTCTTTGCCAACTGGCGCGTTGAATCCGTCGCGTTGTGAGGCAAGATCCTGCGCATAAAAATCACCACCGCCGATATTGCCCCATTCGTGGGAGCCCGTCACAAACCGCATCGGCCCGCACGTTTCGTCCACATCTGAAAGCGCCAGCCATGCGGTAAATAGGTCGCTCTCCGGTTCCCAATTGCCCCAATACGTGCGGTCTCTGTGCCAGCCCACTGATGTGCCCGCATTGACGTTTGCCGGGTTTGACGGCTTGAAGAGCAGTTGCACCCACCAAACCTGTACCATCGATGCGCCAGTCACGCGCGCTGTCAACTCACCAAGCGCAGGTGAGCTTACCAGCGCACGAATGGCTGAATCCGCGATTTGCGGCATCTCGATTTTGCATAGCTTGGTGACATCGTCTCCCGGCTTCCAAGGCGACGGCTCCGGCGGCGTCCCAGTATCGTAGTCGCCGCGGCGGATTGCATCCATGCCAGCCGCGCCGCAAGCGACCTCATTTGGTGTGAAGAGAGGGGTGCGATGGACGTAAAACCCATCGGCTGCGTATTGTGTCCGTAAGTCCAGAGTTGTTGCGGTCACGTTGAACATCCTTTCCGACCTGGTCGGTGCTGCCGACCAATGTGTATCAGCGTGCCATCTTAACACGCCTGATCGGAGTGATGCGGCAACGAAGTCCGCCTATAAGTATATAAAATTACGGGACGGAGTGATATTTGGTACAATAAAGTATGCGGATCATGAACATGCCTAATCTGATCGCTGGTTTTCACGGCGAAGCGCCAGACGCTGATGTGCCTGAGCTTTACCGTGCGGGCGAAGAGTGGCTCCCCGGTAGCCAGAAGCTGCCGCCGCACAACCACGACGATTGGGAGCTCTATCTGCAGGTGGATGGGAGATCGGAGTGGGAGGGGAACGGGCAGCGGTTCGAATTGAGTCCCGGAAGCCTCTTCCTCGCGCCACCGGGAGTGGATCACGCGCTTATCGGGGACCAGAGGGAGCGCCACCACTTCGTCTTCGCAGGCTTCGATACCGCGCCATCGCTGGCGCGGATGCCCGAACTTGTAGACGCTTGGGCTAAGACAGAAATCGTTCACTTGCCCGGCGCTGGTAGTCTCCTTGCGCCTTTTCGGATGCTGCTGAGGGAAGTGGCGATCAAGCAGCTACACCGGTCTGCGGGCTTGCGAACCGCGCTTGACGCCGTCATCATCGAAGCGTCGCGCCTCCTTGGTCCGGCGGGCAATTCGACCGTGCTGACGCCATCGCATCAGGCCGTCGCGCGCGCACGGTACCTTATCGAAACCGAACCTCATCTCCCGTGGAAACTCACCGACTTGGCGCAAGCGTCAGGGATATCCGCTAGCCGCCTGATGGAGCTTTTCGCCCAAGAAGTTGGCATTCCGCCGCGACAACTGCTGCTGCAGGTGCGAGTTGTCCGGGCGAAGGAGATGCTTGAAACCACAGACACGCCGATAACAACAATCGCGCTCGACCTGGGGTTTGCTTCCAGCCAGCACTTTGCCCTGGTCTTTCATAGGCAAACACACGAAACCGCCACTGCCTTCCGAAACAGAATGCGGAAGTAGAGCTGAAGTGGCTGCCGCCAATACGCTGGTCTGGCGTGCAAAACCGCGATGAAGCATCGATTGGAACTCCGCGTAGATGCGGACCGCTCCTGTGGACAGGCTACTTACAACGCGGCAGTAAGCGACTGGCACCTTACCCGTTGCGACGTAGCCACTCCACCGCTCGAGCGATACCTATGATTGTTACGCCGTCAGTGATGCGGCCGTCAAGGCACATTTCCCACGCTTCCGTGAGCGGGACACGGCGTGTTTGCAAGACTTCGTCGCCGTCGGGCTCGGATTCGCCGAACGTGAGGCCGCGTGCGAGGAAGACACGTCCACATTCGTTGGTGACGGAGTTTGAGAGGTGAAATTCGCCGAGGTCTACCCAGTCGGTGGCTGAGACGCCAGTTTCTTCGAGCAGTTCGCGCTTCGCTTCGTCGAGATGATCTCGATCAAGCGCACCGCCGCCTTCTGGGAGCTCCCAGGAGTAGAGACCGAGCGTGTAGCGGTACTGGCCAACGAGGATGGTGTTGCCGGTTTCATCCACGGGCACGATCCCGAGAGCTATGTTTTGAAACTCAACGACGCCGTAGATCCCCGGCTTCTTATCGGGTCGGATGACCTGGTCTTCGCGAACACGCAGCCATGGGTTGCGGTAGACTTCGCGGCTACCGATCACCTGCCAGTGGTTCTTCTCATATTCGGGGATTTCATTTGAGGGCATATGCGTCTCCACTTCGGTGTGGAGACGCGCCCCCGACATCGAAGTCAGCTAAACAGTCGAGCGGCCCTTGATGAGACCGACGACGAACATTATGATCGCGATCACGAGCGCGAAATGGATCAGACCACCAATCGCCGCGAATGTCGTGTGCATTACGAGTCCTAAGACCCAAAACACAAAGAATATCATACCAATCGCATAGAGTACCGACATCGTTTTGTCCTCCGTTGGGGAAGTTATTACCCAAACGAGAACTCGACAAATCGGCAACACACCAGCGGTCATCAGGCGACGGTAAACGAATATCCTACGACGCCGCTCGTCGCCGCTAACTTTGGCTTGAGCACAATACGCGTGATCGTTCGCGCCGTTGCTGAGTGATCGTTGTAGGCATGTGTTTCGAACGATACCGCGTTGTCGCCTATGTTCACGTTCACTCGCGCGTTCGGCGATAGGATGGTCACCGCGCCTTCTACGGCTTCGACGCCCTGATTGGTAGCGATAGCGGTTTCGAACTGGTTGCCGCTGGACAGCGTGTATTCGTCGGACACAGTCAGCCGTCCTGCGGGGACGTCCAGATCGAAGCGTCGTACCAGCTTCGTGAGATGTGCGGCTTCCGGGTAGGCGGCGGTGAAGTCGACATCGAAGCGCACATGGTCCGGGGCAATCTCGTGCGCGATCACTGTGCCAGCGTATTCGCGTCCCGCAGCCTGCTCGACGCCGTTAACGACGGGCAGCGAGTGGCCCAATGTGCGCGCCGCGAGATACTCATAGCGTGTGGGCCCGAAGAACTCGCGGTTGTACTCGGGAGCGCCGATTTCTGTCGCCACCGGGCCGCCGTTGACGTTCAGGATGTAGCTGCCGATATCGTTGTGGTTGTGGTGCTCGTCGTTGTTGCCAGCCTTCGCTGCAAACTCCCACAGGTTGCCCGCAGCGTCGGTGCGTCGCGCTTCCAGGACCTGCAGGTCGCCGAAGTAGCAGTCTCGACTGAATGACGCTGTGGGCGCTTCGATTTCGGTCGGACAGCTCAAGAGGAGACGCCCGAGGTACATGAAGTCTAGCCGGTGATCGTCGAGGTTGAGCCGGTTGGTAATGATGTCTGCGTAGTCCCCGGTGGCGTCGGCGGCGAGTTCCGGCAGCATCAGTCGCTTGCCGAGGTAGCCGAGGACGAACGGGTTCATCCGCCCCTTCGCCGCACCATCGGCGAAGTTGATCATGTAGCCGTTGCTGAATCTTGCCCGAACCGCATAGCGGGCGATCACAGCGATATGATTGTCGCCGGCAAACACTGACAGCTTGCCGCCGCTCGCCGTTTCGAGCTGCTCGTTTAGGAACGTAAACCAGCCGAAGCCGTAACTCCAATAACCTGGCCCTTCGCTGCAGCCACCGTCAGCTCCGAAGCCGTCCAGGAAGAGGGGCAGCGCTTCGCGAGCGGTCATTAGCACGCGTGTCAGCAGCTTCACGTCCGTCTCCACCGCGAGCGCCGCACCGAGAACGCCCTGGTGACAGACTGCATTCCAGTTGTTTGTGATCTTGCGCCACCACATGTTGTCGGGATGTGTGGCGTAGTTTTCGAACACTGTGTATCGCAGTCGCTCGCGGATACGCGCCGTTAGCTCTATCGGCAGCACATCACCGAAGACGGTGAGCATTTCACCCATGAGGTTGGCTGTTTCGCATGCGAAAAGGTCAAGCCGCAGCGGATCTTTGCCCGTGCTCGTCGTTGTGTGCGCGGGAAGCGCCCACGACGTTTCGTTGAATACGTCAGTTAGCTTGGCGAGCAGCGACGGATACCATTCGCTCGATGCGCCTTTGCCGTCGAGCACCGTAAAGATCGCCGCCCGCGCCAGCCTTCGCCGCCGCTCGAAGTATTCGTGCTCGAACACCACGCGGCGTCCCGTCAGCGGATAGTCGGCGTAGAGCTCGTCGGTGAGCACAGGCATAGGCTCATCACGTTCGGCCGTCGCGAGCGGCAGTAGCGGCGCGACTATAGTGGCGACGTGCGGGTTCGACGCCGCCCGCACCCATTCGGCGTCACCAAGTTTCGGTAGAAGCGATGGGCGAGGACCGGCAAAGGCAGAGGCGACCTCGTCAAATGTCAGGTCATCGTAAATGAGGTTTTTCATGGGAGTAGATTTTCGCAGGTGAGTGCGACATGTAATTGAGGAATGGCTCCGCCAGCCGCTACGCGCGGGGCGGCAACGTGACGTTGCATCCTTGTGCCGCTTCGCGGCGGGTGCTATTCGGTAGGCTGTTTCTGGCTAATCGGTAACTGCCGTGATGTCGGAGCCGGGTTAAGACATTACAGAGTAGCTATGGACACCTTCTACGCCACGCACGGCGCGAAGTCCTTCACAGGCGGCTTCGGTCGTTTCGTCATCGGCCTCGAAGCTCAGCAATACGTGGCCCGGGCCAGTGGAGATCTCCAGCGAAACGCCTTTGCGGCGGCAAGCATCGCTCAGGTCGGCGACCAATCCGGCGCGCTCATCGGTTTCCAACAATACGACACGACGGTGCATCTATTTTCCTCCGAAAAAGTGACGGTGCGAGTAGAGGTAGAACGCTACAACAAGCACAAGAACGAGCGCCATGGCGTACAGCGACGCGAATACCTCGGATCGCTGCAGCTTGAAGTGGCGGAAATTTGCGATGAGCACGGCGCAGCCCATTGGGACCAGCGCGGCCACGTTGATGCCGGTCATGGTGACGAAGATCATGGTGGCGGTGAGCATGACATACATCAGCTTAAACGTGCCCTTCTCGTTCAGCCTCAGGTTCAACGCGACCGCTAGAAAGAACGCGATGAATAGAACGTCGCCCGGCCCAATAAAGCCTATCGGCGTCACCCCATGCATCACGGGCACGCTTACGGAGACGTTTTTCACCACATCGGGATGGTTTTTGACCATATCCGCCGTGTAGCCCGTCGGGGTCATTGCGCCTATGTAGTCGATAGGCATGGCGACGAATGCAACAGGAAGGAGCACGTTCACCTCGCGGATAATGCGCGAGAGAATGGTGCCTAGGTACGTCAATCCAAGTGTAAGGAGTGCGCCCATCGTTGCGGCGCGCAAGATAAACAGGGTGTGGTTAGATTCGCGGGCGAGGCCACGGTAAGGGTGCAGAAACGCATTCGCCAGCAACCACGCGGCGACGCAGATGAGCACGACGCCTGCCGCTTGCAGCGGGCGCGGCCGGAGTGCGACCACCATTCGGGGCATCCAGAGCTGCAGGAACATGAAGAGCAGAGTCGTGACCAGTGTTGCCACGGAAGCATAGAGCTGCAAGGCGTGGCGGGGCAGGTGGGGCAACGGGATGAACGGGATAAACACCGAATACGCCACATACGCCAGAACGGCAGCAATCGCAAGATTTACCCGTCGCTCGATGGCTGCTTTGTCAACCGCGTCGGCTTTGGCGTCGTGTGATTCGGGTGGCGTGTCGACCTGTGCGTCGTCGTTGACAGCTTCGCTCATTGGTGGTTGGCTTTCCTCAAAAAGTCTTCGATAGATTCGATGGTCTCGAGGCGCACCAGTTCCGACCGGAACTTGGAGACACCTGGAAAGCCCTTGAAATACTGCGGAAGCTGGCCACGCATCTCCCGAACTGCCCGAAACTCGCCCACAGCAGGGTCCGCCGCAAGGGTCTTGAGGTGCGTCAACGATGCATCGATCCGCTCGGCGAGGTCAGGCGCTTCGAGGCGCTCCCCGGTGCGCAGAAAATGTGCGGTCTCGCGGAATAGCCACGGGTTTCCCATCGAAGCTCGTCCGATCATCACGCCGTCGCAGCCAGTTTCCTGAACCATGCGCAGCGCGTCGTCAGGCGACGTCACATCGCCGTTACCAATGACAGGTATCGTAACCACGTCCTTTACCCGGCGAATCACGGACCAGTCCGCGACACCGGTGAAGCCCTGCGACGCGTACCTTGCATGCACCGCTATCGCCGCCGCTCCCGCATCCTGCGCACGCTGCGCAAAATCAATAGCCGTGGTTTCGCGCGAGTCCCAACCAGAGCGGATCTTGACCGTGACCGGAATCTTGACGGCGTCAACCATAGCCTTGACCACATTTTGAGCGAGGCAAATATCCTTCATCAGCGCCGCGCCGGCGCCGTTACGCGCCACTTTCGGTACCCAGCAGCCCATATTCAGGTCCACGATGTCCGCCCCGTGTGCCTCGACCACCTGCGCCGCTTCCGCCATCAAAGCCGGGTCGCCGCCAAATAGCTGCACGCTGACTGGCCGCTCGCTGTCGTCCCAGTCGAACATGCCAAACGTTTTGGCGTTTTTGTAGTGGATCGCGTGTGAGGAGAGTAGCTCAGTAACGACCAGCCCAGCGCCGTACCGCCGACAAAGCAGGCGGAACGCATGGTTGGTGACACCAGCCATCGGAGCCAGCACCAGCGGCGTGTCGATCTTAACCCCGCCGATCGAAATCGGCGGCAACCCTGTCGTTGAAGCTGCGAGCATAGGCCCGAATTATACCCTCTGTACGCTTCGGAGACACGCTCTAGCGTCACCGTCAAGCCCGTCATAGCTATCGCCACACCACACCGCGAAGCGGCCTAGCGATCCAACGGGACGTTGGTCCCAGCCGGATAGGCTGCCCGCGCGGCGAGCGCTCTTCTCATCACCCTTATTTCGTAGCGAACGCTCTTTGCCCTACGGGCCGATATTAAACTTGATGGATGTCTTGTTGCCGAGGCCGCTGTATTCGGGCTGGATGACTGGGCGCGTCCAGCTCTTGAGGTTCACGACGACATTGTCGAACACGATGTTCGAGTTGTTTGCGCCGCGTGCGCCGCTAAAGGGCAACGGGAGCTTGTCGGTGGATGTTGCATACGGGGTAGGGGACGTGTCAGTTAGTGTCACGTTGCGCATCGTGAGGGATTGGTAGTAATCGCCGGAGGGGAATCGGACACCTGGATAGAGATCGTTCAAGAACGACGAATCGTAGGTCCCTTTGATGACGGCGAGAGTCATGTTGCGGCACGAGAGGACATCGAGGAGGCCATCGGGCCGATTTGACTCGTAGTCCGTGACCGAACTGTCGACGGCCCCGATCTTCAGCGAGTTGGCGTAACCGCTACGCTTGAGTGGTGACGTGTCCCGAGCCTTGCCGACGCGAGGTCCGATGTCCCGCACGTGGGCGATAGTGATGTTCTGATTCGAGAGAACAGGATCGTACGGGCTTTCTCGGGGGCCGTTGAAGTAGAACAGGTGCGGTGGGGCGAACCACTTTTCAACACCGCCGATGTTGCCGCCATCGGCGTCCTGAAGGTCACCGTATCGCAGGCCGGTGATATTGGTGAACGTCGACTGGTGCGATGTGCCCTGAAAGCCCATATAGTAGCCGTCCAACGTGATATTCTTGAACGTTAGCTGGCTGGGTACGGCAATTCCCGGCACTCCGACCCAATTTCCAGGCACACCTATGCCAGGAGCGGCAGTGGTGTTCGGGACGTAGCCACATGCTAGCGAAAACGCCATGGGAATAAACTGATTGCCGCCAGCCGTTGCCGGAACATACAGCCTCATGTTTTCGATATCGACCTGCTTTGTGTCGCCGATCAGGTAGAACACCGAGCTCAGATTTGTGGGGCCGTGCCAAATGGCGTGTTTGGCTGCGGGGTCGGTGAACTTGACGCCTCGATGAGTTTCCAGCCACGGAGTGACGACGATGTCGTTAAACACAGGAGACGGATAACCGTCTGCGACGGCGACACCGTCCTTCAGGTAGCCGCCCGCTCGTCGGTCGATTGGAATGCCGCCGACATACTGCACATTCCAGCCGAGGAACTGCACATCCGACGTGTCCGCTAAAACGAATGCGGGCTGAAGGATGTTGTCGATGATAAAAAGTCCGCCCTTTGCGAAGACGACATGCGTACCGTTATCGACAAAGATCGGCCGAGCGATATCGCGCCCGATATGGAGAAGTACGGGGCAGTCAACCTGAAGCGTGAACGCATTCCCCTTGCAGGCATCGAACGCTTTCGCGACACCGACCGCGTCGTCGGTCTTGCCGTCACCCTTTACCCACTCGCGGATTGACCGAATTGGCTTAGCCGATGCTACGGTGACGCCCACCAGCATCACCAATACACACGCTATGACCGTTGCTAAGGCTTTCATCATCATCGTCTCCTCATAAGGATCTTCGCCCTTACACCCGCCCCGCAATCACTTCGGCTGCAAGCTGTTCCAATAATTCGCCAGCACGTGCCATGGCATCAGCGACAGAGGCGGCGCGCGGGAGGATGGCGTAGGCACTTTCGAGGCCGAGTGGCTCCAGAGCCCGCGCAGCGTCCGCATCAACTGCGCCCGCGAACGCGATCACGGGGACGCTTGCCGCTTTCGCGCGTCGTAGTACACCGTCGATAGCTTTTCCCGACAGCGTTTGCGGATCAAGCTTGCCTTCGCCGGTGATGACGAGGTCTGCGTCAGAGAGCAGCGAGTCGAACCCGACAGCATCCAGCACCACATCGATGCCGCTCTTGAACTCGGCTGCGGGAAAGAGCGCCATCAGCGCCGCTCCCAGTCCGCCCGCAGCGCCTGAGCCGGGGCGGTGAGCGATTGGAGGCGCATCTGGCGGGCCGCCACGCTGGCGGGCAAGAAATTCGAGGTTGGGGGCAAAATTGGTCAGGATGCTGTCGAGTTCGGACACCATCTCCGGCGTGGCCCCCTTCTGCGGGCCGAATACCGCGGATGCGCCCGTTGGTCCGAGCAGCGGATTGGTGACATCGCATGCTACTGTGATGCGGACATCGTCCACCTTCAGACTGTGGTCGTGCCATGTGACTCCGACCACACTGCCAAGCAATTCTGGTGTCATGGGATCCGTGATCGGGTCGCCGTTCGCGTCAATGAACTCCGCACCGAGGGCCTGCAATGCTCCGGCTCCGCCGTCATTCGTAGCGCTACCGCCGATCCCGATTATCATCTCCTCAAGCACGGGGCGACTCAAAGCGTATCCCAGAAGCTCTCCGGTGCCATACGTTGTCGCGCGCATTGGATTCAGTTTTTCGCGTGGCACAAGCGTGATGCCGCTCGCCGCAGCCATCTCTACCACGGCGACTAGCCCGCGCAGCCCAAGGAGGCCGTAAGTCGCATCCACGAGCGCACCGAATGGGCCTATCACCAGACGCGTTAGGCGCCTGCTTCCTGGTACCGCCGCGACTAGCGCATCTACCGTGCCTTCGCCGCCATCGCCGAGCGGGACGCACACCAGCTCCGCCGCCGGAATCGCACGCGCGACGCCTCGCGCAATCGCGGCCACGGCTTCGTTGGCGGTCAGGCTGCCCTTGAATGAATCGGTGGCAATGACTATCTTCATGTGGTGCGCTGAAGTGGTCGGAATCCGACTCGCCGCGTCTAGATTGGGAATGTTCTGTAGCCAGGGTGGCCGGTCGCTAGAAAGAACAGCGACCACAGGCCGGATATGCCGTAATCGCCCAATACCAGCCCGATAAAGAATGGCAGTGCCTGGCGGTAAACAACGCTTCCGCCGAACCTCAGGATCACCGATTTTATGGCCCAGCCAATCATTACCGAGAACCAGATCCACGTCATCGTATCTGTGTTGCCCACCGCGTAGCCAATTGGATGCAACGGCCACCACAGGAAGCGCGTCCGCAGGTAACTCATGATGACGCACACCGCGAGGCCGGCTCCCGCTCCCGTGAAGCGCGCCATGTTCACCGGTGTTGGTGACGTCAGCTGACCCTGAAGGTCGCTAAAAGGATACTGCCCGAGGCCCGTTCGCCACGTGTTGACCACCGCGCTGGATGCGCCGTACTGGTAGTAGATCGCAAGGCAACTTACCCACGCCGCAATTGTCCCGATGACCACGGCGCTCAAGATCGCCATCGTTAGGTGGCGCTGGTTAAGAGGTCGCGGGTTTGCGCTAGAAGCCATCTTCATCGATTCGATCTGAATCGGCTGCGGCTGACAGCGCCAGTCGCTATCGAACCAGCGTAGGAACGCAAAGCCAGCGAGTTCCTGATGCGAGAACGCCTCTGTCCCCGCATCGCGCACCATAGCGTTGTGAACGAGGCCGCCTGGTCCGTGTCCCCAGGGCAATCCAGCCTCGGCGCGGATACGTGTGAATGCCAGCGCGAGCAGGAAATAGAGGCCGAAGAATAGTGTCGCCACAAACGGAGACAGGCCAATTGCAATCGCAAAGCCAATCAAAAATAGCGCGCTAAGAACGAAACCGGCGAATGCGGCGCGATACGACATAGGCTCGTTCGAATCGTCCATCTCGCTCTTACGGCCCGCCGCCCGCCTCCACGCTGCGCTGATATGCCTGCGGGCCAGCCACAGCGAGAAGACAGCGAGGCCGACAAAAGCGCCGAAGCCTTGCTCGGTAACGTAGGGCATCTGGGCAAGGGCCGGACCGGCACCCGGGTCGCGGAAGCCAAACATAGTGCAAAATACGGCTTCGAGTTTGGTGAAGAGGTAGAAGAACCAACACGAGAACGACACTTCTACAGATAAAAGGTACGTTAGCCCGATCACGAGGGGATAGAACGACAGCGTTGTGTACCCAATCGCGTTCCACGGCGGCGTTGTGATAAACTGCTGCAGCTCCAGCGACTTCTCAGGCTTTATCGGAAAGTAAGGCACCCCCGGAAGCATCGTGAAGTGGATTGTCGCTATGGTCTCGAGGACGATTGCGATCATTGCGCCGCCCCAAAACAGTCGGTTGCGCCAGATTGGATTGTCGCCGCCGTCGCGAGTGATTTCAATCGGTATCTGCACAATCGGGAACGCCAGATGCTCGGCTTCCACCCATTGTCTGCGCATCACGCTCGATACGCAATAGAGCGAGAAGATGAGCACGAATATGAAGACGCTCCAGATGCCAATCGCCGGAAGCCAGCCCGCGATATGCTCCGCCGTGAATAGGGACGAGTGTCCGGAGTAGTAGTCCGGGATCACGCTACGATCAGGCACAGCCCACTGGCGAATGAGCGGAAACCAGTTCTCCCACCGATTCTCAGGCTTTGCGAAATAGAACCAACCGACGAGGGTGGGGTGCAGGAACTGCATCATGCCGATGCCGCTGATATAGACCGCGACGGTGTTCATGCTGTAGATGACGATCAACTCAGCCTGATTCAAACAAAGCTTCGGAGCTGTGCGCTTGAGGAGCAGGTTGACGCCCACGAGCACCAGGAGGGCAAACACCGACGCCATCGGCAACGACATCGCCGCGAGATCTGGCCCGTTCGCGACAATCTCCGTATACTCCACCCAGAACACTAGCAGGGGTATCAGTAACGCGCCAATCACCCACGCGCGCCACGTGACAGGCTGCGTTAACGCTGAATCCGCCTTGGACGTGGTAGGCGTGGATGGGGTTTCGGTATTCACAGGAGTGGACATGAATCGAAATGACCTCGCAAAGGAGAGATGGTTGCGCTATCATAACACAATGGCCGGTTCTTGTAAAGTATCAAACGTTTGATATCTGTCCAGTTTTCATATTTCTCCCACGCTTGTGCCTTCTTGGTTTCACCTACATCATTAATGAGCCTCCGCGCGCCATCTCTGCTCTCAATGCTGCTGGCTCGACGGCGCGAACGTTCGCACCTCCGCCGCCTATCGCCATCGTGGCCGCCACACCCGCCGCTTCGCCGGTTTGGTTCATGTTCACCATCACCCTGATCGCCCCGTGCGCGGGCACGTCGGCATCGATCATGCGGCCGGCGAGTAGCAGGTTGTCGTAGGCGCCAAGCGGCTGCAAGCTGCGGTAGGGAATCTGGTAGTACGCGGCGCTGTCGGAGTTTTCGGGCAGCCAGCGTGACTTTTCTGCGGGAAAGCCGTCGCGGGAATACACCTGAGTGCCATCGAGAAAGATCTTCGTGATGCCTGGCTTATCGACATGGTGGATATCCACCGGATAAGCCCCAAACGCGATCGCATCGTCGAAGTGGGCACCGCCAAGTACATCGTCCTGCGTCATGGCATGGTGACAGCGAACGTGGCGCGACTCGCGGATACCGATTCGCGCCGGAAGGCCAGCGAGCGTCCAGTTGCCATCGGGAGCATATTTGCGAAGGAGATCTTGAAGCGCGCGCACCTGTCGCCGTCCCTCCATTTCCGCCGCCGTGAGCGCGTCGCCATCGGAGCAATCCCGGCCCTTGACCCGCGTTCCCGCCAGCATGGCGATATCCGAACCCGGAACCGTGCTGCTCCAGATGTAGCCCTGGGGAAAGCCGAATTCATCGCCGTGTTTGCGCACGAGCCCTTGCACGTCGACTCCGTGGAGGCTGGCGGACGATGCCAGCAAGGCGCATGTCGTTGAAGGCTGCATCTGGTTCGCGCTGTACGTTTCCAAACCGAGCCTTGCGCATAGGTCACCGTCACCGGTCGCGTCGATGAAAACCTTCGCCTTGATAACGCCTCTTCCAGTCTTGTTCTCGACAAACACCCCCGCCAACCGACCATCGTTGCCAATGTACGGCGCGGCGAACAGCGTGTGCAGGTAAGGCGTGACCTTCTCCGTTTCGCGCACCATCTCGTCAAGCTCAATCATGAGTTCGTGAGAGTTGAAAATCCAATATGCGTGTGGGTTTCGCGGCGAGATGTTCACCGACCTGCGTAGTGCAAGCCGGTCCATTGTCTCGGTGGTCAAACCGGCAAAAATCTGCTTCTCGAAATGCGCATCAAACGGAGGGTGCCAGATGTTGACCAGCGAGATGGTCGCCACCCCACCAAAGCAGCCCATGCGCTCCACAAGAGCCACACGCGCCCCCATCCTAGCCGCACGAATTGCTGCAAAAACGCCAGTGCAACTACCGCCGAGCACGCAAATATCGACATCCTCGAATACCGGAATGCTCCGCGACGGTTCCGTAACTGTAGAGTGAATCATAAATTTATCCCTTGTCCAATCTCGAAAATTAACCGGACTTGTCACGCGGCGGTCGGACAACATTAACCCCAATTCCGAATGGGGTGATGAGCTCCGCGAGGCGGGGGAGCCGTTGTCCCATCAACCCACTCGCCGCAAAATAGCTGCGACTTGGGGGATTCGCCAGTTTGCTCCGTCGTGGCCACAATCATCTCAGCCGCAGCTATTCCCATGGCGACGCGCGGGAAGGTGACGCGGGACAATCCCGGCCACTCACCGGAACCGTCGTCGCAGCACGCTACCGCGAAATCGATACCTGGACGACGGCCCTGGTGGAGCGCTGCGATAGCGAGATGCTGAACCAGGTAGCCGTCCGAAACGAGTACGACACTTCCGGGCTGAGTCCTAGCGACGACCGTTTCGAGAATGCCGCTTTCAGAATCGATGACGGTATCGTTCATGGCCATTCCGAGTTTTTCAGCGGTCGCCTGAACTGCACCCAGTCGAGCTCGGTGGCTATAGTGACCCCCGAGCCCGCCCCGAAGGTAGATCACCTTGTGATAGCCGCCCTCGTGAAGCTTCTCAATCGCGAGCCGACCAGCCGCAGCCTCGTCGCGATGGATACAACGCTCTGGGAGGCGGATTTCAGTATTGAGCCAGACGCAATGGGGCACCAGCTTTTCGATCTTGGAGCGCAGCACTGCGGGTACATTCACGACCCCAATCAGTCCGTCGAGCGTGCGACCCTGAAATGCGCGAGCCGATAGCCCGTCGCCACTTCCGCCGTCCACGTCCATCAGCCGTATCAGCGACATCGTATAGCCGCGATCCATGAGGCCCTTGTTGATGCCCTCGACATATTGCCAGGCCATTGGATGGATGAAAGGCAACTCTGCAAGCACGCCGATTGAATAGAACCGGTTCTGGCGCATGCTGAGTGCCGCCAAGTTCGGCCGGTAGCCCATTTCGCTTGCCGCATCCAGAATGCGCTTCCGCGTCTCTGCTGAAACACGTGTCGCGGAATCACCTGCGATAACCCGGCCAACGAGCCCCTGTGACACGCCTAACTTTGAGGCAATATCTTGTTGCGTAACGTTTTTTGTCATGGTATTACGTAATACCAACCATTGTACCACATGTTGACCGGATTTTTGCAGGTTATAAATACGATCCTTCCGTTTCGCGTCGCCTCCAGCGCCTGAATACGAATTCCGTTCCGCGAGCCGTTTATCGGGCATTACACGCTAAAATGAGGGCACCAACTCTCTCAGGATCACGACCTATGCCCGAATCCATTTGGCCGCTTGACCACCTCTTCACCGTTCCCGAAACATACCCAGCCTCCGAGTTCGCGACGCCCGATGTTAGCGCTTTGTACTTCGACGGCATGCCGTATCAGGGGAAGCCAACCCGTGTGTTCGCCTACTATTCGCCGCCAAGCGTCCCGGTCGACGGCCTGGCGCCAGGGATCGTGCTTGTACACGGCGGCGGCGGAACTGCGTTCGCGGACTGGGTGCGGCTGTGGAATGCGAGGGGATATGCGGCAATAGCGATGGACCTGAATGGCTCCGTGCCTACCGGGGAGTACAACAAGTGGGACCGCCATGAGTGGGGCGGGCCGTCAGGCATCTCTTTTCCCGGGACCGGTGCTTTCGAGCAGATCGATCAGCCCATCACCGACCAGTGGTACTACCACGGAGTGAGCGCTGTCATCCGTGCGCACTCGCTACTGCGCTCGATGCCCGGCGTCGATCCAGCGCGCATTGGTGTCACCGGCATTTCGTGGGGCGGCTACACGACATGCATCGCAATTGGTCTCGACCACCGCTTCAAGTTTGCGGTTCCTGTGTACGGGTGTGGGTTTATCGAGGAACACTCGTTTTGGGAGCCGGAGTTCGCTAAGATGACGCCGCAGAATAGGACAAAGTGGGCGACCCTCTGGGATCCGAAGCAATACCTGCCGGACGCGACCCTGCCTATCCTGTGGGTGACCGGTACCAACGACTTCGCGTATCCGCTCCCATCACTGCAGCGATCATACAATGCTGCGCCAGGACCGCAGACGCGCTGTATTCGGATCCGAATGCCCCACGGCCATGGCGGTGCTGGCGAGAACCCGCTTGAGATTAGAGTCTTCGCGGACTCGATAGTGAAAAGCGGTGCGCCTCTCTTGAGCGTGATATCATCCGAGCAATCCGATAACAGTATCGCGACAACATATGCCGCACCGCTCCCGGTGACGCGAGCTGAGCTCGCCTACACGGTCAGCGACAATGCCGACTGGCAGCAGCGCGAGTGGGAAAGTGCGCCAGCCGCAATAGACACGGAGACTCGAACAGTCACCGCCGCCATCCCCTCCGGAGCCACCACGGCCTACCTCAACCTAATCGACTCCCGGGATTGCCTCGTTAGCGCGCCGCATGTCGAGATCCAACAGGTCCACAGGTTGCGATACGAATAATTCGTACGCTTTGTTGAGTGCGTCAACGTCCATTTCACCGTCGTGGACCAGCACGCGGTAACGAAACCGAAGAGAATCGCCCTCGTTGATTGACATCGGCTCGTGGAACAAGAATGCGGCGTTGAAATAGTGGCCGCTCCCGGTGCCTCCGTACCAGGGGCTTGGATGGCGAACGTTGTCCGGGTGATCGAAGATCGCCACTCCACCGGTGCTGTCGCGTCCGCCATCAAACACGCCGCTGAGATCGCACCAGTTTGACGGGACACCCAGCGGCCGGTCGCTTGTTGATCCATCGGCGAAGAGCAGGTTAGTTTGCTGCCAGTTTCGGTTTCCCCTCATGGTCAATCCGCCGTAGCCGCCCCACGTTGTGAATGGCGTTCGGTCGAGAAGTAAATCAGATTGTGCAACAAGGACGATTTCCCAGTCGAGTGCGTAGGCTGCGTCGCTAAGCGGTCGGTATTCTATGCGTCGTTGCTCCACAAAGACGGTGCCTGCATCGTTTGGGCGTTCCCAAAGCTGTTGGTGCTCGATGACGACTAAATCGCTTCCCGGATGGCTGATCGTCGGCGGCGTTGGTGATCGTTGGACACCGTGCTCAACATGCTCCTCCCAGAAGTTTTCGCCATTAATGAACTTAATCGTAAACCACAGTCCGCGGTGCCAGAAGTGATCGTGCGGTTCGAACAGTGATAGGCAAAAGCCTGCCGGTGTCCGAAGAGGGTGGAAGTACGGCTTTGGCTTTTCGCCGTAGCTATAGCGCCAAAGGCATTCGTCGCGACTAGGTACAAACAGCTCAACGGCTTTCCCGATCTCGTGACTGATTGTCGGACTTGTGAGTGACATTGCTCATTCCTTAACATGACGCATTGGTAAGCTGAGTGATGATTACCGGACCGATCAAGCGAGCGCACCTCATCGGCCATTCAGACGCGTCAATATCCGTCCCGCTCCCGAGCGATACGCCACTTACTTTGCGCTGAAGTGATCGGGCAACATACGTTAACTTTAGCCGATTTCGGGCATCAAAAGTTGCCCTGAACCATGTAAACGGCCGGATAACTGATTGGACGGGCTATGCTATACTTGCAGATACTTCTGGTGAAAACGATGCCAACTTTTTTCTATCCCATTTGGGCCCCATGATTCATAATGATCGCTGACCAGTCCGAAAACCAGAAAAAGGCACCGCCTGCCCGATTGCTCCCAACACTGCAAGATGTCGCGAATGCGCTCGGAATGCATAAGTCCACCGTATCGGTTGCGCTTTCGGGCAAAGGGGCTTTGTCCGCGGATACGCGGCAGCTAATTCTGTCCAAGGCCCGCGAGATGGGTTACGTCCCCAATCCCGTAGCGCAACGTCTGGCTACCGGTTACCAAAATCATGCTGTATGCATCATCAGCGCTGGCCTCGATCTGGGACTCGCGACCGAGAAGATCTTGCTCATTCAGCAAGAGTTGACGAGCCTCGGAATGGACGTTCCGATCTACACCTGCTCGGAGGCCGCCACTCCCACAAGCAGGCCACAGTCTGAGCAAGTTCAGCAAATCTGCAGCCAGCGCCCACGCGCTGTTATCTGTGGGTCGCAGATTGTCGACGAGAAGGTATTTTCTGTTCTCGATACGTATCAGAGGACAGGCGGGGTGGTGGTTACATACGATTCGCGCACGCCCCTTGATTGCGACAAGGTCATTTTTGACAGGGAGCACAACGCGCATCTTACGACGTCCTATTTGTTGAGTCGTGGTCACCGCAAGATCGGCATTGCAATGTCGACTCGTGTTTCGTGGCTCCCCAATATGCACCTGACGCAACCGGATCGCATGCTTGGTTATCGGCGCGCGCTGGCGGAATACGGTGTGCCATTCCGCGAAGACTATGTCTTCCAGCACGGCGCTTATGAAAGAGGCGGCGAGGAACTTGCACGCCAGTTCCTTGCGCTGGACGACCGCCCCACAGGCATCTGCATCGTCAACGACTATGTCGCTCTAGCGTTCATGGTCGAAGTGATGCAGCGGGGCGTGCGGATCCCCGAAGACTTGAGCGTTGTGGGGCACGACAACCAGCCCATTGCCGCCTACTGCCCGGTTCCGCTCACGGCAGCGTCGCAGCCATCCGGTGAAATCGCTCACACTGTGGTCAGAATGCTTCGCGACAGACTAGACGGACGATCCGACACCCCGCAGACAATCACCGTATGCGGCAATCTGGTCGAGCGCCAAAGCGTAGCCACCATAAACGACAGCCGTCCGGCGATTTAGATATCGCTTTTCCATCGGCACGTATGACTGGAGTGGAATAACGACTGTCCCGACTCAATATTACATCGTGCCGCGGAAGCGCCCACTATAGACCATCCCGTCATCGCTCGCATCGCGAACAAGTATGTCAGCACCAGACGTATTCTGCCTGTCGGGCCGCTAAAATTGAAATTGCTCAACGTTGAGAAGGCGGCACATTTCGCTCAGGATTCGCTCTCTTGCTGAGCAAATCGGTTCAAAAACCCAATGACTTACTTTCCACGTCGCATCGCCTTCAACCTTTCGGGGTGGGCTTCATGATAGTGGCAGTCGTTCTATGGAGGCTAAGGCATAAGTGCAATGGGCGCGCTAGCGCGCCCAACTTAGCCCCGCAGGGGTGGTCTTCGTCAGGCCGGGATCTTCAGTCCCGGCGGGCTTGACCACCCGGTTGCCCGTGCTTACCCGCCCCTTTCCGCTCCGCAGCCCTCAAGCATTCGCGACGAGAAGGGATTTCCGGCCCCATCGTCGAAACCTGCACGGACTGACAGCGAGGTTACCCGAATGCACAATTGCACCTTTCGCCGCTTCATCGCGGCAGTCGTATTTTCGCTCACCCTTGTTCCGCTGCTTGCAGCGCCATCGGCCCGCGCGGCCGATGCACCTCTTCCTTTCCTAAGCCCCGTCTTTGGCGATAACATGGTCCTGCAGCGCGACACGAAAGACCGAATCTGGGGTTGGACAACTCCCGGTGAGGCGGTCGTCGTGACGCTGGCTGGGAAGGCCTACACCACCAAAGCCGACAATTCCGGCAAGTGGATGGCCACCACCGATCCGCTTCCTGCGGGAGGCCCCTACACGGTCGAGATCCACGGATCCCAGACAAAAACCCTTACCAACGTTATGATGGGCGATGTTTGGATCTGCTCTGGACAGTCCAACATGGAACAGGGTATTGGGATTGCCGCGAACCCGACCGTAGAGATCGCCGCAGCCGACTATCCGAATATTCGGCTCTACCGTGTCCCACACGTGATTGCCGGAAAGCCTCAGGTAACCCTTGCGCCTCAGCAGGACAAGAACTGGTGTGCCTGGCAGCCGTGCTCGCCGACAACAATCGCAACCCCCGGCTGGGGAGGATTTTCGGCGGCAGCATATTTCTTCGGACGACGCCTTTACAAGGAGCTTAATGTCCCTATCGGTCTGATCACCGACCCGTGGGGCGGTATGCCCGCCGAGTCGTTCGTCAGCGGCGATAAGCTGCGCAACCTGCCCGATTTCAAGGGGGTAGTCGAGGCGCTGGACTCTGGCGTTGACCCGGCGGTTGCTCGAAAAGAGTACGCCATCAAGCTGGCCGAATGGTCGTCGAGAAACGAGCCGGGCACTGCAGCTAAGGTTGCCTGGTCGTCGCCTACTCTCGATGATTCATCGTGGAAGACAATTAAAGTGGGGACGTCGTGGGAGAACGCTGGCATTCCCGAGCTGGCCAACTTCGACGGTATCCTCTGGTATCGCGTCGCATTCGATGCTCCCGCTGCATGGGCCGGGCGAGACTTGACGTTGTCACTGGGACCAATTGACGACAACGACACAACGTTCGTCAACGGCGCTCAGGTCGGATCCACCGAAGGGTGGGACAAGCCGCGAGTCTACACGGTTCCTGGGACGAGTGTGAAAGCTGGTCGAAATACCATTGCGGTGCTCGTACTGGATAGCGGCGGCGGTGGCGGACTCTACGGCAAGCCAGCTGATATCTTTGTGGCCCTCAAGGGCGACACGACGAGCAAGATTGCACTCGACACCGCAGCATGGAAATACAAGGTCGGCTCGACCATTTCCGCTGTGCCGACTCCGCCTGCCATCGCCGACCCAACCAAGCCTAACACCGCGACAGTGCTCTACAATGGCATGGTAGCGCCGCTCGTTCCGATGGCCATCAAGGGCGCGATTTGGTATCAGGGCGAGTCGAATGGCGGACGCGGCTATCAGTACCGCGCTCTCATGCCCGCGCTTATCGAAGACTGGCGCGACAAGTTCAAGAGCGGCGAATTTCCGTTCTTCCTCGTACAGCTTGCGAACTGGAAAAAGTCGAGCACGTCGCTTCTCGACACCAGCTGGGCCGAAGTGCGTGAGGCGCAACTTATGACCACGCAGCGCCTGCCTAAGGTCGGCATGGCGGTCGCCATCGATATCGGCGATCCGGAAGACATCCATCCGAAGGATAAGCAGTCGGTCGGTGAGCGCCTAGCGCTTAATGCTCTGGCGATTGCCTACGGCAAAAAGATTGAATACTCAGGGCCGATCTATAAGTCAATGAAAGTCGACGGTAGCTCGATCCGTGTTTCGTTCACACACGCTGACAGCCTTGTTGCGAAGGGCGGTAAGCTCACCGGTTTTGCGATCTGTGGGCCAGACCGAGTGTTCGTTCCTGCTGAGGCGACCATTGACGGCAACACGGTCGTAGTGCATGCTGACTCGATAGCTGTCCCCGTCGCCGCGCGATACGCATTCGAGATCTATCCCGAAGCCAACCTCTACAACCAGGCTAACCTTCCAGCAAGCCCGTTTCGAACCGATACCTGGCCACTCGCAAGTCAGCACTAGTCTGCGGAGTAGCTAACAACACCGCCCCTGTCATGCCACGAGGCCGCTGACGGGGGCATTTCTACGCCAGTGGAGCCTATTAATGCCCAGCCCCAATCTCAACTCTGACACCGTTACCAATCTCAACCCAGTCGCCTTCTGGGATTTCCAGAATAGCGCGTTGCTGTCAGCAGGGCGATTACCCGCACTGCTGCGCGAAGTGAACGGGCCGCTTGAGCGCGCGCATGATGGCGTGTTTGGCCCGGTGTCACTTCGCTTCGATGCCGATGGCTTTTTGGCGCGAGGGCACCTGGCCGCCACTGCGGACGAAGCGCCACAGCTTAACATTGGCGGTCCCGATGCCGCCGTGACCATTGTGGCGTGGGTGAAGCGGGAACGGTCTGCGTATGGCGGCTGCCAATTCGTCGGCGGGGTTTGGAACGAGCACGGCGGGCGCCAATATGGTCTGTTTCTCAACATCGGTATCTGGGGCTCGCGGGAGCAGATCTGCGCCCATATTTCCAGCCATGGCGGTGCGACGCCTGGCTATCCATACTGCATGGATGCAGCGGTTAGCGCCACGCCTGTGTCGTTCGACGAGTGGCACTGCGTCGCGATTTCTTACGGCGACGGAGAAGCCAGAGCGTATCTCGATGGCGTGTTGGATCGCCGTGAATCGTCCAATGGATACGGCTGCAACCCGTTCATTTACGCGGGCGGGCTTCACAAGGGGACAGCGGACTTCACTGTTGGGGCTGTAGCACGGCCGGCAACGGTGGTTTCGGATGGTCAGGGTGGGTTTCGGGAGGAGGGCGCGTTGATTGCAAACCCGTTTGTAGGGCTGCTGGGCGGTCTTGCGGTGTTTGATCGCGTCCTTAGCGAAGGCGAGATCGACTTACTCGGGACTATTCGAAATACGTGAGGTTACGCAGGGCAGTCTGGTTCTCGTGGTCCTTGGCAAGCACCGCCGCGAACTGCTCCTTGGCCTCGTCGTACATGCCAAGCATCGTATACGTCAGCGCAAGGTCGTTACGGATCAGCGTATTCTCAGGATTGACAGCGACTGCCTTTCGCAGGATGTCGAGAGACTTGGAGAAGTCGCCTGTGAATCCCAGGATTAGTCCCAGCTGGTGTTGAGCTTCGGAGTGGTTGGGGTGATCGTGCAGGAACAACTCGAGTTCGCGCAAGGCCTCTTCGTAGCGTCCATCGACCTTAAGGCCAAGTGCGCGCTCGAATCTATCTGCCGATGCCGTTTCTTGTTTCATGCCGATTCTACAGCGAAAGCCGTGCAGTTCTTATGAACTTGCGTTCTCGTTCTTAGCCAGCGTCTCAAATCGGTCGCCCACCGAAGCGCGCGACCCGCGAACCCAATCTGAGGCCTTCATACGGGCCTTGCTCTCGGGTTGAATCTCAACCAGCTTGAGTTCGGAACTCCCGCCAGTTTGCACGATTATACCCGTCGAATCGATTTTTGATATTTGCCCACAAACGCGGCCGTCAAGCGTGCCCGATTCACCACTCTCGAGCGCGGGTACTGCCTCGGCTGACCATACCTTGATCCGCTTTCCAGCCCAGCCGAGGAACGCGCCAGGACGCGGTGTCACACCTCGCGTCAGGTTGAGCAGCGTCTCCGCTGGCTGGCTAAGGTCGAGGTAACCGAAGTCGGGGGAGAGCGACGGAGCATAGGTCACGAGGGCATCGTCCTGCTTCTCCCGCTGAGCCGCTCCGCTTTCGAGGAGATCCAAAGTTTCGAGGATCAGCGCTGCGCCATTCGCGCTAAGGTCTCGCTCCAGAGTTTCCACGGTGTCGGTCGCCGAGATAACACGACGCGACTGCAATATCATGTCGCCCGTGTCCATTCCCGCATCCATCTGCATGGTTGTAACGCCGGTTTCAGCGTCGCCCGCGATCAGGCAGTACTGCATGGGAGCAGCGCCGCGCCAGCGAGGAAGCAGAGATCCGTGAACATTGATGCCGCCATAGCGAGGGGTGTCCAGCAAGCGCTGCGACAGGATCTGGCCGAACGCCGCGACAACATATACATCCGCCCCGGTCGCCTCACAGGCCTCGCGAAACGCGCGGGTCCGCGCTTTCTCCGGCTGGAGAATGGGCAGTTCGGGAGCGAGCGTCATCGCCGCTTTCTTAACCGGGGACAGCGACAGCTGAAGGCCGCGACCTGTGGGGCGGTCGGGCTGCGTGACAATGCCGATCACCTCATGCCGCGACGACAGTAGCGCTTCGAGGGCAGGCACGGCAAAGGGCGAAGTTCCGAAGTAGAGAATACGCATAGTTGTGTAGTGGGGCGACGTATCAAAGCGCAGTCATTTAGCTCGAGGCTGTCGAGAGCGCTGGACTACTCGCGGGTCATCGGCAAGGTGCCCGCTTCCTCTTCTTCCTCTTCCTCCTCGGGAGTGACCCAATGTAGGGTCTCTTTCTCCGCCCGGTCAATGAAGAGGATGCCGTCCAGGTGATCGACTTCGTGCTGGATGACACGGGCAGTGTAGCCCTCGCCGCGAATACGAACAGGCTTGCCGTTCTCGTCCAGACCCTTAACAACCACGAACTCTGCGCGCTTGACGACACCTTGAAGTCCTGGCATCGAGAGGCAACCCTCCGGTGGGTCCATCTGCTCGCCGGACATTTTTAAAATCTTGGGGTTGACAATGGCGCGCATGCCATCGCCAACATCATATACGATGACGCGGATCGACAGCCCGAGCTGAGGGGCTGCGAGGCCGACTCCGTTCGCCTCGTTCATGATTCGCTCCATCGCGTCCACAAACTCAGGCATATCCTCAGGGACCGTGGTGACTGTCTTTGCCACCTGGCGCAACACTGGATCACCATACTTGACGATCGGATCGTCCTTCCGTATCTGGTCGATCAAGCGGCCTGTTTGCTTTACCATCTCCAACATCTCCTCGACGGGACGCGGTCATTCACGTCGCTCACCCAATATCTTCCTATTTTACCGGACTATGGCGTAATGTACTACCGCCCAGTAGCCAAACAGCACCAGAAGCATTGCGGCGGCGACAGACGCCATGATAGACGCGCCAAGGCTGCCTATGCGAATATTGAGGTCGGGATCATCCCGAAACCGCTGCTCGACAGATCGTACCCACGCCCAAATGGCGATGCTGGCCACCATGGGAAGCGTCACAAAGATGCCAACGCCAAGAGGCTCCATGAAAACAGCTTCGGTCCATGCTGCGTACGCCGCCGCTCCTAGCGCCAGCGCCGCCACGAGCAACGCGACTCCGATCATCACCCATGAAAATCGCGGGGTAGGAGCAATTTCGGGGGCGTCTTCGGCGAAGTCGAAATCTTCGTCGTCACCCGCGTTGGGGTCGAGATTGTTGTTGGGCATCGATGGTACCAGTTGCTAAAAGGAGGGAGCCGATCAATCGACTCTGCGGAAATGACGAGCGTGAAAACACACTTGTCGAAAGCCAACCCAGTGCGGCATCCTCGACAATTGAGATCTGTTCTCTAGTAAACTTAAGTCGTGATCTCTTGAATTTTATCTGCAAATCATTCATAAATAGGATACCATGTAACCGTGGCTCGTTCAGTAACGATACCACAACCTACGGAGCCCACGCCTCGTATTTCTAATCGATAATCCCTTAATAGAAATCCAGCCGCATAGTATGGCATGATTGTTGTGCGTGGCAAATCCAGGACAGTTTGGACACGCAATTATGGAAAAATTTCGGAGAGATCACATGAATTCTTTGTTAAGACTTGCCCTCACAATTGGCGCTTTGGCGCTACTGCTGGTTACTGCCGGTTGTATGGGCGCGGCTACAATGGGAGCTAACGGCATGGCGCCGGGCACGGTGCCGACTCCGCCGGGCACGGTTACGGTTACGTCTACAGGCGTAAAAGCATACGGCGCTTTAACAACGTCGTCGTCTTCGTTTAACACATACTACTTGGATGCATGGATATTCAAGCCCACCGTGTCTGGTTCTGTTACGGTCACAGTAGCGTCAAACGCCTTTGTCCCCGTAGTTGGCTGGGCTCTGAATAGCAGTACGTCCAGTACTACTATCACGTATGCGTACGGAGCCGCAGGCGCGACAAGTATCCCAATCACCTTTCCCGTCACGGCGGGACAGTCCTATACACTGTACGGCACAACGCTTAACACCGCTAGCGTGGGCAACTACACGATGACGGTCGACTCCCTCGGTGCATCGCTCGCACTCGATATCGTGACTCACGGCATGTCTGGGATCCTCGCGGCGACAGCGCTCAAAACGTCGGGTACTGGTCAATATCAAGACTTCTGGCTGTACGTGCCCAAGAAGACTCAGGCGACCACCTTCGACCTCCTGGCCACGGGCTATACGCCGTTGCTCACGCTTGGTACGAGGACAGGTGCAGGGACATACTCTGTTGTGAAAACAAGCACAGCCGCATCCAGCTCTATGGCTGCCGAGATCTCGACGAATGTCACTGCAGATACAAAATACTATCTGATTGCCAGTTCTTCGGAATCCGCAGCCACCGGCAGCTATGAGCTATTTGTTGATGACAATGTCACTACATTCAGCTTTGTGACGAGCGCGTCCGGGTTGGCGAAGCCCGCAACAGCACCTACCGTCGACGGAGTAGCTCTGCAGCGAGTACGATTCAGTCACCGGTTGCCCGACAGCACTCTGACTCCGTAGTGATCTAAATCTACTGCCAATCAATCAGGCAGCCGCCATGCATAGTGCGCGGTGGCTGCCTTCTTATTGCTGCCGCACGAACGCTGTTTGACATCCGTCGTTTGGGGGAGTATAATAAATGCCAATTCTCTCTTATAAAAGGCATTGACGAAGACGAGTAATCTATTACGAACCGCTGCAGAGAGCCGGTCCAGGCTGAAAGCCGGCGCGGGGATGGTAGATGAAAATGGCTTCCGAGCCGGTGGCGTGAACTACCGCAAGGTAAATTAGCGCAACCCGGGGGGCTCCCGTTACAGGGCCAGGGTATGGATGGAGGCTCATTTGCCTGCAAACGTCCGCACCCGCCAAGGCGACGTTAGAAGGACTTGCCGTGAGGCCGTCGCGAAGCAAGGTGGAATCACGTGAGGCGCACTCGTAGCCCGAGTGCATCGCCCCTTAACCGGGGAGGCGCGTCGTGGACGTGTCGCTGGCCTCTCGTCCTTGCGTGCATTGGTTTATCGAATGCGCGTCTAGTAGGGCGGGGGCTTTTTTGATGTCCCACCCCCACGAAGGAGTACGGTTTTAATGGCAAAAGTCCTAGGATTACGTTGTAAGGAGTGCGGCGAGACTTACGAAAAGGCTCCTGTCCACGTTTGCGAACTCTGTTTTGGCCCGCTTGAAGTGATCTACAACTACGATGAGATCGCCTCACGAATGACCAAGGCCCACATTCTCGACGGCCCGCTCACCATGTGGCGCTACGCCGACCTTCTCCCGCTCGACGGCGACCCCAGCGTCGGGCGCCAGGTAGGATACACCCCGCTGGTCCGTGCCGACAATCTGGCGAAGGCGCTTGGCGTCCGCGAATTGTACGTCAAGAACGACTCCGTCAACCACCCAACCCTGTCGTTCAAGGATCGCGTTGTTGCGGTCGCTCTCTCGAAGGCGAAGGAGTTCGGCTACGATACGGTCGGCTGCGCATCTACCGGCAACCTAGCAAACTCGGTCGCAGCCCACGCTGCGGAGGGCAAATTCAAGGCGTATATCTTCATCCCGCACGACCTCGAACAGGGCAAGGTGCTGGGCACTCTCGTCTACGGCGCCACCGTGTTGTCGGTGAAGGGCAACTACGACGAAGTGAACCGCCTTTGCTCCGAAGTCGCTGGCAAGTACGGCTGGGGATTGGCGAACGTCAACCTTCGCCCATTCTACGGCGACGGTTCCAAATCCGTGGCGTACGAGATCGCCGAGCAGTTTGGCTGGAAGGCCCCCAAGCATATTGTCGCCCCATCCGCTGGCGGCTCCCTGCTTACAAAGGTCTATAAAGGCCTGCAAGAGTTCTACAAGTTCGGCCTCATTCCGGACTTGGCCACCAAAATGTATTGTGCACAGGCGACAGGCTGCAATCCGATCACCACGATGATCAAAGAGAAGTCGGAGATCATGAAGCCAGTTCGCCCGAATACCATCGCCAAGTCGATCGCGATCGGTAACCCCGCCGACGGCTACTATGCCGCCGATACGTGCCGCGTGTCGGGTGGCTGGGGCGAGGACGTGACCGACGACGAAGTGGTCGAAGGCATCGGCCTGCTTGCGCAAACGGAAGGGATCTTCACTGAGACTGCAGGCGGCGTGACCGTGAGCGTCGCCCGCAAGCTGATCAACGCAGGCATCCTGCCGCGCGACGAGAGCATTGTGCTCTGCATCACCGGCAACGGCCTCAAGACCATCGAAGCCATCGCTGGCAAGATCGGCTCGACCATCCCGATCAGCCCGAATCTGGCATCGCTGGAAGTGGCACTTAGAGAACTCGACGCCAGCAAGGTAGAATTGGCTACGGTGTAGGAGACGAGAAGAACCGGTCTACTTGCTCTTTCTTGTTCCCCTCTCCTTACCTTAGCCGGGATAATTCGCGTTGTGCTCAAATGAGCAACAGACCGTCGCGAAGCGACACATGCACGGAGTCCCGGTGACTTCGCCGTCTTCGGCTAGAGGGACTTTTCACCAAAGGTGAATCTTCAAGTAGCCCGGTACTTCAGTGCCGGGTGGCTCTAAAAACTATGAGTACACAACCTGAATATGGTGTTCGACCCGCTGACGCTCCCGAAAAGGCGCCGCGACAGTTTGTAGGCTTTGCCTTTTATAAGCTTGACCCGCAGTTCCTGCGAACGCTCAGCGAGGTCGAGCGCGCCGACGCAGTAAATGAACTGGCAGCGGTGGTTGAGGAGGCGTCGAAACGCTTCTTGATCTACCCGTTCAGCACTGTGGGCGTGCGCGGCGACTCGGATTTCCTGCTTTGGCGCATCAGTTACCGCCTGGAAGACTTCGAGGAGCTTGAGGCGGCTATCCGTCGCACTAAGCTTGGCGCCTACCTCGTTCAGTCGCACACGTTCCTATCGATGACCAAAACCAGCATCTACGTTGACGACCACGTGCACGAGGACCAGGAAGGGACGCGCAATAAGATCCAGGTTAGCGGACGCAAGTACCTGTTTGTGTACCCGTTCGTAAAGACTCGCCCCTGGTACCTCCTGCCCAAGGAAGAGCGCCAGCGAATCATGCGCGAGCACATTCGACTCGGGCATATCTACCCGTCGGTCAAGCTGAACACGACGTACTCGTTCGGCGTTGACGATCAGGACTTTGTGGTCGCATTCGAGACCGACCACGCCGACGATTTTCTCGACCTTGTCCAGGACCTGCGTGAAACCGAATCAAGCCTTTATACGCAGCGGGACACGCCCATTTTGACCTGTATTAAGAAAGACCTGCGCACCGCTCTGGCCCAGACTGCCGGAGTCGCGCCCAAATAACCAGGCTTAGCCTAGGCGCGCGGAAGACCGCGAAGTCACCCCTTATCGCGCGTCAGCATCGGCGGTGGGTGGCAATTAATCGTCACGCCCCGAGGGCACCCGGCGCACGGCCCCAGGCTAAGCTTGAACGAAATTCTGTACCTCTTGTAGAGATTCTTACTCGAGAGGCACTAATAACCCGAGGAGTTCCCATGGCAATCAGCATACTTATACCGAGCCCAATGCGGCGTTTCACCGAGGACAACGACACACTGACGTTTGAAAGCGCCACGACCGTTGAGGATGTTCTCGTTCAGCTACAGACGCAGTACCCGGACACGAAGCGCCCGCTTCGTGACGACAACAACAACATTCGCCGGTCGGTGAACATCTACGTCAACGACGAAGATATCCGATTCCTGCAGGGCAAGGACACCCCGCTCAAGGACGGCGACAACATCTCTATCGTCCCCGCGATCGCTGGCGGGTAGGGAGTTAGAGAGCGCTCGGCCCGCGCGGGCCTTTCTAGTCCGCCGCAACCGGCGACTCGGCATGGCAATATTTGCTTCGACGCGCAGTTTGGCTGCGCTGAAGACTATTGATTCAGGTTAATTCTGGGCCGTACGCGTGTCGACGATTGCGGGATAATATCCGCTGTAATCGTAGCGCGGAAAGGGTCCAGGCTCAGCCTGGGAGGAAACGAACAAAGATGGCAGTCGAACAGTACACACTTACGTTCAATCAGGCAATGGCCGATCGTCCTATTCTTGCGAGCCTTGGCAAGAAGTACAACCTGACGATCGTTCTCAAGAAAGCTCAGCTTTCCGAATCCGCCGGATGGGTTCAGGTCTCCCTGCAGGGCGACCGCGAAGAGATCCAGCGCGCGCTCACCGACGTCATGGGACAGGGCGTTCTCGTGAACCCCATCCACCTG
Organism: Capsulimonadaceae bacterium; assembly: GCA_036504535.1. GTDB lineage: Bacteria > Armatimonadota > Armatimonadia > Armatimonadales > Capsulimonadaceae > JARLGU01. The sequence goes on from DASXUY010000070.1 coordinate 37,065, forward strand.
CACGCGCTCGCGGGCGAAAGCACCAACCCGCTCCCATAACTAGGCTTAGCCTGAGGCGGACCTCACCCCTTACCCCTCTCCTACGATAAGGAGAGGGGAACCAGAACGTGCGGGCCACTTTATTGCCTAAAGAGAGCCTCTCGCATGTGGCTTTGCCAGCGATGCCAGCGCGTAGTAGATACCGATGCTGAACCGTGTCCTGAATGCGGTCGCGGCAAGCCGGGCGTTGAGCGTGGCGGCGTAAGCGACGTCGCCTCGCGACAACTGCACACCGATACGTGGGCAGCCGACCCCGAAACGCAATACAGCGGTTTCGGTGGTCGGCTGCGATTCGTTGTGTCCGACGCACGAACATGGGCGACAGGGCGCTCGTGGCCGTTGCGGGTGCTAGCCACTGCGTGGATCGCGTGGGCGGGGTGGAACCACCTTATTGATCCCGCTTACAATGACATAACCGGCGGCCTCACCATGGTTATCCACGAACTTGGACATGCGGTCACCGGGTGGGCGCCGGAAGGCGTTTGCGTTGCCTCAGGAAGCGTGTTCCAGGTGCTAGCACCTCTCTATATCTTCTTCAGCTTCCTTAAGCAGCGCGAGTACTTCGGCCTTTCGTTTGCGCTCTTCTGGCTCGCGTCCAGCCTCTACGGCATGGCGGTGTATATCGGCGATTCCCGCGTCCTCCAACTCGATCTCGTCAGCCTGTCCCACTCCGGCGAGGTAATCCACGACTGGAACTACATGCTCGACGCCGTCGGGATGCTGCAATACGACCTCGCCATTGGCGGATTTGTTCGTTTGCTCGCAGCGGGAGTCATGATTGCGGCAGTCACATGGGGCGTATGGATTTCCAGCGTGATGATCTCCACTCGCGGCGCTGTCAACCAGCCAGAAGCGTGACCGTCTTGCGCCACCGTCATCGCGCGTTCGATGCCCGGATTGCCGCGAATCGATTGGCAGCCTCATGGGCACGTTCATCCACAGACATCGGGATCGCGTCGTAGATGCTGAGCGAACGGCTCCAGAACTCCTGGCGGATCCGCTGTCGGTCTGGAGCATCGCTGGCCATCTCGCGGAAGCTGCGAGCAAACCAGAGTAGATCATCCGCGTATGTCGAAACGTCCGGGAAGAGCGGCAGTGTGCAGCTTGCGGGGTCAAACGCCTCCAGGCGTTCGATCATTTCGCTGAACGCTGCGGTCAGCTGCGAGTTCGACCACTCGCGCCTCGGATAATGCCCCCATCCGTCGACGACCTCGAAGGCCTCGAAGAGATCACCGATGGCCGCATGCTCCTCTCCGAAAACCTGCGCTGCAAAGTTGCGTGACAGCGTGTTGGGATCGCTCGTTGGGTCTGAGAACAATTTCCCCGCAGCATAGAGCGTAAGCAGGTTGAGCTTCGGCGACATGGTGTAGTTCATACCGCCCGCGTACGGGGCCGCCGCAAGCTCTTCGCGGCGGCGTGCCGCCATTCGGGGCAGTCGCCAATGCGGGTAAGTGACAAGCTCGCCTTCCGACAGTGAATAGTCCCATGTCACTATCTGGTTTGTGCGAGAGATCTCTCGTGCGTACTCGGTCGCGTCCCCGCCCATGGTGTCATTTCCGTCTGGACTAAATCCGAGGTTGATTGCGACCATCACATCGGTTGGGAAAGCTGGAAGGGCGCGTACGAGATCCTCCATAGCTTCTCTCGCGCGATCCCTTTGGCCATTCCATATGTGTACTGGCGTTTCTGGGGTAACGAAAGCGGGATCAAGTAACATTTCCCACGTTCCATCCCAGTTGGGCACGGTTCTCAGGTCGCTTCCCCACCCGCTAAATGGGGTTCCCCATGTTCCAAGCTCGATTCGCGCTCCCGGGTTCTCGTGGATGGTAACCTCAACAAGATCGAGTGCGAGCTTCAAGAACGTCCTATGAGTGCATCCATTTCGATTGCATCCGCCCGGGTCGCCTGGAAATATCCCGACGATATCGGTGCCGTCGAGCGCTTTCGCCCAGTGCCTCCAGAGGTCGAGAATCAGCTTTCTATCGTCGGGATCGTTGGGGCACGCAAAATACCATGACGGGCCGATTGTATTTGGTGGACAGACGTATTTCGTCAATAGCCCAAGTCCATGAGCGATATCGTTCACTTCTTGCATCGTTTGAGCAAATGAACCATAGATACCGCCGCCGCCGAGAGCCGGAGTGTCGTAGAGAGTGGGTACCAGCCAGTACTCAAAACACGTGTAGCCAAACTCCTTCACCATCGTGAGAAAGCTCCGCCAATCCTTGCTTGTCCACTGATTCGGCGCGCCGGGATAGAGCAAGTTAACGTTCCAGCGGTTCTGGAGATGTTCCGCGAAGTTGACATAGCATGATCCGTGCGGAGAGATACGACTTTTCACTTTGCAATACTCCGTTCATCGAATTACCGACCTAACATGCACGGTTCGCCGTGTATGGCTAAGGTCGCCAAGTTACTGTTTGAAATGCACGACAGCAAGAAGCAAAGCTTGCAACGCCGCGCCAATTCCGTTCGTCAGCCAAAGTGCTGGCCGCGAGAATCGAACGCCGTACGCCGTCCAGAAGGCGAATATCACCAGAAAGCCCACAAGATATCCAGTGGACAGCGAGCTGGGACCGTGAGAATTCCACTCATGCCATAGCTGCGCTACGATGCATCCGCATCCACTGAAACCTGCCAGTGTGCCAGCGATTTCCCATGACGCATCACTCGCTTGTTTCTTGTTTTGCATGAGAACTCTCATCACGGTGCGTTCATGCCGTCCCTGGCCAGACCATGTTAGTCGCTCCTTGCGGAGAGTGATATTTATATGGTAAAAAGCTGTACCATGCTTGTTCGGTGATGCCTATTGTACGCTCAAACAAACTGCAAGTCCATGGACACCAGGAGCAAATGACATGGACAATATAATCATCGTGGCAAACCAGTGCCTCAACTGGATCAATATGTCGCGACCCCCGCAAGTCTATTTTGCTGGGGCAACACCTATCCTGCAATACAACAACGCGCCTGCACCCAATCTTGAAGTTTGCTATATGGAAATGGGATCAGTTGAGAATCTGCGCGTTGGCGACGAGGTGGTTGATATCTGCGAGGGAGCGGTGAGCATCACCAACATGCATTTCGGAAACTGGTCTCCACCAAAGGCAGAACGCGGACGGGCGTGGTGCATAATCCTCGACGCTGCCTCGGTTCCCGACGAGCTTTCCTACCTATCTAGCCGCCCTGTTGTGGCTGCCACCGTCGCCAGGAATCCGGCAGATCTGCGCGACGTATTCCGGCGCCTACGTCGCCACTGCAGTCGTCACAGCGTGTCTCCGGTCGACTACGATCCATCCGTCGTTATGTATGCGCAAAAAGATACTTCCTGTATCGATGGTGGGGCCTGGCGGTTGAAGGGACTGCTGATTGAGCTTTTCGGCATGCTGCTGGAATCCAGTGAAACGCAAGGGATAGGGCAGCCGCACGTTTCGGAGCTTGTGCAGCGAGTGCGCGACCTGCTGGACGAGCAGTTTGCCAATCCGGAGCTTACCCTCGACCATCTAGCAAGTGTGGCTTGCCTAAGCAGGGCGCAGTTCGGCCGCCGGTTCGCGGCTGAGGTGGGTGAACCGCCCATGGCATACGTACTTCGTCTCCGACTCAGGGAAGCCTCCCTCTTATTGCGCCATACTCGCCAGCGGGTGAGCGATATTGCGCTGTCGGTTGGCTTTAACGATCCGCTGTACTTCACCAAGACGTTTCATCGGGCTTACGGTGCAAGTCCCCGTGCGTTTCGCGATGCCGAATCGTGACGAATGGCCATCGCGATTGCCCTGATCGTACGACAAACATAAAGGCCCTTCTCTTCTCGTAGCTGCGGGTGACAGACCTTCCTTAGCTGCCGACTAGTCACAAAGATAATTGAACGCTTTTCCCGTAAATTCAATACTAATTCCTTGTAAAGTCTTAATATTAATCAGGTAAAATGCAAACTCCCTGAATAGGGCTACTTGAGCACACAATCGCCTTGCTAGGCAATTCGGTGACGATTGGTAGACATCGCTGGCGTTGGAATTCGCGGAGCGAACTTTGCTTGCCGAGCCGATGCCTTGGTTAATAGTCTGGAAATAGTTGTAGCAGTTGTAAGGACTCCACCTAACCATGAGTACGATCATAACTTCCGATGGGACACAGATATTCTACAAGGACTGGGGCAGCGGACGCCCCGTCGTGTTTTCGCACGGTTGGCCGTTGAGCTCAGACGCATGGGACGCCCAAATGGTGTTTCTCGGCGAGCGAGGCTACCGCGTTATCGCACATGACCGCCGAGGTCATGGTCGTTCCAGCCAAACATGGGATGGCAACGATATGGACACGTACGCGGACGATTTGGCCGCTTTGTTCGAGGCGCTGGACCTACGGGACGCTATTCTTGTCGGTCACTCCACTGGCGGTGGGGAGTGCGCTCGTTATATTGGTAGACATGGCACAAGCCGCCTCGCCAAGGTGGTATTGCTCGGCGCGGTGCCGCCCTTGATGGTTAAGACGGAGAGCAACCCGGGTGGACTGCCGATTGAAGTTTTCGACGGTATTCGGGCGGGCACGCGAGATAACCGATCGCAGTTCTTCCTTGACCTGGCGATTCCGTTCTACGGATTCAACCGCGAAGGCGCCAAGATATCTCAAGGGACACAGTACGCTTTTTGGCTTCAGGGAATGCATGCCAGTATCAAGAGCGCTCTCGATTGTATAAAGCAGTTCTCGGAAACCGACTTCACGGAAGATCTGAAGCGCATCGATATTCCAGCGCTCATCGTACACGGTGACGATGACCAGATGGTCCCCATCGGAGCGTCTGCCCTGTTATCGGCAAAGCTAATTGAAGGCGCAACGCTCAAGGTTTATCCTGGCGGTTCGCATGGACTTGCCACTGTCCAACAGGACGAGTTCAACTACGACCTGCTGTCGTTTATTGAGTCCTAGTCCGGAACATCCTCACCGGGCTGCGATCAGTTGTGAATCGCCTGGATGCAACACACTTGCCAGGGATTCAGATGCACCATTCTCACCAAAGGCACCACAGCTGCGGTTAGCTACCGCTGCTGAGCGCTGGATGAATTCCATTCTATGGAGGTTGATATGCAGGATACAACTCAAGCAGATACAATTGTCCTGGTCCACGGGCTTTGGATGACTCCACGTAGTTGGGAACACTGGGTCGAGCACTTCACCGCCAAGGGGTTCAAAGTGATCGCACCTGCGTACCCCGGATTTGAAGTCGAGGTTGAAGCGTTACGCGCCGATCCGTCGCCAATCGCGTCGCAAACGATGGGCGCCGTTGTAGCCCACTTTGAGGGCATTATCGGTGGCCTTGATAAGAAGCCCATCATAATGGGCCATTCGCAGGGTGGGGTAATCGCACAGATCCTGGCCGATCACGGCTACGGCGCAGCAGTTGTCGCTATCGATTCCGTGCCAGCGGAGGGCATACTCGTCGTGCCGCTATCGCAGATCAAAGCGGTCTTTCCGATCCTGTCGCACCCCTCGGAGCGCGAGGGAATCGCGCCGTTTACACCCGAGCAGTTCCATTTCGCATTCACGAATACCATGTCGCGGGAGGAGTCCGACGCAGCCTACGAGCGCTACTACATTCCAGCACCCGCTCGATTTGTGTGGGAAGGCGTGCTTGCCAATTTCACCCCGGGCAAACAAAGCGCCTATGTCAACTTCAAGAATGAAAACCGTGCGCCTATGCTGTTCATTGCGGGGAGCGACGACAATATCATGCCACCTTCAGTGAACAAGTCTAACGCAGAGCACTACAAAGCGCCGAACACAGTCACTGACTACCACGAGTTTCCAGGCCGGTGTCACTTTATCTGCGGGCAGCCTGGCTGGGAAGAAGTGGCCGACTACGCGCTCGATTGGGCCGTGAAGCATCAGAAAAGCTGACTCGGCTTCAATATCTTATGCTGAGCCTTCACGACAGAAGGGCACCACAATTCGTGGTGCCCTACGTCGCCATTGGGCGAATTTACCTTTCAACAACTGCGGCGGCAAGAAACTGGCAGTTCCCTCGCTTCCTGCCTTCCGGTTCCCCTCGCCTTTCCAAGGAGAGGGGTTAGGGGTGAGGTATTTCTCACGACACCTACTCAACTTCGTTGTCGGGAATGTCGGCGTTGGACCAGACGTTCTGCACATCATCGTTTTCTTCCAACAGATCGATGAGTTTCATAACCGCCTTGGCTTCGGAGCCGGTGACGGTAGCCTGGTTGAGCGGCACCATCTGAAGTTCTGCGGACGAGTACGCTATCTTCGCGGCTTCAAGTGCCTGCTGGACCGGTATGAGGTCGCCCGGTGCGGTGCTCACTTCGAACCCGCCTTCGTCGGTGGGCTGAACATCATCTGCGCCAGCTTCGATAGCCACTTCCATCAGAGCATCTTCTGTGGTCACATCCTCATCGATGATAATGATGCCCTTGGACTGGAAGAGGTAGCCTACGCTGCCGTTTTCGCCGAGTCGACCGCCCGTTTTCGTGAAGTACGAGCGCACGTCAGCGACAGTCCGCTGCTTGTTGTCGGTCATGCACTCGACGAGGATGGCGACACCGCCAGCGCCGTAGCCTTCGTACGTGATCTCGTCGTAAGCGACGCCGTCGCCTTCACCAGTGCCGCGCAGAATAGCGCGCTTGATGTTATCAGCGGGCATGGATGACTCGCGAGCCTTCTGGATGGCGTAGCGAAGTCGAATATTGGTATCGGCATTGCCGCCCCCATTTTTGGCGGCAACGATGATGTCACGCGCGAGTCGGGTAAACGTCTTCCCGCGAACGGCGTCCATCTTGCCCTTTTTGAGGCGAATATTATGCCATTTAGAGTGGCCAGACATGGGGTGGTTTTGCTCCTTTGACCCAGCATCGCGCTGGACCCTCGTCTCGCCGCAGACGGCTCGGTTTGAGCGTGCTCCGAGTGAGGTTCATCGCCAATTTTAGCCGTTTTGCACCCTCAAAGTCAAGGAGAAGCGACGCTGCGGGGTTTTCGGCGAGTTTGGCCCAGTTGCTGACTGGAATCTTGCTGCCTGGTTGCTTACAAAAGGTCAGCCGCATCGCGAGAGCAAGGGCGCTCGCGATGCGGCTTTCGGCTACTTCGTCAACGCGTAATATACAGGCCCAACGAGAAGATGGTGGATCTCCTCCGGCTTTTTGGGGCCGTCCACATTGATGATAGCTTCCCATTTCAGCGGCAGGTGTTGCACTCCGTCGCCTGCTCCGCCCCAGCAATACTGGATCCCTCGGAACGGGATCCGCAGCGCTGTCCAGGTCGTCGGGTTGAAACGGCCCGTTGTGGGCTGGAACCACTGGTCGGTGGCGTCGACATAGCGCGCGTTCGCCGTGGTGCTGTCGCCGGTCGATTTCACCCACACGATCAACTCGTCCGCATCATCGGGAATGGTCCCGCGCGGCACTGGTCGGAGTTCGGTATAGAGCCAGCCGAGAGATGTGCCGTAAGGCATATCCATGGCGAACGGGAACGGCGCGCCATCCCCGGCAGGCACGGTTGTTACGGCCATGGGGGCGGTGGCGGCGTTCTTGACGAACGGCAGCGCCTCGAATGCTGGCTTATCCGTTGCATTCTGCGGAATGCCGGGCATGAGCGCGTAGCGGTGCGCAACGGTCTTAGCGATGACGCGCTTGGACGAGTCAACGACACGCACAAACGTCAGCTTTGCGGGATCGCCGGGAACGCTGATGTCCTTGGCCGAGAACGAGTCCAGCGAGATGGGGATAGAAGCTACCATACCGCCATTGTCCACCTCCACAACGCCTTTGACCGCCATTGCTGTGGTATCCAGATGGACCGCGAAGCTCTTGGCGGTAGGGTCGATGCGAACGCTTACCAGATCAACGCTGAGTGTCTCAACTGCGGGTAGCGACGGAACTGCGACGCCATTCCACTGAACCGATACGGGCAGTGCCGTCACCACGCCCATCGCAGTATCTGAAGAAAGGTCCACAGAGAAGGTTTTGGACTTGCCTGACGCGAGATCCAAGCTTTGTTTGAACTTGCCGACACCGAAGTCGATATGGGCGGCGGCCGTCTCACGGTTTGTGATGGTGAACGTCTGCTTGATCGGATTCAGAGGTGACCCGACAATCGTGCCGCTAGGGTACTCAACCGACGCGGCCCGTGACAGATCGCGGGATACTGGCGCTGGAACGACCTCGAATCGCGGCGTGGCGGCATCAGGCGCCGCATCGGGAGAAGAGTTCCACGACGCAATCACGATGCTGTCACCCTTCCGGAAAAGGAGACGCCAATCGTCGGGCGACTTGGTGGTGAGACGATGAACGAAAGTGTAGCCGTTCAGCTTTTCGAACATCGCTCGCACCGCAATGGACGCGGGCTTGTCGGAGTAATCGTTATGCAACAGGCCGAAGTTGTGCTCCTGGTCGTTCAGATCAGTCCCATCATCGCGATAGTCGTAGTAAATCGTGAGGTTGACGCCCAGTGCAAGATTGGCGAGATATTCTCGAACGGCATAGCGAGCCTGCTTGGCCTCATCGATCTTCCACTTCGGCGACGAGGAGTAACCCCATTCCGATGCCAAAATCGGCTTGACCGTATCACCAGCGGGTGTGAACTGCGCTATCAAAGTGCGTACCTTTAGGTAGTCGGATGCGCAGGTCTCGGGAATTCCTCTCCGATAGGGGTGCCAAGAAACGGCATCGACATACTTCAGCAACCCGTGCTTGAAGACCGTCTTAAAGAAGCCCGCATTGTTGCCTCCCAGCCCTGGTCCCATGATGACTGCCGACGGGTCAGCATCGCGGACGGCTTTGGCAGCCGGGATCAACGCAGCTGCGTACTCGTCAGCATTAGCAGCTGGCTTCCAAAACTGATTTCCATCGGGTTCGTTCCACAGCTCCCACAGAATACCGCGGCCCTTGAAGTGCGCGGCAGCGGCTCCGGCAAACTTTGCGAATGCCGCGCGGGCCGCGTCGGTTCGCGGCGGGGCTGGCGGGCCCTTGATCTCAGCAGACGTTTTGGCGTCGGCATCGTACAGTGGGTTTCCATAGTCGAGAATGTAAAGCGGTCGCGCTCCCATGCCTTCCAGTTGCGCGGTAAGCTTATCGTACACCGAGAAGTCGTAGACGCCAGGTTGCTTTTCGACATTCGCCCACGTGAAGTCCATGCGGACAGCACCAAACCCCATGGCGGCGAACTGTTGGACACGCTCGTCGGGAATGGGGCGGTAGTGGATGTTGACGCCCCCGCTGGCGGGAAACGCCGCCTGTGGAAGGCCAGACCAGCCGGGCGCGGCGCTAGTTGGCGTCGCTGACGCCGATGCGAGAATGAGCGTGGCGACAATCGCCGGGAAAGATGTTTTCATCGTATTTCCTTGCTGAAGGTTAGGGTATGAGTTGGTATATGGCGGACGTTGCCGCATTAGTCTTCTAATCGGTGTCAGACAGCGTCCAAAGACCAAGCGGGTTAGCGGCTGTGCCTGTTCCCAGAGTCTGTTCGGGACGCAGCCACTTTACGTGGGAATCACACATGAGGTAGTTCCAGCCGCCAGAATGGATGGGGTTTCCGGTGATAGCAGCGTTCGAATCCTGCGCCCCGGCTCCGCCGGACGCCATCGGGCGGTCTGCGTTCGAGCACGCGGTGCCGCTCATATTGTTGCTGGTTTCGGGACGCTCAACGAGCAGCAACGTGGCCGATGGCGCGGGGATCTTCGACTGTAATACGCCGATAAACACCGTTTGCCCGCCGACGATCGTGCTTACCCCCGCGAGGCCATTGCCGCCACCGTTTGGACGCGGCATCGAATACGTTCTCGTGGTAGCGTTTGCGGATCGCTGGACTGTATCGGAGGGACACGCTTCGAGGAGACTCATCGACGAATTAGAGGCGACCTTAATTCCAGTATATGGCTGGATGTCGAGATCCCATGATCGGTTAGTAACAGGAGCCGCATTATTGTAGCAACCGCAAAACTGCTCGTCATAGTCTTGGGCGTACTGGATAAAAGCAAGGCCGAGCTGCTTAAGATTGCTAGCGCACGTCGTCTGCCGCGCTTTTTCGCGAGCTGTCGCGAATACGGGAAACAATATAGCTGCTAATATAGAAATGATAGCTATAACTACTAACAGCTCAATAAGCGTGAACCCTGATCGCGTTGCATTTTTGTTCATGACTAGCTCTCCTTGCTAAACCGGCTCGCAGCTATGTCTGCTGAGGCGTCCCGCCCGTGAGATCTTTCGTCTATCCCATCGGGCGGGCGACAACAGTGGCTTGTATCCGCCGAGCTAAAACCTACTTTGTCCCTGCGGGCGCGTACACCTCGACCTCTTTGAGGAAGACAAACAAAGGGCTGTATGCCCCTTCCGCGTAGTGGTCTGCGAATGTGAGCCGAACGAATCGGGCGGTCACTGGCGGGAATGAGTACGTATATTTCTCGTCCTGATTCTGGACGAACACGTGAGAGCCTACTTTGGTGAAGCCGGTCTCTGCCGATTGGCTGACGGACACCTCGACCGTCTTCGTAGCGGTGGCGGGTAACGTCCCCGTTATAACTGATGAGATCGACGTGGGCTGCTGCAAGTCAATAGTCACGGTCTTGGGGAACGTGTCCGCCTGATCGGTCGCAAAGCAGGCTGGATCCTTCTCGCCCCAGATCCCGTCGGTGAGCCCGCTCCAGCCGGATCGATTCGGGTCGGAGCAGGTCCACGGCTTGTTGAATGCCAAATCGCCCGCAGGCGCGCCTGCCATCGGGTCATCCACGATGGGCTTCGGCGCGATCCCGGTGAGAGCTTGAAACCAAACGTTAGCCATCTTGGCGTAGCCGCGCTCGTTGGGGTGAACGCTATCGGGCAAATCGGACATCTTAAGCGCCGTGTTCATGTTCACGAACGTGATGTCATTCCCCAGCGCTTTATACTTCTCCACGACCAGTGGCACGCCGGACGCGTAAACTGCGGCGGTGGCCCCACGCTCGCCCGCCATCGGTGTGGGCGCGGCGAGGACGATCTTCACCTTTGGGCTGTGCTTAAGGATGCGGCCCGTGAGCGAGTCGAGCCTGCCGAGGATGCCGCCAAGGTCGCGCTTTTGGATGAGGTCGTTGGTGCCGAGCATAATCAGCGCAACATCGGGCTTGTCGGCGTCGAGTGTCGCCTCGATCGCGGGCGCAGAGTGTCCCTCCGCGCTGCCGCCGTTCATCATCTGGTCGATGGTAAAGCTTCCGTAACCCTCATGATTGGGGTACGTCAGCCCAACTGAAAAACCGGTCGCGTTGGCGGGTTCGCCGTTGTCTTCCTTCCCGACGAAAACCACGGGGAAGCCTGCATCTTTCAGCATGCCCTGAAGAACACCTCGATAACCACCCGCAGTGACCGGTTTGCCTTCGGTGATCGAATCACCCACTGGCATAACGCGAACCGCGACGCCTTTGGTCAACGGAGCAGCTGAGGCGGGATCTACGAGTGCGGGAAGGACGATCGTTGCGATGGCGAAGGCAGCAATGCCAGCTAGTCGGTTCATATCAAATACTTTCGGGGGCGGTGGGACTGTTAATGACCAAATTGCCTACGCGGCATAAAAATCCCTTTGCCGTTTGAAAACCGGGACGAGAACGATGTAGCCGCCACGCGGTCAAGGCGTAATCGTTGGCAGGCGAGAGCGTTCTCGGCAGCGAACTGCCTGCCCCGCTGCACTGTGGCAAAGCGGGCGAGCGAGCGTATGACTGCCTTTAGTGGTAGGCGAAGGTTGCCCCGAGCTTAAACTGATTCAAGCAGGATACCGAAATCGCACGGTAGCCGTCATTTGTGCATGTGGCGTAGCTTGGCGACGACGGATTTCCGTTGATCATGTCCATTCCCGAACTCACCTGACGGGGAAGGAAGAACTTGACATGGTTGTCGGCCATGAGGAAGACGCTTCCTCCGTTATGGCGCCCTTCTGCACCGGTGAAATAAGAGTTGGTGGCCGTGATAGCGCTCGGGTCCGTGTTGCAGCTGGCATACTGGGCGCCGGAACTAACGCACGTGTTGAACATGAAGCCGGTTGCATACTTCAGGTGGCCTGCGTTCTGAATATTGCCCGATGCTGCCGCGACAGTGTCGGCTGCGTTACATCCCTGCAAGTAGTTGCCGCGATCCTGACCGTCTCCCGCTGGCGACAACCCGGTATCGTTCTGCGGCAGGAAGTTCAAACACCCTAGCTGAGACGAATCGGCGTTGGTAACCTCAAATATCTGCACCGTAGATCCCGGCGACACCATTTGCGAAATGTTAACAGGGATAGGTTTCTGATTTCCCGAGCCACCGGTAGTATCGTAGCCCACCATGTTGGCGTTCATGCCATATGAGATGGCGTCATTGATGTTCGCATCGCTGGCGCAAACAAATACTTTGTTGCTCTTGACGTACGGGTAAATCTGGCCAGCCCATCCCTTGCTGAAGCCCCAGTTGTTTCGCCCGACCGGCACGACTTCATCGTAGTCCTGCTCATACTGCGTATACGCCAGTCCTAGCTGCTTGAGATTGGAGAGGCAAGCGCTTTGACGAGCCTTTTCGCGGGCCGTTGCAAAGACAGGGAATAAAATAGCAGCTAATATCGCGATAATAGCTATAACTACGAGAAGCTCAATAAGAGTGAAGCCTGCTCGCTTGGGTGTGCAATTCATATGCGTAACTCCCTTATACCGTACTAAGCGGTAACCTGTTCCAGATTAAGTCGATCAATATCTTTCAAGCCCTGACCCACGCGGTCGTCGTTCATTTCCCAGACATAAAGGGCGGTCGAAGAACGTGGCACCAAATGCGGCTGCATTCGGACCTGAGTGGCGGCGTATTTGCCGTTCGCAATCGAGAAGACGAGGCGCACGGCCTCTTCCGCCATCGCTTCCCACGGACGCTGCAAACTCGTCAAGTCGCATTCGCGCGCATCATCAGTGTTGTCGAAGCCAACAATGGCGTAATCGCGCCCCGCCTCAAGCCCGAGCTCGCTAGCGGCGTCCATGAAGCCAAACGCCGCCGGATCGTTGACCGCGATAACGGCACGTGGCGGATCACCGGCCGCCAGGCGCACCTTGGAATAGCTATACGCCATCTCGCGAGCCATGTCGAACGAGAGAAAGCCGATCTCATCCACCGACGGCACCGTTTCAGGCTGCGGAAACACTTCAAGCCCCACCGTCGCCAGTCCCCGCTGCTCAATAGCCTGCGTTATCCCCGTGAAGCGGTCTTTGGACCACGACGCGCGGTACGGTGACAGGTAGGCGATCTGGGTGTGTCCCTTTTCGAGGAGGTGCTGAGCCGCGCTGTATCCGCCAAATCGGTTGTCATAGAAGACGTGAGGAATGGCTGCCGGCAACTCCCCGGCCGCAAGGCAAACAAGCGGCATGGCAATCGTGTTCGCCGCCGCGACAAAATCCACAGGCGTTTCGACACTTTTTGTGATGCCAACAACGATTACCCCGTCGGTCTTCGATGTGTCGATGCGCGCTATAGTCTTTGCGATAGGCTCCCAGTCGGAGCCGTCCAACTGCCGCTTGCAATAAGAGATGGAGCCGCCCATCTGACCGCACGCCCGCTCAATCGAGTTGAGCGTCGTTTGAATACTCGGGTCGCGGTGGTTTGTGTGCGACGGGTGCATGCCCGCGACAACCGTTATGCGCAGCGGACCCGCGCCTCGCGGCTTGGAATGGGTTGCGGGAACAGGATCCGGCGTCGATGCCGAGTTCACATATGTCCCGCGTCCATGCTCGGTACGAACCTCGCCCGACGCAATAAGGTTATCAATCGCCTGCTGAATGGTGCCCACACTCACCGAAAATTCGGTGGCCAGCATCTGCCGGCTGGGAAGCGATGCGCCTGCGGGCCACCGCCCAAGCCCAATGGCTTTGCGTAGCGCGTCCTCTATGCGTATATAGGCTGGCTCGTATGTTTTCATAGCGATTGTAAACTCGTCGACAATTGCCGAACACGAGTTCATTCTTACTGAACTCTATTGTACACGTGTTCGGAGCTGGTGTCAAGCGCGAATTTTCTCCACGCGCAACTAGTGCGAGAATCGTGGCCGAATAGTGGCTTTTATACGTGCGCGCGCGTACTATATATAAGAAACCAACAAAACGGAGCCAGTCAGGTCGCCGTGTCCAGTTGATCAGTCGGCGATGATTATCTGCCCATTAAAATAGTATTAAGATTCTTTGCGGTAACAGTAGACATCCATGGTGGACGATGTCATACTCTGTATCCGTTGCCGACGAAAACGAGTGCTTCTTGAGGAAGCCGAGTGATCCCCGGCAAGCAGCTTCCAAAATAAAGTTTCGGAAACGATACAAAAACTGGAAACTGTGAGTATAATGATCAGGCGCTCACATCGAAGCCTCCAAGCGAAGTCGCAAGGATGGAACTGAGAGAAAGCCGATTATTGAAGTTTTTCTTCACCGAGGGTTGACATTCGCTGCGAAGCGAAGTATACTAACCCTCGCAAACGAAACGAAAAACAAGGCTGATTGCTCACGAAGAAGCCTCTAAGCGAAGGTGCTAAGAGAAACTGAGAGCGACGGCGAGTTTGATAATTTTTCTGCTTTAAGGGTTGACAATCGCTGAAAAGCGAAGTATACTAACCTTTGTAAATTAGCCAAGAGCAAGCAACCTCCGCGCTGTAGGGTAACCGAGTGGAGAGCGAGAGAAGCTAAGTACGTTCTCTCTCTCAAAGCAACGTAAGCTTTACGTTAGCGTGGTTTTTTCTTGTCTCAAAAATAGGGATAAAGTTCCCTTGGCGATGAACATTGATAACTAAATAGTGGAAGCGTGTAACAACTTTGAGCGGTACGTGATGGCAGAGATGTCGTCACCGTACAAAAGTAAATAAGAGTACAGGAAAGCCAAATGCGGTCACCACGGTGACTGCGAAAAAGCTAAAATCCACGATTTCGATCGTGGTGCAAGCTCCTTCATTAAGTCCTCAGTTCTTTCGAGAATTGGGGCACTACTAATGGAGAGTTTGATCCTGGCTCAGGACGAACGCTTGCGGCGTGCCTAAGAAATGCAAGT
>DASXUY010000071.1:0-163863 GCA_036504535.1 Capsulimonadaceae bacterium
TGGCGCAAGACAACCACGACACATCGCACAATCTCCAAAAAGCCATCTACTCACCAAACACCAAACCAGCCCCACCCATTCGTCACAACGCCGCTCCTGCGGCGACAAGGGTCCAGCGGCACGCTGGTGCCTCCCCGGCATGAGGGGCCTGCGGAGCATCTTACGACCGCCACGCCTACGGGTAGCTGCCAGCTGGATAGAGACGTAGCTCAGCCTTGCGCACACCGACACGCGCATCGGCGCTGCCTACGGGGATTTGGATCTCGTTGTCAGCGCCGAACCGTAGCCATGGGGTGACGTTCAGCGATGTGATCTCGCCGATACGATGGTGGTGACGGCGCATGAGGTGGCCGTTGACGATCAATTCAACCATGCCGGGGGCGTCCATATAGAACATCGCGGTTTGGCCAGCGGGGCGGTCGAGTTTGAACGTACGCTTGATCATTGCGGCCTTGCTCAGCGGGCCGGGAACTGTCACCTTGGCCAGCCACGAAAGATTGTCTGGGGATGACGCCCATTCCCCGGCGAGGTCGACGGACGCGGCGGGTTTGGGGATGTACGAGAGGAACATATCGCCGTTCGCCCCAGCCACCTGGCCACCGCCCCAAATCTCAATGGCGAGCAGGTGCTGCGAGCCGGGCTTGAGTTTGTCGGTGACGTTCAGCGCGGTTACCTGCGACGTCGGTGGCACGAGTTCCGCGCCGTCCAGCCAGATTCGGGCTTGGCCGCGAACGGCGTTTCCTTGCCAGCTTTTCATCCATAAGGCAATATCGCCATCGTTCCATTTGGCTGGGACGGTAAAGCGCTTTCGGAGCAGTAAGCGATGGCTCGCGCGGTCCTCGGGAACCAGCCAGGAGCCGAAGCGGGCCGTTGGCCACGTTGCGTCATCGAGCGTGACCGCTGCGAGCGGGGTGTGGTCGGCGGTGTCGGTGTCATCGAGGGGCTTGGACCGCCAATCCTCGTCGAGGTTGAGTGCGAAGCGAGCGTCGTACGGCGCCAGCTTGCGGCTGGGCGGAGTAGTGCCTCGCCACCACGCGCGCTGCAGGTTGAGCCAGTCGAGCGGAGCGGACGCGACCTGCTGTCGCGGGGCGATGAGGATGCGGATGTCGCCAGGACCGTACGCCAAATTCGCGAGTTTAAATACAGTGCCGTCGGTTACCGGCGCAATCTTCTCTCCGGTGCTGATATCGACACAGTAGGCCGGCTTGAAACCTGGTCGGAAGACCAGGTCGCTGGTGGCGGCTTTTTGGTCGTTGTTGACCGTGATCCACACGTCGTAGAGGCCGTTATTGCTCACCTCATGGGTGGAATTGACGTTACCCGTTGTGGCACCTTCGATGGCCGCGACATTGAACCCAGCTAATATTTGGGCTAATAGCGGCCCCTTGATAGATGCGTTACCGATATCGATGATCGCGCCTTTGCCGATCTTGCGCATGCCGACTGCAGTGCTGCCGTCGGGCCACAACATCAGTGGGACGCAGTCTGGCGCGACAGGCTTAAGAATCTGCCCAATTCCACGAAGGCTGCCGTCGTCCCAACCAGCTGGCTTGACTATGGTCTGACCGGGTGCGAACGACATTACGCGCCAGTCGGGATGATGCGTGATCTGCGCGACGTTGTAGCCGGTCAGCCGCGAGATCGGCCAGCTGTCAGCCTTCTCGGGAGAGTGACGTCCCGTATCGCCGATAGTTACGAACACGCCGCCCTCGCGAACATACGCTTCGATATCGGCGACGGTCTTTTCGTCCATCACATTCGTATTCGTGTCGACGACTACTTTGTAAGCGGCGGCGTTTCCTCGGGCGAAATCCTTGGGCGTGACACCGTCCATGTGATACTGCTTTCGTAGTGCCACATTGAACTGATAATGAACGAAGCCCATCGGGCTGCCGGTCCATGGCCATCCGTTGAGGTTCGAGACATCATCGCCGTACATCATCGCGACTTGTGCCTTAGGGACGTGCATCTTGCCGAACGCTCCGATGATGGGCTGATTTTGCTCGTACCACGTTCGGATTTCGTCGTTCCAGTACACGTCACCGATATGGATGAAGTAGTGGATACTGTTGACGCCTTCGGTTAGCCAGTTTCCGAGGAAGAATTTGAAGCCGGCGACGTTGGTGGCTGGTCCGCCCGGTTCGGCTGAGTACGGCAGGTCGGCCCCGCGTGCGATCAACGTCCCACCTTCGTTCCACCACCCCGCCATGCCGCCGGTGTCGTGGAAATGGCCGCCATAATCCTGGCAGATCTCTTCGATCTGGCTAATAAACGCGTTCGGCGACATTGAGATCACCGACCGGTCCGGATCGATCTGGCGAATCGCCTCGAAGCTGCGCTTGATCGCGCTCTTATGGATGCTGGCGTTCCACCTTGTGAAGTCCACCCACTGGGCGTTAAGCTGTTCGCCCAGGAACGGATACTCTGCTGGTGGAGTGGACGTCAGATACACCTTATAGCCGAGGAAGTTGCGTGGAAGGCGAAGCGCGAGGACGTTGTCGCCTGTCACCAAGGCGCTGGACACGTCGACGACCACAGGCGGTATCTGCCCGGTAAGGATGGGTTCGGCCACCTTTTTGCCGTTGACGTAGATTGGCGCGGGTTCGCGGTTGCCGCGATTGAGCGATATGACATATAGCCACACCTTCGGGTTGCTTGCCCGCCACTCGGCGCTGAGATCGAAATGACGACGCCACACGGCGGGGCGGCGGGGCAGGAACATCTGAGCGTCGGACGTTGGCGCGACCACGACGGGCCAGTCGGTATCCGGTGTCGCGGGCAGGTACCACTCCGCTGGGGTGGGATTCGTGGGCATCGCCTTGCCGTCGGCGAACTCTTCGTACTTTGTTCGCCACTCGCCGCCAAGGTCGATGGACGAGTCCGTGAAGCCCAGGAAGTGTGCTACTTCGGGGACGCGCACCGCCTCCCACGAGCGGATCGCGTCGGGCTTGCCATACCAGCGCTGCGAAACGGCGGCTGGGGTGCTGTATGTTTCTTTGAGGTAGTCACGGAACGATCGGTCGGCGCTGGGGCCGTACTCGTTCAGGATGTCGTGATCGCCGTGGCGCAGTTCGCCGTGGGGCTCCAGGTATTCGATGGTTGTCGGCTTTTTCGAATACTCGGCGATGGTTTGCTGCATCATCGACAGCTCCGCATCGAGCCCGGCGCCAGCGCTCCAACCGAAATGCCCCTTACCTGCATGACCTGCGTCGCCAGGAGTATAGAATGCGCCGGAGTAGCCGGGCATCTTCTTCTGGATATCGTCAGGGTACCGATTAAGCAGCCACGTCGTATCGCTGGTGCTGGTGTTGACGATCACTGGCAATCCACGGTTGGCAGCGGCGCGTGCCCCGAACTCCCACAGGTTGTTATTAGTGAGGCCCTCTGCGAAGTCGACATGGTCGGAATTCTGCCAGAACACGAGACCAGGTTCGCCGTACTTCTTGGCCCAATCGAACTCGCCGAGGACGTTGTATTTATTCCAGTCCATCCACCGCTCGCCAGGCTTTGGGGTTGGTGTCTGGACGGGCCAATAGTAGAACGAGAACCCATGCTTGTCCCACGAATCGAGGTACATCGGAACGGACCCGGTCGCCGTCAGCTCCGCTGTTTTGAGCGTCGCCGCGCGCTGGACCAACAGCGCTTGTAGAGAGGCCACATCGCTAGCGGCGACAACGACCACCCGCACAGTGTCCCGATAAGCCGTGACGACGCCCTGGTCTGGGACGGCGACGAACGGAATGCTCAGGCCAGCCACGGTAGCTTTGTCGTCCTTGACGGTACCGACAAGGTGCAGGTCGCTGAGATACTTGGCGTGGACAATCTTCGCCTTCGCCTCGCTGTCGCAGCGGATGGTCGTCACCGAGCCTTGCGCACCGTTCGCACCGGCGTATTGCACGAAGTATCCCGCCAGCGATCCGTATCCCCGCAGGTTCGCGGCAGGCAGCGTTACTGCGCGAGTCTGCGTAAAGCCAGCCGGGGGCGCATCGGGAGCCGCAGCCTGGACGGCATGCGGAAGCAGTGTCATGGCTGCGGCAGTGCAGACGAATCGCAACATCAGTGTCATGCGGGGCATAAGGCAACCTCACCTTTCGTCGAGCAGGAAGGAGCGACGGCGGCGCGATCTGCCCACCGTCACTGGCGTATGAGGAAGCGTACCCTCCCACGGCGGCGGTTTGGTGTGGTTTCGATACTAAATTATTACAATCAGAGTGTCAATTTTACTCATTGTTGCGGACCACACTAATTACCCCTTATCCCCGTCGCCATCGCCTCATCGCAGCCGGGCCGGAACGCCTAGTCCGCCGACGGACGCAAGCGGCCTGACTCAGAGTGCCCGCAAGCGGGCTAGCAAGATACCCTTTTCTACTTCGGTGACGATATTAGCTTCGGGTCCCACTGCGCTGGCGCTAGGAGGATGACTTCTCCCGGTTTTGGCGCGACCGCGCTGGCGTCTTTGGCCACCTGTCCGCCAGCGGTGTGCGCGAGGACGAAGTTGACCACCGGGGTCGGGTCGACGAGGCCGTGTGGGTGATGGCCGCAGCCCTGTTTGACGATAACCGCGATCTTGCCGCCGAGTTTCATGTATCGTTCTCGAACAATGTCGGTGTTTTCGGGTTGCGGAACCGCAGAATCGGTGTCGCCTACCACGTGGATGATCGGAATCTTCGCCTTTGCGATCGGCTCCAAAGTGTCGATAGGGTTGCCCTTGAAATCGAGCATCTCCTGTTCGCTGGCGAAGTGGTAAACGCGAATCGCAGCCTGCCAGTCGCCCGCGCTACCGCTCCCCTTGCCTTTGCCGCCGGGCCAGCTCTTCATATCGCATACTGGCGCATCGCCATAGATGCAGCCCACCTTATCTGTGTTGACGGTGGCCCACCGGTAAGCATACAGCCCGCCCCGGCTGAGCCCTTCGAGCGTGGGACGCTTTGCCATGGCATAGGTTGTGGTCATTTCGGTGTAGAACGCGTCAAAGTGCTTCATCGCAGCCGGGCAGCCGAATGTGTTGCCAACATCGACAAACGCCACATGGTAGCCCCGCGCTAAGATCGCTGTATCGAAAGATGGGAACGCGCCCCAGAACATGGTACGCCACACCCACGGCCTGCCAGGCAGCGGTTCCTTGGGCTCGACGACGATGGCGTTGCATCCGTCAACGGGGAAGTTGTGGCTAACATAACCGCCAAACGACCCCACGGTCCCCGGCCACGCTACGGGAGTCGGGTCGGCAGCATAGGCGCGCGGCGCGGCAGCGGTCAGCAGTACCGCTGCGACGACGCACGCAACGGTGCGGGCTACTTTGGGTGAGCTGAAGTTCATTGTCGTTATCCTTGTTGCTCGTTCTTCGTTGCGCGAGTCGGCGAATAGATGCAGATCAAGAGTTTAGGAACGCTCGGGCCGCTTGGCCGTTTTTATAAAAGGGTGGCGATAGGTAAATTCAGTCTTGCCACACCGGTTTGGTTTGACACGCATTGCTATTTCTTCGGCAGCAATGGCGTGATTGCGGCGACAACTTGAGCGCCTTCGAGCGGGACGCCGGTGGGGTTGAAGTGGATACCGCCACCGTCGAAGTACTCTGGGTGGCCGTTGGCGATTGCGAAAAGATCGTCAACGGGCAGGTTCTTGCTCGCGGCAAACGCGCTCGCGGCGGCGTTGCGGGCGATGACGCGGTCGGTGCGCGGGTTCGCTGTGCTCTTGTCCGGACCGTCGACGATAGGCGTCGTGAGCGCGATGATGATCTTCGCGCCGGGGGCAAGCTTTGCGATCGCGGCGATCACATCGGGGTAAGCCTTCTTGTACTCGTCCTCCGTGTAGCCCCATCCGTGCATTCCGTTGTTGAAGTGGACGATGTCCCACTTGTACGCCTTCAGAGTGGGCGCGAGTTCGTCTACGAGACCAGGATCGCCGACGGAGCGGGACGTTGAGACGCGCGAAACCGACGCAGTGCCGCGCAAACCTTGGGCGACGGTTGCGTAGTACTGCCGTGTGATCGAGTCGCCGATCAGCAGGACTCGGGGCAAGGTTGTGCCGTTGCCGTCAACAATCCACGCGTCGGTCCACTCGATGCCCTCCCGGTGAACGGTAGGCGCGTCGGCTGCACGGGCAGCTGTGGCCATCGGTGACAGCGATGTGGCTACGAGAGCGATTGCAACGATCAATTTGTTCACGTTCATTGTGTTCCTTTGCTTGCGCGGCGAATAATCATCAGTCTAGCTTGACATGCGGCGGAGCGTCCGTTAATATAGGTCTACGCACTTAGATTAACGGTGCGCTATCAATAGTCCTCTACAAATCACAGCGTCGAAACTCGACGCCGCGAAGCGGCACAAGGGTGCAGGGACACCCTGCCGCACCGGAAAGCGACGAAAAAATGACTGGTA
The DNA here is from genome assembly GCA_036504535.1 of Capsulimonadaceae bacterium. Taxonomy (GTDB): domain Bacteria; phylum Armatimonadota; class Armatimonadia; order Armatimonadales; family Capsulimonadaceae; genus JARLGU01. Next base: position 6,381 of record DASXUY010000071.1, read on the forward strand.
TCTCAACACCTTCTCCCAACCGCGGCGTGTTCGTCACCGACGACGGCAAGAATGTTGGCGTCACGTTCGCGCTTGTCAGCTCGCTCTTTCTGCTCTGGGGCGTCTGCAACGGCATGATAGACGTCATGGACAAGCACTTCCAGGACGCGCTCCACCTGTCCAAAGGCCAATCGGCCTGGGTGCAGTTCGCCCACTACATGGGCTACTGCTTCATGTCCCTGCCGGCTGGCTACTTCGCCAAGAAGCTGGGCTACAAGGGCGGGATCATCACAGGCTTGTGCATCGTCAGCGCCGCCGGGTTCTGGTTCGTCCCGGCTGGCCATATCGGCGCATTCTGGGCGTACCTTGTCGGCGTTTTCGCGCTGGCGATGGGCCTCACATTCCTCGAAACCATCGCGAACCCGTATACGACCGTGCTGGGGCCGCGCAAGTTCGCATCGATGCGCATCAACCTCGCGCAATCGTGCAACGGTATCGGATGGATCCTCGGCCCAATCATCGGCGGCCTGTTCTTCTACAACTCGCAAGGCGATGTCGCCGCCGCGAGCCAAACAATCTACGTGCCGTACGTCACGATTGCAATCGTCGTGCTGCTTTTGGCGGGCGTCTTCGCGATGGCGTACATGCCTGATATCGTCCCCGCCGACGATTACGAAGGCGCGGCAGGTGGTCATTCGCCATCGCGGTCGATCTGGTCGCACCCACACTTCACTATGGCGGTGGCGGCTCAGTTCTTCTATGTCGCCGCACAGGCCGGTATCTTCAGCTTCTTCATCAACTACATCGTCGCCGAGATCCCGCCGATCACGCAGCAGCTTGCGACGGTCGGCTTGCTTTCCGGCGGCGCCACCCTGCGCGACGGCAACTGGTTCGTCAACGAGGCGGGCGCTACGCGTCTGCTGTCGGCGTTCGGCTTCGTTCTGTTCCTGCTTGGCAGGTTTGTCGGCACCGGCTTGATGCGCAAGTTCGATGCGGCTCGCGTTCTCGGCATATTCGCCGTAGCGAACACAGTGCTGATGCTCGTGATCTTCCTGAAGATCGGCTGGATCAGCTGTATTGCCCTGTTCCTGAGCTTCTTCTTCATGTCGATCATGTTCCCGACCATCTTCGCACTCGGTATCAGCGGCCTCGGCGAGAAGAGCAAGAGCGCGAGTTCGTTTATCGTTATGGCCATCATGGGCGGAGCGCTCATGCCCAAGCTGATGGGACATATCGGCGACCTGTACAACATGTCCAAAGGCTTCATCGTCCCGCTCTTCTGCTTCGTGTTTATCGCGTTCTACGGCTTCACGTGGAGCAAGCTCGTCGGGACGCCCGCGACACCCGCGCCGCAGCCGCTCGACGAAATTGAGCCGGTGATTCCTTAAATATGTACTAAAAACCTCATCCCCAGCCCTTCTCCTAAGATAAGGAGAAGGGAGCCAGAAAGCAGATGGCCGCCCAAGGGGCACCCGAAGTACCGGGCTATTTGAAGATTCACCTTTGGTGAAAAGTCCCTCGTACCGAAGACGGCAAAGTCACGGGACTCCGTGCATGTGTCGCTTCGCGACGATCTTACTCCCTTCTCCTTATCGTAGGAGAAGGGCCGGGGATGAGGTATTATCGCCTTCCCCTACACCTTCTCGCTTTCCAGCCATGCCAGCACGTCCGCGAAGCGGGCTTCTTCTAGGGCACCGTTCAGAGGGTTGCGACCTAGCCGGGCTCGCGAGATGCCGGGGCTGGTGAGGCCGCAGAGGAAGCGGGCGGCTTGGCGCGGTTGGGCCAGTGCCTTAGGGTGCGTGATGCGCAGGTCTCGCAGAGCGTCGATATCGAGCGCCCCGGGCACGTCTACAGCGCCGCTGACAGGCAGCATCTGCTGCGCTTTGCCGGTGCGGCAGTAGGTGCAGTGGCCGCACGGTTCGCTGCGGATTTCGCCGAAGTGCGCGACGAGGTAGTTGGTCTGGCAGCCGTCGTGCGTCACTAAGTCAATCACCTGCTGCAGCCGCTCCTGCTCAGCTGTCTCGCGGCGCAGATAGCGTCCCTCAAGCTCTGCTGCGAGCGCGTCCACATCGTGCTCACCGGGAAGCTTGTAGTACCGATGGCGCAGTTCGGACACGCGGGTCATGATCCAGCGGCGCTCCTCGAGCACCTCCAGCGCTTTCGTGACGCGGCGACGTTCGCGGCCCGTGCGCGCGGAGAACTCGTCCGGTTTCAGCGAGTACCACTTTTTGCCGAACTTCGACTTCTGGAACAGGTCTCGCACCAGAGCCGCAGGTTCGCCCTGGAACTGTGCTGTGATCCAGTCCGGGTCCTGCAGCGCCATGAACTCGTAGCCAGCGTAGAACGGTGTTCCTTGGCGTAGCACGCCGAGGAGTTCGAGGTAGGTTAGCGCCGTCCGCAGCACCAACGAGCGGATATCATAGCGGTACGAGAGGTCGAACTGGCTGACATCGAACTCGTCGCCTTGCGACAGTAGCTCGCCGACGAGCCCGCGCAGCGATTCGAATGTGGGCGTGTCTCCGTAGACGAAGTTTTCCAGCGTCGAGAGGTCGTCAGCGCATGCCAGCATCTCCACCGTCGACGGTTTATCGTCGCGGCCCGCTCTCCCGATCTCCTGGCTGTAGCTCTCCAGGCTTTTGGGCATGTTGTAGTGGTAAACGTAGCGCACATCGGCCTTGTCTATGCCCATGCCGAACGCGATCGTGGCTACAACGATATGCTTCTCGGACTGCATCCACCAGTCCTGGACGGCGTGGCGCGCCTCGCTCTCCATGCCCGCGTGGTATGCCTGAGCTTCGAATCCGGCGAGAGTAAGCCCATTCGCAACTCGCTCTGCGGTCTTTTGCAGGGTAACGTACACGATAGTCGGCCCCGGTGGGCGGCTCCGCAGGCGGGCAACGAGCAGCTTGTCGCGGTCGGGAGCGGAGACAGGCGAAGTCGCGAGCATCAAGTTGTGGCGATAAAAACCGGTCACGATGGCGGCATTGCTCTCAATGTTGAACGCCTTGCAGATATCGGCCACGACTTCCGGAGTCGCCGTCGCGGTCAGCGCCAGCACACGCTCCGCGCCGATCTCGCGGGAGATCTCGGCGATCTTGAGGTAGTCGGGCCGAAAGTTGTGCCCCCACTCCGAGATACAGTGAGCTTCATCCACCGCAAACAGCGATATCTTCGACTGCTTCATGAGCGCGAGAAACCGCTCGTTGTTGAACCGCTCCGGCGCAACATAGAGCAGCCGCAACTCCCCCGAGCGAACCTGATCGTTCACCCGGTGCGCCTCGTCGACGCCAAGCGAGCTATCGAGCCGCGCCGCCGCGATCCCGCGCGACTGCAGGAAGTCGATCTGGTCCTTCATGAGCGCAATCAGCGGCGAGACGACAACGGTGACGCCATCGAACGACAGCGCGGGCAGCTGGTAGCAGAGCGACTTGCCGCCGCCGGTCGGGAACACGGCCAGCGCCGCGCCTTTCTCGACGATAGCCTCGATGACGCGCTGCTGCCCGGGCCTGAACTCGCTGAAGCCGAAATATTGCTGTAGAAGCTGCTGCATTGTGTTGTCCTGTCCTAGTGATTGTGCGATCTCATCTTCTACACTCAAATCAAACCTCCAAAAGCGGAAAGCGGCGGCGGGAATATCTTTATTGTACTGCGCGGATGCGCGGTGTGATGGATTCGATGATGCCCATCCGTCAGCCTGGCGCAATCAATCTTGCGCCAGACTGACACCTTCCCGAAGCGGGAAGGAAATCGGTGTGGGCAATGAGCTGCGCTTCGTTCCCCCGTGGAGTCGTGACGGCTTCGCCGACATTCCCCCGGCGGGTAATCGTAAAAAAGGAGGTGGGTATGCGTTTTTCATATTTTGTGCTCACTTGTATCAATAACGGTGGATAATGCGCGATAATCTGGCTCATATTATGCGTTCTGGCCTCGATTATCCGTCGAGTTCTGCTTTATCAGCCCGCTCCAGGAATGCTGCGAGTTGGGCTAGCTCGCCGCGCCGGGATTTCAGGGCGTTGCGTATCTCGGTTTGGGCGCGCTTGTCACATTGGCCGACGATGTCGATGACGTCGTCGACGAACTTGCGCACTCGTTCCATGCTGTAGATGTCCTTCATGACATGATGGCTGGCGTCGACGTGCTTGCGGATTTCGGCGAGAGCGCGAATGCGGTCGTGGCCGCTCAGGCTGCCGTTATAAGCGCCTAACAGGCGGACGTAGTTCTGCTCGTAGCTGGTCTTGATGTCCCAGAGTTTACTACCCGCTTCGGCGGTAAGAAACGGGTTCGTGAGGCTGTTCATCATCGGGTCCGACGAGACCATCTTCTCGTAGGGCAGCTTGCTGTCGCCATAGATGCGCGCGACTCGCCGGGAAATCGCCGACTGCGACTTGTGCCATCGCTGCGCGATCTCGGTTTGGGTGTAACCATCCTTGACAAGCGCAGCGAGGAGATCGTCGCTGAGCTCCGGGCACATGCCGCGCGTAGTAGACATGATGCTGCGCGCCATGCGGATGTTGTTCTCGCACTCGTCGAGCAGGGCCTTCTGCGTTTCCCATTGTGTTTCTTGCGCCATCGTATTAGCCTCCAGTTCGGGTTGGTGCGGTGAGTCGACTAAAACTGCGCCTCATCGCTAATGTCGTTTCCTTATGGTTATATTATATACGAACATATGTTCATTTGTAAAGGGGTGTTTGGGGAAATTCCCATCCGTCACTCGCCGAGACGAGTGCCACCTTCCCGCAGCGGGAAGGAAATTTGTGGCTAACCCGAAGGCAGATGTGTTGGTGTCAATAACGGCGGTTGACAACATGGTGGCGGGAGGTGCGGGCTATGGCGCGGGTCATGGGGCGTGCATCCGCTGAAGCGGTGCCTATGGAGACCAGATCGCCCGTTGGGCTAGGAGCGTCTGCGGCGGGTTGGCGACACGATGCCCGACGTTTCCGTAGGTTGATCGAATAGTTACCACCACGGCTTGAAAGCCATGGCTAGTTGGTCTCCGACCCACAAGAAGGTGGCAGAGTGTGGACCGGGTTTTCCCTCGTTGCAATATGTACGGTTTAGTGAAGTCAATTCGATAAACCTACGGCCCTTAAGAGCTTGAACGTACCGTACATAAGAATGTTGGACATAAAAATGTGCGTGCACTCGGAGACGGAGTGCGCTATGCAGCGATTGGCGATGGTGTTGTGGGGCTCGTAGTCAACCAAAGTAGCAGCACCAAGATAGTCCGCCCTCCGTTACTCAACGGCGCCGCGCTTGTGGAGATATTCAGCAATAAGTGCTTGGGACTGTTCCCTAGCCATAGCCAACGGGGTTCGCCCGAAGTAGTCTCTCGTATTCAACCCCGCCCTATTATCCAGCAGGAGCGCCGCCAAAGCAATGTGACCGCCCGAAGCAGCACAGTGCAATGGAGTTATGCCTGACTGCCCTCCTTCGACGCTAGCTCCTTTTGCGAGCAGAAACTTTGCAACCTCAAAATGTCCAGAATAGGAAGCTCTGTGGAGCGGTGAATCTTGGTGAATATGCTTGCCGTTAACATCGGCCCCACGATTGATGAGTAATACCACCATCTTCAAGTGACCGCTAGCTGCGGCACCCGCAAGAGCAGTATGCCACCCTCCGTCGGTGGCTTCAATCTCCGCGCCATTATTCAGCAGAAACTCCGCGATATCAGTTTGGCCCCTGTGAGCTGCCACTATCAATGGCGTGGATCCATCATAACCATTTGCCTGGTTTATGTTAGCGCCAGCATTGACTAGATGTCGGACATTTTCGAGATTATGAGCATCAATCGCATTCTCAAGAGCCGACGTATCGGTGTGCGTCGTATTTACGTCCGCCCCTAGCGAAATAAGGGCGCGCAGTTGTTCAACTGTCCCCTCGAACGCCGTCTCGGCTAACGCTCTATCCAGTTCCCCTTGGTTCATATTCGAGTCCGATCACACCTTGCCGCTTGATGCTTTGTAGGGCTTAATTTTACCTGAGTGCCTCCCACGGCACCAAGCCGCCAAGCTCAACGCGTGCGCCACAAATCTCAGCCCAGAGGGCGCTCTGCACTTCACAGGCACCGCTTCAGCGGATGCAGTACGGAATCGGCCTTCCTACCGCCCCGCTATGATCATCAGCCCCAACCCTGCGAGCCCCAATGTGATCGCCACCGTTTCCCGTGCCTGGAAGCGCTCCTTTAGCACCAGCAGGCTGTAGAGTGAGAAGCTTATGATGGTGCTTCCGCACGCCAGCGGGTAGCAGATGCCGACGATTCCGTAGCGTTGGAGGATATCCATGCACGGGAAGATGATCATCTGCGCCGTGAATACGAAAGCGGAGCTTAACAGTCCCAAGAGCACCGTCGCGCGTGTGACGCGCTGCTTTGTGAATGCAGCCACGAGTCCGTTGACCGCGAAGACGCCGGTGAACGAGAGCGCGACCCGCAGGTGGTGCGTGTCGGTCCAGTTCGGCCACCGCGACGGCACCGTGGTAAGCGTTTGCCCCACGCCGTTTGCTACAAACATGGTGAGCACGAGCGGCAGCCAGGTAGACGCTGTCGCAAGTTCGCTGCGTGACGTTTTCGCGGCCCCCAGTATCGCCACGGTGGCGAGCAGGCAGCAGACGCCGACAATCTTGCTTGCTGGCGGCGAATCGTGCCAGATCGCAAGGCCCGCGAGGAACGGGATCGCCATCGCAGACTGTGCGATGGTCCACGCGACGGCGTTGTGACCGCGCACCATCGCCGTGATCATCAGTTGCTGATAGAACCCGGTGAACGCGCCCCCGACCACCATGAGCGCCACCAACTCCGGCAACCGGGAGGTCGCATCGACGCTCACGCCATGCCAATCGCGGACACCGAGCCACGAGAAGAAGAAGCTAAAACCGGTGGCGCACGCAAGGAACGCAAGCGTGCTGTCTCCCGATTTCGCGACCCGACTATAGATGGTCCCGCTCGATGCCCATAGAACCCCCACGACAACGCACAACAGCAACCCGACAATCATAACGTCACTACCCTAACCAACCAGCGTGTCGCTGGCCCAATGCCTCTTGACCATCAGGGCGGGTTATTCCTGTTGGGATCGGCAATCCAGGGTGAAATTAACGCATGTTTGGTAGATCGCCGGATATGCCACGCAGAAGCGTTGTTGCGGCATTACCTCACCCCCGGCCCCTCTCCTTGGAAAGGCGAGGGGTGAAAGAGAAGATTAAGCCACTGCAAAAAGTTCTTATCTTTCCCCCGCCTCCATATCGTAGGAGAGGGGGAAAAGGTTGTATCACATTTGAAATGTGCCCAACGCCATGGGCCGACGAGAGCCTGGCGACTGAAGGCGCGGCTGGGAAATGCAGATCGGCGGCCTTCGCCGACTCGGAAAGGAGCCGCAAAGCGGCTTCGGGGGCGCCCGCAGGGGTTGGCGCGAAATGTCCGCGAAGGGAATACCTCACCCCCAAACCCCTCTCCTAGGATAATGAGAGGGGAGTAAGAAAGAATATCGGCCGAGAGCCTGGCGACTTAAGGCGCGGCTGGGAAAAGCGGATCGTCGCCTTCGCCGACTTGGAAGGGAGAGGGGCAAAAGGAGACATAGACGCATCTGATCAGCCGTTCGGAATCATTGGCCCGCAGGTGCAACCTGATAAGGAATTGGATCCCACGCGCGACTAGATTGCGATTCACTCGAAACAGCCTAGTCGAATCATAGATATTTCCGTAACAGGCGTTCATAATGGTTGCATAACACGCGAATCATTCGCTGATGATGTACGTCCTGAAGTCCTACGCGCCAGAAATCCAGTCTCTGGCACAACTCTTTCTGCGCCGTCCGCGGCGCGATAAGGGTCCAGGCTCTGCCTGGGTCCAAAAATCCGCACTCGAGGTATGAAAATGAACAGCTTCGGCACCCGTACCACCCTGACGGTCGGCGGCCAGGATTATGAGATCTATCGACTGCCATCCCTACCCGGCGTCGACATCTCGAAACTGCCGTTTTCCCTGAAGGTTCTGCTAGAGAACCTGCTCCGCTGCGAGGACGGCAATACCGTCAAAGCGGATGACATTGTCGCCCTTTCAAACTGGGATCCGGCAGCCATTCCCGACCGCGAGATCGCGTTCATGCCTGCCCGCGTGCTGCTGCAGGACTTCACCGGTGTCCCCGCCATGGTCGACCTCGCTGCAATGCGCGATGCGATGGCGCGACTCGGCACGGACCCGTCCAAGATCAACCCACTGCAGCCCGCCGAGATGGTGATCGACCACTCTGTCCAGGTTGACGCATACGGCACCGACCGCGCTATCGATATCAACGCGTCGCTGGAGTTCGAGCGCAACCGTGAGCGGTACGCGTTCCTCCGATGGGGCCAGACGGCGTTCGAGAACTTCAAGGTTGTGCCGCCTGACACGGGTATTGTGCACCAGGTAAACGTCGAATACCTCGCCCGGGTCGCGTTCACCAACCCACGCGCAGGCGCCACCACACAGATCTATCCCGACACGCTTGTCGGCACCGACAGCCACACCACCATGGTGAACGGCCTTGGAGTGCTCGGCTGGGGCGTCGGCGGTATCGAAGCCGAGGCCGCGCTGCTTGGTCAGCCGCTCTCGATGCTGATCCCGCAGGTCATCGGCTTCAAGCTTGACGGCAACCTGCCGGAAGGCTCAACCGCCACCGACCTCGTGCTCACAGTGACCCAGATGCTCCGCGCCAAGGGTGTCGTCGGCAAGTTCGTCGAGTTCTACGGCCCCGGTCTTGCCGGTCTGTCAATCGCCGACCGCTCAACCATCGCCAACATGGCCCCCGAATACGGCGCGACGTGCGGCATCTTCCCGGTCGACGAGCAGACCCTCGCCTACCTGCGGCTTACCGGACGCAGCGAAGAGCAGATCGCGCTGGTCGAAGCGTACACCAAGGAGCAGGGCCTGTTCCACACGTCGGCGACGCCCGAAGCCGTCTACACCGATTCGCTCCAGCTTGATCTCGCCGATGTTGTCCCGAGCATTGCCGGACCCAAGCGCCCGCAGGACCGAGTCTTGCTGACCGCCGCCAAGGCATCGTTCGAAGAGGCCATGGCGACATTCAACGCCACCCCGAAGAGCAAGCCCGTTCAGCTGGCTGTCGCCGCTGTCCAGAGCGCGGTGCAGGCGATCGCCGACAAGGTGACCGGCGCTGTCGCCAGCGCCACTGGAGCCGACAAGCCTGCCGAACCAACCGCCGAGGAGCAGGAAGCCGACAACGAGGGCATGCGTCCGTCCGGTTCGGTCCTCAGCGCCGAGCAGTGCGAAGAGGTGCTGTCCAACGGTTCCGTCGTGATCGCAGCTATCACCAGCTGTACGAACACATCGAACCCGTCGGTCATGCTTGCCGCTGGCCTGCTGGCCAAGAAGGCGGTCGAAGCTGGGCTGCACGCTAAGCCCTGGGTAAAAACATCGCTCGCCCCCGGGTCTAAGGTCGTCACCGAGTACTACAACAAGGCGGGTCTCACACCGTATCTCGACAAGCTGGGCTTCAACACGGTTGGCTACGGGTGTACCACCTGTATCGGCAACTCTGGCCCGCTTCCCGAAGAGGTCACGCAGGCTATCGAGAAGAAGGGGCTGGTCGTCTGCTCCGTTCTTTCCGGTAACCGCAACTTCGAAGGGCGTATCAACTCCGAAGTCAAGGCCAACTACCTCATGTCCCCGCCGCTGGTTGTGGCATACGCCCTCGCCGGACGCATGGACATCGACCTGTACAACGAGCCTCTCGCAATCAGCGATAGCGGCAAGCCGGTCTACCTGAAGGACATCTGGCCGTCGAACCTCGAAGTCCAGGACACAGTCGCCAGCGCCATCCAGGCGGAGATGTACACCAACACCTACGGCAGCGTCTACGATGGCGACGCGCACTGGCAGGAGCTTCAGATCCCCACCGGTGAGCGGTTCACATGGGAGCCTGACTCGACCTATGTGAAGGAGCCGCCGTACTTTGTCGGTCTCACCAAGGAAGCCCCGACATCGGTGCCCGAGATCACCGGCGCGAAAGTGCTGCTGGTCCTCGGCCACTCCATCACCACCGACCACATCTCGCCTGCCGGTTCTATCAAGGCCAACCAGCCTGCCGGTCAGTACCTGATCGAGCACGGTGTGGCGCCCAAGGACTTCAACTCCTACGGCTCCCGACGCGGCAACCACGAGGTCATGGTGCGCGGCACATTCGCCAATGTCCGCCTCCGCAACCAACTCGCCCCCGGGACCGAGGGCGGCTTCACGACCTACCTGCCAACCGGCGAAGTGATGTCGATCTTCAACGCGTCCGCCTTGTACCAGGCGTCGAAGACCCCGCTCGTGATCCTCGCGGGCAAGGAATACGGCAGCGGCTCCAGCCGCGACTGGGCGGCCAAAGGCCCGCGCCTGCTGGGCGTCAACGCCGTGATCGCCGAGAGCTACGAGCGCATCCACCGCAGCAACCTGGTCGGCATGGGCATCCTGCCGCTGCAGTATGAAGCGGGCACGACCGCCGAGTCGCTAGGGCTGACCGGCCACGAAACGTTCGATATCGTCGGCCTCACCAACGGCGTCGCTTCGTTCTTCGCCACCGGCCGCAAGCTCAAGGTCCGCGCGACCAAGGCCGACGGCACCGTCACCGAGTTCGACACGGTGGTGCGTATCGACACGGACCAGGAAGTGCGCTACTACCTGAACGGCGGGATCCTGCAGTTCGTGCTGCGGAGCTTGTTGTAAGAAGCCGGGGAGGAAGACCTCATCCCCCGGCCCCTTCTCCTAGGATAAGGAGAAGGGGAGACGGAGTTGGTGCCGGCCCCCGTGCGTTTTGCACGGGGGCCGGTGTTTGTTTCGCGACCACGCGCATGTCAGCCTTCCGCCCAATGCGCTATTACAACGCACAGACTGATCGACGTGTGTGGTCGGGGCTGGTGTGAAGCTTAGCTAAAAGCAAGCCACCGCTGGCCGGTCGTTGCGTTGCAAATTCCGCAGTGTGATTCTGTTTTTTGCGCAACACTTTTTTCTCTCCTTCAAATCAGCGATAACGGTCGAATAACCTAGAAAGTCGCTTGCAACTACTGCGCAACGGAGCGCAAAATTGTAAGCGAAAACGCCAAGTTGCGGGCTTGTAGCCACGCTGTAACTCACGCCCGATCCGTTAAGCGTTATACAAACATATATTACTATATTTAGTTCATTTAGCCAATGATTATTTCTTTTTGTACTTTGTGAGTTTTGGGGGTCGAACCACCCGCCCGGTAGGTGTGTCGTCCAAAGGATTGGCTATCCTATGCTAATCCCAAGCCGCGAAATTGCGACTTGCGAAACAGATGGAGATTGCACACTATTAATGTTCGGCGATATTGGACATGGAAGTTGCTGCTGTATATGGTATGGAACAGCAGCGCACGAGGCAAAGGGGCAGCGAGCTATCATCGATGAAGTGTGCACAGTCGCGGAGGTGGCTGGCAAAACGATAGCTATACAGTTAGATGATCGACGAATATGCCAATAAGAATCTTGCCAGCAATATCGGGATTGGCACTCGGGTCAAAATGGATTCGGTTTTTCGTCTTCTCGAATTTGGTGTGCCATTCACAACAATGCGTTATAGCTCCAACTTTCACATTGCGCTCGTGCATAGCCGCCTTGTTCCTATGAGTGTTATCGCTTTCTTTACTAATATCTACATGATATTCAGCTCTAAATGCATTTTCTACATTCGCGGCATGGCCCGCACACTCCCCGTGGATTCGTCGAAATCCATCATTAACTGCAGCTAGATGCACTACCGATACTCTTCGCAAGTCTCGGTAGTTACCAGAAAACCGATTAAAGCGAGTATGTTCCAGAGCAAATTCGAGCCCTGGAAATGCAAGTGTTCCGAGTTCGAAAAAACGATCTGCATTTACATCTTCGATCTCAAAGCACTGCCGATAGAAGTTTAGAATTTCGGATTCTTTCCGAATTGTAACAATACCATCGGTGTTTTCACATTCAAAAGTGGATGGGCACGATATTAGGCCTACGGCATCTCTGTTAGCTCTAATATTGCCCACCGCGTCATCCACCGTGTCACAGGATAATTCCGTAATGCCGTTGAGAACCTGTTGGAATGCAATCCGTACGTCATACTCGAGAATTGTATCGTTGGGATCAAAAAGGATTTCGTCTAGACGGAAGTCTATTGTAACTTGAGCAAACCAGCAATTATCCGTCATTGCTACACGAAATGGACTTTCCCGCGCGGCTGTCAAAATACCAAGAAGCACGCCAAGCCTATGCGCCACATTATCCGCTGTGGCTTCCACGTTCAAAAAGGAGTCGTGGTTTAGGAGAAACTGCGGCATCTAGGCCACCATCTTTCTCGATTTAAGGATCCTCGCTAAGTCCTTTTCGGATTGATCGAAAAAATACTTTGGATGCGTAGACAGACTACCGCGCTCATTAATCTCAATTTTTTCGACATCAGGTTGTCCATCGCTAGCCCCAACGAAGTTGTAGAGGCATACATCAGAATGCCTTATAGGGTGTTCGTCAACGCAAGCAAGTCGGATCCCATTAATGACATGATCGCTGTGAGTTTCAAGGATCACGTGGACACCGCTAGCTGCAACAGTAGCCAAGAATCGCCCTATGAACGATTGAGCTGCTGGATGCAAGTGCGCCTCAGGATTTTCAACCACAATCACACCATCGCTCGGAACAATTAGGCCAGCAAGTACTATAGGTAAAACATAGCTAATGCCAAATCCCGAGTTAGTGGGACTAAACCACTCGGCACCATGGAACTGGCGACCAAACTCCAAGGTGGCTATGCCAGAAGCGTCGTTACGATCAGCCCGAATATTCAGGTTTGGAAACATGCCACGCATCCATCGCTCTAAGTTAACTTGTAACCGTTCCGTTTTTTCCGACTTAAGAGAAGTATCAATACATTGGAGAGTTGGCCTGACTTTGTGTTGAAAATCAAGCGCGCTCAATACGTCTGCAGAGAATTCCCCATTGGCACCTAGGCCCATTCCTTCACGTGGAACAGATTGAAGTGCCTGAAATCTACTAGGCCCGCTTCGATTCGCCGACAAATAGCAAAAGGCAACATTGGACTGACTTGCAAAACAGATAGGCGCAGAGCCGTTTACCAATTCGAGCGTTAAGTATCTTTCGTGTTGTTCTTCTTCGGTTGTTGAAAACACAAAACTAAATGGACCACGCGGTTCCGACGAACCGGATAGCTGAATATTAGCGTCTGCAGAATAAGTTAGAACGTCTTCAACTCTGCCAAGGTCGATTCCATGCGCACCGTTAAGTGGTATGATACGTTCACCTATTGCTACCGCCCGTAATAATACGAGCGCTTGTATGACCGAACTCTTCCCAGAGTTATTGAGGCCACTAAGTACCGTGAGCGGACGAAACTCAAGATCCAAGTGCTCCCAGCACTTGTAATTTTCCACAACAATGTTAAATGGCATCCAGCTCACCTCGAAGCAAATAGTCGACAACTGTAAATCGAAAAGTAACTCGGTACGGGTCACCGGTCGATGCAGAGATCGCAGATATAAAATCCGGATTGTCGGTCATCATTGACCGAGCAGCGTTTACGATTTGATCTCGTCGAGGCAATAGGTCGCCAGTACTATAGTCAGCCAACGCAACACTCCAAGCCTCGAAAAGCGCTTTGTTAAAAGGATTTACCTTATCTGAGTAAATGGGCCACTTTCGAAATGCGTGATCACCAAATAGCGCATAACTGTTTACCATTGCTTGTTCAAAATCATGCAATAATTTAGTGACCTGTGCGCTGGACAACTCGTTATCGATACGCACCGTTTCCGTCATTAAGAAATCGTCCATCGTGGCATATTCGAAATACTTATCCGCCCCCATGTCGCGAAACGCGCAGAATCGCAATACAACTTCGCGGTCGACCATGCGTACGTTCTTAGCTAGCACACCGTTTGTTGCAGTGATAAAGCTTTGTAGCTGCGTGCACTCCTTTAAGAAACTCCTAGACCTCTTACCGCTCATACAATGCCTAATCTCCTGGGCATTTAAGGGGTTGCCGCCGGTATTAATTCGCTTAAAGATGTCGAACTTGACGCGATCAGGCGTTTGAGGATCGATAACATGGGCCATTACCTGAGTGAGATTAAAGCGTCTCATCCATTGGGTTCCATGCAAATCTGAAAATCTCTTGCCCCTAAGTTCGTCATTAAGAAACTCAAGGTCTTGTAGTTCGTATCCATCGTCTTTGGCAAAGTCACGAATTGCAGACAGTCTCTGTACCCCGTCAACGACCTGCAAAAGACCGTCCTTTGACGACGAAAAGTAGAATGCGGGGAGTGGTATGCGCAGGAAAATCGACTCGATAAGACGACACTTTTGCCGCGGTTTCCACACGTTCTGCCTCTGGAAATCTGGAGCTAAGTCAAGCTCACCCTCTTGGATCATTTCCAGTACTTGCCGTAGCGAGAACATCTTTGGGTCGACGCGAATCTTGTTGGCATCCCACGGCTGAATCACGTCAGTAGAATCATCTTCCGTCTCAGCTTCTACTCCAGTGGCTCGATTTTCTTCATAGACTTCTACAATGGAATCATCAATCATAGTATTCACCGCATAAACTGAGAAGTAATAGTCAACGTGAATTAATTGCCTTGTGCCTTCTAAATATCTTACACTAGGCTTCGCCTCATTTTGTTCGGCACCTGCCTAAGTATAGCATAACCCTTCCGCCTTGTATTTGCTAGGCTCATTTTGACTGAGTTGATCGAGCACGGTGTGGCCCCCAAAGAATTCAACTCGTACGGCTCTCGCCGCGGCAACCACGAGGTGATGGTGCGCGGCACATTCGCCAATGTCCGCCTGCGCAACCAGCTCGCACCTGGCACCGAGGGCGGCTTCACGACGTACCTTCCCACCGGCGAGGTGATGTCGATCTTCAACGCATCCGCCTTGTACCAGGCGTCGAAGACCCCGCTCGTGATCCTCGCGGGCAAGGAATACGGCTCCGGCTCCAGCCGCGACTTGGCGGCCAAGGGCCCGCGCCTGCTGGGCGTCAACGCCGTGATCGCCGAGAGCTGCGAGCGCATCCACCGCAGCAATCTGGTCGGCATGGGCATCCTGCCGCTGCAGTATGAAGCAGGCACCACCGCCGAGTCGCTGGGCCTGACTGGCCACGAAACGTTCGATATCGTCGGCCTCACCAACGGCGTTGCGACGTTCTTCACCGCTGGGCGCAAGCTGACCGTCCGCGCGACCAAGGCCGACGGCACCGTCACCGAGTTCGACACGGTGGTGCGTATCGATACGGACCAGGAAGTGCGGTACTACCTGAACGGCGGGATCCTGCAGTTTGTGTTGCGGAGTTTGCTGTAAGAAGCCGGGGGACGAAGAGGAAGACTACCTCATCTGGCCAGAAGACTGGCCCAAGCCCCAGCCCCTTCTCCTACGATAAGGAGAAGGGGAGACGGAGTTGGTGCCGGCCCTCGTGCGTTTTGCACGGGGGCCGGTGGCTTTTAGCATGGGTGAGGGTGTGCGGTACAATTAATGTGCTAGCTTACTATTGGAAATAATTCAGATGGTTCCTCGCTATTACGATCAATCCTCACAATTCGACTTTCCGCGCTCTTTCCTGTACTCGATGGACGACCAGACACGACTTTTAGGAGCTTGCTTGGCGATCCTATTTGCTGTATGGGTCATGATCGACGCGTCCAAGCGTGGGGTTGACGGTTTCGCGACCATGGTCTGGGGTCTATTCACGTTCTTTGGCTGCGGACTGGTTCTCCCGATTTGGCTGGCCATTCGGCCTCGCGTTCCGCAGCTTCGTATCCCCATTCGCTGCCAGTCGTGCGGGCAGTGGACCGAGTCGCATTTTGCCACATGCCAAAGCTGCAACCAAATACTCTTCAACGATCGTGCTCCGGCGTGGCCGTATGTGTTTCGCGGCGATACGGATTCAGAGAGGCGAGGCGGATCGTACGATGTGTACGCTCAAACACTGCCTCCCGGTGCTGCCAGGCTCGCGGATGTCCCCAACGATTATCAGCCTGAGCAACTGGTAGACCGCGCGGAGATCGTGGATATTATCAAGAGCGTCTTACCGGAGGCCAATACATCCAACGTGTCCCAGATTAGCTATGCGGGAACCGACTTCTCTATCGTCATCTTCTTAGGTCCCGACCCCGTGTACGTTTGCCACATCAGACTGATAGGCGGTGCGGCAGGTATCGAGACTGTTGCGACGCTGCTCCAAAAGATGCAAGTTACGGCGTTGAACTGTGTCGACTACGCGATTTTCTCACCTGAGGACACGGTGGCAACGTTCAACGCGTGGCAGCACAATCGGGACGAGGATCTGGCTGCGCGAAGCTGAATCGGTTGGAGGCGGGGTATTTCGGCAGGACAAGGGTGCGGCGAGGCGCTGGTTTAGTGGATAATACAAAGCTCAACGAAACTGAAACCTTACTTGTGGCGAACTTCCTTCGGGACTACGATGCGTTCTTGCGCGACATTAAAGCGCGTGTTCAAACGGCCCGCGTCCGGGCAAGCCTCGCGGTCAACAGCGAACTCGTCCTGCTCTACTGGAGTATTGGCCGCGATATCCTTGGCAGACAGAAGAACCAGGGTTGGGGCGCGAAAATGGTTGACCGCCTCTCCAATGATCTTCGTCGCGAGTTCCCAGAGATGACTGGCTTATCGTCTCGCAATCTCAAATACATGCGCTCGTTTGCCGCCGAATGGTCGGACCAGTCAATTGTGCAAGCGCCTCTTGCACAATTGACTTGGTACCACAATATTGCGCTCCTCGAAAAGCTGACTAAACCGACAGAGCGCCTTTGGTATGCGCACTCGGCGATTCAATATGGCTGGAGCCGCAATGTTCTCGTCCATCAGATAGAGACTAACTCGAAGCAAGCTCCAGGGCTGCAACCAGCTATCACCGAGCCGTCTGCGGCGAGACAGGGGTCCAGCGTCACGCAAGTTTAAGCCCGAATATGTGGGAAAGATGAACTTCTATTTGGCAGTAGTCGACGACCTACTGCGGCACCCCGACGACGCACCCAGTATAGGCCTGATTCTCTGCAAAGGGAACAATCGCCTCGTTGCCGAGTATGCGCTGCGCAACGTTGCCAGCCCAATGGGCGTGTCCGAATACCGAATCACCGAAACGCTCCCGGATGCGCTGCGGGCCAGCCTGCCAACCGTCGAGCAGCTCGAAGCCGCGTTTTCAACGGCGGACTAGACATGTCGCTGTGAGGAGCACGCGACCCGCACGGGAAGCGGACATACGGTATAATTAAAGCAGAACTCCAGTCGGGTTCTCACTGTTATCATATTGCACGAATCGATGAGAGGAAGCGCCTGCGGGCAGTTCGGGCGTCGCCCGAGCGATAGATGTAGCAAACTATGCGAGAAGAAACACAAGTACTGATTGTCGGGTCCGGACCTGCTGGCCTCACCGCCGCTATTTATGCCGCGCGAGCGAATCTTGCGCCTATTGTGATCGAGGGCGGTCCGCCGAATCTGCCTGGCGGTCAACTGATGATCACCAGCGATGTCGAAAACTTTCCTGGCTTTGCGAATGGCATCATGGGCCCCGATCTCATGATGGCGATGCGCGAGCAGGCCGCACGTGTCGGCGCCGAGTTTGTCACCGAAAACGTCGTCAGTGTCGACCTCTCTCAGCGCCCATTCAAGGCGGTTACCGACAGCGGCAAGACCTACACCGGCGCGACGATGATCATCTCAACCGGCGCGTCGGCCAAGTGGCTCAACTTGCCGGAAGAGACCGCACTCTACGGTAAGGGCGTTTCAGCATGCGCCACATGCGACGGCTTCTTTTTCCGTGGCAAGGATGTCATCGTTGTGGGCGGCGGCGATACCGCGATGGAAGAGGCCAACTACCTCACGCGTATGGCCAAGACTGTCACCGTCATCCATCGCCGCGACCACCTGCGAGCGTCGGCGATTATGCAGAAGCGCGCGTTCGAGAACGAAAAGATTAGCTTCATCTGGGACTCGGCGATTACTCGGATCCACGATGTAGAAGCGGGCAGAGTAAACGGAGTCACCGTCACCAACCTGAAAACCGGCCACGAGGAAGTGCTCCCGACAGACGGCATCTTTATCGCGATCGGTCACCAGCCGAACACGTCGCTCTTTGCCGGAAAGCTGGAGACAGACCACAACGGCTATATCGTGACCACACCGGGCACGCCGAGGACATCGGTTCCGGGCGTGTTTGCGGCTGGCGACGTGCAGGATACCGAATACAAGCAGGCTGTCACAGCCGCCGGAAGCGGCTGCATGGCGGCGATCTGTGCCGAGCGTTTCCTTGAGGATGAGGGGCTTTAGAGCGGACTAACCAGTCGTAGCCATAATTTGATATCAGAAGCGAGTGTGCCTGCACCGGCACAAACCATGTCACTACCAAAAGTTGCACGCAGAATAGCATGGTGGAGCTACCTTCCCACGATACTCAGTATCGCAGGGGTGTTCGCCCTTGGGCGCGCCCTGCCCGACATGTTCGCGATCAACATCCTGTTTGTGGTACCCATTCTTCTCTCAACGGGATTACGGGCACCAAGGTGGACACTTGCGGTCACTGCAACGTGCCTTTTGTTAGACACGCAAACCCTTGGCGCAGTGATTGCTCATGCCGACGCGATCGAGACTGCTGACCACCTTATCGACATCTTCGGTCAAGCCTGTGTAGGCGTGCTCGCAGCCAGGCAGGTCAAGCTCGTCCAAAATGAGCGCCTCGCTCTCCAAAGGGCAGAAACACTCGCTGACCTTAGCGACCAAGTGCGTAATGCTACAGATGTGAGTGGCGTGCTTGACGCGGCAGTCGCCGCTCTCGGTAGCGCCTTAAGTGTGGACAGGGCGTACATCCTGCCTCTTTCGCCAGAGATTGGCGACGAAATGCTGTCGCTGCAACATGAATGGCTTCTCCCAGGATGCCAAAGCATGAAGGGCATAGTGCTGCCCCCTCCGTCCCCTAATTCCGTCCGAAACCTGAACTGGACAGGCAAGGCACTTGCGATCAACAACACCTATAGCGACTCGCGCATGACCCCGGCTGTGCGAGATATGTTCGGTGTTCGTTCGTGTGTTGTCTCACGAATCACAATCGACGGTCGCGTTGTCGGCCTTCTGAGTGTCCACAGTTGCAGCCGCCATCGAAATTGGACCAAAGCGGAAGTGGCCCTGGTCGCGTCCGTCGCGGATCATATTTCGATAGCAGCCGAAGAAGCCCAGCTAAACAGTCGCGTAGCCGAACAGAACGCGACCATCGGGTTTGTCTTCGAACATGCACCCATCGGGATCGCTTTGCTGGACCATAATGACCGGATTACACGTTACAACCAGTACCTTTCAATGATCATGGGTAAGGTTCAGAGCGATGTGGTCGGGCAGCCTCTGGCCGCAGTGCACCCCGAGCTCGCCGACATGCACGACCGGGTGCGCGACGTTGTATTTGAAGGCAATACGGTGCCCAACCGCGATGTCCGCCTGCGCATTCCGGGCTCGCCCGATGCGTTCAACGATTTCCGGGTCTCTTACTTCCCAATCGCTGGCCCTAATGGCGACGCAACCCATATCGGACTAGTTGTGGAGGATACTACGCTTGAGCGGCGGCTACAGCGCGAGACCGTCCTGTCTCTCGCTCGTGAGCGCCGAATTAACAGCACGTTGCAGAAGTCGCTCCTCCCGGCCCTGCCGCCTAAAATGATCAGCGTCCAGACTGGTCTGATCTACCGACCAGCGTCTTCGGATCGCGGGATTGGCGGCGACTTTCTGGATGTCGTGCCGCTGGAAGACGGCAGAATCGCAATGTTCATCGGTGATGTCACCGGCCACGGCATCGAAGCGGCCGCGCAGACAGCGTTGATTAAGAATATATTGCGCGCTTACGCGTTGCTCGGCGATGAGCCCTCGACCACCGTCGCGAGGCTCAACACGGCGCTCATTCACCAGTACCAATTCGACACGCTGGTGACACTCTTCTACGGCGTGCTCACACCAGAGACTGGCCGGTTCGAGTTCGCGTCTGCGGGTCACGAGCCGCCGATAGTTGTTCGGGGCAAGGGTCGCTCAATCGAGACCCTGATGCCCACGGGTACGGTCGTCGGGATTTCGGTCGATTCGGTATTTGAGAATGATACGTGTTACCTACAACCCGATGATATTCTCGTTCTTCTTACAGATGGTTTCGTAGAAGCACGCTCACGGGTTCATTCACGAATCATGGGTGAGGAGCGGCTGCATGAATGCATCCTGGCGAGCGTTGCTCAGGGCGAGGACTTACAAGCGATAGCGGATAATGTGTGGGACCAGGTCGTGAGCGAAATGATGACCAGTGAGTTGGAAGACGATGCCGCGATGCTTCTGGTCTCGGTACCGCACCTCAAAGGCGCAAAAGGCGGCCTCGCCAGCGCCGTCCGGCACCACGTCTCCACCCCGAACCACACACTTTGCAGATAGTATCGACGCCCCCAGCCCAAGCTTATGACCGGTGCATTGGAACTCTGAATGCACTGTCCCCAAGGAACCCTTCATGATCAGCCCTACCGACTATGGCTTTTCGCCGGACGCCACTGGCGTCCAGAACACTCGCGCCCTCCAGCAGGCTCTTGATATTGGCGGGACGGTCAATGTCACCCAACCCGGCGTCTACGATGTCGCGGGGACGGTCACTATCGGCGGGCACACAGCACTGCGGTTCGGACCCGGTGTGTTCCTGCGCAAGGTGGACGAGGTTGGACCGTTCTCGCATGTGATCCTCAACAAGGGAGCGCTCACCAAGACGTACGACGAGGCGATCACTGTCCAGGGGCTGAATGTGATCGTGAATGGCATGGATGTCCGCGAGTGGCAGGTCTTTGGCCTGCATGGCCAGGTGGGCTTCTTCTACGTCAAAGACCTGCGCATCGAAGGCTTCCGCTGTTACGATCTCGGCAAGGCGCAGTATGGCATCCACATCTGCACATTCGAGGACATCGTGGTCGTGGACGTGATCATCAAGGGGATGAAGGACGGTGTTCATCTGGGGCGCGGCAAGCGGTTTCGGATCAGCGATTGCGTGTTCGAGACGTTTGACGATGCTATCGCGCTCAACGCTCACGACTACGATGTGGGCAACCCGGAGCTTGGCTGGATCGAGGACGGCATCGTCGAGCGATGCCACGACCTGACCGCCGAGAACACGACAGGCTTCTTCTGCCGCATACTGGCGGGTGCGTGGGTAGACTGGCGTCCCGGACTCGAGGTCCAAAAATCGGACACCGTAGTGTCGGACGGTCGGCTTTACCGTGTCAAGGCCGACGCCGACGGGGTCGCCTACACGTCGGTTACCCAGCCGCGCCACACGAGCGGTATCGAGGTGCTTGACGGGATAGCTTGGGCGTGGGTGCAGGATGATGTGACGTATACCGCAGGTGTGCGTAATGTGGCGTTCCGAGACATCTTCCTCGAAAAGCCGCGCACCGCGTTTTCGGTCCACTTCGACAACGACCGGTACAGCCGCTCGTTCTACCCTGGCGCGGACGTGCCGCGTCAGGAGCGCATCTCGTTCGACAATATCCGTATCAGCCACGCCGAAGCGCTGCCCTTTGTCGCCATCAACACGCCAATCGACCTGATCACGGTGACCAACTCGTACCTCGGCCGCAACGCGATCGTGTTCCGAGGCATCGATGCTATCCCAGAGTACGGCAAGACCACAATCAACGTCAACAACTGCGTCTTTACAACGCCGGGACCGTTCAACTTCGTGACGAACGCCGTGCCCAGGAAGTCGATAGCACTCAAGACCACCGCATGCCTAGCATTGCACGACGATTTTGCCGCGTGCGTCGACGCTGGCCCCGGCTCAATCGATGTGACGTCGGACATGCCTGTCATCGAGCTGTAGCGGGGATGCTGCCAAGCCCGTAGGGCCGTACAGGAAGTTGCACGACAGTTATCCGGGACTGAACTCCCGGCCTGACGAAGAACACCCCTGCGGGGCTAAAGAGGCCTATCAGCGCACCGGAGTGCCATAACTTCGCGCTTGAGATAAAACCAGGGATCACCGGCTTGTGTATTCCCCCGGATCTCGGTCACGACAGACTAACAGATTAGCGGCTCCCGTTACCCCGGCAACCTCAACACGAAGACCGGGATGATGTCGCGGTCTACTTCGGCGGGGATGTCTACTTCTATCGTGTCGCCAGTCACTCGCGTAATGAGGGGCTGACCGGTTTCGAGGACGTATGCGACCGACGGAGCGGTGGCGAGCCCGGCGACGGTGAGCGTGTCGGTGGACGGCGGGCGGGTCAAATGGAGGTAGAGCAAGGTCGCGCCGGCATCAAGCTTGCGCGATGTGATCTCGCCCCAGCTTTGCGCGGGTAGCGGGTTCGGGCAGGCACCGTAGATGGCTTCCCCGTTGGCGCTGAACCAAGCGCCGAACTCTCGGAGGCGACGGACTTCGGGGCGGGACAGCGTGCCGCTTGCCTTTGGGCCGCAGTTGAGCGTGTAGTTGCCGCCGCGCGACGCGCTTGCGGTCAGTTGCGCCAGCATCGCCCGCGTGCTCTTCCAGTTGAAGTCCAACTGGTTGTCGCCGTACGAATGGCGCATCGTCACCGCAGTCTCCCACGGCTGCGCGAGCGTCTCGTCCGGGAACTGATTATCGCCCATCGACAGGTAGTCGATCACGCTGGTGCCCTTCGAGTGCCCCCATGTGCCGATACGGCTGTTGATGAGGCAGTTAGGCGACATCGTGCGGATCATGCCGATCAACTCGTCCATGCGGCGCTCGTTGATAAATGGCGTCGAGTTACTGCTCCATGTATCAAACCAGAACAGCTTGGGGTCGTACGCTTCTATGAGTTCCCGCACCTGCGCCAGACTCTTCTCCTGCCAGTAAACCTCGAACTGATCCTGCGACGGCTGAGCCCAACGCGGCTCCGAGTGGCATTCGTCTTCATGCGGCCTGCCGCCATACGGGTGGTCCCAGTCGAGCCAGTGCGAGTAATAGAGGCCGAACTTGATGTCGAACTCGTCGCATGCCGCCTTGATCTCACCGATGATGTCGCGCTTGAACGGGGTGGCGTCGACCACGTTGTAGTCGGACACCTTTGACGGCCACAGTGCAAAGCCGTCGTGATGCTTCGATGTGACCACGATGTAGCCCATTCCGGCGCCAGCGAGTTCGCTTATCCACTCGCGAGCGTCAAAGTCCACCGGGTTGAAACTCTCCGCGAGAGCGCGGTACTCAAACGCCGGGATACCTTGCGGCCAGTTCCCCTGCACCTGTATCCACTCCGCGTACCAGTTGCGGCCCATCGGCTCGCCTTTCCATATCCCGGCAGGGATGCTGTAGAGGCCAAAGTGGATCATCATGCCGAAGCGGTCGTGGGTGAACCACGCTGCGCGGTTTGACGATTCGGCGGTCGGTGACGTGCTGGATTGGGCGAACATTATGGTGCTCCGATTGGATTTGGTTGAGAGGCTATGGGATTGTGGCCGAAGAGTGCGCGGCGTATTGCAGTTACAGCCGCTACGCACGCGGACGTACCGCGCCCCCGGCATTACGTTGTTGTATTCATGTTCGATCAAAAAATTAAAAACTAAGCCTCCGACGGGTCCTGAAGAGTGACTTTAGGAAAAGTCAAAGGGACCCGCCTCCGGCAGTAGGAAGTTTTTAATTTTTGTGCTCGAACACCAGGTTCTTGACCGGAAAGAACAAGATCACCTCGCTTCGCTTGGTTCATAAGCACAGCTAAGTGCCCAAACCCGAGCGAAGCGAGATATAAAAAGGGCCGCGCGGCCTGGAGCGATCTTATCCTACTTTACCCCAACCGATTGGTCGGGGTCGTAGGTAGCGACGCTTATCTTCGAGAATTCGGCGTTGCCGCCGCTGGCCCAGAGGGCGGATTTGCCGAAGGTTTGCTGGGTTTTGTCTTTCCAATCGGGCCAATCGGACACCTGCGCGACCGGTTTGCCGTCGAGGTAGGCGATGTGGTATTCGCCGACGATGTCGAGGCGCACGGCGTGCGTTCCGACTGTGGTCGCGCCATCGGCCAGCACGGTTTCGGCTCCCTTGACGAGCTTTACGAGGCGCCAGCGGGCACCATCTTTGCCGGGATTGATGGAGAAGCGGTAGAGGAACTTGCCGTCGTCGGTAGCGTGCAGTGCGACACCGGCCTCGAAGTTCATTGGCGCATTGAGGGTTACGGAGATGGTGCAGTCGCTGAGTTCCATGGCTGTCCCAGTAAGCGTCAGGCCGCTGCCTGTCCTCTTGTCGCCTTTACCCGCCCATTTGCCTTCGACATCAGTCCACACGGAGGTGTTGGCGGTGCGCGGTGCATGAAGCGAGTCGGCGCCGACGTACCACAGGTTCTGGCGGCCTGGGGTCGCGGTGATCGGTACGGGCGAGGTAATCGTTGCGATCACTTTGCCGCGTCGCTCGATCTGAGCGCTCTGTACGCCTATGTCGAACGGCTGAATGAACGACTGCAGGCCAGCGGGCACATCCTTGCGGTAGACCTTGTCGCCGCTACGGATGACAAGGGTCGCAGGCTTGGTAAGGAACGCCACCGCTTCGACAACGTCGTTCGGTTTGGTGAGTTGGAAGTTCGGTGCATCCTGTACGCGGAACTGGGCAGCTGGAAGAGTTACCTTGGCGTCAAAAGGATGCGGACGGTGGAAGATCTCGATAGAGTCCTGCTTGATAGCGGGCTGCTTGCCGGTCTTGAACCAGTCGCTGTAGTAGCGAGTAATGGGCTGCCATGCCATGAAATGGTTGACGGACGGGGCAAGCGACGTTTCGCCCCAGTCGTTCCACGTCACCAGCATAATCCATCGGTAGCGGTCGCGGTGGGCGACGTTCCACTCCCAGCGGTGTCGGTAGAGCTCTGACAGGTCCATTTTGCCTGTGCTGTAGTTCCAGCCGCGGTTGTAGTAGACGAATGCATTCTCGCCCATTTGCATCAGCGACGCAGGCCAGTAGTCGAGGGGGCGCTGCATGTCCTTATCGCCTGCGCTCGGGGTGAACGAGCCCACGGCGAAGGCGTAGTTTTGGAAGCCCTTGGCGGGGTCCTTCGAGTACGGCACATCATATGTAGGATGGTTGACGCCGATGGACGGGGCATAGGCGATTGGCTGCCCCTGCGCGGCGAACCAGTCTACGAGATCGCGCTTTTCGGCTTCGCAGATAAGCTCGTTGCCCTTGTCCTTGTAGCGGCCGTCAGGATATGCCACTCCGTAAGGGAAGACGACGGCTTTACCTTCGTAAGTGAGGAAGGCGGGCGATTTCATGCCGATGTCCACCCACGCCTTGATCTGTTCGCGCGCTTCCGGGCGTATGGTGGACGGCTTAAGGGTGGCGTAGTCGGGCATGACGCCCACTTTGAAGCCGCCAGCGATCTCGGCGGCTTTTAGGAGCTTGCGCCATGTGTTGCGGTAGTTGAGGCCGCTGTCCTTATCGCCGTCCCATAGCTCGTCAACAAGCCAGCCATCGATGCCATACTGCTTGGCGACCTTGATATCCTCAATCATGCCGCTGAGGTCAGGGTCCTCAAGGTCCAGCGGATGGATGATGGGGCGCGACGTTAGCCCGCCTTTGGCGTTAGGTTCCGGCGAGAACTGCGCGCTCCACCAATACGGGTTCTTCGGGTTGTAGCCGTTGGGCGTGAAACACGGCATGTAGTGAGCGAACACCATGTATGGTCCGCTGCCGGGGGCCGGGCCATCGACATGCGTGTCGGCCGCGAGAACCGGTGTTATCGTGGCGGTAAGCAGCGTCGCCGCTAACGAAGCGGCCAGTAGCGCGTGGTTGTGCATTGAGCGTGATTCCTTTAGTGGCATTATTTGTGCGGCCCCGCTGGGGTAATTCGCACGAGAACAGTCTGAGCATGCTTGATTGTCGGCAGGACAATACCTGCCGCGAGAGTTGCGCCAGTGAACTGGCCCAGAGCCCGCGTTTCGGTGAGTGAATCGAGTGTTACAGCGTACTTCTTGACGGCGGGGAGCGTGATGCGCAGGCCTGTCCCTGCAGCAGCGCCGGGATTGTAGAGATAGACCAGTTGCGTAGCCCCGCTCTGCCTCAGGCAGCCATAGAAGCCATCGTCTACAGTGAAGGAACGCTTCAAACCGGCCCAACGCATCATGTCGCGGATCATGAGCATAGCAGCTTGCGCTTGCTCGTTTTCGGCGTCGCCAAAGATGGTGTCGTTCGCCTTTCGGACCGCCGCGTCAGAGCTTGCGGCGTTCTCTTGAAGCGTCGCCGCCGAGATTGAACCAACCGTCGCGCCGATGAGCACGACGTCGCCGTTACCGACGGGCCATGTTACGGCTCCGGGCAGTCCATTGACGGTCCCGATAACGCTGCCTCCTGCGGGCGCAGTGAGGACGCGATAGTCGTGGACAGGGAGCGACCCCAGCTCATTGAATACTCCGTTGTGCTGGTGGAAAATTAACTGCGCGACGCCCGGATTGATGGTGGACAGCGGTTCGACATCGCCGTAGCCGAGTGCACGGAGCAGAGGATAGGTCGACGATGTGTCGCCTGGGAGACGTTCGCCGCTGCCAGCGCGGAGAACGAGTTTGCCACCGCCGCGAACGAAGTGGACCAGACGGTCAATGGTCGTTAGCGACATGATGCGCGAACCATCGTCGATGATGACCTGCATGTTGTCGAGTCTTGCCAGCGGGCCGCCTTCCGAGAACGGGGTGAAGAATCGCCCAGGTTCTAGCATGGCGCGACTGAAGCCGTTCATGAGCCACCACCGGTAGACGCTGATGCCGTTGAGCACGTATTCGCCTTCGTGCGTGTCGGTGTCGAACGAATGGAGGTGTGCGATTGGCTGCGCGACGAGAGTTGATGCCGCCGCGAGCTTCACCATCTTTTGCGCTCGCGGATTGGAGTAGACCATATCAAAGAACGGACTGGTGTCCCACACCGGGAACGCGTAGTTGAACTGGTTGGCGCCGAGAAAGCACGCCTGGTAGACGTCCCAACTGCTGCGCTCGGCGAGGTCAGCCTTGATGCGACCGTATATGACGGGACTACTGTCTTCGTAGCGGGACGGCAGATCGTACTGCAGCTTCCCGATGAACCGGCGGGTGTAGTGCAGCCCCTCGATATTCTCGTCGCCCTCGCTGCCGCCATACTTCACGACAGCCGCCAGAGTCTTGTCCGCCGCCGCTACCCCGTGGGTCGCGTCGGTGCCGTCAAACCCGCGAACGGGATCGAGGCCGCGAACGAGCTTGAGGAGCCCCTCGCGCCAGCGGAGAATACCGTCTTCGTGGAAGAACGTCAGGTAATCGTCCCACTGCGTCCGCGTATCGAGCACGCGTGTGCCTTCGACGAAGTTCTTTTTAGCATACAGGTCACGCCAGAGCGGATCGGGCATCGCGATATCGTTCCAGGTGGAGTAGCTGGTCCCGTAGGCGGCGTTCAGCTTGTCGATCTCGCCGTATTTGAGCATTAGGAACCGGTGATAGGCGGCATACGCGTAAGTGGAGTAGTCTTCGATGCCTGCGTTGTCGTGGTCCACCTTGCCGAACGGGTGCGGGTACCACATCCAGACGGCGGGTGAGTTGCGGTAGCGCTTCACGAGCACTTCGACGGCGCGAAATGCGTGCTCGGTGTACTGCGGCCCCCAAAAGCTGTAGAGGTTCTTCCAGCCTGTGCCGGGGGAACCGTCGCGCAGCTTGATAGTCTCGTCCTTGAGCCAGTACTGGTCAGATGGGCCGAATTCCCAGCGCCACAAGCCCACATCCAGCCCAAGTTTGTTGCGGTTGGCCTGCGTGACCATCCAGTCGAAGTACGCGAAGTTGTAGACGCCGGGAAGCGGCTCGAAATCGTTGTAGCAGAAGAACGCACCCACCACATCGGTGCCCGCCTTCTTGAGCACCTGAAAAGCTGGCTCACCGGGGCGTCGGACGAGGCTGCTCGGGCACTGTGCAAGCTCGGCGGTCCAGAGGCAGCCAAGTTCTTTGAGGTGCTGCGCGTAGGGCACGATAGTCTTTCCGGCTGGCTCAAACGATGGGACGATGCCAGCGTCGAAGATCTTGGGGTCGCGCGAACCGACGAGGATGCGCTTGCGAGCCAGTAGGATGCCGCGAGAGTCGTCGTATACGGAAACGGTGGCGCAATAGAGGCCCTGCTCCTTGGCGGGCAGAGTCATGGCGAACGACTTCGACGCGCCTTTCGCAAGATCCATGCGCTCAGTTGTGTCGGACGTGCCGACCGGGTCGCCGTATGTGTTGGCCCATGAGCTGACAACCCGCAAGCGCGTCGTGCCGCCGACGCTGTTGCCGATGGCGACGTCGACGCGCGGCGCTGTGGGGAGGTCGAACACGTTCCACTTGGCGGCGCAGGTGATTGCGAGGTCGTTGGGGTCGTACAGCTTCGTGGTCGCGGTAAGGTCGCCCTGGATATCGAAACCGGTGAGGTGCAGAACATCGTGGTCGGTGTTGCCGACCTTGGTGATGAGCACGCGAACGCCCGACGTAGTCACGGGTGTGTCGAACACCACTCGGCGCACGCCGCTCACGCGGCCCGTCACCACAGGCAGCTTGCCGACAGTCGCCCATGAAACTCCGTTCCACGCCTGGATTTCGCCGGTTTGGGGTGTGTCGAACTGCGCCCAGAAGCTGATGCCTTTGACTGTCGGCGGGTGAGCGTACGGGAACCAGATTTCGGCGGCGACTGGTTCAACGAAGGGCTTGTTGTCTTCCCAGGGGCGCGACGCGATAGGCAGGTACTGGTCGCAGGCGCGGCCTTCGTTTACCGCGACGTAGTCGTGAACCAGATAGGCAGACGGCGCTATGTTGGCGGCGTTCGCCGCAGGCAAGGAGGCACACGCGGCGACGCATGCTAGAAGAGCGGCGACACGCAGAACAAGTGCACGGCAGATTCGGGGACGGGACATGGGATGCTTTCCGCGCATTGGAGCGCTGACGGCGTTTGGGTTGGGGTTGTCGTGCACTTACGTGGCGTCGAGCGTTAGGCGGCCTGCGAGACCGCCCACTTGTGGTGATCGGTGGGCGGTCTCACGTGACCGAAGGCGAGATGGTCGGTCCCTACACGGCGGCTGCCCTGCTGGGACTGGTCGTATTTAGTAGATGCTGAACGTGCCAGCAATGGTTGGGTCGCTGCATTGGGTGCCAGCGGCGTCGTAACCGCCCTGCCCGGCTGTCGTCGTCTTGACGCCACCCTGGAGGCTGGGCCACTGGTTATCGTCGCAAACGGTGCTCTTGTTAAGGCTAGCCGAGCACTGTCCGCTGTCGCAGACGTTCTGGCCTGTGGAGACGGAAAGCGGAGACAACCACTTAACGTGACCGTCAGCGTATACGTAGTTGGCACCGTTGTTGTGGCGACCGTCGACGGAGCGCAAGAACTGGCCGGGCCCGACCGTCATAGCGCCAGCCTGAACCATGCCCTGCATACCGCGCGTCATACCCGTCATCAACCATTCGTTGGTGTTGTAGAGACCAACGCCGCCGCTTCCATAAGACGAAGCGGATGCGCTCTCGTCCTCAGGGTTCCACGTTGTGTTGCTCCAGTTTTGGCCAATTTCAAAAACGACAATCGTTTTGGTTGGCGTCACTAGCTGCGATGACATTGCTGGAACACCGACAGCGTGCGTCGAACTCTGGCACATGTCCCATCGCTGAATGGTCTGGGTCTGAGTGTTGCCCGCGAGCGCCGTATTGTAGGCGTAGGAGAAGTTGTAGGCCTTGATGTTGACGTCAGATGGGCAAGCACCTGCGCCTTTTGCCTTCAAGTAGGGATAAACTTGGCCAAGCCAGCCGCGGCCAGGCACGCTACAGACGTATTCGCCATGGGGCCACTTTTCGTCGTAGTCCTGGACATACTGGATGAATGCCAGGCCGATCTGCTTCTCGTTGCTGGCGCAACCGGTTTGGCGCGCCTTTTCACGAGCTGTCGCGAATACAGGAAAGAGTATAGCTGCGAGAATCGCTATAATAGCGATAACTACGAGAAGTTCGATTAAAGTAAAAGCTTTTCGTTGATTCATCGATTAGATCCCCCGTCGATCCTTGTTCAATTCTTGCGAGTCTGAGGCCAAAGAGCATGCGTATTGTTTTTTAGCGGTGCTCGTTGTCGATCGCCGTTCAATCAGGTGCGAGTCCCGGCAGATTCTCTGGCTGGCGATGCCAGATGTGATCGCCTTCACTGCAAAGCGCCCGCGCGAGACCGCCCACTGATAACGGTGAACGGTCTCGAATGACCGAAGGCGAGATGTGTAGGAACCGGCGACGAGCCTTGCCTGTCGCTGATCGGGTTGGTTTAGTATATGCTGAATGTCGCGCCGATAGATGGGTCGCTGCATCCCGTTCCGGCGGCATCGTAGCTTCCCTGGTGCGCGTCGGTCAAACTCACGCCGTTGCTCGGCCAGGTGTTGTCGTCGCACAAGTTAGTGGCGTTAGCCTGACCGTTGCCAACGTTCTGTCCAGCAGACACGTTGTTTGGCTTGAACCATTTGACGTGTCCATCTGCGAGCAGGAAGTTGGAGCCAGCGTTGTGGCGACCGTCAACTGAACGTAGTGCACCGCCCGTCGTCGGTGGGCCAGTGACAGGGATCATTCCGCGCATCTGGCCAGTGGTATACCACTCATTGCCGCCAAAGAAGCCTGGGCCAAGACCATAAGAAGAGGCCGATTGAAAATCGGAGCTTGTAGTCCATGCAGTCGTACCAAATGCCGAGCTCATTTCGTGCACCATTACTGTGCGTGCAGGAGCGACAAGCTGGGCGGCCTGAGCGGCGACTCCCACTGACACTGTTGAACCGCAAAAATCCGTGACCGTAACTGTCATCGCTTGTCCCTTACCAGCGAGGTTCGTGTTATATCCGTAGGAAAAGTTAGCTAAGTTCGCATTGAGGTCCGACGGGCAGGCAATAGCACCTTTGGCTTTAATGTATGGCCAAAGGACACCCACCCAGCCGCGTCCAGGGTATGCCCCACACCCGCCTTGACCAAACGGATATCGTTCGTCGTAATCCTGTATATATTGGATAAACGCAATGCCGATCTGCTTTTCATTGCTGGCACATGTGGTTTGTCGTGCTTTTTCGCGCGCCGTTGCGAATACAGGGAAAAGTATAGCTGCGAGAATCGCTATAATAGCGATAACTACGAGAAGTTCGATTAAAGTAAAAGCTTTACGTCGATTCATGGATTAGTTCCCCTTCGATCCTTTATCAAGTCTTGCGAGTCTCTCAGGCGATTGAGCCTGCGTATAATTTTTTCCGGGTGCTCGTCGTCGAGCGGCGCTCAATCAGGTGTGAGTGCAGGCAGATTCGCTGGCTGGCGATGCCTGATGTGATGGCCTTCACCGCGAGCCGTGCTGCTTCGACGCCCATCTCCTCCAGTGGCGGCTGGAACGTGGTCAAGCCGCGCGAACTCGATTCGGGCTCATCGTCGTACCCTACAATGGCAATGTCTTCGCCCAGTACCAGCCCACGCTGCTCGGCGGCCCTCATTGCTCCAAAGGCGGTGCGGTCGTTACAGGCGATGATGGCCTCGGGAATATGGCGCGTGAATGCTGCAGACGCGGCCTCAAGACCGGCATCCTCGTAGCGGCCGTCAACATGGCCCAGCATTGACGAAGTTAGCGTCAACGCCTCGGACGGGAGCCCGTGCGCGACCAGAGCAGCGTTGATGCCGTTCAGGCGCTGGTAGATCCAAGGGTAGTTGCCGCCAGCAACGAAGAGGATGTCGCGAATGCCTTTATTAACAAGGTATTCGCCTGCTTGATAGCCGGCGTCGAAGCTGTCATAGTAAACGGTCAAAACGGGTCGCTTAAAGTCCTCGTTGGAGACGAACACAACTGGGACGCGGCCATTCACAGCGCGCCAAACGGCATCGAACTGCTCGTTGGCGTGGATGCCGTCGACAACGATCACGCTGCATCCGATGGAAAGGAGATCGTCGACTCCAGCAGCGGGATCCACATGCTGTCGAAAAATCGATGAGCCGCCAGCGCGTGAGACCTGTCGTTCGACGGTGCGCAGCAGGATGTGGCTCCACGTGTGCCGGTCCTTGCCGACGAGAAGCACGCCGATCCTGGCTCCGTGAACCGATGTTGCCTGCGTTGGCGAGTCGGTGGCAGTGGCTGTGGACGATGCGGACGATGGCAGGGCGAGCACGATGGTGCCTCGGGTACCGTCGGCTTTCAGCAGGTGATCGCTCAGCAGCGCTCCCATGGCCCGCTGGAGTGTCTTGAGCTCGACGCCGTATTGCTTGGCGAGTTCACGCCTGCTGGGGAACTGCGTACCCACGGCCCAATCGCCGCGTGCCAGGCGCGCGCGCAGGTCGTTTTCGATCCGCTGGTACGGGGCAACCGCTGTGAAATTCTTGCGTTCTGCTGTTCGCTGCATTGCTATCAACGGCTAGTGGCGCAGTCCTATCGTGTTGGCTTTGGCTTCGTGTAGTAATCGTGTACTACGACCTTACCACAACGCAAGTATAAGGCACGGCCATGATCTTGTCAATAGCTTGCTTGGTGGAATTTGCTTCACTGCTCAAATTTGCCGAGAACTTTGCCGAACCAGGCATGCCGACGGCTGGCGCTCACGCGCATAGGCCGCTCCGTGGCGTTGGTTGGCGACGTTTTTTCGGGGACCAGCTCCTCAAAGGCGGCCCCAAACAGCGTCATTATGCCACGATTGGGATGACGGGGTTGGGTGGGTCACGATGGGTTTCGCGGCTTCTACACCGCGAACATGTGGTGCCACCTTCTGCGGGCCAGTCCCCAGGCTGGGTTGGTTCGGTGTTGTGGCATGCCTATAGGGATAGCTTCCCTTCACAGGCACCGATTCATCGGATGCACAGATGGTTCGCGGTGCGCCGACGCATGCTATCGATAGCCAGGTTGCGCCCTGGCGGTCTCTATGAAGGCGATCATGTTTTCTAGCGAAACGTCGCCTTCCACGGCGTGGGCGGGGGAGAAGATGTAGCCGCCAGCAGCGCCGGTTTCGAGGAGCGCTTTGCTTTCGGCGATCACATCGTCTACCGTTCCGTAGGGCAGCGTGTTCTGGGTCGATAGGCCGCCGTGGAACGCAAGACGACCGCGATACTGGTTGATGAGCGCGTGGACATCCATGACTTCAGGCTGGAACGGGTTGAAGCAGTTCAGGCCAGCATCGATCAGGTCGTCGAACACCTCGTCGACGTCGCCGCACGAGTGGATGAGGACGTATTTGCCAGCACTGCGTACGGCAGCGTACATTCGCTGCAGGACGGGGTAGATGAAGCGCATCCATGTGCGTCGCCCCATCTGAAGGCCGCGCTGCTGGCCCCAATCGTCGCCAAAGTAGACAGCGTCGATGTCGAATTCGAGGGCTCGGCGAATCTGATCCAGGTTGTACTCCGCTATCTGATTGAACAGTTCGTCGACGAACTCGGGGTTGTCGTAAAAGTCCATCATCAGGTTTTCGGTGCCGCGAAGCGTCCACGCGCGTTCATACAGCGAAAAGCCGATGCTGTAGACGCGGAAGCGGTCGCCGCCACGTTCGATCTGGCCGGGGATCTCGCGGAAGTACGGCAGATCGGCGGCGTTGGGGAAGGTGTAGCCGTCGAGAGTGGGTTCAGGGAGGACGTGGTTGCAGACGATGCCGATGTCCTTATCCTGGCTGCGGTCCCACTCGACTCCGAACACATCGCGCACGATATCGGGGCCCACTTCGGTGAAGGAGCCGATACCCGAGCCAAGGCCGAGAAAGTGGTCGTCAAGGTAGTCGTCGAGCCCGCCTCCGAAGTGGGCGGCGAGCTTTTCGCGGGCTTCGAGCGTGAAGCTGAACGACCAGGGGACATAGGGCGGTCGCTTGCCGTCGAGTACGGTTTTGATGATATCGCGTTTGTTCATGATTTTGTCCTTGGGTGAAATCGAGGGAAACGTTTCACCAACGAGATGGTTTGTTACAGCATTGTTACAACATCTGTCGCCATGGCATTGCTCAACGCAGTTCAAGGCGGGCGGAAAATAGGCTTCGCACAGGCTTCGCGTTGGGTGTGGCAAGACGTTTCGCCATGTAGCGCCACGCGGTCGCGCACATTTGCGCAGTTGGGATGACGATGGTGCTTAGCGGCCAGTCGAGGTATTCCACATCCTCGATGCCATCGCAGCCAATGAGCGTCACATCTGCTGCAACGCGCTTTCCGAAGTCACGCAGCGCACGGTAGGCCCCGAGTGCGGCTTCGTCGTTGTAGCAGAACAGCGCATCTACCGATTCACCGCTGCCGAGGAACGTTCGCACGGTTTCGTACGCCGACGCCCTCGTGTTTTCAGGCGATTGGACGATTATGGGGGACTGTCGGCATTCGGCAATGACGGTATCGTAGGCTGAGCGGCGCTGGTCTGCGGCGGAGCTCGCGGAACACGGAGCAAGGTATCCAATGCGAATGCGGCCAATTGCAGCGAGATGGCGGACCGCAGCAAGCGAGGCGGTCGTCAGCTCGACGCCGACGAAATCGGTGCCGGGCAGGGGCAACGCTCCCATACTGACGGCGGGGAGCCCCATGACTGCATCGTGAACGTGGCCGGGTTGGTGATCGGCGGCACCGAGGAAGACGATGACGCCGTCGACGCTCCACGTGGCGGTGGAAAGGGCATGTGAGGTCGTGCTCGCAGTATTGAGTTCGCGGATGAGCACTTCGTAGCCATCTTCTCGTGCAAGCGCCTGGATGTGCGAGATAATGCCAGCGGTGAATGACGATGCGGCTTGAGGCACCCAGAGGCCGATGAGGTTGGTGCGACGTGTGACGAGGGAGCGTGCCGCCATGTTGGGGCGGTAACCGAGTGCTCGCGCTGCGTCCCAAATGCGCGCACGGGCATCATCGCCAACGGATTTTGGCTTGTTGGCGAGAACGTAGGATACGGTGCTGACGCCAACCCCGGCTCGCTCTGCGACG
The DNA here is from genome assembly GCA_036504535.1 of Capsulimonadaceae bacterium. Classification (GTDB taxonomy): domain Bacteria; phylum Armatimonadota; class Armatimonadia; order Armatimonadales; family Capsulimonadaceae; genus JARLGU01. The sequence continues at coordinate 41,257 of DASXUY010000071.1, forward strand.
TCTTTGAGGGTAGGTTGGCGGTCAGGTTTGGAATCGCGCGGTTGCTTATCGGTTTCGATCATTGGTGAAACGTTTCCCTAATGTCCATGTTAGCACACGAACTTCAAGATGTCAACATCAGGGAACGCATAAAAATAGCCCCGGGAGTCTTTCCCCGGGGCTCAAGGTTCTTTCCGAAAATGTCAGACGATCATGCCGCTATGCACGAAATCCGCCAGAAATTACGGTAATTATCTTTCGCTTACTGCCACATCAATAGCTGGCAGAATGACGTTCTGACCGTTCAACCAAAAGTGCGTGAACGGACACTCCTCTAGCCGTGATGCACGTATTTCGACGTGCTCCTGCAACCCGAGTGCCGAGCGAAACTCAAGTGCTGTATCGCCATCCGAGAAGCAGGCTAGGTAGTCCACACCGTCCTGAAGCAAGCAGATAAACTCGCCTGATTCAAGATGCTGCAGGGCATATACACGCTCTGTGCCGACAACGGTTGGTTCCATTATCCTTAGCCTCCTGATGTTATTTGTGAGTGGCTTGGGCCACAATATCTATATATAATTCACTTACCGGACATGTGTCTGACATCTGTTCGACGCTTAGTAGACTTACCAGGTTCCAAAAACGTGCAAATTACAACTTACGTATTCGACATGGACGGTGTCCTTTACCGTGGCGACACCCCAATTCCCGACGCCATCTCCGCTCTTGCAGCCTTGAAAAAGGCTGGCCGCAAGATTTACTATCTGACTAACAACTCCGGGAGCAGTCGCGAGCAGTACAAAACTAAGCTCGCCAGTATGGGCATAGAGTCCGAAATCGACAAGATCTTCACTTCAGCCTATGCGACTGCTATCTACCTCAAAGCTCATGGCGCTGTCGGTAAGACCGTCTTCATTGTCGGTCAATCCGGCATTGCCGAAGAGCTTGCCGCTGTGGGTATCAACACTGTCACCGTCCCCGAGCAAGTACCTTATACCCAGATCGATTATGTTGTTGTCGGCATCGACCGCGGCTTCACTTACGATAAGCTAAAGTACGCTCACGCTTGCATTGTGCGCGGCCACGCCGAGTTCATTGCCACCAACCGCGACCCCACTTACCCTGTCGAAGACGGCACCATCCCCGGAGCCGGTTCGATTGTGGCCAGTGTGGCCACGGCTGTCGGTTTCGATCCCCTTGTTATCGGGAAACCTGAACCACATGCCCTCGAGGCTATCCTCGCTGTTGCTGGCGCGTCTCTCGACGAGGCCATGATGGTCGGCGATCGTCTCGATACTGACATCGCTGCCGGTAACCGTGTTGGTATCGCCACTGCGCTTGTGCTTACAGGTGTATCAACCACCGAAGAAGCCTGCTCGGTTCCCGATGACCTGAAACCTAGTGTTATTATCGGTAGCCTGAAGGAACTCTTGGAGAACTAATGTGAGCTTTCTTACAGGAACTTTGCTGGCGTGGCTTGGTCACGCAACGTTTGTCATTACAACCGTCGCAGGCGTCAACCTCCTGATTGACCCTATGTCGCCGATGGTCGGCTACCCGCTGAAGGACCATTCCGTGCGGGCGGACGTCATCTTCGTCTCCCACAACCATCCGGACCATAACTACACAGACCTTGCGATCAGCGCGGAGAATGTCGTCAAGCCAAAGGCCGAACCTGGCTACCAGGAAGGCGAGTTCGGCTACACGCAGAATGGCAAACCCGGGAAGATCAAATTCCGAAGGATCTTTGCGTATCACGACGGTGTCGAAGGCAAAGAGCGCGGCCCCGATACAATCACGGTGATCAACGCTGACGGTATCCGGTTCTGCCACCTGGGCGACTTCGGCCAGCCAGCGCTGACGAAGAAGCAGCTTGAGCTGATCGGCGGGCCAGTTGACGTGCTCATGATCCCTGTCGGCGGGTTCTATACCATCGACGGCAAACAGGCAGCGGTCATCACCGAGCAGCTTCATCCAAAGGTGATCTATCCCATGCATTACCTGACGAAGTTCGACAATCCCGACCTCCAAACGAAGCTGCATCCCGTGAGCGAGTACCTGACCGCAATGCAGGGCAAGGCGACTGTGGTGACGGGCGACGCGGAACGGTATGCACTGGCGAAAGACAGGCTGCCAGCAAAGCCGACCATCGTACTGCTGTCGCTGCCCGAAGTGCGCAAGCCGTAGGGCGGCGGGGCGAGCGAGCGGGATGGATGTTGCCCAGCGTCCCGTTTGGGAGGTTGAAACCTACGGCTCCAAGTGCTTGAACTGGCAAGACTACAAACCATGGATCTTTGAAATTCATTATGCGAATTTGCCCATCCGTCAATCGCTGACACGATTGCCACCTTCCCGAAACGGGAAGGAAATTTGTGCGTCGGCATAGTCAGCGTCTCCTTATCATAGAAGTACCCGGTGGGCACTGGGAGTGCGTGGCTATGCGCATATGCGGGTTGCATTATGGTTTTTATGCATGCGCATAGGATCTGGGCAATGTGGGTGAGGATGCTGACGGGGAGAAGGTCCAGTTCCATAGGCCGCATGTCACCGTGGAATAAATTCCCGGCTCCGAGGAGCAGTCTGTCCCCAAGGCGGGACTGGGTTGGGTTGGTGGCAATTGGCATAAGCCTTGGGCGAGAAGTTGGTAGTCCGGCTTTGCGGACGAAGTGATACGTAGCCGGAAATTCATTTCACGGCGCGGGTTGGTGTCCGGGGGAACATGGGTTAGGCGAGTGTATTGCGCAGCCCTAGGTCACCGTGGAATAAATTCCCGGCTCCGAGGAGTAGTCCGTCCCCAGGGCGGGACTGGGTTGGGTTGGCGGCGATTGGCATAGGCTTCGGACGAGAAGGCGGTAGTCCGGCTTTGCGGACGAAGTGATACGATAGCCGGAAATTCATTTCACGGCGTGTGGTGGTTACAGTTGGATTGGCGGGCGACGGCGCGTTTCCGTAGGGTGAATGTCACCTCAGTAACTCACCCTATGTTAAAAAATGCGGGAGGGTATTGACAGATCAGGGACGTTGTTGTATGATTTGATTAAACGTTTTCCCAAATGGGATTAAGGTTGTTCCGCTTTGCCAGTATTGATTGTTGAGGTCGCCAAACAGGCTCAGGTTTCTATTGCTACCGTGTCCAAGGTGCTTAATCGCGCCGAGGGAGCACGGGTCGGGGTTGAGACTCGGGAGCGGGTGCTGCGTGTGGCGGCTGAGATGGGATATCAGCCGAACCGGATGGCGCGGAGTATGGTGAGCGGGCGGTCCAACACGATTGGGCTGATGGTCTCGGGGCTAGAGAACCCGTTTTTCGTCGCCTTGATGGAAGCGCTGGAGCGGCAGGTGAACTTGCGCGGTTACGGTGTGATGCTCGATGTCGCACCATCGGAAAAAGGGACATACTATCAACACGGCATGATACGCGGCTGGCCGGTAGATGGAGTCGTGATGTGGGCGTTCTCAAACCAGCTGGCAAGTTCGTTTTTGGGGCCAGTCGCCGATGAATTGCCTATTGTCTATGTCGGCTACCCGCGTGAAGACGGCGCGGACTGGGTTGCATTCGAGCATTACAAGGCAGGGCGGCTTGCGGCGGGACATTTGATCGATATCGGACACGAGAGGGTCACGTTTGTCACGCCCCATATCCATGACGACGGCACGGTGATGGATGATCGACACCGGGGCTGCGTCGACGAGTGCCGGGAGCGCGGTGCGCTTTGCGATTTGTTCGCAATGCCGCAACATCAGGCAACCCGCGAGGCGGCATTCAAGACTGGACGAGCGATTGGCGCGCTGCTATCGGCGGATCGCCCACGAGCGTTAGTGTGCCACAACGATCTGCTGGCTCTGGGCGTAATGCACGGCATGCGCAGCGCCGGGGTTCGGGTACCCGACGATGTGGCAGTCGTCGGCTTCGACGGCATTGAGGAGGGACAGTATCAGGACATTAGCCTCACGACTGTCGCGTCGCCGCTCGAGGAACTGGCATCCGCCGCCGTCACACGGCTTATCGAGATTTTGACTGGATCGGAAGGCGATCCTATTTCCCAGACGATTGAACCTCGCTTGAGGATAGGTCTGTCAACGACAGGAAGGACACAAGAAGTATGAAAACACGTTCAGGTTTCACATTAATTGAGCTTTTAGTAGTTATAGCTATCATAGCCATACTCGCAGCTATACTTTTCCCGGTGTTTGCCACGGCGAGAGAGAAGGCGCGTCAGACGAACTGCTCATCGAATCTCAAGCAGTTCGGGCTTGCCTTTGTTCAATATTGTCAGGACTACGACGAACGGATGCCGTCGGGTGGAAATCAGAACGGCCAGGGCAACGGGTGGGCGTGTCAGGTGTACCCCTATATCAAAAGTCGCGGCGTATTCTTATGCCCCGATGATGCCGGGAGCGGTGGGCGCGATATCGTGTCGTATGGATACAACGTCAACAATGTCGCAAGCGGGAGCGGCACACCGCCGGTCGGCAAGCAGGTCTCGCAGTATGTGTCCGTGAGCAAAACCATCGTGCTGTTCGAAGTAGTCGGCAACGGCAACAGCACCGGGGTAGCATACGACCCGACCTACGCCAATTACTCCAGCTGGGGCGGGGATATCCACCCTGGGGTGGACGCTTACTCACCCGCAGGCAATGGTCTTGGCGGCAACTGGGATCCGAACGGCTATGGCGCAGGCAATGTGCTTTCGAACCTGCAATACGCCACGGGATACCTACTCAACTCAAACGGCTCAGCGGGAAATTTTGCTGGTGCAACCGGGCGGCACAACGACGGGAGCAATATCGCTTTCGCCGACGGTCATGTCAAATGGTTGAAGCCCACGATGATATCGGCAGGAGGTTCGAATACGGTTTCCGGCAATTGCGGGACATCGGTCTGGCCCCAGGTTGCGGCGGCCACCGACTGCAGCACATCGTCAATCGCGGCAACGTATAGCACCCAGTAAGGCGGGCGGGAGCAGGGTGGTCAGGGGAAGAGAGAAGAGGCCGCTACGCGCGGGGCGCCAGGGTGTCCCTGGCCCCATGTGCCGCTTCGCGGCGGTTGGATGGCCTCGCGTGTAGTGTGCTGCTCGAATGTTACATAACGAGTTTTGCTAGTTCGAATTTGACCGCTGTTGATAATCGTTGGCCGGGAACTAGCTCGGCTACGACGAGAGACGTGTCGCGCGGCCCCATCCGCCTCGCGGACTCGGCACCTTCCCGCAACGGGAAGGAAACTGGCTGAGGCATTGCCAATCACAAGAATCGTAGTGCCCAAGCAAGTTTCCATCCCGTTGCGGGCGGGTGGGTTGTCACTTCGCACAACTCAGCTCGGAATAAGCTACTTACTCCTGTTATCGAACTAGCAAAACTCGTTACATAGTTACGCGAAAAGCGAGGTTGATGATGCAAACGGTAGGAAATAGAATCGCCGCCACACTAGGATGCGTTGCGGCGATGGCTTTTTGTTGTAGCCGTGTGCTGGCGGTGCCAGATCCGGCTTTCGTGCTGGTCGAGGGCGAGAACGGCGCGGGCGTCACCGCGGCGGCGAGCGATGGGGCCGTGGGCGGCAAAGTGGCGACTGCAATTGGCGGATACCAGGAAGTTGGGGGTTATGATGTGCCTTTGGGGGCGTCCACATGGACGGTGTGGGTGCGATATCGTGGAAGCGCGCTGCAACTCAAGAGCGTTGACGCTGCGGGTAAGCGCACGGAGCTGAATTGGAGTTGGGCGAAGCCAACGAAGCTGACGTGGGTGTCGTTTGGCCCCCACCCTGCCAGCGAACTTGGTTCGAAGATCGCATTGATGCGCGGGCCTGCCGACGGGTCCCCGTGCGAAGTGGACGAGGTGTTATTTGCGCGCGACGCAGCGTTCGACCCCGTGAAGCAGTTCCCAGACCAGAGCAGTGCGCCGACGCTCAATGCAACGGGTGTGCTCCTTGCAGAGGCTGAGGACACGCCCGGAGTACAGGTAGACGTCGACACGAACGCATCGGGCGGCAAGGTCGCCACGGGCACAAAAGCGTATCAGGTGCTGCTTACAGCGGACGTGCCTCGTGGCGCAGATTCGGTGGTCGTGTGGGTTCGTTACCGCAGTGCGCCGATGCAGCTGAAGACGGCGTTGGCCAGCGGCGAGGTCAAGGAGCTCAACTGGCAATGGGAACAACCCGCCGGGTTCAAATGGGTGTCGTTTGGTCGCCACGCTGTTGGCAGCCTGGGCAAGTCGGTGAGTATCATGTGCGGCCCACCGAGTTCGCCAACGTGCGCAGTGGATGCTCTCGTGTTCGCCAAGGATGACGCTTTCAACCCCGACGCGGCGTACCCAGCGCTCAAGAACTCATCCCCGGCTACGAAGGCGGCGGCGGGAATTGTTCGGGACGGTCCGGTGGTCGCTAAGGCATCGGACACGTCGCCGATCAATGCCACGGTATCGATAGACTGGAGGCGCAATGCCGGAACGGTGACCGCGATGCTTTACGGGTCCAACGACATGCAGCTTGGCGACCCGAAACCGGAAACGTTCGCGTCCACGGGGCGGGCGCTGGACCGCGCTGGAGTATCCCTGCTGCGTATCCATTCGGGCGGGCTGACAGGCGCGTGGAGCGATTCGACGACGCGAGATTGGAACCGCGAGAAGATCGCCGCTGCATACTCTGCCGCCTATCTTAAAGGGCGGACGATTATACAGAACATCCCGAAGTGGCCATCGTGGATGAAGACGCTTGACGACGGCACGCTTGATAAGTCTGAGTATGGTCCGTTTGCGGAGTTCTGCGCGAAGCTCGTGAGGATAGTCAATATCGACCTTCACGCGGGCGTGCAGTATTGGGAGCCTCAGAACGAGTGGGAACTGAACTACGATAAGCGAGGCAAGCTCAATGAGCTCTGGACCATCTACAATCTGTGCGCAGTAGCGATGAAGCGTGTCGATCCTGGCATTCAGGTCGGTGGTATCGCGTTTGCCTGGGATGACCCGGCGAAGATGCAGGCGTTCGTTAAGACTTGCGGCCCCAATGTGGATTTTGTAACATACCATCGGTATGGCAGCGGCGATGCGGCTGATTCCACGGACACATTGATGGGCAGGGCTCGGGAGTTCGGTGAGCGTTTCAAAACATATCCGAAGATGGTGAAAGAAGCGGGTGGCGGGCGACAGATCCCGATCTTCGTGGACGAGTTCAGCGTGAATTACACGTGGGATTCGGGCGAAACTCGGCAGTGGAGCAATGTTGGCGCGGTGTGGTTCGCGTCGACGCTTCGATCACTGGCGTATGCAGGTGCGACGCACGCGATGACGTGGGCGTTCAAGGATTGGATCTACGGCGTCGTCGACATGCACGACAATGCGCGGCCAGTCGCGGATGTGCTGCGGTGGGGAAACATGTGGCTGACAGGGCAACTCGTCGGGGCATCGTCGACGCACGTTCGCGTCGAAGCGATGGCCGTTCGGCACGTGGACGGGAGCCGGGCGATATTGCTCATAAACAAGGCGACGGGCTCTGCGACAGTAACGCTGAAATACGGGTTGCCGCGCGCTGGAATGCCGATTGAAATCGAAATGCTCGATGGAACCGGCACGAGCCACCGCGTGGCGCCGCTGTCTGAATTTACCGCTCCGGTGCTGATGCCTCCGTACAGTTTGCTCCTGCTCCTGATCCCCGCTTAGCAAGCACACTCCACTCTAGAAAGTAAAGAACCTCTCTTCCCCACTTCGTGGGTCCCCTTCTCCCCTGAAGGGAAGACAAAGAGATTCCGCCGCGCAATGTTTCACCCATATGGGTGGATCGCTTCCATGACGTCTCAAAAAGAATCTTCTTGACAGCCACATGTACCCGTATTATAATACAACTGTCCGAAACAGTTGTAAGAGACTATCCCCATGCCGACCGTTACAGAACAACCGAAAGAGAGCCAGCGCGACGCTAAGTATTCACCTGCTTATAAGCGGATCGAGTCTGATCTGAGGACGCGGATTGGCCGACGGGAGTGGATGCCGGGGGTGATGATACCGGGGCGGCGTGATCTTGCGAAGGAGTATGGCGTCGACCTGATGACGCTGCAGCGGGCGATTGCCAAGCTGCTGGATGACGAAACCTTGGTGGCGTCGGGTCGCCGGGGAACGTTTGTAAACGCGACGCCGCCTGCAACTGCGCGCAGCTTGACGGGAACCCTACCCCGGCCAGCGAAAACGCTAACGATAGGGGTTGTTGGCTTAAGTGTCGACGATTACTCGCGGATTGAGCCACGAGAGTTGTTCTTTAACCATACGTTTTTGGCGGCGTTCGAATCTACCTTGCAGAGCGCGCGCAATGTCGATTTCACGTTTGTTCCACGCAATACGCCTAACGGTGACATGATCACGGTTGCCGATACGCTGGCGGTTCTCGACGAGCGGGACGTGGACGGGATCGTCTTCCTGTTCGCCGATGCGCCGAGCGATATCGATGAGATTTCCCGGCTGGTGATGGGCTCTGAACTGCCCATGGTGATGACATCGTCGCGCCATATTGAAGTGCCGGTACCGCTGATCTATTACGACAACTTTGCCGCTGGGTTCGAGGCGGCGTGGAGCTTGATACAGGCGGGAGAGCGGCGGATTACGCTGGTGTCGCCGTTCGACGAGTATTGGGTGCGCGAGCGGCTGATCGGTATCCGCAAGGCTATCGAGCACGCGGGTCTGCCTGCCGATGCGCTCTCCATTTGGCCAGCGAGCGACATCGAGCCGCTCGGATCGCGCAACCAGCTTCAGGTTGGCAAGGAGACTGGCGCGGAGCTATTCGCGGCGCATCCGCAGACGAGCGCGGTGATCGCGATCAATGATTTTGTCGCCATGGGCTTGGTCAGCTCGGCGCGGAAGCTGGGCCGTATGGCGGGGAAGCACTTCAGGCTGGTGAGCTTCGACGATATACCGCAGGCGGCTATGGCGGGAATTAGCAGTATGAGGCCGCCGCTGGATATCATGGGACGCGAATCGGCGAAGATGATGCTGCAACTGATCGACGGCGACCGGGATATTTCGCAGGTGCGGTTGAAGTCGAGGCTGGTTGTGAGATCGTCGATGCGCGGTGATGGGTAGCGGAGATTTCAGTTCAGGCACTTATTTAGATTTACAACGACGGAGGACATAATGGTATTTCTTAAACGGCGTATGAAGCAAGGTTTCACTCTGATTGAGCTGCTCGTAGTTATCGCTATTATAGCGATTCTCGCTGCTGTGCTCTTCCCGGTGTTCGCGAAGGCGCGAGAAAAGGCGCGTCAAACGAGCTGCGCTTCGAACATGAAGCAGATGGGGCTGGCGTTTCTACAGTACGAAGCCGACTACGATGAAACGTCGGTTCCGGGCTTACCGAACGTCAACTTTACGGTGAACGACGCGCGGCGCTACGTGTTCACGGCAGGTGTGGGCTGGGCCGGGATGGTGTATCCCTACGTGAAGTCAATCGACATGTACCGGTGCCCCGACGATACCACCGACCCGCAAACGTACAGCGTTGTCTCGTACTCTTACAATACGAACGTGGCATACAGCGGGTCGTTTGTGAACAGCACGGCTAACGGGCTTGGCGCGCAATTGTCATCGTTCACGGCGACCGCGAGCACGGTGAACCTGGCCGAGATCGCCGGATCGCGTTGCAATGTCACCCGCAGCAGCTACCTCGACAACAACGGCTCTGCGGAGTACTCGTCGACGGGCAACGGCTACGGCCTTTGCAGCAAACCGTCGGGCGGCTGCCAGAACACGACATCGTCGTACGCCACCGGCTACCTCGGGAACCTTGGCTCGACGACGGGCAACTATTACAGTATTGCCAAGCCTAACCTTGGCGCAGAGGGCCGACATTCGGTCGGGTCGAACTATCTCATGGTGGACGGTCACGTCAAGTGGCTGCTCGGCACCAACGTCTCGCCTGGCTTCGACGCCGCCGCGCCGGGCAATGCTCCGGCGGGGAACGGGGCGTACGCTGCCGGAACCGGTAATTCGGGGTACTCGGTGACGTTCAGCAAGCTGTAAGGCGACACGTACGGTTGTAACGGGCTGTACTGAGAGAGCGGAAGGTCGGTAGGAGTGCGTGGCGATTTGCAGTTACTGCCGCTACGCCTGGGCCGCGGGCGGCTAAGTCATCGCGTACTCACCGCCCCCCCGGCTTTACGTTGTGATTTTCATGTCTGAGTCTTAAACTGGTAGTCACCAGCGTGACGCTGGCCCCCTATCTCGCCGAAGACGGCTCGTTGCAGCCAGGAAGGCATCCGGCAGGAACCTCTCCTTCCCACTCCGTGGGCCCCTTCCTCTCCTAAAGGAAAGGAGAAGAGGTCGGAGTCTGTATAGCGATAAAGGGCGCGTGATACCAAGAGAAGGGAAGATGACTTCGAGTTCGAGCCTAAGACACGGGGTTCTTGGCCGGCTCAGGCCATGAATTGTCTTTCGGACCATCACGGCGCCCGGCCCACGTGGGCGGGGTTATTCTTCGCGGCTTACGGCGGTGAGCGCTGGCTCGCCGTCTATCGTTCCCCTTGGTCCTGGAGGACCAGTTATGAAACGCACGTTCAACACATTTACCCTTCGTTTTGCCTCCTGTTTCTTCGGGCTGGCAACGATGCTCGTCGCATGTTCAGCTGATGCGCTGCCTGACCTTCCGCCGGGGGTCGCGCCAGCGCGGGCGCTTGTGCTCGGGGCGAGTGTCAGCGGGTCGACAGCGGCAGTCGCGGCGGGTGCGCGGTATGTGGCTCCGGTGCGGGTGAGCGTCAACGGCGCGGCAGTCACGACTCCCGCGAAGGATGGGCTGGCGATAGCGCACACGGGATACAACGACTCGACAGCGTCGCTGAGCTACGTGCTGCCAGCAGGGGCGACCGGGACCTACGAGATCTGGACAGCGTTCAACCTGGGCGGCGTCGCGAAGCAGAGCTTCAAGCTTTCGGCGGGCGGGTCGGACACGGCGACGAGCGAGCGAGTGAGTTGGGAACAGTCCAACGACGTGTCGTGGAAGCTGGATTGGCGGAAGGCGGATGGGCGCGTTACCCTCTATCCGCAGGATAAGGCGCTCACTATCGATGAAAGCGGGAAAGCGTCGGGCCACAAGGTGCTTGTCGCTGTCGTCCTGTCGCGGGTTGCCGATTTACCAGCGGGGATGGACGAGCGGGGCGGAGCGTCGCGTGCGGCGATGGAGGCGTGGCGACCAAAGGCAGTTACGCGGCGGGTGTACCTGCTAGAGTCGGCATTGGCGATCGAAGCTGACCCGCTCCTGCGTGTGATTGATGCGCGTGCGGAAGGGTTGAAGTCGTCGACGGTGGCGTCGATTTTCAGCAGCGATGAGGCGCGGCAGATGGTCGCGGCGGTTGGCGGCGGAACTCTTCCCGCGCTTGTGGTGATGGACGAAGCGTACACGGTACTCGCGGTGCGACGTCCGTCGGATGGCGCAAAGCGGATAGAAAGCGCTCTGGCGGCAACGGTGCCGCTGGATGTGGTCAACCCCGCCGCGTCGACGGCCAGGATTGCAGGCGAGGCGATGGTGGACGGCGCACCGGTGGCGTGGCTGGTCGCGGGGACCTGGGCAGGTCCGAGCGGGCTGTCGCTGTGGGGGCTGGATGCGGAGTCCGAGGCGCGTCCGAATGTTAGCGACCCATGCATCGTGGAGCAGTTCGACACCGTGCTGCATTCGAAGTGGGAAGCACGACAGGTAGATGGTGCGAAAACGGCGGTGATATCGACGAGCACCGGGGATTTTGTGTGGTCGCGCGGGACAGCGTACGCGTTCGCGTATGTCAATGCGGCCGCCGAGCGCGACGTCGTGCTGCACCTCAGCCAATCGGGTATCCAAAGCGCAGTGTGGGTGAACGGTCGCCCGGCTGTGTTCGCGGCGGACAAGTCGGCGGCAGCGCTCAGTCTTGCCGTTCGCGGCGGGACGGATACGACGGCGTCGATCACGGATCAGGGTGGTACGGTGCTGGTGCAGCCTGCGCACAACGAGGGCGCTGTATCGGCGCGAATGCACCTGGCGGCGGGCTGGAACCGGGTGCTGGTCAAGCTGACCATGCAGAACGGCAAAGGGGAAGCGTTCCTGTTCCGCGCGCGGTTCACGGAAGCGAACGGGGATGCGGCAACTGGGTTGCGAACGGCGCTCAGCGACCCGCAGGCGAGCACGTCGCTGCATGCGGAAGCGGTACGTGTTCAGCCGCTCGTGACTACCGATGCGCCGTTCAATATGGCGTACGCCGGGAAGCCGCTTAAGCTGCATGTGGCGCTGAAGCGGCTCGCGTCGGCAGATGAGCCGTCGCCTGTCGTGCCACTGGTGCCGTTTCGTGGCAAGCTGAGCGTCACATTGAAAGATTACGACGGCAAGATTGTCGCGGAGCGTCCCACGTCGGTTGTGTTCCCCGGCAGCGCCGATATTGATCTTGGCGCTGCGCCACCGACGGGTTACTACTCTGTGCATTTAGCGCTGGCTACGGTCGAGGGTGCTCCTATTGTTACTTTCCAGCCCGACGGGTTCAGCGTGATCGCCGGGATTGCTTCGCAAAAGGCGCGGGCGGCGTCGAAGAAGATGGCGACGACGTATTACTGGATGAATGATGGCAAGGCGTCGTCGTTCTACTTCCCATACATGGAGCGGCTGGGAATCTATCGCAACATTGGGGGCAATCCGGGGCCGAACGTTGACCTTTACGGTGAAGCGAACCGGCGAGGACTGCGGCTTGCTGGCGACTTGTGGTACTTCGAAGGTCCAAGCGTCGCCGAGAGCGTCACGAAGCTCGCGCCGTTCGTGGACACGTTCAAATCGTTCAACGAAGTCGACATCGTCCCGCACGTGCGCGGCACTGCCGAGCACTGGACAACGGTGACGAAGGCGCACTACGAGGCGGTGAAGCAGGTCGCCCCGAAGGCGACGGTGCTGAGCGCCAGCCTGGTGCGCCCCGGTGCGAACTCGTGGTTCAAGGAGTGCCTCACGCTTGGCATGGACAAGTATGTGGACATATGGGATGTGCACTGCTATCCCCGCGACGCCCCCACCCTTGGCGGCTCGATGTCGAACAGCCAGAACGAGACCGAACTGGGCGTGCTGAAATCTTACAAGGAGCTTGGACGGGTCAACGATAAGCCGTTCTGGATCGGCGAAACGGGGGCGCGTGCCTGCCATGGGGCGGATGCACGCAGGTGGCAGGCGGACATGGTGGCGAAAATGACCGCCACGGCGAACAGCCGCGACGACTTCCAGAAGATCGGGTTCCTGGTGCCGTGGTGGTACAGCCGCGAGCATTCGTCACTGGGCGATATCGAAACCGGCCACATGCCGGGCGAGGCGGCATACTACACCGCGAGCGCGTTGATCGACGGCTTCCCGTACACGCGGCTCGACGTCGGCGCTGGCGTCCAGGCAGCCCGCTTCGGTCCCACCACCATGCTGTGGGCGCCATCGGGCAAGCAGCCGGTCACGTTGACGCTGGCGGCTGGCAAGAAGTGGGTGCTCGTGGATGTCGTCGGTCGCAAGACATCGTTGGCAGTGGACGCGGGGGGTAAGGCGATGGTCACGGCGACGACCAGCCCGGTGTATGTGTTGGAGGGCGGGGAGTACGCGCGGTTGACGGGATTTTGAGTGGGGAGGGGAAGAGATTTAGGAGCCCTCGGGCCGGGCGGGCCTTTTTTATAGCTCGCTTCGCGAGGGGATGACATGGTGCTAAGGTTGGGTTGATTCGGTAATAGCTCACAGTTGTAGCCAATATCATCAATCGGTCAATCGTTGCCAGCGCGTGGAGAGCAAAATTTCCATCCCGTTTCGGGAGGGTGCCGAGTCTTCGAGGTGGGTGGGCCTGAGATTGCTTACACTTGTTTTGAACTGCTGCTAGTTTGGTTGCTTAGCTGTCCGCTTGCCGGTATCATAAAGAAGAAGGGACGCTACCGGTGTAGTTCAACGATGGCAGCGCACAGCATAAGATGAGCGAATTGAAGAAGTTGATCGACGAGCAGGAAGCGCTGGTTAAGGATCTGGAGCGAGAGAGCGCGGCGGCATATTGGGACGCCGCTCTGAATGCGACGCCGGAGAACGAGAAACGGGCAGCGGATCTTGGGACGCAGCACAGCCTGTGCTATGCCGACCCGACGCGCTATGCCGCTCTGCTTGCCACCGACGACGCCACCGACCACGACACGCTTCGTGCGCGAAAGCTGCTGATCGATGGCTTCGCGGGCAACCAGATGCCAGCCGATGTGCTGCGTGACCTCAACGAGCGCGCTATGGTCATCGAGAGCACATTCTCCAGCTTTCGTGCTAATCTCGGCGGTAAGGAGGTCACCGACAACGACCTCAAGGCGCTACTGAAATCGTCCACCGACAACGCTGAGCGACAACAAGCGTGGGAGGCTAGCAAGCTCATCGGTGAGCAGGTTGCGCCCAAGCTGCTGGAGCTAGTTGCAATACGCAACCGCGAGGCGCAGCGCCTCGGCTTCCCCGACTACTATGTGATGCAGATCCGACTCCAAGAGCTCGACGAAACCGAGCTGTTTCGGGTTCTGGATGACACATCGGAACAGATCACGCCCGCGTTCCTGGAGTACAAAGCGTCGCTGGATACAAGCCTTGCAGCGAAGTACGGGATCGCCGAGGCAGACTTACGGCCTTGGCACTATGCCGACCCATTCTTCCAAGATGCGCCGTCGACCGGCCTCTCACTCGACAGCTATTTCGAAGGCAAAGATCTCGAAGCTATCGCCAAGCGCTTTTTCACTGCAATAGGCATGCCCATCGACCGCCTGATCGCGCAGTCCGACCTCTACGAGCGTCCCGGCAAAACCCAGCATGCGTTTTGCACCACAATCGGGCGCGGTACCGGCGATGTGCGGGTGGCGTGCAACCTGCGGCCCGATGCCCGCTGGATGGGCACCCTGCTGCACGAGTTCGGACACGCGGTGTACGACGACCTGATCGACCGCGAGTTGCCCTACTTCCTGCGCTCTATCGCGCATATTCTCACTACCGAAGCGATCGCCGAGTTCATGGGGCGACTCACAGACAACCCGGCGTGGCTCGCCGAGTATGTCGGTGTCCCGGAGAGCGACGCCGAAGCGATTGGCCGCGCGGCGCATGAGTCCGGGCGCGCGCATCTGCTGGTGTTCACGCAGTGGGTGCAGGTAATGACGCATTTCGAGCGCGCACTCTATGCCAACCCGGCGCAGGACCTCAACACGCTTTGGTGGGACCTGGTCGAGAAGTATCAGCGAGTGAAGCGCCCCGAAAACCGCAGTGCTGCAGACTGGGCTGCGAAAATCCACCTCGCGACAGCGCCAGTTTACTATCACAACTACCTGCTTGGCGAAATGAACGCGTCGCAGTTCCTGCACACCCTCCGCAAGGAAGTAGCGCCAACCGACCGCGAATTAGTCACCAGCCCCGCCGTTGGCGCATGGCTCACGGAGCAGATATTCCGCCCCGGTGCGCGGTATCGGTGGAACGAGCTCCTGGAGCGCGCGACTGGCGAGCCGCTGAATCCGGCGTACTTTGTGGCGGAGACGGTGGCGTAGGCTGGGCGAGGGACGGCGGGGCGGTGAAGTGTGGAGGATTTAGGATCGCTCAAGCCGCTCGGGCTTTTTTTCTCGCTTCGCTCCCTCTGTGGCAGGGCGTGGTTTAGTAATACTTCCGATTCCCCTTGCCTTTCCAAGGAGAGGGGCTAGGGGTGAGGTGCTTTCATCCGATTTACTATACCAATTATACCAGTAAGCAATTTCAGACTGGTGAATACAGTCGGTTGTCCTGCCCACCACAGATGGAATGACCGTGTATTTTTCGTGCTCACGGGTCCCCTTTCCGGGCTATTTGCAGCAACGATGTTGACAGATCAGGCATACTCTGATATACTGGGCTAGTCAGTATTGATTAATGACGAGGTTACCAGTAGAATTATGATTACCAACTCGCATTCAGGCAGCTCCTATATATTCCGCAGACGAGGAGGCTTTACTTTGATAGAGCTTCTCGTAGTTATAGCTATTATAGCCATTTTGGCAGCTATACTTTTCCCCGTGTTCGCCAAGGCCCGTGAAAAGGCGCGGCAAAGCAACTGCACCAGCAATGAAAAGCAGTTGGGTCTGGCTTTCGCTCAGTACACGCAGGACTACGATGAATCGTTTCCTTTCGACTCGAACAATGGCAACATGAACGGTTGGGCGGGCGAGTTGTTCCCGTACATTAAGAGCTACAACAGCTTTTCGTGTCCCAACGATACAACCGTGGTCGGGCAGTATCGAAGTGTCTGCTCCTACGCAATGAACGCCAACGTCATGCAGGCCAAGCCCGGGGGAACATTGAACCCGTTCGCGTCGGTCGCTAAGCTGAGCGCACCAGCGTCTACAGTGCTGCTGTGCGAGGTGCAGGGTGTGCAGAATGTACAGCTACTGGTGACCACCGAGGCGCAGAGCCCGACGGCGATAGGCAGCGCAGAGTCATGGGGCAATGGCAACAAGCCTGCGGCGAACGGCTACTCCGCGCTCTATGCGACAGGCAATATTGGCGGTTACCAGCTTGCGTGTATCCCTACCGACGGAGGGGCAGTGCACGACCTGACATCGATTTACCTTGCAGCTGACGGTCATGTCAAAACGCTGCGACCCGAATTGGTATCCGGCGGACGCACGCCGGCGGTTTCTACGACCGCGCAGGACACGTCAGCGTACTTCAAGTACGCGTCCGGAACCAGCGCCATGAAGCTGGGCGGCGGTTCTGCGGTCACGCTGACGTTTAGCCCGCTCTAGCATTCCTCCCCCTTTCGTTGTCCGACCCGCCGGGAGCAATCCGCTCCCGGCTGAGCATGCGCACGCGTGCTCAATACTGATCGCTCCCCAAAATCGCCACAATAAGGCTGAGAAACCAATGAGATCTACCCGCATCGTCCATCACACAGTATTTGCCTCGGCGTCCCTGCTATTAAGCGCTGGTGTCGCATTGGCCGCTCCCGCAAACCTTGCGCTTGCGCCGAGCTTCGAGGAGGGAATCTACGGCTGGGGCGGTTATCCGTCGTTCCCAATCGAGCGGTCCAATGCGTTTGCGCATAGCGGCAAGTATTCGCTGAAGCTGCCGCAGGGTGAGGCGATAGCGAACGAGGCGACACCGGGGCGATATTGGGTGTCGGGAATGGACACGATCCCATATCGCGCTCAGCCCGGCGGGCGATATCGGTGTTCGATCTTCGCGCGGGCCGACGAGAAGAGCGGCAAGGCGTGCACGGTTTCGATGAACGTTTCGACGTTTATCTACAACTACCAGAAACCGTCGCGCACGGTCACGGTCCCAGCTGACGGCGAATGGCATGAGGTAACGCTGGATGTCGCCTTGCCTGACTACGCCGAGTTTATTGCAGTTCATGTCGGGGTCACAGGGGGCGCATGGCTGGACGATTTCTCCATTGTGGAGACCGCCGCCCCTGCGAAGAAGCCGGTGGAGGTCACGCTTTCGTCGCCGCTCTACTTTACACGCAAGCAGCCTGTGATCGTTACGGCCACCATACGCAACAACCAGGCGACACCGGCGACCATTGCCGTGACTGGGGAGGCGCGCCTGCCCGGTGTCGCTATCCCGGAGGCGAAGCCGCTTGGGGAGTACGGGCCGGTATACAAGAAGTGGACCGCGACGACGGTGACACTGGCGGCAGGAGCGACGACCACGCAAACGTTCACCATCGAGGCGGGAAAGCTACCTGAAACTGGTGTCAAGGTGGACATCACGGCGACACCGGAGGGCGGTGTGCCGGTCGCGGTTGGGACCCGCGAGGTGTTTGTTTGCGAGCGGCCCGACTGGAAGACGTGGTTTTCGGTGGGTGCGCAGTGCTACACATCGAACCGCTTCAACGGCGACTGGGTGAAGAACCTGAAGGAGCTTGGCGGGGATTCGGTTCGCGAGTGTATTCCGCTGCCGATGAGCTATCGGCACGCCGCGCCGAACACGTTCACGGACTATCCCATTGAGGCACGGCTTGACTACACGACTCGCTTGGGGCTCAAATGGCTGACGGCGTATCACACGGTGGTGAACAACGGGGCGGCGTGGGTGGCGGAGAACCCAGCGAACCGCATCACGCGTTACGATGGCACGCCGCTCGACAGGCCCACGCTTTGCTACAACGCCACCGGAGCGCGAGCCGCAATGCTGCGTGACGCAGAGTTGACCGCAAAGCAGATTGACGCGTGCCCTGCGATCTTCGGCGTGCAGGTGGACAACGAAATCAACGCCATGGACTGCTACTGCACTGATTCGCAGAACTCGTTCCGGCGGTATCTTCAGACTGAGTTCGGCACAATCGCATCGGTGAATGCCGCGTGGGGCACATCGTATAGGTCATTCGCTGACGTGAACATTCCCCCGCCGCTGTTCACATCGTATCTGTTCGACTCATCTGGCCAGCTTGACGCTCCGCAGCCTGAAAAGCGCAATGCGGCTCGTGATTTCGCGTGGCTGAAGTGGCGCGAGGGAGCGTTTATCGGCTATTACCGCGACTGGAGCGCGCACTTTAAGAAGGTCGCGCCGAATATGCCGATCACGGACAACTTCTCGCTGTACGTCAGCACCCTGCCCCGCTTTTACTATGCCGCACCGGTCAACCTCTTCCGCTTCGCCGAGTTCTTCGACGTGGGCGGTGTCGATACGGGTCCTAGCTATGGGTTAGATCCACAATATGATGCTTATCAGTTCGACTGGGTGAACTCGGCGTGGGGCGACAAGCCGGTTTGGGTGCCGGAGATCTACTACGATTGGCAGAAAGCCCAAGACCACGCGGTTGGCTTCGACCTCTTTTACGGCATGGGCCGCAAGGTAAGCCACACAAACCTCTTCACGTGGCCGGTGCTCGCAGACAAGTGGGGCGGTCCGTATGCCGACGAACTCAAGCGGGAGCGCGGCTATATGCTGGACAATGTCAAGAACGACATCGCCCAAGCGCGGGCGTTCAATGCCAAGGTGCCTGTCAGCTCCCTACACTATGTCGCGCCATCGGTCGGCATCTTCTGGAGCGGCGACATCCACAACTTTGCGCTTGCGATGCGGGGGCCGGATTGGCTGGCGGGAACTGATCCGCTCTACGATCTCGATAAGACGTTCACCGATTTGCACTATCCGGTTCAGTTCGTCGACGAGAAGAAGATTGCGGCGACCAATCCCGCGTCTGTTCGAGCGCTCTTTGTGGGCGGGGCGCATTCGCTAAGCCGCGCAACGTGGCGCTCGATGGTAGCGTATGCGAATAACGGCGGCACGCTGGTGCTGAATGGCCCCACAGGCAACTATGACGAGAAGATGCAGCCATATGGGTCGGCAGGCTGTGCGGAGACATCGACGCTCGGGATCAGCCTCTCGGGATGGACAGGCGGCGGGATCGAGTTGTTCAGCCCCGGCGCATCACAGTGGGTAAAGCTGGGCAAGGGCCGCAAAGTACGCGGGTTCGGGCGATACAGCCGGGCACAAATCTCGGCAGCGTGGCAAACGCTTCTCGCCGACGCCGCTGGCAAGCCGGTGGTCGTGACGCGACCGCTGGGCAAGGGGCGTATCGTGTGGAGCCTCACCGATATCGCAAACCCGTACGCCAACTATCAAACGTCGAACACCCTGTTCTTTGTCGAAGGGCTGCTTGAGAGCGCTGGTATCGGCAGGCCGGTACGCGTCTTCGATGCCGCCTCGGGTGCCGCTGCGCCGAAGGTGACAGTGGCGGTCAATAAGCGAGCTGCTGGCGAAACGTATGCGTTCGTCAACAACTTCGGCGACGATGGCACGTTCCGATTTTATGTCAATGCTCCCGTCGACGGGCTGGCGATCACCGAGATGATCTCCGGGCGAAAGCTGACCGTGACGCGCGACAAGGGATGCGGGGTTGTCACCGCTCAGGTGCCCAAGTGCGGGTATGCGGTGTTGCGAATCGCGTCGGCGCCGGTTGATCTCACAAAGCTGCCAGTTCGCCCGCTCCAAAGCGCGCCAGCCGCGATGGCGGTGAAGTCGTCGGGAGTAAGCTTGCCTGCGCCGACGGTGGCATCGCTGACTGAGAGCAAGACGACCGCAGGCGCGCCGCTGTTCTGGCTCTCCAGTCCGACAGTTCGCGCGGCGATCAGCCCGGCTAAGGGCGGGCGGATCTCGTTCCTTGCGGCACCAAACGGCGACCCGAACAATGTGATCGCGCCGGTGGGCATCTTCCCGCCCGACGGCATTGTCAGCGGCCAGGCAGGCGGGATCAAGGCCGTGCTCGATCCGGAAGCGCGTCCATATCCGGGTCTGACGATGGACAGCAGCTTCACGGTTATAGGCAAGACCGCGACAGCGGATGTGTCGTCGGTTTCGATGCGGTGTGCGGTTCCGGCCGAAAAGCTGCAGATCGACCAGACGGTTTCCGTGTCGAAGTCGGTCCCCGGCGCGCATATCAAGGTTCGTCAGCAGACCACCGACGGACCGCGCAAGCTGCGGCTGTATCTGCACGCGAATATGCTGCTGAACGGTGAAGTGAAGCGCGACGTGGCATTTGTCGCCGGCAATGACCGCCAGAGCGTCTCGTTCCCGTACAAGATGGGCGTTCAGGTGAGCCGACCCGCTGGTATCGCTGCGAAGTGGGGCGCGGTCGTCGATGCCGAGAAGCATACTGCGGTGCTGTGCACACTGGACAGCGGCTACACGCAGGTGGCATTCTGGAACGGCATGCAGGACTACAACCTGGAGGCCGGATCCGATGTGGCCACGGTGACCACCACTGCCCCGCAGGACGGCGAGGTGACGTACTACGCCCTTACCGAGATGCGTCGACTAAACTTCGTCAACAACGGCATCGCGGGCTACTTCAACTCGTTCCCCGAAGCTGGCGGTCAGAGTATCGCCATCGCGGCGTGCTCGCTGACCGGCGATCGAACGCTGGATCTGGTGATTGTAGGCGTGAACGTGAGCACCGGGCAGGAGAAGGAGCTAGGGAGCGCTACGGTTGCGATCCGCCCCGTTGTCGGCGTCGAGCGCAACCTCTCCCTCGGCGGCGCGGGCGGCGGTTACGACATCTACCGTCTGTGCGTCAGGAACGGTGGCAAGCTAATCGTCCTCAAGGAGATCGACACGCGCAATGCCCCTCCGGCGGCAGATACGGTCGTGGTATCGCCATCGACCGAAGTGGCGGCGTGGACCGGCGGCGCGGATGTGCTCGCTGGCCCCAAACGGGTGCCGTCGGCTACGGGATGGGCGCTGGAGAAGGGAACGGTGCGTGTGCGGTTCAAGACATCCGCCGCCCGCGACATCGTCCACAACGGTGTCGATCTCGCGAACGGATACCATGGCGCCGCAGACTACCACCAGAACCGCAAATCACGCCTGTGGCTGAATATCCACGGCCTAGCGTCGTGGTCGCCGGTCTCTCCCATGATCTTCTTCATGCTCTTCGACAAGGATGGCAACCGAATCCACGCCACCGCGAATGCGACCCTGCGCGACGACACATGGTACGAGATCACCGCCGTCTGGGACACGAAGGCGAAGTCGACGGCGCTCTACCTCGACGGCCAGCCGCTCAAGCTCGGCGAGATGGTCTTCCCGGACAACTGGACAGGCTGCGAGACCATCGACGCCGTCGATATCGGCGGCAAGGACGTGACCCTCGGCGCTGGCAAGGTGCTGGCAGCGACGTCGGTGGTGAAGCGGGAGGAGTGAGCCCCTGCTCGCACCGCTCGCTGTCCCCCCGGAGCGGGGACTCTGTTGTCCGACTACCGCTTGACATGCCGGGTTCGGAACAGGATTCCGACATTGTCTATAGGGGGTGGCACCGCCATTCGGTTGTTTACATCCAAGATGTCCCGCCAAGACGTGGTCGGACAACAGAGTCCCTACGAAGTGGGGACAGCGAGCGGTGCGAGCAGGGGGTTACGGGGTCTTCATTGGGTCCTTTTGGGTTACGGTGCCAACGAATTCGGCAGATAGCGGATCGGCGGTTCTTAGGCGGGGAGGATCGACTTGCGAGAAGGAAAACGCTTCTGCGAAGCCTTCCTCAGCACTGGCAGCGGCATATGTAGTGACCAATCGGCCCGAGGCCTTTTGCCTCTTGTAAATCTTAATGTACTCTTGCTGACGCTCGCGGCAGAGGGTCCGTTGCCACACGAAGTGTCCAAACTCATGCGCAAATGCGGCGAATAAGGATTGATCGTCGCCATCGCAGCGAAGCGTGATCGTTGGGATCTCGTTCTGATACACCCCGTCAATTGCGCCAAGGTTGACGCTTCGTGCCGAGGCAGCGTCCAGGCCCGACTTTACAAATCGGGCGAGGTCAACGGACCCCATGAGCTGAACGGTGACATCTGCGGTTTTGCAGCAAGCCGGTAAGCGCGAGTATGTATCCGTCAGGGCTTGTCTCTGCTTTGCCGTTCCGCCACTAATGGACACGTCGCTGTATGCAGGCATGAGTTGACAAGCACCGGCGATAAGCAGGAAGACGCGGATAGCGGTAGGCGAGAACATTTGCGACTAAACTCCGGCGCGATATAGTGCCGGATATTTGTCGCACCCTATTGGCGCAAGCAAAAGACCCGACGAAGCCAATCATTACGACGGCTTCGTCGGGTCTCTTTCACATTGAAGAGGAATCTGTGACGCAAACGGTACTCCCAGCATCGGGTCCGTCTTATGATGCGTCAACGGATGTATTCTACAGCATCACCGCCCTCTTTGTCAAACCCAAGCAGGCAGACAGTGAATTACTGAGAGTGGTTGCACTAAATTAGGCGAGCCGAAAACACGAGGAGAAAGCAGGCGCGCCCACCGAAATCATAGGAATGGTGCCCAAGCTGTCGAAAGATTGTGACTTCGACAGCTTGGCACTCTTTATTACATCCCTGGCATGCCGCAGCCAGCGGGCATCGCATTGCCCTTGGCATGCGGGTCAGCCACTGGCTTGGTTGCGGCCACGGCCGTTAGGTGCTCGGCGTATTCCGCCGGGTGGTTGGCTCGCAGCCAGTCGACGAAAGCCGCATCATAGCCTTCAGCTTTTACTGCCGCGCCAATATCGGCGTGCTTGTTGGCGAGCGAATCGAACTCCGACATCAGGTTGGTGTGCTTGCAGTGTGCAGTGATTAGCTGTGCGTTCTTGGCGCATGCGGCAGCGTAAACATAAGGGTGATTTCGCTGCATCCACTTCGTGAATGCCACATCGGTCCCAAGCTTTTGGATGTCGGCCCGGATCGCCGCATCCTTAGCGGCGGCCGCATCAAACTGCGCCGAGTGAGCCGCATGTCGCGATTGTGTAATCATAATCATGTCCAGTTCGGCAGCGCCTGCCATTGTTGCCGGCGCAAGAGAGAAGAGCGATGCCATAAGCGCGAGGATAAGTAGCTTTTTCATTTTGTAACCTGGTTAGCTTTCATATTCTGAATGGACAGTCGATTCAGAACCTGTAAGCGCCCGCCCGTGTTATCTTCGACATAGGCGGGCACATTGGGCGATTAGCGGGCGTCGGGCGACTTGACGCTGCCGAGGCCGGGGCCTTGGTGCTGCACGGGGGCGCTGGCGGTGGCGTGGAACGACATCGGCGCTGCGGGAGCGTTCGAGAGCCACGCAAACGGCGCAGACTTCACGCTGCCAACTCCGGGGCCCTGGTGGGCAACCGGCACCGACACGCCGTTAACGATGGCGCTGACCGGAGCGGCGTCGGGAGTCGAGGCAAAAGCCGCGCTCGGGGTGATCAGCGACGCGGCAATGGCCGCGATGGCGATAAGCTTTACAGTTGTTGATACGGTGTTCATGGTGGTGACCTCCTAAGGTCAGTGAAAGTTTGAAATTGGTTTTCGGTTAAACTGAGCCCCGCGTCCCCATTGAATGCGGGGCTCAACGATCAATGTTAGGTTGCGATTAGCGGGCGGCAGGCGACTTAACGCTGCCGAGGCCTGGACCTTGATGCTGCACGGGAGCACTGGCGGTGGCGTGGAACGACATCGGCGCGGCGGGAGCGTTCGAGAGCCACGCAAACGGCGCAGACTTCACGCTGCCAACTCCGGGGCCCTGGTGGGCAACCGGCACTGATACGCCGTTAACGATGGCGCTGACCGGGGCGGAGTCGGGAGTCGAGGCGAAAGCAGCGCTCGGGGCAATCAGCGAAGCGGCAACGGCCGCGATGGCGATAAGCTTTACAGTTGTAGATACGGTGTTCATTGTTTTGACCTCCTAAGGTCAGTAAGAATACATTCTTGAAAGATCCGTTCGCCGACTACGTGCAAGTCCTTTGGAAATAGTAGTCTGGTTTACGGAAAAAGACGAGGCCCTATCGTCTGGCACGCAGAGTGCTCATCGGGCACGAGTCTTTGGTTCAGGCTATGAAGCTGGCCGTTATCGCGCCTTCCGAGGCGCGGAAAGGGTCCAGGCTCAGCCTGGTTAGGAGGTCGGGGGCGCACGCAAGCCGTGCGAACGGATCAGGAGAAGATGAAATCGTTCAGGTGTGCAGCAAGGCGTAACCGAGGCAGCGGTCGTTGCTGGAGCGGCAACGATCTGTGTTGCGGATGGCAGTGCATGGGCCGCTGTAGCACCAAGAGCCCATTGCCGGGCTTGCGACGTTACGGCTGGCCGATCGGTTGTCGAAATATTCGTTACAGTTTGGCAGCCCGATGACGCCGACGCGATTGTCGGCATAGCCTGGTAGGCGCCAAAAGTGTGCTTAAGCGTTCCACCAGCATGATGCCGGCAGCACTTCATGGAGCCCATCGTAGAGCAGTGAGCCATCGGTGCCTGCATCGCCGCGCACCGTGACGGCTGCATAGACACTTTACCGCAGATCATTAACACTTGCGCGGTAGCAACGCTTTGTAGCGCCAGCTGTCCGACAAGCATGAAAATGATCGCCAGCCTTATGAAGTTGTACTTCTGGGTCTTCATGGTAAATGTCTACTACCATTCTTCCACCGCGTGATCAGTAAGGCAATCCCTGTTTCGGCGTATTACAGACAATGAGGTCGAGATACAGGTCCTTGCATCTTTCCGGCCAAGCGGACGCCTCGCATCTGTGAATCGCGTTGACGACGTCGGTGGTGAAGCGGGAGGAGTAGATATTTAGGATCGCTCGTGCCGCGAGGCATTTTTTGGTAAGGGATAATGCGGCGCTTGGTTCATTGGTTGTTGCGCCTGTTGATTTCATGCAAGTACAAATTAGCGAACACCAAATGAATGCAACAGAGGGAGCGAAGCGAGAAAAAAAGCCCGAGCGGCTTGAGCGATCCTAACTCTCACACTCCAAGCTTGGCAGCGGAGCCTCGTATAACAAGCGTGGGGTCGAAGACAATTTGCTGCTTCATGCCAGAGGTAGCGCTGGCGTCGAGGAGCATGTTGGCAGCGGCTTCGCCCATCTGCTCGAGCGGTATGTGTACCGTGGTCAGGTCGTAGCCAGCGCTAAGGTAGTCGTTGTCGTAGCCGACGAGGGAGTAGTCGCCGGGGATCGATTTGCCCGCTTTGTGGGCTTCGTCGATGATCGCAGCGGCCACGGCATCGTTCGCGGCGACAATGGCCGTGATCGATGGGTCTGCGAAGATACGCGGGGCAGCGGTGCGGCCGATATGCGTCCACTCCGGCGAGCCGTAGGGCGCAAGGTCGCCGCGAATGAGACGCGGCGTATCGACCACCTGGGCTGGCTCCTCAAGGAGCGCTGGCGGGTCGATCCCGACAAGCTGCAGAGCGCGCCGGAAGCCGCGGAGGCGGTCGACGGTCCAGTTGCGCTGCGCATCGGGTAGGTCGGCGGACGGGCCGACATAGACGATGTTGCGGTGACCGAGGTCGATGAGGTGCTGTGTCGCCATCTGCGTCCCGATTTCGCCGTCGACGCTCACGAATGCGGTCGGCAGGTGCATCGCCGGGTCGAACACGGCCTGCACCACGGGGATGGGCGCGTAGCCGATACCGCGTGCAAGGCGGACGGCAAAGTTGTCCCATCGCGCCGAGCGGGTCGGCTGCGCAAGTGAACCCGAGATGTGAAGAATGCGGTTCACGCCGGTGGCAAGCGCTGCTTCGATGAGCGGCTCGATCTGGTCCTCCTCCACACCGAACCGACTGCGCACCATGGTTCTTGCTCCAGCGCGTTGCAGGGCACGCTCTGCGGTCAGGGCGAGGCGTTGCGACCAATCATCCTCGAACGGTCGCTTCTCCCATGGCACATTTAGCACCGCCAGGATCATCACGAAAGCCTGCGTGGCGGGTTCTGTCGCCGCGTCGGGCTGTGGGAGGCGGGCAATGCTGGCCGGTCTCACGACCGGTCGCGCAGGTGCCGCAGTAGCGGGCATGGCGCGGGTGCGGTCGCGCAGGAATGTGCCCTTGCCGGGGATACGCTCGACCAGCCCTTCGGCCTGGAGTTCTTGCAGGATGTGGCCGACGGTGATCTTGGAGGTGCCGATCTCCTTCGCGAGCTCGCGGTCCCCGGGGAGCCGTTCACCCGACTGCCCGACGAGGACACGGTTGCGTATCTCCATGCGCAGGCCGTCGTAATAGAGCGAGCGCGATCGAATTGGGGTGTCGGGCGTTGCGGGCAAGGGGAGCCTCCGGCAAAATTGGTACAGTAATAACTATATCAACTTTGTCGGTCTATGTCAACCACGCACGGTGATTCTGGCGTTCATAAGGAAGCCCCGCCGACCTTATGGTGGGCTATTTGCGCTATATGTGGCATACCGAAAGCATCCGCTCACGCGGAGAATGCCGCTCCGTGGCGAGAGGCGGCGACACACACCTCATCCCCAGCCCTTCTCCTAAGATAAGGAGAAGGGAGCCAGAAAGAGGCGGCGGTTGGCGACGATCTTCGGGGATCAGCGCTTCACAGGGACCGCTTCTGCGGATGCAATCGCGGTCGCGCCGCCGCGATGACGAATTGCGCCAGACGCGTGTCGCTAGATCGGCGGGGCGGGCGGGCCGCTTCCGGGAAGCATCATTGATGTCGTCTTGTACGCGTACAGCCAGTAACCTTTCAGGGGTTCGAGGGTGCTGGATTTGACATACGCTTTCGTGGTCGTGTTATAGGCCCACATAGTCGGCGATATGATCGGATCCACTGCGGTGATAGCGTTCGCATACGATACGCCAGCGCCAAATGTGACGCTCGAAAGCGGGACGGATGTGGTGAACGGGTCGCCGATCATGTTCCAACCAGGGGCAAGGTTGATGACGAACGGCTGCGTGCTGTCGGCGGGTGTGCCAGCGCTTGTGAACGTGATCGTTTTAGGGAAGCGCGCCCAGTAGCCGACGCCGAGGCGGATGGAGTTCGCGAGACCCTCTGGGCTGACGAAGTAGCGGGAGTCGAACGGTGTCCACACCGCTACGGTGGCGCCGGTGTAGCCGAAGAGCGTGTCGAGCGGAGTCGTCGGGTAATCGTACGGCGCGGAGAACAGGTTGATCCCCGCCGCGTATGTCGGCCCGATGATGGTGTACGTCGCCGACACCGGAGCGCTGTCCGAGTAGCCTGTCGCCCTCGCGATTGCGGTCACGGTAGCCGTTGCGCCGACGCTGAACGGCCCCACGTACGCCACCGCCGTCGCGCTCGTCGCCGGGTCGGTGCCATCGGTGGTGTAGTAAATGTTTGCCGAGCCGAGCGTATCGGTGAGCGTCACCGTCACCGGACCGACCTTCTTGCAGGAGGCGGGCGAGATAGTCACCTTCGGCGCAGGCGGCAGGATGACGTAGGCAGCGGTGACGAGGGCGCTCTTCACTGATCCAGGATAGATAGCAATCGCCTTGACTGTCGTGTTCTTGGTGATCGTGAACGGTCCGGTGTATTTGGTCGACGACGCAGTCGGCGTGGTGCCGTCGGTGGTGTAGTAGATAACGGCCCCAGATTGCGAGTCGGTGATGGTCACGGTGGCGGAGTTGTTGTATGTGCCGCCAGCGGGGGCTATCACCGGCGCGGCGGTCGAGAGGCCCAGGTCGAGGGCGAAGACCGTGCCGCCCGATCCCGGAGGCATTTGGTCTGTAAAACCACCGTACTGCGCACTGCCGTAGAGTTGGCCGTCAGCGGCTTGGGTTAAACCGCTACTAGAAGCTGACCCGACGGGATCGAAGAATGAGTACACGGTTGCAAAGCTGCCTGAAGAAGTCAAAGAAAATACGGCTCCTCGGCCAAACTCTCCCCCCGCTAGACCAGTGCCATAGAGCCGCCCATCTGATGCTAAACAAAGTGCTCCCAAGGGAGAACCGCCTTCAGCATAGCTAAAGGTGTGAAGCAGTGTGAAGACGCCGCCTTTAGTGATCTTGTACGCAGTGCCACCGGGGGACGTGTCGGTTGAACTCGTTGTGCCGTAGAAGGTGCCATCAGGATATTCGACAAGTCCCCCCGAGGGAAAGTGCCCATCTGTACCGGCAAACCTGTGCAACACCGTCACGATTCCTGCGGACGTCATCTTATAAATTGTATCGCTCGCCGAAAACTCACCGGATGTTACTCCGTAAAAGTTCCCGTCAGTGCCTAGCAGTAGGCTCCCTTTCGGGTGTTTCCCATCGGTACCGTCAAATGAGTGAACCGAGGTAAAGACTCCACCCAATGTCACCTTGAACACAGTGCCATAGCTATATGTTCCGCCCATCGGGGTCGTTCCATAAACGTTGCCGTCGGGTCCGATAATCAGACCACTGTTCGGCGCGGACCCGTCCTCAATAGAAAATGAATGGATTAGCGAACATACACCGGCTGGGGTCACTCGGAATACTGAGCCTCTATCAAATGCCCCACCCTTTTGAGCTGTTCCGTAAGCGTTTCCATCACCAGCAAGCAGTAGCCCGCCCAATGGCAACTTGCCCACAGATGCGCTTAATAGTGCTACTTGGCTATATTTGCCCGTAGAGTCGATTTTAAACACAGTTCCCGATCCGGTGCCGCCCGCCCCAGTTGTGCCAATTAGAGTTGCCCCAGGCGCGTTTGCTAAGCCCGCATAGGCTAATGCTCCATCTGCGGAAGGGAAGCTGCAAAGCGAATTGAATGTTCCGTCGATTGTGAGCGAATAGACTGCCGCGTCTCCGATCCCTGGCGTGGTACCATATAACTTCCCGCTTGAGCCAATAACCATGGGCGCGCTGCAACCTTGCCCAGAGGTAGCCGAAAAGGTATGTATGACAGTCAACGACCCCGATTTCGTAATGCGAAATACCGAGCCGCACGAATTTACGCCATTCAAACTGGTCGTTCCGTACAATGATCCATCACCTGCTTCGATAAGGCCCGAAATCGGGCTGGTGCCCTCACTAGCCGTGAAGTTGTGCAGTGCATTATAGGTTCCTGATGTGTCGATGGAAAATACGGTACCAGCCCCCCTGGAACCGCCCACTTGGGTCGTGCCGTACAACATGCCATCGCTCCCCTCGATCAGCGGAGTGAATGTTCCAAGGCCATCGTCGAACGTTAGCCTCCTCATTATCGTAATGCCGCCGCTGATCGACATTTTGAAAATGGTTCCATTGCCACTATCACCGCGAATATTCCCGCGCCAAGTCGTCGTACCGTAAAAATTGCCGTCAGAGGCTTGAAGCAATCCTGCGATCGGATGAGCGCCGTCAAGATCTTCAAACGAATGTAACGATACGAACGCACCGGAGGCCGTGATGACGAATGTTGTGCCGTAATTGCTCGCCCCACCGTACTCCGTCGTGCCGTAGAAGTTGCCGTCGGTCGCCTTTACCAGCGACGACACCGGGTACGAACCGTCGGTGCCGCTGAACGAATACAGCGATGCGAATGTACCGTCGAGCGCTACCTTGTACACGGTGCCCATGTCGTTGTCGCCACCGCTATGCGTGGTGCCGTAGAAGTAGCCGTCGCCGCCGTAGACCAGCGACGCTCGCGGATAGGCGCCGTCACCGCCGCTGAACGAATGCAGTATGGTGCGGGTGCCGTCGGCGGCGACGCGGAATACCTCGCCCTTGTAGTCGTCTCCGGTTGTGGCGCTGGCGGCGACGAACGAGCCGTCGGGTGCCTGGACCAGACCGCTGACGAAGTTTCCGAACTCGTGGATAACGCGCAGCTTTGCGGTCGACGTGGCGTTGGCGGGTACCCAGAGGAGGGCGAGCAGGAGTAGGAGCGTGGTGACGATGCGCATTGGGAGGTTCCTCGAAAGGTTGGTTGTCTTCGGCGACTATGGATCGGCTACCTGAGAATTGTTATCTGTAAAAATCAAGATAATCTACGGTTCTTCTCGCGTAGTTTCGCCTTATTCGATGATACCACGAGTTCAAGCGAACAGGCGAGCGTCGACGCCAAAAACCGCCGAATCGTGGGGACGGGAGGCGCGGCGAGAAAGAACCTCTCTTCCCCACTTCGCGGGTCCCCTTCTCCCCTAAAGGGAAGACCAAGAGACCGGTGGCCGCACGTGCGAATCTATTTTCAGCTCTTCATACACGACGCGCAAACGAAATCCGGAGTGCTGTAATTGCAACGGTCGGCCGGGCTGTGCACAAGACAAGCATCGCGTCGCCGCGCTAGATCGGCGGAGGCGGCGGCACATCACTGACGCCGGGGATGGTCATCGTGGTGCTCTTGTACGCATACAGCCAGTAGCCTTTCAGCGGTTCAAGCGCTGTCGCCTTCACGTACGCCTTCTTGGTTGCGTTGTACTCCCACACGAACGGCGCGACAGTGGGGCTGACCGAGTTGGTTGCCGCGTCGAACGACACGCCGCTGCCGAAGGTCACATCGCTCAGCGCTACCGCACGCATCACCGGGTCGCCGATCATGTTCCAGCCAGCTTTGAGGTTGATCACAAACGGCTTCGTCATATCGGCGACGGTACCGGTTGTGGTCACGGTCACCGCTTTGGGGAAACGAGCCCAGTAGCCGACACCGAGGCGCAGCTCGCCTGCGGGGCTTGTGGGGGTGACGGAGTAAGCGTTGGCAGTCGGCGACCAGACGGCCAGCTTGACGCCGCTGTATCCGAACAGCGTGTCGAGGGCGAGACCGGGATAGTCGTAGGCCGACGCGAAGAAGTTGAGGCCCGCCGGATACGACGACCCCGTCACCGTAAACGTCGCGCTGACCGGCTGGCTGTTCGCATAGCCGGGCGCTTTCGCCAGGGCGGTCACGGTCGCGGTATGCGAGAGCGTGAACGGCGCAGTGTAGCGCTGCGCGGTACCGCTTGTGGCCGGGTCGGAGCCGTCGGTGGTGTAGTAGATCGAAGCGCCCGCGAGCGTGTCGGCAAAGGTGACGGTGACGTAGCCGCGACTGGTGCCGCCGTTGGGCGTGATGGTGGGGGCGGGCGTAACTAACCCGAGGTCAAGGGAAAAAACGGTCCCCAAGTTGTTTGCCCCGCCGTACCAGGATGTGCCGTATAGCCGCCCATCATCGCCTTGGACTAAAGAGGATAGGGGGTAAACACTATCCTTTGCGCCCTCGAACGAGTAGACGATGCTCAATGTCTTGTCAGGTTGTATGACGTATACGTTGCCAGAAGTGTTTGGCCACCCGTACGAAGTCGTGCCGTAAAGCTCACCATTTCCAAGTAGGCACAATGTCGAAGTCGGATACGCTCCACCGATCGACCCGTCGAACTTGTGTATCAAGTCGAACTCACCGGATAGCTTCAGCTTATAGATGCCGCCATATAACCCATCGCCACTCATCACCGTTCCGTAGAGCGATCCATCACTGTACTGTATTGGAGTAGATGTGAGCACCTTGCCGTCTGAGCTGCCTAACGTGTACAGGATACTCACGGTACCATTCGGCGTCATCTTGAAAACGGAGTAGGTAGCCGGTGAGCCCTTCCGACTTATGCTGTAGAAATTGCCGTCTACCGCTTGCATTAAGCCCGTCCCTTGGATATCACCCTCGGCGTCAGAGAAATTGTGAAGTAACGTAAGAGATCCCGATAGCGCCATGCGGTAAGCGGTACCCTTACCAAACCTGCCGCCCTGGAACGTTAATCCGTAAAGGTAGCCGTCGCGCGCCTGCACAAGCTCGCCGGTTGGCCGTGCACCTTCGGCAATCGAGAACGAATGCACTACTGTCGCTGTGCCATCGGGCAAAACCTTGTAGACAGAGCCCAATCCGTTGGGTCCGCCAGTAGCGGACGTTCCATAGAGATTCCCATCACTTGCAAGGAGGAGTGAGTAGTAGGGATTAGAAGCTATGGCACTATCTAGGCAATTCACGATCGAGTATGCCCCGTCACGAGCTACCCGAAAAACAGTACCGCATTTGGCTCCGCCCGCAACTGTCGTGCTGTAAAGGCTCCCATTGGAACCCCGAACGAGCGCTGCGTTTGGACGCTCACCGTCAAATGTTTCAAATTTCGAGACAATGGTCAAATATCCGATCGTCGAGACCGCGAAAATCGCGGATGCCCCGAACGCCGATGTTGCGCCATAAAGTTTGCCGTCGCGGCCGAATGTCAGTGGTGAGCATGGACCCACCAAGGTATACCCGTCGAATGAACAAACGCTGGTAAATGAGCCATCCTTGCCAACCTTAAAAACAGCCCCGGAGTTGTTAGTACCGCCGGACGCGGTAACGCCGTAGAACGCACCATCTGGCGCTTCGGTAAGCGAGGTAACGCCTCGGTCTCCATTAGCCTCGCTGACGTTGCAGATCACCTTGAAGTCGCCGGATGTGGAGACCGTAAAGATATTCGAACCGTTTCCGCCTGATTTATCGTTTTCAATCACGCCATAGAGAAGCCCATCGCTCCCTTGAAGCAGGCCAGCGTCGATCTGCCAACCATCGCCTGCTCCTAGTTCATGGAGCGAGGTGACAACTCCCATTGTGGTCATCTTATAGATAAGCCCTTGCAATGTAGCACCGCCGCCATATGTCGTGCCGTAGAAATATCCATCCTTAGCCTGGATAAGTCCGGCCTTTGGGCGCGAACCGTCGGCCCCACTAAATGAATGAAGCATCGCAAATGAGCTGCTGGCTGACAGCACAAACGTCGTGCCGTCGTTCGTTGAGCCGCCAAACTCCGTCGTACCGTAGAACTTGCCGTCCTTGGCCTTGACCAATGACGAAACCGGGTATGAACCGTCCGGGCCGCTGAACGAATAGAGCGAGGTGAATGTCCCATCAGCAGCTACCTTGAACACGGTGCCCATGTTCGATGCTCCGCCGCTGTGTGTGGTGCCGTAGAAGAAGCCGTCTCCGCCATCGATAAGCGCGGCTCGCGGATAGGCGCCGTCTCCGCCGCTGAAGGAGTGTAGCATCACGCGGACGCCGCTTGTCGTGACCGAAAACACCTCGCCCTGGTACGTGTCCCCGCCGTTCGAACTCACGCCGTAGAATTTGCCGTCGGCTCCCTGCACCAGGCCACTAACGAAGTGACCGAATTCGTGCAGCACACGCAGCTTTGCGGTCGGGGCTGCGCTCACGGGTGTGGCGAGCAGGCCGAGAAGGAGTAGGATGAGGGTGGCGAAGCGCATGGGTCTTTCCTTGAGTGATTGCTTGCAATATTCGAACGTGATAACTGCGTTTTTAGATGTATTATCTAATATCCTGAAAGTGATTTACAGTTTTTCTTTGTGATGGTTATCACCCTATGATACCATGACTCCCAGCGAGCAGACGAGAGCCGACGCCAAAAACCGCCGAATCGAGGGGATGGGCGGGGATACCGCACCGCCGCTAGATCGGCGGCGGGGGTGGCACATCACTGACGCCGGGGATGGTCATCGCGGTGGCCTTGTACGCGTACAGCCAGTAGCCTTTCAGCGGTTCAAGCGCTGTCGCCTTCACGTACGCCTTCTTGGTCGCGTTGTACTCCCACACGAACGGCGCGACAATGGGGCTGACCGAGTTAGTCGCGGTGTCGAATGATATACCGCTGCCGAATGTCACGTCACTCAGCGCCACCGCACGCATCACCGGGTTGCCGATCATGTTCCAGCCAGCTTTGAGCGTGATCACAAACGGCTTCGTCATATCGGCGACGCTCCCGGTGGTGGTCACGGTCACCGCTTTCGGAAAGCGAGCCCAGTAGCCGACACCGAGGCGCAGCTCGCCTGCGGGGCTTGCGGGGGTGACGGAGTAAGCGTTGGCAGTCGGCGACCAGACGGCCAGCTTGACGCCGCTGTATCCGAACAGCGTGTCGAGCGCGAGACCAGGATAGTCGTAGGCTGACGAGAAGAAGTTCAAGCCCGCCGGATACGACGACCCCGTCACGGTAAACGACGCGCTGACCGGCAAGCTATTCGCGTAGCCCGCTGCCTTCGCTACGGCGGTAACGGTCGCAGTATGCGAGAGCGTGAACGGCGCAGCGTACCGCTGAGCGGTCGCGCTTGTGGCAGGGTCGGTGCCGTCGGCGGTGTAGTAGATCGAAGCACCCGCGAGCGTGTCGGCGAGGGCCACGGTGACGTAGCCGCGACTGGTGCCTCCGTTGGGCGTGATGGTCGGTGCGGGCGTGAGTGGTAGTATGACATACGCAGCCGTTACCACGGCGCTCGGAGCGGAACCGGGATAGATGGCAATCGCCTTAACTGTCGTGTTCTTCGTGATCGTGAACGCTGCGGTGTATTTGGTGGAAGCGGCGGTCGGGGTCGTGCCGTTCGTGGTGTAGTAAATGGCTGAGCCCGCTAGAGGGGCAGTAATGTTCACCGTCGCTGAGTTGCCATACGTACCGCCAATGGGCCAGACAACCGGAGCGGCAATCGGCAGGCCCAGGTCTAGGGTGAAGACGGTGCCGCTGTCCATGGCAGCGCCGTAGCGCGTGGTCCCGTAAAACAGACCGTCCCGACCCTGAACGAGGCCCCCACAGGGTTGATACCCATAGGGCCGCGAAAATGAAATTCTCGGTGTGGTTGTCCCATCAGGCTTCATGCTAAAGACGCAACCAAATCCTGGGAACCCTCCACTTAACCCCGTACCATAAAAGAGACCATCAGTAGCGAGACAGAGTGGTCCATCGATTGAGCTGGCATCACCGCCATCAAAACTATGAAGTAAAGTAAAGACGCCGCTCTTGGTAATTCGGAAGGCTGTTCCGGAATTATGGGTCCCGCCTGAGATTGTGGTGCCGTAAAGGGTGCCGTCAGTGTATTCGACGAGTCCACCATTCGGCCATGCTCCGTCGAAGCCCGAAAAGGTGTGCAGGACTGTCACCACTCCTGCAACTGTCATTTTGTAAATTGTGCCTCCAGGTGTATCCCAAGCCCCGTAGCTAACGCCGTAAAAGTTCCCGTCACTACATAGGAGCAGTGGACCTTTAGGATGCACGCCATCCGTAGCGCTAAAAGAATGAAGCGAAGCAAATGCGCCGCCTAAATCCACTTTGAACGCCGTACCGCTACCGTATGCGCCACCGTAAGTTGTTACACCATACAGGTGTCCGTCTGAGTCTGAAGCGAGTGAGCCTATGGGGAACTCGCCATCCGAAGTATTAAAAGAGTGCACTACAGTACAGGAACCTGTCGGAGTAACGCGATAGATTGATCCCTTGTCAAACTTTCCGCCCCTTTCAGCTGCTCCATAAAAGTTGCCATCGCTGCCAGCCAATAACTTGCCGCTCGGATATGCACCTACAGCTTCACTAAGGGAAGCGAGAGGCGCGTATACCCCATCACTGCTGACCATTTGCAGCGCCCCGACGTCCCTTCCGCCAACCTGCGCCGCTACATATACAACCGAATCTGGTCCAGTCGATACCCCATTGAACGGATACACGCCATCAGTGGCCGCAAAGGTGCATATATTAGAACATCCTCCAGACACGTTTATCGCATATATAGTTGCAACGCCATTACCACAAGTACTTCCATACAGCCAGCCGTGTAGTCCCAAAGCGAGTGGAGCACCGCTGTAAGTTCCGGTAGTTCCTGCAATCGACCCAATAATGCTCAATGTCCCTGACGTGCTTAGTCCGAAAACGAGCCCAGCGCTAGCCGTCCTTCCGAGCTCTATCGAACCGTAAATAGTGCCATCGCTTGCTTCAGTCAACCCGGAACTTGGGTTAATCCCCTCACTCGGCGTGAAGGAATGGATAAGGGCAAAAGATCCGGATTTAGAAACTGCGAATATCGTTCCGCAGTAGTTCACCCCTCCGTATGGGGCTACCCCATAGAACTTCCCGTCGCTTACCTCAATGAATGGCGCGAGGACTCCTACTCCGTCAGACAAGGATAACATCCTAACAGTCGTTATGCCGCCAGCTGCGGACATTCCAAAAACTGTACCCATCCCGTTGTCCCCGCGATCTGTCGTTGTGCCATAAAAGTTGCCGTCCGACGCCTGCACCAAGCCAGCCTTTGGAAGCGCCCCGTCAGTCCCGTCAAACGAATGCAACGATGCGAACGCCCCTGCGGCCGTGATGACGAACGTTGTGCCGTAATTGCTCGCCCCGCCGTATTCGGTGGTCCCATAGAATTTACCGTCGGTCGCCTTCGCCAGCGACGAGACCGGATACGAGCCGTCGGTGCCGCTGAACGAATACAGCGATGCGAATGTCCCGTCAAGCGCCACCTTGTACACGGTGCCCATGTCATTGTCGCCGCCGCTGTGGGTGGTGCCGTAGAAGTAGCCGTCGCCGCCGTAGACCAGCGATGCGCGCGGATAGGCGCCGTCCCCGCCGCTGAATGAATGCAGGATAGTGCGGGTGCCGTCGGCGGTAACGCGAAACACCTCGCCCTTGTAATCGTCTCCGGTTGTGGCGCTGGCGGCGACGAGCGAGCCGTCCGGCGCCTGGACCAGGCCGCTGACGAAGTTGCCGAACTCGTGGATGACGCGCAGCTTTGCGGTCGTGGCGGCGCTCACGGGGGCGGAGAGAGGGCCGAGAAGGAGTAGGAGGATGGTGACGAAGCGCATGGGTCTTTCCTTGAGTGATTGCTTCAACACGCGATAGGCACCTGCGCCAATCAGGAATTGTTATCGATAACAATCATGATAATTCACAGCGCATCGCGCGCAATTACAGCTAATTTCATGATACCACCTCTACCTGTTGCCAGGCCCGCCAACGCGCAAATAAGTTGAATTGAGGTTAAGCTTGCTGGGCAGGCAGGCGGGAAGACGGGATAGTGGACCTGTCGACAAAACGCGGCGGCCTCAGAGGAGAGAGACCGCCGCGCATCACAGAGAACCTGTTTGCAACTATGACAACATCGAACGCGGTCAGTTCACAACGAACGCTGTCGCGCCGCTCGCCCCTCCGCCAGGCGCCGGGTTCACAACTGTGACCGGGTAAGATCCGGCGACTTGGGCCGGTATCGTGGCGCTGAGTGTTCCATCAGCATTCAGCACGGTCGCCAACGCGGTCCCGCCGACGCTCACCACGGACACTCCAATAAACCCTGCGCCCGCCAGAGTCACCGGCGTCGCAACGCCCGCTACGCCCGTGGACGGCGAGAGGGAGTTGATTACCGGCACTGGCGCTACGATATAGAACGGCAATGCGGCGCTCGTACCGCCGCCCAGTGCCGGGTTGCTCAGCGCTACTTGCACCACACCCGGCTTGGCAAGAGCTGAGGCAGGGACAGTCGCAGTCCAAAGCCCGTTGACATTCAACGTCGCTGGAAGAGCGAGGGCACCGAACATGATCTTCGACGCGCCTGGAGCAAACCCTGTCCCGTAGACATAGAACGCGAAATCACCGGATCCGGCAGTTGCTGTCGCTTGGGCCAGTTTCGTGATCACCGGCACCGGGTTCACGTGGTACAGCAACACCGAAGCGCTTGTTCCGCCGCCGGGAGCCGGGTTACTCACGGTCACAGCGTACTTACCGCTCAACAAAGTTGCCGGGATGACGACGCCCAGCGTGCCGTCGGCGTTCAGCTTCGTCGGATAAGCGACTCCGCCAACGTTCACCACGGACTCAGGGAGGAAGTTCGTGCCTGTGACCGTCAGCGGATAGGCAACACCCGCTGTCCCAGGATTGGGCGAGATCGCCGTAATCGTCGGAACTGCGAATGTCACGTTGAATGGAAGAGTCGCGCTCGTGCCACCGCCGAGAGCAGGATTGCGCAGGGCAACCTGCACGATGCGCCCCTTCGCCAAGGCCGACGCCGGGACGGTGGCCGTCCAAACGCCGGGAGCGTATAACGTCGCCGGGAGTACCAGGTCGCCAAAGACGATCTGCGACAAGCCGGGGACAAATCCGGTCCCGTAGACGAAGATCGGCAGATCAGCAGAACCAGCAGGCACCGAGGTCGGATACAGCTTGCTGATCACCGGTAGCGGGTTAATCTGGTAGAACATCACCGAAGCGCTCGTCCCGCCGCCAGGAGCCGGGTTGGTCACGGTTACCGGATACTTGCCGTTGGCGAGAGTCGCCGGGATGGTGACAACCAGCGCTCCGTCGACATTCAGCTTCGTCGGGTAAGCGACTCCGCCAATGTTCACTACGGATTCAGGCACGAAGTTCGTCCCCGTGACCGTCAACGGGTAGGCCGCGCCATATGTACCCGGGTTGGGCGAAATCGACGTGATCGTCGGCGCGAACAGCGTGACGTTGAACGGCAATGCCGCGCTCGTGCCCCCACCAAGAGCAGGGTTGCGAAGCGCTACCTGCACGATACGTCCCTTCGCCAGAGCCGACGCGGGGACGATGGCCTTCCATACGCCCGGGGCGTACAACGTCGCCGGAAGAGCCAGATCGCCAAAGACGATCTGAGACAGGCCAGGAACAAACCCTGTTCCGTAGACGAAGAGCGCCAGATCAGCGGAACCAACCGGCGCAGACACCGGATACAGCTTGCTGATTACCGGCAGCGGGTTAATTTGGTAGAACATCACCGAAGCGCTCGTCCCGCCACCAGGAGCCGGGTTGGTCACTGTGACAGTGTACTTACCGTTCGGCAGAGTCGCCGGGATGGTAACGACCAGTGCTCCATCGACGTTCAGCTTGGTCTGGTACGCGACGCCGCCAACATTCACCACAGACTCTGGCACGAAGTTCGTCCCCGTGACAGTCAGTGGGTACGCGGCACCGTAGGTGCCAGGATTGGGCGAGATCGACGTAATTGTCGGGGCGAAGAACGTAATATTGAACGGAAGCGATGCGCTCGTGCCGCCGCCAAGAGCCGGGTTTCGGAGCGCAACCTGCACGATGCGTCCCTTTGCCAGAGCAGAGGCAGGGACGATAGCCTTCCATACGCCGGGAGCATACAACGTTGCCGGAAGCGCCAGATCGCCAAAGACGATCTGTGACAGGCCAGGGACGAACCCTGTTCCGTAAACGAAGAGCGCAAGGTCAGCAGAGCCAGCCGGCGCGGAAACCGGATACAGCTTGCTGATTACCGGTAGCGGGTTAATCTGGTACAGCAGCACCGAAGCGCTCGTGCCGCCGCCAGGAGCAGGGTTGGTCACGGTCACCGCGTACTTGCCATTCGCCAGAGTTGCCGGAATGGTGACAACCAGCGCTCCGTCGATGTTCGGCTTCGTCGGGTAAGCGACGCCGCCAACGTTCACCACGGACTCAGGCACGAAGTTAGTCCCCGTGACTATCAGTGGGTACGCTGCACCGAAGGTGCCAGGATTTGGCGAGATGGACGTGATCGTCGGTGCCCCGAATGTCACGTTAAACGGTAGCGTCGCGCTTGTACCACCGCCAAGTGCCGGGTTGCGTAGGGCAACCTGCACGATGCGCCCCTTAGCCAAAGCCGACGCCGGGACGGTAGCCGTCCACACGCCCGGTGCATACAACGTTGCCGGAAGCGCCAGATCGCCGAAGACGATCTGCGACAAGCCTGGGACAAATCCAGTTCCGTAGACGAAGATCGGCAGATCAGCAGAACCAGCGGGCGCGGAGGTGGGATACAGCTTGCTAATCACTGGTAGCGGGTTTATCTGGTACAGCAGCACCGACGCGCTGGTGCCGCCGCCAGGAGCAGGGTTGGTCACGGTCACTGGATACTTGCCGTTCGGCAGAGTCGCCGGGATGGTGACAACCAGCGCGCCGTCAATGTTCAGCTTCGTCGGATAAGCGACACCGCCAACGTTCACCACGGACTCTGGCACGAAGTTCGTCCCCGTGACCGTCAACGGGTAGGCCGCGCCATAAGTGCCCGGGTTGGGCGAGATCGCCGTGATGGTCGGAGCTGCGATTGTCACGTAGAACGGGACAGCCACGCTCGATCCGCCGCCGGGTGCCGGGTTGATCACAACCACCGGCTTCGAGCCACCGACCGCGAGCGAGGCAGCGGGGATGGTGGCGCTCAATGTGTGGTCTGCATTCAGCGTTGTCGTCAGAAGGACACCAGCAAAGCTAATCTGCGACCCGGGAACGAAACCCGCACCGGCAACAGTCAGCGCTATATCCGGCGACCCCGCTGGGGCGGTTTGAGGCTTCAACGAATTGATTACGGCAACAGGGTATTTGACGCCGTATGACACACCATTGCTGGTCCCGCCGCCTGGGGATGGCGATACGACAGTGAGTGTATGCGCCCCGGTCGCCAGCGTGGCCGACAAGGTCGTTGTCAGTTGCGTTGAGGAAACCACAACCGTTGCAACCGCGCTCCCATCAACGAATATCCGCGAATCGCCAACATAGTTGGTGCCGGTGATCGTAATGGGGACAGCCGAGCCAAGAATGCCGCTCGTGGGGCTGACCGACGTGATAGTCGGCAGCGGGTTCGTGATCGCGAACGCCGCAGGCTTGCTGGCACCGCCTCCGGGGCCAGGGTTCACGACTGTGACAGCGAAGTACGCTGCATTCGCGGTGATACTGGCAGGCAGATCGACGCTCAACGTTCCATCGGCGTTGTGCGTTGTCGGCACCGGGTAGTTTGCGA
The DNA here is from genome assembly GCA_036504535.1 of Capsulimonadaceae bacterium. GTDB lineage: Bacteria > Armatimonadota > Armatimonadia > Armatimonadales > Capsulimonadaceae > JARLGU01. The sequence goes on from DASXUY010000071.1 coordinate 81,857, forward strand.
CAGAGATTTGGGAGTCCGCAATGAAACCCGTCCCAGCAACGGTCAGCTTGAAGCCAGGAGAGCCTCGCGGTGTCGTAACCGGCGATACTTGCGTGATCGCGGGAGTGGGGTTGTAGACGGTGAACGTCGCACCGGGGCTTGTGCCGCCGCCAGCGGACGCGTTCGTCACGGTCACCACGGGCAAGCCAGCTGTAGTGACCAGCGATGCGGGCACCGCCGCAGTAAGCGTTGTCGGGTTCACATAGGTCGTCGTGAGTGCGACTCCGCCGAACGTCACTAGAGAGACTGCGGAGAAGCCTGCGCCAGCGACATAAAGCGTGAAGTCTGGCTTACCGACCGGGACGCCAGCAGGTGAAAGCGCGCTGATCGCAGGAGTGCCCAGACCGACATCGAGTGAAAATACAACGCCTTTGGCGCTCGCACCGCCTTGAACTGTCGTGCCGAAGAAGCGCTTGTCGGGTCCCTGCACCAGGCCGCCGCGAGGAAGGCCGCCGTCCGCACCGCCAGTGAACGAGTAGAGGCTGGCTAAATCGCCTACCGTCGAGGCTCTGAATAACGTTCCCTTGTTGGATACACCGCCGCCGGTAGTGGACCCGTAGAGCAAACCGTCCGATCCCTCGACCAGTCTGCCGTCGGGATTGGCACCATCGGTTAGGCCGGTGAACGAATAGAGGCTTGTGTACGTGCCATCGGCCGTGATCTTAAACAGCGTTCCTGCGCCATTGGCACCGCCGTAGAAGGTTGAACCGTAAAATGCGCCGTCGCTCGCTCGTAGCAGCGTGCCACGCGGCCCCGCACCATCGTTGCCGCCGAGGAACGTGTAAAGAGTGGTGAAATCGCCCGCGGGAGTAATCTTGTAGATCACACCGAAACCGCTGGTCCCATTGCTAATTGACGCGGTCCCGTAATAGTTGCCATCAGCGCCGAGCGCGAGACCTCCCAGAGGGTGGCCGCCATCAGCACCGTTCGTAAACTTATGCAGCGTCGTGAGGACACCAGCAGGCGTGATTTTGAATACGCTTCCGCCACTATAGCCTGCGCCGTTTGACGTTGTGCCGTAGAAGTTGCCATCGGCGCCTTCAATCAGTTCTGTCTCGGGAAACGATCCGTCAGCCACGCCCGCGAACGAATACAGCGTCGTCAACACGCCAAGCGGCGTCAGCTTGTAGACCGTTCCGTTATTGTTGGCGCCCGTGTAGAACGTTGTCCCGTAGAGATTCCCATCGCTTGCCAGGATCACCGGCGCATGGGGCAGCGCCCCGGTCGCCCCGGCGCCGAAAGAGTACACCAGCGCCCCTTCGCCGGTTGGCTTCATGTGGAATACAGAGCCATAGCCGGACGCACCGCCGTAGGGGGCTGTCCCAAAGAACGTACCGTCGGGCGCTACAAATAGGCGCGATGCAGGGGCGGAGCCGTCAGTAGCGCCAGCAAACGAATGGATCACGGAATACGTGACGCTAGCTGAGTAGGCGCGGCTATCGCTACCTAACGCAACCAGAAAGAGAACGCAAATGAGGACAAAAGACGAGCGAAGAGAGCTGATTGTGTATCGCATGGCATACCTCTAACATTGAGCAGCCATCACCTGACGAAGCGCGACGGGATCGACAAGACGAGCGATTCTTATATTGGATTTTTTCGGCGATATGGTCACACATTAACGTGTTACCACTGCATCTTCCATATTACCATGCCTATTCGCCAATGGCACGGAATTGTACTAGGAATTTGGCATATCTATTTGACGCTCAAACCATTCGAGTGTTCAAAAGGAGATAGAGAGTGGGATATAAAACCGATATCGCCCTACAACAAGCAGGGGAGACAGCTCACGCAATTCGCAAACTATCTCCCCTGCTGCCAACCATCAATTTTTCGCGTCCTTAATGCTCGGGGCCAGAATCGAATTATCCACGCCCCCTGCTCTCATCATTCAATGGCTTTGCAATATGACAAGACCTACGGCGCGGGCACAGTCATCGTCGTCGCCTTGAACGCATACATCCAGTAGCCTTTGAGCGGTTGCAGACTGGTCGCCAGAACATACCCGCCTGACCCACTGTTCGCAGTTGAGTCGTAGCCCCAAACAGTCGGCGAAACTAGCGGGCTGGTAGCTGTCGTCGCAGCCGCAAAGCTGGTCCCCGCGCCGAACGTGAGCGAGGAGATTGTCACGGCTTTCGCGAACGGATCGCCCACCTGGTTCCAGCCAGCGGCAAGATTAATCGTGAACGGCTTCGTCGTGTCCGCTGCCGCCCCGATGGCCGTCATCGTCACCGCTTTCGGGAAGCGCGCCCAGTAGCCAACACCGAGGCGGAGCTCGCCTGCGGGACTGGTGGGGGTGACAGCGTAAACGTTGGCGGTCGGCGACCAGACTGCCAGCTTGACCCCGGTGTATCCGAACAGCGTGTCGAGGGCGATACCGGGATAGTCGTAGGGTGACGAGAAGAAGTTGATCCCCGCCGCATAGGAGGGCCCTGCGAACTTGAATACTGCCGACGTAACCGTGCTATTGGCATAGCCGTTCGCGAGGGCAATGGCGTTGATGGTCCTCGTCGCACTCAACGTGAACGGTGCGTTATAAAGCGTCGAGGCCGCCGTCGGGCTGGTCCCATCGGTCGTGAAGTAGATCTTCGCCCCCGGCGTCGCGTCCGTCATCGTCACAGGCTGCGGCGTGGCGAATGTGCCGCCCTTTGGCGCGATTACTGGCGACGCGGCCAAGGGAAGAGATACAGCGACAGTCAGCGTCACATCAGGACTGACCCCACCGCCGGGAGCGGGGTTGGTAACTACAACGGCGAGCGAATTGGGAGTTGTCACTAAACTCGCAGAGACATTCACTGTTAACGTCGTCGCGTTTACATACGTCGCCGTGAGCGCCGTCCCACCAATAGTCATGGTCGACGCTGGCACGAATCCGGTGCCCGTCACAGTCAACGTGAACGCTGCGGATCCAGCCACCACGGCCATTGGGAAAAGGGACGAAATGGCAGGCGATGAATTGATAATGCGAAGTATCTTTGTGTTGCTTGCGCCTCCGCCGATGGGACCAGAATTGGCCACGTACACGACCAACTGGCCGACGTTTGCTGCCAAGGACGCCGGTGCCTTCGCAGCTATCTTGGTTGCAGAAATGCGAGTAGTCGGTATCGCCGTATTACCGACTACGATAGTCGCTCCTGTCTCGAAGCCAACTCCTACCAGCACAACGTCAAATGCGGTGGTGCCAACGGTGACCTCTGGGGGCGACAAGGTCGTTATTGATAGAATTCCTTGCGATATATCCAGCTTCGCCACGAACGCATCCCCAGCGCCGCCAATCGTCCCTTGAGCCGCGCCAGCAGTTGCCGGAAAGTCCGCCGAGTCGGTGCCGCCTGTCACATACACACTTCCTGCCGCGTCTGCAACGCCGCTATTGGCACCTTCTCCGCCGCTGCCGCCGAAGCACGTCGAGTAGAGTAGCGAACCGCCTGACGGGTTCACTTTCGCCACGAATGCATCATAACCACCGGCGATTGTAAGCTGCGCTGCGCTAGCCGTCACCGGGAAATCCGGCGAGAATGTAGTGCCCGTCACGTAGGCGTTGCCGGAGACGTCCACCGCGATGCTAACACCAGCGTCCCGGTGGACTCCGCCCAGGTACGTCGAATAGTCCAGAGAGCCACCTGTCGGGCTTAACTTCGCAACGAAAGCGTCAGCGCCACCGCCGAGTTTTCCCTGCACTGATCCAATCGTCACTGGGAAGTTGGTCGAGCTGGTGCTGCCTGCCACGTACGCGCTGCCAGCGGCGTCCACCGCGATTCCAGTGCCGTCGTCCCTATCGCTTCCGCCAAGGTACGTCGAATAGATAAGCGAATCGCCTGTCGGGCTGAGCTTCGCAACGAACGCGTCGCCGCCATCACCACTGCCGCCTCCCCCACCGAACGTCCCTTGCGCCGTGCCAACCGTCACCGGGAAATCGCTTGAACTCGAGCGACCAGTCACGTAAGCGCTGCCGGAGGCGTCCACCGCGATACTCCAACCGTATTCCAGTCCGCTGCCGCCAAGGTATGTCGCATAGACCAGTGCGCCGCCTGACGGGCTCAGCTTTGCGGCGAACGCGTCCCAGTCGCCACCTGGAGCCCGTTGCGCAGCGCCACCGGTAACGGGGAAGTCTAGCGAATTGGTGTAACCCGTCACGTACGCGCTGCCCGACGCGTCCACCGCGATGCCGCCATCGATATCCCTGTTGATTCCGCCCAGATACGTCGAATAGATCAGCGATCCGCCGGACGGGTTCAGCTTTGCAACGAACACGTCCCCGCCGCCGCCGGGCGTACCTTGCGCCACGCCAGCCGTGATCGGGAAGTCCGGCGAGAAGGTTATTCCTGTCACGTAAGCGCTGCCTGAACCGTCCACCGCTATGCCCCCGCCCGAGTCCCGGTTGCTGCTGCCAAGATACGTCGAATAGACTAACGAGTCGCCCGATGGACTCAGCTTCGAAACGAACACATCGTCCCAGTCGCCACCGTATGTCGCCTCCACCGCGCCAGCCGTCACCGGGAAATTCGGCGAGAACGTCGTGCCCGTCACGTACACGCTGCCTGAACCGTCCAACGCGATGGCCGCCGCTGCATCACCGGATCCGCCCCCAAGATACGTCGCATACTCCAGTACCGGATCTATCACCAGGGGCCGCCGCACGTCGTACGCAGCTACCGTGAATCGCACCTCGCCGCCCTTGGCGAGCACGTAGCTACCCGCGACGGGCGAACGCTTGCCTGTGGTGTCCATCTGATAGACCGCTGGCTTTCGCCAAACAACGTCGCCGCCGTCGATCCCAAGCACCAGGTCGCCGCTCGATGCCACCCGCATCGACTTCGCGCCCGTGAACGACAGGGCGATCTTGCTCGGGTCCCCACCCGGCTTTACGACGAAATCATACTCAAGCTTTCGCCCTGTCCCGTAGTAGACCAGGTCGATGCCCTTGTACAGGTCGCGATAAGCTACCTTCTTGAACGTGGGGATATTGCTGTGCCACTTCTTCGGATCGTTGCCGATAAAATAGTTCACCTTCCCCGGCAACTCATCCAGCGACTCCACCGCCGCCTTTGTGTTTGCACCGATAGCCTTCATCCGCAGCACGGACGTAACAGGAACTACCTCATCCCCGGCCCTTCTCCTTGGAAAGGCGAAGGGAGAATGAATCTGGCTCCCCCTCGCCTTTCCAAGGAGAGGGGGCTGGGGGGTGAGGTCATCGCCCTTCGCCCTTCCCCCGCCGCGCGTCAAACACAGCACCGCCTCCGTGCCGGTCAGGAAAAGCGTAGAGCAGCCGCCGTGCGACATGAACCTCACCCGCTTATCGGTTTGGCCGTCGTTGCGCTCGAATTGCAGCGGCAACTGGCCGTAGCCCTTCACAAGCGCGGGCGATGGGGCCGGTGACTTCGCGGCAGCTACAGGGATCCCGGTAATCGGATCAACCTTGCCCGCAGCGTGGCATGCCGGGAGGGCGAAAACAGCGGCGAGGAGACACAAAAGAGCGGAATGTGGCGAGCGCATGGCGTATTTCCCTTGGAAGGCCGGGTCGCCACCTGCACCAGCGTGGCAATCATGTGGCAATTCTTTATCGATGGCAATCTATCAAAATTCAGCCAAACTGAATCCCATCTCAACTTCATGGAATCTACCATATCGAACGTGATTATCAAGAGCTTGGCCGGAAGTTGCGTCGTGAACAAATAAATCGAACCCTTCGTTTTGCACTGCTGATTATGGCTCAAATTGTGATACAATATATCTGTAGTTGTGAAGTATGTGAGGCGGACAGGAAGAACAAAAAGTTGTTTGTGTGAGGTTGTCGTCGTCTTGCAAGCGCGCCGCAGTGAATCATGGGGAAACAGAAATCGAACATACGTACTTATTCATGAATATTGCAAATTCGAAAAGCCAAAATATTCACGTTTTGGTACGAAGCTGTGCAGTTACCGGCTGTTCGCGGCAGGGAATCGGTGTGGCCGTATCGAACACATGCCTAATGTCTTCCACATCGCGACGAGCGTTGCGGGATTTGGAGCCAGCGGGTTGACCGCTGGACGAGTTTATATAATGCACATATACGACTATCTCGTGATCGGCAGCGGTAGCGCTGGTCTTACTTTTGCGCTGCACGCCAGCGACCACGGCACCGTCGCGCTGGTGACCAAGAAGGAGCGCACCGATTCCAACACGAACTGGGCGCAGGGCGGGATCGCGGGGGTGCTCGGACCCGACGATAGCCCGGGGCTGCATCTCGAAGACACGCTGATCGCGGGCGCGGGGCTTTGCAACGAGGAAGCGGTGCGTGTGCTGGTCAACGAAGGGCCGGATGCAATCCGCGCGCTGATCGGGTTTGGCGCGAAGTTCACGCGCGACGAAGAAGGCGGCCTGTCGCTGGGGCGCGAGGGCGGGCATTCGCGGCGGCGTATCGTTCGCCATGCCGACCGCACCGGTCGCGAAGTGGAGCGCAGCCTTGTCGACGAGGCGCGCAAGCACCCGAATATCCACGTCCTCGAGCACCACAGCGCCGTCGACCTGATCGTCAAGGATGGAGTGTGCCAAGGGGCGTATGTGCTCGACGATCACACGGGCCAGGTCGAGACCTACGCGGCTCTGGCGACCGTGCTCGCCACTGGCGGCTGCGGGCAGGTGTATCAGCACACCACCAACCCGCCCATCGCAACCGGCGACGGGGTCGCCATCGGCTGGCGCGCTGGCTGCGAGATCGCGGACATGGAGTTCATCCAGTTCCACCCGACATCGCTCTTCGCTCCCGGTGCCCGCAGCTTCCTGATCAGCGAAGCGGTGCGCGGCGAAGGCGGCATTCTGCGCAGGCAGGACGGCACCGCGTTCATGGGCGAGTATGACCCGCGCAAGGACCTGGCTCCGAGAGACATCGTCGCGCGCGCCATCGACGCCGAGATGAAAAAGGGCAACGTCAAGTGCGTCTACCTCGACATCACGCACAAGGACAATGACTGGATTCAGGAGCACTTTCCGACGATCTACTCGCACTGCCTGACGTTCAACATCGACATCACAATCCAGTGGATCCCGGTCGTCCCTGCCGCCCACTACTCCTGTGGCGGTGTGCGCACCGATCTGCACGGCCGCACCACCATCGACCGCCTCTACGCTGCCGGCGAGGTCGCATGCACCGGAGTTCACGGAGCAAACCGGCTGGCGTCGAACTCGCTTCTCGAAGCGCTGGTATATGCGCGGCGCGCGGCGCTTGACGCCATCGAACGCGCCCCCGGATGGAGCCACGGGCCAGAATTGCCGGAGTTCGACATGTCGACGCTCGTTCGCGAAGGCGACCGCGTGCTCCAGGGCGAGATGCGCACACGCCTGCAGGCCGTGATGCAAAGATTCGTCGGTATTGTGCGCACCAACGGGCGGCTGGCCAAGGCCGCCGACGCCATCGATTCGTTCACCGAAGAAGCCGCGAGCCTCTTCTCAGAGGGTCGCATCACCGGCGACCGTCTCGAGATGCGCAACCTCCTCGAAGTCGCGGACCTGATCGTTACCTCGGCGCGAATGCGGCATGAATCTCGGGGGCTCCACTACAATACCGACTACCCCGACACCATCGAAAGCGAGCACCACGATACGGTTCTGCGGCGGGAGGAGTAGCCACCATGGACCAACCCGCCCCCGACAAGAAGCGCTGCCCGTTGTGCGGCGAACCGAATCGCTGCGCCATGTCCAACGCCACCGGTGACGAGATGTGCTGGTGCTTCGAAGTCCCCGTAGACATCAAGCTCATCGAAGCGTTGCCGCTGGAGGTCAAAAACGTAGCATGCCTGTGCGAGGCATGCCTGCGGAAGATGACGCGTTGCACTGAGGCATAAGCGTCTCGCTATCGCGGCGGCCACGGCTTGCCTGTCGCGGCGACGATGAACTGGCGCTCGTCGGCAGCGATCTGGCGGCATTGCGCCACCAGGCGGGCGTTGGCGCCCATCGCGCCGTGCAGCAAGACGGCGTATGCGATGGTCAGAAGGCAGACGACTGGCATGAGGCCTTTGGCAAACCAATGAAGCACCGTGTAGCCAGGGGGCATCTCGCGGAGACGGGCAAAAACGGCAGCGCCTGCGGCAATTAAAGTCGGGATACAAAGAGCGGCAAGCGCCAACCAAATCGCGGGCTGAAGAAGGTCGATGGAGCCGAAGAGATTGGCTTGGTCGTCGAATTGCGCTTTGAATAGTGTCACATGTGCCGCTTGTGTGAGCACCAGGTAGCCAAAAGCGAGTAGCACCGCCGTAGCCAAAAGGTAGGCTCCCGCATAAGTGAGATACCCGCTTAGACCGTGACGGCGAACTAGCGCGAAGCCAGGCGCGAGCCCAAGGATTGCGATACACCAAACCGACGTAGCGTCGTGCTGCCCAACAAAGACAGCAAGGCCCACTGCACTCAGTGACAGGGCAATTGCTAAGAACCATTGAAGCACGGCCCCGAATCGTCCCTGAAGTCGGGTGATCAGAACCGTTGCTAGTCCTACTACTCCGAGCATCGGAACCAGGTAGCGAACACCTCGAAGGCTTTCAAAGAACCATGTGGCGGTTAGTTCATTTCGAAAGGCATCGCTACCGAGCTTAACGGCACAGACGGCAGCAAGGATCAACGCTACAGTACACGCCCAGCGTACGGGCAGCGACCATTGCACGGGCCTGCGAACCAAAGGCGAAAGCCTGGCGAACGCCGCGAGACAGAATACGACCGCCGTCCAGAGGGCACACAAGAGAACACCTTGCGCCCAGTAGCGTCGGGCATAAACTTGCAAGGCAGGTGACGGCCATTGACCTAGGGCGGTCCTTATCATCGATTTCGCGTCAGACGCGTGCCGATAGCCCTGCTCCACCTCTAGCGCGTCGGCGGCATACCCATGGGCTCGCAGATAAGCAGCCGTGGCAGCCACGCGATACGCTGTTTTGTCCTCAACCGTTTTCGGTGTCTTGACGCGGTCGCCATCGACATTACTGAACGCTATGTTCTCGATCGCTCCGCCGACAAGGCAGCCAGTCGACGTATGCGAACTCGACCGCATCAGAGAGCCGACGCGCCGAATAGCGCGCCGCTTCTCGACCGCACTCGCGATGCGCCCGACCAATTCGTCGGCGACAGCCTGAGCGACGACCAATCGGGCCATACTTCGTAATTGTGCGAAATCGGGATAGCTGGCACACGCTTGGGTATTGAGATAAGCAAGGCCATCTTCGCCCCCGAGCTGCTCCCGCCTCAGCTTCCAGGCACCGTAGACAATGTCGGAGGAGTACTCCCTCCATTCCTTGGAGTCCGCCGCGCGCTTTAGCTCGGCGTATGCGGCCTCATCCCGCTGCGCCGCAAATTGGCCCAGCGCGGCGAGGGTATGGATGAAACCGTTGTCGGGATCGACACGCTCAGCCATTTCGGCGTTGCGAAGGTACGCCGACAAAGGGGCTGGTTTGGTGGGTGGCAACGGAGAGCACGGAAAGGAGAAGAGCCTGCACTCGTCCGACCGGTTGAGCAGCACGCTGCCAGCAAGAGCCGTCCGCATTGCGTATACATACGGTTCCGGACGATCAGGAAACCGCAGTGCAACGTCCTCCAAGAGTACCACCCGCTTTTCGCTGGAGAGCGGCTGGGGGTCGGGGCCGATATCTGCGGCGAGAGCCAATTGAGCCTGCAGGTCATTCTCCAGCATCTCGGATGGCTGGAGTCGTTCAAGCGCCGAGTAACTGCCCGCGATTATGCCAACGTCCTGTAGGGCCATCCAGCCAGTCGGAGCTATAAGGAGCGCGATAACGATGACAAACGTTGCGGCAATGCAAATGCGGGCAGTCATGAGGCAGCCTCGTATAATGGGAGCCGAGCGGGCGACATCACTCCTCGGCTAATGAGCGTATGATGCTACTGTACCATCTTTCTGTTCGCTTGCTTTAACGGAAATTGGGATGCTGACGGTCACCCTCCCTCTCACGCTGCCAGGTCGCGGCGCTGGAATATGACGAGGCCAGCGAGGAGGGCGGCGGCGGCGTAGATGGCGATCCACGCCAAATCGAGAAGCTGGGCTGGAGGGTCGGGCGCGCCACCCATGCGCGAGAAGACGTTGACACGTTCCAGGATCGGCTGATCAAGCACTCGCTCCACCCAGCGGCTGAGCGGGTTCAGTGGGGCGGCGAAGACAACGATCCTGGCGAGCAGTTTAAGGGTCGCGACGTCGAACATGTTACCGAAAACCTTCAGGATGCCTTCGGACCACGCCGTGCTCGCTAGGATCATCGGCATGATCGTCGCGAGAAGCGTGCTCGTGAACGAGCTGAAGAGCATAGTGATCGCGGTAAACGTTGCCGGGTAGAGAGCGAGGATTGCGGTCGCGTGCCAGAGACCCGGAACCGTATGACCAATGTGCTTGTAAATCGCCCATTGTAGGAGCGCAGTCCACAGGAGCGTAAACGGCAGAATGAACAGATTCAGCCCGATCCATTTGCCCACGTAAATAGACGCGCGTCCGATGGGTTTGGGCGCAACCACCGACATCACGCCGCGCTCGATCTCCCCGCTGATCGTTCCGGCGCCGAGCGCGACCGCGAAGAGGAAGCTGAAGAACGCGACCATCGACGAGCCTCGGGATGCGATCAGCGCGGCAGTAAGCGATTTGACCTCTTCAGGGCTCAGGTCGAACACCATCGTGGGACGCGGATGAATGGGAATGTATGCGACCACGGCGAAGAGCCCGCAAATGAGCAGACCAGCGACAACAAAATTGCGCCGAACTGCTTCTCGAACAGTCAATCCCGCGATAGCTAACATGGCATTCATAGTGAGGTTCCCGTTCGTATCCAGGCTGAACGTGATTGTACCACTCACGTTTCGCGCCACGAGAGGGCCAGACTCGTTGCGTGCGTAGGCGCCCACATGGTATTGTTTATTTGTTGGCCTGGCAGGCAAGCGTCAGGCTGGTTGACTATTGCTGCGCCAATCGAACATAATAGTTGGACGTTTGACCGAGTAGGCTGCGGATCGTCGATGTTGGCGGCGGGCTGAAAAGCGCACAAACTTTAGCATCGACAGGAATCAAACCGTGGACCTCAAAGACATCAATGCAGACGATCTTTACGACGTCACAATTATCGGCGGCGGACCTGCGGGTCTCTTCGCCGCCTACTACGCTGGTGTCCGCCAGCTCAAGACCAAAGTGCTCGACAGCTTGCCAGAGCTCGGCGGGCAGCTAACAGCGCTTTACCCCGAGAAGTATATCTACGACGTCGCAGGGTTCCCCAAGATCCTTGCCAAGGACCTTGTCGCCAACCTCGTCGAGCAGATGATGCAGCAGAATCCGACGGTCGAGCTTGACATCCACATCACCGATCTCAAGCGGTACGATGACTTCCTGGTGCTCACCACAGATACTGGCGTGTCGCACTACACCAAGGCGGTCATCATTACGGCAGGTGTTGGCGCGTTCTCGCCCCGCAAGCCAAAGCTTGATCGGCTCGACTATTTCGAGAAGTGCGGTGTCCACTACGCGGTACGCCAGAAGGCCAAGCTCGCTGGTAAGAACCTGCTGATCGCGGGCGGCGGCGATTCCGCGTTCGACTGGGTTCAGAACCTGCACGATGTCGCGAAGAGCATCACGCTTATCCACCGCTCGGACAAGTTCCGCGCTCATGAAGAGAGCGTCCTAAAGGTCGTCGAAGGCGGCCTCTGCACAATCAAGACGTTCCATGAGCTCAAGGAGCTTCACGGCGACGACCACTTGAACGGTGTCACAATTTTCGACAACCGCACCAACGAAGAAGAGAAGCTCGAAGTTGACGAGCTCCTCGTAACCATGGGCTTCCAGAGCAGCCTCGGACCGATAAAGAACTGGGGCCTCGAAGTGCAGGGCAACTCCATCGTGGTCAACACGCGTATGGAAACCAGCGTCCCTCGCGTCTACGGTGCAGGCGACATCATCACATACCCCGGCAAGCTCAAGCTGATCATCACCGGCTTCGGAGACGCTGCCGTGGCCATCAACCACGTCAAGGCGCTCGTCGATCCCTCCGCCAAGCTCTTCCCAGGGCACTCGTCCAACGGTTAGCCGTCTGGAATCGGGCTGCTATTCGAAATGACCACGGCCGCATTTCCCTCGGAGGGCAACGCGGCCGTATTTTTGTGGCAGAGTTCCAGTTCTCCGAAACTACCTGCTCTCGATATTGCAATAGTGGATCGGGCCGCGACCCAAGTCAGGGTCCGTGGCCCGTGGCATTGCGGGTTTGGTTCACGTCGCGCAGGACACTATCGGAATTAGGAAATGCCTTTCAGGCGCAACAGAGTAGTCATCAAAAGCCTCTCGCGCGCTATGCGTGCACGGGCGCTTCGGGCACATCCTCGCGGCCGTTGCGCGGCTGGGTAGGAAGGCCAGCATCCACCCATGCGGACCAGCCGCCGGTAAGCGCGCGAGCGCGGGCGTAGCCAGCGCGACGAAGATCCTCGGCGACACGCATAGAGGTCTTGTCGTCCGGACACGAGCAAATCGCAACGATGCGCGCGTCCTTGGGAATATTGGCATGTTCCACGAAATACGCTGGCCGCGCCGGATCGACGCGAAGAGTGTTTGGGATGTCCTCGGGGATTTCGCTAAACGCCTGCCTGCGCCGCGCATCGAGAAGATAGACCTGCTCGCCGCTTTTGCGTAGATCGACCAGCGTGCCGAGAGCGATGCGCTCGCCATCGTCGCTTGGCTGCGGCGTCTTGGTCGTCTCCGGCATCCCACCGCGCGCAACCGTCGGCAGGCCAGCGTCAAGCCACGCTTCCCAGCCGCCCGCAAGCGCGCGCGCGTTCACGTAGCCAGCACGCCGCAGATCGGCAGCAACCTTCATGGATGTCTCGTCGTTGGGGCATGTGCAGAACGCCACCAGCCACGATTCTTTAGGAATTGCCGCCTTTCCCACCACGAACGCAGGTCGTGACGGGTCGATACGCGTACTCCCCGGCAGCATTCGGTCGCTTTTACCGTAAGCGTCCACGCTGCGGGCGTCGAGCAGGTCCACCGTCGCGCCGCTCTCCTGTAGCGCCACAGTCTCGGCAACGGTGATTCGCTCGCCGTCGCTCACAAGTGCCTGCGATGCGTCAGCCTGCGCGATAGCTGGCTCAGTGACTATGCGAGGAGATAAAGGCTGTGTCTCGGTCTCCGGTATAGCAGTCGGGGTTGCCTCGACGTCACTTGCGGCGGCATCGATTCGCCGCCCGAGGAGCATCAGCGAGCCACCGTGCAGCGCCACCGAGAACACGACCACCAAGCAGCAAATGCGGAAGAGCTCACCGGCCCCCGGAAGCCCCGCGAAGACCGGCAGCAACACGAGCAATATGGAACTGAGCCCTCGAGGCCCGAACCACGAGATGAGCAGAAGTGACTTACGGTCAAGCTTAGCCCCGGACAACGAGACGATATAAACCAGTGGACGGATCGCGATCACGAACAGCGCAAAGAGCACCGTATGCCACGACATCACGCCAAAACCAGACCAGATAAGCCCCGCGCCGAGGAGAACGAACGTGAACAGCAGCGCCATCTCCGCCGTGTTCTCGCCATACTCCAGGAAGCAGTCGCACAGCTCGACGTCCAGAGCCGCGATGGTAAGGCCCGCCGCGAACGCCGCCAGGAAGCCGCTTCCGTGGACCGCCTCGGCCGCCGCGAACGCCGCGAAGCAGATGCCGAGAGAATAGATGGACTCGTAGTCGCGGCGTATGCCCAGCTTGCGCCGCACCATGTCCATGGTGGAAACCCCGAGGAGCCCCACCCCGACACCCGCCGCTGGCCCAAGCAGGAACTGGCTCAGTGCGATATGGCCTAGATGACTCGCACCGCCCTCGCGCCCGCCGAGAAACCACATGGCGATCACGACGATTGGCAGCAGCACGACATCGTTGAGCCCGCTTTCCAGCCGCAGAGCCTGACGCGCCGCGCTGGGGATCTCGTCGCGCCGCAGGAGTCCGCGGAGAAGCACGGGATCAGTCGACGCCAGCGCGGCACCCAGAATGGCCGAGGCAGGCGCTGGTAAGCCCAGGAACTTCCAGCTTGCGAAACCAATAAGCGCAGCCGATACGAGCGTGCCCGGGCCGAGGACGAGAGCGGCAAGCTTGGCGTGTTGCCTAACCTCTGCAATGGAAAGCGAGACAGCGTCGGTGAACAGGACAAGTGCCAGGCTCAGAGTTGCAACGACGCGCAGGATGGGCGAATCGAGGCCGATGTCGAGGAAGCGGAGACCATAGGGGCCGAGAATGGTCCCAAGTGCCAGAAACACAGCCACTTGCGGCACATTGCTGCGCTCAATCAGACCGGAAAGCAAAGTGGCGACGATGATAACTATCCCGACCAATGCCGTGACAAGCACAAAGGCTTCGGATGTAAACTGCACGAACTATCCCTCCCGCACGAAGGTTCAACCAGTGGAACTCCGGTCAGAGTTCCAGCCCGATCCTGTCAATGTTGCTGCTAAGCTATGGCGAAGCAGCAGCGATTGCAAATGATACCTCCGGGCTAGCCACCCAGCCCAAAACGCCGCAGGGCCGCAACCTCCGGGGATGAAGGTGCGGCCGTGTGGCAACCGTAATGGTTCGGGGGATCGATTGAGCTTAGCGCCATCACCGCGCCTTTCGGGGCGCGACAAGGGTGCAGGCTCAGATTGCTAGTTCTGCTGTCGCAGCCAGTCGTTCTTGGTCGAGCTCACCCAAGTCTGTTCGAACTTGCGGAACTTGGTGTGGCCGTCGCCGTAGATGAAGTTCGCGCCACCCTGATGGCGGAGCGCAACCGACGCCTGAGTCTTGTCGACGGGGATGCCGGTCGAGGCGCTGATCGGGTCGGCCGTGTATTGGCTGCCGTCGGGAAGGAATGCGGCCTGCGGGGTCAGCGATCCTCGGGACGCAGTCTTGCCAGCTCGAGCAGTGTCGGCGGCGGTCAGGAAGGTTGCAGGCGACGAGATGCTCGATGTCTTGACCTTACCATTGAACCCGATTCCGTTCCAAGCGCCGCCGGTGGCAAAGTCAGCTGCATGCGGCACGCAGCCTGCATCCGGGGCAACACCACCGTAGCCGTTCAGTCCGCCCGATGAGGCCCAAACACCCTCATCGAAATTGAAGCCATAGTCAGTGTAGTAGTATCCACCCTGCGAGCTTGTAGCCGCATCTGTGGGCGCCGACGGACCTTCCCACTTCCACGCGTTGGCATTTGATGCGCAGTGCCAAACACCAACGGACTTGACATAGGGATTCAGTAGCGCGCGGATGGAGAATTGGGCTGCTTCGCCAGCGTTGTCAACGTACGACGGGTCCGGGCTGGAACCCGTTACATGGCAACTGCTGCTTGAGCCGTTGGTATACCAGGTGGACGGGGAGTAGCGCTCGGTCACCGAGTCTGGATAGGTTTCGTCGAAGTCGCCAAGGTATTGAAGTAGCGCCAGGCCGATCTGCTTCTGGTTGCTGACGCACGAAGTTGCGCGAGCCTTTTCGCGGGCCTGAGCAAACACAGGGAAAAGTATAGCTGCAAGAATCGCTATAATAGCGATAACTACGAGAAGCTCAATCAGGGTAAATCCCTTTAGCCGGGACTTGCTTTCTGGAGTGCTATGGTACGTCTTCATCTCTGTTCCTTTACTGCGGTCATTGACGTCAATCTTTTGCGTCAATAGATTGTCTTTAATTCACACCTGCATAGTATGAATTCATGAATGCAATTCTACACCATGCCTACGTGGATTGTCAAGATTATATAAAAAGATTCTTTTGTCTAATTTTTCGCCGCAATCCTCCCTATCGAAAACCGCATGTATGGCATACACAAAAGCGCCTCGCCCCATCACGGGGTTTCCGTGGCGGGGCGAGGCACATTTTCAGTTTATATTACGCGAGATGCTTAGTTGAACGCGGTCTCTGCCGTGGCAAGGTTCGCTTGTAGCCCGGCGTAGTTAAAGCCTCCATTGGTGGTCCTAAACCCGCTGCCGCCGGTATAAGTCGAACAAGTTTGTGTATTGTCGATGGTCCACATGTTGACTCCGTTCTGGATGGTCTGCATTGGTCTCAGGGCCTTGACATGCCCATCGGCGAACAAGTAGTTCGTCATCCCCGTGTGTCCCGCGAAAAGCACGTGCGTAAAGCCGACAACCGAACAGCCGGTTTGTGGGACAGTGTTGTTGTCAGCCTGGAATTCAACACCGCAGGGCGAACCGAGCGAACCGTAGCCCCTGCCGTTGCCTTCCGCCACATCGATCGTCGTCGATGGGCTAAGGAACTGCGACACCGAGCGCGGATTGGCAGGTGTGTCTGCCGACCAGCCCTCGGAGATCAGTGCGCCGCCGCCGCCGAATGTGCCGCAGCCTTGCCAGTGATACGCCTGGTTCCAGCCGTTCCCCTCAGCATTCTGGTTGCCGACATATACAGTTGTCAGCCGTACGCCGTTCGGGCCAGCGCCCTGGATCCAGTCTGGATTGGGGCTGCCGGGACCATTTCCGGCGTTACTGGGGCATACGAACATGTCCACCGATTTTACATAGGGCTGAACAGTGTATTCCCACGTCCAGTTGACGCCGCCAAAATTGCTAAAGTAACTAAGATGGGTTTCGTCGTAATCCTGCGAGTACTGCGTTATGGCAAGACCGATCTGCTTGAGGTTGCTCGCGCAGGTCGTCTGGCGCGCCTTTTCGCGCGCTTTGGCAAAGACAGGGAAGAGAATCCCGGCCAGAATGGCTATAATTGCGATGACTACGAGGAGCTCAATTAAAGTAAATGCTGTAAGAGGTTTTGTTTTCATATATCTAGATTAACCCTCCAATTGCAGTTGCCATTCAACATTGGCATCTGACCAGATTGTAAGGCATTTCAGCTTACACGTCAATAATAACAGTCTCAATCCCAACAAAATAATCAAAAGAGCATAGAGATACCGTGCCGCGTCAGCTTCGCCATGCAAACTTATGAGAAATATAGTGATGCAGTTAAGCCTTACTTTGTTGCTAGCATAGGCAAAAAATGCCAATCAGGCGGCTTCTATCGATGGACATACTATAAATAGTGCTTGACAGGCGCACTACGGCGTGATACAATTGCATCACTTACATCACTAAAGTATTAACGACCAAATAGTATGCCCACAATCGCCGAGCCGCAGACATCATTCTATAGCAGCCTTTCGACCCGCATCCGCGCCGCGATCGTCGAAAATGGGCGTCCCGGCGACAAGGTCATCTCCGAGCGCGATCTTGCCAAGCAGTTCGGCGTGTCGACCGTGACAGTCGCGCGTGTCCTTCGCGACCTGCAGGCGGCGGGTCTGATTGAGCGGGTCAAAGGTAAAGGCACGTTCCTGCGCGGCGTCACTCACAATGGATCTGCACACGTTCGGCACGAGCCGCCGCGCGATATATCCATTGTGCAAAGGTCCGCATCACGGCTACAGGTCGTGATCCTCGCCGGACTCGCGCCAATCGACGATGAGACACCTGTCTCTGAGCTCTGGGATTACCATGCGGCGACTGGCGCTGAGCGAGCGATGCAGAAGCAGGGGCACGTGACGCACACGGTCAATGCCTATGATGGCAACGACAAAGTCATAGCTGAACTCGACGAGACCGTCTCTGGCGGAGTAAACGGTTTCGTCGTGATCGGCAAGATCGACCTCCCGATATTGAGGCGAGTTCTCAGTTTCACGGATCGAGCGGCGCAAAATCCCGTTAAAGCCGTGCAGGTCATTTGGGACGAATCAAACGACCTGCCGTTTGACTCGGTGGGTTTTGACGGCGAAGCGGGCGTCTACATGGCAACACGCCACCTGCTCGAAACCGGCCACAAAGACATCCGGTTCATGGCGCCCGGCTGGTTTGATCGGCGCAACCTGCCCTACTGGGTGCGAGATCGGCTTCAGGGCTTCTACCGCGCGCTTACTGAGGCAGGAGTGAGCGATGTGCTCCCAGCCGACGTGATGTGGGGAAATCTGAATTACTCGGGAGTGGAATTTGGTGATGCGATCCCCATTGACGGCTCTCGGTGGCGCGCTACAGGACAGGAAATGTGGAATCGCCTGTCCTCAGGCCAACTACCAGATGCGGTCGTCGCGATCAACGATCAGATGGCGCGCGCATTCATCGAGGCGGCCAGGGCCGACGGAGCATCGGTGCCGGGGGATATCTCGGTGATCGGATACGATGACCGCTATGACAGCGCTGCATTCGGCCTCACTACTGTCCATGTTGCCGTTCAGGAAATCGGCGAGACGGCGGCAATGATGCTTCTTGAGCAGATCGCTTCACCTACTACTGGGCGGAGGACGCGTGTATCGCTCACTCCGTCGCTTGTCGTCCGCAAGTCTACTCGAATCTAGGGTCCGCATACCGCACAACGAAAGCGCAGGGTGTTCATTATGACGTTACAAAAGAGACTATTTCGACATTGTGGTTTCACATTAATCGAGCTACTCGTAGTTATTGCAATCATAGCTATATTAGCAGCTATACTTTTCCCGGTGTTCGCCAAAGCGAGAGAAAAGGCGCGGCAGTCGAGCTGCTCGTCCAACATGAAGCAGATCGGGCTGAGCCTCATGCAGTACACACAGGACTACGATGAGACGTTTCCGGTGGGAGCTGCGGGTGGCCCCGGCCCATGCGGATTTAACTGGTGCAACGAGATCTACCCGTATGTCAAGTCATGGAATGTCTTCATTTGCCCTGATGATCCGCTTAGCCTTCCCACTGTCGGCTGGAGTGGTCAAGTTGTCTCTTACGTGAGTAACGGCATCTACGCATGGAATGGGCGTAATTATCTGCAAGGAACCATGGGGGTCATCTCAGACCTAGCGGGAGCGCCGCAGGTCTATGTTCAAACGTCGAGCATTCAGAGGTCGGCCGAAACAATCCTCGTCGCCGAGCAGGAGCAGGTAATGCCAGCGTCGGTTGGTCAAGTGGCTAACCAGGTTGGATGCAACTATAGCAATTGGCCGGTAATTCGAGGCGGCGGTGGGCAGACGGCAACGCCATGGGCTAGCAGAGCATGGAAGGCCGATCCTAACGACCCAACAGGCCCAAACGGCGGGGTAACTGCCGTTCACACCGGCCTCGCAAACTTCGTTTTCTGTGATGGCCACGTTAAGGCGATGGCACCCTATTTGACGAACATTACCGGCAACAACATGTGGGACGGTACACGCCAGTAACCTCATTTCCTATACGCCTAATCTCGACCCGATTGACACACCTATGAACTACACAAGTCGCTTCACATTAGCCCTCGTCGCCGCCGCCGCCCTGACCTTGGCATTGCCATGCAAGTCAGCCCCGCTGCCATTCACCGGCGTCAACATCTCAGGCGGTGAGTTTGGGGGAAGTCCCAAACCGGGAGAGAGGTTGGCATATAACGTCAAGTACACGTATCCAAAACCAGCAGAGATCGACTACTTCGCATCGAAGGGCATGAACATAATACGGTTCCCCTTCCATTGGGAGGCATTGCAGCCTGAGCCTCTCAAGTCGCTTGACGCGGTTGACCTGGCGCGTTTTAAAGCCGTCGTCGATTACGCTACCAGCAAGGGGCTCACGGTTCTGCTCGACCCGCACAACAGCGCGCGCTATTACGGGCAGATTGTCGGGGGGCCGGATGTCAGCACGGACGTCTTCGCGGACTTCTGGTCCCGCATGTCGCTAGAGTTCAAGGACAATTCGCGGGTCTGGTTCGGCTTAACCAACGAACCGAACAGTATGCCTAACGACGTTTGGCTTGCCGATGCCAACGCGGCCATCGCAGCGATACGCAAAACCGGCGCGAAGAATCGCATTCTGGTCGCTGGTAATGGATACTCGGCAGCGTGCGACTGGATGGGTAACGGCAACGATGTTGTGATGCTCGGGGTCAAGGATCCCAAGAACAACTGGATATTTGAGCCCCATGCGTACCTCGACGAAGATAATTCGGGGACGCACAAGACGGTGGTCAGCGCAACAATTGGGGTCGAAAGGCTCACTGCATTCACCGAATGGTGTCGCAAGCACAAGTTCCGCGCGCTCCTCGGGGAGTTCGCGGTGCCCGAGCACCCGCTTGGCCGCGACGCTATCGACAACATGGTCGGCTACATGGAGAAGAACCGCGATGTCTGGGTTGGGTTCACGTGGTGGTCTGCTGGCCCATGGTGGGGCAACTATATGTTCAGCATCGAGCCAAAGGACGGCATCGACAAGCCCCAACTCGCCTACCTCGCGGGCCATCTACAGCCCACGCTAGGCGATAAGTCTCGTGAAAATGGCTCGAATCCACGCTAACCGTGATAGGCCTGGTCGCCGCTTTTTATGGAGCGCTAAAAATACGGCAACCTGTGGAGAACGATAATCGAAAGGGTGCCGTATAATGTAAGCAGACCATGAAAGCCCGTACGCCGCGATTAAGCATAATAGCGACACTGCGCAATGCCTCGATTTTGCGTGTTGTGTTGGTCTGCCTGGTGCTCGTCGCGCAGTCACTGGTCCCCTTCTCGAGCTTTGCATCCGCTACCATGCGCTGCGCCGCGCCGTCCACCGGCAAGCTTTGCGCCATGCAGGTTGTCGATGCATCATTGGCGCGCGACACAGCTTCCACCTCGACGGTCACGCCGGAATGCTGCAAGCGCATGAAGCTTGACTGTCCGATGCTCCGTGCCGCCGCTATGGCCGCCCGAAGCGCCGCTAGCGGGGTAGTTGCCCCGGCAAGCAGCACCCGGTCCACATGCCAGCTTACTGTCGCATCGTTCGGTAGCGAGCGTAGCGTTAGCACAACTGCAACGCCATCGCCAATCACTGCTCCCGTCGCCACGCAGCCAGCGCGGTCAGCATCCGTCGCGCAACGTGTGATCACCCAGGTTCCCACCACGTACCGCAACCGCCCACCGCCGTTGCGTCAGAGCCAGATCGCCCTGTCTACTCGCCCACTCCGCGCTCCCACCGCCGTCTAGCGACGCCGCCTGCCGCATCTCCGACTGGCCGCATCGCCACACCACGTTTTCTCCACCCACGCACGCTCTCGATCCCACGCGCAGGTTCCGCCGTATCCTCGGCTGACCATTCGATTCACTATCGAAACACGCAAGGACGATGAGTTTGCACCCTGCTCGACCATAAACACAAACAGATAGGATACAAACATGAAAAAGTTCATCGCCCTGACAGCGGTCATTGCCGCCGCACTTTCCCTTGTCGTCGCTCCCGCGAGCGCGTCTACCCCAAAGCATGCGGTCAAAGCGCCTGCCAAAGCGGCTAAAGCCGTGAAAACAGTCAAACCCGTCGCACCTACGACATACGAGTGCCAACTGTGCCACATGCAGTACTCCGCAGTCGATGCCAAGAAGTACAAGTTCATCGACCCGATGGACGCTGGCAAGCTGCTTCCGATGAAGCCTGCGGCGAAAGCGGCTCCCGCCCCCTCAAAGATGAAAATGTAGCATCGGACGGCCTGCAGGTCCCCTTCAAGGATAGGGAGCGGGACCTGCAACGGCCAATCATTCTCACAACAATCGAGCGCCCGGAGAAGCACGCAAATGAAACGCAGTATCGTTAAATTACTCGCCGCACTGATCGCCGTCGCGATTGTGGCCGCCATCACCTCTTTCATGGTGAACCGGTACCGAAACCCCGGTCAGCTGGACGTACTCACGGCGCAGGCCATGGACATGTCAGCGATGCGCCCGCCAACAGGCGCGGCTCCGGTCGCTCTCACGACGGTTCGCATGGGCAGTGTCGCGGACTCGGTCACATACACCGGCTCCATTCAGGCGCTCAACACTCAGGATATCGCAGCAAGGGTCGCGGGCACAATCACCGCCCTCTCGGTCTACCCTGGCGACCGCGTGCGCGCCGGTCAGGTCCTTGTGCGGCTCGACAGCGCCGAGCTTAGCGCCAAGCACGCCGAAGCGTCTGCTAACGCTCGCCAGGCAGACTTTTCCGCACAGGCCGCGTGGAGCAATCACCACCTACACCACCAATTTGCGCTCGACCAGGCGCATGATGTTTCCGCGAGCGCCGAGCAGAGCATTCGCGATGCGGAAGGCTCAGAGGCCGCCGCTAAGGAAGAGATCGCGGGAGCTCAGGCGGCATCCGATGGTGTCCGCGCCAACCTCGAATACTGGAAGAACGAAATCGCGAGAGAGAAGAAGCTCTACGATGCTGGCGCAGTCTCGCTGTCCGAGTACCAGCAAGAGCAGTCGCAATTCACAGCAGCTCAGAGCGCCGTCGACGAGGCTGATGCGAAGATCCGAACCGCGCAGGCGAACTACCGCGCCGCCATGGCCCGCACATCGAAGGCGCGCCGCGATCTCATGACAGCGCAGTCAGGCGAGCGCCTTGCGAATGCCGACATCGTCCTCGCCCGCCAGCAGGCTATGAAGGAAACCGCCGGGGCAGACTCCGCACGAGCAGCGGTCACTGAGGCGTCTGTCATTCAGGGCTACACCGAGCTTCGCGCCCCTGCAAGCGGCGTGGTCGTCGAGCGACCCGTCGCGCCCGGCAGTCTGGTGCAGCCGGGAACGGTGATTGTGCGCGTCGCCCAGATCGACAAGGTGCGTGTCCAGGCCAATGTGGCGGTCACCGATATGGCGGGCATCCACGTCGGCAGCCCACTCCGCGTCTCCCCGCAGGGGGGCGCGCCACTGTCAGCGCGCGTGACCGCCGTCTTCCCGGCCGCCAACGACCAGAGCCGCACCGCTGTTGTCGAGGCGCTCATTGCAAACCCCGGCGGGCGTCTACTTCCCGGTGGCTACGTGTCGATAGCAATCACCCGTGATGTACACAATCAGGCAATGCTCGTGCCGTCCGGATCGCTCGTAACAAGCGGCGATGGTTCCTACGTTTGGGTGGCGCGCCCGGTCGCATTGAGCGCGTCCGGCCAGCCATCGCAGTACGAGTGCACGAAGTGTCACATGCGCTACTCCGCAGCCGATGCCAAGAAGTACAACTACATCGACCCAATGGACGGCGGCAAGCTAGTTCCGTTCACGGGAGACGCCCAGGCAGCCACGTCGGCATCGACATCATGGACTGCGCACCGCGTGCAGGTGACGCCCGGGGCCACCGACGGTGTTTCGACAGCGGTGACGTCGCCTGAGCTTCTCGAAGGCGACCGCGTCGTCAAACTCGGCATGGCGGGGCTGACGGAAGGCGCGCAGTTGGTACAGACTGCCTGGAACTCATCTGGTCCCGTGGTGACCGCAAAGCCTGCCGCTACCGGGACGCGCTACAAATGCGACAAGTGCGGCATGATCTACTCCGCCGCCGACGCCAAGAAATACAACTTCAAGGACCCGATGGACGGTGGCAACCTGGTTGCGGTCGCGGGGGACGCGAAATGAAGACAGAAGACCTCACCCCCGGCCCCTCTCCTACGATAAGGAGAGGGGAGTCAGATAGTCCGCATCGGTCATTCAACATCTCCGAGTGGTCCATTGATCACCCTTGGGTGGTCATCTCATTCTACGTCGCTATTGTCATCCTCGCGGTGTATGTCGTCTTCGGCGGCGTCATGCCGCGCCGCATGATGCCGTATGTTGAGTCGCCCATGGTCGGTATCGTCTCCATGATGCCGGGGCTGTCGGCGAATGAGATGGAGACGTACATCTCCAAGCCCATCGAAGAGCGCATGACTGATATTCGAGGCGCTCGGTATATACGGTCAACGTCGCAGGACGGCTTGTCGATCGTTACACTCGAGTTCCCGTACGGCAGCGACATCAAGAAGGCGACTACGGACGTTCAATCGCTGATGAACGCTGTCCAGGCCGACCTCCCGCAAACTGGCGCCA
Organism: Capsulimonadaceae bacterium; assembly: GCA_036504535.1. Taxonomy (GTDB): domain Bacteria; phylum Armatimonadota; class Armatimonadia; order Armatimonadales; family Capsulimonadaceae; genus JARLGU01. The sequence goes on from DASXUY010000071.1 coordinate 105,630, forward strand.
ACCTCAAGCCATCGTGGGTGCTGCCCATCGACCCGCTTAACCTGCCCGTGCTCACGTTGTCGCTCACCGGAGACGCCGCTCAAGGCTGGACGTCCACTCGGCTCCGCCAATTCGCCGAGAACCAGGTTGTCGCCAGCATGAAGCAGGTGGACGATGTCCAGTCGGTTCAAGTTTACGGCGGCGAAAAGCGCCAGATGCGCGTCACCGTCGACCGTGACAAGCTGGCCGCCTACGGCTTCTCCATTCTCGATGTGCGTACCGGGATCGACAAGAACAGCGTCGCCGCTCCGGCTGGCACACTCACTGCCGGCCCCAACGAAACCGGCGTGCGCATCGACACGCTTGCGGCCAGTCCGCAGGCAGTGGCGGCGTATCCCGTGGGCGACCGTGGCGGCCGAACGGTCTATATCCGCGACGTCGCCGCTGTCGAAGACGCGCCCCGCGAGCAGCGTAGCGGCTACCACAGCTTCGTGAGAGAAGAGACTACCTCACCCCCGGCCCCTCCCCTTGGAAAGGGGAGGGGAGTAAGAGAATCTGCTCCGTCTCCCCCTCTCCTTTCCAAGGAGAGGGGGCCGGGGGGTGAGGTCGTTCCTACCGTCACTGGCATCGACAACGAGTCCGTCGAAGTGAGCGTCATCGAGAACCCGTCGGCGGGGTCGGGACCGGTGATCGCGGGGATCATGAAGAAGGTCGTGCAGATCGAGCAAGACAATCCGGGTCTCCACTTCGCGCCTACCTATGACAACGCTCACTTTATCAACATCCTGTTCAAGAATACCGGAGAGGAACTCGGCGGCGCGATCCTGCTCTGCGGGTTGGTCGTTTGGTTGTTCCTCGGCAGCCGACGCGCGACTCTGATCTCCATGACCACTATCCCGGTCTCGATGGCGATGGCCCTCTTGTGCATGGCGCCGTTCGGGTTCAGCTTGAACTCGTCGACTTTGATCGGTCTGCTGCTTGCCATCGGCCGACTGGTCGACGACTCGGTCATCGATATCCACTCGGTGGAGCGGCACTTATCGATGGGCAAATCGGTACGCGACGCAACCATCGAAGGCATCACCGAAGTGCGCGTCGCAGTGGCAGCGTCAACGCTCATGCTCTGCCTCGCGCTGATCCCGCTGGTTGTCTGCGGCGGTATCACACAGCTGATGTTCGTCGGGCTCGTCTACCCTATCATCTTCGGACTGCTGTCATCGTTCCTCGTTTCGCTCACCCTTACAGCCGTGATGGCCGCCAAGATCCTGAAACCGCAGGACGCCAGCACCGCCCCCCGGCGCAACTGGCTTGGACATGCGCTGGAGCGGATGGACGGCGGCTACGAAAAGCTGGTGCTTGCCCTTCTGCGCAACAAGGCCACCGTCGTCGCGGGCGCGGTCTGCACTATCATCATCGGCTTCGGCTTCTACAACTTCATCGGCAGCGAAATGATGCCTCTCGCCGATGTCGGGCAGGCGTACGCCGTCCTCGAAATGCAGCCGGGGACGAGCTATAAGCAAACCGCAGAAGCAACCGCGGCCGTCGAGAAGATCCTGGCTCGCGCCCCCGAAATCCAACGCGTGTCCACCGAGATCGGCACCGAACCGGGCGGCACGTACTTCAGCGGCTATGCTATGAACCAGATCAATACGTCGACAATGATGATCACGCTGTCCGACAAGGACGAGCGCAAGCGCGACGTGTGGCAGGTGGTCGATACTGCCCGAGAGGAAGCGCTGCGCACTGTTCCTAACATTCGCCGACTTCAGATTAAAGAGATGGGAAGCGACGTGATGGCTTCATCCGCCGCCCCAGTTCAGGTTCTCGTCACTGGCCCTGACCTCAACACGCTGTCGAGCCTTGCTAATCAGGTCGCCGATATCGCCGCCAAAATCCCTGGCAACTACCAGGTCGCCACATCTTGGGCGGCTGAGAAGCCGACGTACCGCATCCACGTTGACCCGCGCCGCGCTTCGGAATTGGGCCTTACTCCCAGCGAAGTCGCCGAGCAGGCGTACTACGCCATGGGCGGCGGGCTTGCCACCGAGTTCTATCGGCTTCCAAATGTGCGTCAGGACACGTTCAACATCCGCTACCGCCCTGACCAGCGTCGCGGCGTCGACGATCTGGCGCAGATGACGGTCACCGGCGAAGGCGGCAGGCAGGCTCCGCTGAAGACCATCGCCACGCTGACGCTGGAGAAGACACCGCCCGTGATCGAGCACGATGGCCTCAGGCGGTCGATCTCCGTCATGGCGTATTATCGCAAAGACGGGCCGCCGTCGATGGACCTTGCCATGCAGATCATCACCAAGGCGTCAGCGCAGGTCAACTTCCCTCCAGGCTACGGTCTCGAAATGCGAGGCGACATGACCCAGATGATGGACAGCTTCGCACGGCTCCTCAAGGGCCTCGGGCTCGCACTGCTGCTCATCTTCCTCGTGCTGATCGCTCAGTTCAAGGGGCCTCTGATGCCGCTTCAGATGGTGCTCTCCATCCCGCTCGAACTCAGCGGCGTCTTCATCGGCCTCTACTTCGCCCACCAGGCTTTCAGCAGCGTCTCGATCATGGCCGTGATCGTCCTCACCGGCATGGACATCACCACCGCGATCCTGATGATCGACCAGATCATGCGGCGGCGCGAGGAGCTGGAGGAGGGAGAAGACCTCATCCCTAGCCCTTCCCCTAGGATAAGGGGAAGGGAACCAGAATCTGACTCCCCTCTCCTTATCCTAGGAGACGGGCCGGGGGTGAGGTCTCCCTCCCCCGCCGTCTCACCAACCGCCGCCCGGGACGGGGCCATCGCCCTAGCTTGCCGCGATAGGCTGCGACCGATCTTGATGACGTCGCTGATTACTATCGTCACCATGGCGCCGGTCGCATTCGCCCCGAAGAGCGGCATCGACGCTTATCAGCCGCTCGGCACCGTGATCGTCGCCGGCCTCATCGCTGGCACCTTGCTCTCGCTTCTCGTGATCCCGGTGATGCACGCCGGTGTCGACGATATCGCACGTCGCTTTACTCGAAGACGAAAGAGCGGCTCAACTGCATAGGCACCGCCGCGAAGCGGCACAAGGATGCAACGGCACGTTGCCGCCCCGCGCGTAGCGGCCCGCGGAGCGATCTTTCATTACATAAGTTGCTACCATTCACGCAGGAATGACACGAACATGAACCACAAACGCCTAACGTACCAAACCGCATGCCTCGCCGCTATCACCACGCTTGCAGTCCCAGCATACGCTGTGCCGCCTACTGCTACGGCAACCGACACGCAGCGCTCGGCCGTTGCTGACACTGGCGCACCGCTCACAGTTGACGGGGCGATTGCCTATGCCCTCACCCACAACCCCGACCTCCGGGGAAGCGTTGCGGACGCCGCTGGAGCCGCTGCCGATACGAGCGCGGCGCTCGCGCAGCAGAAGCTCCGCGTGTCGGCGAACCTTTACGGGACGGCGGGCAACATGAGCAATATCGTGATGTCCGCGCCCGATGTCGCCCCTCAATCGTTCGTTATGGTGCCCTCCAAAGGCTTCGTCGATCAGAACATCACCGCCGCTATTCCGCTCACAACGGGCGGCCGCCGCGAAGCGCTGGTGCGGTCCGCGCGCAATACGGCCAGCGCGGCCGCCAGCGGGCGCGACGCAATGGCGCACCATCTCGCAGCCGATGTGGCATCGGCGTATATCGATGCCGTTCTGGCCGCCGACTTGCAGGCGGTGGCCCAATCGCGGGTCGACGCCGAGACAGAGCAGGTGCGTATCGTGGCCGAACGAGTCGCGAACGGCAAGCTTGCCGAAGTCGACAATCTTCGCGAGCAGGCCGAGCTTGCCGATGCTCGACAGGCTTTCATCTCGGCGCAAACCCGCGCCCAACTCGCACTCGTCACGCTGAAAACTGCCATGGGAGCCGACCAGACGACGCTCTACACGCTATCCGACACGCTCGACACCCTTTCAAAGCGGTGGCCTGCGCCCGTTGGCACAATGGGGCAGGCGATCGCTGCAGGCATAGGAGCGCGTTTCGAGATAACAAGCGCTCAGCGAACACTTGACGCGGCGAAGGAGCAGGTGAATGCAGCCAAGGCTCTCTTCAAACCGCAAGTCGTCGGGTTCGGCATGCTGGATATCAACTCGCCAGTCGAGCGAAATGTCTCTGCCACGACCGGCTACACCGTTGGAGTCGCCGCGAGTCTGCCCCTCGCCGATGGCGGTGAGCGACGCGCCAACACGGCCGCCGCGCAGGAGAAAGCGGCGCGAGCCGACGCCGACGCAGGGTCCACACGCAACCGTATCGCCGGGGAAATTGCCGAAGCGTGGCTCCGCCTCTCGCCCGCGTCCGGTCAGGTCACTGCCGCCGAAGCAGGCTTTGCAGCTTCGCAAAAGGCGTACGACCTCTCCGTGATGCGTTACGACGCCGGCAAAGCCATTGCCGCCGAACGCCTCGCCGCTCTATCGGCGCTCACTCGCGCTCGCGGCAGCCTGCGCGAAGCCATCGCCGAGCAGATCAAAGCCCGCCTCGCCCTCGTCCGCGCGACCGGGGCAGAGCTTGGCGGCGTCGGTGGGCATTAAGCGAGGGAGGGAGAACGCTCGCCGCTTGGGCAGCCTGTCCGGCTGGGACCAACGTCATGCTCGGTGAGCCAGACATACGCGAGAGCCGGTCGATACTGTGGACTTTGATTACGCCGGTCTTCTTCTCGGCTACCGTCATAAGGAGAATCTGAAAACCGTCACGCCTGCCGCCCTAGTCGCTATTCTGAACACGGCGCTTCGTGCGAGCAACCTCATGGCGCGAATACCTGGAACTCCCAAATCGTAGGGGCAGATGACGCGGTTAGTATGTGGAGGCGAATATAGCGCGCCTGCACCGGCGTAAATTCCTTGGAGTAGTCAAGACCGGCGCTCTCTCCCACGAGAGCAACCTTCCAATCGTCCGATTCCTTGATCTTGTATTCAATCCTGAATTTTGTTATCCGCGGGTCGAATTCCGCGATGTGCACTTTGGCTACCGAGACCACCGAACCGGCGTCAGACTGCAGCCAGCACTCCGATGTGCCATCGTCGGTTGCCCACCGCGTCGCCATATCCCCGTCGACCGCCATATCTGGTCCAAGGTTGGGGTCATTCGTGTGAATGTTCGACGCCGTGATGGGTTTCATTTCGATAAGGGACGCGGTACGCGGTTTTTTGATGGCATCCGGCGCATAGACCTGGAATTCCCAGATCGTCGGGGCATCCGACGCCTTGAGAATATGCAAACGCACCCACCGAGCGGTTACAGCCGGAAACGATTTCGTATAGTTTTGCCCAGCCGTGTTGCCAGCCATGGCGATCTTCCAATCATCGGATTGCTGCGCCTTGTATTCGATCTGGAACTGCTGGATACGAGGGGCAAACTCGGCGATATGCACCTTGCCTACCGTTACAGCTTCGCCGGCATCCACCTGCAGCCAGCAGTTCGACGTGCCGTCATCTGTTGCCCAACGGGTCTCCATGTCGCCGTCAACTGCCTTGTCAGCGCCGAATTCGGTCTGGTTACTGTGAACGTTGGATGCAGTAGCGGACTTCTGGGCGATCAGCGATATCGGGGTGACAGCCGCATCGCGCGGTCCATTATAGAGGGCGAATTTGGTCAAGACTGGCGACGCCTCAGCCTCGAGAATGTTGACCCGCACCTTGGTCGCCGTCAGTCGCGGAATCCAGAGGATACGCTTGTATCCGATCGTGGTTCCTTTGCCGACCTGCTGCCACTTGGCATCGATGAGCGCGTCGACGCTGAATCTGGCGATACGTTGCCCGAGGGGAATATACTCCTGCAAAACGATATTGTTGAATACGGTAGGTGCGCCAAGATCAACTGTGAACGAGACCTGCCGTGTGCTATCGTCGCACGCCCAATAGCGATCATAATCGGAGCCGGTGAGGTTGGCGGGAGAGAAGCGCGAGCCTCTCGTGTTGGTCGCCGAAACGACTTTGCCTGAGGCAAGGTCACGCGCGAAGATTTCTGAGAGCGCTTGACGGAATTCGGCAAGTCGACGTACATCGGTATCGTTGAACTGGCCCCGCCGATCCGGCGGCACATTCAGCATCATAACACCACCACGTCCCACCGAACCGTAGTAAACGCCAAGCAATTCTTCGACGCTCTTGACATGGCGGTCCTGATCGGCGTGATAGTACCAACCTGGGCGAATCGACGTGTCACACTCAGCGGGATACCAGCGCGCAACGTCACGGTTCGCATCGGAGCGGTTCCAATTGGTGACGCTCACGTACCCAGCCTCATTGCCCGGCCATCGCACAGCGCGGCTGTTTTCAACATCACCTTGGAACATGACCGCGTTCGGCGCATATTTAGCGGAAACCGCAAAGATCGATTTCCAATCGTATACCTGCCGCTTGCCATTTGGCCCTTCGCCGCACGCGCCGTCGAACCAGATCTCGGAGATGTCGCCGTAATGGGTCAAGAGTTCAGTCAGTTGCTTCAGGTAATAGTCGTTGTATTTGGGCGAATCGCCGTAGTATGGGGAATTGCGATCCCAAGGTGAGAGGTAGAGGCCGACTTTGACATTTTCCCTGTGACAGGCGTCAGTGAACTCATTGACCACGTCGCCCTGTCCGTTCTTCCACGGGCTATTCTTTACTGAATGCTCCGTGTATGCGCTGGGCCAAAGACAAAACCCGTCGTGATGCTTCGCAGTCAGGACAATCTCTTTAAATCCACCTGCCTTCAAGGCGGTCACCCACTGATTACAGTCGACAGCAGTCGGATTGAACGTCTTTGTATCTTCGGTCCCCAGTCCCCACTCTCGGTCCGTAAACGTGTTCATGTTGAAATGCACAAACGCGACCATTTCGAGCTTCTGCCACGCTAATTGCTGTGGCGAAGGAACGGCACCGTATGCCTGTGGCGCGCCTTCGTCCGCAACTGCGATTGATCGGTTTGAACAGCCAGCCGCAATCACTATGGCAAGAACGGACACGGCGAGAATGGTCACGTGGTTCGGTTTCATCATGGAAAGTTTTTCTCTTGTGCTTGGCTGGTTAACGCTCCGACAGGCAACGTTAAAATAGTGCATTCCCAAACGGCGTTGGGAATGCACGAAGAGTCTCGAACGCAGTCACTTCATGTACTAACTTAGAGCGGGCTAAACGTCAACGTCACTGGTTTGCCTATCGAGTTAGTCAAGTTTGCTGTACCAGCGGCGCCTCCACACGATTGGAATGGATTTTCAGTGCCAGCTTGGCTTGTAGCAGACGAAGGAATGTAACCGCCAGAGACGTTCGTTCCCTTAAGCCACTTAACATGACCATCGCAAGCCAAGTAATTGGACGCTTCCGTGTGAATGCCGATGCCGCTCTGCGTCATAACGAGTGCAGTTGCCTGCGATACGATGCCGGTTGCGTATTTAGCCGCGTTGGCGAACGTTCGCGGCTTGCCACCGTTGTCGCATCCTGCAGTCCCGCTTGGGCTATGGTACTCGAACGGGGCGGAGCGACCCGATGCGGCCTGTTCCTGCGCCTGATATGCAGCACTTGGCGCGAAATTCACGCCTGGGTTGCCGAGGTCATCGGCCGCGCCCTGTATTTCAAACAACGCTACGGTCACAGCCGGAGCGGTCATCTTTGCGCAATTTGTACCCATGACTGAGCCGCTACCGCCCTGTTCGCCCGGATACAGGTCGTAGTTGATAGCGTACGACAAATTCGTGTTTCCAGATGAGAGCCCACTGGTATTCAATGCCGTTACGTCGTTCGGACACGTGTAAGCGCCAGTGCTCTTAACGTAAGGATAGAGGCATCCTGCCCAACCGTTGCCATTGTATCCGCTACCGCCGTTGCCCGGGACGTTCAAGTCGCATGGCGTGTATTCATCGTAGTCCTGAACATATTGCAGCAGGGCGATACCCAATTGTTTCATGTTTGAAGAACATGAGGTTTGCCGAGCCTTTTCACGCGCTTTCGCAAATACGGGAAATAATATAGCGGCTAATATTGCTATAATAGCGATAACAACTAGCAATTCTATAAGAGTGAATCCCTTATCTTGTGATTTCGTGCTTATCATTGGTTTCCCCTCCGAAAATCTCTCGCCAGATCTTGAGACACCTTACCGGTAAGCCTCTTCTTCATTCTATCAAAGTGATCCCCTAATGTCAAGGGCTATTGCACAAACAAGGCAATAGCCCGTCGAATTTAAGCTCACTCCCACGTTAGCGTTGCGATTCCGTGTGCGGGCAGTATTGTTCTAGTTGAGCGCGAACCTACCCAAAGGTCGAATTCGATCACCGTATCGGTCCTGTTTAGCGCTACCACGACGTGTCTACCGTCGACGTTGACGAATGCCGTGGCTTCGAGTTCGTCTCGATTGGTTGAACATAGTACGCGGCGCGCGCCGTGACGGATATACCGGGCAAAGTGGCCGAGATAGTAGTATGAACTCTGATAGTGGACTGTGTCGGTGGTTGTATCAGCTATAATCGGGGCGCTGCAGTAGTTCCCGACGTGGTTCGGGCCGCCTTTCTCGTCGAGAAGCATGTTCCAATCCACCCAACCAACGGCCCAATGGTTCAGGTCCTGTATGATCGAACGCGCATATTTCTCGCCAGAAGACCAATCGCCCTCGTGCGCACCGTGCTCAACGCAAGCTTCCGTGAGCAGCAAGGGGAAATCGGGATAGGCGTCATGGACAAGCTGGATGTTATCAAACTTGTCTGCCACGTACCAATGGAAACCCACCCCCCATACATACTTCGCTGCGAGCGGATCGTCGAGGACGCCTTTCGCGCGTAGAAAGAGTTCGTCGCGGTTGTGGTCCCAAATGATGATCTTAACCCTGCCCAAACCTTCAGCCTCAAGCACTGGCCCCAGGAATTCGCGGACGAAGATGCGTTCCTCGTCAGCAGTGTAGATGCAGGAGTCCCACGATTGAACCGCTTCCGGTTCGTTCTGGATGGTAACGCCCCAAATCGGGACACCTTCTCGCTCATATTCGCGAATATAGCGAGCGAAATATTTGGCCCATGTTTGGCGATATTCGTCGAGAAGCTTGCCGCCTCGGTTCATTTCCCCGGTGGTCTTCATCCAAGCGGGTGGGCTCCACGGAGAGGCAAAAAGCTTGAACGAATTGTTTGACATTCGTTGTGCCCGATGGATCATCGGCAAAAGGACCTGGCGGTCGCGGTCAATTGTAAAGTCACAAAGGTCAACATCGCCGGGCGTCTCATCATAAGCGTAGTTTCCGAGCGAAAAATCACAACTATTGATGTGAGTTCGGCAAAGTGTGTACCCGTGGCCAACTGACGGACCAAAGTATGCCGCGAGAATTTCCTCCTGACGAGCCGGAGACATCTTGAGCAGAGTCGTCGCGGCGGATTCGGTGAACGCCCCGCCAAATCCTTCGATCGTTTGGTAGCGCACGTTGTCGTCAACAACGATGGATGGTCCCGATGGTGTAGACGCGTCGTGGAACGATGCAAGTCTACTGGTCAGGCGTTCTCCGGTCTCTCTAGCTGTCGTGATTACGTTGACAGATCTTCCCACTTGTAGATTTCCTCTCCAAATCCGACTTCAGACCGATCATGGCTTACGAAGTGTCAGAGTGACTGCGCGAACGTTGATGGGTTTCCAAGTGCCGTCAGCTTTAGGACGGAGTTGGATCGTGATGACCCCAGGGACGTCGACCGCGATGGCCCCACACTCGGCGTGGGCATAGGTCGAGTAGTCACCCGTTGCGGGAGCTTTGACCGGAACGAGCCTTTCACCGACCTGCACCTGTGCCACTAGCGGATCGGGCCCTGCGTAGTCGAGAGCTATGGTGTAGGTCCCCGGTTTAGAAATACGCGCCTGCCACGATGCGGTGTCAGTTGGGTCGCGCCAAAATCCAATATTATCGTAGCCACCAGACTCTTCGAGCTTGAGTCCGCCTTTAAGCTCTGCACTGAGTACGTTTAAAACGACCTGCTGCTTCTCATCCGCTTCGGCGATCACTGGAGCGAGAACCACTGCTCGAAGGTTGATGGCGTGCCAAGTGTCTGCAGATGCTGGTTTGACGGCAACCTCGACGGTTCCTTTCGATAGGACAACGCTCCCCCTTATAAGGCTGGCATACGATGACCAGCCACCTGTCGAGTCAAGTTTGACTTGGCTCAAAGCACTGCCGCTGCCGACCAATATTGTGGTGGGATCTGGGCATGAATACCGGCTTAAGATGCGATAATCACCAGAGGTTGGGACATTGACCGACCATGACGCCCAATCACTGGACTTAGACCACCACCCCAGGTTTGGAGCTCCGGAAACGGATTCAACTGTAAGCGGTGAGCCGTGCACGGTCGCGTTGGCCGCATCCAGCACAAGCGCCCCCATAGCAGGTTTGATAACAAGATCTTCCGGACGCCGCTGAGGCTCGCGAGGGAGCGACTTGGCGAGATCGAGGCCGCTAATCTTGAGAGTCCAAAGGCCCTCGCAAGGCTTTGCTTTGGGCAGAACGACTTCCAGTCCATTCGTGGTGCGCTCCCATTTAAGCGCTTCGGTAGAACCCAGTAGATGAACGGACGAGATGTTTCCCTTGATCCCAATCTGGTCAGATGCCAGACAGCGAATGAGGTATTTCCCGTTTTCGGGCCATCCATACGCTAGCGCAAAGAGCGTGTCGCCTTTGGTAGTAAACCTGAAGTCGTGCTCACCCATACGGGCTTCACCGCCCTCATTCATGCCGCCTCCAGCCAGTCTTGTCGGGCCCTCGCCGTATATCTTCCAGGGGCGAGTGGCGTGAATCGCCTCGCTGTTGACCTTCATCCACGCCCCGATTTCCTTGACGATACCTACCTCATCAGAATCGATGGTGCCGTCGCCACGAACCGGGACGCTGAGGAGTAGGTTACCGTTCTTCGACACCACGTCAGCGAGCATACGCACGACCTCGCTTGCATGTTTGTAGGTATGGTGATCAAGACGGGAGCGGGTGTAGTGCCAATCCCCCAGGCACGTATCTGTCTGCCAGGGATACGGCTGAATCTCAGCGCTGCGTCCGCGCTCGTAATCGTGCACAAATGCCTGACGCACCTGCTCAGTGTCGTCCTTAATATTTACAACTGCCTCGTTTGCCCCGCTGTGCCACGCGGCGCTCGAATTGTAGTAGTTGGCGGCCAGTGCCATCCCATATTTGGTAGGAAGCATCCCATCGTCAAAGTAGACTTGGTCGGGGTGATACCTGCTGATCAAATCCATGGTGCGGTTAAAGAACTTGGCCTCATATTCCAGCTCAGCATCCTGCGTTCGCGCTGCACCTGCAGGACCATAAAGGTCCGCCGGATCGTAGCCTTCCCACCATGTTCCCTTGCCGTCCGCTTTGGTTAAGCAGCCGTCATACGGGATCCCGGCGTAGGGTCCCTGCTTGTCCGACCGGTGGGACACATCAAACCAGCTCCATGCCCTATTCGCGTGAACGCTCACCGCAAACCGTAACCCCTGCTTACGGGCAGCAGATTCCCACAAACCGATGATATCTTTGTGCGGGCCGATATTGACCGTGTTCCATGGCTGGTATTTGGAGTCCCATGTGTCGAAATTGTCGTGGTGGTTCGCAAGGGCGCAGAAATAGCGTGCTCCGGCCGCCTTGTAGAGCGTCATGAGCGCATCTGGGTCCCAATGGTCGTCCTTCCACATGTTGTCTATATCCTTGAACCCAACCTTGGACTGAGGGCCGTAATGCTGAAGATGATACTTGTAGAAACCGCTCCCCTCCTCATACATGCCGCGCGCGTACCAGTCCCCTTGCTCGGGGACGCACTGCGCCGACCAGTGCGCCCAAATACCAAATTTGGCGTCGCGAAACCACTCAGGGCATCGGTACGTTCGCAACGAGTCCCACGATGGCTGAAACGGTCCCGCGACGGGTGGAAACTGCGGCGTCCCAGTTTTCTGATCCGCGCGAGCACAGGGGCCGTTTAGCGACAGGCCAAGCCCAACGGCGATCATGCACGCGAGTGCTCGAATTAACTTTGTATTCATGATAGTCTCCTAGGTCGAGATCAGATGGGAAATGTACGATAGCCGGGGTTTCCGGACAGCAAGAAGTAAAGTGACCAAAGGCCCGATATGGCATAGTCGCCAAGGACCAACCCGATAAATAGCGGAAGAGCCTGTCTATATGCGCCACTGCCACCGAATCGGAGGATGAGCGCCTTAAGCCCCCAGCCAATGAGCACCGAAAACCAGATCCATCCCATGGTCCATGTGTTTCCGACAGCATAGCCGATGGGATGGAGCGGCCACCAAAGGAAGCGAACCCTCAGCAGGCTCATTGCGACTACCACCAGCGTGCCGACACCGGTCGCATAGAGACGCGGCGCATTGACAGGCTCGTGGCTGTTGATCTGATGTTGCAGATCTTCGTATGGCCACCGACCGACCCATGTACGCCATGATTCCATAGCCGCGTTGGACGCTCCGAAATGGTAGTAAATTGCCAGGCAACAGATCCATGCAGCTAGAGTGCCAAGAACGGCTGCCCCCAATAGCGCTGCGGAAAACTGGCGAGGGTTTATCTGGGCGGGCCGCGTGCTCGCGGCGATCTTCATGGACTCCAACTCAATCGTTTGCGGCAAGCAGCGCCAGTCCGAATCGAACCACCGGACAAACACAAAGCCCGCCAGCTCCTGGTGGCTGAAGCTACTCGTACCCAAGTCGTTGATCAACGCGCCGTGGACGAGGTTGTCGGGGCCGTGTCCCCACGGAAGCCCTGCCTCTGCCCGGATGCGGGTGAATGCGAGAGCTAGTACGAAGTACAGCGCGAAGAAGATCAATGACGTCAGCGGCGAGAGGCCGAGCGCAATCGCGAAACCAATGAGCAGGAGCGCGGAGCCAATTAATCCGATAAAGGCCATTCGATAGGATAGCGGCTCATTTGAATCATCGATGCCTTTCGCCCATATGGCGCGATTCCAGGCGAGTGCGATGTGCCCTCTCGCGAGCCAAAGCGAGAAGAGCGCTAACCCAACAAATGCGCCAAAGCCCTGTTCAGTGACGTACGGCATCTGGGCGAGAGCAGGGCCCGCGCCAGCGTCTCGAAACCCGAAGGCAGTGCAGAAGACCGCTTCGAGCTTAGTGAAAAGGTAGAAGAACCAACATGAGAACGACACTTCTAACGAGAGTAGATATGTCAGGCCGATCACCATTGGATAGAACGAGAGCGTCGTATATCCAATAGAGTTCCAAGGGGGCACCGTAAAGTATTGATGGAGGTCGAGCGACGCCTCGGGTTTGACGGCCATATAGGGGACCATAGGCAGCATTGTAAAGTGAACGGTCGCAATAGACTCTACGATGATCGCCCACGCCGCTCCAGCAAGAAAAAGCTTATTGCGCCAGAGCTGGTTGTCTCCGCCCGCTTGCGTGATCTCTAGGGCGACCTGGACGATGGGGAATGTCAGGTGCTCGGCGTCCACCCACTGTCGTCGCATAATCGACGAAATGCAGTAGAGAGATGCGATCAAGGTGAGAATGAAGGCGGTCCAAATGCCGATCACCGGTACCCACGCCGCAATATGTTCACGCGTGAAGAACGATGAGTGGCCGATGTAGTAGTCTTCGATAACGCTCTTGTCTGGCACAGCCCATGAGGGTATCAGCTGGAGCCACTTATCCCAACGGTTTTCGGGCGTAGAGTAGTAGTGCCACGCGACAAGTGTCGGGTGGAGGAACTGCATCATACCTATTCCGGAGATGTAAACGGCCAGAGTCGTCGTGGCGTAAATGACCAACAGTTCCGCTTGCGTTAGGCATTTTGTTGGAGCAAATTGCCGGACCACCTGGTTGATGGCGATTAACACGAGCAGAGCAAACGCTGACGCCATTGGGAGGGACATTGCTGCAAGATCAGAGCCGCGGGCGACACACTCCGTGTACTCCACCCAGAATATGAGTAGCGGTATCAGCAAGGCAGCTATTGCTAACGACCGCGGCGTAACGGACGCGTTGCGCGCAACCGCATTTGGCCCATCACCCACCGATGTCGAGCCCTTTTCTGTGGAACTTACTTTCGTGGCCATTGAGGGAAACCAATCTTTTGCTAATGCCAGATAAAGGTCGCGGCGCTGTTTGACGGAAGGTCATAGCGAGCGTGGCGGCCGTTCCAGCTTATCTCGAAGCTATTGGGATGCCCCCAACTGTTCGCAACAAGGACCTTATCTCCGTTCGGGTTGATGAATGCGGTGGCGTATAGCGACGATGCGTTGTGGGAAGTGCATTCAATTCGCACAGCACCCGGCAAGACGAACTTTGAAAACTGCCCTAAGACGTAGTACTCGCCGTTCACGTCGTAATCCGGACTGGCAGGTTTCAAGCGTACAACGGGCCGGTCGCCCTTGGCCGTCTCAGCCATTGTGCGGGTCAACTGCCACAGCATGACGCATCGGCTTCCCGACTGCAGAGGTATTTGCCCGCAGTTCGTCATCTGCCACATTAATGACCCGCCGTATCCGTCGCTCGGATATGTCCCAGTCAATTCTGTGTAGTAAATCGCTTTGTCCGGGTAGATCCGTCGCACCAACTCGATGTTATACGGGTTGCCTGCGTACCCGTGAAACGCTGTTCCAGCGATCCACTTTCGGGCAGAATCGTCATCCAATGTATTTATGGGAACGAAGGGTTCGTCCTGGTTGTGGTCCCAGCAGATAATTTTGGTGTCGATGCCAGCATTCTTAAACGCGGGACCAAGCTCCTTTGCAAACGCGGCCTGGTCCGACGCTTCCATGCGCATTCCCAGGTACCACCCTGGCTCGAAGTGAGGCTCGTTCTGCATCGTGACAGCGTCAATCTTCATCCCCTCGCTTTGCCATGCTTTGATCCAGCGAACGAAATAGGAGGCATAGGTTGCGTAATATTTGGGGAGCAGCTTCCCCGACCCAAGTTTGCCGGTGGTTTTCATCCACGCTGGTGCGGACCAGGGCGACCCCATGATGCGAAGCGCGGGATTGTACTTTGCTGCCTCGTGCAGAACGGGGAGAACGGTACGTTTATCGTCATCTATCGAGAAGTTCTTAAGGTCCGGATCTGGCTCGTTATTTTTTGTGTCATCGCAAGTTTTGCTATCTACTCCGCCGATTTTAACACGCACAAAACTCAATCCAATGCCTTCTGTGGGCGAAAACAGTCGCCTCATGATCTCATCCTTAGTGGCCTGGGGCGCATCAAGAATGCCGGTCTCAGTGAGTGTTGCACCAAAGCCATCGATGGTTTGAAAACGCTTTCGGTCGTTGACGTTGATGCGTAAGTCATCGGCCTTCGAATTTGCTGACGACCACGTGAGATCTGCTTCGCGGCTCAGGAGTTTAGATTTGTCGGCGATAGTCAAGTAAACCGCTATGGGTGCTGCGGAGCTTGAGTTCGCCGCTATTGCGGCGTGCGAATCCATTGCGAATAGCACCAACAGGAGGGCTAAAGCGCGTACTATGTTCATATTCATGGTCACTTTACCTTGGGGTATTTCGTGGCGAAACGCGGGCTGCAGAGTCTCTAACAACGAGTTGAGATTCTATCAGGTAGTCTTCAGGCGTCACTTGTTTACCGTTGATCATTGAGATGAGAAGTCTGGTAGCTTTGCCCCCGATCTCATTGAGTGACTGCCTGACAGTCGTGAGGCGTGGTTTAATGCGTAAAGCGGCGGGATCGTCGTCAACGCCGATGACCGATACGTCTTCGGGGGCCCTAACGCCAAAGTCGGCAAGTGCCGCAAGAGCTTCAAAGGCTATCGTGTCGTTGCCGCAGAAGATAGCGGTAGGCGGGTCGGGCCGTGTCATGAGACGTGCCACAGCTTCTCTTGCACCAACGCCATCATAGTTGGCATGTATAACGTAGCCCGGCGTCTCTGTCAGTTCGAGTGCAAGCAGGCCAGTCCGAAAACCTTCAAGCCTGTGCGTCGTGCTGATCATGTCCTCATCGCCAGCAATGTGTGCGATTGCTCGGTGCCCAAGAGCATAAAAGTACCGGACCGTATTAACAGCGGCCGCACGGTCATCGTTTCCGACCGAAACGACTCCTTGCTGGTTCGCGTCACCCGCGACCACCACAAGGGGTTTCTCTGTTAACTGTAGCCCTTCGACAATGTCGGACCCCATTGTGGGAGCTATCAGGACGTAACCGTCACATCGTTGGTCGCGAAAAGCATTCGCGGATTGTTCCTTACTGTGCCAGCGCCGATTCACCAGATGTATGTCTTGAGAGTATTTTGCGGCTTCGAGAAGAACCCCCTGAATGACTCCGCCCATATAGGGGGTCGTTATAGCCTCACCTGCCGATAGAACCCCAAGAACAATACCGATGGTGTTCGTTCGTTGAGACGAAAGCGCTCTGGCCGCAGCTACTGGGTGATAATTTAGGCGGTCAATTGCGGCCAATATGCGCAGTCTTTTCTCTTCTCCAACCTGGCCCGATTTGTTGTTGATAACAGCGGAGACGGTCATTGCCGACACACCGCACTCGGCGGCCACGTCGCGGATCGTCGGGCCGCTACCAGCCCTAGACCGCCGCGCGGATATCCTCGGCTCTGCCACCTTCGTAATCTGGGTCATCTTAGTTCTCACAGTGTGCTAAATGTCAGTACGGCTTGTGGTCCGCTAGAGCTCAGCATCAAACTGGATGCGCCAGCCGCGTTACCACTATTACCCTGTCCCTGGTAGTTGTCGGTGGCGCTGTTGTTATAACCCGTCGAAACACGGGTTGCCGACACCCATTTGACATGCCCGTCGCAACATAAAAAGTTACAACCTGTAGCATGCGCCGACTTCTCAGTATCAAGATACCCGCCCGTGCGGCCACCGGGGTTGGCTCCGATGTAATCCCACGCGTTTGTTGCGGAATTCCATCCCCCCCAATGCCCTTGGTCGGGGTATCCAGCGATGCCGTAGCCAGCTGGCGAAAGCCACGTGCTAGCCGGCTGAGAGCCCCATGTCGGACCCGACCCTTCGGTAGGATCTGTAACATTCACAGTTACTCCGCGCACTTCATACATGAGGACCGTAGCCGAGGGCGCTGTGAACTTGCTTAGCGCCAAGACGGAGTTGTTCGTTCCTTTAACGCCTTCGTTCATCGCGTACGAAACGACCCAGTTGCCTGACGTGGCCGAAGTGCTGTCGCTGGGGCAACTATAGATGTTGGTGCTTTTCGTGTACGGGTAAATTCTGCCCGCCCACCCCTGATTAGTACCGTAGATCAGCGGAGTCCATGTTTCATCGTAGTCCTGCGTATACTGAAAAAACGCCAGACCGATCTGCTTGGTATTGCTAGCACAAGCCGTTTGCCGTGCCTTATCGCGGGCCGTTGCAAATACGGGAAATAAAATAGCTGCTAAAATCGAAATAATCGCGATAACAACTAATAACTCGATCAGAGTAAACGCTGCCGCGCGACGGCGGGCGCCTGATGGATTTTTATCGCTCGTCATGGAAATCGTCCTCCTGATATTTATGGATTACCGGTAAGGTAACGAGAATAGTCTATCATGGTTCAACCACGATGTCAACACACAATGTCAGTTTGTACCGGGTGCCGACTGACATTGATTGTTAGTGCTGGACGAGAGGCGCACTTTTCTTCTGGGCATAGGTAGCTGCCTTGCCATAGCCCGCCACCCACCAGTCTGTTTGGTACCAGTTCTTTGGCTGCGTGGGATCCTGCCACTGCCGAAGTCGCTTTGAAAACACATCCATAAGCGATTCATACGAGTCTGTCGCCGAGTCGTAATGCACCGAATCTTGATAGTAGTTGAAACTTGCCCAACCACCCACATTCACACCTTTGTAACACCACACGGCCCAGCTCCAACCTCGCGAAGACAAGGCATTGCCAAGGTCTCGCGCCGAAGTTTCATTGTCTTCAGGCGATTTGATTTCGCCCATGAAAACAGCACATGGAACATCCGGGTTTTGGGAGATACGCTGCGAAGATGACCAGCGCTCCACTTTTTCGTCGACGGTCCCAGGTGCTTTGTCGTCGGGATAGTGCGCCGACCACACGCTGTTGGCGAAGATTGGCTCCTTGAAATTCGTGTAGTACTGCCCTTCTCCCATGACAATACGATCAGGGTCCTCGCGGCGAACTGCTCCAAGCAGCGCTTTTTGCAGTGTATCTCCAGCCGACCCTTCCGGTTCATTCACAAGGTCGAAACCCGCTACCGTGCCGTTGCCCTTGAAATGCTTTGCCACCGCTCCCCATAGCGCGGCAGCAAACGCCCGCTGAGTGTCGCCTAGTGGTTGCAGGCGCGACACGGCCTGATATTGTTCTTTCTGGCCCGACCAAATATGAAGGTCGAGCACAACATATATGCCGCGCCTGCCAGCTTCGCGTACGATCCAGTCGAGGCGCGTGAAGTCGATCTCCCCGTTCGGCAGTCTCTTCCACTCACCCGCTGCATTTTGTAAGTTACGATAGCCAAACGGAACTCGCACGACGTTGAACCCATAACTTCGGACCCGGTCTAGGTCTGCAAGGGTAATCCAGTTGTCGTACCAAGCATCCATCAACTTCGCTGCTCGCTCCGGGCCAAACCGGCTTTCAAGGCGCTCCAGCAAAAAACGGTCGCTCTGCTTATCGCCGCACATCCACCCTTCGGTCACCAGCCAGCCTCCTAGGTTGACGCCAGTTAGGAGCACCGCCTTACCGGTCGTGTCAGCGAACTGCTTGTTCGCGACATGCAGGGCCGGAAGCGGGCGCGTCGTCAACCCGGCAGGCGGCGCTCCCGCACCATTTTGTGCGTGGCTGGCTTGCTGGACCGCATAGGACGGAATGGCACAAACTATCAACAGGGTTAACGCTACGATAAGCGAAGCCCCCGGAAGTCGGTGTAGAGTTGCGTAGTCGGACATTCCTTGTTTCTTTCTTTCGTTGAGAGCGCAGGGCAATGGCCGAGTAGGTTAGTCCCGGCAAACGCTCTGGCGAACGATTAATATTTTACTTTACCGGTATGGTTACCCTTCGAGTATATCATGATGCATCATTCTTGTCTAGTGCCGTGTCAAAACTCTAATACAAAAAAATCATTCGAAGCTAGTTCAATACATGTGCATTGACAGACATCAATCGTCTGTGTTAATATTGCAGCAATACAGCTGTACCGGTAATGCGATAATGTTGGCAGCAGTCTTTTTGAGGCGTCAATGTTGTCAGCAACGCTCGTAGCACTGACGCAACTCGCGGATAGCCACGCATGTGTAGCTGAGAGGACTGTTATGAAGAATATTTTCACCGCACTTTGTACAACAATGCTGCTCGCAATATTGACACCCTGCGCGCCGGTTTGCGCGCAGTACCTCCACGCTGAGGCGACCACTATGCGCGATGCGACAGGAAAGCCGATCATCCTTCGAAGCATGAATACGGGGGCGTGGCTCACATATGAGCCTTTCTGGTATGACGGTGGTGCAAATTTGGCCGACAACTGGAACCAAGATCCGGAAAGGGACACCACGCAGACTTTCACTCCTGTCGTGACACAAATGCTCGAGGGCGCAGCACCAGGTCACACCGTGGATTCCATCAAGAAGGCGTTCTACGACAACTTCTTTACAGAGCCGGACGTCAAGTTGTGCAAAGAGTTGGGCTTTAATTCATTGCGCGTCTGCTTTGACGTACGCTTGCTTTGTACGCAGGCAAGCTGGACCGTGTCGAAAGCAGGCCAATCCCAGCTCGTCGTGGTCGATCCAAAAGCCATTGGCTGGACATACCTTGACAATGTCGTTCGCTGGTGCAGCAGGAACGGCGTTTACGCTATTCTCGATATGCACCTCTATCCCATTGGCTTCTCGGACGATCCCAAGGCTCTCGCTGCGATGTGCAACGTTTGGGCTGCTATTGCGTCCCGCTACCAGCACGATAGGTTCGTAGGCGGCTACGATTTGATGAACGAACCGGGCTGGGGATCGGGCAAGTTCAGCAACATCGGGACGGGCGTCCCCGAGAATCACACCAATCCGGGCATGAACTACTCCTACCAACAGATGATCGACAGCATTCGCCGCGTCGACCGCAACCATATGATCATCGTCGAAGGCTTTATGACCGCCGATCGCCTCGATAACTTCTTCTACGATGCGTCAAATACGGTTCACGATTCACTCCAGATCGTTGACCCGTGTCGCAACTTAGCTTTGTCCTTTCACAAGTACGGGGGCGCCATTCCAGAAAACTATGAGAACGTGCTCGGTGACGGTCCTGCCGTACCAGACAACGGCCCCGACGGTTCGCACTACTGGTGGGACGCACCCAAGAACCTCTGGATGATCGCCCACATGAAGAAGCTCGCATCAATGGCAAATGTGCCGCTGTGGATGGGGGAGTTCGGCAACAACCAAAACTACTGGATGAATCTGGCGGCAATGCAATGCGAACGTAGCGCCGACGTGCGCGATGCGTCGGGCAAAATCATTGAAAAGAACCTCAACGTTCCGTGTGGCTGGGCGGTATGGACATACAAGAAAGGCGGCTACGGTGTTGCCGTTAATGCGCCACCAACTGAAGGCATGCAGAAGCTGAATCGCGACTACTGGAACGCCCTCAAAAGCGCTTACGCGCACAAGAAACCGCTGCCGCTAAAGCCTGCGTACATGACGCCAGAGTGGACATATTCAACGCTCCTCATGGCGGCGCAAAAGACAAATTTCCGCTATTGCGAAGTTAACACGTCGTTCGTCGACTCAGTAACTCGCGATTCGTTTAACAAGCAAGCCGTGCCGTTCGACCCAAGGGCAACACTACCTGGCAAAGTCCGCGCGGTCAACTACGACATGGGAGCGAACTACTACAATGGTCGCAATCTGCTCACCACCCTGAAGGGGGCCGCATATAATACGGGCAGCCTATCTAATGGCAGTTGGAACTGCCGTCTAGACGGTGTGGCTATTAATTGGCGGAAAAACGCTGTGGCGGATGGCGTAGATGGCTTTGAGGTTGACAATTTTCGACCAGGCGATTGGCTCAAGTACACTTTGACTGCAAAGCCCGGCAAGTACACGTGCACTGTCCGCTATGCTGCGGGTGCAACCCCTGGAAGCGTCCGGCTGCTAGAAGCTGGCCGCGACATATCGGGCCTGGTAACACTACCCCCGACGGAAGGAATGTCAACATATTCAACTGTCTCGTTTCCCGTTGTTGTTAGCAAATCCGGCCCGACGCAGTTTCAATTCGAGAACGCAGCTGACGCAAGTGGATCAGGGTTCAACTTTAGCTGGTGGGAGTTATCGAAACCATCAAAATAACATGGTCGCCTTACTGCCGATAGGGTCGTCTTCAGCAACTCACCAAAATCAATTCGAGGTTCACTATATATGACTGCGGCCACATCATCGAGCTCAACGCCCGGCGTGTTCGTGACCGAAAACGGCTAGGACCAACGCGCCGTTCGGATCGTAATAACGGGCGGCGCGTGGTATGGTGCCTTCGATGGCGCGTGTGGTGGGCGAACAAGGCGGAGTATCGAGCGAAGCGAGGCCCAAAAATCGCCCGTCCGGCGAGAGAGGGCATGGGCGTGCTTCACGAAAGTGGCAAGCGACCAAAGGGGGAAGTTTGACAGGCCATAGCCTAGATTGGGTGCGCTCGCGCACCCAACTTAGCCCCGCACTTGAGTTCGCCTGCGAACAAGGGGGTGTTCTTCGTCAGGCCGGGATCTTCAGTCCCGGCGAACTTGGCACCCGGTTGCCCGAGCTTACCCGCCCAGTGCCACTTTCGTGAAGCGCACCCAGAGGGCATCCGCCCGCAGGGATTCCCCGCTCTCACGGTGAACCGAACAGCATGCCGATCACCGTTCACGAACCCGCCCGCGAAACTCCCGTCGCCTACGACGCTGACCTTTGTATCGTGGGAGGATCCTGCACTGGGGTCTTCGCCGCCGTCCGCGCCGCACGCTTAGGATTGCGCGTCGCCTTGATTGAGGCGAATAGCATCCTTGGCGGCATGGCGGTGGCGGCCCAGGTCACCGAGTGGCAGTCGATATACGACGCGTATTTCGACAGGGTTATCATCGGCGGACTTTCGATTGAGCTGATGGACCGACTCAAGCGCCGCCGCGCAGTTGAGGTCGTGCCTAAGGGACATCGTGCTGGCTTCAGGTTCAACGCCGCCGAAATGGCGGTGGAGCTTGACGAGCTTGTGCGAGAGAACGGCATTCGGTTGTTCCTAAATGCGCGTTGCGTGACAGCGATCCGCGAAGGTGATGTCATTCGCGCCGCCGTGCTTGAGGATAAAGGCGGGCGCAGGGCGGTGACAGCGAAGGTGTTCGTTGACGCGTCCGGTGATGGCGACCTGCTGCGTCAGGGCGGCTTCGACGCCTACAAGCGCGACACATTGCAGCCTGCCAACCTCCAGGCCATCGTCGCCGGATATGAACACGTGCCCGGCGACCAGATTGCGGCGGCAATTAAGGCGCTCGCCGACGAGTATGGCTACCCGACCGCCAACTCGCTGCCGTGGCCGAACACCATCCCCGACGCACCGCTTTTACGCAATGTCTTTGGGCCGCGCGTGAACGGGGTCGACACATCCGATGCAGACCAGCTTACCGATGCGCTCGTCAACAACCGACGCTACCATCGCGCGCTCTGTGAACTACTCGAAAAGTTTACCGGTTCACCCCTTACCCTGGTCAGCTTCGCCCCTATGCTCGGTATCCGTGAGACGTTTCATGCCGCCTGCCAGCACAGTCTCACCACCGATGAGCTTCTCAGTGGCGAACAATTCCCTGATGCGATTGCGAACGGAACCTACCCTGTCGATATCCACTCCGCAACGGGCACATTTCTGCGGTACCTTGACGGTCGTGACGAGATTGTCGCTACCGACGGGACGCGTCGCTGGGAGCGGTGGCGCGACGAAAGCGTCACGCCTCGCTGCTACCATGTACCGTTTCGCTCGCTGATCCCAAAAGCCGCCGCGAACGTCTTGATCGCTGGCCGGCTGATCGACGCCGACCCTGGCGCTTTCGGAGCCGTTCGTGTGATGGTGACAACGAATCAGATGGGCGAAGCAGTCGGCGTCGCATCTGCGCTCGCCGTTCGTGACGGCGTAAATGTGGGTGATGTTGATCCGACGCTGTTGCGCAAAACCCTCGCGGACGGCGGCGCAATCGTGCTGTAGTCCAACACCGGGCCTTCGTTTCCGAATATTATTCTAAAATCAAATGTTTGTAAAAATACCTCAAAATATCATATTAATGGTACAATAAAGATGAGCATATGCTCGCGTGGGAAAACCGCGCATGTACCTTAATAACTAACCCAATGCTGGTGCCCGCTAATCCGAACCAGGGGCCTCGTCCGTTGCGCCGAAAATTACGTGTCCTCACTTACAATTTTGCGGGTAGCCCAGGCCTTTTGCGCGGCAGATTTGCCAGATTTTGCGCGTTTTCACAGTCGCCACGATTAAGTTCGTTGCGCAAAAAAATGAATCGCGTTGCGCGCAACGCAACGCAAAATTCCTGACCTTCCCACCGCCCGCCGACCAAACAAATCGCTAAACCCACCACACTGCCTGGCCGTCCCTTATAACGATCCAACAGCACGTTGGTCCCAGCCGGACAGGCTGCCCAAGCGGCGAGCGCTCTTACCTCCTCACCACCAGCGTCAGTCGCAGTTCGGCTTGCGCTTGCGGTCGGCGAACGACGGCGTCGGCGCGAATGTGCCCATATGCGGGTCCATGGCAGACGCTTCTGGCGGGTGAGGGTGCGCGCAGGGGAAGTTCTTCTCGATATAGTAGCGGAACGGTTCGGGACCGTCATCGGCGAAATACAGCCCCTCGACATCGTGCTGGGCGAGCTTACCCATGTCGTCGGCAGAGAGGGTGAACGTCAGGCTGCCGCCGTCGATAGCGGCGCCTGTGTGGACACCGACGACGCATGTGGCTGTCCACCCGCCACGCCCCGGTGCGCCGAGGCTCTCGACCACTTCACCGCCG
The DNA here is from genome assembly GCA_036504535.1 of Capsulimonadaceae bacterium. GTDB lineage: Bacteria > Armatimonadota > Armatimonadia > Armatimonadales > Capsulimonadaceae > JARLGU01. The sequence continues at coordinate 129,551 of DASXUY010000071.1, forward strand.
CTGCGGAGCTCGTCGAACTCCTCGGGGCTGACCCGCAAACGCAGACTGCCGCTCATCCATCGGACTTTCATGAGCTTGTTGTACCAGAGTTATGTTTCCAGACGCGTACTGCGCACACTTTGAACTCGGGTATTTTGGAAACAGGGTCAAGGGCGCGAATAGTGAGCAAATTTGCGGATTTTTCATCCGCCCAGTGATACGGAATAAACACAGTGTCCTCGCGGATTGTGGTTACCACATTCGCCTTCAAGGTGACGCTGCCCCGGCGGCTCTCGACAGTCACCAAGTCGCCAGTTACGAGTCCCAGCGCTGCGGCATGGGTTGGATGGATCTCGACCAGCGGCTCGGGGTACTGGTCGACCAGCCCGCCGATGCGCCGTGTCTGGGTCCCGCTCAGGTACTGGCTGACGACGCGGCCTGTCGTTAGCACCACAGGGTACTCGTCGTCGGTCGGCTCGGCCTGCGGGCGATACTCCACAGCGTTGAAGTGCGCCTTCTTGTCCGGCGTCGAGAATTGCAGGTCTTCGAATAGTCGCGGCGTGCCCGGATGGCCGATTTCGGGACACGGCCAGAATACGCCGTTCTCTTTTTCGATACGGTCGTACGTTATGCCGTAATAGTCGGCGGTGCCGCCCTTAGACGCTACACGAAGCTCGTTGAAGATGTCCTCCGCCTTCTCGTATGGGAAGTATTTGCCGCGCCCGAGGCGGTTCGCGATGTCGAGAATGATGCGCCAATCCTCGCGCGCTTCGCCCGGCGGGTCCACGGCCTTATTGATGCGGATGACACGCCCTTCGGCGCTGGTGGTCGTGCCCTCGTCCTCCTCTTGCAGGGAACCGGGCAGCACGATATCGGCGTGTCGCGCCGTCTCGCTCATGAAGAAGTCGATGACGGAGTAATGTTCGAGGCGGTTGAATGCTTCCTTAGTGAACGTGGCGTCAGGCAGCGAAACGACCGGATTGAAGCAGATCGAGAACAGACCCTTGATATTCCCGGCGTGCATCTCCTCAATGATCTCCTGCGCCGTGATGCCCTTCTGAGGCATTTCGGATTCCAGAATGCCCCATACCTTCGAGATGTACTCGCGGTGCGCCATATTCGAGATGTCGCGGTTCCCGGGGAGCTGGTCGCACTTGTGCCCATGCTCGCGACCGCCTTGCCCGTTCCCCTGCCCTGTGATCGTCCCGTACCCGCAGCCCGGTCGCCCAATGCGGCCCGTCGCGAGGACGAGGTTGATGCACGAGACCACATTCTCGACGCCGCTTGTGTGGTGCTCGATTCCTCTGGCGTGCAGCAGGAAGCTGGTCTTGGCCGGTCCCCACATCTCCGCCGCTTTGACAATCAACGCGGGGTCCACACCGGCAAGTTCACCGGCGTATTCGGGAGTGTACTTGGCCACCATGGCCTTGACATCGTCGAATCCCGATGTGTGATTGTCGATAAAATCCTGGTCAATCCAGCCGCGCTCGATAACGACGTGAAGGATACCGTTCATAAGCGCCGTGTCGCCGCCCGAGCGCACCGGGATATGCAGATCGCACGTCCTCGCCAGCGGCGTGATACGGGGATCGATCATGATCAGCTTCGCACCGCGATCTCTCGCCCGCCAGATGTAGTCGGTGGTGATCGGCGCGCATTCGGCCACGTTAGCACCGGTGACGATGATCACGTCGGCCAGTGGGATATCCGCCCACGAATTCGCCGCGCGGTCGATGCCAAACGCCTTCTTGTTACCCGCCCCAGCCGACACCATGCATAAGCGGCCGTTGTAGTCGAGGTTTGCCGTCTGAACGCCCACGCGAGCGAACTTGCCCATCAGGTACGACTTCTCATTGGTGAGCGATACCCCGGACAACACCGCAAACGAGTCCCGACCGTAGGTCTTCTGGATCCGCTTGATCTCGCTGACCGTTGTATCCAGCGCCTGGTCCCAGTTGATGCGCTCGAAGCCCGTATCTGTCCTGCGAAGAGGGTGCAGCAGGCGGTCCGGGTGGCCGTTCTGCATGTAGCGCTTCACGCCCTTGGGACACAGCTTGCCCTTGTTGAACGGGAAGTCTTCGCGCGGCTCGAACCCGATCACCTGGTTGTTCTTCACCTTCAAGATGATGCCGCACTGCTGCCCACAGAAGCAGCAATGGGTTGGCACCAGCTTGTCCGGCTCGCCCTGATAGCCCCACCCGCCCGGCGGGGTGTATTGCGCGTGTGGGCCGAACTGGTCTATGATTTTGTCAAGCGGTTCTGGTACGTGTGCCATATGTTTGCTTTCGAAGTTGGGGCGTCTATTGTTAAGAGCGCTCTTTGGCCGCGCGGCCATTTTTAGCCCGCCGCAGACGGCGATATTGTTACGTGTCGTATTGGTCGCTATTCCAGCGTAGTATCTGTGTCCTATGCGTTTCTATTGGCGTTCACAACCCACCGCCAAGCGAGCCACCACACTGCCCCAACCCGACGCGAAGCGGCGATAAGGGTCCAGGCTCAGCCTGGCCGCCGGAGGCATCCTAAAAAATCCCCACGCCTAGATGAACCCGTCCCCGCCTATCGCCACGAGCTGGTTCGCGGCGAGGAGGCGTCGACGGCAACGCGGGCAGACGTCCTGGTAGTGGGTGCCATCGTCGAAGCGCTGATCGATACCGAGTTCGTCGAGCACGATCTTCAGATCCGCGACCTGCATTGCCGATCCGTACTCGTCGCCGCAGACATGGCAGCGGGCCTGTTCCGATTCGCGGCCAGCGTCTTTGTAGAAGCGGACACCGAGATTCGCGGGACGTTGGAAGATGTGGAAGAACTTGCCAAACGGCAGGTAGAGCAGCGTGACGATCACGCTGAACGCGTGCAGTACGGCGATAAAGCTGTACGAGTAGCCCTTCATCCACAGGCTGCTCACCGTGAGCATGAGGCCAGTGACGCATACCATAAACAGCAGTATGATGGGCACGAAATCCATTGAGAACTGCTGCACGGTGATCGCGCCGGGGTCGCGCATACGGCGACGCATACTGAACGCCATTCCGACGATGACGGCGACCGCGCAGAAGTCGAGGATATGGAATGTCACCCAGCCGAGCACCGAATGCGACGGGAACTCGCCCGCGAAGACGCCAAAGGCGAACGCCTGATAGTTCTGCGGTGCAGCAGGGTCGGCCTCGAAGCTCACCCAGCCGAACACGAGCGGAAATGTTACCGCGCACGCTGCCAGACAGCCCCACGACATGAGGAAGTGGGCGGCCCATCGGACGTGGCTGCGGTTGAAGATGAACTTCTGAACGCCGAACTTCATTGTCACTTCGCGCACTAAGGTGACCACGTTCCGGGCGACCTTCGACGGGCGCAGGAACAGCTGCCAGCCGCGCCGCCAATACATTCCCGTGGGGGGCTTCTGCAGCCATGCGGCGTAGCGGTAGACGATGCCAAATGTGGCGAACACGCAAGCCGATGTGTATGCGATGAGCGCCATGTCAAAATGCCGCAGCATCCCGGAGCCGAAGTAGATTGCGGCCACATTCAACGCTGCTCCGAGTGTAGCCCATTTTAGCGCGGGAACGTTCAGGTCGGTCTTCATGCTAAGCCGCCTCTCCAGCGATAACGGGGCGATTGCGAACCAGGATGAAGTAATCGAGCAGCAGGCACATGACGCAGAAAGCAAACAGCAACTGGAACCCGAGGTCATACGACCCTGTGGCCGTCTTAATAGCGCCTAGCATCAGGGGTGGGAAGAAACCGCCCAGACCGCCCATCGCCCCGACAAGCCCCGTGACAGTCCCCGTGTCCTTGGGGAAGTACTGCGGCACGAGCTTGAACACGGCGCCATTGCCAAGGCCAATGGCTGCCGCTACTCCGAGAGCACCAATCGTAAACACGATCATGTCATCGAATGTCAGCCCCAGCGCAAGGATGCCCGCCGCCGCGAAGACGCCAAGAAGCACCTTCTCGCCGCCGAGCTTGTCCGCAAGGCTCCCGCCGATGGGGCGCATGAGGGTTGCGAGGAGCACGAACCCCGCTGTGCGAAGACCAGCATCTTCCTTCGTGAGGTGGAAGATCTCTTGCAGGAGCTTAGGCAAGCCGATTGCCAGGGCGACAAACCCGCCGAACGTCGCGAAATAGAACACCGACAGGAGCCACGCCATGGGGCTCTTCGCGAGAACCTTCAGCATCTCGCCAAACGGCTTCGGCGCGACCATGACCGGGGCATTTCGTGCCGCCGCGAGGAACACGAGGCCGTAGAGGAACGCCGCGACGCCGAATACGCGAAACGCGTCCTGGTAGCCGAGACGCTGCGCCAGAACCGGGATGGCGAACAGCGCGATACTCTGACCGATATTGCCCGCGCCATACACGCCAAGCGCCAGCCCTTGTTTCCCCGCAGGAAACCACTTCGATGTGAAGGCGACACCCACGGAGAACGACGTTCCCGCCATTCCTAATACAACGGCCCCGGTCAAGAACTGCGAGTACGTGTGCGCGTAACTCAGGTAAAACGCGGGCAGCGCGATAAACATCATCAGGATGCCAAAGACAACCCGGCCGCCGAACCGGTCAGCCAGCATGCCCATCGGGAGGCGCAGGATGGAACCGAGGACGACTGGCGCGGCAATTAGAAGCCAGGCTTGTTGCTCTGTGAGATGCAGCGTCGATTGGAAGGTTTTCGCGAGCGGCGATATCATGCCCCAAACGGCGAACGATATTGCGAAGGCGAGTGTGGAAAGCGTCAGCGCTTTGTAAGACTCACGAGTAACCATCATGGTTGCTCCTTATTACGGTCGATTTCGTAAACGTACTTTAGAAGGCGCAGATTCAGCAGCAAACAGCCAAGCGATGCGCCGAATGTCGGCCATGCTAGCGCAGCGCGCGATGCCATATAACCTTCGACGGCAAGCGTCACCAGCCACAGCTGGATCAGCAGCACTGCCATCACGAGGATCATTATGGTGACGATCATCGATGAGCGGCGCGCCTTGTCAGGACTGGTTCTCATGCCTCGTCCTCCAGCCCAATCGCGTGAATATGCCCGTCGCGCACCTCAAGCCGGATGCGCGGCAGTGGCCGAGGCGGCGGTCCCGAGATGACCTTGCCGCTAGCCGCATCGAACGATCCGTTGTGACATGGGCATTCCAGGGTGTGCGACGACCCCTTGTACTGCACCGGGCAGCTTAAGTGCGTGCACCGCTGCATGTAGCCTGCAAGCGCGCCGTCAGCATTGCGAACAAGGATGGCGGGGTCATTGTCTGTCGGGTAGCGAAAGAGGTGCACGTCGCCCGGTTTGAGGTCGGCGTCAGGCAGTACAGTGACGGATGGTAGCTCTCGGTTATCGCGACGCGTCCCCAGAGCCAGTACACCGTTCCCCACACATGTCGCAGCCGATGTAAGGACGAGAAACTTGGTGAACTCGCGACGAGTGATGTAGTTGTCGGAATCCCACTCGATGGGAAAATCCTTGCGCCAGCCCTGGCCCTTTGCTGCGTCGCTCATAACGATGCCTCCTTGCGCGCCAGACGCACGATATCGTTCAGTTGAACATCAATCGAGGGAACGGGCTCCGGCATCACCATAAAGACCTTGGTGGTCACGGTCTGCTTACCGAACTTGAACTTGTTGACGGGGGTTCCACGTCGCCGCTGCTTCCATTCGTCCATGGATCCGTAGAAGAGAGCCTCGGACGGGCAGACGGTTGCGCACATTGGGCGCTTTCCGATGGACGTGCGATCATAGCACATGTCGCACTTCATCATCTGGTCGACGCGCTCTTCGTACTTGGGGACACCAAATGGGCAGGCCATCACGCAGTTGCTGCACCCTACGCATCGGGGTTTGAGCGATGTCTGTACGACACCGTCTGGGGTTTGCTTGATCGCGTCCGCCGGGCACACCTGCGCGCACGTCGGGTTTTCGCAGTGCATGCAGACTTGCGGCGTTGTCTGCGTCGTTGCCGCGCGATTGATAAACTCAAGGTGGATCATCGATGTGCCGCGATGCGTGCCACATTCCCCGCACGCCTGAACGCAAGCCTGACAACCGATGCACCTTGCCGGATCGATAATAAAGACGCTATCCATTACGCCCATTCTATCACGGTGAAGGTCCCGGCGTATCCCCTTTTTGGCGTAATGTGGATATCTTTATCCATTTATCTACAATCCATCAATCGCTCCTCGCTGTCGGGGCCATTTAGATCCATGTCTTGGGAGGTATCTCCGCTCATCCTGGCCCAAGCGAGCCATAGAACTGGCAGTTTGTTGCCCCTGTCACTGGATCGGGAGTCGGACTGACGGCTGGCAAAACGAATGTGCCATCCTGCTTGACGTCGATTTGAAGCGATGAATCACACCAGTGCGTAACACCTGCCCACATGATCGCAGGGGTCGTTGCTAGCTGTGGCATCGCGTACCACTTAGCGTGCCCGTCAACGAAGCCCAGATTAATTCCCCCACCCTTATAGGGGGTGTTTGTGCCATTGCGCTCGCCGTGCGGATGCCTGAATGCTAAACGTCGCCAGTTGTTGTAGCCGTCAAGCTGCATATACTTCGCTTCTGCAAACGCCATGATGTTCGCAGGGGAATCGACCTTTGCCATTGCCCGGTGGTCGAGGTAGATGTTCATGCCGTATTCTGCCCATGTCCAGGGCACATTGTTCGACTCACCGGATAAGCGGCTTGAATCGCCGTCGCCTCTGGACGGGCATTTGAGGACGTCGAGGGTCTTGTAATATGAAAACAAAAGGTTAAACCACGGGTAACAACCGTCCACGCCGCTCGGTAGGAGTGTATTAGCAGGGTATGTCCATTCACTGCGAGGAGTATCCTGCGGAAACACCGCCGCATCCGCTGCAAAAACATCGCAACTCTTCTTGGATTTGTTCAGGCCGTAATAATATCCAGCAAGCGGACACACTTCATCGTAGTCCTGAGTGTATTGAAACCAGGCGAGAGAAAGCTGCTTGGTGTTGTTAAGGCATACAGACTGCCGGGCCTTGTCGCGGGCAGTGCTAAAGACAGGAAACAGAACAGCTGCTAATATACCAATAATGGCGATAACGACTAGCAATTCAATAAGAGTAAACCCTCTTCTGCTTATCATTGGATCTCCTTGGCCGCACGGCATTAGCAAACGATATCCAGTTGCGTCACGCCGGGGCTGGCCATTCGCACAGTATTTACCCAATACTAATACCAACCGTGAGTATTGTCAAGCAAATATTATTTAATTTTGGTTTTCATGGGAGAATTACCCTAAAATAACGAGAGTTTGCTTCGCCTAAATCGTGACGTAATTTATCTTACACCGTGTTAGGGATGCATTTGTCAGCGCTGTGGCGGATTGGCGTACTCGAGTGCTGTAGCGCCACACGTATAGAGCCACTGGAGTCGGCCATGGGGAACAGAATCGGTTAAGCGGCGCCGCTAGTGCTTTGCCCATGCATGCGCGAAGTGACGCGCAATAGGCTCGTTGCCTTCGCTATCTGGGTGGACGCCGTCGGCAATCATGGCGTCTTCGGGAACGACGCCGTACATTGAGATGTATTCGATGCCCTTTTGAGCGCACATTACTTTGTAGGCGGCATCGATTGCCACAAGGTTCGCAACTCGCTTCGGACGTGTGACATCGTCACCTGCCTGCCAGTGCGCAACGTTCATGTTATACGGGCCGACCACAACCACACGCGACACTTTGGCGGCTACGCACATAGCGACCATTCGCCCGATATTGCGAACAGCGTTCTCGACGGCCGCGCCTGAGAAGTCGCGGCTATCGTTGCCGCCCAAAGCCAAGACGACGGCGTCGAGCTTGCCCGCGTCCCACAGCTCAGTCTCGAAGTCAGCGACAGCGCTGGTCGGACGGCCGCCAACGCTACGATTTAGAATTTCAAGACCGGGGATCATCGCAGGCAACAGGTTCGGCCACGCGTCCCCCGGACCACCATCGGGCACATTGGAACCAGCACAAATTGAATCCCCGAAAATCAGGACTTTCATACCGATTGCTCCTGCGCTTTGGTGCGCCCCAGACACTAACGACAACGCCAACTGACTATAACTCTACAACAACGCTGTCCATGATACCGACATTCTGCACGGCAACGTTCAGGACGCCATTGTCACTATTCCACGAAAGCCCCTCCATGCTGGGGGCTAGATACACCGCGCGAGGCGTTTCCTTGACGAAAAACCGCAAAGTTACGGGCCCGGTAGGCGGCACATCTTCTACGAAGGACGCGTTCGGCGCTAGCGGATTGCTAGACCCCACGTTGACGAGGTGCGCAATAATTCGTCCTGGCTGGCTGCGCAGGGATATGTGCAGCGATGCGGGCCCCACCATGGCCACCGCAAGGCTTGGCGAGAGCGCATTGAGCGCCATGCCGACTAGATTGCGCGTTCGCGGATAATGCGTCTGTCCATAGCTCTCGAACACCGCGCCCGGGATCAATACCACGCGCCCCTTGCCATAGCTATTCAGGGTAACAGCAGGCATGACGATAGCATTGTATGCTGGATCGTTCTGCGACAGCACTGATGTGACCACAGTCGCGCCAACGGTCTCAACGCGCGCCCACGGCCCCGACACCATGGTCGTTTCGCGGGCCACCTGAACGATAGCGGCTGGCTCGGTCACGTCCGATGCGGAGCGCACACCGGCAATCTCCCCAAAGACGGGCACAGCATCGGCACCAGTAGCAATCAGGCAGCCGCCTGCTTCGACGTAACGCTCCAGAGTCGCGACAAGCTCGTCGGACAGTCGTGTCTGCTCCGGAACGACCACAAGCGGATATTCGCTCACTCGCGCGGCCAGATTAGTTTCGTTCAGCAGGTCAACCGACACGTGATTGGCCAGGAGTGAATGCAGCGCTCCGTGGATTGGGTCTTGAGCCGGCGTCCCAGTGATCATGAGATGATCGCCGATATGCGAATAGTAGTGATCGGTGTTGTGCAGCACTGCGGCCTGAGGAAGGCTCTTGGTGCCTTCGCACCACGGCTGCCGTGCCCGTACAAACCGGGCGACGTCGGCAATCGCATCCTGGTGCCATCCACTCAGATGGCCATTGCGTTGAGGTGTATCGTAGAGGAGAAATGCTCCGCCGAGCGAGATGACAACTGCCGCCTCCTGGCAGAGCGCGGGAGTGTGCTTGAACGTCCACCCGCCCATTGTCTCGTGGCCGGTGGAGAATGCCCACGCCATCAGGTCCCACGATAGTCCACGGCTCGCCATGAAGCGGCCTTGAAGCATCGCGGATGGCAGGCTCCACTTCCACGAAAAGTCGCCACTCAGATAGTCGACTGGCACCTTGATCGCATCTGGCTGTCCAAACGTATACATCCAGTTGCTACAAACCAGGCACGACGCCTTACGCTTGTGGACCGCACGCTCATAGCGCTCGACATGTTCACTGAACAGGTCGCGGTGGAAATCGGCCCAGGTTCGCCAGTTCGCGTCCTCAGACGATACTGGCGGCTCCCCGATTCCAGTCCGCTTGGTGAACTCCGCACGGCATCGGTCGCAATAGCAGGGGCGCGTCGCCCAGTTTTCGCCATCGACCCAGAACCCGTCCACGTCATACTTGTCGATCAGTTCGATCAGCTGCGGGATCATCAGTTCGTCGGTGTAGCCGCTCAGATTGCACGTCCCGCCGGTCACGAAGCCTTCTTTGCCGGTGGCCTCGCCCGGAGCCGCCACACATGCCCATTCGGGGTGAAGCTCGACCGCGCGACCGTCCCACACACCGGAGTAGTGCATTACGAGCGGAATACCCATTTCGCGGGTCACGTCGCGGTGAATACGCAGCGCATCGTTCACAATCCCAGGGGATGGAGTCCCCACTTCTGTCGGCCAACTGGTGTAACCAGGATGCCCTTTGCAGTCACATTGAATGAAGTCGGGCTTCACCTTTTCGAGCTCGGCTTTGAGATGCTCATGCGTGAGCGCCGCGCCAAGTTCGGTATCCTTGGCACCTGCATGCAGGTCGTAGTGGATGCCGAAGAACTTACTTACGTGCCAGTTGCGGGAAGGATCGTTGATCTTGTCGAGGGAGAGCGGTGTTGCCATCTACAGGTTTCCAATCGGTGGGCGTCATTCGTGAACGTGACGCAGTTACGCACGCAGTTTCGCGAAAAGTGGGCTCGCTCCCTGCGTGAAATGGAAACTATTCGAAGAATAGTCGTACCTGGCCATACGATTTCGGGTTAAGCGCCTACGCGATGTATATCCCAGCCTCGTGAAGCCGCTCGCGCGCCAAACCGCGCAGCTCGATTTGCGCCTGACCCAGCTTTGTCGCCGCCTCCACTTTCACGGGGATACGAAGCACGACATGCGCCGCGTCCGCAGTGCCGATCCCCTGCACCGTCGGCGGCTCGACTATGCCCAGTTCCGGTTTCGACTCCAGCAGCTCCTGCCCAGCCTTTTCGATCACTGAGCGCGCCTCACCCAGGTCTTCGCCGTTGGCGATGCCGATTTCTAGCACGCCCACAAGCGACCCGCGCGACATGTTGCAGACTTGCGAAATGTCTCCGTTCGAAAGGATATAAAGCTTGCCGCTATCGTCACGGATCTTCATGATCCGCATGCCGATCTCTTCGACGATGCCGGTAATCCCGTTAATCGTCACATAGTCGCCAGCGTCGTACTGGTTCTCCATAATCAGGAAAAACCCGTTGATCACATCCTTCACCAACTTTTGAGCGCCAAATCCAAATGCCAGCCCCGCAAACCCGGCGGTGGAGACAACGGAGACAGCATCAAACCGTAACGCTCTCAGGAGCATCACGGCGAACACAAAGTTCAGCACGTAATTGCCGACGCTACGAATAAGCCCGGTCAGAGTTCGAACGCGCGGCCCACGATCATCGAGGCCCAGCCGTGCTTGTCCCGCAATGATCGGCTCGGCGATGCGTCCTGCGACCGCGTTAATAATGAACCGCACGAGCGTGTAGAACACGACAACCTGCAGCACATCGAGTGACACATCCGGCAGCACCGCAAAGTGCTTATCGCTGAACTGAATAAGGCGGACAAGTAGGTTTTCCATGACATGGAATTGTAGCACGGAGATAGTCGACGTAGCTGCCAGCGCAACCCACAAAAAACGCCCCTGGTGGCCATGGCAACTGCCTAGGCGACCAGGGGCAGGTCAGAGTGTTCCTACGGCGCCGGAACGGTCATCGTTGTACTTGAGAACGCGTACACCCAGTACGCCTTCAGAGGCTCCAGACTTGTTGCGGCAACATAGGACTTAGCCGACGTGTCGTATGCCCACAACGTGCTCGAAATGAGATGCTTCGTGCTTCCACTGGCTACCTCGAACGTCAGCCCCGAACCGTACGTCGTCTTCGAGAGCGCCACGGCGCTTACGAAAGGCGCGCCGATCTGGTTCCATCCCGCAACGAGCGGTATTGTGAACGCCTTGGTTGTCGGCGCCGGGGTGCCAAGTGTCGCAAACGTCACTGCTTGTGGGAGGCGGACCCAATAGCCAACCCCCAGCTTGATTGCCCCTGCCGCGCCGCTAGGAGTAACCGCATAGGCTGCGGCCGCAGGCGACCACACAGCGAGCTTCACTCCCGTATAACCAAACAGCGTGTCGAGTGATACGCCAGAGTAGTCGTAGGGCGATGACAGGAAGTTCAGACCCGCCGGGTACGACGGATACGCTGATTCGGGAGGCGCAGGCGGAGTTGGCTCCACCGTAAGAGCGACTGCGGCGCTAGTCCCACCGCCAGGTGTTGGGTTCGTTACCGTGAAGCTGACCGATCCATCCGCAGCGACAATGCTCGCAGGCACAGTGGCCTTGATCACCGTATCGCTGACGTACGTCGTAGTGAGCGAGGTAGAACCTGCCTTCAGTACTGACGAGGACATAAATCCAGTTCCAGTCGCGTAAATCGTGAAGGATTTCGCGCCAGCCGTAACAGACCCCGGATCCAGTGATTTCAGCACCGGTGTCGGGTTGGTGAGAGGTTTGGCTTCGACGGTCAGTGTGACGGTCGCGCTCTTACCACCACCAGGCGTCGGGGACGCCACCCAGATCGATGCCGTTCCGATGCTCGCCGCAACCGACGCCGGAACCGTGGCGGTCAGTGAGGTCGCGGAAACCCATGTCGTTGTCAGGGTGGTCCCGTTGACGACGATTGCCGACGTTTTCACAAAATCCGTACCTGTTACCGTGAGAAGGAAAGCAGACGCCCCAGCCGTCACCGTCGCGGGCGAAATGGCTGTCGCAACAGGCAGCGGATTCGCGACAACAAGAGTTGCCGAGGTAATGCTTGTCCCGCCGCCTGGAGTAGGATTATTCACCCTGACTGCAAGGGTACCGGTCACTGCCGTTAGCGTCTCCGGTACTTCCGCTCGCACTAACGTGTCGCTGACGTATGTCGTCGTTACCGCTGTGCTACCGACCATTACCTTACAACCCGAAACGAAGCCCGTGCCTGTAAGCGTGACCTGAGCGATGCCGCTCCCAACAAGCACGGTAGTCGGGTCGATGGTCGCAACCGTCGGCAGTGGGTTGGCGACTGTGAAAGCCAGCGTTGTAGTAGATCCGCCTCCAGGTCCTGGAGACGTCACGGCCACCTGAGTTGTACCTGCGGTCACCGTGTAGGGTGCAGGGATATCGGCAGTAAGCTTCGTCGAGCTCACATAGGTTGTGACAAGCGAAGTGCTCCCGAGGTGAACAATACTCCCCGACACGAACCCGCTCCCGTTTACAGTCAGCGTGAGCCCGCCTGAGCCCAACAAAACTGACGACGGGGAGATCGTGGAGATGGCCGGTGCCGGGTTGTTCACCGGCAACGCCATCGTAACGCTCGTTCCGCCACCTGGGTTAGGATTCGTTACCGCGATCTCCACCGGATCAGCAACCTCAATCGCCGTGGATGGCACGGTCGCCTTCAGTGTGGTAGCATTTACAAATGTCGTTGGAATGTTTAGCCCACCAGCGCTTACAACAGCGCCATTAACAAAACTGACGCCCGTCACGGTAAGCTGGAACGCTGCGGACCCCGCTATAACTGATGCTGGGGACAGGTCAGTTATGGTGGGCGTGAGATTGTACACTGTTATCGATGCTGGCGCACTTGTACCGCCGCCAGGGGTCGGGTTCGTAACGACAACTGTGATTGGCCCCGCCAGCACTGCAAATTTCGCGGGAACTCTCGCGGTCAGATGAGTCGCGGACCCATATGTCGTCACGAGTTTGGTGGTTCCTATGTAAACCGCCGACGTAGGCATGAAGCTTGTGCCAGTTATTTCCAGGTCGAAGTCAACCGCACCAGCGTAGACAGTACCAGGCTGCGCCAGTTTGATGACAGGCACAGGGTTGACTACAGCCAGGTAAAGCGGCGTAGTCGCACCGCCACCTGGCGAGTGGTTAGTAACGACAATCGGCACCGTTCCTGATACTTCAATGTACTTCGAAGGCACATACGCAATGAGCGTCGTGGACGACACGAAGTTCGTTACAAGCTCAGCGCCGCTGATGGTAACTACCGAGTTTGTCAGGAACCCAGTACCAGTGATGGTCACTGCGACTCCGCTAGCACCGAAGCCAACGCTTGCAGGTGAGATGGACTTAGCGGTCGGTGCGGGATTGCTGACCACAAGCGGCGAGAGGTCGCTCTGTCCACCGCCCGGTGAAGGGTTCGTAACCAAGACGGCGAGCGGACCAGCCGTCGCTGTGAGTGACGACGGAACGGTAACGGTGAGCGTGGACGAGTCCACAACAGTAGGCGTCATTACAGTCGTGCCAACCTTCACGCCGGTTGCTGCAACGAACCCGGATCCAGAGACGGTAAGCGTCAGCGGGCCAGCTCCAAGCGGAACATTCGATGGCGTCAAGCTGGAGAGCGTGGGCGCGGGATTGAGGACGTACAACGAATACGTCTTGCCGGGCCCACCGCCAGGAGTGGGGTTAGTCACTACAACCGGAATCGACCCTGTCACTGCGACCAGCGATGCTGGCACGTCCACCGTCAGCCCACCCTCTCCCAGATAGGTCGCATCTAGCGAAGTTCCACCCACGGTCACCGTGGATTTCGCCACGAAGTCAGTGCCAATGATAGTGAGCTTGAAGCCGCTAGCCCCAACAATCACGGTAGATGGAGTGAGGCCGGTCACCACCGGCTTCGGATACGTGATCTTGAACGTCGATTGAGCAATGCCACTGTCGATGTAACCTGGGAAAACCGCAAACGCCCGAATTGTCTGCGTCGTGGACACGTCCAGCGGCGTTGAGTAAACGGCGGACGATGTCGTCGGCGCAGTTCCATCGGTCGTGTAGTATATCGTGGCACCTTCGAGCGACTCGCTGATCGTTACAGTCTGGGGTCGTGTAAATGAACCACCATTGGGTGAAATCAATGGCACGGGGACTGTCAGGTTAATCGTAAACTTGGCCGTCGTAATCTTGCTCGGCTGATAGCCCGGGGCCACCGCGAACGCCTTGATTGTCTGGCTTGACGATAGTACGAGCGGACCTGTATAAACCGTCGAAGCTGTGGTCGGGTCGGTTCCGTCCGTGGTGTAATAGATTGTGGAGCCCGCGAGAGAATCCCAAATCACAACGGTCGTCAGACTGGTGAACGATCCACCCGAGGGTGTGATCATCGGGGCCGGAGTTGTTGGCTGAATGGAGTAATCGTTTTGGACAACACCGCTTGTCAGGTAGCCTGGGGCAGTGGCAATGGCTGTGACCGTGACGGCTGTTGAGAGCTGAATTGGCCCAGTGTACAGGGTAGATAGCGGAGTAGGCAGCGTGCCGTCGGTCGTGTAGAAGAACGAGCTCCCTTCGACGGTCCCAGTGATTGTGATCGGCTGATCCACGAGGTATTTACCGCTCGCCGGTTTGAGCGTCGGGATCGGGAGAACAGGCGGCGCAGTGCCGAGGTCGTAGGCTCCAATGCTAATGGTAGCTGGGCGTAAATAACCACGGGCATCGTACTTTGGCGCCCAAGTAGAGCTCCCCGTTGCTATACAGGGCGAGTTGGTCCCGAGTGCCAGTGTCTGCACCTTACCACCATTGGAAAGCAACGTTCCCAACAGAGGATCAGCGTTCGTGTTACCTACCCCAAACTGAAGCGTCCCGCCGATATCACTATACGTTGCGCTGTAGCTCCCTGCCGTCGTGTTGATCTCTTTACCGCCGTCGCCATACAAGATGGTGTTCGTCAGCATTGCGTATCCAGAGCTATTCTTCCCTGCAAAATCCAATCCATCGGCATTATAGATGCCGCCGTAAGCTGATGTCGGCGAGTTGCCGTACGCCGTGCAGTTCATCAGGTTGAGCTTGCCTATATTGTAAACGACTCCGCCGGGGCTCCCAGAGGTGTTGTTGTAGATCGTGCAGTTTGTAGCTTTGATCGTTCCAATATTATGGAAGCAGCCGCCGTTCGGGTAGCTCGTTGCGACATTGCCGGTAATCGTGCAGCTGTCAAGTGTCGCCAGCCCCTTGTTAGCCATCGCCGAACCGCTGAAAATTGATGAGCCATTTCCGGCAGCATAATTCGAGGTTATCGAGCACGACGTCAGTGTCAAGTTGCCATTGTTTTGGATCGCGCCACCGCCGCCCAGATGCACGAAGTTATTCGACAGCGTGCAGTTGTCTAGCGAAACCGACGCCTGATCGTAAACGTAAAGCCCACCACCGGTCCCCGTGGCGCCCGTCGTACCAGCGTTATTGCCTGAAATCTGGCTATTGGTAAAGCTGGCCATACCCTGGATTAGGACACCGCCGCCCTGCAGCGCCGAATTACCAGTCAGCTGGCAGTTCTTGACGATGGCGGTGCCGGAGCTGAAGAGGCCGCCGCCGTAGCCGCTCGACGCTACTCCATTCGTCGAGATCACACAGTTGGTGAGCGTTATTACGCCCGTATTATAGACAGCTGTGGTGGAACACTTGGTCATCGTTGTCCCAGTCACGCTAGCAGTCCCGGCGTTCGCTATCGCTGAACCTGCCCCACCGCTGAAGTAGCAGTCAGTGACCGTGAGAGCGCCCGTGTTGTATATCGCGCCAGCCTTCGATTTGTTGTTGCCAAACGAACACCGCACAATCGACACCGTGCCACTCGTGATGTTGATGCATGCGCCGTTGATAACCCTGGTCGTGTCCGTGTTACGGAACGTGAGGTCGGAGACTACAACCGTGCCCGTAATTGCCGTGATCGCCAGGGCCCCATAGAGGGCGGAGCCGTCAACGTTTATCGTCGCGTCTTTCGGTCCGGCAATCGTCATCGTGGTGCCAATGATCGGCAGCACGCTCTTAAGCATGATGTTGCCGGTCAGACCGGGTTGGAACGTGATCGTAGACCCTGGCGTCAAGTTAGCCGCATCGATGGCAGTTCGGAGCGATCCGTCGCCATTGTCATTCAGGTTCGTCACGAGATAAGGAGTGGCGTCGATTACAGTGAATGTCTTCGCGCTTGCGGTGCCACCCGGAGTAGTCACAGACACATTGCCACTAGTCGCGCCTTCTGGCACGACGACAGTCAAGATATCGTCGGAGTTCACCCGGTATGTGGTAGCGGCTGTCCCGTTGAATGCCACTGCGGTCGTGCCAGCGAAATGCTTACCGTAAAGCGTGACGGTTGTCCCAACCGCACCAGCCGAGGGAGAGATGGACGTTTCGAGCGGGATGTCCGAGCGCACCTGATTGTACAGATTGGTCATGTCCGCTGCGCCAAGCCCCGTAACCATGTCGTAGCCAGCCACGGCAAAGTAGCCGTCATTGGTCTGCCCAATGATATCGCGGAACGTGGGGACGAGGGTACCGGAGTAAAGACTGTAGAACTTCGAGTTCAGCAAGCCGAGACGCGTCCCGCTTCCCTGATTCCACAACACATTATTTGCCGCCCAAAATGGTGCCGCCGCACTTGTACCCCAAACCCGGTACCATGCCCCGACAGTATAAATATCCCAGTCAGGACTGCCAGACAGGGCAGCGACGTCAGGCACCAATCGCCACGGATTGCCGCTGGTAATGGAAAGCGCTGCGAGACCAGCATCGAGCTGGTACGATGGCATTGGGAAGAAGTAGCTTTCGCTGCCGCCTGAACCATACCACCCCTGCTCGACACCGTTAACGAACTCCGTCCCACCAACAGCGGTGACATTAGGGTTGCTGGCAGGATAGCCAGCTGAAACCGTCGATCCGCTGTCTCCCGACGCGTTATAATGCGCCTGACCTTGGGCAGCCATTTGAGCCCATATCACATTGAGGGTGTCTACCCAGGAATAGCCATATATCATGTCCTCGGTCCATCCCCAGCTATCAGAAACGACGGGGAGGTTGTCAGACACAATACTATTAAGCATGGCGAGCGTATCTAAGCCATTGGTGCCTTCGTACACGTATATTGAGCTGTTTGGCGCCTGGCCGATAATCACCTCTACGTCAAGACACGCCTCCACTTGCCCGGATAAGTCCGATGATCCACCATTAATCTTCCGCCGTATCAAATTGTACGTTGTAGTACCGTAAGCATCCTGGTAGCCATAGAATTTGGCAAATGCATCGATATCAGTGACCTTAAAGTCGGTCGGCGAGAATATTGCTATCTGCTGCCCCGCGCCAGTCAATCCCTGAGCGTGCAGGCCATCTACATTGTAGTTACCGGCCGCGCTTGACGGCGACCAGCCACCCGAATTGCTCTTAGGAATGCTGTTCGGCTCCGAAACACGACTGCTGAACATCACACTCTGGGTCACAGGCGATCCAACGTGATAGTGAGGAACGGCGACGAAGAAGTCAGATAACCCCGACACATTGCTCACCAACCGCCCAACACTTGCTGGCACCGGCAGCGCGCTGCTCGGCGCAATAAACGTCGCCGGTTCGCCGTTCTTGCGCATCGATTCGGGGCGCACGTACGTGTCAACAGTGACGCCATAGACACGCTGTAACTGCGATGCGTTGACATCCGCCGACACAAACAGCTTGTTCGGCCATACGGTCACATTCGCGAAACCCTGAGCCTTCAGGTAAGTCTCGACAGCTTCAACATCTTCGTCCGACTCCCCAAACCGATTACCAAACTCCTCGGGCGTCAAGAAGTGGCGATACTCCGGATTGCCAGGCTTCTGCTGGTCCGCGAGGAACTTCTGGAGCTCTGCCCACTTTGTCGGCTTCATGGCAAAGTACAGGCTGTACGTCTGAGACGTGCTTGCGCGCGCTTGCAGGGTGCCGTCCGCCTTCGCAAACTTGGTCACATCCGGCCCGGCGCTCACCGCCACCGTACCTCCATTGTCCGCAAACGCAGGCGCAGGCATTCCCCACGCCACGGAAAGAGCTGCAAAAATGGCAATAGTCGCAATCACGCGCAAATGCGCGGAAAGTGGTGATAAGGCGAGCAGTTTGAAAGGACGTCGCGTGTTGATCTTCATTGAATGAACCCATCCTTCCCGTGTGGCACAGTCATCGGGGAAGTTTACTACGGTGAAGCAATTTGGTTGGCGATACTAAAGTGCATAGCCATGGAGCCCATGCGAGTGAGTGGCAAAACATAACTGACTTTATGCTCACTCCCCACTATTACGAATGGTTATCTCTTATATTTTACCGCGAATAGACAAAATCTAGACATAATCCGCTATTATCGATAGTACCACACCTTTTGACGGGAATCATGTGTTAATTGTGCCACTCCTGACAATCCGCCGAATCGCCTACTAGTGTACGCAAAGGCGTTTTCCCTAAATATAATATTAATATCTTTATGAAATAGCCGTCATGCAGTGATGATTGTGCGCAGCCCACGCGGCCGTCAACCGCCCCGGCGGTATTCGCCTTTGGGGACATCATTGCCATGCGCGCGAGCCTGATGGTTCAGTTCTTCCTCGAACGGCTCGATGTGGATGATGGGGTGGACATTGCCCAGCGCCTCACGCAACGCTTCCTCGATCTCCTCGGTAACCTGATGTGCCTCGATAAACGAGAACGTGTCCGCGATCATGACGTGCACATCGATATGACGATGCGAACCCGCCTTGCGCGTCCGCAGCTTGTGGTAGCCTAGCACGCGCTCGTCGTTTTCGAGCACTGAACGCAGCAGGCGCTCTTCGTGGGCGGGCAGTGCCGCGTCGGTGAGCATGCTCATCGAGTCGCGCGCAATCTGTAGACCGATCCAGAAGATGAACACGGAGACGATGATCGCGGCGACAGGGTCGATCCATGCCGCATGCGGAACGATGGTCATGATCAGCAAGCTGACAAATACGCCCGCCGATGTGATGATGTCAGTACGAAGGTGATGGCCGTCAGCGGTCAATGCGGGGGAATCGGTGAGCTTGCCGACCCGAAGCAGGTTGCGGGATACGACAAAATTGACTATTGCCGACAGGCCCATGACGACTAGGGCGGCTGCGGGCGATGTCAGCTCATGCGGATGGCTGAGGTGCTGGATAGCCTCGTGGACAGTCGCTGCACCCGCAACAAGAATCATGAGCGCAATCAACATGCCGCTCATGTTCTCGAACTTTCCGTGCCCGTACGCGTGATCGCTGTCCGGCGGGTTGTCCGCAAATCGCACCGACCACATTGCAACCGTCGAGCCGACGAGATCAGCACCGGAGTGGAACGTTTCCGCCAGCACACTGATCGACCCGGTGCTCATGAACACGCCGATCTTCAGCGCGATAAACACTGAGCTGCTCAGAACAGACCACTGAGCCGCCTGCCTTTTCATTATGTCGGTCTTGCTCAGAGCCATAGTCGTTCGCGGGTACTTTCTACTTGGCCGCCCCAGCCTTCATCAGGCGCTTCACAGCCGGGGAATTATACCCAACAAGCTCCATGTACGCTGTTCCCCCCACCTTAGTGCCATCGCCCTTAGCGGCCTCGACCGCGCAAGAGCCTTCCCATATGGATCCTCCCGTGATGATGGGCATTTCCTGTTCACGAACATCGGGACTGATCTTGAGGATCAGGTGCTGATCGGGGAATGCCACCGTCCAGTTGAGCGGGTACGACACGCCGGTCGCCGGACTTGTCCAAAGCGTGGACAGGTCTTCGTCGAACCGTATATTCTTGGTAACGGTCAGCTTGCCAGCCTTGTCCATGAACGTCGCCAGTGGAAAGAACACCTTGCCGGTCGCCAGATCACGCTGCCGGAAGAACAGGATATCAGTGCCGTCTGCGAGCTGCGCACCCCACCAATCCCACCCAGCGCTCTGCGTGGTCCATGTGTCGCCCCACTGGTGGTCGAACCATCCGTCCGCCGCAGTGATGCGCTCCGGTCCTGCTCCCGTGTCCACCGTCCCCGTCACTTTGCAGCGGGTGAGCGACAGGTATTTCATGTCTTCGGGGTCGCGCAATCCCGTGTTCCCTGTGCCGCCCACATACATCGCCGGTTTCGCTGCTTCAAATTGAAGGTTCGCCGCAACCACACCGGTCTTGAGATCGGTGAACTTCACCGTGTACGTTAACGGCTTGCCTGCGACCGGCGTCAACGTGTCGCCGCTGCCAAACGCCACCGCAAATGGTGCCTTGCTGACGGTCGCGGGTCCATCGAGAAGAACTGTCGGAGGTGGAAAAGCGTCCTTACTCAGCGTGTCCAGCATCGCGGATGCGCGCGTGTCGTTTGGGTTCATCAGCATACGGAGTGTCACGAACTGCTTCATCATCTCCAGCGTGTTCCGGTCCGCCAGCGAGTACGCCTGATGCGTCTTGCTATCCTTGTCCGTGATCGCCCAGATCAAATAATGGCTTCGTGGGGTGCTGGCGCTGCTATCCTTGGCCATCTGCCCTGCGCCGTTGCCAAAGCGGAAGAACGACCCAATCAGCGCCAAATGCCGCCCTTTTTCCGTCGTGATCTGGCTGTTGACATACCACCACTCGATGGTAACGTTGTCGTGAGGAGCATCCACGAACGGCCGAATGGCCGCTGTCTTCATGGCAACTGGCTTAGCAGTCTTCTTGTTCGGCGAAGCAGGCTTTGCGGGTGCCGCAAAAGAGGTCGATGCCACAACAAGAGCGACGGTAACGGGAAGAACGATGCGCGTAAATGGGTTCATGGTAGTCCTAACGCAAACGGTACTCGTTCACGTTCCCGAGTCCGGCTCAGTCAGCCCATACCGGTCGTCAACTCAAGAAATTCGGATCGCTCGGGCCGCGCGGCCTTCTTTGTAAAGGGGGGGCCACTGCTTGGAGCGCTATTCCATCGAGTGACTTACGCGATACGTCGGGTTTCCACTAACGATGCCAATGCGAACGCAGCCTTCGCCACCCTTATATAAAGAAGGCCCAGCGGCCCGAGCGCTCCTGAACTCCCAAGATGAAACGACGCGCCGTCCCACACGATTTCCGGTTACCTTACGATACATCCAGCCCTCAGGCTGCGTTACCTCGGCACCAACTCGGAAGCCGACGCCAGGCCATCGCCCACCAGCAGCGCTTCTAGCCGGGGGTCGGTGTAGTCGTCAATCGCATAGGCCACGCCCGGCAACGCCTCAACCACGCCACGAGGGTAGGTCGTCGTAAGGCCCACGATTTGCATGCCAGCGGCGGCAGCTGCGGCGAGGCCCGGCTTGCTATCTTCGAACGCGAGGCAGCGTTCCGGCGATGCGCCAAGGCGACGCGCGGCGATCTGGAAGATCTCTGGGAACGGCTTCCCGAATGTCACATCCTCATTCGCTACCACAAGGTCGAACATCCCGGTCATCCCGAGCACATCGAGCTGAAAATTCGCGTTGCGATGATCGGCGGATGTGGCGATAGCAAGCGGGTAGCCTGCCTCACGCAGGCGATGGAGAAACTGATGCGCACCGGCGATGGGCTGTAGGCGAGTTCGTGCGAGGTAGCGATAGAGAAACTCTTTCTTTTCGGCCAGGATCTCGACCTCGTGATCGGTCAAATCCTGCCCCAGAAACACCCTGATCGCGTCCTCGATCTTGCCGCCGACTCCCGTGGCGTAGTAACCGTCAACGGTCAACTCAACCCCGCTGTCCCAGCACAACGCGATCCACGCCTCAATATGCACCGGCATATTATCGACAAGCGTCCCGTCAAAGTCAAAGATAATAGCCGCTGGTCGTTGTAACATGATGTATACTTACTAATTGTAAGGGCCGTAGTAAAATCAGAGAAAACGCCCTAATTTCCTAGACATAGGGTGGTTTCACGACCATAAATAAGAGGCACGCAGTTATGCATGAAATAATCGAGACCGCAGAAACTTTCTACATGATCGCATTTGTGGTCGCTTTATGCTATTCGGCTGTCTTCGTCGTACGCCTTCGTCTTGGCCAGAAATTCGGCATGAAAGATCCAGCCTCAACAAGACATTTCCTAATCGCCGTAAGCCCTGTTGTTGTAACTGTTATTCTTGGTCTTTCGGCGCCGAACTCACGCCTGGCACATCGAATCGGCGATGGTATGCTGTTCTACGTCTTTCCTACAGCCATGATCTGCTTTTGGATTCGCCAGCGAGCGCTGAAACGGCAAACTCGCAGGGCCAGCACAACAGTCGATCCAAGCCCGGATCGATCATAGTCTCGTTTCCCGCTCACACGTGTACCGCCGCGGGGATCGCGCCTTCGTATGCTTCCCGCATCCGCGACACAGGCAGATCGATCAGCGGCTGGCCCTGGTGGCTGACGACAAGCGCTGGTCCGCCCACAGTGCCGAGCGGCAGCACGTTCACGCCGCCCGCCTTCGCGGCATCCTTGGCAGCCTGCACGTTCTCCGGCGCGACGGTTACCACAATTGTCGCTGTTCGCTCGCCAAACATCGCCAACGTAAGCTTTTCGGCAGGGAACGCGTCCGGGAAGCTCACCGTAGCCCCGAGTCCGCTCGCCATCGCGCTCTCGGCGATTGCCACGCCCACGCCGCCCTCAGCGGAGTCATGCGCCGATTTGACCCTGCCGCTCTTGATCAGTTCACGCACCAGCTTCTGAACGGCCTTCTCGGCGGCAACATTGAACGCAGGCGGTGCGCCCGCGTCAGAACCTGTCGTCAAATACAGGTACTCGCTGCCGCCAAAGCTAGGCTCGCCGTTCGCGAGCATCAGGATCTCGTCGCCAGCATCCACGAAGCCGCTCCCGACACGCTTGTCGGCGTCGTCGATCAACCCAATCATGCCAATCGTCGGCGTGGGGTAGATTGCGTGGTCAGGGGTCTCGTTGTAGAACGACACGTTGCCGCTGATAACGGGCGTTGCGAAATCTTCGCAGGCATCCGCCAGCCCTTCGACGCTGCGGCGGAACACCCAGAAGTTGTCTGGCTTCTCGGGATTCGGGAAGTTGAGGCAGTCCGTTACTGCGAGCGGTGTTGCGCCGACGCAGCTCAAGTTGCGAGCAGCTTCGGCGACCGCGATCTGCGCACCGACAAACGGGTCAAGGTAGCAGTAGCGAGGGTTGCAGTCGGCTGTCAGCGCAATCGCCTTCTTCGTGCCACGGATCGCGAGCACAGCGGCATCGGCACTGCCGGGAAACGCTACCGTCTGAGTCTGCACCATCTGGTCGTACTGCTCAAACACCCATCGCTTGGAGGCGATTGAGTGAGTCGACAAGAGCTTCAGCAGCGCTTCGTTGTAATCTGCCGGAGCACCGCACGCGGATAGGTCGCGCGCCTGGATCTCGGCGATGTACGTCGGCTCGGCGGCGTCAAGGTAATATGTCGGGCATTCGTCCGTCAGGCTCTTGGCGGGCACATCGGCAACCACGACACCATTATCGGTGATGACCACGCGGCCGGTATCTGTCACGACGCCCACAACTTCGGCGCTGAGGCCCCACTTGTGGAATACGTCGACGATGTCCTGCTCGTGACCCTTCTCGGCGATTGCGAGCATTCGCTCCTGGCTCTCCGAAAGCATAATCTCGTAGGGAGACATACCAGGTTCGCGGGCGGGCACCTTACGAACTTCCATCGTCATGCCGTTGCCAGCCTTGGCGGCGGTTTCGCAAGTCGAACACGTCAAACCAGCTGCCCCCATGTCCTGAATACCGACGATATAGCCCGTCGCCAGCGCTTCAAGCGTCGCTTCGATCAGCAGTTTCTCCTGGAACGGGTCACCCATCTGCACATTGGGGCGCTTGCTCTCGGAATCCGGACCAAGCTCAACACTGGCGAATGTCGCGCCGTGGATACCGTCACGACCAGTCGCGGACCCAACGTAGATCACCGGGTTCCCAACGCCCTTGGCGCCTGCCGACGCGATCTTGTCAAGCGGAACAATACCGACCGCCATGGCATTCACCAGTGGGTTGCCCTGGTAGCACGGGTGGAAATAGATCTCGCCGCCGACGGTGGGAACGCCAACGCAGTTACCGTAGTGCGCGATTCCTTCGACGACATGCTCAAAGAGGTAGCGTGTACGGGGATCATCCAGGGTGCCGAAACGCAACGAGTTGAGGTTCGCGATTGGGCGAGCGCCCATGGTGAAGATGTCGCGTAAGATACCGCCCACACCGGTCGCGGCACCCTGGAACGGCTCAACGGCGCTCGGGTGGTTGTGCGATTCCATCTTCATGACGATGCCTAGCCCATCGCCAATATCGACAACGCCAGCGTTCTCCACAGCGCCTTCGTCCATCGCTTCTTTGTACTTTTTGAAGAGACGCAGGACGGGCCGGGAGTACTTATAGCCGCAGTGTTCCGACCACATAACGGCATACATGCCGATTTCGGTGATGGATGGCTCGCGGCCAAGGGTGTCGAGGATGAGCTGGAACTCGCCGTCGTTGAGCCCCATCTCGCGGTAAACTTTTGGATCGATCATGCCAGAAGTATACCTGATTGGGCACCAGGCAGGGTCACGCGGATGACGGATTGAGGATGGCGACGGCACGACCCAAGCGAGAGCTAGAAATTGCTGGACAGCAGCCCGCAAACTTCAGCACGCACGCGCGTCATCACTCTATAGCTTAGCGCTTGCCGTCTCGCCCCAAGTGGCGATAGCGAACAACGCCTCGATCAAAGTCAACTTCGAACTCTGGAGAGTCGATTGGGTCGCGGGTAGAATCGGCCAGGTAGGCCCGAAGTTTCCCGCGCAAAACCCGCTTGTATCCCAAAGCTGCGAGCTTTTCCCGCATTTTAACGCCCTTAATATTGACCACCCCTGGGCTATTGGGAGAGAACGGGCCCTTAAGAGTAGCGCCCTCACCTATGACGCAATCTGACACGTCAACGGCATTCCCTTGGCGGCAAGGCACAAAATCGATATTAACGAGCGAAATCGGGCTGGTCGTCAAATTTCGGAGGCGTAGGGCCACGAGAGCGTACTGTTTCTCTTCGCTGGAGAAATCGAGGTATATATCTGGCAGTTGTCCATCAGCTAAACCTAGCTTGATTGGAAGAAGCGACTTTATTTTTTCAATCATATTATTTCGTCGCAGAAATTAGGCAGCGGCGCCATTAGCGATTAACTTCTCACTGAATAGCTTGTTTTCGTCTATATACACTACACGAATATGCCCTTATTATACTGGTATAAAACCTAAATGGCAATGGGAACACGTCGGCACATCGGCGGATTTAACGATAAAAGTGGCTAAATACGACCTTCCTTGCAGGTATTGGTAGTCTGCCGTAACGAGGATTATTTAGTAGCAGCCCCAAAACACGAGCTATCGCGAACCTTTTTGACCAGCGTGCTTATAACTTACCGTCTGCTTGGCAAAATCTATTGTAAGGGGAGGCGACCATAGTATGTCGGTGTCTGCCCCGGAAACATGCCCGCGTATCTTGCCCTTGACTATCCCGCGATACCCCGCTACCTGGATCACTTGTCGAAAACTCGTACCCTTGAGGTCGAGCACCCCGGCCGCGTGCGGTTGTACGGGAGTCGACAGAGTTTGCGCACCGCCCACAACTGTTCCTGAAACGTCAACAGTCTGCCCGCCGTCCGCACCGATGAACTCAAGCTTATCAACGAGTACCGCATTATCCGATTTATTACGGATACGCAATGCAACTGTTGAGTAGCGTTGCGCGACACTCGAAAAGTCGAGATAAACGCTTGGTAGCGAGCCGGGTGCGGGCGGCGATATACGAGACAAGAGTTCCGTCAACTTACCAATCATGTACGCGAGGCCTCCAACAGCACATCACAAAAATGCCGTAACATAAATGTACACGGAATATGCGGTTTTGTGCAGGCAACCACTGCGTTTCTTTTGCGATTTTTGCCTTTAGTGCGTTATTTTAGGTCGTTCAGGGGTTGCATCTTAGCAGAATTACCAGCATGCGGCATCAATTTACCTACAATACGATAGTAAGCAAGCGATTATGTGCTATACACCGCAACAAGGAGAAGCGAGCACCTAGCCACCGATTGCCGTTCATTGGGGAAGCCCAGAACCCGTCGAGTGAGCTAACGCTGCACGGGCTTGGTTCAGCGCGGATCGAGCGTTGACCAGATTAGTGCGCGCCGCTAGCAACAGTTGCTGGGCATCGGTTACCTCAAGGAAGATGCCGATACCGGCGCGGAAGCGCCCTTCCGCCAGACGAACACCCTCTTGCGCATTTGCGACCTCATCCTGTGCCGCAGAGACACGTTGCCCCGCCAGGCGCTCATTCAAGTACGCCTGAGCAACATCCGATGTCACCGCCTGCTGGCTCGTTGCCAGATTTGCCCGCGCCGTCGTCACATTGCCCTCGGCCTCTTTGACGCGCCCACTGGTCAGGCCGGAATCAAACGGGTTAAACGACAGTGCCACCCCGATTCCCACCGAGCTGGAAGTAGGCGGAAAGCTTGTATCCTTTGCCCCAACGCCAACCGTGCCAATTATGGCCGGTGAGTTCGATGACTTCGCCGCCTTCAGTGCATCGTCGGCCGCCCGCGCTGTCTCTGTCGCCGCGAGAACTTCGGGCCGCTGCCGCAATGCCAGCGTCACAAGGTCGTTGACGCTTACATCCCCAAGCACAGGCTCGTCGGTTTCGCCCACCTGAACCGGCGTCCGCGCATCGAGCCCCATCGCTTGGGCAAGTGTCACTCGCCCTACCGCCGCATTGTTGCGTGCGATATTCAACTGGAGTGCCGCCTCAGATAACGCCGTCTGCGCCCGCACTACATCGCTGGGTATGCCAATTCCAGCATTCTGACGCGCCCGTGCTTCGGCGAGGTGTAACGCCTGAGCGCGATAGTTGTCCTCGTTCACTGTCACAAGACGCAAAGCTTGAGTGTAACCGTAGTAGTTCTGTTTCACGGTAAGCACAGTGTCCGCTTGTGTTCTCGTCAGCGAGTTAACGCTAGCGCGCTCAAGCGCCGATGCCGCATTCGACAACGCCGATGTGTGCCCGAAGTCATAAAGCAGTTGCCGCAGCGAAATCACGCCATTCATGCTTCCGCCCGTAGCGGATGATGTCACCCCCGACACCGTCGTGCCACCTCCGCCGATATCCACGGCGTTTGAATATCCAGCTGACACACCCACGGTGGGCAACAGGCCGGAACGCGCCTGCTGAGTGCGCCCCGATGCCGATGTAACGCCGCCCGTAGCAGCAACGATTGTCGGCTGATGGCGAAGTGCCACCCGGGCCGCCTCGTCCGCAGTCAGCGGCGCCGCTGGCAAGTCCGCGGGCAACGGACCAGGCAGCGCTGGAAGCTCAATTGCAGCAGGCAGCTGGGTATCCGTCGTATTGAGCGGCGACGGTGTGATTGTCGGCGACGCCCCAGTTGTCGTCGGTTGCGATTGCACCACCGGCGCCGGAACAGTTGGCGTCGACTGAGCAAGCGCACAGGCTGGAATGGTAACTAGCGTGAGAGCCACGATGCTACAGAATCTCATAGTGTTTCGCATAAATAGTCTCTTAACAAATCCTGAACACGCAGTGGTACCGCATGTTGCTTTCACGAAAGCGGAAACAGCACCTTTGGTTCCTGAATCCCGATCTTGCGTCCCGCAGGGACAATCAAAAATTCGATAGCCCCTGAATTCATTCAGGGGTGCGATATATGGCGCAACCTACCCTGCCCCAGTATCCGCCGCATCCGCGAACTGCAAGTCGCCAGGCAGCGATAATGGCGGCACGCCCGGATCGGCCACAGGTAGCCCCATACTTGCTTCGAGGAGGCATTCAATCGCCTCGAGTACGTCGCCGCGTCGGTCGGATGGTACGGCAGTCAAGACCTCAGCCATACGCTGAATCCGTCGTTCGCGGCGTTGCTGCATGATATCGCGGCCGTCCTGCGTCAGGCTCAGCAGCTTGACGCGCCTATCCCCAGGCTCTGCAACACGCTCCACGAAGCCTGTTTTCTCTAGCCGATCCGCAATTTGCGTTGCGGCGCTCACTGAAACCCCAAGCTCCTCAGCCAGTTCCGTAATCGGCGTCGCCCCCGCCTGCAGCAGAAAGGAGCACGCGCGAAGCTGCGCCACCGGCAAGTCGCCCGCCGGATGATTGATCGGGAGCGTGAACGTCCGTCGCATCAGACGTGGCAACGCCGCCTCGAGCGAAGCAGCTTGCCTTCGAAGGGCCTCGTCGTGATGAACCTGTCCTGGTACTACTTCGCTCATTTAGACGTCACCCACTCCAGCAGTCGTCGGCTCAACAAGCTCCGGCTGCGCGAGGTCTTTGTCCGTCTTCCCCCAGCGCCGCCCGAGATCGTCGAACACCGTGTAGACCACAGGAATGATGAACAACGTCAACATCGTCGACGTCAGCAAGCCGCCAATCACCGCCGTTGCCATTGGCGCATTGGTCTCAGAACCCTTACCGATCGCCAGCGCAATCGGCATCATGCCAAGCACCGTCGCCGACGTGGTCATCAGAATCGGCCTCAGTCGCGTTGGCCCCGCTTCGAGAATCGCATTATCGCGCGTCAGCCCCCTGCCTCGAAGCACATTCGTGTAGTCAACCAGCAAGATGCCGTTCTTCACCACGATGCCCACCAGCATCAGAACGCCTATCAATGCCGTGAGGCCGAACGAACGCCCTGTCAAGAACAACGCAAGCAGTACGCCCACAATCGACACAGGTACCGAGCAAAGAATCGTCAGCGGGTGAACGAACGACTCAAACTGCGCCGCGAGCAGCATATAAATCAGAGCGATAGCCAGCATGATGGACACACCCATGCCGCCATACTGCTGCGCACGCTGCTTCTGGTTAATGCCGTAATCCCAGTAATAGCCCTGCGGAAGCTGGACGCCTGACAGTGACTTCGTGATGTCCGCCTGAATCTCGCCTTCCGAGCGCCCCTGCGGCTGCCCGCTCACAGCGATATACCGCTGGCGATTCTGCCGCGTGATTTCGCTCGGCCCAATCGCAGTCGTCGCCGTCGCCACCTGCTGCAGCATCACCGAATGAGGCGCGCCGGTCTGGATCGACGGCGAGATCGGCATGGTCGCAAGCTGCTCACGGTGCTTGCGCTTGTCCTCCGGGAACTGAACCTCGATCGGATACTGGTAACCGCCCTCCTGGTAGTAACTTGCGATTGAACCGTTAGTAGCCGTGTTAAGGGTGCTGGACACGTCCGCAAACGAAACCCCTTGCTGCACCGCCTTGTCCCGATCAATCTTCCACTGAATTTCTGGCGATGCTTCCTGCCAGTTGACGTCTACGTTCTGCAACCCGTTGATGCCCTTAAGCCGATCAGTCATCTCAGCCCCAAGTCGCCCAAGCACCTTGATGTCCGGCCCAAAGATGTCGACCTCAACATTCGTGTTACCACCGGTGAGAATGCGCGAAACAACGTCTACCTGGTTGATCTGCACGCGAGCGCCGGGGATACCGCCCACCTTCTTGCGAAGGTCGTTCATTACCTCAAGCGTGCTCTGCGAGCGCTTATCCTTGAGCTTCACCACAACCGCGCCCTGATTGGCATTCTGCGCCGCGCTTGTGCCGCGTAAGCTGAGGCCAGTACCGACGGCTGAAAAAGCAGTCTGAACGTTGGGGTTTTCGGTGATCGCCTTCTCGACACGCGTCATCACCTTGTTGGTCTCGTCCAGTGCGGTGCCAGGAGGCAGTTTCACATTCACCTGGAAGTCGCCGCTGTCCGTCGCTGGCATCAATTCGGTGCCGATGAACGGCAGCAGCAGGAAGCTGAGGAGCGTAACGCACACCGCCCCACCGATCACCCAAAATCGATGATGAATTGCGAACCGCAAGCCATTGCGGTACGAGTTGTCAAGTTCATCGAACCAGCGTCCAAACATCCGGAACACGCGGAAACCGAACATGGACTCGTTCTCGTGCGAGTCCTTGGCGCTGATAAAGCGCGACGCCAGCATGGGCACAACCGTGGTCGCGTCGAGCAGCGAAATCGAGATCGAGAAGATCACAACCAGCGCAAACTGCAGGAACATCTGCCCCGCCTGGCCCTTGATCAGCAGCAGCGGCAGGAAGACCACCACCACAGTCATCGTCGATGCAAGCACCGCCTGCATGATCTCGTTCGTACCCGCAATCGCCGCATCCGCAGGCCGCATCTTGCCCTTCGAACGTTCGAAGTGGCGGTAAATACTCTCCAACACGACTACGGCATCGTCAGCGATCAAGCCCGTCGCCAATGCGAGGCCGCCCAGCGACATCGTGTTGATCGAAAAGCCCATCACATAGAACAGGGTGAAAGTCGAGATAATCGAGATCGGAATCGAACAAGCCACCACCAATGTACTGCGGTAGCTGCGCAGGAAGAACAGCAGCACAAGCACTGCCAGCAAGCCGCCGATTACCGCGCTTACCTGCAAGTCGACGATCGAGTTGTCGATAAATTGAGCCTGATCGTACGCCTTCAGGAAGTGGAGATTCGGATACCGCGCCTCGATCTCCTTGATCTTGGCATCTACCGCCTTCGCAGTCGTGACTGTGTTCCCACCGCTCTGCTTGCTGACGATGATGCCCGCCGCTGGCTCGTTATTGAGGCGTGTGAAGATACGCGTGTCGGAATGCGAGTCGACGACCTGAGCGACACTTCCGATGGTGATCACTTGCCCGTTGACCGCCTTCAGGGGAACCTTGGCGATTTCTCCCGGCGACTTGAACCAGCCGACACTGCGAAGCGTGAGCTCAGATTTGCTCTCCTTGGCGATACCAGCGGGAACGTTCTGGTTCTCCTGGTCGATGCGCTTGCTGATATCGTCAAGCGACACATCATATGCACGCAGCCTATCTGGGTCAGCGTTGACCAGGATTGTGCGCGTCTGGCCGCCAGTCACAACCGCCGACGCCACCCCATCTGCCGATTCAACAATAGGCGTGATTTCGTTGTCGAGGATAGTGCGAAGCTTGATCGGGTCCTTCTCGCCGCTGACGCCATATGTCAAAATTGGCATCTGGGTCGGGTCGAACTTGAATACGATCGGCGTCTGCAGAGTCGGGTCGGTTGGGAACCGCTGCCGCGCCCGCTCGACAAGTTGCAGCACATCGATAGCGCCCTGTCCGATATCGGTGCCCCAGTTGAACTGGACACGCACGGTAGATGTGCCCTCGACTGTGCTCGATGTGACCGTGTACATATTCGGCGCGGCGCTGACGGCCTCTTCGATGGGCCGCGTCACCTGCGCCTCGATATCCTCAGGGGAAACGTTCGGCCACTGCGTGATAATCGCAACCGTGGGAATGCTGACATTGGGCAACAGGTCCACCGGAAGCCTACCCGCGCAAACGATACCCAGCAGGACAAGTCCAGCAATTCGCATCGTCACCGCCACCGGGCGCATAACTGACCATTGAGCGATACTCATAATGATACGTACTCCATGCGCCTACTGCGCAAGATCAACCTAACAGGTCCGCAGGACCGCTCTGTCCCATCCTGCAAAGAAGCCGGTGTCTTGGTGAGGAAAGATTTTCATCCTATTCTTAGCGTAGCCGGAGCTTTGACTTTTCTTAAAGTCACCAAGAGCGTAGGCGGTCTTGGAGCGCAGCGACCCTAAGGGTCCAGCGACACGCTGGTTTGAAAATCTTTTCCGATCTAAGACATGAAAACAACAACGTAATGCCGGGGGCGCGGTAATTGCGCGGGCGTAGCGCCAGTAACTGCAAGTCGCTACGCACTCTTTGAGAGTATCGCTAAATGCATTTGCAGCTGGCTGGTTATTGCTACTGCGCGTCCGCTCCCGCCTTCGCGCGCTTGCCCTTGTGTCCGCCAGCGCCGCCGCCAGCATCACCGCCCGCACCGGGCGCGTCGGATCCGCCTGCAGCCTTCTTCTTTCCGACACGCACGAGGCCGCCGTCCTTAAGCCGTCCGTTGAACAGCGTGACCACAGTAGCTCCAGACTCGATTCCGCTTGTAATCTGCACACCTTTGTCGTCGTTGATTCCGGTCGTAACAACACTCTTGTGAACCGTCATGTCCTCGCCAACTACCCACACATACGACGTCCCGTCGCTCTCGGCCTCGACCGCCTCCGGAGGAACTGTGGTCGCACCTAGCACCTTGTTTGTCACGAACGATGCCCGCGCAAACATGCCCGGCTTTAGCAGTCCCTGCGAGTTGTCCAGCGCGATTCGCACGGTAAACTGGCGGCTGGATGGATCGGCGGACGGGTTGATCTGAATGACACGCCCCGTGAACGGCCTCTTGGGCAGCGTATCTATTGCAATCGTCGCCTGCATGCCGTCGTGGACAAAGCCGATCTGCTCCTCGGGCACTGGGACGCTCGCCCACACCTGACGTACGGTCTGGATGGAGAGGATGGCATTTCCCGGCGACGCCATCGAGCCTGGCTCGATACTCCGCGCGGTTACAAACCCGTTGACCGGTGATCGTAGCACCGTTTGCGCCAGCGTCACTTCCGCATTGGTGAGGTCTGCCTGCGCCGACTGCACTGTGGCAGCAAGCGCCTGGAGATTGGCAACATAAGCGGGGCGCTGCGCCGTGTTCGCTTGAGCGTTAACCAGCGCCGCCTTGGCCTGCTGCAACCGCGCGTTCGCCGCGTCGATATCGGCCTGCCCTTTGGTCTTGGCAATAGACGCCTGCTGCTCGGCGGCGCTCTTCTGCGCGAGGGCCGACGAAAGCGCTGCCTTAGCTGTATTCAACTGCGCCTGTGTCACATCCAGCGAGCCCTGCTGGACACTCACTGTGGTCCGCTGATCGTCCACATCCTGCGCCGCGATGAAATTCTGCTTGTAGAGGCTTTCAAGTCTCGTCAGCTTCGACGATGCGTTGTTCAGGTTTGCCTGCGCATTTCGTATCGCCGCGTCGGCATTCGCCTGCGCTGCCTTTGCGCTATCCACACGGCCCTGCGCGTCGGTCACCGCCGATTCTGCCGACGCTACCTGCGCGTTGTAGTTCTGCTTGGTCTGGTTATAATCCGCAGCCGCACTGTTGACCGCTGCCTGCATCTGCTGGATGTTGGTGCCGACCCCGACACTCACCTGATTCTGTGTCGCCCTGGCCTGCGCCAATCGCGCCTTCGCCTCCGCGACCGCTGCCTGCTGCTTGCGAACCGTCGCCGCTGGCTCTGATTGGTCGAGGCGCACCAGCACCTGTCCGGCTGTCACAGGGTCGCCCTCGTGGACAGTCACAGCGTCGATCAGCGCGGTAAGCTTGGGAGTGATCTTGACGGTCTGAGGCGACTCGATATTCGCGGTCGCTTCGAAGGTCTTAGTGATGTCCCGGGACTCGGCCTTAACGACACGAACCGATACCGGCCCCTTGCTCTTCCCGCCGGTAGCAGCAACATCAGCCTGGTTCTGCTTGGTAACATGCAGTCGCCAGCCTATCAGCGAACCAAGGACGATAACAGACAACAAAATGGCAATCCAACGCTTCATCACGTACCTCAACCAGGTCTCACCCGGTCTTCCTTTTAAAGCCTAGCCAGGCTGAGCCTGGACCCTGTCCGCGCCAAGGAAGTCGCGATAAATGGCATGCTTCCGAGCCTAAAGAAAACAGGGTATTGCGTTCACTTTATTGAACGCAAACTAACTGTCAAATCACTAATATCACGTTTGCTCGATACTTAAGGCTACTTAATATTTCATACACCTTAACTATTTTACGACATCAGCCCACAGAATAGTTCGAACTTATGAAGATCTTATGATAATGCTCTGGCATTATCATAAAAGCGATGCCAGCGGTACAAGCACTTCGTGTCTTACCGCCGCAAAGCGGCCATTGGGTGCAGCGTCACGCTGCCGCCAGCCGCGCAGGCTACCCCGGCGGCGAGCCATTCTTCATCAAGCCCGCCGCCAAGCTATCCTATCCACCGCACGTTGATCAAATAGTCTTTATTAATGCGTACAACCTACGACGGGGGAAAACCCAGTCCATAGCATGCCAAAATCCTATGGGTCGGAGACCCTATCCTAAATAACTAGGAGGCTGTCCCGAAATAAAGTCCAGTCGATTTACGGTTTGGGAATGATGTTGCGAATCTCTCGTCGAATTCTGATTCATGGCACATGGATTTCTGTCTTACAGTACCGATCAGGCGTTTCTTCTTCCTCCCGATCC
>DASXUY010000072.1:0-2770 GCA_036504535.1 Capsulimonadaceae bacterium
CTAGAACTTCTTCGTCATCAATGCGAAGCTCAACATCAGAAACGCGCCAAGGCGCCGTCAAACCAAGAATCTGCTGGTAAAGGTCATGATCTGTCATAAACACATATTAGACAACTACCCACAGAATTCCCGATAGAACCAAAAATAGAATCGCGTTGCGCAACGCAAAACGCGCAAACTAGATGTGAACAAAGTCTCGGCGATTTTCCTAGCGGCGAACCAGCCTTGCCAAGAGGTGGTCGGACATCATAAACCCCACATTGTGGGTGGCGCGGCACGCGCCGGGGTAATAGAATCGCGTTGCGCTATGTGGAACACGAAGTGGAGGCGCGTGAAACCGCCTCCGGACGCTGCGTTAAGTCGTCCGACCCGCTAACTAATGCGGAGCGCGATAATCTCTGGCTTGGCGCAAATATTTGAGGCATTTGCAAAGGTTACTCCGCGTGCACTGGCGAAAGGGGCCGCACGATCCGCTGCCCAAATTGCGCACCGGACACGAGTAGCTCGCAGGAGACCTGACAATGACGCTTACGACTGATACGATTAGCTGGACAACGACCGAAACCGGCATTTCGCTCCACCTCGCGCCAACCGTCGACCTCGATTTCACCATCGAGCGCGGCATGCTTGCTGGCCTCGCGCAAGCTACCGTAGACGGTGTCGCAACTATCGCGCCAGGCAGCCTCCGCTTACCCCACGTGGAAACGCGCGATGGATGGGTGGTGACCAGCTACCAGTTTGTTGGCGTCCGAGTCGAGGGTGGGGAGGCGATCATCGATGCCGACGCTATCGGCGTGCAGGCTGAGATCGGGCGACGGCTTGATATGTTCCAGTTTGCCTACCTGAGCACACCCCGCCGCAAGCCAACTGTGCTCGGAAAGCTGGCGTGGCACATCAAGCGCCAGTCCGTACCGATTGGCTGTGCAGCCGTACGCGAGACCCGCTGGATGGGTTTCTCGTACAGCTACGAGCTGTCCCTGAGCCATCCGTTTCACTGGATTCTCGACGCTGGCACATGGGAGCTTGGCGGCGACCCGGAAGGCGTGACCGTTTTCTCACAGCATATGGCGGCAATCGGCGGGCCGATGGAGCAGACCATGTCTCGCTCCGGCAAGGGCTACACCAGCGCGGAAACGTTCGAAAAGGGCAGCAGCAACAACGCCGACGTGTTCCACGACTACGCCAACGACCCAAACGACGAGTACATTCTCCCGATCCAGGCCCAGCTCCGAGGCGCAGGCGGCGCACTGTTCGACCTGCAACACAAAGGCGACTCACTGCTCCTGTGCTACTACGACAAGCCCGGCTACTATCGAACGCTTGTCGAATGGCGGCCCGACGCTGATGGAATCGGCCACCTCGACCAGATCTACTTCTCGAAAACGCAGACCTATGTGTCGCCCGAGAAATATATCCTCATGGCACAGCGCGACGGCCTATCACGTGTAGATGCGTTCAACCTGTGGACCGACGTATACGACGCAATCGCCGATTCGTGGCGCGCACAGAAGGGCATTCCGCACAGCGATTCCGTTCCCGGTTTCGGCACCGATTGCTGCGGCGGCGCTGGCGTGCATATCGGATACGGACCCGCCGACATGTTCGATCAGTGGGAAAAACGCCTCGGGTGGCTGAGCGAGAACGGCTTCCAGACATTCTTTATCGCCGGATTCGGCAATCACCGTGGCCACGACATGCCGTTCGTGGCCAACATGTGCCAGCCGTACGATTACCGTGTCCACGCGCGCTACGGCGGCCCCGAGCGGTTCCGCCAGTTCTGCAACGCAGCCCACGCACACGGAATCAAGGTCGCGACATGGTTCGGTGCCCCGTACACCACCGCGCCGGTCTTCAAAAAACATCCCGACTGGATGCTGCGCTACGATAGCGGCGCGCCGTGGGACGGTAACTACGGCACGCTGTGCGCTGCATCGCTCCGCCGTGGGTTCCACGAGTGGCTGATGGACGAAGTGCGGTACCTCCAGGACCTGGGCCTCGACCATGCCTTTTTCGACTCGTACCATAACCTCTGGGCAATGGCCATCGACTTCACCGATCCCGACCTCCACCCACAGTTCATGGACCTCGTCGACCTCCAGGCCGATATGGAGCGTATCGGTGTCAGCACGTGGGTAGAATCGTTCAGCCCCTTCGGAGTCACCGCCGCCGGTTTCTGGCCACAGTATGCCAGAACGCCCGAGCTAAGCTACGACACGCACTATCGCTGCATGACCGACGACTCGCGAAGTAACGACTTCTATAACGGCAACCTCACCGCCGCAGTCTACTTCCGAATGCTCGCCAACAAGTCACCCATAGGCATGGGTGTGATGGACCTCGATAATGCGCCCTTCGCTGGCGACATCCATATCCCCGACGAAATCGGGCCGATGAACCGAACATACAACGCGCTTCTGCCAACAATGCGCGTCCGCACGCTGAACGACGACTCGAGCGTACTATGGACCAACCCAACCACCGACGAACTCGTCCTTTTCGCCGTCTGTGGGTCAGCGACAGTCCCCGATGGCTTCCGGGCGGTACCTGTATACGGTGAGGGACTTGAGCTCGGGGCGGGTAAGCACCAAACGCCAAAGTCCGCGGCGTATCGCCTTGTCAGGCAATAGCGCTTAATTCAATAGGTAAACCCCCAGCTCTGCTGGGGGACTCGTAAAGTTTGACTTTTCAGGCAGTCATCCATCATCCTTTTTGAACCGCTCAAAGTTCATGAAAGGAAAAACGATGGATGACTACGGAAGTTTAGCCCATA